>CAMJPC010000004.1 GCA_946407705.1 uncultured Clostridia bacterium | reverse complement strand
AGATCTGGGAAACGTGGCAGAGAGCGTCGAGATCGGGCTCAAGCTGTACGAAAGCACCGAACTTGGTGAGACGTACTACAGTACCCTTAACGATGCAGCCGAGAGGCATTCTCTCTTCGATGTTGTAGTAAGGATCATCCTCGAGTCTCTTGTAACCGAGAGAGATCTTCTTTGTATCCTTGTCGAAAGACTTAACGTAAACGTCAACCTGATCGCCAACCTTAAGAACATCAGAAGGCTTAGCATTGCGGCTCCAGGAAAGCTCGGAAACGTGAACGAGACCGTCTACGCCGCCGATGTCGATGAATGCACCGAAATCAACGAGGCTTCTGACAGTACCGATGTAGCGCTTGCCTTCCTCGATGTTATCCCAAACCTCAGCAGACTTCTTAGCACGCTCCTCAGAAGCGATAACGCGGTGGCTGCCGGAGATTCTGAGTCTGCCCTTCTCTGTGTCGAACTTGGTGATACGGATCTCCATAGTCTGACCGATGTAAGGATCAAGATCCTTGACTTCGCCGTGCTTGATCTGTGTTCTGTGGATATATACGTCGATACCCTTGAAAGTACCGATGAGACCGTCCTTGACGGTTCTTGTGATCTTAACTTCGATGGGAGTCTTGTTAGCGAAAGCCTCTTCGATCTCAGCTCTGCCCTTCTCAGCCTCTACATCGTTCTTGGAAAGGATGATCTCCTTGCCCTGATCGGAATTCTTGATGCTTCTTACCTTAACTGTAACTTCAGCGTGCTCGGCAACAGCCTTATCAAGATCAAAATCAGGATCGGATTCGAATTCTCTTCTTGCGATCCTACCCTCGGACTTGTCATGGACGTCAACGTAAACAAAATCGCTATCAGCTGATGTGATAGTACCTTTAACAATGGCGCCTCTCCTGACCTGCGCTAATGAATCAAGTGCGTTGGCAAACTCGCTGTCAAGCTGCTGATTCTCAATCTTCTTGTTCTCGTCTTCGTTCATTTTTTGAACAACCTCCAAAATAATAGCTTCCGGTGTAGATGCACCCGCAGTAATCCCTACCCGATCATCTGGAAGGATCTTGCCTTCGGCAATCAACCTCCCGGCCTCTTCGGCGGAGTTTACAAGGAATGTTCTTGCACAGCGACCTTTGCAGATGTCCAAAAGCTTAGTGGTGTTCGAACTGTGAGACGAACCGATGACAAGCATCGAATCGGATTTCCCAGAGAGCGACGCGGCTTCCTTTTGCCTACTTTCAGTCGTAATACATATTGTATCAAAAAGATATTTAAATGCAATTTGATTTTCGGCTTTTTTACAAATATCTTTGAACACTTCCGAAGAAAAAGTCGTCTGGGACACCAAAATTGCCGAAGACAGCGGAAAATCAAGGTTTTCGAGATCGTCAGGAGACTTTATGACGGCGGTCTTGACGCCCGTCCCCTCTGTTTCACCCAATAAACCGGTTACTTCGGGATGTCCTTTTGTACCAGCAATGATGATATTCATCCCGTTTTCGGCGTTCTCTCTGACGATCTTATGTATCTTGGACACGAAAGGACAAGTCATGTCCCTTATCTCGCAGCCTTTTGACTTCAGTATCCCGATATCCTTGGGCGGCACCCCGTGAGCCCTGATGATAACGACGGAGTTATCGGGACAGTCTTCGGCCTTCTCACAGATCTCAAATCCCCGTTCTGTGAGTTTATCCACCACATTCCTGTTATGAACGATCTCGCCGAGCATGACGAGCTTCCCGCCCTTACGGTTACTTACTGCTTCTTCCGCAGCCGCAACGGCATTTTTGACGCCAAAGCAAAAACCTGATGACTTCGCGACGGTTATTATCATTTATCGGCTTCGTCCAGATGTGACAGAAGGAACTCTCTGGTTCCGTCGATATCGTATTTTCCCGTATCGATGACGATTGCTTCGGGAACCTGGATGAGAGGTGACGTTGCTCTCTTGGAATCCTGCTCGTCACGGTAAATGATGTCTCTTAAGACTTCTTCCTTCGTCTGTGAATGATCGCCTGCAGCCTCAAGCTCGGCAAGTCTTCTCTCTGCCCTGACCTCGGGTGCGCATATAACAAAGAACTTGTACTTTGCATCAGGAAGAACAACGGATGCGATGTCTCTTCCGTCAAGGACGAAAGTCTGGTTCTTGGCAATCTCTCTCTGAAGAGATACCATGGCTGTCCTTACGACAGGATGAGCGGAAACGTCAGATGCCGCAATGGATGTCTGAGGTGTGCGGAGCTCGCCGGTAACGTCTTCACCGTCAAGGATCATATGCTGAACGCCGTCTATAAACTTAACGTCGATCTTGATCTCATCCATCATCTTTTTAACAGCTTCGGGATCCTTTGCGTTGATGCCTCTCTTGATGGAAGCAACCGCACAGGTACGGTACATTGCACCCGTATCGAGATACATGATGCCAAGTTCTTTGGCAACGCCCTTTGCGAGCGTGCTCTTGCCTGATCCTGAAGGTCCGTCGATTGCGATCTGATAAATGCTCATATTCGTTCTCCTTAATTAGAAATCCTTATAAAATAAATTCGCTGTCATCCTTACGGTCGCGGCCGGTCTCATAAACCCGGTATTGTGACCACAAAGTCTCAAGCGAAGCAAGTGATTCCTTGATATGCTCTTTCCTGTGCATTCCCAGGGTAACCAGAAGCGCATTGATAAGCGACAGCGAAGCCGTAAGCGAATCAACGAACGAAGCCATTGATGACTTTGCGAAAAGACTTACGTCAGCGTGTTCGGTCATGGGAGTACCGCCCTTGTCAGTGATCGCGATGGTGGTTGCGCCCTTTTTCTTTGCATACTCCATAGAGTTGATCGTTCTCGCGGAATATCTCGGATAAGAGATGCCTATCATGACATCACCTTCGCCGATCGGCATAATCTGCTCAAAAAGCTCATTTGTACAAGTACTTCTTACGAGTACAACGTCATCGAAAAGAACTGCCATGTAGAAATGCATGAACTCCGAAAGAGGCTGTGATGCCCTGATGCCCATGATATATATCTTTCTTGCCTTGAGGATCACGTCAACCGCACGGGCGAATTCCTTCTCGTCAATGCTGTCAAGAGTTTCCTTGAGGTTAACGATATCCTGGCTCATGACAGCCTTTACGGCTTCAGCATCTCCGCTGAACTTATCCGTGTAATCAAGACGCTGAACCGAAGTAAGCTTTGTCTTAAGATCTTCCTGAAGAGCTTTCTGGAACTGGGGATATCCTTCATAACCGAGTTCCGTAGTAAATCTGACTACGGTAGACTCGGAAACTCCGACTTCTTCTCCGAGCTTGGCAGCTGTCATGTAAGCTGCTTTGTCATAGCTTTTCAATATGAATTCAGCAATAGCCTTATGACCTTTGGAAAGGCCGGCATAGCTGCGTTCAATGGTCTCAATCGTCTCCATTGTCCTCTTCCTTTCCTTCCTCGCTTTCAGAAGGCTTCTCTACGCCCATAAGTGAATCGATGGAGATCTGCTTGTCCTCTCCGCCTGCAGCTTCACGCAGCGAGTTCTCCATATCGCGGATAGTCTGATAGCTCATGAGTTCCATAGGCGGCAGATCATCAACGGATTCAATTCCGAATTCCGTTAGAAACTGCTTGGAAGTGGCGAAAAGCGCAGGTCTTCCGGGTGCGTCAAGACAGCCTGCTTCCTCGATCCAGCCACGGTCAAGAAGCCTCGATATGATCGAATCAGATGAAACGCCTCTTACCGTCTCAACCTGGGCTCTCGTACAGGGCTGGTTGTATGCGATGACGGCAAGTGTCTCGTAGGATGCCTGAGACAAAGGTACCTGCGACTTCGGAGCATAGAGCCTCTCAATGAACTTCTTCTGCTCGGGTCTCGTCATCATGGCATAGGAATCTTCGATCTTTCTGATCTCGAGTCCGCCCCAAGGATTATTCTTATATTTGGATATAAGGCTCTTGAGAGCCTCTTCGACAGCGGCTTTCTTAACATTGAGGAGATCCGCGAGTTTATCCGCGGAGATAGGGTCACCCGAAACGAAAAGAAGCGATTCAATAGCTCCGGGGAGTTCCTGTACTGTTACTCTGAATTCGTTGTCCATAATCACTTTCTCTTCTCTTCAATTAAGATATCTTCGAAGCTTCCCTTTTGCGTAGCCGTAATGTCGTTGTTCCTGACGAGCTCGAGGATTGCAAGGAAGCTTACAATCCTGTCGATCTTTTCGGTTTTCTTTCCGGCAAAGAGTTCGGAGAAGAACATCTTTCCCTTCTTGGTGATAGTGAGCCACAGGGATTTCATCCTCTGCTTTACCGACATCTTGTCACGTCTTAAGATGTGCTTGATCTTAGCCGAGATATCGGTGAAACGCATCTCGTTACGCTCATTGATAACGGAGACCGCATCATCAAATTCTTCCTTTGAGAAATCTGATGAGATCTTCTTAATGTCGATCCCGAGTTCCTTTGCAGTCGATCTCGTTCTGAATCTTGCGCCTTCATATTTAGCGCGGCGTTCACGAAGTTCGTTCGCGAAAACACGGCACCGCTTGTATCTCATGAGCGAGATTACAAGTTCTTCTCTCGGGTCTTCCTCACCACCGTCAGAACCCTCGGATTTCTTACCCGGAAGCATCATCCTGGATTTGATGTGAACCAGGGTTGCACCCATAAGCAGGAATTCTGAAGCGATATCCATATCCAGCTGCTTCATCGCCGAAAGATAGTCCATATACTGCGATGTGATCTCGGAAATAGGGATATCGCAGATATCAACGTCGTTCTTTTCTATGAGATGACAAAGAAGGTCCAGAGGACCTTCGAAGTGCTGTAAACGTATTTCAGGTTTTATCGCAGTCACTGCCATCTTAACGGTTTCCGTCCTACATGAAAGGCAATCTGATCAGATTGCATATTGCCTCTATAGCCAAAGCAAAAGGTGTCTCGATCACTCTTATGATCGTGTCCAAAATGTTTAACCTCATGGAAAAACTCGCCAGGAAAAGGATCATTATGCCGTAAGGGGCAAACATCTCGAACTTGCGGTAACCTTCAGACCGTCTGATCCTATAAGGAAGGAGTTCTTCCAGTACATGGAAACCGTCCAAAGGCGGGATCGGAAGGAGGTTGAACGCAAGAAGCATGAGCGAGAACGTCTCAGTAAAAACGAAAGCCGCTTTGACCGTTGCCACAGCGACGGCAGCTTTGCCGTCAGGATCGACCATACCAGCTGCGATGCAATCGATCAGCGTGGCTATAATGCCTGATATCAGTGCAAGAACGAAGTTACCCGTTACGCCTGCAAGATGTACCATTATGTTCATAAGCCTGCGGCTCTTGAACTTTTTGAGGTTGTTCGGATTATACATGACAGGCTTACCCCATCCGAATCCTGCCATAAGCAGGAGGATGGTACCGGTTATGTCCATGTGAGCAACCGGATTAAGAGTCAGTCTGCCCATGTTACGGGGTGTCCTGTCTCCTAACCAGTCAGCAACAAACGCATGCATGAACTCGTGGACTGAGAAAGACAGTGTCAACGCAAAGAGAATTATCAGTGCGTAGAGTATTTTCTCCGGAATACTAAGCCCCGTTAACTGAAACACCTGAATCAGCATTTATCAATCCTCAAGCTTTCTCAACCGAGAACGTGATCTTCTCGCCGTTAACGTTCCATTCCTTGGAATTTGAGCCCTCGCCTGCGATTATGTCGGTAGCAAGAACTTCAGAAGCGAGGAAGTCCTTCTTCTTTTCGATGATGCCGGCAAGCTTGTCGTTGCCAGCATACTTGAGAACGATGCGGTCAGTAACCTCAAGGCCTGTTTCCTTACGCTGTGTCTGGATCTTGGAGATCATCTCACGGATGAAACCGTCTTCGATGAGGTCTTCAGTAAGAACAGTTGAGATGGAGACTGTAAGAGCACCGGATGTCTGTGTGGAGAATCCTTCAGGCTGTGTTGTCTCGATGAGAAAATCCTCTTCTGTCATCTCATACTCTTCACCTTCAACCGTGATCTTTACGGAACCGGACTTAAGTGCGTTATATGTTTCCTTGCCGGGGAGGTTTGCGATTACTTCCCTGGCGGCATTGAGGTTCTTACCGAACTTCTTTCCGCATGTACGGAGCTGAGGCTTGAACGTGTAATCAACAAGAGTTGATGCGTCGCTCAGTACTTCCATCTTGCGGATGTTGAGCTCGTCAAGAACGATCGGCTTGTACTCGTCATCGAGACCGATCTCGGATACGACATAGATCTCAGAGAGAGGCTGACGGTTCTTGATCGATGCGGATTCACGGCAGCTGTGGCCGAGAGTAACGATCTGCTGAACGAGTGCCATCTCTTCCTCAAGCTTTGTATCGATGAGGCTCTCATCAGCTGCAGGATACTTGGCGAGGTGTACGGACTCAGGTGCATTGCCGTCAACAGAACGTACGATGTTCTGATAGATCTCTTCGGTCATGAACGGAACGAAAGGTGCAGAAAGTCTTGTGAGATTATCGAGGACAGTGTAAAGGGTCATGTAAGCATTGACCTTATCCTGAGTCTCCTCTGCGCCCCAGTATCTGTCACGGCAGCGTCTGACATACCAGTTGGAGAGTTCTTCAGTGAAATCCTGAATGAGTCTTGCGGACTGTGCAATGTCATAAGCGTCCATCTTCTCGTTTACGACCTTGATAAGAGTGTTGAGACGTGAAAGGACCCATCTGTCCATGGCGCCCAGAGTCGCCTTATCAAGAGTGTGCTTTGTAGGATCGAAGTTGTCGATGTCGGCATACATTACATAGAAAGCGTATGTATTCCAGAATGTACCGATGAACTTCTTGATGCCGTCGTTAACAGCCTCCTTGGAGAATCTGGAAGGAAGCCAGGGCTGGTTAGCCGTATAGAAATACCATCTTGCGGCATCTGCACCCTGTGAATCGAGGACATCCCAAGGATCGACGACATTACCCAGGTGCTTACTCATCTTGATACCGTCCTTATCCTGAACGATACCCATTACGATGCAGTTTTCGAAAGGTGCTCTTCCGAAAAGAACAGTGGAAATAGCAATGAGTGAGTAGAACCAACCTCTCGTCTGGTCGATACCCTCGGAGATGAACTGGCAGGGATAGTGTGATTCAAAGAATTCCTTGTTCTCAAAAGGATAGTGATACTGAGCGAAAGGCATTGAACCGGAATCGAACCAGCAGTCGATAACCTCGGTTACTCTCTTCATCTTGCCGCCGCACTCAGGGCACTTGATGTGTACATTATCTACATAAGGCTTATGAAGCTCGATGTCATCCGGGCAGTCATCGCTCATGGACTTCAGTTCCTCAATGGAACCGATGCAGTGTCTGTGACCGCACTCGCACTCCCATACCGGAAGCGGTGTGCCCCAGTAACGTTCACGGGAGATACCCCAATCGATTACGTTTCTGAGGAAGTCACCCATACGGCCGTCCCTGATCGTCTCAGGCATCCAGTTGACCATGGCATTGCTCTTGAGGAGCTCATCCCTCTTCTTGCTCATTGCGATGAACCATGTGCTTCTTGCGAAGTAGATCAGAGGTGTGTCGCATCTCCAGCAGAAAGGATACTCGTGCTCGAACTTGGGAGCAGAGAAAAGGAGATGTCTGGAATCGAGATCCTTGAGGACCTCAGGATCAGCATCCTTAACGAACATGCCTGCAAAAGGAGTCTCCTCAGTGAGGTTACCCCTTGTATCAACGAACTGTACCATCGGAAGGTCATTGTCTCTTCCTACTCTTGCGTCGTCTTCACCGAATGCGGGAGCGATGTGAACGATACCGGTACCGTCTTCCATCGTTACATAGTCGTCGCACACAGTGTAGTGAGCTCTCTTCTTCTGATTAGCTGCTTCCTTGGCAGTTCCCTCGTAAAGAGCAACATAGTTCATGCCCTTAAGGTCAGAACCCTTGTAAGACTCGAGGATCTCATATGCCTTCTCGCCGTCTTTTGCAAGGCTGCCGAGAACTGAATCAAGGAGCGCGGTTGCCATGTAGTATGTGTAACCGTCGCAAGCCTTTACCTTTGAGTATTCAGCATCAGGATTAAGGCAGAGAGCAACGTTTGAAGGAAGCGTCCAGGGCGTTGTCGTCCATGCGAGGATGTATGCGTCCTCATCAACGCACTTGAATCTTACGACAGCGGATCTCTCCTTGACTGTCTTGTATCCCTGTGCGACTTCGTGTGAAGAAAGAGCGGTTCCGCATCTCGGGCAGTAAGGAACGATCTTGTGGCCCTTGTAGATAAGGCCCTGATCCCACATCTGCTTCAATGCCCACCATTCGGACTCGATGTAATTGTTATCGTATGTGACATAAGGGTGCTCCATGTCAGCCCAGAAGCCGACGCGGTCGCTCATGTGCTCCCACTGGTCCTTATAGGTCCATACGGATTCCTTACACTTCTTGATGAAAGGCTCTACGCCATAGCCTTCGATCTGAGGCTTGCCGTTAATGCCCAAAGCCTTCTCGACTTCGAGTTCTACGGGGAGTCCGTGTGTATCCCAGCCTGCCTTGAAGACGATGTTCTCGCCCTTCATGGCATGATATCTCGGAATTACGTCCTTAATGACTCTGGTCTTGATGTGTCCGATGTGCGGCTTACCGTTAGCCGTCGGAGGACCATCGTAGAGCGTAAAGGTCGGAGCCCCGTCACGGAGCTGCTTAATGCTCTTCTTGTAGATGTCGTTCTTTTTCCAGAAATCCAGGACCTGCTTCTCGCGGTCGACGAAATTGAGCTCTTTAGAGACTTTCTTGTACATAAAGCGAATTCACCTTCAGTCAAAATTTTTGTGACTGTTTATTATAAATATTTATGGGAAATAATGTCAAGAAAACCACGGTTCACATGTCGGGACCGGGATCTCGAAAATCATGTGTTCATGCTTGGTGGGATGTTCAAATTCAAACCTGCAGGACTGCAAAGCAATGTCATAGCTTATTCCTTCGGCTTTTCCGTACCTTCTGTCGCCTGCGATGGGATGCCCGGAATGAGCAAGCTGAGCCCTTATCTGATGGGACCTTCCGGTGCCGAGTTTAATGCTGACCAGGGTCATATCATTCTCCGAACGAATGGCTTTATACTCAAGGGCAGCAAACTTGGCGTCCTTGACCGGAGAATCAGATACTGTCACCGTATTTGTCTTGCTGTCTTTGAGAATATAGTTTTCGAGCTTGCCTTCGCCCTCGAGGATGCCGTTTACCACACACCTGTAGCATTTCACGGTCTTTCCTGCCCTGATCTGCTCAGAAAGCCTGGCTGCAGCCTTCGACGTTCTTGCAAAGACCATTACACCTGATACCGGACGGTCAAGCCTGTGAACGAGTCCCAGAAACACCTCTCCGGGCTTGTTGTACTTTTCCTTGATGTATTTCTTGAGAATTGTCAGCATATCGGGAGCATCAGAGCCGTCGCCTTGGGATAAAACTCCCGCAGGCTTGACGCAGACGATCACATGATTGTCTTCATAAAGGATCTGAACGCCTTCAAATACAGTTAAACCGGAGTCCATCTTGCCACAGAACCACACGGCAGGTTTATGCCCATTTTGCTGACGGGAAGTCCAATCTCCCCTGCTGTTGTTTTTCCGCCCTTAATTCCAAGGGAAAGTATCTGTCCGGAAGCTTCAGCCGTGATACCGGTCGCATATGAACTTGCGATAAAAAAGAGCGGGTCATCGGAAATGAGTTCTGATGTAAGAGCGACAAGGTCATAGAAAGAATCTTCAAGCTTCCAAAGTTCGCCCGAAGGACCTCTTCCGTAAGACGGAGGATCCATGATGATCCCCTCGTATTTTCTTCCGCGTCTGATCTCGCGCTCAACGAATTTCTTGCAGTCATCAGCGATAAAACGGATGTAGCTTTCATTAAGCCCGCTGACAGAAACATTTTCCTTTGCCCTGGCGATCATGCCCTTTGAGGCATCAACATGAACGACTTCGGTTGCTCCGTGAGCAGCACTTGCCAAAGTTGCGGCTCCGGTATAAGCAAACAGGTTCAATACGCGGATCTCTTTCCTGCCCTTATTTGCGGCATCTTCGATAAGCTTGCCGCAGAAGTCCCAGTTTACTGCCTGTTCAGGGAAAAGACCGGTATGCTTGAAGCTTGTAGGCTCAACGATGAATGTCAGTTTTTTGCCAAGGGATTCATAGGATATCTTCCATGAAGAAGGAATCTGCGAATATCTTGTCCAGGAACCGCCGCCTTCGCTGCTTCTGTTATAGACAGCGTCAGGAGCCGGCAGATCACTCATCTTCTTGACTTTGCCGCCGTCAACAACAGGCCAGACAGCCTGAGGATCCGGCCTCAGGAGCTTTACGGAGCCCCAGCGCTCGTATTTCTCGCCTTTGCCGGCATAAAGGATCTCATAATCCTTCCATTTATCTGCTACAAACATCAGTTAACCCTCATTTCACCGGAGACGGCAACGCTTTTGCCCTCCGTTTCAAGTTCTACGCAATATGATCCGGGACCGAAATTGCCATATCCCTCAAGACCCGCAGAGAAATCGCATTCCACGATCACTATGCCGTCGATCCTGATATCCTTGACCGCCACCTGCTGTCCGTCCCTTTTCAGTATAGCCTTAAAGTTGCCGCTTACAGGCTCATTAAAATAGAAAACGCATTTCAAAGCATAGGCATCATTGGAATCAATGGAATTGTAATCGACCGGATTGTCTTTCTCGACATCATACCAGGCATTGTGAATATATGCCTTGCTTATGCGGTCAAATCCGGAATCCGGTTCAGTCTCGGCACGTCCTTTTCCGCTTTCATGGGTTTCAGTTGAAACGATAACAGAAGACGATTCATTTGAACTTCCGTCATAAGTCTCTTCATCATCCAGCAGTCCGCTGCATGAAGGCTGAATAATAAGCACCGCAAGGCACACGGCACAGGCGGCTGCTCTGGGAAAAATACGTTTAAACCCGTTCGAAAATCTCATTGCAACGATTATAATATACGTATGAAAATTTTTCTTGTGTTTTACGCATTAATGACTATTGTCACTTTCGTTCTGTACGGAGTCGACAAAGCCAAGGCCAAGAAAGGCAAATGGAGGATCCCGGAGAAGACCCTCCTGCTGTTCGCGGCTTGTTTCGGCGGGCTTGGGGCTTTCCTCGGAATGAAGATCTTCAGACATAAGACAAAGCACACATCATTCAAGATCATTGTCCCGGTCAGCATGATCATCCAGTTCATCCTTATTGCGGCCGGAACGTATTTTTTCGTTATCAAACACTGATAAACAAAGCATCTGAGGATAAAACAAAAGGCGGCATTAACTGCCGCCTTTTTCTATTATCTGTAATTGATCATCAGCCCTTATAAGAAGACGTAGGCTTTGTAAGGATCTGGCACTCTGCGAGTCCGTACAGTGTCTGTCTGTCTGCAGAGTAGATCGCAAGGATATAGATACCCGGCTTCATATTGGTGCCTGACTTGGACTTAAGGCCCAATGCATAGAAAGTACCGTTGCTGTTGACGATGGGCTTGCCCTCACCGCTGATGGCAGGAGTATCTGACTTTACATTGATCTTCAACGCTTCAGCAACACTTGATGCATAGAAGAATGCAAAGTAAACATTCTCGGCGTCAGGCTGTACCTGCATCTGGAAGGAGATACGTGTAGCATCAGAGCCGTAAGATGTTGCGTTGACGCGCTTATTGTCCACATTCATCCACGCTGCAGTAATGATCTTGCTTGCAAAAACGCTGTCATAGAACTTATAACCCTGGCTTGAAGTATTACCGGTTCCGGAGCTTGTTGTCTCCCTGACAGAAACCATAACATTAACAGAAGCTGTATATACAACCGTTCCGTTTTCAGCTTTAAGCGTAAACTTATATGTTCCTTCCGCAATGTAGTTAGACTTCATCTCAGCATCGGGATTCTGGTTTGTACCGTAATCAAGATAGATTCTCGTGTTATTACCGATTTCGAAAGGCTGGCTCGTCCATACCGTCTTATTGTCCTTGGAAACCTCATAGATCAGCTTGACGCCTTTGCCCTTGAGCTTCGTGACATCAGACTGGAAAGCAACGTTAAGAGAGAGTTTTTTAGCGTTGGTGACGTTTCCGTCGCTTTCACCTGAAAACTTGGTGGAATTCTTGTTTACGATATTTGCGAGATCCACAGCCAGAACACCGAGATCGGCATCCATGAATTCGAAAATATTGGTAAAGCCTTTGCTCATGAGGTTATCAAGGAGCCATTGGCCGTCTTCTTTTACAAATACTGCGTTAAAAGTGACCTTGTCGGTGTCATCGGAATTCCTGACGGCAGAAACAAGTTCGTCGATGTCCTTATAGTCTTTCTTAAGGATCAACTCATAATCGGCTATTTCGAAAATAATGTCGATCGTTGCCTCATTGCCCTGAATGCTGAATGATTTCTCATCAATCTCATAAGACATGGTCTTTTTAACGGCATTGCAGAATTTCTTGGAATTCTCGTCAAGATAGTCGCCGTTAAGGCCTTTGCGGAGATCCTCAGCCTTTTCACCCTTTTTATTGAGTGTTGAGAGATCAAGAAGCTTGTCGGCATCGAAATCAACGATGTTCTCTGCGACTTCCTTTGCAGCGGCAACAACATCCTTTTTGCTGAACATGCTGCATCCGCAGAGTGAAATGATCATTGAACCGAGCAAAATCACAGCTCCGGCCCTTTTATTCAATGTTTTTATATTCATATCTCCCCTCCTGTATTCAGAAAGTGATTGTAATTCGAGACAATAAAAAAAGCAATAAATGTAATAATAGTAAATTATACATAACATTTGTATTTTAGACAAAAAACAATATATAATGGTTGAAAATAACAGAGGGATGATCACAACATGAACGGACAACCCAACATACTTATATGTGATGACGACCCCGTCGTACACGAGTCTCTGGCTCTTTATCTTGATAACGATAACTTTACCCATACAGATGCATATGATGGCAAAGAAGCTCTTGATATGGCTCAGACCGGTGCTGCCGATCTGATCCTTCTTGATGTCATGATGCCCGAAATGAGCGGCCTTGACGTTTGCCGTGAGGTACGTAAGACCTTATCCACACCCATCATCATCCTTACTGCTAAGGGCGAAGAGATCGACAAGATCTTAGGTCTTGAGCTTGGTGCAGACGACTATATCGTCAAGCCTTTCTCTCCCCGTGAGGTTATCGCGAGGATCAAGGCCGTTCTCAGAAGATTCGGCGACACGCAGACATCTTCTTCCGTTCTTAAATTCCCGGGGCTTGAGATCAACCTCGGCAACTATTCCGTTAAGGTTAAGGGTGAGACAGTACCTTGTACCCCTAAGGAAGTCGAGATCCTTTATCTCCTTGCTTCTCATCCGGGTCAGGTCTTTGAGAGAGAACAGATCCTCGAATCCGTTTGGGGTTACGATTACAGCGGCGATTACCGTACCGTTGACACCCACATTAAGAGAATCAGACAAAAGATCGCCTTCGACGGTGCTTCCTGGAGCATTCAGACGATCTACGGCGTAGGCTATAAGTTCGAGGCTGACTGATGTTTCAGAGCACCCTGCTCAGAAGGACAATGTCTCTTGTCATCATTTCCCTGGTGGCATCCGCAATTCTTGCGACCCTTGCGTTCATCGTGGCAGGCCGTACTGCAACCATAGACCTGGAAACGACTAATGCCGTCAAGCAGGACCTCGTATACCAGAAGATCTTCGTTGAAGATCCGGCTATTCTCGATAACGAACAGTCACGAGCTTTCTTTTTCAACACTTCCTTTGCCTCAGGTCATGATTATTTCCTGATAGACAAAGACGGAAATCTCATCCAGTCCACCCCGACAAACAAGATGAACATTTCCGCCAAAGACATCAATAACGTTAATAACACTCTTGATTTCGCCGAGTTCACGGTCGGGACCAACGGTATTTCAACCCGTAAATTCAACACTTCCGATCCGATGAAGATAATCATCGCCATCAGCCAGCCGGTCTACTATAACGGCGAGAACTGCACTCTCCTGTCGCTTTCATACCTTAATGCGTATAACGACCTTATCATCCAGTACATCAACATTCTCGTTCTTTCAACTCTGATGGCTGCGTGCGTCATGCTCATTCCCGCTTACGCGCTCGTTGTCAGGATGGTCCTTCCTATCCAGGAAATGAACGAAATAGCCATGGAATACGCCAGCGGCAACTTCACGGTAAGAGCTGACGAAAGCCATAAGGGTGAGATCGGAGAGCTTGGTGCTTCATTCAACTATCTCGCCGACCAGCTCTCCAAATCCATCAGCGATCTTACGATCGAGAAAAACAGACTTCAGGAGATCTTCGACGTCATTTCCGACGGTATCGTCGTTGTCGACGAAAATTCCAATCCGGTAACGACCAACGAAGCCATAAAGACCCTCTTTAACAGAGCAGAGAAGAACAACATGTTCACAGAGCATCTCCAGCTCATTCCTTTCGAAGAGGTATGGCAGGATTTCGAAGACTGCATCGCGACCGGTGAGACTAAGACCAGAATGATCGAGGACAGAAGCTATGCTTACCAGTCCACGATAATCCCGAAATATGATTCAGAGGACAAGATGCGCATCATCGGTGCCACGGGATTCTTCCGCGACATCTATGAAGCACAGAAGAACGAGCATTTCAGACAGGACTACGTTGCCAACATCTCACACGAACTCCGTACTCCCCTTCAGACTCTCAGAGGTCTGATCGAGCCGTTGTCTGACGGCATGGTAAAGAAAGAAGAAGACCGTCAGCGTTATTACGGAATCATCCTCAACGAGACGATGCGTCTTTCAAGACTTATCGACGACATGCTTGAGCTCTCAAAACTCCAGTCCAGGACGCTTGCGTTCAAGACTTATCCTTTTGATGTTAACAAGCTCATCAACAACATTGAGATCAGGTTCAAGCCTGTCATGGCCGAGTCCGGGATCAAATTCTCTGTCCAGAATACTTACGGCACGCTGCCAACTGTCAACGGTAACCCCGACCGTGTTGAGCAGGTCCTCGTAATCCTTTTGGACAACGCGAAAAAGTATACTCCCCGCGGTAAATCGATAACGATCATCACCGACTACATCGAGAATGAGAAGAAGGTCTACATCTCCGTCGCAGATACCGGACAAGGCATCCACGAATACGATATCGACCATATTTTCGACAGGTTCTTTAAAGCTGACCGTGCCAGAGGAAAGAAAGGTTCAGGTCTTGGTCTTTCCATCGCAAAGGAGCTTCTCACCTACATGGGCGAGACCATCAAGGTTACGAGCAAGTATGAGGAAGGTTCTACCTTCACGTTCACTCTGACAAAGGCGGAGAACATCGATGTCTGGGACTGACCCGGCAATCTCAAAGCCTGAAGGAATAAGGCTCAACAAATATATCGCTTCATCAGGTATATGTTCGAGACGTGAGGCTGACCGTCTGATCGAGACAGGCAAAGTATCGATCAACGGAGTCATATCCGATCTCGGTTCCCGCGTATTTGAAGGTGATCTGGTTGAAGTTGACGGCAAGCCCGTCATACCTGAAGACTCCATGATCTACATCGCCTTCAATAAGCCTTTGGGTGTCACCTGTACTACTGACAGAAGAGATCCCTCAAACATAATCGATTACATTGATTACGGCGAGCGCATCTTCCCTATCGGCCGTCTGGACAAAAACTCCACGGGTCTTATCCTGCTTACAAACAACGGCGATATCGTAAACTCTCTTCTCAGATCCGAAAACGGACACGAGAAAGAATACGTGGTCACAGTAAACAGACCTTATGATCCCGCATTTATAAAGAGTATGTCTTCAGGCGTGCCCGTACTCGGCCGCATGACTCTTCCCGCGCAAGTCATACCGGTAAATGCCAAGACTTTCAGGATAATACTCAAACAGGGCATGAACCGCCAGATCAGGCGCATGTGCGAATTCCTCGGCTATAAGGTCACCAGGCTTAAGAGGATCAGATTCCTGAATGTTTCACTCGGGGATCTTGAGGTCGGCAAATGGCGTCACCTGACGACCGAAGAAAAGCAAAAGCTTCTCAAGGATATTTCCTGATAATATGACAAAGCAAAATAAAGGGGGTTCACGATACCGTGAACCCCTGATTCTTTCAGTTCTGTAAGACCGTTTACTCTTCAGTCTCTTCCTTAGCGGACTTTCCGTCTTCACTTCTTGCTTCTTCGATGATCTTATCGATGTCAGCTTCATCTGTCTCGGAATTGTCGTTGTCCTTCTCATAGTAGAACTTGACCTTGTCCTTGCTGTTCCTTGCACCGTAAGCCTCAGCGATAGCTACACAGTCAGCCTTGAGCTTCTCGAAGTCTTCCTTGGATTCAAGATCAGCAATGGATGTCTGATAGCAAGCATCTTCGAAAACATCATCAAGAACGAGATAAGCATTTCCGCCCTTATTGAAGTTCTTGTCGATCATTGCTTCAGCCTGATCCGGAACTCCGTCTCTTGCGTCAAAGTTCTCGAAAGGAATAAGGATCTTGCTGTAACGGTATCTGAGAACGATGTTCTTGTTATTGTAGTCAACAGCGACTCTGAACTTTGCAACGAGGAATGTCTGGCAGAAAACCAATACGAAGCAAAGTGCGAGAACTACGCCGAGTCCGCCGAGGATAAGCATGGCGATACCCTTGCCTGCGTTGACAAAGCCTACTACTGCAAGAGCTACGCTCGCTGCAAACATGATCAAAGATACGACTCTGTTTCTCGTAATCTTTCCGGGATTTCCTGCGTAGCAGTGAACTCCTTCCTTAGGAAGCTTTGCAATAAGCTCCTTGTTCTCGAATACTTCTGTATCCATTTACTGCCCTCCTTTATTTGCTGAGTATTTCGATTCTCTCGGTAATACTCTTGTGCATCTCATCATACTTAGCGAGCTTCTCTCTCTCCTGATCAACGATAGCAGCAGGAGCTCTTGATACGAACGACTCGTTGGAAAGCTTGCCGCTGACGCGTGCGATCTCACCTTCAAGGCGCTCCTTCTCTTTGCCAAGACGCTCAAGTTCCTTGCTGATGTCGATGAGGTCCTCAAGAGGCAGATAGATCTCGCCGCCCTTGAACATTGCTGCGACAGCTGTGGAAGGAATGCCTTCCTTATCCTTTCTTGTCTCAAGACCGCTTACGGAAGCGAGTCTTGCAAGGAAGCCTTCACCGTTAACGAACATTGCCGCTGTCTTATCAGAAGGTGTAACAACGATAATGTGCGCCTTTCTTGAAGGAGCAACATCCATGTCCTTTCTGACTGCACGGATTCCACGGATGGCATCCATGAGTGTCTCCATCATCTCAGCCTCATCAGGTGAAGCGGGGATCTTTGAGGCATCAGGCCAGTCAGAGATCATGATGGATTCTGACTTGGAATCGAGAACGAGGTTGGAATAAACCTCCTCTGTAATGAACGGCATGAACGGGTGCAGCAGCTGCATGGAAACGCCGAGTACATAGTTAAGAAGATATCTCGCCTCAAGGCTTGTCGGGCAGTTCTCATCGAAAAGCCTGCTCTTGCAGATCTCGATGTACCAGTCGCAGAAGTTGTCCCAGATGAAGTCGACGATCTTGGAAAGGGCAACGCCGAAATCATAGTTATCGATGTTTGTGGTAGCCTCAGCTACAACGTTATGGAGCTTTGTAAGGATCCACTTGTCTTCAAGCGTGTACTTTGAAGTATCAAGAGCTGAATAGTCGATCTCGTCAGGCATGTTCATGATGACGAATCTCATGGCATTCCAGATCTTGTTGGAAAGGTTTCTTCCCATCAGGATCTTGTCTTCCTGGAATCTCTGGTCATTACCCGGAGCATTACCGGTGACGAGAGCGAATCTGAGAGCGTCTGCTCCATGGTTTTCGATGATCTCGAGAGGATCGATACCGTTTCCGAGAGACTTACTCATCTTACGGCCCTGGGAGTCTCTTACGAGACCATGAATAAGGACATCCCTGAAAGGAACCTGATCCATGTGAGCCATTCCTGCAACCATCATCCTGGAGACCCAGAATGTGATGATGTCGTAACCAGTTACGAGTGTATCTGTAGGATAGAAACGCTCAAGATCCTCAGTCTTTTCGGGCCATCCCAAAGTAGAGAAAGGCCAGAGTGCTGATGAGAACCATGTATCGAGCGTATCGGGATCCTGACGCATCGGCTTGCCGCACTTAGGGCAGACAGCAGAATTCTCCTTGGTAACTACGATCTCACCGCAGTCATCGCAGTAGAATGCAGGGATCCTGTGTCCCCACCAGAGCTGTCTGGAAATGCACCAGTCGCGGATATCCTCCATCCAGTTGAAGTAGTTCTTGGAGAATCTCTCAGGAACGAACCTTGTCCTGCCGTCTTTTACAGCCTCGATGGCAGGCTTAGCAAGAGTCTCCATCTTAACGAACCACTGAAGTGATACACGGGGCTCGATCGTCGTGCCGCAGCGGTAGCAGGTACCGACGTTATGTGTATAGTCTTCGATCTCGATGAGGAATCCGCCCTCTTCGAGGTCCTGAACGATAGCCTTTCTAGCCTCATATCTGTCCATACCGGCATACTTCGGATAGTCCTCTGTGATCTTGGCATCTTCCGTAAGAACAGTGATAACCTCGAGATTATGTCTGAGACCTACTTCGAAGTCGTTGGGATCGTGGCCCGGCGTGATCTTAACCGCACCGGTACCGAATTCGATATCAACGTAGTCGTCTGCAACAACAGGGATCTTGCGGCCAACGAGAGGCAGAACGAGCATCTTGCCGATGACGTCCTTATAACGCTCATCTTTAGGGTTAACAGCAACTGCCGTATCACCTAAGAGAGTCTCAGGTCTTGTAGTAGCGAGATTGATATATCCTGATCCGTCCTCGAAAGGATATCTGATATGCCAGAAATGGCCGGGCTGCTCCTCATACTCAACCTCAGCATTTGAGATCGAGGTAAGGCAGTGAGGACACCAGTTGATGATGCGCTCGCCCCTGTAGATAAGGCCCTGGTTGTAGTACTTTACGAATACTTCCTTAACTGCATCAGAGCAGCCTTCATCCATTGTGAAACGCTCTCTGGACCAGTCGCATGAAGAACCCATCTTCTTGAGCTGCTCAACGATGCGTCCGCCGTACTGCTCTTTCCATGCCCATGCTCTCTCAAGGAACTTTTCTCTGCCGATATCTTCCTTGAAGATGCCTTCCTTACGCATCTCAGCAACGATCCTTGCTTCGGTAGCAATGGAAGCGTGGTCAGTACCGGGAAGCCAGAGAGCAGCATAACCTGCCATTCTCTTATATCTTGTAAGGATGTCCTGGAGGGTATTGTCCAGGGCATGACCCATGTGAAGCTGTCCCGTGATGTTCGGCGGGGGCATTACGATGGAAAATCTCTTCTTGGATCTATCTTCGGAAGGCTTGAAATAGCCTTTGTCCATCCAGTTCTTGTAAAGCCTGGGTTCCTCCTCATTCGGATTGAAAGTCTTGCTTATGCTATCAATTCTAGCCATCTGCCTATTGTTCCTCTTTTCGATTAAATTACTTCTTTATCATTGAAAGCGCTCCGTAAAGGATCGAATCATCGCCCAAAGCAGCTTTCTTGAATACAACAGTCTCCCTGATAGAAGGCATGCAGTATCTGTCAACTTCAGACAGGATCTTCTGAAGGAATACATCACCGACTGCCTCGATAACGCCGCCGCCATAAACGATGATTTCAGGACTGAACGTATTTACGAGATTTCCTGAAGCGATCGCCAGATAATGGCAGGCACGGTTTACGGCTTCAGTAGCAACAGGATCGTTGCTGTTAAGAGCAGACTTCAAAGCCTTGGACTTGAAAACACCCTCGCTTACGGCTTCAGCCATTGCAGACTTTCTGCCTCTTGCAACCTGCTGTCTGATATAAGCGCTCATACCCTGCTTGCTCGAAAATGCTTCGAGGCATCCTCTCTGTCCGCAATTGCACAGAGGTCCCTCAGGATCGAGGATCATGTGACCGTATTCGGCAGCCTTGAACTTATTTCCTGTATAGAGCTCACCGTTAAGGATGAGGCCTCCGCCCATTCCCGTACCGACGAAAAGACCCACAACATTGTTGTAGCCCTTTGCTGCACCGAACTTATACTCGCCTAAAACGCCTACGTTAACGTCGTTTCCGATATAGAAAGGAACGCCGAACTCGTCTTCGATAGGCTTCCTGATGTTGTAATTCTTCCAGGGAAGATTGGGTGAGAACAAAACGATGCCGCTGTCCTGGTTAATGACGCCGGGAGCGCCTGCAGCGATGGCATGAATCTGGTTCTTCTTGATCCCGGAACCTTCGAGAAGGTCCTTAGCAACGTTGATGATTACCTCTTCAACGTTCTGTGAGGAATCACCGCCGGCTTTTGTCTTTTTCTTCATTCTGTACACGATCTCGCGCTTGGAGTTGAAGATTGCACCAAGAACCTTTGTACCGCCGATATCAAGACAAATATTATATGATTCAGCCATGTTGTTTCTCACTTTCTTTATATTTCTCAGATGAACATCAGCTTACGCCGAGTGCCGTATTTCCGCCAGTCTCTCCGGAGCCTTCGGACTTTTCAGCCGTACCGTTCTTGTAGATGATGATGGGCTGCTTACCTTCGGTAATGCACTCCTTCTTGATGATGCATTCCTTGATGTCATGCTCGGAAGGAACGTCGAACATCACCTGTCTCATCGTTTCCTCGATGATCGCTCTGAGGCCTCTTGCGCCGGTATTCTGCTCAACAGACTTATCAGCAATAGCTCTGATGGCGTCTTCCTCGAACTTGAGATCGACATCGTCCATCTTCATGATCTTCTGATACTGCTTGACGATGGCGTTCTTGGGTTCAGTAAGAACTCTTACCAATGCGTCGGAGTCGAGTCTGTCGAGGGCAACGGTAACCGGGATACGGCCGATGAACTCGGGAATGAGACCGAACTTCATAAGATCGTCAGGCTTGACTTCGTGATAGTAGATACCGCTGTTCATCTCACGGCGGGGCTGGACGTCAGCACCGAAGCCGTACTGCTTCTGCTCTACACGCTTAGCAATGATGTCATCGAGACCGTCAAATGCGCCGCCACAGATGAAAAGGATGTTTGTGGTATCGATCTTGATGCACTCTTCGTTCGGGTGCTTTCTTCCGCCCTTGGGAGGAACGTTGGCGATGGTGCTCTCAAGGATCTTGAGGAGTGCCTGCTGTACGCCCTCACCGCTGACGTCACGTGTAATCGAGACATTCTCGGACTTCTTGGTGATCTTATCGACCTCGTCGATGTAGACGATGCCGATCTGAGCACGCTCGATATCGTAATCGGCTGCGATGATCAGCTTGAGAAGGATGTTCTCAACGTCCTCGCCGACGTAACCTGCCTGAGTAAGGCTTGTAGCGTCAGCAACCGCGAACGGTACGTTAAGGATTCTTGCCAGCGTCTGAGCAAGAAGGGTCTTACCTGAACCTGTAGGTCCGAGGAGAAGGATGTTACTCTTCTGGATCTCGGTCTCATCGGCAGGAAGATCCGTGAATACTCTCTTGTAGTGGTTATAAACGGCTACAGACAAAGCAACCTTGGCTTCATCCTGACCGATGACATACTGATCGAGCATGTCCTTGATCTGATGAGGCGTAACAAGCTTCTTAGGCTTGATGGTGCGCATCTTACGCTTCTTATTGACCTTTTCCTCTTCGGCAATGATGCCGTAAGCGGTCCTGATGCAGTCAATGCAGATATAGCAGTTGACGCCGGAGAAAAGCCTCGGTACCTCGTACTCGGACTTACCACAGAATGAACAGCTGAGGATTTCCCTAGAATCTCCGCCGCCGTAAGTATTTTTAGAATTCGCCATTTTGAACTCCCTTTTGCATTTCGGAAAGGCTGAAAAAGACAGTCTGACCAATATATTTTATAGCAATATAAGTAATATTACCAAAGTTTTGCATTACTTATATTTCAACTGCGTGAAAATTACTGTCACAGACGTTCAGAATCAAGGATTATGGTAAACGGACCGTCGTTTGTAAGGGTGACCTTCATGTCGGCGCCAAATTCCCCGCAACCAACTTGTTCTACTGCATCAGAGCACTTTCTGACGATATAGTTGTACAGTTCTTCTGCCCTCTGAGGTTCACAAGCATCCGTAAAACCAGGTCTGTGACCTTTTTTGCAATCCGCATACAAAGTGAACTGGGATATCAGAAGTAGACCACCGCCGACCTGAGAGAGGTCAAGGTTCGTCTTGCCTTCACTGTCTTCGAAAATACGAAGACCGATCATTTTCGAGATGAGCTTGTCTGCAACAGCCTCGTCATCTCCCTTGCCGATCCCGATAAGCACCGCAAAGCCCTTATCGATACTGCCTTTCGTCTCGCCGTCAATATCCACCCTGGCCGATGAAACACGCTGTATTACAAATCTCATGAGCCCTCTTCCCCTTCCGTCATTTTCTTAACGTAGTCAAGATACTGTCTGACTTTGGCTTCGTAGCCGATATCAGTCGGCTCATAATAAGTCCTGTCCAACGTCTTGTCGGTCATATACTGCTGCTTGGTGATATGTCCCGGAAAATCGTGCGGGTACTTGTATCCTACCGAATAACCGAGATCCTGCATTCCCTTTGCGGGAGCATTACGCAGGTGCATAGGAACAACTCCGGTATCGGTATTTCCCACATCTGCCAATGCCTTATCTATCGCGAGATACGAAGCGTTAGACTTGGGAGACGTGGCTACGGTAATGGCAGCCTGCGCCAAAGGGATCCTCGCTTCAGGCATTCCAACGGCCTTGGCACAGTCGTATGCTGCAGTGGCGATCAAAAGAGCGTTAGGATTTGCCATTCCGACATCTTCGGATGCGCAGATCATGATACGTCTGGCCAGGAATTCGATGTCCTCGCCCGCTTTCAGAGCCCTTGCAAGATAAAGAATTGCCGCATCGGGATCAGAGCCTCTCATGGACTTGATCATCGCGCTTATGTTGTCGTAATGGTACTCGCCGCCCTTGTCGAAAATGACCGCACGGTTCTGCATGCAGTCCTTCATGACTTCATCGGTTATCTCGATCACACCGTCCGATGAAGGCGAAGTGGTGACAACGGCAAGTTCCAATGCATTAAGTGCAGAACGTGCATCGCCGTTTGAAGTCTCAGCTATCTTAAGAAGCGTCTTCTCTTCGCACTCTACGTCGATGTTTCCGAAGCCGCGTTCCTTATCTTCGATGGCGTTCCTTAAGACCTTGGCGATATCGGCAGGCTCAAGAGGCTTTAACTGCAGCACCGTGGAACGGGATACCAGAGCCTTGTTGACCTCGAAAAACGGATTCTCGGTGGTAGCACCTATAAGGATGACCGTGCCGTCCTCAACGAACGGAAGAAGCGCGTCCTGCTGAAGCTTATTGAACCTGTGGATCTCATCGATGAACAGTACGGTTTTCCTGCCCTCGGAGATTATCGGATTGCGTGCGTCTTCAGTGACCTTCTTGATGTCGGCCACACCTGCAGTAACGGCATTTAACCTTTCAAAACGGGATTCCGTGGTATTGGCTATGACTCTGGCGAGAGCCGTCTTTCCGACTCCGGGAGGCCCAAAAAGGATAATCGAGGACAGACGGTCTGCCTCGATCATTCTTCTGAGCATTTTGCCCTTGCCTATAATGTGTTCCTGCCCGGCATACTCATCGAGTGTGCGGGGAGACATCCTAAAAGCGAGGGGCTCTGTTTTCCCTTTGCTTAAGTCAGCCAAACCGGATTACCTTACTTGATGTCAGGATAGATAGGATACTTATCAGTGAGAGTCTTAACTCTTGCGATGACATCAGCCTTCTTGTTCTCATAATCGAAGATGCAGTCAGCGATGCAATCAGCAACGACCTTGCAGTCTTCTTCCTTGAATCCTCTTGCGGTAACGGCAGGTGTACCGATACGTACGCCGGATGTAACCATCGGCTTCTCGGGATCGAAAGGAATCGTGTTCTTGTTAGCCGTGATGTTGCAGTCGTCGAGTCTCTCCTGGAGATCCTTACCTGTAACACCCGTGCCTCTGAGGTCGATCAGCATGAGGTGGTTGTCAGTACCGCCGGAAACGAGGTTAACGCCTCTTGAAAGGAGTACTTCGCTCATAGCCTTTGCGTTGCTGATGATCTGAGCAGCATACTGTCTGAATTCAGGAGAAAGTGCTTCCTTGAACGCAACGGCCTTTGCAGCGATGATGTGCATGAGAGGGCCGCCCTGCTGTCCCGGGAATACCGCGGAATTGATCTTCTTAGCGAACTCTTCCTTGCACATGATGATACCGCCACGGGGTCCGCGGAGTGTCTTATGTGTGGTTGTCGTAACGAAATCAGCATACGGAACCGGATTCGGGTGAAGTCCTGCGGCAACGAGTCCCGCAATGTGAGCCATATCTACGAAGAGGTAAGCGCCGACTTCGTCAGCGATCTCTCTGAACTTCTTGAAATCAATGATCCTGGGGTATGCGGAAGCGCCTGCGACGATGATCTTAGGCTTTACTTCGAGAGCTCTCTGACGGATGGTCTCATAGTTGAGCATCTGTGTCTCGGGATCTACCTGATAGAACTCGGATTCATATGTTCTTCCCGAAACGTTGAGCTTCATACCATGTGTGAGGTGTCCGCCGTGGGAGAGATCAAGACCAAGGATCTTATCACCGGGTTCGAGGACTGCAAAATAAACGGCCGTGTTAGCCTGAGCACCGGAATGAGGCTGAACGTTAACATGCTCGGCACCGAAAAGCTGCTTAGCTCTGTCGATGGCAAGCTGTTCAACGATGTCGACATACTCGCATCCGCCGTAATAACGCTTTCCCGGGTAACCCTCAGCATACTTGTTTGTGAGCGGAGAACCGGCTGCCTCAAGAACTGCCTCGGAAACAGTGTTCTCGGAAGCGATCAGCTCGATCTTGTCACGCTGACGGCCGATTTCCTGCATTATAGCTGAGTAAACTTCAGGATCCTCAAACTTGATGTGGTCGTACATATATACATCCTCCTTGGGATAAAGAAATCAACGAGGGTATTTTATATTAAAAATAAAGATTAGTAAACTTGATTACGGGGACAAAATGCCCAAAAGAAAAAGGCTGTACGGTCCTGACAGTGACCATACAGCCTTCTTTATATTTCTGGCTTTAAGAAATTGACTGTTTATACCTTCGTACCGTATACATAGATTGCATCGGTCTGTCTGGTTACGCTTGTAATCTTGATTGTTATCGTCTTGCCGGGTGTTACTGCAGGATCGGAAGGAAGGCAGAAATTGAACTTGCCCTGCTGAACGATATAACCCTGAGCAGCGTTGGGAATCGTCTTCTCAACAGTAACCTTTACCGTCTTTCCGACAGGATCACCATTAACTCCGAGCGACTGTTCGAGTTTGTCTACGGTGGGATAGTCAGTAGTACTAAAGAGATCTCCGCAAGCTGACAAAGAAACAGCAAACGCAAGGATGAGAACCAACGAAACTACCCTTAAAGCTGTGGTTTTCATGACAAATCCTCCTTCAAGATGCGATTTGTCAAATTATATTATTAAAGTTCGAAAAAATATACTGAATTTACTATTTTTTGACATTATGTCAAATACTGTATATCTCGTCAGCCCCCGGAGGCGACAATTTGACATAAGAACCGTCGTTTTCGATGTAGAAAAGACCTTCTGAGATATCCGTGAACTTTCCGATGACGGTCGAAGACACACCTTGTTTGTCCAATTCCGCCATTACCTGCTCGGGATACGGGGATGCGATCATGAGAGAACCTGAAGATATCAGTCTGAAAGGATCAAGACCCAGAGCTGCACAGATCGAAGATGAAGCCTTCGTAAAAGGCACGAGCCTCTTGTCGATCACGACTCCGGTCTTGGAAAAATCCGCCATTTCAAACGCGGCACCGAAAACGCCTCCCTCAGTGACATCATGCATGAGATTAACGGCACTCAAAGCAAATCCGTCTTCTCTCACATTTCCGGAAGGTGATCTGAGGCTGCCGCAGGCAGAGCCTTCGTTAACTACGGAAATAAGATCTTTGTAGGACAAAGCCTCCCTGATGTCTTCTTCACTGACTTTACCCTCAAGCTTTTTCCTGTGCTCGTTAGCTGCAATAAAGCTTCCTTCTATGGCTGCAGTCTTTGTCATTATCAGGCTGTCTCCGGGCATTGCCTTACCAAGAGGAACCGCTCCTCCCTTTCTGACAAGTCCGAAAGCAGTAGATACAACTATCATCTTATTAACGGCATCGGATATCTCTGTGTGACCTCCGACGATATCGACTCCCAATGTCTGCGCTTCCCTGCTCGCCTGATCAACGGTCATCCGGATGTCTTCCTCAGTTGCCGAGGGCGGAGCGATTATTACGATGAGAATACCCGACGGTCTTACTCCGCAGGCAGCGATATCATTGCATGATACATGTATGGCAAGCGTTCCGGCCTCGGTACCGCCTGCGGTGATCGGATCGGAAGACGTGACCATAAGATCCTCGCCTGTCTTTATCCATGCGCAGTCAGCGCCTATTCCCGCACCCGACAGAGTAGTCGCGGAGAGAGCCGGGAGTCTGCTCAAGACCAAAGTCTGAAGCTGTTCGTCTGTAAGCTTGCCTATCTTCATATCAGAACGGGGGTGATCTCTATGTCTTCCGTGCCTGCCACACCCTGCTCGACCATATCATCGATATCGAGATTCTTTTCTGCTTCGATGACGTCTTCGGGATGAGGGTGAGTCTTGGGATGCTTGGCAACGAAAACAGTGCAGCAATCCTCATAAGGAAGGATCGATGTCTCAAATGCGCCGATATCCCTGGAAATGTCGCAGGTCGCCTGCTTATCCATACCTATCAGAGGACGCAGGATCGGCATCTTAACGACCTCGTTAGTGGCCACCATGGCCTCTAATGTCTGTGACGCTACCTGTCCGAGTGATTCACCCGTGATCAGGCACTTGCATTCATGCTTTTGAGCAAGTTTCTCTGCGATACGGAGCATGACACGGCGCATTGTTACCGTAAGCATGTCCTGAGGTGAATTCTTGTACATGTCAAGCTGTATCTGTGTGAAGTTGACGATGTGAAGCGTCATCCTTCCGGAATATCCGGACACGATCTTGGCCAGATCGATCACCTTCTGCTTTGCAAGGTCGCTCGTATACGGATAAGAATGGAAATACACGGCATCAAGCGGCATTCCGCGGGAAGCCATCATGAAGCCCGCAACAGGACTGTCGATACCGCCTGACAAAAGAAGCATGCCCCTGCCTGCAGTTCCGACCGGAAGACCTCTGTGAGCCATCTTCTTTCCTGAATATACGTAGTTATACTCTCTGATCTCAACGTTGATAATGAAATCGGGATTCTTCATCTTGACCGACAGATTCGGGAAAGTATCAAGGATGAATCCTCCGAGCTCGTCGCAGATGGTCGGAGAATCCATGGGGAATGCCTTATTTCCGCGCTTGCTCTCGATCTTGAAGGTCTTATAGTCGGGGTTCTCGGAAAGCACGTATTCAGTCAGAGACTTGGCGTTTTCGCAGATCGAGTCAAAACCGCCCTCGAACTTTCTTGCAAAGCTGACCGATACGATACCGAAAACCTGGCAGACAGCAGCCATGATATCCTTTGCCGCCGCCTCATTTGCGAAATTCGGATTGTCCTCTTCTTTGGGTTCGATCCAGATACGGCTCTGGCTCTGATATATCTTGAGATTACCGAATCTCTTTAACCTGTACTTGAGGTTTCCCTTAAGCTGTATCTCGAAAGAACCTCTGTTGAGGCCCTTCAGAGTGACTTCGCCCATTCTGGCGAGAATAACGTTTGACATTAGTAATGCTCCTATCTCAAGACAGCGTATCTGTCATATATATCATCTACCGCTTTAATAAAGTCTTGTGCTTCTTCCATCGTATTATAACGCGAGAAAGAAAGCCTGACAGCGTTAGCGGCGGTCTTTCTGTCCACGCCCGATTCAAGAAGAACATAGGATACCTTTTTCGCTTTGGAAGAGCAAGCCGAGACCGTAGAGACAAAGATGTCGTATATCTCAAGGCAGTGAAGCATCGTCTCGGACTCAAAGCCATCAAAAGACACGTTCAGAACATAAGGCAAAGCATCATCAGGCGAAAGGATCTTGGCATTCCTTGCCTCAAGTTCCTTTCTGAGATATCCGTTGATCTCTTCGGCATTCTTATGGGAAGCATCCATTGTCTCCAATGCTTCCTCAAGAGCAACCTCGAAAACTTTGGCAAGCAGGAGACTCTGGGTACCGGACCTCATGTTGCCCTGCTGTCCTCCGCCAAGGATCAAAGGATCTATCCTCGTTCCGTTCTTCAGATACAGGACTCCCGTTCCCTTGAGCGAATGTATCTTATGCCCCGAAAACGAGCACATGTCGACATTCATCTTATGGAGATCGACCGGCATCTTGCCGAGAGCCTGAACGGCATCAAGATATATCTTCGTATCAGGGCTTATCTTGTTCCTGACGGAAATGATCTCTTCAAGAGGCAGAATCGAACCTGTCTCGTTATTAACAAGCGTAAAGCAAAGAAGTGCTGTCTTTTCACCGGAAAGAGCCTTCTCCAGTTCGGATAACACGGGTTTACCGTCTTTTTCAACTGGAAGATAGACAACGTCATATCCGCTCTTCTCGAGCAAAGAAAGACACTCTAAAGATGCCTTGTGTTCAGTTCTCGTTGAGATGATCCTGTTGCCTGCCCTTTTGTTGCGGCTCATATATCCGCGTATGGCGGTATTGGCGCTTTCGGTAGCACAAGATGTAAAGATGATCTCGCTGTCAGAAGCTCCAAGAAGCCCTGCAACGGAGATCCTGGTGTCATTATATGCCTTGTCGGCAGCAACTCCCAGTTTGTGAAGAGACCCGGGATTACCCGAGAACTCATCTTTCATCATGTTGTTTACCGCTTCTCTTACCCTGTCGGAAGGGAATGTCGTGGCACTGTTGTCAAAATAGATCATAGTTTCTCCGATGCGAATGTCATGCCTTCAAATACGAAGCGGTACTTATGTTACCAAAACGCAAGTACCGTTTCAATTCACATTAAAGACGAAACTTATTAATCTTTTGCCCAGTAATACGTTCTGTAAACAACATCATCCGGACCAGAAACAGCCAGTTCTTTGTCACTCATTCTTATCAGGACATATTTCCTGTCATTTTCATTTATAATGTCAGCGCTTTTGATCATATCCTTGGACACACGAATCAGTACATCCATTTTATCCTTATTTGACGAAATAAGCGTTGCACCGATGAAGCCAAAAAGAAAAGCATTCCCTGCTGACCCCGTCTGGGATCCACTATGGACAATCAAGGATCCGTCCTTAAACTCAATATAACCTTTTTGAAATCCAAATTCCCGGACCAGTGCCGTCACTTTCTTCTTTCCCAGGTAGAATCCGACGTCCATAAAGCTATTCTCTGAGGTTTTAGCGGAATGGGACACCGTTTTTGCTCTTGAACTGCTTTGTGAATCCGGCAACTCCAGAGACAAGTTATTGTTTATCTTCAGTTTTACCAAAATAAAGATTGAAATTATTATTACTATACCTGACAAGATCATAGAAGGAACAGTATAGGGTTTGGGATTAACCAAGTTTGTAGTTTCAATGGTAAGACTGATAGAACCCCATATGATCAAGACGATCGTCGGGACTCTGATCGCATTGACCAAACTGTACGAATAATCACCTTTACGGATGCCTGCATAATAAAGAAATGACATTATTAGTCCCAGTACTAAAAACAATCCCATAATAACTGCGTTTATCACTTGAAAACCAAAAAAGAGGACTGCACACGAAACAATCATTATAGTGAATGAAATAATCAACGAAGTACCCTCGATCTTTTCAGGTAAAGAGTTACCGACAGGATCATTACTTGAAACAGCCTCATATGAAACTGGTTTCTCAGGAACATATTGTCTTTCAGTATGCGGTTTTGCCGGTTCTTTTGAACGGATTACGTCTTTCGGACGGCTTTCGACGGTACGGGTATTTGTGTTAAACTGCTTCTGCTTCCCCAAAACCTGCCAACCGATCATCTCATCAAACAGGCTGATCAATTCATCTGCCTTACTCTCAGAAAGGCCGGCATCAACGGTGATGATCCTTTTCACTCGTGTATAAAAGGACTCGTCCGTCTTACCAACCTTACTGATCTGAGATTCATATACACTTCCCAAACCGACACGATAAACATGTTCAATGCTGTAAACGAATAATTCGGAATCAGAAATCAGGTCGCTCAATGACGAAGATAAACATCTTGAATCTTTAAAAACAGCCTCATGCCCAAAATCATCATATATCTTTCGGAGCGCCTTCCCCAAATCTGAAACAGGGCTTGTTCGTTCCATCGATATCCCACAATAAAGACAAAACTTTGTATCCTCGTAATTGTCATTTCCGCATTTCCAACAACGCATACGGTCTACCTCTCATAAATGAACCTAAAATGATTATCTTCTTACAAACATACACTGTCAATGAAAAAGGAAGCTCGGTGATCCGGGATTCTAACGGACAAAAAAAGAGTCCGGATTTCTCCGGACTCTTGAAGATTCATCTTTTAGCAGATTACTTCTTTACCTTAACGCTCTTACCAGAGTTAGATCTCTTGAAGATCTTCTTATACTTCCTTACCTTAGACTTCTTAACCTTAACGGTCTTGATGGAAGAAAGGTAAAGCGAACCCTTTACGCCCTTCTTGGTGAGCTTTGTGGTTTTCTTGATGAAAATCGTTCTAAGTCTTGAGTCGCATGCAAAAGCGCCGACACCGATCTTCTTGAGTTTCTTGGAACCGATGCTGAACTTCTTGAGACCCCAGCAATGCATGAAAGCCTGTCTGCCGATAGATACAAGTCCTGCGCCGCCTGTAACGCTGGCAATATCATAGCAGCCGTAGAAAGCGTAGTTTCCGATGACTGTTACTCTTGCAGGAATTGCAACTCTGGTGAGATGAGTGCAGTGCATAAAAGCGCAGTTATTGATTCTTCTTAATGATTTGGGCAATGAAATAGTCTTTAATGCAGAATCATTATCGAAAGCATATGTTCCGATCGTAACAAGTCCGTTGGGAAATGTTACATTGGAAAGCATTGAGCAATATGCAAAAGCACCATAACCGATAGTCTTCATGCTTCCGTTTGTAGGCCAAACGATTTCCTTAAGATTTGTACAACCGATAAAAGAATAATTACCGACAGTAGTAACACCATTTTCGATAACAACCTTTGTGATATTATCCTTTTGTCTGTACCAAGGAATGTCCGTTTCCTTCTTCTCGGTATCATACCGGAAATTCTTCATGGCGCCGGTACCTTTAACAGTAAGAGTACCGCCGGACAGTGTTGCCGTTACGTTAGCACCAGCAGTATACGCGAAATCAAGTCTGTCAGCATTAGACTGGAATGCCGGGATGAGCGAAAACGCCATCACAAAAGACAAGAAACAGGTAAAGACCTTCACTTTCAAACTTTGCATAATAATTCCTCCATGCAGTTTTATCAAATAAACACAACAGGATAAAAAATACTATAAAAAGCAAAAATAAAAAAACCCTTTTTGTAAACAAAAAGGGGCAAAATTGGTGCAGATGGCGGGACTTGAACCCGCACGAGATTGCTCCCACTAGCACCTGAAGCTAGCGCGTCTGCCAATTCCACCACATCTGCGTGCCCGTAAATTCTATAACAACAGGTTTTGTTTTTCAATATAAGGTTTAGCGGACAAGTTTTTGATCCTATTCCAAAATCATCTGTCTTACAGTCGAAAAAATATATAATACTCATATATGAACGAAATCACTGTCTCAGTCACATCCCTATCCCAGTATGTATCGCGCGCCGGAGACATGGCGGGCGGTTCTTACCAGTCTGTCAGCGGTACCGAGGGAACCAGACTTCACCAGAAAGTGTTTTCAGAGCTCAAGAAAGAATATGGTGACGTCGTCTCAACTGAGGAATCCCTTTCCTGGGTATACGACGGTCATCCGGGCTTAAGCCTCAAGGTACAGGGCCGCTTTGACGCGCTCCTGGCCGAGAAGAACAAGGCTCCGAGGATCTTTGAGATCAAATCGTTCAATTCCGCAAGAGACAGTTTCAAGAGTCTGGTAAGGCCTGAGCACATAACGCAGCTCAAGCTTTACGGTGCAATGTACATCTTTATGAACAGCGATGTCATGGACGTCACTCTGACTTTAAGATATGTCTCTGTCACGACTTTCAAGGCTTACGAAGAAAGCTATACGATGTCTTATGAGGAGGCTGAGACGTTTTTTGAAGCAACGTGCATGGAATATGCCGTATTTGCCAAGCGTCTTCTCGACTACGGCGTTGAGATGATGACCTCGGTCAAAGATGCCACCTTCCCTTATGACACGATCCGTTCCGGCCAAAAGGAATTCATGAAGAAAGCCCTGCTTTCGCTTACTTCAGGCAATACGCTTTTCGTTGAAGCTCCAACTGGCATCGGAAAGACCATATCAACGCTTTACCCTGCCATCAAAGGACTCATACGCGGAAGGTACGACCAGATTTTCTATCTGACGGCCAAGTCAGCCACCCGTAATGTTGCCTCGAAAGCCTTAAACGACATGCGGGCAAAAGGTCTTCTCATCAGGTCCATCCTGCTCCAATCCAAGGAGAAGATGTGTCCTTACGGCATAGAATGTGATGCCAAGTTCTGCCCGCTGGCCAAGAACTACTACGGCAAGCTCAAGCCCGCATTGGAAGAAGTCCTCACAAAGGATGAGATCACCCCTGAGATCATTTCTGAGATCGCAGGCCGCTTCGGCATCTGCCCTCACGAGTTCATGATTGACACGATGGCCTACTGCACGGTTGTGATCGGAGACTATAATCATATCTTCCATCCGCGGGTATCACTCATGGCAGATGAACCCGGGGCCGCAAGAAGCGCCGTGCTCGTAGATGAGGCCCATAACATGATAGACCGGGGCAGGGATATGTTCTCCGCGTCGTTCTCGCTAAGTCTGATCGACGAGATGATCAAAGACTTCAAGGACAAGGACGCCAGGATCTCCGCGCTTATACTGCAGCTGCGCCAGTATTTCGTCACCGCATCGCAGATGTTCATGAACAACAGCTCATGCTTTGCCGTTCTTGAGGAAGCAGAGGAACGAAAGATAATCAGGACTGAAGGCTGGGAAGCCATGAGACAGCCTCCGAGGAAGCTTTACGCCAAGATGTGGTACACGGTCAAATGTCTGGGCGACATATTGGACGGCATTGAACAGGGCCAGACCAGAAGGACTTCGATGAAGTTTTTCTTTGAAACAAGATACTTTCTGACGATCCTCGAGCATTATTTTGACGAGTCATACATAACTACCATCGGCAAGGACGGTACGGATATCGTACTGACCCTGAACTGTCTCGACTGCTCATCAAAACTGGACAAGATAATAAAGGACAAGATACCGGTCATATTCTTCTCCGCCACTCTTTCACCTTTCGAGTACTACCGCAACTGCCTTGTCGGACGCGATGCCGACTATACTTCAACACTTCAGCTTCCCTCCCCGTTCCCTTCGGAGAACCTCGAGATAATGCTGAACACTGAGATCAGCACGGCATATAAGGACCGTGACGAGACCAAAGGCGAGCTTGCACAGAAGATAACTGACGCTTTGATCGGAATGACCGGCAACTATATGGTCTTCTTCCCTTCATTCGAGTACATGAATCTTATTATGCCGAAAGTCGCTGATCTGCTCGGGAAGGATTCCTGCAGGATAATTCAACAGTTCCCCGAGATGACTGAGACTGATAAAACCGAGTATCTCGAAGCTTTCTCGGAACCTTCAAAGGGACTTCTCCTCGGTACTGCCGTATTGGGCGGCCATTTCGGAGAAGGAATCGACCTTGTCGGTGACAGGCTTTCCGGAGTCATCATCGTAGGCGTGGGTCTTCCCAAGGTAACACCCGAGAGACAGATTCTACTTAATTACTACACGGAGAAATTCGGTGACGGTTTTGCATTCGCATACAGATTCCCCGGCTGGCAGAAAGTACTTCAGGCGGTCGGAAGGGTCATAAGGACAGAAAACGATACGGGTTTTGCGCTGCTGATCGATTCAAGGCTTGAGAATCCGGAATACGTAATGCTCTTCCCTGATCACTGGAAGATCTGATAAGCCTTACCCTTGTCCGGGGATCTCATCAAGAAGGCTTAGTCCGTCGTATTTCTTATCGAACTGAACCGACAAATAAGCAGTCGTGAAATCCTTAAGTTCCATTACCACTTCTTCCGAAGCCTTTGCGGTAAATAATCTGTTTACCGGACAATCGAAAAAGTAATTCAGAGCTTCAATGCAATCATACGGAAGGATCCTGTAATCAGTTCCGGTAAATCTTGCCTTTGTGTTCTTCGCAGTCTCTATGGTGCCGCCGGTAAGGCTGACGAGATATATGTTTCCGGGCTTTATTTCCTCAGCGCCGTCATTTGTGAGATCGTATTTGACGGTTAGACCTGCAATGGTAAGCAGTCTCCAGTTGAAAGCCGAATATATGACGATATAGTCCTGCGGGTGCTTTGCGAGCATGTAGAAAGCATAAGCAGCCAGCTCATATGCCTCACGCGCAATTTCTCCCTGGAATGTCGAATCGATAAGGCAGGAAGCCATGTGTGACGCGCATGTCATCGTCTCAAGGCTGTTCATGATATCGGAATTGTTCTCGACTATCGTGCCTTCCTTAAGATAGTAATATCCGTGGGAGACACTTACAACGAAATCACATACCATGAAAGGAATTGAGGCAAAAGCAGACTTGCTGCCGGGTCTCCCTGAGCCTTTTGCGCAAATGGTAACAATGCCCCTGTCAGCCGTGAGGACCGAGACCAGGCGGTCTTTTTCCTTGAATTCACGTGAAGCGAGAATTATCCCCCTGCAGGAGAACGGTTCCATCAGTTCTCCTCCGTATCGGAAAGACCTGTCTCCCTTAAGATGGCATCATTATTCTGCCAGTCTTCCCTGACCTTAACATAGAGATCAAGATAGACTTTGCAGCCGAGCATCTTTTCGATGTTCTTCCTGGCTGCAGTACCGATGCGCTTTATCATCTTACCGTCATGACCGATGATTATCGCCTTGTGAGATTTTCTGAGACAAAGGATGTCAGCCTTGATGACTACGATGGAACGGTCATATTCGTCCACGCCTTCCTCATCAACGCTTTCCTTGAATTCGGTTACAATGACAGCCGTTCCGTGAGGTATCTCCTGATTTGTGTAATGCAGGATCTGTTCGCGGATCATCTCACCTGCGATCTCACGCTCGGTCTGGTCCGTAAGGTATTCTCCGTCATAGAGCCTGGGACCTTCGGGAAGAAGCTTTGAAAGTACTTCAAGAAGAGTTTCCACTCCCTTTCCCGTCTTTGCGCTGATGGGCACTACATCCTCGAACGAATAGAGCTGCGAATAGCTTGCCGTAATGGGCAGGAGTGCGTTCTTGCCGACTTCATCCTCGCGGTTGATCGCAAGAACGACCTTCTTTTTATTCTCTTCGCAAAGCTTAATGAGCCTCTTTTCGACGCTGCCAGGCTCCTGGAATCTTCCGTCAGCGATAAGCAGGACGACATCGGCAGCGATGGCGGATCTGAATGATTTCTCGACCATGATGCCGCCCATCTTGGTTCCGGGCTTATGAACACCCGGAGTATCCGTGAAGATGATCTGCGTGTCTTCAGTATTGTAAATGGACCTGATGTTAGTCCTGGTGGTCTGCGGCTTATGGGAAACGATCGCTATCTTCATTCCCGAGATGCAGTTTAAGAGCGTTGATTTGCCGACATTCGGGCGGCCAAGAAGCGCTACGGTACCGCAGTGCGCACACATCGAGCCCGCAGGAAGAAGTATGTCATCCTTTGAAGACAAAGAGATCTCGTCAGCGTGGTCATCCATCTCATAAACGTCTTCAATCTCATCGTCAAAAGCGAGTCCCAGAGCAGTCATTAAACGCTTCTGCTTTGAGATCATGACCTTCTCGTCAGAATCTTTGATGTGATCGTAACCGAAAAGATGAAGCAGCGAATGCGCTGCAAGGAATATAACTTCACGTTCAAATGAATGACCGAACTCCTCACTCTGCTTTTTGGCAGCGGAAAGATTGATCAGAATGTCACCGTAGCAGAGAGCTTCGTTGCCGTCCTCATCTGTCTCATAATCACCTGCGGAAGGAATATCGATGAAGTTGCCGTCCTTCAGATCGAACATCGGAAATGACAGGCAGTCGGTCTCCTTATCGAAACCTCTCTGCTCGTTATTGACTTCCCTGATGACATCGGCGGTTACGAAAGTAAGCGTTACATACGCTTCCTTCATGGTCCTCATCACCTGTGGCGAGAGGAATTCTTCGGAACAAATTGCTTCCGAAAGCTTCGGGATATATCCGCTTACTGAATCAAGTGATTCTTCCGGATAGTTTTCGTCAGAATATAAGACCTTTATGATCATGAGGGGTACTTGATCCTTTCATGGAACACGCCTTCATAGAACTGTCTGAAGGCCAGGATTATCTTCTCGATCTCGTCAAATGAAAGGCCGGAGTTCTTGAACTGGTCCTGATCGATCTTGTCTCTGACGAGAGCCCTGATGAGCACTTCAGCATCATCGGCATTGGTGATCTTCTTCGATCTCACAGCAGCTTCTGTCGTATCTGCGATCATTACGACAGCGGACTCCTTACTTGAAGGGATATGTCCGTGATATCTGAAATTCTCGATATCAGGAGCCTGAAGTCCCATGCTCTTTGCTTCCTCACAAGCCTTGTGATAGAAGTAACCCGGGCATGTCGTTCCGTGGTGCTCATCTATTATCTTGATGATGGCATAGGGCAAGCGTTCCTTTTTCGCCATCTTAACGCCGTTCTCGGTATGCGATGTGATGATGCCGACGCTCTCCATAACAGTAAGGTTATCATGAGGATTGATGCCGTCAGCCTGGTTCTCTGTGAAGAACAACGGCGCTTCAAGCTTACCGATGTCGTGATAGTAAGAAGCAACCTTGCAGAGCAGAGCATCAGCGCCGATCGCTTCGGCACCGGAGTCGGCAAGGTTAGCAACCATCATCGAATGTGAATACGTACCGGAAGCCTCCATGAACAGCCTCTTGAGAAGGTGCTGACCGGGCTGGCTGAGTGCAATGAGCTTGACCGGAGAAGCCGCGTTGCTGAGGAGCTCGTAGATCGGTGAAAGTCCGACTGCGGCAACAAGAGAAGCGATACAGCTGATGAGCGCGAAAACACCTGCGTTTATGAACTCGTCTCTCGTGGCACCGTTCAGGAATCCGTAGCAGAGAGATGAAGTGATAGCTGCCAGCGTCGGATAAAGGATAAGAGAAGCATTGGTGGAGATCTTTGTCGATTTTCCTGCGAAAACCGCGCAGAAAACAATTACTATCACATTTACGAACAAGGCCTGCGTATCAAAGTTATATACCGGCCAGATCAGCATAAAGTTAAACAACGAGAGGATTATTCCGTTGTGTGTGCCCATATATGTCGAACAGACCGCGGTAAAGAACACCACTATGCAGAATATCGAAGAGAGTTTCGAAAGATATATCGAAGCCGCTATCGGTACGAGGAAAGTAACGATAAGCATATAGAAAACCGGGTTGTCGATCGTGGTTCTCTTGACCTCTGAATTCAGATAGAAGAAGCCGCATATCGCGATAACCGCAATATACAAAAGCACTCTGAGAAGGATGACCAGATCGAACTTATTGTCACGGATGAGCTCGAGATCAAGAAGATTGCTGTATACATGATCGTCTATCTTCTTTCCCGTCTCTACGAGTCTCGCACCCTTATCGATGATGACAGGATCGTTCATGACCGCGTTATACGCGTTCTGGGCAGCGTCTGCCGATGCAGTCTCATCGTAGATTATGTTCGGCTCGATAACGGCATCAAGGACTGCAGCCATCGAATCAGCATAACTCGAATATGAAGGAGATGCAGTCTTGAAGTTACTTATCTGAATCTGGATCTTCGAAGGAAGATCAGCAAGACCGACCTCTTCGGTCATGAGAAGTTCTGCCATGGCTACAGACTTGTCTCTGATGAACGGGAAAGCCGTAGCGCTCATATCGATAAATGAGAGCAGCTTGGATGCGGAAATGTCTTTCTTGAGATTCTGCGATACCAGTTTTGCGAGCCTGTTTGCACCCTCCATGGAAGAGATCTGGGAATTGACCGCTCTCTCCTTCATGAGGTCGGTACGAACCTGTTCTGCAAGATCAAAGAACTGCTTGGTACGGTTGATATTCTCTTCGGATACCGCTGCGGACTTTACGAAAATGTCCTCTGCAGTCTCTCTTGCGATAACTGCCCTTCTCTCCGTCTCATATGTATCGGTGAAAGTTCTGGGCGCATAGATGTCGCTTACCGCAATCGAACCGATCTTATAGTCGTAGCTGACCGGAAGTGATCCGTAGTAAACGATCGCAACGACCGTCAACGCCGCGAGCGCCAGAGAGATTATGTGGTGGAATTCAGGAATGCCTGATCTTTTCTTATCGGTCTTCATCTGTTCTGCCCCGCCTTCTCATATGCCCTTACGATTCTCTGAACGAGACTGTTACGTATGATGTCACTGTCATTCATGCTGACTATGCTTATGCCCTCCACGCCGCGGAGAACTTTGATAGAGTCTTTGAGGCCGCTGTCAACGCCCCTGGGAAGGTCGATCTGGGTGAAATCGCCGCACGCCACTGCCCTGCAGTTAAGTCCGATCCTGGTAAGGAACATCTTCATCTGCTCACAGGTGGTGTTCTGGGCTTCATCAAGTACGACAAAACAATCATCGAGATTACGGCCTCTCATGAAAGCGAGCGGCGAGACCTCGATAAGTCCCTTATCGTAGTATTTCTCAAAGGATTCGGTTCCGAGAAGCACTGAAAGCGCATCGTAAAGAGGTCTCATGTAAGGATCGACCTTTTCCTCGATGTCACCGGGAAGGAATCCCAGACGCTCACCGGCTTCGATCGCGGGTCTCGTAAGGATTATCCTGGAGACTTCACGGGCCTTCAAAGCCTTTACGGCCATGGCGACAGCCAGGAATGTCTTTCCGGTTCCTGCGGGACCGGAACATATGACGAGTTCGGAACGCTCAAGTGCATCGATGTAAACGCGCTGTCCGAGAGTCTTGGCCTTAATGGGACGGCCGGAAGGTGTCGCATAGAACACTCTGTCGCCTTCAGCGAGGAATTCCTCAAGCTTGCCTTCGCGGGCGAGGAAGATCAGATAATCAGGGAGCGTCTCATCGATCTCGCCTTCACTTGCGAAATCCGAAAGAGCCGAAAGAACGCTTTTCGCGCGGAGGACAGACAGGGTGTCATCACCCATGATCTTAACTCCGCCGTCGTCTAAGGAGATACCGACTCCGAATGCCAAAGCAATCTTCTTCCAGTAAACTCCTACGGTGCTGTCTGAAGCGCCTGTTATGTCTAATCTTTCAGTCATAGTTGAATTATCTGTCAAATGAGGCTTACCGTCAATGTTATAGCGGAGTAAGCGATTTGGTCGCTTCGATGTAATACTCCGGAAGCGGTGCCTCAAAATGCATCTCCTCGCCGGTTCTTGGATGGGTAAATGTCACGGAGCAGCTGTGGAGAGCCTGTCCCTCAAGCCCGTATTTGGCACGTCTTGATGAATAGACCGGATCTCCGAGCACCGGATGGCCGATATATCCCATATGGACTCTGATCTGATGAGTCCTTCCGGTCTCGAGCCTCAAAAGGACATCCGTAGCTTCCGCATATCTCTTGATAACGGTGAAATGAGTAACAGCAGGCTTTCCGTCCTTGATAACAGCCATTTTCTTCCTGTCTGAAGAAGATCTTCCGATCGGGGCATCGATCGTTCCCCTCTCCTCGGATATCACTCCGTAAACTAGCGCACGGTATTCCCTGACGATCTCGTGTCTGGAAAGCATGTCCGCAAGAGCAAGATGTGTCTCGTTGTTCTTGCAGGCAAGCATGAGGCCTGATGTATCCTTATCGATCCTGTGAACGATTCCGGGCCTTATAACGCCGTTTATGTCCGAAAGATCCTCTCCGCAGTGCGCGAGAAGCGCATTAACCAGCGTGCCTTCGTGATGACCTGCCGCCGGATGGACCACCATGCCCTGGGGTTTATTGATAACGAGAAGATCAGAATCCTCGTAAACAATGTCGAGCGGGATGTCCTGAGGGATGTTGTCGCTGTTTTCGGGCTCGGGAAGGGTTACCTCAATGACGTCGCCCTTCTCAAGAACAAGACCTGCCTTGGATGCGGCCTTGCCGTTTACGGTGACCATGCCGTTGGTAATAAGCCTCTTGTAAAAAGACCTGGAATACTCTCTTCCGCAGTTATCGGATATGAAAACGTCGAGCCTTGCGCCCGGCGCATTGCAGTCTAACTTAATCTTCTCCATCGAATTTCGCCAGGTTGCCGGGCCTTACATTCGAAGGGATGGCAAGATCAGGTTCGTTATCCGCTATCTCATCAACGGGTTCCTCGTCAGACTCGTCTTCCTCATGACCTTCAGGCTCTTCCGTATCCTGAACCTCTTCAGTTTCCTCTTTCTCAGCGGGTTCTTGCTTCTTTTCAGGCTTTGCAGATATTTCAGCCTTTCTTGCCTTCTCTTTCTTAGCCTTCTTATCAGCTATAGAACTCCAGAAATTATCGAAATACTTTTTGCCGAAAAGGATGATACCCATCAAAAGGAACGTTCCTACGACTGCACAGATATCAGCAAGGTTAAAGATCGGGAACGTATAGTTGCCGAAATCAAATCTGAGATAATCGATTACATACTTAAAGCGGACTCTGTCGATAAGGTTGCCGAAAGCACCGGCAGCAATGAGGCTGAAAGCGAATGCAAGCAGTTTGAGTCTTTTTGCACAGGCAACGATCATGAGGATGACGACCAGACCGCCCAAAACGGCCGATATTCCGGTGAGGAGACTGATTCCCCATGCCTTGTCAGCGAAAAGGCTGAAAGCACTGCCGGTATTACGGACATAATGAAGCGAAAAGAAATCCGCAATGACCGGAATGGTCGACTGATACTCCATACTGTAATCAATGGCGTACTTAACAAACTGATCCGCCACTACCAGAAACAGCATCAGGAAGAACAGTATCATCGACAGCTCAAGCCCTCTTGTGGGATTAGCCTTCTTTGTTTTACTCATACTCACAAAACCTTCTTATCTCCAGACACCTTCCCGAGGCGTCAGTATTAAAAACTATACCACAAATGACCGCAGGTCCCGTTGCGGGTTCATAACGTGCGGGCATCTTGTATACCAACCTTGTAATGGACGTTTCGGTCTTCATCCCCAAAACGGAATCTTCAGAACCTGTCATTCCGACATCCGTAATATATCCCGTTCCACCGGGAAGGATCTTATCGTCTGCGGTCTGGACATGGGTATGTGTACCTGCCACTGCAGTTACCCTTCCGTCAAGATAACGGCCCATAACGATCTTCTCGGAAGTAGTCTCAGCGTGAAAATCCAGGAAGATCGAGGTGCACCTCTCTTCATTCTTGAGCTTTTCGATTATCTCGTCAGCCTTTGCATACGGAGTGTCCGCATTGTTCTCCATGAAGACCTGACCCAAAAGATTGAAAACACCCAATCTCTCGTTTCCCTTCTCGAAGACGAAATAATCGTATCCGGGCCACGCAGGAGTCAGATTTGCAGGTCGCGCACAGTTCCTTATTCTGGGAGCCTGCGTGATGAAATCCCTGTTGGACATGGAGTGGTTGCCAAGAGTAAAGCCGTCGGCACCGCTTGCCATCAGGTCATTGATGATATTCTGGGAGACTCCCATACCATGTGCAGAGTTCTCGGCGTTTACTATAAGACAATCTATGCCGTTTTCGGCCTTGAACCGTGGCATAACGGCACTGAAAGCACGCTTTCCAGCGGCCCCGACGATGTCTCCGACAAAACAAACCCTCATCAATTACTCCTAAAGTGAAATTACAATAAAAAATTATACTAAAAAAAGTAAAAAAAACAAAACTCGTAATATGGCCCCGGCAGTCTGCTATAATGATTTAACCATTACGGAGGGAACAATATGAAAGTAGAATTCGGTTATGGTAAATCTACACAGGTCGTTGATATACCGGACAAAAACCTTGACGACATACTTTTGGCAACTGACATAGAGCATGAGCGCCGCGGTCCTGACGCAGTTAAATATGCGCTTTTAAACCCCATCGGCTCTCCCCGTCTCAAAGATCTCGCCAAGCCCGGACAGAAGATCGCCATCATAACAAGCGACATCTCAAGGCCGCTTCCCAGCTTTGACGTCATACCTTCCATCCTTGACGAACTTTATGAGGGCGGTTGCGACCCCAAGGACATAAAGGTCGTTTTCGCGCTCGGTTCCCACCGCTGCCATACTGAAGACGAAAAGAAAAAACTTGTCGGAGAGCGCGTCTACAGCGAAGTCGAATGCGTGGACAGCGATCCCAATGACTGCATCCACATGGGAACGACTTCAAGAGGCACTCCGGTCGATATCACCAGAAGCGTTGCGGAAGCTGATTTCAGGATCGGCGTAGGCAACATCGAGTTCCACTATTTCGCGGGTTATTCCGGCGGAGCAAAGGCACTCATGCCCGGAGTCTCCACCCCTTCCGCCATCCAGGCAAACCACAGCATGATGGTCGACGAGAAGGCTTGCGCAGGCAACCTTAACGGCAACCCCATCAGAGCTGACATTGAGGAATCAGAGACATTCTGCCACTTAAGTTTCATCGTAAATCCCGTTCTGGATGAACATAAGCACATAGTTTACTGCGTCGCAGGCGATGTAACCGAAGCTCACAGGGCAGGCTGCAGATATCTCGATAAGATGTACAGAAAGCCCCTCAAGAGAAGGGCCGACATAGTCATAGTCTCCCAGGGAGGCGCACCCAAGGACGCTAACCTTTACCAGACACAGAAAGCTCTGGATAACTCCAAGTACGCAGTAAGAGACGGCGGTACGATCATTGTGATCGGCGCATGCAACGAAGGTCTTGGAAGCGCAAAGTTTGAAGAGTGGCTTACGACCGCAAACACGCCTGATGAGCTCATCGAAAGAGTCGGAAAGGATTTCCAGCTCGGCGGACACAAGGCTGCAGCCATCGCAATGGTGTTAAAACACGCAAAGATCGTACTTATCTCGGAGATGGATGATGACTTTGTAAGGAGCATTTTCCTTGAGCCCATGCATTCAGCCCAGGAAGCTTTCGACGAAGCTTATGCAAGATACGGCGAAGATTGTTCAGTGATCTGCATGCCGTTTGGCGGTGCTACTCTTCCGATACCGCCTGAGGACTGATCTTAGCGGTTTCCTTATCAGATTCACAATTCTTACCTGAGGCGGCTTTCATAATGCCGCCTTTCGTTTCTTTGGAAACAGCAACGGTAATAAGGCTTATGAGAAGTCCGAAGTAGAACGTGAACACTCTCCAGATGAGCATGGCCGTTGATACGAGTGTTTTTCCAAGGAATCCGAAAAGCATTACAAAGCTTGCCTCGCTTCCTCCCGAAGCGCCCGGGAGCGGCATGAACGTGTTGAAAAGGCTAATGGCCGCCGCAAGCGAAATGTATTTGGGGAATTCCGCTACCGTGACAGGAGCACCCAAAGACATGGCTGCAAAGTAAGGCAAAGTATAAAACAGCGTAAGCTTTACCGCATGGCAAAGACATACTTCAAGGAAAAGCTTTCTCTGCGAGAAAAGCTGCGACGACTCGTCCCTGAACTCCCTGAATGACTCGCTGACTTCAGCGGATGTCTTCTCGTAGTTTTTCACGAGCTTTATCTTTGCAAGGAAGCCGATGAACTTGACTATAAAGAAATCATGCGCCTTTGCTGATTTTGTGACCAGGAAGATCCCGCCCGTGATAACCACGTTGACAACAAATCCGATGACCGCGATCCAGATGCTCTGGCGGTTCTGAAAGATCGCCGGCGCATTGATGAGCATGGCGATCGTCGCATAAGAGATGATAACTATCTGGTATGTGATGAATACGACAGCAAGTATGCCCGAAGCCTGACCCGCATGAATTCCCTGATTATGGAAAACATAAACCTGGGCAAACTGTCCGCCCGTGGCCGAAGGCGTCAGGTCGCTGAACAGAACACCGGTCATGTTGGTTACAAACGTCTGCTTGAGCTTAAGCTTATAACCGCGCGCCTTGCATATCAGATAAAGGATGAAAGCATCGATCAGATAATAGATCAGCATGACCGATCCCATAACGGCCAGGATCAAGGGCTTTGCGGTCTTGACCGCCTCAAACACCGATCCTATCTCCTTGCCTACGGTAAGGTACAGAGCAAGACACCCTATTGCCAGGATGATCACGAAATTCAGAATGTATTTTCCGACTGTCTTAAACTTATCCATATAACCCGTCAGTTAAACGCGAATATTTTCTGCGAGATCTTGTATCCCGCAACGGAGATCTTTCTTCCGAGCGCCGTAGGGATATTCATCCATCCGCCCATGAAGCTTCTCCTCACCTTCTTATAAGCAACTGGATCAGCCTGCTTCAGATAATCCCAAAGCGCGTCTTTCTTTGCAAGGTGTTCCTTCGAACCTCCGACAAGCAGTATCGCGCTCGTGGCGCAATACATCAGTTTGACAAAGGCGATCAGATACTTTTCGAGCCTCGCGGAAAGATCCTTGGGTCTGTTGACGTAGATGTCAGTTATAAGCTTGTCTACCATTATCTGCTGATCGATGTTCTTCAACTGAACCTGAACGTTTACAGACTGGTCTGCACGTCCGATGCGGTAATGATACAGAGCCTCATCAAGATAGTAGATCGTCTTGGTGTACGGAAGAGGCTGGAAAGCATAGATGTTGTCAACATAATAAGCATGCTTGGGCAGCTCGGTCCTGCTTGCGATAAGGACCTCTCTCCTGTATATGATCGTATGCATCATGATGAACTGGGACTGCCCCATATGACCGACCTCGTCCCATGAGAACGGACGGTCCTTGGGGAATGCACCCTTAAACTTCATAACAGTCTTCTTATCAGAATCTTCCCTGTCGAAAACATAATTGGCCAGAAAGAGATCCACCTTTGTTCCCTTCTGTTCAAGATCCTTCAAAACACCGATGATCTTGAGGAGCACATCCGTATCAGCCCAGTCATCGGAATCAATGTTCTTGAAAAAGATTCCCGTAGACTCCCTGATACCCGTATTAACGGCTCCGCCGTGACCCGCGTTCTCCTGATGGATGGCACGGACGATTCCCGGATACTGTTTCTCGTAATTCTGAGCGATCTCGAAAGTATTATCCTTCGTAGAACCGTCATCAACTATCAGTATCTCAATATCGTCACCGCAGGGAAGCAGTGACTTGATGCACGTCTCCATGTAAGACGCGGAATTATAACAAGGAATAGAAACTGACAGAATCTTCATAGCCATACCATTATAGTGATTTTACAAATAATCGCAAATAAATAAAAGTAATGCCGGATATTTACCCGGCACACTTTGATTCTTAACTTTTTCGGATCTGATGACTGTCGAACATCAGGCGTCGTACGCTTCGTGATTATTAAGGAAGATAATTGCAGCAACGATCATTCCGATGCATCCGATGATCAGCAGATAAGCTCCTGCGCCCTTGTCAACGTTAAAGACGATACCCGTCTGAGCCATGGCCTTAGACAGCTTGGTAAAAGTTGTACTCTTTGTAACCGCATCAATGGACGAGAAGTTCATTATGTAATTGAAGACGCCAAGTATCGCTCCTCCGACTCCGCATAACAGGTATACGGCAGGTTTACCCTTGACCGCAAATACAATACCTACTATGCAGGCACCGATCATGAGATACAGATAGTAATTCGGCGAACCGATAAGACTAGCGGATTTGGAGATCGTAATATTCTTTCCGTCATCCTTATAATCGAACTTCTTATCAGCCGCGGCCCTTACCAGCGTAGTCGTATCAGCGCCTTTAGGTATCGAAGACTTCGGAACGATGATCTTTACAGTTACGAAAGGTACCAACATCGCTAAAAGTACCAAGCCTGCAAAAAAGATCGCGAGGATCCTCGAGAAACCGATGCCAAACATCAGGTCGCCGCTGCTTCTTCCGCTGGGAAGCGGCATAGCGTCATAATTGCCGCCTTCAAAACGGATTACCGGGCTGCCGCCTGACGTCTCCTCAAATTGTTCACCTGCCTGATACTGAGCATTTGCGGCGGCAGCGAAAGGTGACTTCAGTTGACCGTCGTCAAATGTGTATCCGCAATAGATGCAGTAACCTTCGGAAGTATCAACTTCCTTGCCGCACTGCGGGCAGATTGCATGTGCCATAATAATTCCCTCCCTTATTCCCAGGAAAATAAATTCAAGCACATATTATCAAACATTATGGACTTTTACAAAGAATTTCTTTATCGCATTACATTGAACCCATGATCCATGAAAGGATCGACACTCCGATATAGGATGCTGCGGTGAAATAAACACCCGGGCGGAAATGCGATTTTCCCCTGTTTACCGTAAGGATAGAAAGGAATGCTGCGCATCCGAGTGCAAGTGTCCCCCACATTGCAAGCATTCTCTTCGGCGTATAACCGTAGATGCTGAAGTAAAGCCACAGCTTGCTCATCGCGATGACCGCAAAGATAATGCTCTCGCTCATGAGGAGGGTTACGAGTATCCTGCCGGGAATCGAAGTATGGCCCTCGGAAGTCCTCGTTTCAAAGAGGTATATCGTCAGATATACGCACATATTGACTGCCATAATGCCGACGAGCTGGAAGAATCCGTCTCTTGCGAAGTATGAGACCAGCTGTCCGTCAGGCACTTCACCCGTAAAGCCTCCGAGGAAGTACGCGGTTCTCTTTGCAAAGAACAGAATGTATAAGAGAACAAAGAAACCGGCACAGATGCAGGAAATGACGACAGGTACCTTTCTTCCTCTTTTAAGGAAATCCTCAAGTAATTCTCCGAAACGCTTCTCCCTGGTTCCGTCAGACTTGGCACTCCTGGACATGAGACCATAGAGATAAAAGCAGACAGGAATGGCGAAGAAAGCGCAAAACATAATGGTGTCGATCTCAAGATTGCCGAAATACTTAGCAATGGCATCGAGGTAGTCACTGAACATGACGGCAATGTCCTTGTCGATCTGTGATATGAAAGACAGCGAGATGCTGAAGAAAACGATCATGATGATCACAAATCCAATGGCCATGGCTATTACCGCGCCGTTACGCGTTTTTTTAGCATCTTTCTTTCCAAAAGCTGACCAGTCGGTAACGAAGTTCGGAAATCCCGCAAAAGATTTCACATAGAATCCGTGGATAAGGTCCGCAGGAATGAATCCGCCGGTCTTACCACCCAAAAGCAGATCGTTTGAAACGAGAACAGAATAAACTGCGCAAAGATGCATAGCAAATATTGACAAAGCCTCGCTCGGACCAAACCTTGCAGTAAAAGCGGATGCGATCATCATTAAATACCAGAAGACCGTCTCTCCCTTCATCCTTCTGTCAAAAGGTCTTCTGCCTCTCCTTACAAGTTCTGACACCAGAATGAATACCAGAGCCATCGCCGTAAGGATTCCCGTGAATTTCCAATCTGAAGAATCGATAAAGAAAAACATCCTTACATATAGGTATGCCATAGGATAGGCGAGCAAAATGCCCGCCCTGCGGAAGTTTACTGAATTGTCCATTTTGAATTAATCCTCTTTGTATTCGAGTATATCTCCGGGCTGGCAGTCCAGCGCCTTGCAGATATCATTCAATGTTGAAAAGCGCACTGCCTTTGCTTTCTGATTCTTAAGGATCGAAAGGTTGGCCGGTGTAATTCCTATCTTTTGCGCGAGATCACCGGAGGAGATCTTGCGTTTTGCCATCATGACGTCAATGTTTACTATGATCATGTTAATCTCCCTCCTTCTCCATTATATAGTAAGATCAAGTTCTTCCTTCATGGTAATCGCCTTATCAAAGACTACACGTACACTTTGAACGACGAGCGCCAGGAAGAGAGCCAGGATTGCCAATATGAACGAGCCGCTCCAGATAAAACCGCCGACAGTGCAGTCAACTGCAACTGCTACAAAGGTATAAGCGATGATGTTCATGAGTTTCGTATTGGACCTGTCAAATACGATGTCCTTGCCCATATTTATAAGGAGCTTGAGAAGGCTGAACAGGATCACGTATGTTCCCACGGTTCCGAGATAATAAACTATCGAAAGTCCTACGAGCCTTGCTGTATCTTCCACAGGAACTCCTGCCCAGCACCAGCAGATATACCTTGTGATAGCAAATCCGAAAATATCTCCCACCAAGACCATTGCAATGAATAACAGCGTAGCGATCTTGGACCACCTGATTATTACGTTGTGATATTTCATTTGATAAACCTCCCTTTGTATTAATCGAAGCTTCTTATGAGCATAGAGTAACACTTTCAATATTGAATTGCAAGAGAAATTTATCGAATATCGATATATTTTTGGTGAATAACGATTCAGTTGTCGAACAAAGGCGTTGTAAAGTAGCGTTCTGCGGTATCAGGAAGCACGGTAACTACGGTCTTTCCCTCTCCAAGGCGCTCAGCGAGTCTCAGAGCTCCGGCAACGTTAGTGCCGCTTGAGATGCCGCATAGAATGCCTTCTTTGAGAGCCAGATCTTTTGATGTATTGAGAGCCTGTTCGTCGGTGATTATCTCAATACCGTCATAGATCTTGGTATCAAGTATCGGAGGGATCAGTCCGTCGCCTATTCCCATCTGAACATGTGTACCGATGCTGCCGCCTGAAAGTATCGCTGCATGCTCGGGCTCGACTGCAAGGATGGTAACATCGGGATTGACTTCTCTCAAAGCCCTGCCGATACCTGTAATGGTACCACCCGTTCCGATGCCGGAAACGAAACCGTCTATCTTCTTCCCTGCTTCTTCAATGATCTCCTTGGCAGTCCAGTAATACTGGGCTTCAAGGTTTGCTGGATTTTCAAACTGCTGAGGGATAAACACTTTGGGATCCTTGGCTTTCATGTCGTAAGCGATGTCGATGCAGTCACGGATAGACTTGCCGATATCACCGTCGTCATGAGTAAGGATGACTTCCGCACCGTAATGCTGAACAAGCTTACGTCTCTCCTCGCTTACGGAGTCAGGCATTATAATGACTGTCTTATAGCCTTTTACAGCGCCGATAAGAGCAAGGCCTATTCCCTGGTTTCCGCTTGTCGGCTCCACGATGATGCTGTCTTTATCGATCTTTCCGTCTTTTTCGGCCTGCTCGATCATCCTCAGAGCGGTACGGGTCTTTATGGAACCTCCGACTTCAAGGCCCTCAAACTTAACGAGGACTTCGGCGAAACCGGGCTTTACCATGCGGTGAAGCCTGATAAGCGGGGTATTTCCAACTGCATCCAATATCGTATCGCAAATCATCTGCGTAGCTCCTAAAAGACAAAATCGCTCTTAATTGTACTCTCAAAAGCAAATAAATGCACCTGCATTTTACTGCAGGTGCAAAAAGCGACTCGGCTTATATAATTAATTATTTCTTTACCTTAACTTTCTTTCCTGAGTTAGACTTCTTAAAGTACTTCTTATACTTCTTGACTTTAGACTTCTTGACTTTAACGACTTTAACGGAAGATCCGTAAAGCGACTTCTTAACGCCTGCCTTGGAAAGCCTTATGGTTTTCTGAAGATAAAGAGTCTTAAGCAACTTATCCTTATAGAACGCTGCAGGTCCGATCTTCTTAAGAGCCGCCGAAGCGATCGAGAAGACCTTAAGTCTTGCACAGTATGCGAACGCGTTTGTTCCGATTATCTGGAGTCTTAATCCGCCATAGACCTTAACCAGATAAGAGCAGCCATAGAATGCCTTACTCTCGATAACGGTTACAAAAGCTCCGATATAGACCGACTTGATAAGCGTATTCCTATAGAATGCCGTGGCAGCTATCCTGGTAACCCTGTACGAGTATCCGTTTAATACAACCGTATTCGGAACAACAACGGTTGGATTAACATTGATCACACCGATAAGCGTTACAGTACCGGTACCGTTAGTCGCGGCATTCGTAACCTTGTACTCATAATCACCTGAAACACCCGTTTCATTAAGAGCGAGCGGCTTTAACCTGAAAGTAACGGTAACAGTCATATTTCCGTCGCACATTGTAAATGTATTTCCGGTAATGGCATTTCCGTCAACCAGGATCTTATCAAGTACATATCCCGGATCAGGCGTGACATCAATGGTAATAGTGTCACCGGCCTGTGCATATTCAGGAGTCACCTTAACAGTACCGTTTATCGTATTGGCAACGACAACAGAATAACAATCACATGTCCTTGCAGCATTAACTAATTTGTCATTGCCGGTACCGATGTTTATTTTATTCCAGTCAGCTTCCGTGCCGCCGAAATACACCCTTGCAATCGCATTGCAGTTATTGAAAGCATTATCCTTGATACTCGTTACGCTCTTAGAAATATTAACGTTGGTGATTCCGGAGCAATTCGCAAACGCATTCTTGCCGATCGAAGTGACATTGTTGGAAACGGCTACGCTTGTAATTCCGGGACAATTGCAGAACGCATAATCACCAATCGTTGTTATAGCATCGGAGATCATAACAACCTTAATGTAAGCTCTGAATTCATTCCAGGGGACAACACTAGCAGATGTCCAATCAGGCATGGCTCCGGTACCTGTAATGACGAGATTACCCTGCTTATCCAGCGACCAGCTCAGGTTTTCGTTTATCTGGCCTGAAGCACTGCTGAATGTGAAATATGCTTTTATGGTGGCACTCGTCGCAGATGAGGTTACATCCGGCATGACGTACTTGCCGTTCTCGTTTGCCTTGAGTTCTACTGTTTTGCTTCCGGAAGTCCATGTTACTTTTAAGAACTCATAGTGCGCAGCAGGTGCAAAACCTAACTCAATCACATCCGTTCCATAAGTTCTGTTCTGTCCGCTGACGGATCCGAGGCCGTCATTAGCGTATGTCAAATCATAGTAATAATGGAATATGCCTGCATTAATGTTCGGGAAAGCGGTTGTACTGTATGATCCGGGTCTGATCAAAACAAAAGTAAGTCCGGAGCAGCCTCTAAACGCATCAGCACCGATAGAAACGTTTTTGTCAGCAAACGAGATCTTTGAAAGCTTGCTGCAGTTATAAAAAGCTCCGCCACCCACTGCATTTATACCGGAAGGCATCGTGAATCCCGTAAGATTCGGACAGTTATAGAACGCATTATTGCCTATAGAAATAACACCATCAGAGAGCGCTACCTCTGTAAGGTTCACACAAGCATAGAAAAGACCGTCGGGAATCACGGTAATACCGTTGGGAATCGTCATGCTCTTAATACCTGTGCAGCCTCTGAAAGCACTTGCTCCGACAGATATGAGATTTGCCGGGAGAGCAATATCAGCAATGCCTATGCATCCGCTGAAAGCATATTCGCCTATCTTGGTTACACCGCTAGGGATCGAGATCTCAAAGAGATTAGCGCAACCGGAGAATGCATAATTTCCGATAGTAGTAACTCCGTCAGGTAAAACAACCATCTTGATCTTGCTTACATGACTGAGCCAGGGAATCGTCGTGCTGTCCCAGTCATACATTGCACCTGAACCGGTAATGGTCAGAATGCCTTCATCATTCAAAGACCAATTAAGGTTATCGCCGCATTTTCCACTGGCAACAACCACACTTGTATCAACATAATCCGTACTGGAAATCGTCAGTTCCGCTTTGGTAAAGGATAAAAGTGTATCTTTATCATAGATATATGTCATCGGATTACCGTTACTCAGTAAACAATTAAAACTATATTTCGGGTAGCTTCCGGATTTGTAACCCCGCAAAAAGAGCTTATTAGGATAGCCGACACATCCATAATCATCATTCGTGACATCAACCAGATAGTTCTTGCCGTCAGGCATCTTCACGACATTCCACATATGGCCGCCGCCGCAATCACCTGATACGGTTAAACATGTGATATTCCGGTTAAAAACCGTAAGATCACACAAATACTTAAATGCTTTGGAATAGCCTTCACATACTATATCGGTCGAAGGATCATCATCAAAAGCCGATATCAGCTGCCACGGGTCTCCATAATCTCTGTTGTTATCAACAGCATCATGGTCATATGTAACCATGGCGCAAATCTGATTATGATAATATTTCAATTTATCGTAATCACTCTTCGCCTTGGCATTGCTTACGATAGATTTAGCTTTATTGACTGCATGATTCACTTTACTAATCTTCGTGTTGTCAATGTCTGTGTACCTTCCATCCTCATCAGCCGGACCTTTTGCATATGCACCCGCAACATAAAAGACAAGTAAAAACGTTGGATCTCTTGAAGTAACACCTTTGGTATTATCGGCACTATACCAAAAACCCGCGACTCCCATGCCACCTGTGCCGGTCTTATCATGCCAATACATCTCATAAGGCAGGTCGTTTAATAATGCGTTATGAAGTTTTCTAAACTCATTACTAACTGCATTTTCAGCCTCTATAGTAATTTTTCCGCCCGAAACTATCGTATTAACACCAAGCTGTGATTTTGACCAATATTTCTCCTCATTAGAGCAGTTTGACAAATCGATCAAAACATAAGCAGATTCACGCTCTCCGTTTGCAATTTTCTTGATCTGATTAATAGACTGATCATAAATGGTCTTAGTCAATCCGGACAATTGATCGCCACAAGAATTCGATCTGCGGCGAGTAATCGAACGCGGATAAAGTTTGCTTTCTGCATAGCGGTTAAACAGGGCATCATTATCTGATGGACCGGAAAACCGGGAGATATAATCAGGAAACTTGCCTTCAGCATAATCGTCACCCTCATCTTTATCAGCCTCAGTTTTCTCATCTCCGGAAGATTCGGAAGGCTCGGTTTCACCGGACTCTGAAGGTTCAGTCTCCTTAGTTGCGGCAGGTTCGGTCTCCTTAGATTCGGAATTCTCTGTTTCCGTTGTTTCAGCGGGCTGAGTATCCTTGCTTTCAGCAGGTTCGGATCCCTTAGTATCAGAAGGTTCAGTTTCTTTAGATTCGGAAGTCTCAGTTTCCTTTGTTTCAGAGGGCTGAGTGTCCTTACTCTCAGCAGGCTCAGTTGCCTTAGTCTCGGAGGGTTCCGTCTTCGAGGGTTCAGAAGGATCTTCCGCCTTGGTCTCGGCAGGCTTTGTCTCCTTAGATTCAGCCGGTTCGGAAGCCTTGGTCTCAGCCGGTTTGGTTTCCTTGGATTCAGCAGGCTCAGCAGCCTTAGTCTCTGCGGGTTTAGTTTCCTTGGGCTTTGAAGGCTCTGTTGCCTTCGGTTTGCTGCTCTCAGGCTTCTTAGTCTCGGAAGTCTCCTCCATTGCGGGCTCCTCAGACTCAAAAACTATAGTATTCGCGGAAACGATTGTCGGCATCATGCCGATGATCATGGCCATGCTGACCAAAAAAGCAGTCAAACGCTTGATTTTCATATAAACGACTCCTTTAACACGCTAAAGTGCCTATCTATCCACTATTTATATTAATTGTTTATTATACATCCAGCACGCATATATTTTAAATAGTAATCTGTTCATTTGAAACGATTTCCGCATTAGTGTATTCTTTCCTCATGCCATCACGTAAATCAAAACTTTTCCCGGATCTCAAGCCGTCAAACACTGACGAGCAGTTTATGCTTGAAGCGATCAAGGAAGCCGAGAAAGCAATCGAACTCGGTGAATGTCCTATCGGCTGTATTATCGTAAAGGACGGAAAAGTCTTCGTCAGAGCTCACAACCTGAGACTTACCAGAGGCAATTCGCTCGCCCACGCTGAAGTCTTAGCCATAGACAAAGCCTGCAAAAAACTTGGCGACTGGCGTCTCGAAAACTGCGATATGTATGTAACGCTCGAACCTTGTACCATGTGTGCAGGTGCTCTTATCCAGTCAAGGATCCGCAAAGTCTATTTCGGTGCTTATGAACCTAAAAGCGGTGCAGTAGTCTCATGCAATGACATTTTCGAGGTTTCTCACGGCCATAACCACAAGGTCGAGTTCGAAGGCGGTCTCTTGGAGCCCGAATGCTCGAAAATGATGCTCGACTTTTTCCGTAATATCAGGAAGCGTGATGCCGGCAAGAAGAAAAAGTACAAAGGAGAACTCCTGTGAGATTTCTAGTAGCATCAGACCTTCACGGTGATTCATATTGGACAGAACGCGTAATCGAAGCTTTCAGCAATGAGAAAGCAGACAAACTCGTTCTTTTGGGAGATATTCTCTATCACGGTCCCAGAAACGATCTTCCTGCTCACTATGAGCCCAAGAAGGTCATTTCTCTTCTTAATCCGATGTCATCAAGCATTCTCGCAGTCCGCGGAAACTGTGATACTGAAGTTGATCAGATGGTTCTCAAGTTCCCGATCATGGCTGACTATATCTACCTGGTTTCAGGAGAAACCACGTTTTTTGCAACCCACGGGCATAACATCGGACCTGACAAGCTCCCGGCTTCACTTCCCTCCGGTTCAGTTCTTCTTGCAGGTCATACACATGTTGCCTGCGATAAGGAGATATGTGATGACATTACCGGAGTATCTGTCAGATACATGAATCCGGGTTCGCCTTCCATTCCGAAAGAAAACACCAAACCGTCTTACATAATAATCGAAGACGGTATTGCAGAGCTCAAAGCCTTTTAAACCTCGACAAACTCTCCGTATCTGACCAGATAAAGGTATTTCCCGGATACCTTTCTTCCTGCAGCTTCATAAGCCGCAGAATAAGAATCAAGCTGGAAAGCATGCTTCTTCTTAGCCTGCTCTGCCCGTTCTTCCTTTGTATCCTTTTCACCGAATCTGTCGGTCTTATAATCGACTACAACCCATCCGGATTCAGTCTCATATACCAGGTCGATTATTCCCTGTACAAGCGCTACGTCTCTGCTTGTCTCCTCCACGGCAGGAACAGCAAATACCAGGTGCTTTTCCCTGTCTGCCTTCCCGTTCAGATCAGCCTCATCGGCTGCACTGCAGATATCGCTCGAAGCAAACGAGAGAATTCCGTTCTTGAATTCTGCCGCCACATCCCTGATATTTGCATCGCTGTACTCCGCAAATATCCTGTCACTTATGAGCAGATCTATCTCAGCATCAAACGAACCGGGATCCTCTCTCAATCTTGATGTATCGATAAACCGCATGATCTTATGAAGGATCGTACCCTTAGAAGCCGCAGTAAGTTTACCGCTTCCGAAATTATCGAAATCAGAAAGTGAAGGCACTTCGAGATCCACATGCCTTGTCTCCTCAAGATTTCCATGCTTGATTCCGGTTACGGAAACTTTGAAGGGAATCTGTGTCTCAAGCTCATACTCATAAGGCATGAAGTTGATGTTACCCTCACTGTCAAAGAGATCATCGGAAGGTGCTTTCTTGTCTTCAGATTCAGAATGTTCGATCAAACGTTTTTCAGATGCCTCATCCAAAGCGGCAGCCGCATCTTTATTGAAGATTTCAACTGTATAACCTTTGTTTCCGGTAAGGAATCCCGGATTCTGATTGTTCTTTTTGGTACAAGCCTTGAAACCGAGACGTTCTTTAACGTTTATGCCGTAGACTCCTCTTATCTTTGATGCCTCATCAGAATCGGTACGCATAAGACACATGAACAAGTCACAGCACATGGTGCGTCCGCTGATAAGCCAGTCAAGCCTCTTAAAAGTGTTTCCGCTTGATTGGGCGGCAACAACGGATGCCTTCTCAATGGCCTGATTGGGTTTCTCCGCAGAATCATATGTGACAACGGAAAGCCTTGTCTTGGCACGGGTAAGCGTTACATACAGATCTCGCAGTACCTCAGCATTTTCAGCAAGGATGTTGTCAAATCTGTAGATCATCTGATCAAGCGACTTATGTCTCGTAACCTGTTCGGCATTATAATCTTCAAAGATAAATCCGAACTTCGGATCATAGCCGGCATTAGGAATTGATTCTTTCTTGCCGCGGTCTTTAAGAGCAAAGATAATAAACGGATACTCAAGTCCCTTACTCTTATGGAAGTTCATGCAGGTGATGCAGTTCTGCTCAGGTTTTCCGGTCTCAATAGCCGCAGTATCGATCTGGATCCTCATGTTCTCAAGTTCTTCGGCCACGCCTGAAATATCGCAACCGAATCTCTTGAAGTTTTGGCTCATCCAATCCTTGAAGATCATCAATTTATCGAAGTCACCTTCTTTATTGGCAACTGTAGCTTTAATATCAGTTCTCTTGTAGATCAGTTCGATTATCTCGTCGATATCACAAGTCATCGCCTTCATCCTGAGATTCTCGAACCAGTCGACAAACGCCTTGAATCTTAAGCCGAGCTCATCTTTACTGAGTTCTGAAAATCTCTTGATCTTATTGAAAAGATAATCCTTCCTGCTGCCCGGATCGTTTTCGGCAATAAACGCCTGAACAATAGCAAGTTCATTAACGCTGAAGTTGGTATTCTTATACGGCGCAAGAAGCATTCCGACTAGGTATTCGTCCCTCAAAGAGTTACCGAGACAAACTATGCAGTTTATTATGCCTCTGATATCCAGGTCACCGAAGATGCTTGTAGTAATCCTTCCTGCGGAAGGCAGACCGTGATCATTAAGATAATCGGAAATAACCTGTGCCTCGCTCTTTATAGTCGTAAGAACACAGATATCACCGTAGTGTGACTTATAATCAGAAGATTCAGGATCAAACTGAGACATGTACTCACGGACTTCTTTCTCAACGCCAAGGCAAAGAGCCTTTATCTTGCCGTCACGCACCTGGATCTCGCCGTCTCCGGGGTCACCCGATCCGGTAGAAGGTTCATAACTTTCCTGATTATCCGCAGTATCCTCCTCATCAGATTCAGTCACTTCTTCAATCATTCCCTGGAATCCGCCCGCACCGTCCGAGTCAACGATCACGACCTTTGGAAGACCTGCTTCTCCCTGCTCTTCAGCACCGCCGTTTTCAGGATGATTAAGCCTCTGATCCGGTCCATAATCGATCTCTGCAGCTTCCCTTGTCATTACCTGCTCGAAAATATGGTTAACAAAAGCAAGTATCTCAGGACTGCTTCTGAAGTTTTCCGTCAGCGGAAGAACCTTGCCAAGAGAAGCGTCAGATTTATACTGATCGATCTTCTCATTAAAGATCCAAGGTTCCGCATGCCTGAATCTGTAGATACTCTGTTTGACATCACCGACGCGGAATACATTGCCCTCCCTGCGTGAGATCTTACTGATGATGTCATCCTGGAGCCTTGTATTATCCTGATATTCATCGATGTATATCTCTACAAACTTATCCTGATAAAAACGCGATGCATCTTCAGAGTCCAGAATGTCATAAGCAGCATATTCCTGATCCGAGAAATCCATGCCGTGAACATTAGTCTTAAGTTCGGCATAGCACTCATCGATCTTAATGAGCAGCTGAACCATTGCACCGGCAACTTCCGTACGTTCCTGCTGAAGCGCTAGAAGGTCTTCTTTGCTGTAATCGTTAAGAAGCGCAAACAGTTCAGCCAATTCTTTCGGGGCTGCTTTATAGCTTTCCGGCGCTCCTTTAGGATCGTGAATAACAAGATTCGTAACAGCTTTGATCGAATCAAACTGGAGTTTGTATTCCTCAAAAAAGAGCGGATCGTCTTCAAATGCCTTGTCGTTACTGGCCATAGCCTTAACATTGAAGTTGCCATAAAGAGCTTTCCATTCCTCAATGAGAGTGAAAGCCTGCTCATATCCGTCTTTATCCGTTTCACTCCTTCGTCTTAAAGCCTGCCTGTCGATAAGGTCTATGTACTGTCTGACAATGTCTCTGGATATCTCATTGGCCTCTTCAGGTGACAATTTACCCTTCGTGATGACACGCAGTTCGGGATTTGCCTCGAGATATTCAAGTAATCCGTTCGGGCCTTCAAGTTCCGCCTTTTTCCTGACAAGAAAATCGATTACGTCACCGACGATCTCAGACATCTTGTCAGCATAAAGAAGCTTGCCTTCGTCATCAAAAGCCTTTCTGCTTTCAACTTCTTTCTGTATCAGTTCCCTGTACTTTGAAAGACTTCTCAATTTGTCATAGATATCCAATGCGGCACTTATCAGAGAACCGTCCGTGCGGCCGTCACCGAAACGCTCGGTCAGCTTGATAAAAGGATCATTTTCATCCTTGGCTGAAGCATACATCAGCTTAACGGCTTTCTTTGCGGCAGCATTCTTTAAGATCGATTTCTCGGTCTCATCCAGAACAATGTTTGCAGGATCGAATACATCAGCGAGATCGGAATCCGCTGCGCAATAACCCTTCTCCCTTATTACTCTCGCGCAGAACGAATCAAACGTCTGAATGTACGAATTCGGAAGGAGATCCTTCTGACGATTGAGTTTTGCAATGAGTTCAGGATTTCCCTTGTTTTCCGCAATCGCATCGTTGATTGCAGATTCAGCCTTCTCGCGCATGTGTTCTGCGGCAGCGATCGTAAAAGTGACTACGAGTATGCTGTCGAGAGAATGCTTCTCATTGTCGGGGATCGAATCATCCTTCAAGTCGTCGATGATCTTTGTGATGATCCTCTGGATCATTACCGTGGTCTTGCCCGATCCTGCAGCTGCCGGAACAAGGATGTTCTCGGTCTTGTTATCGATGATCGCCTGCTGATCAATTGACGGAGTCTGTGCCATTATTCTTCACCTCCGTCGTTATTCTCATTATCAAGGGTTCCTTGCATCATTGTCGTGTAAACCTCATTCATGGCCTGATACTTGACCTTTCCGTCCTTTTGGTACGGATCGTTTCCGCTTTTTGCCGCAGTCTCTTTCAACACATCTTCATAAGCATCACACGGCTTTAAGTTGCCGATCCTGTTTAAAGGCCTTGAAGGAATGTTGCCGCAAGCGCCGCCATAAGGACAATAATCGCAACGTGAAACATCAGGACTGACAAGACCGTCTGCTTTACCGGCCTGGATATCCCTTACGGAACGCTTAACAATGAAATCCGCATAGTCGATGGAAAGCTTGATCTCTTCGGGTGTGTACTTTGACATTGAAGGCTCAAACTTCAGAGGTCCTGCATTCGACTTATTCTTAAGTCCCACATTGAAGTAACCGTAATCACTGTTCAGCGGATTAATTCCGTATCCCGAACAAAGAGCCTTGGTATACAAAGGAAGCTGTATCTGTGTTCCGTTAAAGAGATTTGCTCTCTTAACTGTCTTGCTTCCGCTCTTGTAATCGATGACCCTGATTCCTTCAGCTCCGTTTTTGCAGGTTCCGAAATCGAAACGGTCGATGGCACCGTAGAAACGGAGCTTCAGTCCGGTCTCTTCTTCAAGTTCGGTGTTTTCAAGTTTAAGATCGATACTGGTTCCGTTACTGTCTGTAGTAGGTTTTCCGATACGCGCCTCAAAGCCGGTCGGAATGAAAGAAGACTTGACGATGTCGTTAAGAATTCCTTTGAATGTCAGTCTGAACATCCTGCGGAGCTTTACTCCGGTCTCGATATCAAACTCACGGCTTACCGTCTCGGTCTCACCCTCATCATTGATCGATCCGGGCACGCGTTCAGCCATGATCGCTTTCTCGAAGACCTCGTTAACTATATTCTCGAACAAAGCTTCATCCTCAAGAAGACTCTTTGCGTTCGCAAGATAATCATCACGGTCGATCTCAGACAGACCAAGCTCATACATCTTATGGATAAGCGTACCGTATCCCTTGAAATCGATATCCGTATTGTCTTCTCTTTCGCAGATCCTTAATATCCGGTTCAGCATATACTTGAGATGACACTGGTTGAATTCTTCCAATGCCGTTACACTGAGATGCATTCCCTTCTCCCTAGTGAATTCTTCCCCATCCTCGGTGTCATAGAACACAAGAAGCTTATCCATTATCTCACTGTCGATGGATGACGTTTTAAACGTATGATTTCTTTCTCTTGGAGTACCTAGTACCGGTGCATTATATCCGCTGACAAACAGATCGGGATCAGCGACAGTCTGAAGATAATCAAATACGCTGCTGGTAAAATTCTTATCGGCATTATGGATCATGTAGAGTCTGTCAGTTACTGTTCCCAAAGTCAGACAACAAGTGACAAACTCTTCCTTGGATCTTGCTTCGTTCTTATCGGGGAGCTCACAATCGGTAACCGACTTGGAAAGGTTCCTTAATTCACCTGTACTGAGCAGTCCTTCAGAACCCTTTTTATGAGGGAAGTTATCACGTGCGGCCCCGACGATGAACATGACTTTGCAAGGAGTTACAAAAGCTCTGTCAGGCGTTGTTATCTCGATCGAATCAACCTTGAGCGGGATCGTGCCTTCAACCCTGTTCTTCATATCGGTCTTGACGAGCGAGATAAATGCTCTCTGAGTGATCGGCACGTCATTCATCTCATGGGTGAACAACGTAAGCAGTGCCATCACTTCATCATAACCGCGTACGAGCGCAGCAGCGGCTTCACTGTCGTTTGCTTCAAGCTGTTCCTTGGACAGGAATTCAACATCATCCCTGTGATCACCCAGGAGTTCTCTAAGGAGCATTGCCTTACGGCTTAAAAGCTTCTCTTCGGCTATCTTGTCAGCGGCTTTTTTCAGCGGCATAAGCTTAGGCTGAACGATGTATTTCCAGTAGAATTCTCCTTCGGGAACGGATTCACCTGCCTTGATGTCTTCATATGGCTCGCGGAAAGTAACCTTTGATTTGTCCTTCGGATTGCCGTCCTCGTCTTTCTCAACCTTGAGATAAACGGAACTCTTAAAGAGCCTTGTGGCATCCGTGATATTCTTACGTCTGAGATAGTTATCAAATGAATCGGTCATCGAAGGCGGTACCTTAACCAGTCCGCACCTCATGGCACGCAAAACATCACTTGCCCTGTAATTATGGACGGGAAGTTCAAGAACGGTTTCAGCAAAAACCGGGATCAAAGTGCTCCAAAGTTCGATCCTTCTGTCAATAAACACATCAAGTCCGAACAATTCCGCATTGCTTCTCATTCTTCCCGAAAGATCATCGTCACAACACACGATCCTGATATCGCGGTAGCGGTAACCTTCGTTGCGGGTAAGCTTGATTATCTCAGAGAATACATATCCCAGCTGGTTATCAGCACCGCTTATGCCTGAAAGGCGTACTTTGTCAGTAGTCGCACCCTCAAAAGGTTCATCGAAGGCAAAGTGAGTAATGATTCCGGCAAGTTCGGGTCTTGAGTCTTCTTCAACGGCAAAATCATGAATAATAGCTCCCCTGGACTTCATTCGGTCAGAGAACTCATTGCCGACCTTATAAAGATTCTTCTCGGAAACAGGTTTCTTATCCGTTGAAAGAACATAGAAATTGATGTCAGCGCCTTTCTCGGAAAGGAGATTAACGAGCATGTATTCCTGCGGAGTAAGATTTCTTCCCGAACCGAATCCGATGAAAACAAAGCGGCCAGAAAGAAGCTTTCTAAGTCCTGACAGTCTCCTGCTTTTAAGCATATCCGGAGTAACGGATGCGAGGACCTGACTTGCAGCTTCAATACGGTTCTTAAGAAACGACAAGCCATACTGATCATTGATCTTACCGATCGACTCCATCATGAGCTTAATGTCTTCAAGCTTGCTCTTATACTCTGCCGAATATGCGGCAGAATTAGCTATAGCCTCTTCGAGCTGGGCAACGCCGATACCGTATCTGGTGAAGTCTCCAAGAAGGTCAATGAGCATGTTGATATACTCGAACCTGCTCGTAAGCTTGCCGAACGTCTTGAAGTCTTTATTGTAGTTTGCAAGGACAGAATAAACGGCACATCTCAGAGCGACATCACTGCCTGCGCCGCTGTAGTCATAGCCCGCAGCATCAAGGATGGCGGAAGACAAAGTAATAAAGCTCAGAACATCTCCGCTGACAAATGAAGAACTGACCGATATCGGAAGATCTTCAGAACGGATATACGCATTTCTCTCTCTGCACTCATCGCCCAGCTGATCGATGATCTCGCGTTCGATCTGTGCCTTTGCAAATTCCGGCACGATAAACACAATCTCACGGGAATCTTTCCTTCCGAGTTCCTTCCTGATTATCGAGGGTGTAATGCAGTCGATTCCGTCATATCTGAAGACATTGATCATAAGCTTTTCCTCATATCTTTATTTCTGGTTACATTTTAACCCAGAGCGGTATGAGGCACAACGTAAAAGGGTACGATTAACAGGACAGAAGCGTTGTTATCCCAATGATCAGTCTTTTACGCGCATGCACCTGACGGCATTGAGGATCGCGATTATGAGAACACCGACATCACCGAAGACCGCAAGCCACATATTAGCGATGCCAACAGCGCCTAAGACGAGGATTATCACCTTAACCGCAAGAGCGAATATAATGTTCTCCCAGACGATGCGCATGGTCTTTCTGGCTATCTTGACCGATTCAGCTATCTTGGAAGGCTTGTCGTCCATAAGAACAACATCAGCCGATTCAATTGCCGCGTCAGATCCCATTGCTCCCATCGCGATACCGACATCGGCACGCATGAGCACAGGAGCATCATTTATGCCGTCTCCTACGAATGCAAGCTTGGCTCCGTTCTTTTCAAGGAGTTCTTCGACTTTCGCGACCTTATCCGCAGGAAGCAGTTCGGCGTGATGGCCGGTAAGTCCTATCTTCTCTGCAACACTTTGCGCAACCTTGGCCTTGTCACCTGTGAGCATTATCAGTTCTTTGACGCCGAGAGACTTCAGTTCCTTTATTGCGGATGCGGAATCTTCCTTTATCTCATCATTGATAACGATATGTCCGAGATACTCGGTTCCTTCATCCGTATCACGTGCAATATGGATGATCGTTCCGGTAAGATGGCAGTCATGCCATTTGGCTCCGCAAAGATCCATCAGCTGGCCGTTGCCCACATAGTAAGTCTGACCGTCCAAGACCGCCTTAATGCCTTTACCGGCTATCTCTTCAACTTCAGAAATCCTGCTCTTGTCGATATGGCCTTCGTGAGCCCTTACGATAGACTGCGCGACAGGATGGCTCGAAAAGCTTTCGCATGCGGCAGCTATATCAAGCAGTTCAGGCTTATCGATATTGCTCGCATGTATATCCTCTACGGCAAACACGCCTTTGGTAAGTGTTCCCGTCTTATCGAATACAACCGTATCGATCTTTGAAAGAACTTCCATATAGCCCGCGCCCTTGATAAGGATTCCCCTCTTCGAAGCACCGCCGATCCCGCCGAAGAAAGAAAGCGGAACAGATACTACAAGTGCGCAAGGGCAGGACACAACTAAGAATACGCAGGCTCTTATAAGCCATACTTTCCATACGTCCCAGCTTCCTATGCCCGTGACAACGGGAGGAATGACGGCAAGGAGCACTGCAGCGATAACGACTGCGGGCGTGTACCATTTTGCAAATTTCGTAATGAAGTTCTCGACCTTTGCCTTCTTGTCAGATGCGTTCTCGACAAGCTCAAGGATCTTGGAGACCGTACTCTGTCCGAATTCAGAGGTCGTCTTAACCTTGATGACACCGGTGAGATTTAAAGTTCCAGAGATTACCGTGTCGCTCAATCCGAGATCCACGGGTGCGGATTCGCCTGTGAGAGCCGCCGTATTGACCGAGCTCGATCCTTCTGTAATGACACCGTCAAGCGGGATCTTCTCGCCTGGACGGATTACTATCGTCTCACCTACGGCAACATCATCAGGAGATACCTTCTCTTCTTTACCATCTCTTATAACAACAGCATAATCCGGCCTAATATCCATGAGCTTGGCTATGGATTTGCGTGACCTTCCGACAGCGATGCTCTGGAAAAGCTCGCCGACCTGATAAAAGAGCATTACAAAAGACGCTTCAGGATACTCTCCTGTTCCGAAAGCACCCAAGGTGGCTACCATCATCAAGAACTTCTCGTCAAAGATACGTCCGTGCGTGATATTGACCGCTGCCGCTTTCAAGACATCGTAGCCTGCGATAATATAAGGTACTGTGAAAATTATAAGTTCAACCCACCAAGGCAGTTCGATCAGATGGGCAAAAGGCATAAAGACTGCCAGAAGTGCTGCCGAGATAATTATCCGGATCAGCATCTTCTTTTGTTTTTTGGTGAGTTTGTATTTCATATCAGCAGATTACCGTGCAATCAGGTTCAACCTTGGCGATGGCTTTTACAGCCTGCTTAAGGATCTTGTCGAATTCAGCGTCGTCAGCTTCAAGAGTCATCTTCTGAGTCATGAAGTTGACCGAGCATGAAACAACACCGGGGATCTTCTCAATTGCTTCCTGCATCTTCAATGCGCAGTTAGCGCAATCCAGATCTTCAAGTTCAAATGTTTTCTTCATATATAACCTCCAAATTGTTATTCAATGAGATGTTCAAAGCCCGCGGCTATGATCGATTTGACGTGTTCGTCAGACAGATGGTAATAGATCTCTTTTCCCTGTCTGCGGGTAGCGACAAGATTTGCCGCTTTCAAAGTCTTAAGCTGGTGTGAGATCGCAGGCTGAGTCATGCCGAGCAATTCCGAGATCGATGAGACGCTCATCTCGCCTTCATAAAGAGCGAACATGATCCTTATCCTGGTCGTATCACCGAAGATCTTGAAAAGATCCCCCAGATCCTGCAGCAATTCTTCAGACGGCAATTCATGACTTAAGTCTTTGTGCTGTTCTTTATGATCGTGAGTCATCCTGTCCTCCTTTACATATGAACGATTATTCATATGTTCATTTGTTTGGATTATATCCTTCCCCTTTGTATCTGTCAATAAGTAACCTATCAAATAGTGCAAATACCCGTTTTTGAACTGTTTGAACAGATTGGAATCATGCGGATATATATCGGTTCATACAAGTGGACAATGTCAGATGATATTGATTTTTACAAAAAATGATTTTAAGATTTATAGCAACAATAAAGGAAAGGATGGATTAAGAATATGCCAGATTTATCACAATATGCGCTTCCAATCGGAATTGGTGTTGCGATCCTAATCTTTGTGATCGTCATCGTACTTTCAGGTTATGTTAAGGCACCGCCGGATGTAGCTTTCATCATTTCAGGTCCGAGGAAGAAAAAGAAGATCCTCATCGGCCGCGCAGGCGTCAGGATCCCGTTCATTGAGCGTAAGGATATCCTGCTTCTCAAGCAGATCAGCATCGACATCAAGACGAACGGCTTCGTACCTACAAACGACTTCATCGGTGTAGACATCGACGCAGTTGCAAAGGTACGTGTCAAGACCGACCCGGAGGGCATCGAGCTCGCAATGAAGAACTTCCTCAACATGAACGAGGAAAAGATCTGTGCAGCCCTCACCGACTCCCTTCAGGGTAACATGCGTGAGATCATCGGTACCGTTGGCCTCAGAGAACTCAACACCGACCGTAAGAAGTTCGGTGACGAGATGCAGAACAAGGCTCAGACCGACATGAACGCTCTTGGTATTGAGATCATCTCCTGCAACATTCAGAGAATCGACGACGAGAACGGATTGATCATCGCTTTGGGTCAGGACAACATGTCCCAGATCCAGAAGGACGCTTCCATCGCTAAGGCACAGGCTGACAGAGACGTCGCTATCGCAGTCGCTGAGGCTAAGCAGAAAGCAAACGAAGCTTCCGTACAGTCCGACATCATCATCGCTGAGCGTAACAATGACCTCGCCATCAAGCAGGCTAACCTCAAGGTTCAGGCTGATACAAAGAAGGCTGAAGCTGACGCTGCTTATGAGATTCAGAAGCAGGAACAGCAGAAAGTCATCGGCGTCAAGGCTACCGATGCTGAGATCGCTAAGACACAGCAGGAAGCCATCCTCCGTCAGAAGATGGTCGACGTCAGACAGCAGGAACTCGAAGCTGAGATCAACCGTAAGGCTGATGCAGACAAGTACCAGAAGCAGAAACTCGCAGAAGCTGAGCTCATCGAAAAGCAGAAGCAGGCTGAAGCTGCTCTCTACAACCAGCAGAAGAAGTCCGAGGCTGAGCGTGTAATCGCCGAAACTGAAAAGTATAAGGCTATTCAGGACGCAGAAGCCAAGAAGGCTCAGGCTGAAGCACAGCGCTATGCTGCAGAGCAGGAAGCTGCCGGTATCAAAGCAAAGTACGATGCTGAAGCTGCAGGTATCCAGGCTAAAGGTCTCGCTGAGGCTGAAGCAATGGAGAAGAAAGCTGAAGCCATGAAGAAGTACGGCCAGGCTGCTATCCTCGAGATGATCGTTAAGGTCCTCCCTGATGTCGCAAAGGCAGTTGCTGAGCCTCTCGCTTCCATCGACAAGGTCACGGTTTTCGCTGGCGGAAACGATGGCAACGGCGGTGTATCAGGAATCTCCGCTAACGTACCTACCGTAATGGCTCAGACATTTGAGACAGTTAAGGCAGCTACAGGCGTTGATCTTGCAGACATCGTCAAGGCAAGCGGCTATGACGCAAAGGTCACCAGAAACATCAACGTTTCGGGACTCGATAACGACAGCCAGGTTGCAGACGGAGTGGTCGCAGGCGCAATCGCAGACGCGGTAAAGCCGGATCCTGAAGACGATAAAGAATAACACCAGACTCTGGTAGGTCCAAAAGAAATCCCGCAGGAATTCCTGCGGGATTTTATTTTATCTGTAAGATCCGAACTGTTTTTTCTTCCTTGCCTTTTCTTCATACAGGAGCTGGTCCGCACCGTCGATGATGGAGTAAATATCGACCGACGGATCGCATTTGAACTTTAATACCCCCGTACTCATTGCGATCGGATAAGGCTTTCCCGCCTTCTCGTTATAACGCTTGGTTACTCTTTCAATTCTGTCCTTGATCCCGGGCACGTCACAGTCGCTTCCCGTTACTGCAAGAACAACAAATTCATCACCGCCGAAACGTCCGATTATATCGCTGTCACGGAAGGATTCACGAAGTACGTTTGCAACCGTTCTGATCGCAAAATCACCGTCGTCGTGACCGAACTTATCGTTAACCATCTTGAGGTTGTCCATGTCAGCAAAACAAAGGATCGCAACCTTATCCTTATTCAGAGGATCTCCTATCACCTTCTCAACATTCGCAATGAATCCCCTTCTGTTATACAGGCCGGTAAGTTCGTCACTCTTAGCGATCTCGTCAAGTTTCGTATTGTCCCTTATGAATCTTTCGATGGAATTCTGAAGGTTCTGCTTTACCCTGTTCTGATCTTCGATCATGATAAGAGACTTCAGAATGACTGATAGCTGGATCGCGATGGGTGCTATGTTGATGAGGTTCCTGGTATCGATTTCATTAACGATGAATCCATAGATGTCCGAACCGACAAACAACGGAGAAACGACCATTGTACGGCGTTCGGCAGAATCGATGAATTCATTGGTAAATATGAGATCCGTTCTGAGGAGCTGCTGTTCTTCCGCTAGCGCGCGTACACCGTTCTTATCTGCTAACGCTTTAAGCAGTATTGATTTCGGGCACTTCCACTTTTTGTTTGCTTCATTCTTGATATTGCCCTGGAACAGATAAAGGAGCGACCGCTTAAAGCCGGCATAATACAGTCCGTCGAGCAAGCGCTCATAAGGTATTTCACTGTCATTAGGCAGAAGGAAAATATCTCCTGTCTGCTGGTTGATCATACGGGAAAGATTATCCTTTCTGCCGCGAGTCTCATCCGAGAAAGAAATATCCGCAAAAGATAAACGTCTGTAGAAATCGGAAAACAGTTTACTGATGGCAAGACAGCTTTCTGCGTCAGATATCATCCTTTCTGCTTCATATTGAATCGTCTGAAGCACGTTAAACAATTTTTCAGGTGAAGTATATGCAAATACCGGAGTTTTGATCACATCCGAAAAAGCGCATTCCATTTCATCAACCGTGCCGGTCTTGTTTTCAACGTAATCAGCATAGGCGTTGAAGAAAACACCAAGCTTTTCTTTCAATTCCAAAATAAGTCCGTCATCAGAAAAAATACCGAACAGAAATGTCTTGATCTCCTCGATGAAAGACCTGTCTCCGCTTTCGAGTTTATCAAGACCAAGCCTGATACCCATCTCTTCAGTATCAAGGCGCTCACAGCCGCAGGAGCTTCTCTGAACTCGTCTTGTCTCAACAGTCATGTCAGACAGTGCCGAACCGTCTATATAATTCCTGGCATTTAATACGGCCTTGTATGTCAATTCAGCGGAACTTGCCCCAACAGTCGTAAGAGGCGGATCGAGATTTATGGAGAAATCGTCATCATCAAAAGCCGTTACCAGAATGTCTTTCCCGATCCTGAGTCCTCTCTCTTCGAGCACCTTGTAACCGCCCAAAGCCATGTTGTCGTTTGCGAAAACAATGGCATCAAGATGCCCGTTATAATCAAGCAGAGCGTTAACTTCATTAATGCTGTTCTGGGTAAAATCACCATAGACGATCTTGTTCTTTTCTACGGCGATACCATGCTTTTTAAGTGTTTCCGTATAAACGTCCAATCGTTCTCTCGCATCACGGTTAGTAACAGGACCTGACACATAACCGATATCACGCGCGCCGTGCTTTTCGATGAGATGGTCGATCACGTCTTCGAGTCCGTGCCTGTTATCGAAAGTAACCGAAGGAAGACTCTCGTAATTGGAGAAAAGGCAGACTACCGGAACATGCGGAAACGATTCAATGAATTCCTTCTGCATCTTCATGTCAGCCCTGGAACAGATGGTTCCCAGAACGACATAAATGATATCTACATTACGTGCAGACGGAAGATCAAATAAAGTATTGTACTGATACTCGAATTCCTTATCAGAATACCTGCTGTCAGGCTTACCTATATAATGTCCGGGAAATATGAAAAGGTTTGCATCGAGAGCCTTGGCGGCAAGCTCAGCGCCTTCACAAGCGCGGCTCGAAAAATGATGATCAAAGTCATCGATCAATAATCCTATGTTGAGTCTTTTCTTCGCCATATGTCACCTCTCAAAAACGGGTAATCTGCTGCCGGAATCATAGGAAGCAATGATAGATTAGCTTTGACATCCTTTACTCACCGATCATTTTGAACTGCCATACCATGATAAAAGAACATCTCACAGCCAGAAGGAATCATCCTTTGGAAATTACATATTTATAAGCATCATCAGCACTGACTTCAAATGCTTCGAAAATGTCCCTGATAGCGTCGTAAACAGCTTTGCATCTGATGATGTCTACAATGTCATGAGGCTTGGAGAACAGCTCGAAAATGAGCACGTCATACATCTTCTCGTAATCAACTTTGAATGCGTCAAATGTATTTACCGTCTTTGTGAAGTGTTCCTTCATCTCAGGCTGATATTCGCGCATTGCATTGATGAGTACGATAAGTTTCTTAACAGCGCCGTTAATGCTGTTTACGCTCGCTTTAAAGCCATTCGTGACCGTACGGGTATTATATCTGACTATCGTCTTGCTGAGCTCGTCTACCATGTCTGTGATGTCTTCAATGTGACGGAGCATATGGAATATCTTATGACGGTCATCCGGATCAAGTTCAACATTCTGAAGATAAGCTATTACAGCGTGGAAAATATCATCACCGTCTGATTCGAGTTTAGAGATCTTTCTGGAGATGGCGACTCTGTCATCGATGTTCTCCATCATTCCAAGAAGTTCTACGCATTCCTGCTCAAGAATAGACGAAAGCGCAAGTGCCTGATCAAACAAATAATCTCTTTCTTCAATAGTCATGATAATCACCCCTTTTCCGGAATATCACGATTATACAATATCTTAAAGCTTTTACATAATATTTAGATTTCCAAAAGAAAAAGGGCAACGACTTTGCGTTGCCCTTCAATTCTTTAATTCTTAGTTATCAGAGAGCTGAAACTCTTGTGCCCTGCTGCTCTGCAGAATCTGAATTCTCGATTACGAGGTTAACAGACTTAGGTGTGCAGACGAATGTTGTCTTAACAGGTGTAGGCTCAACTCTTCCGCCGAGAGCATAAACGCCGCCGGAAATATAGTCAACAACACGCTGATTCTTATCTGTGTTGGTGAGGTTGCAGATTACGATATGACCATCACGGATGTGATCGCAAACTATCTGGCTTGTTCTGATGTCATAAGGTGTGAGCATGATGACTGTTGCGTTCTGCTGAATTACAGGAGTTGTAACAGCAGGCTGCTCCTGAACGTAAGCACGAGGCTCAGCAACGTAAGGCTGCTCTTCTGCGACAGGCTCTTCTACATAAACATCCTCAGGCTCGTCGACATAACCTGTCTCATCCTCATAGTAGTTCTCTTCGATTTCTTCATCCTGTACAGGTGTGAACATGCTGCCGAAGAAGTTCTTAACGTTGAAATTACCCATTTGTGTTTTCCTCCTTAAATTTTCGCCCGACCAAGGACTTTCGTAAAACATAAGTGGAGATTACCGAACTTATCGAACCAGTTCAATAGATTTGGGCAACATGACATAAGAAGGTAACGCAAACAGGGGTTTTGTTACAAAATGTCACAAAAAATGGAGGATTTACGCGTATCAATGTTACATCGATACGTACTTGGAACGGTCACCAAATATAGCAGTACCGACTCTTATATGGGTTGCTCCCTCAAGGATCGCACTCTTGTAATCCTGGCTCATGCCCATTGAAAGAACCTTCCATGAATCGTTACGTACATAAGAAGAAAGATCTTCAAACAACGCTCTTGTACGCGCGAAAACCTCTCTCGCCTCACCGTCATATGTCTCTATCGGAGCCATCGTCATAAGGCCGCATACTTCAATTCCGGGCATGTCCATTATGTTATCAAGAGCGGGCTTCAATTCGTGCGGAGCAAAGCCGTGCTTTGACTCTTCACCAGACACGTTTGCCTGGAGCAGGATCCTGCTGGTAACATTGTTACTGACAGAACGCTTGGATATCTCCTCTGCGAGTTCTACAGTATTAACTGAATGGATGAGCTTTGTCTTGCCTATTACATATTTGACTTTATTCTTTTGAAGCGTTCCGATCAGATGCCAGTTAACGCTCAGATCAAGCGAAGAGAATCTTTCGATCTTCGGCATCAGTTCCTGTACCCTGTTCTCACCGAGATCGGCAAGACCTGCCATAACGGCAGCCTCAGCATACTCTACCGGAAACACTTTTGACACACCGATCAACGTGATCTCTTCAGGATCTCTTCCTGCAGCTATGCAGCAGGACCTGATATCGTTTCTGACATTATTGATTCTTTCTTTAAGCGTCAAAAAGAGTTGTTCGTCGTAATCGTATTCCATCGTCAATCGACCTTGTCTCCCGGTTTAACAGTCTTGGGGTTAGTGATTATTACAGTATTGAGATCAGGAACCTTTGAAGTGCCTGCACGTTCAATGATCGCGAATTCACGGTCATTGTCGATGAGTATGACTCTGATTTCTTCAACAAAGCCCTGGTTATTAGTATAGACAGAACCCATGCCTGCATATTTCGTTACCTTGATGTTTTCCGAGGTTGTGCCGAGACCGGACTTCGTATCAACAAATCCTGCAGTATAGCCATCCGGGCAGAGTCTCGAAAGCCTGAGGAGATCACTGAACTCATTCTGTGTGGAGAATGCGACCAGGATACCGCCGTCACTCAGCGTCTCCGTATGTATTACGGTACAGCCTGCAACGGTAATGGGTTTTCTTGTAGGCGTCTGTCCGTTCGAATCAGCCTTGCCTGCATTAGGAACAACATTTACGGTAAATGTCTCGCCGTCAACAAACGAACTTGCGGATGCACCGGACTTCTTATCGAAGTATACGCAGAATGCTGACGCGCCCTTAGGAGCATACTCGACATTCATGAGGCTTGCTACAGATGCCTTCATACCGCTGGATTCGGTGATAACGATCTCGATCTCTACAGTACGGCGGTCCAGAAGCGATTCTACGGCGCGTGCAGTCTTGAACGTGATAAGCATGCCGCCGGAGTCTTCCTCGCAGCGTACGACCTCGCAGTCGCCGATAGAGAGGCCTTCTGATCTGACGTTGAGGTCATGCTTTGTCCCGACGGCGAAGTCACTCATGGCAGCGTCGTTCTTCGAAAGATTTACAGTAATGTACTGACTCTCGTTCTGTGTGATCCTTACGGCACCCTTGCCTTCCTTAACGTAAAGATCGGATGTGATGGCACTCTTGGAATCATTAATGAGCTTTCTGATATCCGAAAGAGGCATGTTAAGGAAAGATCCGTAATCGATAGTACTCTCATTACCGTCAAGTCTGAATGATACGATGCCCGGCTTATTTGCATTAATGACCGTGGCATCACGCTGGAGCTGTGTCTCATAGAGTCTTTCATCATCACGGAGAACCTTGAGCCTGTCATCATTAAATGAGATCTTGGACATCTCGTCTTCACGCTCTTCAAGGACAACGTTAACTGAAGCGCTGTAAGAAGCAGCGTTGGTAAGATTGCCGTTCATAGCATCGAATCTTACAGAGTCCATGAGGGATGCAATGTTGACGTTATATTTTCTATAGATAGTGTCAGCCTCGGGAACGTCACCGCTCAGGATGAGTTCCTGCTGAACATCGGAAATCTGTGCCTGAACGTTACGCAGATCGGTTACGACAGACTTCATGGTATCAGGTACAACCATCGCAAGCGCCTGATCCTTTGCGACTCTGGAACCCTCTGTGATCTGCGTTACAAGGTCACCTGCCTTCGCAGAGAGGATCACAGTCTCATCACGTACGATAAGCGCCTTTGCACCAATGGAGTGTTCTACAGTACCCATGGTTACAAAAGCGAATCTCGGCTTCTCGGCGATATAGTCGTAGAGATGGTGAACTACAAAAGAAAGAACCAGGAGTGCCGCAACAACAACGATCAATCCGAGCAAACCGTTTCTTACCGCCCTGTTCTCCGCGCTCTTCTGAGACGGATTCTTTTTTGCGGCAGTCTTTCCTTCTATCTTAGCCTGCTCGATTTCTGCAAGCTTCTCAAACTTCTTTTTCTTTTCTTCTGGTGTCAGCTTACGCTTGCCCTTAACGGGAGCAGAACCGTTTGCATTATTTGCCGGAGCACGCTTTTTAGCGACAAAATCCTCAGGATAAGGAAGATTGCTCTTCTTAGACTTCTCAGGACTCTTGGCTTTCACATTCTGCTTAGCGTTTACGGGTTTACCGGTTACCGGTTTGCCGTTTACAGGCTTACCCTTACGGTCAGGCTGGGCGTTGACGGGCTTTGTGCGCATGTTCTGCCTGGAATCTGCAGGCTTTGTTCCCATCTGCCGGCCGTTAGCGGGCTTTCCGTTAACAGGCTTACCCTGAACATTCTGCTGAGCATTGCCGGGCACCGGACGTTTTTTTCCATTTGCCTGAAGCTTACGTTCAACAGGCTTGGAACCCATAGGAGCTTTTCGCTGCGCGCTGACGGGATCAGCACCGGGAATTATGCTGTCAGAGCCTCTGGAAGGCGCTACGGGCCTTTGTACGCCCTTTACAGGCATCTTGCCATTATTACTGCGGACAGGCTGTCCGGAAGGATGCCTGTTCTTATTCTTTTTCTTGCCGTTATTTTGCGGAGCATTGTACCATTTCTCGTCAGCCATAGGTCAATCCTCCAACGCAAGCATGCACGCGAGTTTGACCTGCTCACTGGCAAGTCCTCCCTGCATGTACGCAATATATGGCGCTTTCATGGGTCCGTCACATGAAAGCTCTGTTGTGGCTCCCTGAACGAACGCGCCAGCAGCCATGATTACCTGATCTTCATATCCGGGCATGTCCCAAGGCTCCGGAGTGACAAAAGAATCAACCGGCGCACATGACTGAATGGCACCGACAAATTTCTTCATCTTTTCAGGCTCGCCGAAAGTAAGCGTCTGAACGATGTCGCCTCTGGACATTTCAGCCGCAGGACTAGTCTCATATCCCGCAAGCTGGAAAAGCTTGGCTGCGAAGACCGCGCCCTTGAGGCACTCGCCTACGCACTGAGGCGCCGTGAAAAGTCCCCTGGCGATCATGCCGTTAAATCCGAGTGTAGGACCGACTTCACTGCCGAGACCGGCAGTTGTGAGATGCCTTGCGGCATTTTCGACGAGATCAGTTCTTCCTGCGATATAACCGCCGGTCTTGCATATTCCGCCGCCCGGATTCTTGATGAGGGATCCTGCGATAATGTCAGCGCCGTTCTCCGTAGGCTCTGTTTTCTCGGTAAACTCACCGTAGCAGTTATCAACCGCGACGATCACGCCGGGTTTAATCTGCTTAACCGCGTCAGCGATCTTCTTGATATCAGAGCAAAGGAGCGCCCTTCTGCCTGTATAGCCCCTTGATTTCTGGATGAAGACCATCTTGGTCTTATCAGTCATGGCAGCCTTTATGGCATCGATATCGGGGTCTCCAGATGCCTTTAGGTTAACTTCCTTATAGCTGATGCCATACGATACGAGAGACATGTCATTAGCGCCGCTTCCGATGCCTATGGTCGACATAAGAGTGTCGTAAGGACGTCCGGTAACCGACAGCATCTCGTCTCCGGGTCTTAACACTGCCCAGAGCATCGCAGCTATCGCCTGCGTACCCGAACTGATCTGGAGCCTTACGTAAGCCTTCTCGGCCCCCATAACGCGGGCAAAGATATTCTCGATCTTTTCCCTGCCGATATCATCGTATCCGTATCCTGTGGACTGTCCCATGTGGACATCGGAGAACTTTTCCTGTCTGAAAGCATCCAGGACCTTAAGTTGGTTATATGCGGTAATGTCGCTTATCTGCGCGTAAACATCGGTAAGAGACTCCTCTGCCTTGGCAGCAAGTTCAAGTACGCGGTCTCCGACGCCGTAAGCACCGTAGTTTTTCAATATGTCAGAATTAGTTTTCGTCAAAAATCCGGCCTTCTCGTCTTATTATCTAAATAATAATTATAGCATATTAGCGAAAAATCAATCGTAATATGCAAGATTCAGTGCACCCCTTACGCACGTGAATCTGACTTTACGTCCCGAAAAGTCCTCACCGTCATAATTCCCGTTAAGATCGCGGTATCCCGTAGCCTCGACCGTGATCTCTGTCGTCCTGAAACAGTCTACGCCGTTCTTTCCCTCATGTTGTCCGTTCTTGTACTTTGAGATAAGGTACAAAGCCCTCGGAAGGCTTACGTTGTCGATCGCGCACACATCGAGCAGGCCATCCCTGACGGAAGCCTTGGGAGCAGGACAAAATCCGCTTCCGTAATATGATCCGTTGCAGATGCTGATCAGTGTGTATCCGGACTTTCCGGAAGACTCCGGGATGTCGCTTCCCCTTGCACAATCGAACTTGAACTCAAACTTCCTGTTTCCGAAAAGGGCTCCCATAGCCGATACCGTATAAGAAGTCTTTCGGATAAATGTTGATTTCGGATGTCTCAAAACGCGTGACTTCGCATTCAGCTGAACCTCGGTATCCAACCCGATAGAAGCCACATTATTGCACCATGCTGAACTTTCGGGGATCAGATTGCCGGAAGCGTCAAAAGACTCGACCTTGATAAGATCGATCGCCCTTACGATGTAATCGTTTTTGGTGATCTCGCTGACGCAGTATTCGCAGTCACCTCTGTGAGCTTCATCCATTACGGATCTCGCGAAATCATTTCCGGTTCCCAGCGGGATTATCGCCATCGGAAGGCTGCTTCCTGCCAATACATTGGCAACTTCGTGAACGGTACCGTCACCGCCGCACGCAACGACAAGAGTATTACCGTCATCTTCTTTAAGGATCTCACTAGCTATCTCGGATGCATGGCCGGCATGTTCGGTATAGCGGATCTCACAGCCTTTCAAGCTCTCATCGAAAAGAGCGACCGCCGATTTGAATTTCTCCATTCCGTGCGAGTCTGCCCTGCTGTTGACTATGAATACTTTCCTGCTGAAACCTTTCATTTGCCTTCTGTGAGACGCATTATGAGATTGACGATATCATCTACTGTCTTCATCTGATCGAGCATCTCGTCAGGAAGCTTGATATTATATGCCTCTTCAAGGTCGATAACGAATTCGTAAAGCTGGAGCGAATCAAAAGGAAGCTCCGTATTCAGATCCATGGCCGTATCGATCTCATCTGCCGATACCTCGAGATCGGTGCTCAGTATGCGTAAGACATCCTTATAGATCTGTTCGCGCCTGGAATCATCCATGATCACTCATTCTCCTTCTTGCTGTCCTTTGCGACTTCCATAGCCGTCTTCCTTACATTAACCGCACCGTCATATCTTCTCAGCTGCTGCGCGACATATACGTCAACCTCGTTGACCAATGCCAGAAGATGCTTTCTGTCTTCCTCGTTATAGCCGCTCAGAATATGCTTGGCAAGCACCCTGTGGAACTTGCTGTTCATTCTGCAGGCGAGTTTGCCGTTCCTTGTCAGGCTGATCCTGACTACACGTTTATCATTGGTATCACGCTGTCTGATGACATAGCCCTTCTTAACGAGCCTGTCTATGGCTACCGTGAGAGTACCCGTGGTAATACCGAGATCCTCGGCGGTTTTGGTCATCGTTCTGGATTCATAGGGGCCGATAGCAGTAAGAGTATGCATTTCGGCAATTGAAAGATCCGAGAAATATCCGGCCTGAAGCGATTTTTCTTCCGTAAGAACTACGTTTTCGAAAATCCGCACAAGCGCTTCAGACATTACTTCTTCTTCGCTTTTCACTGACAAGTCCCCCATTTAAATGCGTTAATCGTATTTTACACTAATAGGGCACTTACCACAAATTCGATATCGGGGATTATCATTCTGCCTTTTCAGGCTCATTTTCATCGCAGAAACCGGCACATCTGTCGGAATTGATGCATCCCGTGCAGCAGCCGGAACACCCTGAACCGTTCTTGCGCTTTTTAAAGCTTATCACGATTACGACCATGACAAATGCCGCAATGACTATGCAGACTAATATCGTTGAAAGGTTTTTAGTCAGCCACTCAATCATCTTTCACCCCGATCAGAGCTTTCGAATATTCGCTTTCTTTTAAATACAGGCCCTTGTCTTTAAGGATCAGTACGAAGAGACCTGCCGCAGCAACAATGGCAACCGCACCGAATACCATTTCCATGGTATCATTCATGCCAATTCGGGCAAGGAAATTAGCTCCGATCGTTCCGACGAAATTGAAGATAGTGTGAGCAATGATGGTAATGATAACCGTCTTGTATCTGTATCTGATATATCCGAGCATCATTCCGAGCACCAAAGCATAAAGTCCCTGTTCAAGATTCATGTGCATGATCCCGAAAAGAAGTCCCTGAATGAAGATAAAGAGCAGCGGACGGGCGTTACTCTTTTCGAGCATTCCGAAAATAAGGCCTCTGAAGCACAGTTCTTCAGTCACGGGACCAAGAAGGATGCCGTAGACAATGGTGATGGACATATCAGTTCCCAACGAAGATATCTCCATCAGTTTCTTGTAAGCATTCATAGCCTCGGGGAACATGATGTCAATTGCCGTAAACACGCCTGATACGGCAAAGCACAGGCAAAGCATCACGCCGACAGACAAAGCAAGGGGTTTTATTCCCAAAGCCTTTTTGTAGTCAACGGCAGGACTCTTTTTGACAAATCCCTTTATGTACCACGGGGTGAAAATGGCAATGCAGATTATGCAGTAAGCGATATATCCCCATAAAGCGTATTTCTTGTTGAATATCTCCATCAACATATTGAGGTCAGAAGGCTGACCGCTCTTGGAAATATCATAAGTGGCGATTATGAGACCCGGGAGCGTCGTGGCCGTCTGTACGACCATTACGATTGCAAACGGCACATATGCCAGGAAGAAGTATCCTTTATTGAATCTTCTGCCGTTTTTCGTTTCTTTGTTCTCGATCGTCTGGTTTTCTGTCATCTTGTAATCCCTTACTTATCTGAGTTTGACAATGGTAACGCCGCTGTCTCCTTCGCCCTGTTCACCTGCACGATAAGATTCTACCCTGTCGTCTCTCGAAAGAACATCCTGAACGCACATTCTGAGTGCGCCGGTCCCTTTTCCGTGAACTATGCGGATATCCTTTATGCCTGACATCGCACAGTTCTCAAGGTATCTGATAAGGGCAGATTCCGCTTCCGCCGTTGTCATGCCGATCAGCATCAATTCAGGTTTGGTCCTGGAAGACGCCTCAAATCTGGCTTTCGCCATGTTTGAAGGTCCCGCCTTCTTGGCGCGGCTGTTCTTCTTTCCGCCTTCAAATGCCCCGCGCTGCTCACGTGTGGGCATTCTGAGTTCGGATACCTTAACAGTATAAGACATCGCGCCTGCCTGGATCTTGACCCTTCCGCTCTTTGAAGCCTCCGACTGTGCTACGCCCGTCACATTGAACGACGGAACGTAATACAGTTCTCCGGACACCACATTCTTTACAGGCTCTCCGTTCTGAACAGCTTCCGGATTGTTATCGTCCTCGGAATCGTCCGTGAGATCCTTTATTCCGGCGCGCAGACGGCGTCTGATCTTTTCCATCTCGGCAAGAGTCTCCTGCCTGTCCATGGATTCGCTCTTCTTGCGGAAGTCGCGAAGCATCCTGTCAATCTCCTCCTCACGTTCCGCAAGCAGTTTTTTCTGCTCGTTTCTGGACTCGTTGAGGATCTTGGTCTTAGACTGCTTTAATGCCGTTTTCTCTTCTTCCAGAGCCTTCGCCGCAGCCGAGAGTTCGTTCTTGAGCCTCTCGTTCTCCTTCAGCGCTTCAGCAGCAGCCTTTGCATCCTGTTCCGCCTTAGTAAGCAGCAGCTCATATGAGATCTCCTCGGTGGAAAGATTGCTCTTCGCGTTATCAAGAATATGAACCGGAATGCCAAGCCGCTTTGAAATGACGAACGCATTTGAAGATCCGGGTCTTCCGATGATAAGCCTGTATGTAGGTGCAAGCGTTTCCGTGTCGAATTCGCATGAAGCGTTCATTACGCCTTCAGTCTCAACGGCATAACTCTTAAGCTCCTTGTAGTGTGTCGTGGCCATCGTAATGCAGTTCTTTGAACGCAGTTCATCAATGATCGCGACAGCTAATGCGGCACCCTCGGCGGGATCCGTTCCAGAACCGAGCTCATCAAGCAAGACCAGGGATCTTCCCCTGATGTTCTTCAGGATGAAAACGATGTTCGACACATGGGCAGAGAACGTTGAAAGGCTCTGCTCGATGCTCTGTTCATCACCGATGTCAGCAAGGACCCTGTCGAAAACACAGACTTCGCTTCCGTCAGATGCGGGAATGGCAAGTCCTGACATGGCCATCATGGCGAGAAGGCCGCAAGTCTTAAGCGAGACAGTCTTACCGCCGGTATTGGGACCCGTTACGACCAAAGTGTTGTATTTCTCGCCAATGTTGATATCTACGGGAACGACTTTGTCCTTGTCGATAAGAGGATGTCTTGCTTTTCTGAGCGAAATGACACCGCTGGTGTTAAGCTTCGGACACGAACTCTCGGTCTCTATGCCGTATTCGCCTTTTGCGAAAGCATAATCAAGCTTTGCCACGAGATCAATGTCATTTACGAAGATTTCTTTGTCGGCCACGAAATCAGACGTGAGCTCACCAAGGATCCTAAGTATTTCAGCCTCTTCCTGGGCATTTAACTCGGAAATCTTGTTATTTGCCTCGACAACGCTCATCGGCTCTACGAAAAGAGTCTGGCCCGTGGAGGATGCCCCGTGGACGATTCCCTCTATCCTGCCCTTGAAATCGGCTTTGACGGGTATGCAGTATCTGTTTTCCCTGATAGTTATGATGCTCTCCTGGAGCATGTCACCGCCGTTTTCGATGACGCGTTCGAGAAGCGTTCTGATACCCGCCGCTGTACTCTTCTTGTCACGCCTGATCTGGGCGAGAGTCCTGCTCGCGCGGTCCGATACTTCATTGTCACCTAAGATGGCTTCATCAATGGCCTTATAGAGCCTTTCATCCGTTCCGATCTCTTCGATCGCCTTGACTATGTTGGGTTCCGTATCGTCAACAAACGGAGAACCTGCAGAGCGTGCTTTATTAAGGCAGCTTCTTACGTCTTCAGCGCTCCTGAGAAAAGAAGCAACGGAAAGGAGCTGCGCGCATGTCAGCGTTCCGCCTGCTTCGGCATAAGACATTGCCTCGGTAAGATCGCGAAAACCTCCGAGCGGAAGGCATCCAAACCTCACTATATGAGTCATGGCCTCCCCGGTCCACGTCAGATTCTCCTCTACATAACGGAAATCCGTGCACGGAGCCATGTTCTCGCATATCTGTTTGCCGTACACGGTACGCGCCTTTGAAGAGACCTTGTCACGGATCTTGTTGAACTCAAGGATCGACAGGACCCTGCCGCGTATCATTCGGCGTTCAAGGTCTTCATCTGTTGTCAGATATTCGTACATATGATATATGGCGGCAAATTGCCGTCCTTTCAATTAGTTTTGTAAATTACGGAATAAACCGTATCAGCCGAGTCTCTTGATCTTTTCGATCATCTCAGGAGAAATGGTCTTGGTCATTTCAAGACCTTCCTCGATATCAACATCGGTAATCTCGCCGTGCTGCATGACCACGAGTCTGTTAAATCTCTTCTCTACGAGACAATCAATGGCCTTGATGCCCATAAGGCTGGCCATGGTCCTGTCTCTCAGTGTCGGAGAGCCGCCTCTCTGCAAGTGTCCGAGGATAGTGGGACGGGCTTCGATGCCTGTAGCCTCCTCGATCTGCTTTGCGATGTCATCCGCGTGGCCTACGCCTTCGGCAACGATGACGATATAGTGCTTCTTACCGGTGTTGCGTCCGTCGAGGATTACTCTAAGGACATCCCTGTTGAAATCGTAAGGGACCTCAGGAATGAGGATGCTCTCAGCACCTGTTGCGATGCCCACGTTGAGTGCGATCCATCCGGCATGTCTTCCCATTACTTCGATAACGCTGCAGCGCTCATGGGATGAAGCCGTATCTCTGAGCTTATCGATGCACTGCATTGCCGTATTCATGGCCGTGTCATAACCGATCGTGTACTCTGTGGAAGCAATATCGTTATCGATCGTACCGGGCATGCCGATTACAGGCATTCCGATCCTTGCAAGAGCCCTTGCGCCCTTATATGAGCCGTCACCGCCGATTACGATCAAAGCATCAAGCTCATAAGCTTCCATCATCCTGGCACCCTTGAGGACGCCCTGATCTGTCATGAAGGTCTGCGATCTTGCCGTCATGAGGAAGGTTCCGCCGCGCTGGAGCGTCTCGGAAACCGATCTTCCGTCAAGCTGCTTGATCTCGCCCTTCCAGAGTCCGTGATAACCTCTGGTAACGCCGTACATTTCAAAGCCTGCGTTGATACCTGCTCTGACAACGGCTCTGATAGCCGCATTCATTCCGGGAGCGTCACCGCCGCTTGTCAGGATTCCGACGCGCTTTACAGGCTCGACAGTATTCTTGTCTACGATATCGTAGTTAGCAGCTTTAAGCGTGCTGATCTCAGGTAAATTGCTCTCATCATATAAAAGTCGGCCCATAAAAAGTCCTCCGGTTTCAAAATTAACAAATTAGATTATACACCAAGTTCGATAGTATCTAAGACTTTGCTTATGCTTTCGTGGAACACGAGTGTGGCATTTCTGTCCGCAGCAGTCTTGTCCCTGTTTATCACTACCAGATATTTGCCCGGAAAATCATATGCAAGCGAAGCTGCCGGCTGTACGACAAGCGAAGTTCCGCCGATTATGAGGCAATCCGCGCGGTAGACCAGTCTTTTTGACTCGATCCATGCTGTTTGAGGAAGCCCCTCACCGTACAAAGTAACGTCAGGCCTTACCGTTCCACCGCATTTAGGACATTTCGGGATGGGACCCTCACTCTTGAAAATGAAGTCAGCCGGATAGTCCTCATGGCACTTCATGCAATAGTTGCGGAGAGTCGTACCGTGTACTTCCTGGACATTCCTGCTTCCCGCGCGCTGATGAAGGCCGTCGATATTCTGGGTGATTATGCCGTCCAGCTTGCCGGCCTTCTCCATTTCCGCAAGCTTATAATGTGCCCTGTTGGGCATTATGTCCTTAGTATCCAGTTTTTGCCTGTAAAACTCGAAAAAAACGTCCGGATGATCTAAAAGACAGTCAATGCTGAGCAGATATTCAGGTGAATACCTGTCGAATTTAACGTCATGCTGGTTGTAAAGCCCGTCCTTGCTCCTGAAATCAGGGATCCCGCTCTCGGTGGATACTCCGGCCCCTCCGAAGAAAACGATGTGCTCACATTCCCTGATGATCTCGTTTAGCCTTTCGTAATCACTCTCAGCCATAACTCAAACCTCCCGGATGATCTCCGTGTTCCCGTCTCCGACTAGTTCTTCCAGCTTTGCTATAACTTCGTCATCGAACATAATGTCACAGACCGGATCAAGTCTTGCAATGCTTCCGTCTGATATAAATCTTACTTCAACAGGAAGGTTTCCGTGGAAGTAAGCCAGGAAATTTAACAATCTATTAAAACCTTCCGAACCGGGGCTTCCGGCATAGTTTATCCTCAATGCCTGAGGCGGTCTGCCTTCAGTCTGAACCTCAGTCACGGGTTCCTGAACTGCTTGAGGTGCTTCAACCTTCCGCTCAGGCTGAGACTCGGACACCATGGCCTTCTTCGTTCCACCCGACTCTCTAACCGCAGCGGCATAAGCACGGTCATTCATAACAGTCCTGACAACGTCATTATCCTTTCCCAGCAGATAGCACGCATCTGCAAACATGGTAAGTCCGCTGTCTTCGCGCATCTGTCTTCTGCCTATGAAAATGTACGGTTTGTTCTTCTCGACTATCCTGTTGAAAGTATCAAAGCTCTTACCGTAAAGCATGACTTCGAACCGGCCAGTCATGTCCTCGCATCCGATAGTCGAGATCATCGTCTTTTTCTTCGTATAGCCGGTCTTCTTTGACGTGACCATACCGCACATGACGACTTCCCTGTTATCGTCAATTGCATCTGCTCCCTGAAGTTCGGTAATGCTCTCCGCTTCAGCCGTATCGAAAGTAATGAGCCGGGATATTATGTCATGATACGGTGCGAGCGGATTGCCCGAAATATATATGCCGACCATTTCCTTCTCATATCCGAGCTTAGTCTCTTCAGGATATTCGGGAATGTCCGGGATGAATATTCCGGTGTCGCTGCTGACGTCACCGCCAAGATCGAAAAGCGACAGCTGTCCTTCGATATTCCGGTTCGCGGTCTGCGCCAGTTTATCGAGTTCAGTCTGTACGCAAGCCACCATCTGCGCCCTCGTAAGTCCGAAACTGTCCAGACAGGACGCAAGGATCAGAGATTCGGCGACATTACGCTTAACACCTATCTTGGATGCCCTGATGACAAAGTCATCGAAAGTCTTGTAAGGGCCGTTCTTATCCCTGTCGGCAAGTATGTCGAGTACTGCATTTTCTCCCACATTCTTAACCGTGGACATTCCGAACCTGATCTTCCTGTCACCTTCCGTAGTGAACTTCTCACGGCTCTTATTGATGTCAGGCGGAAGGACTTCGATCCCCATTTCGGAACAGCAGCTGATGTAATGCGACGCCTGGGCGAGTTCAGTTCTGAACGAATTGATATTCGCAGCCATAAACTCGGTCGGATAATAGTATTTGAAATATGCGGTCCAGTAGCCTACGACCGCGTAGCAGGCAGCGTGTGACTTGTTGAAAGCATATCCGGCAAATCCGGCTACATCGTCAAAGATCTTCGCCGCAACATTTTCAGGCACGCCGCGCTTCACAGCGCCGTCGATCTGTCTTCCTTTATCATCAGTACCGCCATACATGAAGAGCTGTCTGTAGTTCTCCATGATCGATTTCTTTTTCTTGCTCATCGCTCGGCGGATATTGTCGGACTGCCCCATAGAGAAGCCTGCAAGATCTCTTACTATCTGCATTACCTGTTCCTGATAGATCGCACATCCGTAAGTGACGTTAAGGATCGGCTCAAGAAGCTTATGGTCATATGAGATATGCGAAGGATTATGCTTGCAGTCAACATATTTGGGGATCTGTTCCATGGGTCCCGGTCTGTATAGTGAGATTCCGGCGATGATATCCTCAAGGCTTTCAGGCTCAAGCTGCTTCATGAATGACGTCATTCCGCGGCTTTCAAGCTGGAACACGCCGACGGTATCGCCTTTGCTTATCATCTTGAATATGTTCGGATCATCAAGCGGTATCCTTTCGAGCTCGATGTCTTTTCCGTAATTCTGTTTGACGAGGTCTCTCGCCTCCTGAAGCACGGTCAGAGTACGCAAGCCCAGGAAGTCGAATTTGAGAAGTCCTATACTCTCAACATCCGCCTTAGCAAACTGGACTACAACGGTATCGTCGTTTACTGACAAAGGTGCTATGTCCGTAATGTCCGCACCGGAAATGATTATTCCCGCAGCATGAGTACCGGAATTCCTTGGAAGTCCTTCGATACGCATGGCCATGTCAACGACCTTATGTGCCTCCATATCAGTTTCATAACATTCACGGAATTCCGAGCTTATTTCCAAAGCCTGTTTAAGAGTCATTCCGGGCGAAAACGGTATCATCTTAGTGATCTTGTTGCTCTGAGCTATCGGCATGTTGAGGACTCTCGCAACATCCTTTACCGCCTGACGCGCGGCAAGCGTTCCGAACGTTATAACGTGAGCGACCCTGTCCCTCCCGTATTTTTCCGTAACGTAATCAATTGCTATCTGTCTTCTCTCATCGTTGAAATCCACGTCGAAGTCCGGCATGGATACACGTTCCGAATTGAGGAATCTCTCGAAAACAAGTCCGTATCTGATCGGATCGATATCAGTAATGCCGATCGCGTAAGCGACAAGAGAGCCTGCGCCCGATCCTCTTCCCGGACCGACAGTCACTTCATGAGTTTTCGCGTAATTGATGAAGTCCCAGACTATCAGGTAATAGTCCGTGTAGCCCATGCTGTTGATGACAGACAGTTCATACTCCGCTCTCTTCAGATAATCCTCTTTATCACCCGTAGGCGGAGTGATCTCAAACCGTTTTTCAAGCCCTTTGTAAGTGAGTTCAGCAAGATAATCCTCATGTCCGTTATATCCTTCGGGAACCTCATAGACAGGTAGATGAATGGTATCGAAATCGTAAGTTGCTTTGCACATCGCAGCGATCTTTCCGGTATTCTCGATCGCATCAGGAACTTCGGAGAAGAAACGCCTCATCTCCGTCTCCGACTTAACATAGAACTCATCACAGGACATCTTCATCCTGTTCTCATCATCGATCCTGGCAGCGGTGGAAATACATAACAGGATATCCTGCGCCTCTGCATCTTCCTGCCTAAGATAGTGGCAGTCATTGGTCGCTGCAAGAGGTATTCCCGTCTCTCTGGACATCTTTATCAGAGATGCGTTGACGGTTGCCTGTTCAGATGTCGTATTAGCCTGGATCTCAAGATAATAGTTGCCCCTTCCGAAAAGGCTGTCATACTTCATCGCGCATTTCACGGCAGCATCCAAGTCTCCGTCCAGGATAAGGCCGGGGAGTTTGCCTGCTATGCATCCCGAAAGGCAGATCAGTCCTTCATGGTACTTCTCAAGAAGCTCCTCGTCGATCCTCGGTCTTCTGTAGAAGCCGTCAGTAAAGCCCGCCGAAACAAGCTTATTCAGATGGACCAGGCCCGTGTTGTCCTTCGCCAGCAGTATCAGATGATGGTAATACCTCTCATGTTGGTAGGAAGCGGGATCCTTATCAAATCTGGAACCGGGAGCAACATAGACTTCACAGCCGATGACAGGATGGATTCCCGCAGCCTGCATAGCTTTATAAAACGACACAGCGCCGTACATGACTCCGTGATCGGTAATCGCGCACGAAGACATACCCATCTCCTTCAACCGTTCGGCAAGTTCGGAAATCCTTATAGCTCCGTCAAGGAGACTGTATTCGGTATGCAGATGGAGATGGCAAAAACTGTCCATTACTTCTTCCCCTTGAGTTCGATGATTATGTCTCTGATCTCCGCAGCCTTCTCAAATTCAAGATTCTTGGCAGCGTTGGTCATCTCGATCGTAAGTTGTGCGATCATCTTCTCATTCTCTTCAGCCGTACCGCCGGAAACACCCTCATTGATAAGACGGGTCGGATCGATGCCGCCTCGCTTGCCTGATGAAGCCTTTGAAGATGCCTTCTCCGCGCTTCCCGCAACTATATCAAACACGTCACGTACGGCCTTCTTGATGGTCTTCGGAACAATCCCGTGCTCCTCATTGAACTTCTTCTGGATTGAACGTCTTCTATTGGTCTCACCGACGGCATTCATCATTGAATCCGTAACTTCATCAGCATACAGGATTACGCGGCCTCTCTCGTTACGGGCGCATCTTCCGATTATCTGGATGAGCGAGCGTTCTGATCTTAAGAATCCTTCCTTATCGGCATCAAGGATCATCAGGAGCGATACTTCAGGAAGGTCAATACCCTCTCTCAGGAGATTGATACCTACTATTACGTCGACCTCATCGTTTCTGAGCTTGTTTAGTATCTGCATTCTCTCAACGGTCTTGATGTCTGAATGAAGATATGTGACTCTGATCCCTTCCTTTTCAAGGAACTCCGTAAGATCTTCGGACATCTTCTTGGTAAGAGTCATTATGAGGCTCTTATCCCCTCGCTTCTTCTGTTCCGCAAGTTCATGGAGGATATCTTCGATCTGGCCTTCAACGGGACGGACAAAGATCTCAGGATCAAGAAGTCCCGTAGGTCTTATCATCTGCTCTACGACCTGCTCACTGTGTTCCTTCTCATATTCGGCAGGCGTTGCGCTGACAAAAATGGTCTGCCCCATTCTCTCTTCAAACTCGTTGAACTTTAAAGGACGGTTGTCAAATGCTGAAGGGAGCCTGAACCCGTATTGAACAAGCATTTCCTTTCTGGATCTGTCACCGTTATACATGGCACCGACCTGAGGTATAGTCTGGTGAGACTCGTCTATGAACATGAGAAAATCTTCAGGGAAGAAATCCAGAAGCGTGCACGGAGGCTCTCCGGGAGCACGTCCGGAAATATGCCTTGAGTAGTTCTCGATTCCCTTAACAAAACCGGTCTCTCGGAGCATGTCCATGTCATATCTGGTCCTCTGCTCAAGTCTGTAAGCAGCGATCATGTCACCCTTGTCACGCAGTTCCTTGAGCCTTTCCTCAAGTTCAACGTCAATGGTCTCAATCGCATGGTTCAGTTTCTGTCTTCCCGTCGCATAGTGTGATGCCGGGAATATCTCAACATAATTCTTGGTGAATTCGGTCTTGCCGGTAATGCTGTTTACATAGCTTATCTTGTCTATCTCGTCACCGAAAAAGCTTATCCTGGTAAGCGTGTGTTCCGAATCCGGAGTCCAGATGTCGATGGTATCGCCCTTGCGTCTGAACGCTCCACGTTCAGGAGCGAAATCATTACGGTTGTACTGCATGTTTATGAGCTGTCCGATCACGTCTTCAGGCGAGATCTCAAGACCCGTCTCAAGGTTCAATACCATCGACAGATAATCGCTCTTCTCGCCGATACCGTAGATGCACGATACTGACGCAACGATAATGACGTCATCTCGCGTAAGAAGTGACTTGGTCGCCTCATGACGCATACGGTCGATCTCGTCATTGATGGAAGAATCCTTCTCGATATAAGTATCAGACGCCGCTATGTACGCTTCCGGCTGATAGTAATCGTAATATGAAATGAAATATTCCACGGCATTCTCAGGGAACAGTTCCTTGAATTCCGCATAAAGCTGCCCTGCAAGCGTCTTGTTGTGTGCAAGTACCAATGTTGGACGCTGAACTCTCTGAATGACGTTAGCCATCGTAAAAGTCTTGCCCGAACCCGTAACGCCGAGGAGCGTCTGACCGCGCATGCCGCTTTCTATGCCCTTAACAAGGGTGTCTATAGCCTGAGGCTGGTCGCCCGAGGGTTTATAATCAGATACCAGTTTAAACATATGAACTCCTTATAGAGTCATTTTAGAACAATTGTTCGGGCGTTACAACAGACAAAACGTCTCAGAGAGGTATTATCCTGATCTTGTCCTCAAAACCTGCGATGGAACCGGCCGAAGGAGCCTGAGTTCCGTCAGTGAGTGCTGCTGCCGTACCGCAAGCGCAAGCGATCTTAAGGATCTCCACCGGAGAAAGATTGTTGGCTATTCCGTACGCAAGGCCCGCCGTCATTGAGTCTCCGCATCCCGTAACGCACTTGGGATCAATCTTCATGCCTTCGGCATACATCCTTACTCCGCCTCTGTCACAATAAACAGCGCCCTTCTCGCCAAGAGATATCAGAGCAATTGCCGAACCCACCGCAAGAAGCCTGCCGGCAGCTCTTACGGCAGAATCAACATCAGGACTGATGCCGGCTTCCGCTGCATTAGGCTTGACTGCAAAAGGAACGGATCTGAGACCGTTTTCGAGAGCCTCTCCGGAAGCGTCAAGGATTACCTTTATTCCCCTGTGCTGGATCTCCCTGATGATAGTTCTGTATATGTCGTTAGGAGCCGAAGGAGGTATCTTGCCCGAAATGACGACAACATCCCTGGGAGTTGCCATTTCGAGAAGTCTCTTTCTTATGGCAGCGCAAGCCTGGAAATCAAAAGCAGGGCCCTCTTCATTGATGTCTGTCGTGATTCCGGCTCCGTCTACGATCTTTATGTTCGTACGGGTATTACCGGTCCCTATCTCGGCACAGATGCACTCGATACCGTCATCTATCAGCCTGTCATAAAGTTCCCTTCCTGCAGGACCTCCTGAAAGAAAGCATGCGCAGGTCGGTTCACCGAGATTTCTCAAAGTCTTGGAAACGTTTATTCCTTTTCCGCCCGGATCACGTCTCTTGATCTTGAGACGGTTCAGACCACCGTATGCAAACGGAGACAAAGTATGTGCAGTAACGTCAATGGCAGGATTAAGTGTCAGCGTGTAGATCATATTTAACCTCAGGTAACCTTATAGCAGATAAAAGCAACAATAAGACCCAGAAGACATCCCGCAATAACCTGAAGCGGAGTATGTCCGAGGAGTTCTTTCAGTTTCTCTTCATTTGGCAGATCAGTTCCAGTGACCTTCTCAAAGGTCTCAGCGAGAACGTTAAGCAAAGCAGCCTGCTTGCCTGCCTGCAAGCGGACGTTCATGGCATCGTGCATGACGATGATCGCGAGGATGAATGCGACAGCGAAAACCGGAGACGAGAATCCCTCATAAAGACCGGTAGCCAGAGCAACGGAAGATACGGTGGCTGAATGGCCGCTCGGCATGCCGCCGTCTCCGTACATTCTTTCCAAGCTGAACTTGCCGGTGATGATAACGTTATTGATTGTTTTGAATATCTGCGCAATAAACCAGGACAGTACTCCGATCCATAATATCCTGTTGTTGATTATCTGCTTTAGAAACTCCATACATCCTCCTTAATTACGCAAACTAATTTTACGACATTAAGTAGTATGTTTACAACAAAAAGGACCGCGGCTCGTTCCGCGGTCCTCTTCAAATAACAAACTCAAAACCTCTTTAAGGAATATCCTGATGGTTAGATGATAAATAAACATCAAGGCGTCAGAATAGCAGAATAATGAACAATTTGTAAATTAGTGCACTAAAGAATCAGTCGAAGAAATCAAATTCAAGATCCTCGATCCTGACCGTATCCCCTTCCTTAACGCCGAGTTTTCTAAGTTCATCGAAAACTCCGGACGATTCGAGTGTCCTCTGGAAGAAGTTCATAGACTCCGTATCCTCAAAGTTTGTAGAATTGAATATTTTCTTAATCCAGGCGCCCTTTACAACATATACGCCATCTTCGATGACAATGTCGTACTTCTTTGCCTCTTCGAATTTATAGGTCTTCTCGTCAGACTTGACGATGTCGTGGAGGACTGTAGGAGGAAGCTTTGATACCATCTCGGTAATCTTGTCGGATAATTCTTTCAATCCGATCCTTCCTGCCGCCGAGATCACGAACACATCCTCATAGCCTAAAGCCTTGACTTCTTTTACGAATTTATCGACTGCTTCAGGTTCTGCGGCATCACACTTGTTGGCGACCACTATCTGCGGTCTTGAAGCAAGTTCACTGTTGAACTCCTTAAGTTCCTTGTTGATCGCATGGAAATCGTCAATGGCTTCCCTGCCCTCGCTTCCGGAAACGTCAACGACATGGATGAGAAGCCTCGTCCTCTCGATGTGTCTCAGGAAGTCATGGCCGAGACCCGCGCCCTGATGAGCATCCTCGATGATTCCGGGAATATCCGCGATTACATACGAGAAATCATCAACGGATACCACTCCCAAAACCGGTTCGAGAGTAGTAAAAGGATAATCCGCGATCTTAGGCTTAGCTCTGGTAAGTACGGACAAGAGCGTTGACTTGCCTGCATTGGGGAAACCTACGAGTCCGCAATCTGCGATAAGCTTGAGCTCAACATAAAGGTTAAGCTCCTCACCGGGAGTTCCGGGTGTTGCAAACTGGGGAGCCTGACGTATGGAATTGGCATAGTGCATGTTACCGAGGCCACCCTTGCCGCCATGAGCCACAACCACCTTTTCGCCGTCTTCGGTAAAGTCAGCGATCAGTTCGCCCGTATCGGCGTTCCTGATAACGGTTCCGACCGGAACTCCGATCTCAAGATCCTCGCCGCATCTGCCGTACATCTTACGGTTGCCGCCCTTGACTCCGTTCTCTGCAACGAACTTGTGCTTGAAACGGAAATTCTGAAGGCTTGTCAGATTCCTGGCAGCAACGAATACGACATTACCGCCGTTTCCGCCGTCACCGCCGTCAGGACCGCCGTTAGTGATGTACTTTTCGGTATGGAAACTCAGGGCACCGGCTCCGCCGTCTCCCGCCTTAACATAGATTTTCGCATGATCGATAAACATATCTGATACCTGAAAAAAGAGAGCAGCCGTCATAGAATGACAGACTGCTCTTCGTAAACCGCTTAAGAATCCTAGCTTACTATTAAGCTACGGGATAAACGCTTACCTGCTTCTTGTCCTTGCCCATACGCTCATACTTGACGGTGCCGTCGATGAGAGCGAAGAGTGTATCGTCAGAACCGATTCCGACATTTGTGCCGGGATGAATCTTTGTTCCGCGCTGTCTGACAAGAATATTACCGGCTAAAACGGTCTGTCCGTCGCCTTTCTTTGCACCTAATCTCTTAGACTGGGATTCACGGCCGTTCTTGGTGGAACCCATTCCCTTCTTATGTGCAAAGAGCTGTAAATTAAACTTAATCATAAATTACACCTCCGGTGTTCTTGAGTGAATAATCTCTACGTACCTTTTCTTGCCTTCGTTATAATCTCTTGCTATCCCGATAAGACCTAATTCGCAAGTCCTCATTATTACCTGAGCCCTGTTCTTTGTCTCATCGTCTCCCTGATCGGGAACCGTTATCCTTAAGTTGACATCATCTTTACCTTCATTGCTGATCCGGAAAAAAGATTCGCCGTCGTAACCGCAAATATCTTCCAAAGCATTGGCCGCAGTAAAGAGAAGTGTCGAAACCGCGCTGCAGATAATATCTTCTCCGGATTTGCCGTAACCGGCGTGTCCGTTGGCATATATAGCCCTGATATTATTATCTTCTCTGCAGACGATAACGGAAATCATAAATGATTACGCGTTGATAGCCTTGATAAGTACACGTGTGTAAGGCTGTCTGTGGCCATTCTTTCTGCGATAGCCCTTCTTAGCCTTGTACTTAGAGACGATAACCTTCTTGTTCTTGCCCTGCTTTACGATCTCACCGGTTACTGTAGCCTTAACATCACCAGCTACGATACCGTTGTCATCAGCAACTGCAAGTACATCCTCGAAAGTAACCTGGCTGCCAGCCTCACCTTCAAGCTTCTCGACGAAGATCTCATCGTCAACAGAAACCTTGTACTGCTTGCCGCCTGTCTTGATAACTGCGTACATATTCGTTCCTCCTGTTCTTCCAGTCTCGCTGCCTAAACCGAGGCAACGCTCGAATTCATTGGCTTTTGACCTAATTCAAAGCGTGTTTAAAGAGCCCGTTGCATGCGGTCACCCGCGTATAATACAACATGAAAGGGCTGAAAGTCAACAGGAAATTGCGTCAGAGCGCAATGTAGACAAGAATTCCCATCAATAATCCGCAGACGACTCCTGCCGCCTCGAAAAAGTCTGAGAAACGCTTGGTCGTAACTGCCGCGGCAAAAGGTATTATTCCGCATGCCAGAGCCATCGAAGCATAGCAGATCCCCGTTCCGTTAGCGCGGAGGATCGAAATGACCAGCAAAGCCAGCGGCGGGATTATGGTCTCAAAGAAATAGACCGGGTTGCCGAAATACGCTGCAGGCCCCTCTCCTGCAAACCTGGACTTTCTGTCTGCCCTTGCAAGCGCAAATGCAGAAAGGCTCGTAACTATGAACACGATCAGAGCCGCAGCAAGTTTAATGGTATCCTGCCCGATCCCGGAGATATCAGTAAACACGAGAACGACGCCCGCGACAATGGCAACATCGCAAAGTCCCATAAACAGCGGTACGAGCATTGCGCTGGTTTGGAGTTTTTCTCTCTTATATACGACTTTCTTTGAAAGCAGGAACGGCAAACGCATGAGGGCCATGCAGGTGATCAGCGCTGCGGGAGCCATTACAACGGCATATCTGGCATATTCTGCAATGCCGCGGATAAACGTCATTACGGATATCGTAAGTCCTATCCAGGCTGAAAGTCCGAAGAATATGATCGTTCCAAGGCTGTCTCTTCCCTTTAGCTCCTTTGATCCCTTGTCGGAATCCCTTACCGGGATCAGGAAAACAAACAGTGCAAGGAACGCAAGAGCCGCGAACGCAGTAAACAGAGCGCAGATAAACCAAGCCTTGATCCTGAGCGCAGACACTCCGCCGTTGAAAGTAATGCCCAGATACATGGCAAGCTCACTTTCGAACACAGGCGAATATCTGAGAACATGGGTTCCCATCGGTACGGAAGATACCGACAGATACCTGTTCTGGTCAGGTGAGATATACACTTTGCTCTTTATCAGTTTTCCGCTGACGGCAGGTACTCCGTAAAGCGTATCAGCACCCGAGAACTTCTCGTAAAGCATGGAAGCTCCGCCGTTCTGCTCTGCATCAGCTTTCTCTCCCGTATAGTCGAAGATCGCTACCGGAGTCTTCGGATAGTAACGGCCGTAACCTTCCATCGCCGCGTTTCCGGGATACTTGGGATTTACGAGGCAGTAACCGATCACATTCGGGTTATCTGTTTTCGCGACCGTATCCATGATCGTAAAAGAGTCTTTTCCAAATGCACAGATGACGATCTGCTTGTCTTTGTACTGTTCGGGAATCGCATAACGGTCTGAAACTGCCGTCTCCCCTTCCCCGGGAATCTCCGCTATGCCAAAGTCAAAGCCTGCAGAAGCCAATGAATTACGCATAGAGACATACGGGAAAAACCTCTTGTCGCAGTAGAAAAGAACGACCTTGCCGTTCTTTCCGGACTTATACGAAGACAAGAAGAACAGACCGATCAGCGAAAGGCTCAGGATCAATGACAGAATAGCGCAAAGCCAGGCCTTGCCTGAGACCTTCATTACACGGGTGGTCCTGTTCAGTTCAGGAGCGCGTCCCGTAAATTCTTCCTGCGGAGTTATGCTCTTTTTCTTCATCGAAGCATCAACCCTTCGGACACAAAGTGTCGCCTAACGTCCTTATGTCTTCAGGTCCGAGGATCAGGATTATGTCACCGGGCTCGATGAGCTCGTCGATCCTGTTCTTAAGTTCTTCCCTGTCTTCATAGAACTCGGAATCACCGCCGCGCCTGTTGATCTCATCAGAAATATCCTTGCTCGAGATATCGTGCATGTTGAACTCTCTGTCAGAAAAGATCTCAGCGAAAAGGACCTTCCTGCAAGGCAGAAGGCTCGTTACGTAATCCTCGAAAAGAAGCTTTGTCCTGTTGTAAGTCAGAGGCTGGAAAACGACCAGGATATTGTTGTGAGGCATGTTCGACGCCGCCTCGATGGTGGCTCTGGCAGCCGTCGGGTGATGCGCGTAGTCAACTACAACGTCACAGCCCTTGTACTTTCCCTTGATGGTATATCTGCCGTCAGCACCCTCAAATCCGTTAAGTGCGGAGATTATGTTCTCAGGCGATGCGCCGTTAAGATATGCAGCAGCAGCCGCGTTAAGAGCATTGCTGATATTGTGGCTTCCGGGTATGCAAAGATTAACGGTTCCGAAAGACTCACCGTTATGTATAAGTTCGAACCGGGGATGTCCATTGGCAAAAGAAATATCCTTTGCAATGAAATCGGCTTTCTTTCCCGTTGCCTCGCAGGGAAGTTCATCGCATGCGCACGTGACTACCTGGGGGAACTTTCTGCCTGCCTTGGCAAAAGATTCTTTTGCCTCTTCAACTGCCTTTGCGGTATTGGCGTCGTGGCCTGAAATGACGACATATCCGTCATCGTTGCAGAGATCGATGAACTTTGCAAAGACATCGATGACGTCCTGAATGGTCGGATAACAGTCAACGTGATCGTGATCGATATTCGTGATGACCGCAGTGGTTGACGAGAAATTCAGGAACGACCTGTTGAACTCACATGCCTCCGAGACAAGCACCGCGCGGTCTTTGGAACCGGTCCTTACGGTACCGTTGAACAGATCGAGGTCAGCTCCGAGATGGACCGTCGGATCTGCTCCGGAATCGATCATCATGAGAGAAATCATCGAAGTTGTCGTCGTCTTTCCGTGAGTACCGGAAACGTTGATGACATTCTTATATGTTCTGGTGAATGCGCCGAGGAATTCTGCTCTGTCGAGGATCTGAAGCCCCAATTCGTTTGCTCTCTTAACTTCCAGGTTATCAGGAAGGATGGCAGCTGTCTTTACCAGATAATCAGGCTTAAAGTCGTCAATGTTCTCAGCGACCTGCGTTCCGTAGATCTTAATGCCTTCCTTCTCAAGGTTCTCCGTCCTCTCGCCCGGATGGTTGTCAGAGCCTCCGACAACAAAGCCCGCTGCTTTTGCGAGCCTTGCGAGGCCGTTCATTGAGATGCCGCCTATTCCTATGAAATAGATCTTTGCGTCCTTTTCGAGATCATCCAGCGTGAATTTCTTGTTATCTAACATGCTTTTCACTTTCCTGACTAATGGTTTGACAAGACATTATACTTCAATTCAGTCTCTCATCGCAAAGTCACCGACGGTCGCCTCGGTAAAACTTATGAGATCGGACGGCTTCAGCGTAATCTGAAGGCCTCTCTGGCCGCCGCTTACGCTGACGCTGTCAACAAGTTCGATCATCTCGTCGATATAAGTCCTGTATTTCTTTTTCATGCCGATGGGAGAGCATCCGCCTCTGATATAGCCCGTAACAGCGAGAAGGTCTTTGACATGGATCATCTCGACCCTTTTCTCACCCGCGAGCCTGGCAGCCTTCTTAAGATCGACCTCATCGTCGACCGAAAGGCAGTAAACGAGATACTCGCCCTTGTCATTTACGGCAACGAGGGTCTTGAATACTTCTTCATAGGGAACACCCAGATACTCAGCCACATGATGGCCGTCGAGGTCGTTCTCGTCATACTCATATTCTTTGTATTCATAATCGATGCCCGCTTTGTCGAGCATCCTCATGGCATTGGTCTTTTTAAACGCAGGCATAAGATAACCTCTGATCCTTCAAAAAACTATGTCTGATATAATAAGTCAAATTCATTATTTTGAAAACATCAGGAGGTTTTCGGGAATGCTCGAAAAAGAATACCCCGCACACGACATGAATACGGTCTTTGATCTGATGCAGTCTACGATAGACGCAGGCGGAACGGACGAGAAAGCCCAGGACGAGCTCTTATTCCTGAATCACCTTTTCGCGGCACTCCCTGCCGAAGCCGTTGAATACGGCATGATGTTCCTTCACGGCGAAAGAGAACTCCCTGATTCCGTCAAGGAGATAATCCCTTTGTTCATCCGTCTCGTTAACCTCGCCGAGTACTGCGAGACAGTAGACAGGTTAAGGGACATTCCCGCTCAGATGACGACTGAGGAAGTCCTCGCAAGAAAGGACATGATGGATTCCCTGGACGAACACGAAAAGGCTTTCCTCAAGCCTCTTCTCGGCTATCAGTACAGCAATCAGAAGGTTGAAAAAGGTCCGGAGGAAACTGAAGGTGAAGGCGAAAACGGCACTGACGGCGGCAGGCTGCTTCTCATGAACAGCCAGGCAGCGGTTTTTGTTTGCCCTGATCCTTATAAGACTTCCATCTTCTACGAGACAAAACTGGGCTTCAAGGCAGCTCATCTCGACGATGAGACAATGCCCCACATAAGGCTCACGCGCGACAACATCGCTCTCGTTCTTGTAAAAGGAAGCGGCGACATCGCAAGGCCGTTAAGGAAATTCGGCATCAAATACGATATGTATATCTACTGTTCTGAACCCTATCTGCTCCAAAACGAGCTTTCATCTCTTGATGTAAAGATCACCGAAGCTCTCCCGGACGCCGAGGAAGCAAAGCAGATGAATGTAAACAGGCAGTTTGTTTTCGAGGATTGCGACGGAAGACACATATGCGTCTCCCAGTATCTGGAGTCTTACACCTGATCAATCTTTAGGTCTGACCGCGACGGTAGCCTTTTCAAGGCTCTCACGGGCCATGGTCATGACACGTCCGCAGCCCAGGCACTTCAGCCTGACTTCTGATCCCACTCCGGTGACTTCCCATTCGGATCTTCCGCACGGATGCTTTTTCTTGAAGGTGACTATCTCGCCTTCCGCATACTTGTATCTGAAGAATTTACCCGGCATGCTTGATCCCCCACGTGATGCGTTCATTGTTGCCGTAATCCCTGGCAGTTCCTACCTTTTCGAAGCCAGCGGCCTTGCAGAGTTTTCTTACGCTTTCACCCTGAAGATATCCGTGTTCAGCGAAAACAGCACCCCCGGGTATCAACTGATCAAAACTCTTTCTGAAAATGCTTTCATAGAAATCAAGACCGTCAGATCCGCCTCTTAATGCCAGATCAGGTTCATGATCCTTAACGACGTCATCCAATTCTTCCATCTCAGAATCGGTGATGTAAGGCGGGTTGCTGACGATAAAACTGAATTCTCCCGTCAGATCATCTTTCAGGATGTCATTACGGACTACCTCAAGTGCAGAAGCATCTTTCAACTGAGCTGAAATGTTGGCCTTAGCCGTTTCAATGGCAGTATCACTGATATCGGTAAGGATCCCTTTTACCTTAACTCCGTGCGAAATGAGTTCATTGGCTATCGAGATGCCTATACAGCCCGTACCGGTGCAGATATCGGCAAAACTTATAACTTCACTCTTTCCCGAGGCGGGAATATCGAGAACATCTCCGGTAGCAAGATCATGAAGACCGCAAAACCTGAGTGCGCATTCAACGATAAGTTCTGTATCGGCACGCGGAATAAGGACTCCGCTTACCACCTTATAGTCTTCACGCCAGAAATGCCTGTGTCCGAGGATATAAGCAAGAGGCTCCCCTTTTGCACGCCTTGCGGCAGCAAGAGACAGAGCCTCCCCTTCTAATTCTTCACAAAGGATTCTGGCATCGATCTGAGCTTCTTCATCACCCGAACCGGATAAGAGCTTTAAGACCTCACCAAACGTCATCTTCCTTATTCTCCGGAATTACAGCCTGAAGAGATGCTATGGCGACTTCAACGATGGCAGCGTCAGGTTCATTGGTCGTGAATTTCTGGAGCCAAAGTCCGGGCTTGGACAAGAGCCTGCAGAACCCGTTCTTGTCATGGCGTCCGACAAAACGCAGAACCTCGTATGAGATACCGCAGATGAAAGGTACTACAACGACGCGGATCAAAAGGTTGACCCACATGGGCTGTGCACCGGTAAAGACGCTGATGACCGTATAGATCAGAATGGAAATCGCAAGTACGATGAACATGAAAGCAGTTCCGCAGCGGGGATGGAATCTCGGATACTTGAGAACGTTTGCAACGGTAAGATCTTCGCCGGCCTCATAGCAAGCGATGGTCTTGTGCTCCGCTCCGTGATACTGCCAAACGCGCTTAATGTCCTTAAGCCTTGATGCATTGATGAGGTAGATCAGGAAGAACAGGAGTCTTAATATGCCCTCGACAATGTTAAGAATGACAGTCATCCAGGTCTGCTGAACTATGTTCTCGGGAATGAACTTTGAGACTATGTCTACGACAAGTCTCGGGAGCAGGATGAAAAGTCCTACGCTGAGAAGGATGCCGAGTATGGCGGCAAGAGTAACGACAATGTTTTTGTGACGGTTAAGGAAATTATCGAGTCCGGAAGGTTTTGTTTCTTCCTTCTCGTCAGCGGGCTTTCCCTCTTCGGAAATGTCAGCGGATCTCATGAGGGCTCCGGTTCCGGTTACGAGCATCTTATAGAATCTGATGCAGCCTCTGATAAAAGGGATATTCTCAAAATGAGTAACCTTCTCGCTCTGCTTAACCTCTTCAACGTGTATGGTTCCGTCACCCTTACGGACGGCAATACAGGTCCTCGAAGGTCCCACCATCATGACACCCTCAATAAGGGCCTGTCCGCCGATCGTGGTCTTTTTCGCAGGTGTGCCGAGATCGCATTTTACTGCTTCTTCGGCAGAACGCACGGCCGGTTTATTGTCTTTCTTCTTTGACATATTCATTCTCCCTGAGGATATGTTTTCACATTAATAAGCAGATTATAGCATTTTAGGTTCCGAAATTAGTTATAAAAAAGAAAAGAGCTGCGCGTCTGCACAGCTCCTGGTTAATCATTCTAACCGGGGTAAAGGATTAAACCTTGCCCATTCTCTTATTGAACTTGTCAACACGTCCGCCTGTATCAACGAGCTTCTGCTTACCTGTGTAGAACGGGTGGCAGTTAGAGCAGATATCTACTCTGAGGTCGCTCTTCGTAGACAGAGTCTCGAATGTGTTACCGCAAGCACATCTTACAGTTACGATCTGTGCCTGAGGATGAATGCCTTCTTTCATTGTTTTCACCTCTCAATCAAAGATATGACGCGTGGATTCATTGTCACGTATGTCATACCGGATTTCTAATTCAGCCTTGCTATATTACTTGAATAGCAACCCGTTGTCAATCAGCAGCGAAAGATTTCTTTACGGAAAGGATGAACGACTTGTTGTTCGTTGTCTTTTCCATGAAGTTGATGACCGCATTCGTTGCAGTCGTGGTATCAGCTTCGGCGATCCTTCTTCTGATGAGCCAGACAGCGTCAAGTTCTTCAGGCAGCAGGAGCAGGTCTTCCCTTCTCGTACCGGACTTGTCCACGGCAATGGCCGGGAAGATACGGCGGTCGGCAAGCTTTCTGTCGAGCGTAACTTCCATGTTGCCCGTTCCCTTGAATTCCTCGAAAATGACTTCGTCCATTCTGGATCCGGTCTCGATAAGGGCTGTGGCAAGTATCGTAAGGCTTCCGCCGTGCTCGATGTTACGTGCCGCACCGAAGAATCTCTTAGGTCCGTAGAGTGATCCCGGATCGAGACCGCCCGAGAGCGTTCTTCCGGTGGGGTTGATGGTGAGGTTATATGCTCTTGCAAGTCTCGTCATTGAGTCGAGGAGGATAACTACATCCTTGCCGAGCTCAACGAGACGCATTGCCCTCTCGAGAACGAGTTCAGTGACTCTGACATGGTTCTCGGGGCGCTTGTCGAATGTTGAGTAAACGACTTCACCCTTGATGTTGCGCTGCATGTCGGTAACTTCCTCAGGACGCTCGTCGATGAGAAGAACGATGAGAATGCAGTTGGGATTATTAGCCGTAATCGAATTTGCGACCTTCTGGAGAAGGATGGTCTTACCTGCCTTCGGAGGCGAAACGATCATACCTCTCTGGCCCTTGCCGATAGGTGAGAAAAGATCAATGATCCTCGTGGAAATGTCTTCCTTCTCAGTCTCAAGTGTGAGTCTCTCATCCGGATATATAGCCGTGAGGTTCTCAAACTTCGGGCGCTTTCTTATGTTCTCGAAATTGTTTGTCTCATCAACTTCGATTCCGTTAACGGATACGATCCTCTTGAGCGGAGCATATCTGTCCTTGCCTCTCTTGGGAGATGCGAAGCCTTTAATGTAGTCGCCGCGTCTCAGTCCCATTCTCTTTATGAACTGGCCGGATACATATGCGTCATCTTCTCCGGGAAGATAATTTCTTCTGTGTACGAATCCGCAGAAATCGTTCTTGTTGTTTCCGTCCTGATTGCCGATGGAAAGAACGCCTTCGATCTCGACATCCTGAGGTATCTCAACAACAGGTTCCTCATCGGGATTACCTTCGGTTCCTGCTTCAGCAGTAACGACCTGAGTCTTTGTCTCCTGACCGGGACCAAATGAGATCTTACGTCTCTTGGACTTGATCTTCTCGTTGTGACGGGGTCTGTTCTGCTCCTCGGGCTTGCCTGATTCGGCAGCAGGAGCAGGTACTGTCTCTGCAGCAGGCTGCTCGGCATTCTCCTGTGTGGGAACTGCTTCAGCCGTATCGGAAGGAGTCTCGGTCTCAGCTTCGGGTGCCGGTTCCTCGGTCTTCTTTTTGCGTCCGCGCTTAGCAGCAGGCTTAGCCTTTGTTTTCTCAGCTGCCTTCTCAGGCTCTGCTGCAGGAGCTTCAACAGCCTTTTCAGAAGACTTCTCGGCAAGTGCTTCCAGAGGTGTTTCCTCTTCAGCCTTCTTGGTCTTCTTGGCACGTGTGGAAGTACGCTTCTTCGCAGGCTTTGCCTCAGCCTTCTCCGCCTTGACTTCCGCATCGGGAACTTCAGCAATGATCTGGTTCTTTACAGTAGCCGCACCGGATACGCCGCTCATTATGGCTGCGATAAGATCCTCTCTTGTCTTGCTGCCGACTTCCTCAGCTGTAAAGTCACCGAAAGCAACCGCGATCTGCGCAAGATCAGCATCGGTCTTGGAGTTCAGACTTTCAAAATCATCCATGAATACCTCACAAAAAATACAAATTCAAAATTCAGATATCAAAATACGCAGTATGGGAATCGGAAAAATCAAAGATCGAATAAACTAATTACCAAAGTAGTGGAAAAATCTGATGTCAGGATCAACCTGACTGCGTGAATTTTAACATTACGTTATTGGTGCGTCAACTGTTATTTTATGCACCTTTCAGGAGATTACCGCAAAACAAAAATATAGACGCCTATCAATGATAGATAAGCGTCTATAAAAAACGGTTTCAATAATATCAGACGTCGCTTGAAAGAGCTGCGAACTTGTCCATCATGTCGAGCGCCTTACCCGTGCCGATAACGACGCAGGAAACAGGGTCCTGGGCAAGATAGACATCGATGCCGATCCTGTTGGAGAGCATGTGGTCAAGACCATAAAGCATTGCGCCGCCGCCTGTCATGACGATACCTCTCTGTGAGATATCCGCCATGAGTTCCGGAGGTGTTCTCTCAAGAACGTTATGAACAGCTTCGAATATCTGAGTGATAGGTTCTTCCAATGCCTCGAGCATTTCCGTGGAAGATACGGTTACCGTTGAAGGAAGACCCGTAATGATGTTTCTTCCCTGAACATCAAGAGTAAGCTCCTCATCTCTCGGGTAAGCGCAGCCGATCTCGATCTTGAGCTTCTCTGCCGTCTTCTCACCGATGAGGATGTTATGTCTCTTTCTTACGTGCTTGATAATAGCTTCGTCGAACTTATCGCCTGCAACCTTAAGGGATGCGTCAACAACAGGTTCGCAAAGAGAGATAACGGAAATATCAGTTGTACCGCCGCCGATATCAACGACCATTGAACCGCAGGCCTTTGTAATATCGATACCTGCACCGATCGCAGCAGCGATAGGCTCTCTTATGAGGAAGACGTCCTTTGCGCCGGCATGACGGCAGGCATTCTCAACTGCCTGCTGCTCAACCGGTGTGATGACCGAAGGAACGCATACGACGATAGTCGGCTTGAAATATGTAGCACGAAGTCCGGTACAAACACGGCCGATGAAAGCCTTGAGCATAACTTCTGTTGCACGGAAGTCGGAAATAACGCCTTCGCGAAGCGGTCTGATGGCCTCTACGATTCCCGGAGTCCTTCCGAGCATGAGGCTTGCGGATTCACCAACCGCCAAGACCTTACCGGTTCTGCTGTTTACTGCTACTACTGAGGGTTCTTTAAGGACGATACCTTTGCCCCTGATATAAATCAACACGCTGCTGGTGCCGAGATCGACACCAATCTCCATGCCTAATGCCATTTTTACTCACCTCAAATATATAGAAACGCCTTTTTAGGCGCATAAATCCAAATTAGACGTCTTATTATTACATCGAAAATACAAAAAATCAATTATTTGAATATCAAAGCTAATTACAAGTGTGTTTCATTTTCGCTATTGCGGTGCTAAAATTAGTTGTTTATTTATAAGAATTAAGGAGTAGTGTCATGAGTTATTCAATTGAAACTGACAAAAAGTGGCAGGCAAAATGGGCCGAGACTGAACTCTACAAGTTTAATCCTGACGCAGACGGCGAAAAGCTCTATTGCCTTGAAATGTTCTCTTATCCTTCCGGTGCCAACCTTCACCTTGGTCACTGGTATAACTACTCGCTAACAGACTCATGGGCAAGATTCAAGCACATGCAGGGATATAACCTCTTCCACCCCATGGGATTCGACTCTTTCGGACTCCCTGCCGAGAACTATGCAATAAAGACCGGTATCCATCCCAAGGATTCCACGCTCAAGAATATCGACACGATGGAAAAGCAGCTCCAGGCAATGGGCACGACTGTAGATTGGGACTATGAGGTAAAGACTTGCATGCCCGATTACTACAGATGGAATCAGTGGTTCTTCATCGAACTCTACAAAAAAGGCCTCGCGTACCGTAAGAACGCACCTGTCAACTGGTGTCCTTCATGCAAGACCGTTCTAGCTAACGAGCAGGTCGTTGACGGTACTTGCGAGAGATGTCATTCCGAAGTTATCCGCAAGAACATGACTCAGTGGTTCTTCAAGATCACAGAGTATGCACAGGAACTCTTAGATGACCTTCCGAAGCTTGACTGGCCCGAGAAGACCAAGAAACTCCAGAAGAACTGGATCGGCAGATCCGAAGGTGCACAGGTTGCGCTTTATGTTGAAAAGAACGGTGAACGCCTCACAAACGAAGACGGTACTCCGATGAAGCTTGAAGTGTTCACTACAAGAGTCGATACGTTCATGGGTATCACATATGTCGTTATCGCACCTGAGTCAGAGCTTTGCGCAAAGCTTACTACCGACGAGTGCCGCGAGGCTGTCGAAGCTTACCGCCAGTCAACAGCCAAAGTCAGCGAGATCGACCGTATGTCCACAACACGTGAGAAGACGGGTGTATTCACAGGCGCTTACGCTATTCATCCTTTGAACGGCAGAAGAGTTCCGATCTGGGCAGCAGATTATGTCGTCGCAGGATACGGTACAGGCGTCGTAATGGCAGTTCCTTCACACGATGAAAGAGACTTCGATTTTGCTCACAAGTACGGCCTTGATATCATCCGCGTTATCCAGCCCGAAAAGGGTGTCGATTCAGAGCTCCCTTACTGCGAGAAGAAGGGTTACCTCACAAATTCAGACGAGTTCGACGGCATGGAGATGCACGATGCCCAGAAGGCTATCGTTGCAAAGCTCGCAGAGATCGGCATGGGCGAATGGAAGATCAATTACAGACTGCGTGACTGGCTTATCTCACGTCAGAGATATTGGGGAACGCCTATCCCGATGATCCACTGCCCTTCATGCGGCGTTGTACCTGTTCCGGAGGAAGAGCTCCCTGTTCTTCTCCCCTACGACGTTGAGTTCACACCTGATGGCGAGAGCCCTCTTGCCAAGTGCGAATCATTCATGAACTGCAAGTGCCCCAAGTGCGGCGGCGATGCAAGACGTGACCCCGATACAATGGATACTTTCGTTGACTCTTCCTGGTATCAGTTCAGATATCCCGATAACAAGAACGACAAGGAAATGTTCTCCAAGGAAAAGATCAACAAGTTCTGCCCTGTCGACAAGTATGTCGGCGGCGCCGAGCACGCATGCATGCACCTGCTCTATGCAAGATTCTTCACAAAGGCCATGCGTGACATGGGCATGCTCGATTTCGACGAGCCTTTCACAAGCCTTGTTCACCAGGGAACCATCCTTGGACCTGACGGTCAGAAGATGAGTAAGTCCAGAGGCAACACCGTTGCACCTGACGATTACATCAGCAAGTACGGTTCTGACGTCTTCAGAACATACCTCGGATTCGGATTTGCATACATCGAGGGCGGTCCCTGGGCAGATTCCGGACTCCAGGCCATCGTCAAGTTCTTCAGAAGGATCGAGACATGTGTTGCCGAAAGCACAGGCACAGCAGGTTCCGCGGTTCCCGCAAAGGCTGACATGACATCAGCAGACAAGGAACTCAACTATGCCATCAACTATGCGGTAAAGAGTTCAACAGCTGACATCGAGAAGTTCCAGTTCAACACTCCCATCGCAAGAATGATGGAGCTCCTGAACGCTATCACAAAGTACAGCCAGGAGCCTTCCTGCAAGCCTGAGTTCAAGAGATACGCAACCGAGAAGCTCGTTCTCCTCCTCGCACCTTTCGCACCTCACTTCACCGAAGAACTCTGGTGCGAAGCACTCTGCAACGGTTATTCGATCTATAACCAGAAGTGGCCCGAGGTTGATGAGAGCGCCCTCGTCAAGGACGAGATCGAGATCGCCGTCCAGATCAACGGCAAGGTTCAGTTCAAGGTAAACATCCCTGCCGAAGCGGACCAGGATGCAGTCGAAGCCATCGTTAAGGCAGATGACAGATTGGAAGGCGCTCTTGCAGGCAGATCGGTCATGAAGTTCATCTACGTTAAGGGCAGGATCGCCAACATCGTAGCAAAGTGATTTTCGGTCAGATAAATAAGTATTTGAAAGTTGCCGGATGATTCCGGCAACTTTTTTTCATATTTCAACAAAATAAGGTTAACAGTCAATTTATAGTCGTGTAACCATTATTTTTTCGTGTGTGATAGAATAACATCAAGATATTTTTATATTAGGAGGCATACCATGGACTTTATAAGTTTTGTCAACATGATCGATACCATGACTTGTATCATCTCTGTTGAGACTAAAGACGACGGTTCTTACGGGGACATAAGAATCGTAACGGGCAATGCCCCCTACATAGCTTCGATCGAGAATGTTGATGCTTCGGCGCCTAAGATGCTCACCAGCAAGTTCGTTCCGAACAGCCTTTATCAGAACTACTTTCCCAAGGATCTCAATTTCGAGGATTTCTGCTACAGATGCGCCGTTTTAAAACAGCCGATGCATACTTACGTACATCCTGACAGATATGATTTCTGGTTTAACCTTTTCATGATGCCTTTGGGAAGCAAGGGAAATCTTCACTACTGCACATACTCTCAGACTCTTACAAAGAGTGCCGACACGGAGCAGATGAGCAACACTTCCGCTTCCATCGCGACGGACGTTCTCAATACTTGCATTAAGCTCAGAGGCGCCACCAACTTCCAGCACACAATGGATGAGGTCATCTCTGATATCAGAAAGCTTTGTGACGCACAGTCATGCGTTATCCTTCTTACTGATCACGAGACAAGGACCTGTTCCGCTCTTTGCGAATCCAGAAATGCTTATTCCATGCTGCCCAGCATGATCGGCGTGTTAAGAGAAGGCTTCTACGATCTTACGGTTTCATGGAAAGACACGATCGGCGGAAGCAATTGCCTTATCGCAAAGAACAAGAACGACTGGGATTACGTCAAAGAGAAGAACCCTGCATGGTATGAATCCCTCATGAAAAATCATGTAGAGAGCATCGTCCTCTTCCCGCTGACATTTAACGAAGACATTCTCGGCTATATCTGGGCTTGTAATTTCGATACCGAAAACACGGTCAAGATCAAGCAGACACTTGAACTCACAACATTCTTTGTCGCTTCCGAGATCGGAAACCAGAGGCTCCTCGAAAAGCTCAAGAAGCTGAGTTCGATGGATATGCTGACCGGCGTTCTTAACAGGAACGAGATGAACAACACGATCGACGGCCTGAGAAAGAACGGAGACACTCCCATCAAAGGTCTGGGCATCGTTTTCGCTGATCTTAACGGTCTCAAGAAAGTTAACGACAGCCTGGGTCACGCGGCCGGAGACCTTCTTCTCAAGAATGCGGCAATAGTTCTTCAGAACGCATTCATCGGCGATCAGATCTTCCGTGCAGGCGGAGACGAGTTCATGATCCTCCTCTCCTTCACTTCTGAGGAATCCATTGTAGAAAAGTGCAACAAAGTCAAACAGCTTTCGAGACACTACGACAATCTCTCTTTTGCTCTCGGCTACAGTTTCCAGAAAGATTCATCCGACATAACGGAGGCACTGAAATCCGCTGATGAGAAAATGTACAAAGACAAAGAAAAATACTACAAAGAACACCCAGACATGAAAAGATAAGAAATAAGAAGGACGCGGATCAAGCCCGCGTCCTTTTCGTTTGCGTATTATTCTTCAAATGTCATGTCCTGACGATACAGGTATCGTCTATCTGATCTACAGTCTTAAATCCCGTGCAGCTCATTATGAATCTGAGTTCGCTGTTTACTTTGGTCACGAACTTCTCGACACCGAGAGAACCTTCGACTTCAAGTGCGGGAAGCATCGATCTTCCCACCGCAGCAGCATCCGCGCCCAAAGCCAGGCATTTATAGACATCAGCGCCCGAGCCGATCCCGCAGTCAACAAATATCTTCACGTCTCTTCCCTCAAGCGCTTTCTTAATTGAAGGAAGAACCATCATGGGCGGAACCGCGTAAGGAAGCCTACCGTGGTGATGACTTACTATAATCGCTTTCGCGCCGAGATCAGCGCACTTGACCGCTTCCTCTTCGCTGAGCACGCCTTTGACAACGAACGGAATCTTAACTGATTCGATATAAGAACGGATCATGTCAGAAGTCTGTTCCGCCATCTGTTCACCGATAACAACATCGAGACCGTCCATCCCGAAAATGTGGTCGATATCCATTCCAACGCCAAAAGCACCGTTGTCTTCAGCGAACTTCATCTGTTCTCTGACTTTTCCGTTATCAGCATAAGGCTTTACGATACGTATCGTCTTTGCTCCGGTATCCAAGATGCGTTTAAACATATCGTTCTCCATCATGCCGACGAAGTTCAATATGTTCATGTTCTTTGCTGCGACCGAGTATTCCTCAAGACCGTTCAGAGTGCGTTTCTCATACTGCCTGAGATGCGAAAAGGCAGGCATCAAGACGGGACTTGCAAATTTCTCTCCAAACAGCTCGACACTTGTATCTGCAACGGCAGAATCGATCAGGCGTTCCTTGATCAAAATACTGTCCATGTAACGTTCCGTGTTCTCGTTCGCATCTGCGATCCTGTTATATGCCATTTAACACCTCCTTGAGATAACCCATATAGTGAATGTATTCTTCATCCGTATTTAAGTGTTCGAGAATAACGGGCATTTCCGGATCGATGCCGTTCATCTTCTCCACATAATAGCGTAGAGGGAACTCGCCTTTGCCGGGAGCGCATTCCTCAAGCTGGAATGTATATTCTTCTTTAAGGTGAACATCCTTGATGTGGCAGCTTCTGATCCTGTCGCCGAGCAGCGATGCGCATCTGTCAACAAGCTCTTCTGCCCCGTAGTATCTCTCGAGAGAATTCGTCATGTTAATGATGTCCATGTGTACCGCCAAACGGTCCCTGTCAACTTCTTCGAGGAGTCTTACGTAATCTTCGGGACCCGTAGGGATCATCCACGGCATCGGTTCAAGCGTGAAATACGTATTGGTTATCTCACTCCTGTCTATTATCTCGCGGACCATGGCAACTATTTCTTTTCTGGTCTCTTTGCTGAAGTTATCCTTATAGTGTCCGTCCCAACGCGGTCCCTTTGCTCCTGCGACATTTACCGCGCATCTGGCACCTATCCTGTCGGCGAGCCGAAGCTGTCTTACGCAATAATCCCTTTGGGCTTTTCTGTCATCGGCATCTGATGCCATGGCATTTCTCCAGATACCGACTTCGGCTATCAGAAGATCGTTGGCTTTAGCTGCTTTTACGTACTCATCGATCTTATCTTCGGGGGCATTTGCCGAGAGCGGGAACACTACCGCGCGGCATCCCAATTCCACCTGATTCTTTGCCCATTGCTCTGCTGAATCATGCTTAAGCGGACTCGATGTGCCAAGTCTCATAAATACCTCCTGTCTAGCCTAATTCACGGGTCTCCCCGATTATTTTAATACCTATGTCGCAATTCACTTTCTTTTTCATCGCCACATCCGAATTGCCGAGAAAATGACCGTATTTAAAGGTGCCGATAGATACGGTAAGGTCTGAAATGACATAAAGATCCCCGAGGCCCGTATCCCCGTTAAGTCCGCTGTTGATATCCGCACTGACGACAAAAGCTCCCGATGAGTTTATCTTTTCGATCGCGCTCTTTGCCGGCTCTTTAACTTCGCCCTTAAAGCCCGTTCCGAAAATGCAGTCAACGATTGTCTTATATTTGTGATAATCAGCGTCAGATACGACCGGTATTCCTTTCGAGACGCATATGTCGTAAAAGTACTTACCGTCCTCCGAGAATGAATCGCTGTACAAAAGAACTATCTCACATTCGATCCCGCGGTCTTTGAGCAAAGAAGCCACGACAAAACCGTCTCCCGCGTTATTGCCTTTACCGCAGATGATACCGACAGGACCGTTCCAGCAGACCTGCTCAAATATAGCCTTTCCTGCCCTTTTCATAAGTTCTTTGGAAGGGACAAGATTCTCGATAGTCCATCTGTCGCTCTCGCGCATTACTTCAGTTGATACACAAACAGGCATATTGGCTCCGCTGATACTTTTATAGGTCAATTATACCAATCTCAATGTATAATTGATGTCATGGAAAAATCATAAGGGGTGATTCTATGTTTACCAATCTGTTGCTCGCCGCAGCATTTTTGTTTTTCATTCTCGAACGTAAGATCCGCTTTTCAGTCATTCCGGGAACGGTACTGGTCGCAGCATTTATGGCTTGCAGGATTTTCGGGATCCTGACTCCTGTTTCTTACGGAACAATACCTCCTGACATGCTCGCTGTAAGCAGATTCCGGTTATTGCCGTTCTTCGCATTGGCAACTGCCATCTTCATAGCAGTCAGTGCGCTCGTTTCTTTCTGCTTTTTCTATCTGGGCAGGCTCATCAGCAGACATATGTTCAAGCTTTCAAACGAACCGGACAGAAACAACAGACTCGCAAGAAAACTGTATCTGATCTGCTCGATACAGGCGTGTGTTACAGGCATATATTTGCCTTACTCTACGTTCGCGTTCTATTTTTCAGAGCGCACCGTAAATATCAACACGAGGAATGTCGTCTTTCTGGTTGCAGGCCTTATCCTGCTTATCACCGGTATCGTATGTATCGTCGTTATCCTTACAAACAAGACAGTGTATAAAAAGATCGCTGAAGAAAACAACCGCTCACACAAAAAGGCTTTCACGGCCGGGATCATCATTTCAGGCGCAGGCAATCTGGGAATATGGATCGTAGCCATTGCCGGGATCATCATCAGCAAAGATATCGATTTCTTTACAGGCAGCATGATAACAAGACTCGTCAGCATGATCTGCATTTATCTTCTGTCCGCAGGAATCATTCTTCTTTTGACAGGGAGCACAGGCAAAAAAGAAAAGGGCTTTGCTGCAAGACTGGCAGTCTCTATCCTTCTGATAATTATTTCTTTCGCCGATTATATCTGGCTTTTCATCAACGCATTTGAACGGTTATTCCAGTTAAGGTAATAAGCTTTATCTCACTTTTTGGGTAGTGAGACCGAATGCTTTTTCCGCTAATAAGACAGTCTGTTCGACCGTCCTGTTCTCATCTCTTTTTATAACGTTAAAACCGGAATTCAGATACCTGTCATAGCGCTCCTGCGAATTGATCAACATCAGTCCCTGACGGTAATTCTCCAATGCTTTTTCGGGATCAGGTTCTTCCATGATCAACTTGTAGAGAAACTGCTTTTCCCTGTCCGGACGCTCGAAAAATCTGTTCACGGATATCATGGGATCTGCAAGCATGATAAGCACGTGATCATGCGGCGCTATTTCTTTCAATGTCTCAAGAGAAATGTTGGTATCTACAAACACCGGTCTTCCCTGTTCGCAGAGATCTTTCAGAATGCGCATTTCAAGTATTTCGCACTCTTTGGCAACCCCGTCGACCCATGCTAAGTATTCTTCCGGAGTCCTTCTTATAAAGTCGTGCCAGTCTTTGAGATCACGTGTGTATGTAAGGCACGGAAAATCCCTGCTGTCCAGTTCATCAAGAAGACGGTCGTGATAGTTTTCTTCACACTGTATTCCGCCATACTTCTCAGCGAGAAGCTTTACCGTCGTTGATTTGCCGGCATATGCGCTTCCTCTAATGAAATATGCATTTTCAAAATACATGGAATGATCAGGGCTGTAACTGATGTTTACTTTTTGGGTGTAACTTTCGGTGACTGCTTTGAAACAGGTTTAGATACCGTCGGAGAAGCCTTGAGCGGAGCGGACTTCCTCTTTTTTATGTGGTTTCCTACGATCTCGGAAACATCAGATATCGTCATGAATGCAGATACATCCGCATCGTTGATTATCTTCTTTATCGCAGGAACTTCGACTCTGGTGATAACGCAGTAAAGCACGGTCTTTATGCCGTTGCTGACCATGCCCTTTCCTTCCATCTGGGTACATGTCCTGCCGAGCTGCGTGTAGATGGCATCTGCGATGTCTTTGCCGTGATCCGTGATGATCATGACGGACTTACCCTGCTCCATGCCGTTTTCGACGATATCGATGACCTTTGATGTGATGAAGTAAGTAAGCAGCGAATAAAGCGCCCTGTCGGGTCCGAAAAGGAATCCGGCAACGCCGTATATGATTATGTTAAAGAACAGGACTATCTGTCCCACCGAAAACTCGGTGTTTTTGGAAAGGAACATCGCCACGATCTCGGTTCCGTCAAGACAGCCGCCGTAACGGAGGATAAGTCCTACGCCGACACCAAGGAGCACGCCTCCGAATGCCACTACCAGTATCTCCTTGTCGGTAACCTCTTTCATGTCCTTGAATACGCTGAGGAACACAGAGAATATGACCATGGCGTATATCGCTTTGACGAGGAATCTCATTCCAAGACGCTTGAATCCGAGAAGGACGAACGGAACGTTAAGAACGATAGTCAGTACGCCGAGAGGAAGTCCGGAGAGCTGACTTATGATCATTGATACACCGACGATACCGCCATCTAAGACCATAAAAGGAACAAGGAATTCCTCGAGAGCAAAAGCCGCGATGACCGCTCCCAGAGTAATAAAGAATAGAGGCACTACCCACTGCTTAAAGATCCTGTTCATGTTCCTTATACCACTTAAAGATTGATACAAACATAATACAACAAAAACCCGGCCGTACACGGCCGGGCTGAATGTTTAATCCAATTGTGATAATTGATTATTTGGAAAGCCTCTTCTCGAGAGCTGCCTTCTGATCCTCATAACCGGGCTTGCCGAGAAGAGCGAACATGTTCTTCTTGTAAGCTTCAACGCCAGGCTGGTTGAAAGGATTTACAGCAAGGAGGTAACCGGAGATGCCGCAAGCCTTCTCGAAGAAGTAGATGAGCTCACCCAATGAGTAAGCTGTCTGGTCAGGCATGTGGATGAGGAGGTTCGGAACCTTACCGTCAACGTGAGCAAGGATGGTTCCCTGCATGGCCTTGACGTTAACGTCGTTCATGTCCTTGCCGGAAAGGAAGTTAAGACCGTCGAGGTTGGCGGGATCGTTAGGGATCTCGAAAGATCTTCTGGGCTGGTCGATCTGGACAACTGTCTCATACATGATCCTTGCACCGTCCTGGATGTACTGACCCATGGAGTGAAGGTCTGTTGTGTTATCAACGCCTGCCGGGAAGATTCCTCTTCTGTCCTTACCCTCAGACTCACCGTAGAGCTGCTTCCACCACTCTGTCATGTAGTGGAAAGAAGGCTCGTAGTTGACCATGATCTCTGTTGAATAACCGGAACGGAGCAGGCAGTTACGGACTGCAGCGTACTGATAGCAGGGATTCTCGGCAAGAGACATCTTCTTGTAAGCCTTAGCTGCGTCTCTGGCGCCCTTCATAAGCTCTCTGATGTCGATGCCTGCAACAGCAATGGGAAGAAGTCCTACAGCCGTGAGAACGGAGAAACGTCCGCCTACGTCATCAGGTACTACGAAAGACTCATAGCCTTCCTCTGTAGCGAGACCCTTAAGAGCTCCCCTTGCCTTATCTGTTGTAGCGTAGATACGTGTTCTTGCCTCTTCCTTACCGTACTTCTTCTCCATGTATGCACGGAGGATACGGAAAGCGATCGCAGGCTCTGTAGTAGTACCGGACTTGGAAATGATGTTGAGGGATACATCCTTGCCCTCGATCACGTCCATGAGGTCTGCAAGATATGTGGCACTGATGGAGTTACCGCAGAAAAGGATCAAAGGACTCTTTCTGACCTTCTTGGAAACAGCATTCTGGAAGCTGTGGCCCAGCATCTCGATGACAGCTCTTGCTCCAAGATAAGAACCGCCAATACCGATTACGATGAGAACGTCGGAATCTCTTCTGATCTTCTGGGCAGACTTACGGATCCTTGCAAATTCTTCCTTGTCATATGTGGCAGGCAGATCCAGCCATCCGAGGAAATCGTTTCCCGGGCCGTTCTTCTTGTGAAGCATGTCAGCTGCAACCTTAACCTGGGGTTCCATTCTGTCTACTGCTTCCTGTCCGCCAATAAACTCAAGCGCGTTAGAATAATCAAATGTGATCATATCCATCTCTCCTTACAGTGTGTTTCAAAAGCATTACAAAGTATATCACCGTGAGAAACGTTCTTAAACAGATTTTTGGGAATAATTAATCAAATTTATTATATTTTCGGGCAAAAAACAGCGATTTTCGGGCCGTAACCGCGAAAATCAATAATATCCGACCAGATCGGCAACTCCCTTGAAAAGGGTGAAAGACTCGAAAATGTTCTGGGGAGTCCTGTCCGTAAGGGGTGACAGGATAACGCCATAGGTGCTGCTGGCGGTCCACTCATAAGCGATACCGTCATCACCGATACCTGCATACATTGTCATGTGCTGGCCCTTTGTCTTGCTCCAGTCATGGTTGAACCATACAAAGACATCACCGGGCTTTGCGCCTGCTGCATTGAGATAATCGATCCATTCCGCATTGGACCAGCCGTGAACGCCGTCATTGCGGTCTGAAAGCGAGACATGCGAATACTTTATCTTTCTGTTTTTGATGATGGTATTGAGGAAGTGGCTGTTGACCGAAGCCGTTCCGTTACGGCACCAGCCGTACTTGTCCTTGTAGCTCTTGATACCGCAGTAGTTTACTCCGATGCCGTAGAGCTGCTTACCGTTGCTTAGAGTACCCTTCTTATATTTCTTGGTGAACTTTGCAGTACCGAGCGCGACCCTGAACGCAAGAGAAACCGAACCTGCGCAGTCAGTATATCCCTGGACCATCTTCCCCATGTGGAAGTATCCTACGCCGTCCATGTATTCGAAGTTCTTGATCAGCTTCTTACGGAATGCATCAGGATCGGCATATCCTGCATCAAGGATGTTCTTGTATGTCATGATGGCATTTGTATTCGACGGCGCATAGTAAGGATGCGGCTTAACGCTTACGATGCCTTCTACCTCACCCGGCTTGCCAGTACCCTTATCACGGAGAATGATCTGGATCTTCTCGATCCTTCTGTAAGCTCCGGTAGAGCCGCAGGTCTGGCCGTTCATGGCCCACTCAAGCCAGCCTAACGACTGCACATATACACGGTAGTAAATGTCATAGTGTTCAGCCATATCGCCCGTCAGCTTTATCTGGAGAGCTTCAAGTTTCTTGCCCTTCTTTTTATAGCCGCAAACGGCGCCGTTTGAATTCCAGCCTGTCCATTTGCCGCCAAGGATATGAGCTCTGTAAGTAATGCCTCCAAAATATTTCGAGGGACCGAGGTTTATCGAAATGGCATCGATATACTTGGAGAAAGTACCGGCCGCATGTCCGTCCCTGCTCCAAAGGTTCTGCCATCCGTATGTCTGGCCTCTAAGTCTGTACGTTATCGTTGAAGTGGTGTTCTTCTCTACGGGAACAAGTCTGACCTGGATCTCTTCAACTCTCTTGGAGTTATACATGGTGCCTGCGAGCGCACCGTCTCTGACCCAGCCCTGCCTGTCGGAGAAAGAACTGATCGCGGTCTTGTATTCAACGGAATAATGCTTTGCGAGCTCGCCTGTCAGCTTGATCTGAATCGCTTCGATGTTGAGCTTCTTCTTTTTGTATCCGACGGTCTTGCCTGCAGCTGCCCACTTGGTCCAGCCCTTTTTCTTTACATAAGCCCTGTAAGTCAAGCTTCCTGCATAACCGGTACTGTTCTTGAGGTTGATCGAAAATGCTTCTATTCTCTTGCCTCTCTTACCAATGGTAAGGATGCCGTCAGCGAATGTTCCGTTCTTTGTCTTGTATGTCTGAAGGTAGCCTTTACCCGACAGGGTATAGTTGATCTCTTCTTCAGAAGAATTCTCTGCAGGGATCTGGGAGTTCTCATCAGAAGGATCTTCGGCAGGCTGTTCCGTTGCCTCTTCAGTAGGGTTTTCTTCGGGTACTGTCTCTGTGGTTTCTTCCGGGTTATCTTCAGGATCCTCAGAAGGTTTTTCGGAAGGAGAAACACTAGTCTCAGACGAAGTTTCAGCCGGGGGCTCAGTTGTCGTCTCTGATGCCGTTTCAGAAGGAGTCTCAGGCTGAGTCTCCTTAGTTGTCTCAACGGTTGTTTCCTCAGTTGTCTCGGAAGGTTTTTCGGGTTCTTTTTCTACGGAAGTTTCCTTGGAAGGTTCTTTCTCAACCGGTTCGGTCTCTTTCTTCTCAGGGTCCTTCTTCCCGGGTTCTTTTGAAGGTTCTGTTTCGGGAGTTTTCTTTACAGGCTTCTCAGTCTCTTTGCTTCCGGAATCCTTAGCCTTTCCCTTTGTTTCGGGAGTCTCTTCTTTTTCTTCCTGAGACACCTCGGGTACGGCTTCGTCAGCAAGAACATAACCGCAAGGCGTGAAACCTGCGGACATATACAAACAGGAAGCGGCTGCCAGAACTGAAGCAAGCGCTTTCTTCAAAAGCATTGAATTAGATGGTTTTTCCCCGAATTGCACCATTTTTTAATTATATTTTAAGGCACTGCAATATATCAATAAAAAATAGATTGAAATTGTGGCATTTCGATTATAATTGAAGTCAAAGGAGCTCCAAATGGCAGATTTTTCTATCGCGGAAGCGAAAATCAGAATACTCTATCTGGTAAGCCGTGTACCGGGCGTAAGTTATCACCTGCTCATGAACAGGTGTCTTGATCAGCTCTACACCGATTTCTTCACGTTCAGCAGGGCTTATGAAGAGCTGATCCGCGGAAATCTCATGGACAAGACAATGGATGAGAGCGCTTCTGCACCCGCTATCGGCGGTTCGGAGACCCTTACGATATCCGCAGGCGGCAAAGCTCTTTTGGATGATGCAATGCCGGCCATCAATGCGACCGTAATTGCAAGTCTTGAGGAATCCGTCAAGGAACTTGCCGAAGAGATGCGTCTTGCCTCTCTTGTTACAAGTTCCAAGCTTCAGACTCCGAACGGGCTTTGGAAGGTTACGCTCTTTTCCGATAACAACGGAATGCCCTTCCGTGCAGAATTAACAGTCGGCAGCGAAGCCGAGGCAAATGAGCTCTGCAGGGCATGGAAAACATCTTACGGCAAAGTCCCGGGCCTGATTCCCGCTCTCATCAAGGACAAAGCCTGATCTTCATTACTTCTTGATCCTTATGACAAAGTATTCTCCGGGCTGGAGGATATTTCTTAAACTCTGCGATCTCAAGGGCCTCTCGGTCAGCAGCGTACCATTCTGGGAATACCTGAAAACAGTACTCTTCGTACTTCTGATGGCATTGTCGTTAATGAGGAAGCTCTGCTGTGAATTTGAGGAATTCGATATGATCATGCAGTAATCGCTTCCGTCATAGAAAACCGCAGCCGAACACATGCTCCTGAAAGCATCTGATTTGCCTTTGTTCGCTTCTTCGAGAGGCTCAGCTATGTCGACATAGAGTTCTTTCCATCCGCAGTAGGAAGCGATCGTACTCGAAACCCTCATGGTCTCAACGAATTCGCCTGCATTGATGAACATTGTATCATCGGTATAAGAAGCCGGTCTGAAGCTTATTCCCGCATTGAAAAGGAACATCTCCGCAAACTCGGATTTGTCGGACAGGAGCAGTGACACGATCTTTCCGGCATTCATGGTGTCGTTGGCGATGGTGACTGAATTGATGTACTCTCCCCTGTATCCGCTTGAAGCGACGCGCGGGACATCATACTGAGCGACTGCGAAAGCCGCGTCTGAATTGCTGTTGAAGGTTGCGTTCTTGTCATTGTTTTCGATGACCAGAGGCATCGTATGGCTATTAGCGGATGACATCATGACGCCGCCGTCGTATTTCATGCCGTCGAGGAAGATCGTCTTATCCTTGATGTCAGTAAAATACTCGGATTGTGAGAACATCGAGATGACGAAATTAACGTATGCGGCTCTCTGCGTGTCGCTGATGAAGAATCCCTCAGTGTCGGTTATCTCGATAAATACCTTGTCAAAGCGGCGTGCCCACGGCATTGCCGTTCCGTTATCGATCCTCTTTCTTCCGAACTCGGAAGAAACTGATCCGCACATGTACTCAAGGAAATTGTCGATGTCCTGCGGAGTTGCGCATGAACCGATCTTAAACCACGGTGATGAGCCGCAGGTGTTGACCATTCTGAGGCTGTCCTCAAGCGAGTTACAGACGGACACCCTCTTCATCTTTCCGCCGATATCGCATTCAGCGGAATTAGAATCCTCGGTCAGACCGTAGAAAGAAGCACTTGAGAATCCTGATGATGCAAAGTTAAGGTTTCCGAGCCTTATGGCAGCGGGACTTCCTATCTTCAACACGTCCTGATAATGCGTCGGGATGCCGGACTGGCGGTATGAATCAGGTCCGAGATACGCGTTATCGGCATAGAGTGTTCCCGTGCCTTCAAAAGCAATGTTAACGCGTATTTCCTCGTTGTTCTTCATCATCTGGTCCGTAACGGCGAAAACATAATCATACTGCTTGTAGGACGTCGTGACTTTGCTTATTACCGTGCCGAGCTTGCCGAAGGTCTTTCCCTCAACCCACATATAGACTTTGCCCGAAATGTCAGGCGACTTGAGCCAAACGCTGAGCCTATAGAAAGTATCAGCCTTGAATGTATCTGATGACAGACCGCAGAGCTTCTGGGACAACGCGTGAAGGTTGTTGCCGGAGCCCGTGATCCTTGCACATCCCGCACCGCTGTATGACGTATTGGACAATGCGAAAACAGTTCCTTCACCATATACGTCCCATGAACCGTTCGAAGAGATATTCCACTGTTCGGAAGAACCGCTCATAACGGCACCTCCGAATGAGCTCTTCTCCTCTCCGATGAAGATGATGTCATCAGTAAGTATCGAGCCTTCAGCAACCGTTCCGCTGACATCGATCTCAGAAAGGACCTGGGCTCTGTAGATGCCCTTGCCCGAGTCAAATACTATCTTGTCCGAATAGTAGCCCAGGATACGCTCGATCATGACATTCTCGGAAGTGAACGTGGTTACCGCTCCGGAGACAGGATTGATCGTGACAGCTTTGCCGTTGCTGTGAGTTGCAACGATCAGACCTGAATCAGACATCGTAATGGATACTGGAATGTCAGGCTGGGCAAGAGGTGCGTTCGATTCGGTTATGGTTGCACCGTTCTTATCGGATACAACGGTAACGACCGTTCCGTTCTCATTGATGAAGCATGCTTTTCCGTTCCTTCCTGCGGAAGCAGCGATCTTTACCTGCAGGGCTTTTGAGCTTCCAGCGAGTCCGAAAACGATGCCGTTGGTGGAAGTAAACACTTCACCCGAAGCGGAGATTGCGACAAATCCGCTGTCGTAGGAAATGAACTTGGTGATCCCGGAATTCGTTACTATTTTCGAGTAATATTGCTTGCCGTCGCAAACGCTTACAACAGTACCGTCTCCAAAGCACGCGGCCGCGGTCTTTCCCACTGCCCCGCTTCCGGCAAAAACGGATCTGCTGTAATCTCGCGATTCGATAACACCTTCGTTACTTGCCGGATTGAAGTTCTTTCCGTCAGTTGAAAGATATATCTTACCGTCGAGAGTGACAGCCATGACGAAAGAATCAGCGCACGCAATGTCCATGAAGCTCTCGTTGCCTGATACCCTGCCTGCGAGCTGCTGGCTAGTAATGTCGTAAAGAATGAAGCCTTCCTGCGTAAGCGCACAGACGGTACCGCCGAAGCCTCTTACCTTGACGATCGAATCCTCTCCGTAAAGGCCCCTGATCTCATCAAGCGCAGTAACCGCGCCAAGTCTGGCCGCCTCGAATCCCGTTACCATTCCGGAATACTTTTCGTTCATGACTCCGTCGGCATCTATCGAAACGATCCTGACGGATGCGCCTGAGGCAGTCTTTCCGTCAAAGCCGCTCTGCAGGACCGCATCGGGTTTAAGGTATACGGCATTTCCAGAGCTGCCAGCAACAAGCATGCTGTAGTATGTGCTGCTGTTCTCAAATGATGAGTCGCATATCATGTTGATATTCGGGATGAGATCGGCGTTGACGCCTATTCCGGCAGCCGAATCACCGATGTCGGTCTCAGTGGCAGTGACAGTGACAAGCTCGGATCTGTAGCTGAAAAAACCGATGGACACCATGAAAAGTGCCGCAGCAAGAAATACAGCCGCCACTGTTATGGCATAGACGGCTACCTTTCTGCGTCTGGTATTTCCGAATCTGAACATGTCGAGCTTACTCATTGGAAGCCACACTTTCCGTTTTTTTCAGCTGACGTTTCTTATATCTGTTCCTCAGCGCGAAAAAGGCCACTCCCGCGGGAACCATCATCATGATGCATATTACGTTGGTCCAGGACAGTATCTCTTTTCTGACTGCAGTGGAAACTCCCAGTTGTTCGAGTTTAAGAAAATCACCCAGGCCCGAACCGAGAAGGTTGAAGACCGAGTGGATGATAACGCCCGCAAAGATGTTGTCGGTGTAATGATAGACTGCCGTGAGGATCATTCCGCAGATCAAAGCATATGCCGTATGGACCGACACACGGTGCATGATGCCGAAAAGTATCGCAGTTAAGATTATTGCGGCAAAAGGCCTCATCTTCCTCTTCAGTATTCCGAAGATGGCGCCTCTGAATATCAATTCTTCCTCCAGAGGAACAATGAAACAAAGCGAGATGAGATACAATATAGAATCCCAGAAAGGAATAACCTCCTGTTTGACATCGGTATATCTGTCCACAGACTTCCTGTATTCGGTCATCTGCTCCGAAAGCGACTTGATGTATTCGGAGATCTTGTCGGAGACCATGATAAAAGTCACGACAAAACCAAGCATTCCCAATGCAATGATCAGGACGAGGATGATATCAACGGCATTTATCTTCTTTACCTGGAGAAGCGGTCTTCTGACCCTCTTGCAGACAAAGAAAAAGAAACCGAATGCAAGAACGTTTATCAGTGCTGCGGTGGATGTGATCAGACCCTTGTAGATCTTCGTGTCGAATCCTGCATGACGGAAACCCACCATAACGAAAACATCCAGATAGTTAAAAGCAAGCAGGACCGCGATAGCCAGTCCTGTTGCGATCAGCCATCCGGAAGCTTTCTCGATGAATCTCATTCAGTCGCGCTTTCTCCGGATGCTACACCGCTCCTGGTCTTTTCGTTAGGCACCTCAGATGCATAGAATCTTCTCATGAAGCATACAAAAGCGCGGTCAAGTTCGTCCTTATCCTTGATGGAATAAAGGATCTGGTCGCCCTTCGGAGAGCGGCCTGCGCGCATGATAACAAGTTCCGGCGGGTTATGATTGCCGTTATCCGGAACGTAGTTATACATGACAAAATATTCGGATTTCTGCAAAACGAAAGTATCGATGACCGAAAGGTAATATTCCTTGTGGCTATACGCGTCACGTATGACCAGAAGGTCATCTCCGCCATTGTCGTTCTTCAGGGTCTCACCGGCCTGCCTGGCCTTCAGAGCTTCCTTGATAGCTTTCTTTTTGCGGAGTCCTGCGGGTCTGTTATTTGTCTGATTCTTCATCGTCGCCGTAAAGCTCGTCGCAGAGATTATCGTAATAATCGTAGATTACGTCAGCTTCCTTGCCGGTAATGGTCTGGAGCATGGACTCTCCATCGATCTCGACGGTCTCCATGATGATGTATTCGTAATCAGCGTCAGGATCATCTGTAGGCTTGAGAAGAACTACATATTCCTTGCCGTTCATGTTGAAGGTATCGTCTACGATGAACTCGATCTCTTCACCGGTCTCCTCGTCTGTAAGACTGATCGTACGGTCGAGATCAACTTCCATCTCGGAAATGGCGTCAAGGAGCTCGTCCTTGCTGTTAACGGGCTCACTCTGGTTCATATCTTTATCTTCAGCCATAATAATTATCTCCTTCGCGGGCAAAAATAATAATTATTATAGCATATCGAGATATTCCTGCAGAATTATCTCAGCGGCGACCTGATCGATGACCTTTTTCTGCTTTTTGGCCTTGATATTGCAGTCATGGAGATATCTTGAAGCCATGACCGTGGTGAAACGCTCATCCTTATAGACAGGCTCGATGCCGCAGGCTTCCTTAAGCTTGTCACCGAAAACCTCAGCCTTCGCTTCAGTCTCGGATCTGGTGCCGTCGGTCCTTGAAGGCTTGCCCAATACGATGCCGTTGACGTTCATTTCCTTAATAATCTCGCAAATACGGTTAATTGCCCAGGTGTCGTCCACCCCATTCCAGTTAACCGTCTCGTAGCCTCTTGCAATGATCCTTGATTCATCAGAAAGCGCGACTCCGATATGCTTCATACCGAAATCGATGCCCATAATACGCCCTGCGGGTTTAGCCATTAATTATTCCTCGTGAAAAGATTACAGCCTTGAGCAGTAATCGTTAATGATGACCTCGAGAAGCTCGTCGCGGTCGATTCTCTTGATAAGGCCTCTTGCGCCTTTATAGTTTGTGATATAGGTAGGATCGCCCGAAATAAAGTAACCCACCAACTGGTTGATGGGATTGTAACCTTTCTCTTTCAGGGCTGAAAGCACATAAGTCATCAGCGCTTGTACATCCGCTGTCCTGTCGCCCGAAAGATTAAATTTTGCGGTACTATCGTCCAAAAGCTATCCTCCGTATGAATGTAGATATCCTTCTACATCCGTATTTTAGCACATTTGGATTTCAAATTGTAAAGTTTCTTTATAAAGTCAAAAGCAGTTTTTGAGGACAATTTCTGCGCCGTTGCTGCCTGTGACAGTCCCCCTGATAATGTCTCCGGGGACCGGAAGCTCCATGTCTGAAGGGATCTCAGCCTCTGCCCTTACGTAGTTCTCAGTATAACCGGAGACAGTCCTGCCGTTCACTTTCTCAACCAGGACGGTCTCTTCTTTTCCTGTCATTTTCGAAGTGAAATCAGCAGCAAGATCTGATGCGAGAGCAAGAAGTCTTGCCTCACGCTGCTTCTTGACATCAGGAGATACCTGCTCCATCTCGGCTGCCTTGGTGCCTTTACGCATCGAATACGGGAAGACATGTATCCTGGCAAAATCCATCTCCCTTGCAAACCTTATGGTTTCCTCGAATTCCTCATCGGTCTCTCCCGGGAATCCGACTATGATGTCCGTGGTAAGAGACATATCCGGGAAACGCTCTCTGAGACGTATGACTCTTGAAGCGTAGCCTTTTGAGTCGTAGTGTCTGTTCATCCTTTTGAGGACAGTGTCGGAACCGCTCTGGAGCGAAAGATGGAATGACGGGCAGATATGCTTAAGGTCTGCAAGAGCATCGATGAACTCATCCGTCATGGAGATCGGTTCGAGCGAGCCGAGCCTTAATCTTTCGATGCCTTCGGTGCTATCTATTTCCCTGAGGAGATCAGCTAGCGACATAATGCCTTCGCCCCTGTCCTTGCCATAGGAGCAAAGATGGATGCCTGACACGATGATCTCTTTGAATCCGCTTTCTGCAAGATATTTTGCTTCCTTGATGCAGGATTCCCTGCTCCTGCTGCAGACCCTTCCTCTCGCGAACGGGATGATGCAGTAAGTGCAGAACGAATCGCAGCCGTCCTCGATCTTCATAAAGGCACGGCAGCCTTCGGGAGACAGAACGCTTCCGAAGTCGTGAAAATCGTCTTTTTTGGACACTTCCGGCCTTACATGGTCGAGTTCATGAGTAAGAGTCCTCTTTTCTGCAAAGAGGGTTTCTGCTCTGTCAACTATCGTGAGACGTTCTTTGGTTCCGGCGATAATGTCAGCCGCGACTTTACCGTCAGCGGTCTCGGCGGAGCAGCCGGCTGCAACCACGATAGTATCGGGGTTGAGCCTCGCCATTCTCCTTAACATCTGCCTTGATTTCCTGTCAGCTTCACCCGTAACGGAGCAGGTATTAACCACGCAGCAATCCGCGTCTTTCGGGTCAGATGCAATCTCGTGTCCCCTTTCGAGAAACATGCTCCTTAAAGCATCTGTCTCGTATTGGTTGACCCTGCATCCCAATGTCAGGAAATAGACCTTCATCCGCTTAAGATTACTGTCTGACCTTGATGTGTACCTCTCTGAGCTGCTGCTCGGTTACGTCACCCGGAGCGCCGCACAGGAGATCCTGGGCATTACCGTTCATCGGGAAAGCAATAACCTCCCTGATGTTCTCCTCGCCCCTGAGGATCATGATCATTCGGTCAACACCGGGAGCCATTCCGGCATGCGGCGGAGCGCCAAACTGGAATGCGCTGTAGAGAGCTCCGAACTTTGTCTTGAGTTCTTCCTCGGAATAACCGGCGATCTCGAAAGCCTTCTTCATGATCTCGAGGTCATGGTTTCTAACTGCGCCGGAAGAAAGCTCGATACCGTTGCAGACGATGTCATACTGGTAAGCGAGGATCTCTCCGGGTTCCTTTGTATTGAGTGCCTCAAGGCCGCCCTGCGGCATTGAGAACGGATTGTGCGTGAATATGTACTTGTGTGTCTCGGGATCCATTTCGTACATCGGGAAATCGTTGACGAAGCAGAATCTGAAAGCGTTCTCCTCGATAAGCTCAAGACGTTTTCCGAGCTCGTTTCTGATAGCTCCTGCACACTCGTTTGCCTTAGCCTCGTTGTCTGCGATAAAGAAGATCGTATCGCCTGCCTGAAGCTTGGCAAGTTCAGCGAGCTCACCCTTCATGTCATCAGGAATGAACTTGTCGATAGGTCCCTTATAGCTCATGTCCTCAAGAACCTCAAGATAGCCTAAACCGCCCATTCCGAGGTCGTCCTGAGCGTACTTGAGCATCTTCTCATGCTGACCCTTGGAAAGCTTTGCATGAACGTTGATGGCTCTTACGGTCTTGCCGTGGAAAGGCTTGAACGTGCATCTTGAGAAGAACTCGGTAACGTCGATGATTCTGAGCGGGTTGCGGAGGTCGGGCTTATCGGTACCGAACTCGAGCATTGCCTGCTTGTAAGGGATTACCGGATAAGGTGCAGCGGTAACCTTTGCGCCAGCGGGAGCGAACTTCTCGAAAGCGGCAGTGAGAACTTCCTCACCTGCTCTGAATACGTCTTCCTGTGTTGCGAAGCTCATCTCGAAGTCGAGCTGATAGAATTCTCCCGGAGACCTGTCTGCTCTTGCATCCTCGTCTCTGAAGCAGGGAGCGATCTGGAAATACTTGTCAAAGCCGGAAACCATGAGCAGCTGCTTGAACTGCTGGGGTGCCTGCGGAAGAGCATAGAACTTACCCTTGAACTTTCTTGAAGGAACGATGTAGTCTCTTGCGCCCTCAGGTGAAGAGCTCGTAAGGATAGGAGTCTGGATCTCAAGGAATCCCATCTCGGTCATCTTCTGTCTCAGGAAAGCAATGACATTTGATCTGAAAACAATGTTGTCCTTGACCTTCTGGTTTCTTAAGTCGAGATATCTGTACTTAAGTCTGACGTCTTCCCTGATCTCCTTGGATGTCATGATCTCGAAAGGAAGCTGTGTATAGACCTTTCCGAGAACATCTACCTTGTGAGCCTCGAGCTCGATGGTGCCTGTAGCGATCTTGGGATTGTAAGTCTCCTCATCCCTGTGCTCGATCTTGCCTTCGATGGAAATGGCCTCTTCCTTTACGAGTCCGTCAAGAAGGCTTGTGTCACGCATAACGACCTGAAGTGTGCCATACATGTCTCTGAGATCAATGAAAGAAACACCGCCATGATCCCTGATGTTCTCGATCCAGCCGCAAACACGGAGTTCGGTTCCTACATCCTGCTCTGTGAGCTCGTTGATGTACTTGTCTCTGTAGATGTTACTCATATCCGTTCCTTTCTATCCGGGGATAAACAAAAACGCCCCGAACTTAAGCTTTCTTAAGTTCAGGACGAACAAAACATGTCCGCGGTGCCACCTGATTTACTTCGCAAAACAGCGAAATCTCTTTAATACCGGTATGCTGCTGGAGTTGTTATTCGTTTACGGTCTCTTTCCGCTCTGCCTTTCAGCCCGGGGGCAAAGCTCTCTGAAGGCGACATACCGCAACTACTCGGGTCTCCGTCATCGCATTTAACGAGGAAATAGTACATAATCCCAGGCCTGTTGTCAACTTAATAAAACTTTATATTATCTGCAAATCAGGGCTTTACTGGACAACCGGAAACAAATCGTGGACAATTAATCAAAACACGGCATCTGCAGTTTGCTGAAAGGATGGTTGGAGCATGGCAAGAAGAATGCGTTTATTTTCGATCCTGCTTTGTCTGGCAGTCGTGACAGGGTGTTCGCCGAAAAAGCCCGTGACATATGACGGATTCCCGAACCACACCCTTCCGGAAACGACCACGGCGGTTCCCGCCCGTGCAGATGCCGTTATGCTGAAAGTCAGATGCACAAACGAAGGTCCGTTTGACTGGGATGCGGATTACTGGAAAGAATCTGAATATATCCTGCATTACGACGGAAAGCTTGAAATAACCAATAGATTCAGTCTGAGCGGTGAATCCAAGACCGTAAAGATGATAGACAACAGTGATCTGCCGGATATTAACAGCAGCATCATTTCCGTGATCGAAAAAGAACCCTATAAGGAAATGGATTATTCTAAATATTGCGACGGCTGCACTTGGGGATTCGATTATTACGATCTAAACGGTTACGCGAGGCACGTTTACAGCGGTTATACCAACGGCATCGAAGATTTCGAGTTCATCCAGAAGACCCTCAATAAATACGAAGATAAAGTAAATCTTCAGGACAGGGCATTCAACCTGTTTGAAGGAGATTATTTCTGTCCGGACAAAGAAGGATCATTCGTAAAGTTCAGGCGCGATCCTGACGGAACACGATATATTATCCTGCCGTCCCAGAGCAGTGAAAACAAAGAAGCAGCCAAGCTTGCCGTCACTGACGTCAGGCTCGAAAAGGACCACGTGACATTCACTTACAAAAAGGACGGCAAACCCGAATCCCTGTCATTCAAATACTCGGATGATAAAAATACGCTTACTGATCCAAACGGCGAAACAAAATACGTCCGCAAAGCTCAGTTTGCATAACCGCAGTGATTGCGGTCATTTAATCCGTCAGCGCTTTCATAATTTGCGCGGAAGCGCATGTTGATCTCTCTGATCTCGCACTTGCCGTCAATGTAATCCTGGTACATGTCGGCCAAGCCTGCCATGCAGCCGTCACAGGAGCCGCTTATGTTGCCTATCGATTCGGCAACGATCTGCTCTCTTTCTTCTTTGGTTGTATCCTTTATCAGTAAACTTTTCATCTTCTGCCTTTCGAGCCTCCCCTTCCGGATCTTCCCCCAAAGGACTTAGGTCTTCCGGACTTGCCGTAAGAAGCTCCCGGCCTTCCCTTTCCGCCCGGCTTTTTCACAGGTGAGTACTTGCCGTTCTTAGTTGACCTTGGGCTTCCTTTTCTCGGAGAGACGGGCTTACGTGAAGGCATGTTCTCGAACTCGTCCTCAAACGTAAAGTCGATGCGGTTGAGCTCGGTATCAACATTCTCAACGATGATGCCCATCCTCTGTCCGATGTTGATGACTGCGCCTCCCCTTGCGCCTACCGCGCGGTAACGCTGCTCATCGAAATAGTAATGGTCGCTTAACGTCCTGAACGGAACAAATCCTTCGACAGAGCTGTCAAGCAGGACAAAGCAGCCGGAGTCGATGATCGATGACACGACGCCTTCGTAGTGCTCACCGATCTTGTCAGCCATGTATTCGCAGACCTTGATGTCAACAGAAGCACGCTCCGCATCAACGGCGTTCCTCTCCATCTCAGAAGACTGCTCTGCTGCCGCATCCACTATGCCTCCGAAGTGTGAGCGTTTGTTCTCGGCATGGAGCTGGCTCTTAATGATGCGGTGGATCATAAGGTCAGGATAACGCCTGATCGGGCTCGTGAAATGACAATAGTACTTCGATGCGAGACCGAAGTGGCCCAGACACTCGGATGAATAGCGTGCCTTGGCCATTGAACGGAGCAGCAGCTGGTCAAGTATCGGCAAAGCGTCGTCGTTTCCGATCGTATCCATGAAGCGGACGATATCGGCCGGATGGATCTTTCCGGACAGATGTCCCATTGCTCCGTGATACTTGGCAACGGATGCAAAACGGGCGATCTTTATTGGATCCGGATCCTCATGGACACGGTAAACGAACGGATAGTTCATCGAGCAGTATGTCTTAGCCACGAACTCGTTGGCGCAGATCATGAATGATTCGATTATGCCGTGAACGAAGTTATTCGGCTCAGGCATTACTTCCTTAACGGTCTGATCCTCATTGAGGATGACCTTGGTCTCAGGGAACTCAAAGCGCAGAGCACCGCGCCGTTCCCTCATGGACTTGAGGATCTCGGCAAGTACCTTCATTTTCGAGAGCATCGGAACGATCGGGCCGTACTCTTTCTCATCCGTGTCACGGGGTTCAGTCAGGATCCTGTAGCATTCGTTATAGCTCATGCGGGCATCACTGTGGATGACGCTCTCATAGATCTTGCCGTCATAAGTGCTTCCTTCACGGTCCACGAGCATCTCACAGGTCATGGTGAATCTGTCAGCATTGGGATTAAGGCTGCAGATGCCGTTTGAGAGCTTGGGCGGAAGCATCGGGATTACGCGGTCAACAAGATAGACAGATGTTGCGCGCGAAAAGGCCTCGGCATCGAGAGCCGTTCCCTCACGGACATAATTGGAAACGTCCGCTATGTGAACATACAGCTTGAAGTTGCCGTTATGAAGCACTTCGAGTGAGATGGCATCGTCAAGATCCTTTGCGTCCTCACCGTCTATGGTAATGGTAAGGATATCTCTGAGGTCACGCCTTCCGTTTGCTATCTCCTTATTAATTTCGGCCTCATCAAGGCTCGGAGCAACGGGTTCGACCTCTTTAAGCACTTTCTCGGGGAAAGTCTGTGACAGGCCAAACTGTCTGAGGACCGAGAGCATACGGACATCATTGTTGCCGATGTCACCCAATACTTCCTTTATCGTTCCCCTGAGTTCGCCTCTTCCTGCCGTCGGATTTAAGATCTCGCAGACGACAGCCATATCAAACGGAGCGCCGTTAAGATGATTCTTGTCGATGACTACAGCACCGAAATCCGTCTCCCTGAATGCTGGATCAGGCATGACGATACCGCCGTTGCCATGAGCACGGAGCATTCCGATGACCTGGTTCTTGACCTGAAGAGGTCCTCTTGCACCGAGATCTTCGATACACTGGGGAGCGGTGCTTTCGATCGCCTTGGCCCTGATCTCCCTGGTCTTTCTGCGCTGCGCAGCGCTCATGTTCATGGCCGAACGTGAGCGTTTCTTGCCGAAATCCCTGTCAAAACTGCCTGAATCTGTATATCTTCCCATAATTAATCTCCACTTCTCCCTTATTGATATCTTACTACAAAAAGCCGATAAAAAAGCCTTCCGGCTATAAGACCGAAAGGCTTCTTTATATGTTTTACGAAAGCCTCTTTACCAGGCCTTGGCAATTGCGAGGTAAAGTATTACAGATACGATCGCGAAAAGAATGCTGCAGATTACCGTCCAGCGCTTGAGCTGCTCATCGAGCGTCCTGCCCTTAGCCTTACCGTAGTAAGATTCTGAAGAGCCGCCTGCAACGACACCCATACCCTGATCGTTACCTTCCTGAACAAGGAAAAGGATAATGATCGCAACCGCAAGAATTATATCAACTATAGCAAGAGCTATCTTTAAACCGGTCATCAGTTTAAGGCCTCCTATTTATATTAGTTCGAAATTATAGCCGTTAGATAATAACACAGCGTTTTTACTTATGCAAACTATTCTTTATAACCTTGAAAAGCTCGTTCAGGATGAACGGAACGAAAGCGAGCGGCAGGATCACGCACCATGCCATAGGCGAGATCATGACATTGTCAAAGATGCCGTTAACGCCGGGGATGTAGATTACTGCGAGCAAAAGCAAAATCGACAGGCCGACAGAGCCGTTCATCATCTTGTTCGTGAACAGGCCGAGCTTGAAGACCGATATCCTCTCGGATCTTGCGGCAAATGCCCTGAAAAGCTCGGCGCAGATGAGGGTTGCGAAAGCAACGGTCCTTGCGACGTCTATCGGCATTACCTTTTCGAGCGAGCCTGCATAGAAGAACGTGCTTCCCTTGTTCATGCTGGCGAGTGCCGCGAGGAATGCCCCTGCAACTGAAAGGAATATGCCGACTGCCTGAATTGCCACGGTAGTAAGCATAGCCTTGTTGATGATAGGTTCATTCTTAGATCTCGGAGGCAACTTCATGATACCCGGTTCGCCCTTCTCACGTCCGAGCGCAAGAGCCGGGAATGAGTCGGTTACAAGGTTGAGCCAGAGAAGCTGGATGGCTGTCAAAGGAGCAGCGATACCGAAGAAAGGCGAGCCTGAAGCGCCGCCCGGGATAAGCGAAAGGATGAAGATTACGAGGATCTCACCGACATTGCATGAAAGGAGGAAGCTTACGAACTTCCTGATGTTGGAATAGATGATCCTTCCCTGCTCGACAGCCTTTACGATGGTTGCGAAGTTGTCGTCCATCAGGATCATGTCGGCTGAGTTCTTAGAAACGTCAGTTCCCGTGATGCCCATGGCAACGCCGATGTCAGCTGCCTTAAGAGCCATGGCATCGTTTACACCGTCACCCGTCATGGAAGCGATGTGATTGTTGGCCTTGAGAGCCTCAACGATCCTGACCTTATGTTCAGGTGATACGCGGGCATAAACGCTTGCCGTCTCAACGACCTTTCTGAGTTCTTCATCATTCATCCTGTCGAGTTCTTCACCGGAGAAAGCATCCATGTGCTTCTCGTCACGCATCTCGAGGTTATCGGAAATGGCAACAGCGGAATCCTTGAAGTCACCCGTGATCATGACTGCCCTGATGCCGGCTTCCTTGCAGACAGCGATAGCGTCCTTAGCCTCTTTACGGGCAGGATCGATCATACCGATGAGACCAAGGCAGACAAGATCTTTTTCATCAGCGAAATCAGCAGAACAGCCGACCGGATGTTCCTTGTAGGCAAATGCCAGGACACGGATGGCCTTGATGGCGAAATTGTGGTTTGCTTCCTTGATCTTCTGGAGATACTCGGGCGTCATGTCGTGTTCGCCGTCAACATCAAGGTACTTGGAGCATCTTGAGAATACGACGTCCGGAGCGCCCTTGGTGAATGCCACCCAGCTGTCAGGAGAGATTCCGGAATGATACGTTGTCATGAGCTTACGGTCTGAATCGAACGGAAGCTCAGTCTCACGAGGATAAGCGAGCATCGTCTCACTTCTGTCCATGCCGGCCTTCATGCCGAGTGTCGTAAGAGAACCTTCCGTAGGGTCTCCGATGCAGAAATACTCACCGTCATCGTTTCTGACTATGGGTGCGTCGTTACAAAGTACTGCCGATCTGATGAGTGTGGTAACCACATTGTTCAGTTCAAGCTTGTTTCCGTCTTTATCAAGGATGTCGCCCTTAGGCTCATATCCGCCGCCATCGACATTAATAACGTCATGGCCGTCATACATAACCTTAACGGTCATCTGGTTCTGAGTAAGAGTACCTGTCTTGTCAGAACAGATAACATCAACGCAGCCGAGTGTCTCAACAGCAAGAAGACGCTTTACGATCGCTTTATTCTCGGCCATGGTGGTCATACCGATAGACAATACGATGGTAACTACAGCAGCAAGACCTTCAGGAATGGCAGCAACCGCAAGTGATACGGCAGTCATGAGTGCATCGGACCAAGCCTGTTTCTGAACGAACATCTGGACCAAAAGTACAATGATGCAGACTACAATGCAGACCGCAGCAAGGATCTTGCCGAGGCTTGAGAGGCTCTTCTGAAGCGGAGTGGCCTCATCTTCAATGTTTGTAAGCTTGTTTGCGATCTTGCCGAGCTCGGTATCCCTGCCTGTTGCGACTACAACGCCCTTTGCTCTTCCGTAAGTTACAACGGTACCCATGAAGAGCATATTCTTACGGTCGCCGATTCCGCAGCCGTCAGGACAAATGATCTCAGCATCCTTATCTACCGGAACTGACTCACCGGTAAGCGAGGATTCTTCAGCCTTAAGGGACCTGGATGTAAGGAGTCTGAGATCAGCGGAGATCGAATCGCCCGCATCGATCGCGATGACGTCTCCTACAACGACCTTCTCGGAATCAGTAAGGATGGTCTCACCATTACGAATGACCTTGGTCTGAGGAGCGCTCATCTTCTTGAGCATGGCGAGAGCCTGATCGGCCTTGCCTTCCTGATATACGCCCAAAACGGCGTTGAGGATGACGATGGCAAGGATGACAATAACGTCAATCCATTCGGTAAAGCCGCCGCCGCTCTTAACAGCCATGAAAGCAGAAAGACCTGCAGCTGCGATGAGAATGATGATCATCGCATCGGCAAACTGCTGTAAGAACCTCTTCCAAAGAGGTACCTTCTTCTCTTCGCCCAATGAATTGGGACCGTTCTTAGCCAATCTTTCCGAAGCTTCTTCAACAGAAAGACCCTTGACACGGTCAGTTCCCAATTCTTTTATGGTTTCATCAATTGATTTTGTAAATGCGTTTTCCATGTATAATATTCCCCCAAAACTTCAATATTATACACAAAAAATAAAATAAAGTATCAATCCACTCCGAAAAATCAAACCCTGTATTTAGCAACGTATTCCTTGTACTTCCTCTCGTCCTTATCCTTACGCTGCTTGAAGTCGTGCATGTAAGTATCGGGAGCAGGAGCACCGGCTGCCTTGAATCTGTATGCAATAGCTGCGATGTTGAGGCTGTGCTCAGCGATCCTGACACAACTATACAGGATATCGTTGAATACGAAGCCCTGCTCGGTCGTGCAGACGCCGCTGGCAAGTCTTTCAACGTGATTGGCCTTGAACTGGTCACACATCTCGCTGATGACGATCCTCAACGGTCCGATATTATCGGCATCTTTGGCATCTTCAGAAAGGTAACAGTCCAGAGCCATCGTATAGATGTCACGGACGGCAGGAATGATCAGGCCGAGTTCCTTTTTCGCCTCATCCGAGAACTGAAGATGCTTGTTCTCGATCTCTTCAGACGAATCAGAGAGATAGTTCGCATGGTCAGCGACTCGCTCGACTTCTCCGATAGCCTGCAGGATCCTTGAAGACCTGTTCTTGTCCTCTAAACTCAGGTGCTGTGTGGTAGTAAGCCTCATTATGTAAGAACCCAAGAGATCCTCGTAGCCGTCGACCTTCTCTTCGTTCTTCTTGATGAAGTCGAAATCAGTACTGTTATATCCGGTAAGAAGCATGTTCATCGACTTATCGAGACCTTCTTTTGCCTTGGTAACCATCTTGATCATCATGTTGCGGCATTCACCGACAGCAATGGAAGGCGTAAGCATAAGACGCTCGTCGAGTCTGAACTCCTGCTCTTCTTCCGTCTCCTTAACAATGAGATGGGCAAGCTTGACGAGTAAGTTGCTGAACGGGAACAAAAGGACCGTAGTTGCGATGTTGAATATGGAGTGGATCGCTGCGACACCGACAATGTTTACCGGGCTGTCCATAAAGCTGAGATCGAAGATGGCATTGACGCTGTAGAAAACAATGAGCCAAACGACCGTACCGATGAGCTTGATGGCTACATGGATGACGGTAACTCGCTTAGCGTCCCTGTTAACACCGATCGAGGAAAGAATGGCAGTCATACAAGTACCGATGTTGGCACCCATTACGAGCGGGATTGCCATTCCGTATGTAAGCTGACCGGTCATTGAGATCGACTGAAGGATACCGATGGCAGCTGCAGAGCTCTGGATAACGCCTGTAACAACCGCGCCTGAGAATACACCCAGGAGAGGATTCTTGAAGGCTGTCATGAAGGATACGAAGCTGTCCATCTCCTTCAAAGGCTCCATTGACGCCGACATCATGGTCATACCCTGCATTAGGATCGAGAATCCGAGGAGCATCGAACCGATATCCTTATTGCGCTGCTTCTTGGCCATCATGATGAGGATGATTCCGAGAAGCGCGAATATAAGCGAGAAGCATGAAGGCTTAAGTAGTTTTAAAAGAATATTGTCACCGCTGTCGATGCCCGCGAGTGACAGGATCCATGCCGTAAGCGTCGTTCCGATATCAGAACCGAAGATTACGCCTACCGTCTGGGGAAGATCCATGATTCCGGAGTTAACAAAACCGACAAGCATGACCGTCATGGCGGAGGAGGACTGGATCGCGATAGTTATTACGGCACCGATGGTCAGACCTTTGAATTTATTGTCGGTTGCCTTGTTAAGCAGTTTCTCAAGCCGTCCGCCTGCGGTTTTCTTCAGGGATTCGGACAAGAGTCTCATTCCGTAAAGGAAAAACGCGAGACCACCAAAGAGCGTTACAAACGAGAAAATATCCATATATCTTCCTCACAAAACTATAGCCAATTAGATTTCCCAACGTCTGTATTCTATCGTCAAAATCAAGATATGTAAAACAAAAAATAATTACATTTTTAAATATATAGACAGGCATCTATCAATATTCACTTTTCGCCTTTAAATGCAGTGGAATAAGCGGTTTCAGCTGATCATTCGCCTATCTGCATTATGTTCTTTACGCCTGCCTTCATGCTTATCAGATAAAGCGCAAGATCAGCAAAACAAAGTATCAAAGATACTATTCCGGCTGCTGCCGCCGGTGAGGGGATCATGAACAAGCCTCCGCAGAGAACCGCACATGAAACTATGGTGATTCCCATGCAGAAAACGGTATTATAGTTCTCTCTCAAGGCAGAAAGGGCATCAAGCCAGAACAGTTTGGGATTGAGCGAATCAAGGAGCATGCCGAGTTCTGTAACAAATACGGAAGAAGCACAGCTCATCACCAGAACAAGAACGGCAGTCAGGACATCAAAGCCCGCATAGATAACAAAGAAAGCAAAGAACGGAATGGTGCCGGCCCAAGTCCATACAAGCGCAGCCAGAGCCTTCACTTTCCACTGGAGCTTGTAATTTACGGGAATGAACTTGATATAATCAAATCCCTTCCCTTCTCTCGAAAAGGAATCTGAACCGAGACAGTTCATTGCCGCGGTTACCATAGTTATCGCCAGGATCACCATCAAAGCCACGGAGACGTGCTTCTCATCATCGTAGAAGGCAGCCACCGCTCCCCTTCCGAGATCAGCTTTCATTATCCTGCAGAATATCGGCACGAATACCGGCCATACGAAATTGGCAGCTACGCAATTTGTGAGGAACGCAGGTGTCCTTACGAGCATGCGCATCTCCTTGACGAACAGGCTCATGCCGGGAGTCCTTGATACTGCGGGTTCTGAGGAAGCGGCATTCTTTTGAACGTGAGTAGTCTCATTCAATCTGGTAACTGATTCCATGTAAAAGAAATGTCCTGCCACCGCAAGAAGAATCACTGACACGGCACAAAAGACGGCAAACAACAATATCGGAAGAACAGATCCTCCGGCCATGAAATCAGCTATAAGCCCGGTCTGTGGGAATACAGCATCAAGGATCCTGACAAAAAGGATGTTCCTTGCAGTACCGTCGATCACATAACCGATAATGTCCGATATGTCGATCGTCAGGAGCATCACCGCACCAGCCGCAAGTATCAGAACAATTATCGCGAAAGATATCCTTCTGACGGTCTCTTTCTTCTTTATGAATCTGGTAAATGTCATGAGAAGCATTCCCAGGACCGCAATGAGAGCCATGGGGATCATCGGAAGCAGGAATCCCGCAATGAGTGCGAAGATCCACTGAAGGATGTTCATCGGATAAGCAGTGCCAAATCCTATGACTACCGCAATGACAACGGCAAACTGCATTATGTTCTCGCCGATAAAGACGGCAAAGAAACGTGAAAGGACCATTTCTTCCGCTTTTAGAGGCAACGGCAGCAGATAAGATATGTCATCTTCAAAATAAAACTCATTGAAAATGACATTGATCCCGAATACCACGGTAAAGATCGAGATCAAGCCGTACATCAGCTTAACGCCAAATTCGGGATGGCCTGTTTCAGCGAGTTGAGCCGTGACTATATGAGTAAAGATTCCGGTCATTAAGGTAACGGGGATAACGACAAACAGCAGCACGAATATGGTAAAGCCCAGTATCCATGCCTTGCGTTTCCTGTTTCCCGCTTCCTCCATCGAGTTTGAACGCATAATGACGGAGGTCAGCTGTCTTATGATATGAAGTCTCAAGCTTCGCCCTCCGAAGTCATCTTAAGGAAGATCTTTTCGAGATCGCCGCCTTCCTCTCCCGATTTGAGAGCTTCCATGGTCCCCTTATAGATCAGTTTGCCGGTATCAATGATCATGATGCGGTCACATACCTTTTCAGCTATCTCAAGGACATGCGTCGAGAAAAGAACGGTATTGCCCTTGTCAGCGTGTTCACGCATCATGCGCTTGAGGTTGAATGCAGACTGAGGGTCAAGGCCGACCATAGGCTCATCCAGTATCCATACCTTCGGATCATGAACCAGAGTGGCAATGATCATGGTCTTCTGGCGCATGCCATGAGAATAGCCCGTCATTCTCTGTGAGAAGACGGACTTTTCCATGCCGAACTGTTCGGCAAAGTATTCTATTCTTCCGGCACGTGCGTCAGCGGGCACGCCGTAAACGTCTGCCATGAAATTGATGAATTCGTAACCGGTAAGCTTAACGAACATATCCGGATTGTCGGAGATGTATCCGATTATCTTTTTAGCTTCCAACGGCTTTTCCGACATGTCAAAACCGTTAATTACGACCTTGCCCGAGTCAGGCCTTATTATGCCGGTAAGCATCTTGATCGTTGTCGTCTTACCTGCCCCGTTCGGACCGATGAAGCCGACTATCTCACCGTCAGCACAAGTGAAGCTTATGTTATCGGCAGCAACAGCCGCACCGGAATTGAAGGATTTAGACAAGTTAACTGCTTCGATCATAAATAAGCTCCAATCCTATCAAAATCTGGATGGTCCCATTATATTGCCAAAGTTGACATCCGCTTCGCTTCTGAGAAGGACCATGGGTTTCTCTTTCTCTTTGACGACATGATTGTATTTAACAGAAAATACCGGATCAAAATAAGCTTCGGCGCCCGGAGGCGATGCCAGATCATGAGAACTGTCCTGACCATACATCTGTCTGTCATATTTCTCGCGCCTCTCAAGCATTTTAGGAAGCAGTTCTATCAGGAAATAGAGCAATGCTCCGATAAAAAGCCCAAGGATAATGAACAATATCGGATCTTGTATGCCGAAAGTAAAAACACTTAATGGCATTTCACGTCTGTTTCTGGCCATGAATCTGATCATAAAGAATCCGAAAGCGCCTAATGCGCCGGGTAATGCATAAAGCAGCTTCCTCAATTCAAAATTGAGTAAGATAGCCCTGCCTCTCACCGAACGGCCTGCATTTTCCATTGTTTCCCAGCCCTTGGCATACGGGAATTCACCCGATACCTTACCTGTCTGGCCATTGATCACATACTGGTAATCACGGTCATTGTACTCATAATGAAGGAACCAGACCGGGAGCATGCAGTACTTGATCACAAAATCAGAATAGATGGGAGCCGGATCATGTTCGGTGACCTTGAATGACTTAAAACCGAAATCAGCCAGATCACAGATCTGCATCGTGTACCTGTCAAAACGTCTTACGATGCGGTCATTCATATCCTTAGGCTGCTGGTCATATTTCTCGGCCAGGAATCCCTGCAGATAGGCACCGGAAAAAGGAACCATCCTGGAGTAATCAAAAGGTTCGGCAGCTTCCATTATGCGGTTGGCGATCTTCAATTCACCGTCAAAAGGAACGTCAATGAGTTTGAACAAGACATCACCTTTTACATCATAACCGTCTCCGTCATTAATGATGACCGCACTTGTGTCGTTCTGAGCACCGGCCAGCATCGCACGTCCGCGTGCGCGTCCTTCTTCCTTAGCCCTGTCGTAATCGGCATTCTCATGGCCCTTTCCCGTGACTTTTGCCGTGACATTGCACGAGATCAGCCAAGTCGGAACATAAAGGCCCGTGATCTTCTTCAAAGTCTTAGCAGACGTAAAATCACGCGGAAGATGGGATATGCCTTCACAGTGCTTCTTGAACAACTCAATAGCCTTATCCTTATCTATCTCGAAAGGAATGATGCTGTCGGGATGGAATTCTCTTGTAAGTCTTCTGGTAATGAGCGCCGGGGAACCGCAAAACGTGCAGAATGTTGAAGATGTATTCTTGTCAGTAACGATCTGCGCACCGCAGGAATTGCATACGATCTCCACCCTTCCGAGGTCACCTTCGGAAAGAATGTCATCAATACCGTATTCCTTCTCGGGATTCGTAACACCCATCGACCACTTCATGTCCAGAGTGTTTACATCGTACACACGTCCGCAGCTTGTGCAGACAATGCCGTCTACTCTCGGATTGAAGTTCATGTTCGCACCGCAGGAAGGGCACTTTTTCGCATTTGACGAAAAAACGCTCAGCGGCGCACTCTGTTCAGTCTTCCGGTCAGAATTCTGTGCCCAAGGAGATGTTGATGCCCAAGGAGCTGCAGGCTTTTCCCTTTTAACTTTGGGTTCAAAGAAAACTCTGTCCAGGTTTTTCTTCTCATCTTCTTCGCTTATCTTAAATCCGGTCTCTTCATTTTCTTCTTCGTTTATCTTTGAACCGGTTACTTCATTCTCCGTATCTTTGGTATTATCCATAATCTACCTCCCAATCTAATCTATGTTATTCCATGATAAATATAATAAATTAAGTTGATATTTTCTTCAATAAAAATCGTAAGAGGCTGCCTCACGAGTGTTCAACACTCCGGAGACAGCCCCTGTTCTTCAGGCTTTTAACCAGTCAAGTCTTTACTATCTGACTTTAACCGTTATAACTACGACTTTAGCATTAGATGCATTAACATTTGCATTTCCTGCGGCCGTGATCTTAACTTTAGCCTTGTACGTTCCCTTCTTGGTCTTACCCTTTACTGTCACTACGCCGGTCTTTGCATTTATCGAAAGCTTTTTGCTGCTGCCCTTAAGCTTAAGGAATTTCAGCTTGCCCTGGCCCTTGCTGATAAACTTATAAACCTTTGTTGCCTTGATCTTCTGCTTCTTTGTCTTGCGCTTTACCTTGGCGACCTTTCCGCTGACATTCAATGTATTGTCGGCTTTAACGATCGTAAAGGTACCGCTTATCGTTCCGGTGTAACCGCCAATGCCTGTAATCGTATAACCGGCCGTACCAACAACCTTGTTGTTTGAATAAGTAACTGTATAATCAGTATCCTTTTCAAGCGTCGTACCGTCAATAGTTACTACCAATTCAGGTGTGATTGCCTTGCCGTTATAACTCTGATCCTCAATATCAGCAACAGTCGCGCCGCTGATGTCTATTATCTCGAAGATCTCAAACGTTTTCGTAATCGTTTCCTTGTAGTTTCCAATACCCTGGATGGTTACCGTCGCCGTACCGACTTCAGTGTTGTCGGCATAAGTAACGGTATAGTCGGTATCCGCAACAAGCGTTTTAGCGCCGATGGTTACAACTATATTCTGCGTAATGGCACTTCCGGTGTAAGGCTTGTCTTCAATACCAGTAACCGTAGCAACGGATATATCAACCGCTTTGATCTCAAACACCTTGCATACTACGCCGCTGTAGTTACCCTTAGCTGTGATAGTGACACTTGCGGTACCGACATTGATATTGTCCTCATAAACAACTGTATAGTCGGTGTTTTCAACCAATGTCTTTCCGTTCTTGGTTACGACAAGCGCCTGAGAAATTGCGCTTCCGGTATAAGACTTGTCCTCAATTCCGCTAAACGTGGCAGTTGTAATATCATCAGGAACGATGATAAATGCTTTGCTGACAGTTCCGCTGTAATTACCCTTACCTGTTAAGGTTAATGTTGCAGTTCCCGCATTTATATTGTCGCTATAAGCAACAGTATAATCAGTACCTGCTTCAAGTACATTACCGCCAACATTTACAACAAAGCTTTGCGTAATAGCGCTGCCAGTATAAGTCTTTTCTTCAATTCCGGTAATCGTCGCACCGGAAATATCGGCTGCGCTGATCTTAAACGTCTTGCTGAGAGTACCGGTGTAATCACCCGCACCGGTGATGGTAACTGTTGCCGTTCCGACATTGGTGTTGTTGGAGTAAGCAACAGTATAGTCTGTGTTTTCTGTGAGCGTCTTTCCGCCGAGAGTTACAACGGGTGACTGAGTAATTGCACTGCCGGTGTAGACCTTATCAGAGATTCCGGTAACTGTTGCACTGCTGATACTTGTTTCTGTAGACTGCGTATATGTATACTCCTGGCTCCATGATGCAATCCATTCATCATTATTATCGCAAGCATAAATTTCAACTAAATATGTACTTGCGCTTTCAAGTTCCCCAGCCGCGATCATATCGGCAATAGCCTTATTCAAGTCAACAGAACGAGATGATGCAGTAACTAACTGATTGCCAATATAAACATCATAATAAGCAGCGCCCTCATAAGCATCCCAAGTCAGTATGCCATTAGTAATGACAGCGTTTACATCTCCACGTTCGAACGGTTCAGCAGATGAAGCATATTCGTAGTCCTCTGAATAGTCAGCAATAACAACTTCATCGCTGTCATATGCTTCTATGCTAACTTCATACGGACTACCCTTATCGATATATCCTTCCTTTATACAATCATCGATATAATCATTAAGCTCAAATGATGTGCCTGTTACCCAATTAGTCCAATTGTTGACACTAACCATGTAGCCTTCAGCGCCGGCATATGGATTCCATGTCATTACTCCGTTATTAATCGTTACTCCGGCAATCGTGCCCTTTTCAATCGGTGCGGCTGATGAATTATATTCAAACGACCCGGTCCATTTAGCCAAAGTCACGGTATCTTCATCATAAGCTCTTAAACAAATTTCATATGTGTTATCGTTTTCCTTATCTAAATCTCCAGATTTAATTAAACGATCTATCTCTTTTTTAAGATCACATGATGTCGTTTCATTGTCGATAGAAATCCCGACCTGACCGGATATTTCCACCTCATAAACATACGTACCGGAATATGCATTCCATGTCAGAATACCATTTGAAATAGAAGCATTGATTGTACCAACCTGAATAGGTTCAGCATTAGAACTATACTCCTTGTAACCGTGCCATTCCGCGATCCTTACATTTTCGCTATCATAAGCGGTAATAACCACATAATAAGAACCGTTATTTAGCAGAGTTCCGTTTTTGATCATTCTGTCAATTTCCCTGCCAAGGTCGTATGAATTTGTTGTTACTTCGTCTTCTCCGAAACAATCGATTGCAACTCCATAAGTGGCAGCACCCGAAACACTATCCCATGTAAGTATACCGTTTGAGAGCGTTACGTTCGAAATATCTTCTACAACAACTGGCGTAACACTGGATATATATGCAAATGATCTTGTCCATTCATCCATATGTGTCGACTCATCGTTACTTGCAGCCAACATGATTTCATATGAATCAGAATTGTCCAGTTTATTGTTTCTAATACCTTTGTCGATCTCTTTCTTTAGATCAAATGATGCTGGGTTATCTGCATCCCAATCACAAAGCCATTCACCATCCACCCACAATTCGTACTTAACGCCTTCAGTTGCAGTCCAAGTCAGGATGCCGTCATTTGAAATCTGGGCATTCTTTATTTCAAAATCAATAGGAGTAACAGTGGATTTATATGTTAAGGTGTCTGTCCACTCATCCATATGTTCCCATTCTTCACTACATGCAGCCAACATGATTACATATGAACTGCCATTATCAAGTTGACCATTTTTAATCCTGCGGTCAATTTCTTTCTTCAAATCATATGAAGCAGGAATGTCTTCACTCGCATACCAATCGAAAACCCACTCACCTTCTATCCACACCTCATAATAAGGGACACCTTCAGATGCAGTCCAAGTCAAAATACCGTTACTTGAGATCTGGGCATTTTTAATTGAATAATTAACCGTTCCGTTTTTAGGATCTGCAGTAATCGGATCTTCGGGTAATTGAGATTCCTCGGTTTCAGACGGTTCGGTTTCCTCAGTTACTTCTGTCTCCTCAGGAGTCTCAGTCTCTGAATTCTCGGGCTCCTTAGAGGTTTCTGTTTCCTTGGGAACCTCCGTCTCTGTTGTTTCGGTTTCTTTAGTTGTCTCAGCTGCAGTTTCTCCGCTTTCCTTCGGAGTATCAGCTGTTTCTTTAGGTGCTTCAGTTTCCTTCGGCTCGGTCTCCTTAGGTGCTTCGGTGGCCGGCTTTTCAGTTTCCTTCGGAGCTTCAGTTTCCTTTGAAGTTTCTGCTACAGGTTTCTCTGTTTCCTTTGTTGTTTCAGCAGGCTTCTCTGTCTCCTTGGAAGTCTCTGCTGTCGGCTTCTGAGTTTCCTTAGGCGTTTCAGCCTTAGGCTTCTCTGTTTCCTTGGTAGTCTCTTCTACTTTCTTTTCAGTTTCCTTAGGTTTATCAGAAGCCTGCTTCTTGCTTTCCTTATGCTTTTCAGAATCAGGCTTTTCTTCTTTTGGCTTGGCGGCATCAGAACCGTCACTGGCAGCCTGAGTACCAGAATCCGTTTCATCAGCATAGACCGCCATGCCCGTCACAGGTGTCAGACTGACGATAAGTGCCATAGAAATGATGATCGCACCCAGTCTCTTCATCGCTTTCTTCATAACTTACCTCCCCAAACAAAAAGTGCAGCAACCAAAGCTACTGCACCATAAAAGCCAGCCCTGATTGCTGTGACACGTTTTACTCAGCAAACCAACGTGGACGACTCACCCCAAATCTCGCATATCAAATCTGTTGGGTTAATAATTGTTGTGTCACAAAATTACTTTACTCTCCTAAAATATGGTTTTCAATAAAAACATCAAAAAAGATTGTAAAAATTTATCTTTTTCTAACAGCAAAACAGCCTCCCGAAGGAGGCTGCTTCATGTGGGCAGAATTAGAAAATAACTGTCATGCGTTCTTGAAAACGAATACCGTCGAGCATTCAACCGCTTTGTCGTTACCCGCGAACGATTCATAAGTCTTTGAGTAGGCCTTGAGAGCCTCGAACCTGTCTGACAAAGGAGAAAGGTTGTCGCGTATCAGGCTTGCAACCTTATCTACCGCCTTATCGTCAAACTTCTTGAGACCATCCTTAAGGTCCTTGGATCCTTTCAGAAGCTTCTCGGTTCCGTCTGCGAGTGTTCCGGTTCCGTTGCTGAGATTCTTTGCGCCCTTTGCAAGCTTAGAGGCTCCGGTGCTGAGATCCTTGGCACCTTTACTGACTGTCTGGGCACCTGAGGCAACCTGCTTTGCACCCTTTGCCGCGTTTCCGATTCCTGCTGCGAGCTGCGGATATGCCTGGACCGCCTTGTTGATGCTTCCGTAGCCGCCATGAATGCTGTTAACGCCCTTTTCGAGTCCCTGGCATGTCTTATAGACGGTAACGATCTGTTTCATGGTATCAGCATCAAGTTCACCGGCCTGAACAAGCTTGTAGAGCTTGGCAGAAACGGCATCAGTTTCCTTATCGGTTACAGGAGCATTCTTGGAAGCAGAATACATTGAATCTATGGCATTCTTGATCTGAGTTGATCCTGCTGCCAGCTTTTTGGCGTCGGCAGCCGAAGGCATGGCACCGGACAGTTTAGCCATACCGTCGCTGAGTTCTTTCGCGCCGCTTGCAAGAGTTGCAGTACCTGAAGAAAGCTTTTTCGCGCCTTTTGCGAGGGTATTTGCTCCAGATGAAAGGGTCTTCGATCCTTTTTGAAGTGTCTTAACGCCTTTATTTACTTTGCCGATTCCGCTGTGAAGATCCTCTGAACCGTCAATGAGCTTCTTCATGCCGTCGGTCATGTCATCCACATCGGCATTCAGATTCTCCATATTGAATTCTTTGCTGAGATTATCAAGATCAAACACCTTGCCTACCGTAAGAGCCGTGATCACATCGCAATCCCTGACGTCACATTCAACGGTAACGGATTCGGGAATATCGGACTTATCGATCTTTTCGGTCTCTTCTTCGTCATCCTTACTTCCGCTGAGATCGATCGTATCAAGACCAAGACTGTCATAGAGGCCGGGGAAACCTACACCCATGACCATAGTACGTTCGCCGTCGTTGACCACTTCACCGTTCTTCGCGGTAACATTGATGAATTTTGAATTGTCCAGGATCATGCCCGTCGACATTATGAAAGGCATGTAGATCTTGTATTCTTTTCCTTCCTTGTCTGTTAAGGTCTTGGACATCGTATTCCTGTAATTTATCTCAATGACGAGATGGCCGCTCTTGCCCTTTAGTTCGGAAGACGTGATCTTTGAACCGTCAAGAGTGTATGTGATATCCACATCGATCGGAGATTCCTTGAGAGTGGTTCCCTTGTAATAGATATCAGCACCCGAGGCATTCCAGGTGATGTTGCCGTTCTCATTCTTTTCGAGTTTGGCGTCGCCTTTTACGACCTCGATGTCCTCAAGTTTTGCCACATCATTCATGACTGAACTGCCGGAGGGATTCTTAAGCCATTCGCTGACGATGGTTTTCTTTGTTCCGTCCCCGTTCTTGATTATGTAAACAGTCTCGTTCTTTCCGGAAGTCGAACTGTGTTCGGGAGCAGCCATCTCTTCTGCTTTATCAACGTCAGATTCTTCGGTCTTGGCGTCTTTTTCTTCCTTGACGGCAATATCGGCTTTCTTTCCGCCGCATCCCGTAAGAGCAGCAAACACAAACGCAGCACTTACTGCAACTGCTGTAATCTTTTTAATGTTTTCTTTCATATTGATCCGTCCTTTCTTATCCGCTTATGCCTGATGAACAATACCGGTACCGGCATGCTTTTCTTTATTCTTTTCCCTGTCAACGCAGCACTTCATTCCGGCCGTAGTCCTTATGATCACAGGATCAAAGATCAGGAGGAGCGCCGGCAGGAGAAGTATTACCAATACCATCGAAAGCAGTGCGCCTCTTGCAAGAAGCAGGCAGATCGAAGATATAAGGTCGATGTTGGAATAGACCGCACATCCGATCGTTGCCGCGAAGAACCCGAGAGCAGACGAGAACACTGAATTGACCGATGTCTCAACCGCTGTCTTTACCGCAAGCTTACGGTCCGCTCCGCCGATACGCTCCGTTTTGTACCTGGTGGTCATGAGTATCGCGTAATCGATCGTAGCTCCGAGCTGTATGGTGCCGACACAGATCGAGGCAATAAACGGAAGCGTTGTTCCCGTGTAGTACGAGATGGACATGTTCAGATAGATCGCAAGTTCCACTACCGCAACAAGAATCACCGGGATCGTCGCAGACTTAAGTACCATAAGGATCAGGATGAAGATCGCACCGATGGAGACTGCAGAAACGACCTTGAAATCCCTGTCCGTTATCTTGATCAGATCCTTGGTTGCAGGAGCTTCACCGATGAACATTGCATTCTTGTCATAAGATTTGACGATCTTGTTGATCTCATCACACTGGGCGTTGACTTCATCAGTCGCAACCTGGTATTTCGATGAGACCAGAAGAAGCTTATATCTGTCACTCTTAAAGTCCTTGGTAAGTTCAGAAGAATTCAATATATCGTCCGGAACAAGCGACCCCTGAAGCGAATCAAGACCTATTGCAAACTCAACGCCTTCAACATTCTTGATCTCATCCAGCATCTTTTTGGTCTCTTTGGACGGTTGGTTCGCATCTGCAAGGATCATGCAGACAGAATTCATGTCGTAATTCTTTTCCAATGCCTTGTTTGCCTGTACGCAGGAAAGTGTCTCCGGAAGACTGTTATCGAGCTTGTAATAGACATTTATCCTGCTGTATCCGAAGATCGCCGGTACCCATAAGAGCAACAGGATTACCGCTGCGGGTATGTAAGCTTTATCGAAAAATCTGGCAAGGCCCTTTGAAGGAAGCTTGAGCGTAAAGCTGTGCTTTGTCTTTTCTATTGCCTTATCGCAAACGAGGATCATGGAAGGCAGTATGGTAACGCAGCCGATGACTCCGAAGATAACGCCTTTGGCCATTACGATACCCATATCAAGACCAAGCGTGAAGGTCATGAAGCACATTGCAAGGAATCCTGCGATCGTCGTAAGCGAAGATCCTGTAACCGATGTCAGAGTCACTGCAATAGCGTTTGCCATTGCATCCTTTTTGTCTGAACAGAGCATCTTCTGTTCAACATAGCTGTGATAAAGGAATATCGAATAATCCATCGTGACACCGAGCTGGAGGATCGCTACAAGTGCCATCGTAATAAAGCTCATCTCGCCGTTGACGAAATTCGATCCGAGGTTATAGATGATAGTCATGCCGATGTCCGCAAGGAACAGAACTGGTACGATATATGAGTCCATGGTGAGCATGAGGACTATAAGTGCAAGAACAACTGCTATGGAAGTATAGATCGGAATCTGTTCCTGAACGAGATCTTTGGTATCCGTAACAACAGCGGCCATACTTGAAAGGAGGCACTGTTTCCCTGCAACCGCACGGATGTCCTTTATCGCTTTCATCGTCTCTTCTGTCGAACTGGTGCTGTTAAAGAAGATGAACATCAGGCAGCCGTTTCCGTCTTTGGAATAAAAGATGTTCTTAACATCAGACGGAAGCATTTCAGCAGGGATCTCACCGCCGGTAAGCGAACTGTAGCAGATTACGCTGGACACGTGATCAACCTTCTCAAGTTTTGACTCCAGCTTGATCTGTTCAGCCGTGGAAAGATTATCGCAGACGAAGATACCGTACGCGCCCTTTCCGAAATCTTCAAGAAGGATATCCTGCCCCTTCATCGTTTCAATATCTTTGGGAAGGTAATAAAGAATGTCGTAGTTGATCCGCGTATTTAAATATCCTATGACAGAAGGGATCAACAGAAGTACGGACAACGCAAGAATGAACCAGCGAAGCTTTACAACTCCTTTTCCGAATCTGAGCATTGCATCTCACCTCTTCATAATTTTTGACCGTTGGTCAGTAATTTCATCATCACTATAGCACTTTTTGACCGTTAGTCAATAATTTTTCGGCGAATTATTGACCGCAAGTCATTTTTTGTGTATAGTGCTATCAATAGAAAGATGTGAGGTTTCAGGCTTTGGGCAAAGCAGAAGAAAACAAAAAGATAAAACTTAATTCGCTTTTATCTCACTCATATAAGCTCTTTACTACAAAGGGTATTTCCGACACGTCCATTTCCGACATCACCAACAGTGCCGGTGTCGCTAAGGGAACTTTCTATTTCTATTTCCACGACAAACAGGACATAATCGATCACTTGATCGCACGCAAGTCGGAAAATCTTCTGAAGAAAGCAAGTGACCGGCTCAAAAAACACGAGTCCGTCAATCCGGGCCTCCCTGTCGAGGAAAAGATCATCATCATTGCCGACAGCATAATATCCGACTTGGACAAAGATCCGAGACTTGCCAGATTCTTAAACCGCAATCTGAACTTCGGATTCTACGTTAAGGCTTATATGGACGAAAACCTCATTCAATCCGTAAACGTAAAGGAAGACTATGACAGGATCATCAATTCCAACGGTGACGTCTGGAAAGATTCCGCGCTGATGCTCTATACGATAATCGAGCTCATCTCAAGCAGCGTACATAATATAATAATCAACGGAACTCCCTGTGATCTGAAGACTTACAAGCCTTATCTTTTCGATTCGATCAGAGCGATAGTCAATACATTCAGAGCATAATAAATCAGCCTCCCGAAGGAGGCTGAATCATTCATGTCATTAATTAATGAAGTCTCTTACTGGAGCTTCATGTCCCCGTCTTTGATCCACTTAAGCTTTCTCATGATCTCGCTGAAGATGAGCGAAAGGACTGCGGGAGCGATGATGCATACAACTGCCATTCCTAACCAAGCCATGGGAGAAAGCGTTTCGGACTTGCTCATGGCTGTGAAGCATCCGATGGGGCCTACCATGCCGCAAGTACCCATGCCTGCAGAAACACCGCTACACTCAAGCTTGAATACCATTGTGGAGATAGGGCCGGTGATAGCAGCAGCAAGAGTTGCAGGGATCCAGATCTGAGGATGCTTTACGATGTTGGGCATCTGGAGCATCGATGTTCCGAGACCCTGTGAAACGATACCGCCCATCTTGTTCTCTCTGTAAGAAGCTACGGCGAAACCGATCATCTGTGCACAGCAGCCTGCGAGAGCCGCACCGCCTGCGATTCCCGTAATTCCGATAGAAGCGCAGATAGCGGCACTGGAGATAGGAAGCGTCAGGATGATGCCTACTACTACAGATACGATGATGCCCATGATGAACGGATGGAGCTGTGTAGCGGTGTTGATGAAGTTACCGAGCCAGTTCATTGCAACTGCGATGGCAGGGCAAGTAAGGTAAGCTACGAGGTAACCTGCTCCGAGTGAAACGATCGGTGTAACAAGTATGTCGACCTTGGTCTCCTTGGAGATCATCTTGCCGATCTCAACTGCGAAGATAACTGCAACGAAAACACCTAAAGGACCTGCTGAATATGAAGGCGTAGGATTCTTGATGTAGATCGCAGCCTTATCAAAAATGAATCCGGGATAGCCGTTGGCAAAAGCACCGACACAGGCAGCACAAGCGGTAACAAGCATAGGCGCCTTAAGTGCGGCAGCAATACCAACTGCGATGGCAGCACCGGTAACGGGAGAGTTGGCGCTGGTAATATATCCTACGACATGCATGAAGTGAGCCAGCTTCTGGAAAAAGGCCAGATCGATCATTTCAATGTAGTTTGCAGCCGTTGAAAGTATCGTTCCGATGAGAAGCGAAGCGAAAAGACCCTGGGCCATGCCGCTCATCGCGTCGACAAAATAAGTCTTCGCTGAAATGTTTATATCCTTTTTCTTCAGGAATTCCTTGAAAGTGAGTTTTTCTTTTTTCTTGCCCATTTTTGTCCCCTCCGCGTTTTATAGCAATTCAAATTCTATAAAAACCAAAACACGAGTTCAATGTAACAATCGCTTAAATTAAGAGGCTTTCAACCCTTGTTTTCTGTATTCTTTGTATCCGGTGTGCTTTGTTTAATCATTGCAATTATTTTCAAATAGTGTAAAATTACACTAACAGCACGGAGGTGTAACATGTCTGCCGGAAAATCCAAGGGCCGCATAGTAGTCAAATTCGTATTAACCGTTATTATTTCGATCATAATCCTCGCTGTACTGATCACCGGGGGCATAACGGTTCACGAGGCCACGCCTCACAGAGTACACTTCAACAAAGTCCTTCTCGTCTCAAACAACAAATATGACGGGAAATACCTGTATCACTTAAGCAACAACAGCGGAAAAGTATTTATCCTGAGGACTGAAACCGATCTGAGGAATATCTTCACGGCTTCCGGAGAAGACGAGTTTGATCTCGGTGAGCAGGATCTGACCGTCAAAGCAACAGGGATAGAGACATACAGGACTGACCTGTCCGGACTGTCCATTTCATATCCGACGATCGTTTACGAATACGTCAGCGAATGATTACCTGACGCTCAATATAACCCGCGACGTCAAAGTCATATACGGACTCAAGGCATTCCGGGGTTATCACTTCTGAGCTTTTTCCGTCAGCAACTATCCTGCCGTTCTTCATGAAGACTGTTCTTTCACAGATGCTTCTTGCCTGGGCAAGATCGTGGAATACCGCGACAATTGTATTCTTTACGTCTCCGAAAGGTGTTGAAGTCTTTTTCTCTGCCCACTTGGCAAGATAGTCACAGAGCTCGGCGCGGTATTTAATGTCAAGACTGCTGCCGGGTTCGTCAAGGAAAAGGAACGGCGTACCCTGAGCAAAAGTCCTTGCAAGAAGCACTCTCTGGAGCTGTCCGCCGGAGAGCTCATTTAACAGCCTGTCCTTGTATTCATATACTCCGCATGCTTCCATGGCTGCTTTTGCCTCTTCCTTATCTTCCGTGGAGAAGTTCCCGAAAAGTCCGTTGGTTCTGGCATATCTTCCCAAAAGCACAGTCTGGTAGACGGTGTACTGGAAATACATCTCCCCTGCCTGCGGCATCAGAGCTATAAGTCTCGCGGCATTCCTCCGCTTCATTTTCGAGATCTCGTCACCGCCTATGGTAACGCTTCCTTCAAAATCCATAAGACCGGACATAACGCGAAGTAGCGTAGTCTTGCCCGAACCGTTCCTGCCGCCGATGAAAACAGTCTCCCCTTCCCTGATCGAGAGATTGACGTCATGCAGGACCTTTTCGCTGTCGTAACCAGCCGAAACATTCTTAAGAAGTATCTCCATCAGGCTTTCCTCCTTCCCTTCGCAAAGAACACATACGCGAAGAAAGGTGCGCCGACCAAAGCGGTAACGGCGCCGACCGGTATCTCTCTCGGTGAAAGGAGTGTTCTTGAAGCAAGGTCACAGAGTGCCATGAATGCACCGCCGTAGATGAACGACATCGGGATCACGATCTTATGCGAAGGTCCGAATATCTTTCTGACTACATGTGGAGCAGCAAGATCGATAAAGCCGATGACACCGGAAAACGCGACTGAAACACCCGTAAGAAGCGAACAGACAAGCATGGCGATGATCTTGGTCTTCTTAACCTCAACGCCCATGGAAGAAGCCTGAAGCTCGCCGAACGTCAATATGTCCAGTCTGCCCGAAAACATCATGAGGATCACAAAGCCGAAGATCCCGGCACCGAAAAGGACAGCACAATGAGTCCAGTTCCTGGCAGAGAACGAACCGGTCATCCACAGCCAGAGCTGCTTGCTCTTATCCCCGTAGAACGTCATCAGGAGGTTCATTATTCCGGTGACAAAAAGCGACAGGATCACTCCGATCAGGACGATAGTCTGATTCGAAACGCTCCTGTCGATTCTTGAAGCCAAAAGGATCGCCGCCACTACGGTCAAAAGTCCGAAAACAAAACCCGCCAAAGGAAGCATGAAGCTTTCCATTCCCGCGAAAGACAATCCGCAGAGCAAAACAAAAGCAGCACCGAGCGAAGCACCTGACGAGACTCCCAAAGTGTACGAAGATGCAAGCGGATTCTGCAAAACGGCCTGCATGACGGCACCGCTGACGGATAGCGCGCCTCCGACCAGGAACGCGGTGATCGCTCTGGGCATACGGATCGACCAGAATATCGAGTCGTTCATCGGATCGACTTCCTGAGGCAGAGGTTTTCCCGTAATGTGACTTCCGATGATCTTTAACAGGTCAGGGATCGAGATGTAGACACTTCCCGCCCTTATCGCGGTAAGCAGAATCAAAAGGCAGACCGCAAGAGATAGCGCGATGCCGATCCCTGCGGTCTGCCCGTATTTAGTCTTTTTTCTGATTTCAGGCGTTTCCTGATTATCCATCTGTCACTTTAACTCAGGCAGCTGCCTTTGTGGTCTCACCGCCCGCGATGTTCTTGATCTTCTCGGTAGCGTCCTTGAGAACCTGTTCGAGTGACTTTGAAAGGTCTGTGAAGATATCCGGATAAACGTCCTTGAGCCATTCAATAGCTGCGTCAACAACGTGGTTATTGGGCTGCATGCTGAGGTTGGGATCAACCTTGTAAACCGCATTGTTCTTTACGGCCTTGACGTTCTCCCAGCCCTTAAGAGCCTTGATGTCCTTTACGGGATCTTCAACATAATCAACGTTTGTGAGGATTACGTCAGGGTTCATGGCAACGGCGTCCTCAACGGAGATGGATACCCAACCTTCCTGTGAACCGCAAACGTTCTTTGCACCGATGGCAGTAAGCATCTCATCGAGATAGGTGTTCTTGCCGAATGAATAGATCGTCGGAGCATCAGCCGTAGGAATGCTCATCATGAAGAGAACAGTCTTGCGCTTCTCGGCAGGAACGCTCTCACATGTCTTTGAAATGAGCTTGAATGAAGCATTCATTGCGGTTGCGAGTGCTGCAGCCTCAAGTCCCTTGCCGGTGCAGTTACCGATGAACTTAATGTCATCCTCGATAGCAGAAAGAGAGGCTGATGAAGGGATGTCAGCTACGCAGATGCCTGCGTCTACGAGAGACTTGAAAGGTGATGTGCCGCCTACGGAGCTCATGCCGGAAGTGAAAACAATGTCCGGCTTGAGAGCTGCGATCGCCTCGTTGTCAGGATTCATCATGTCGAAGGTCTTAACGCCTGCAGGCAGATAATCCTTGTAAGTGAGGGAGTTGGTATCAACGGCAACGATCTTGAGAGCAAGGCCCAGATCGACCAGAACTCTTGTAGTTGAAGGTGCAAGTGAAACGATAGTGTTTACTTCAGCGGGAACCTTGATGTCATTGCCTGAACGGTCCTTTGTAGGAACCTCTCCGGCACCGGTCACGGAGCTTACTATCTCTTTCTCAACGGACTCAAGGCCGCTGACATCTGTGTTCTTGGCAAGTTCTGCGATCTTTTTCGCGCTCTCAGAATCGCAGGCAGTAAGGCAGCCAAGTGCCATAACTGCGCAAAGCAAAGCAGAAATGATCTTATTCCTCATTTGTATTCTCCTTATTTTTAAAATCACCGAGATTATAATATAAAACTCGATTTCAAACACAACAAATATAAGCGTGCCGACGCCTTGCTCTTATGACTTATTGTCAGTGCGAAAATAAATATATCTTGACACTGTTCGAACATCTAATATAGTTTATATATTGACTTTTTAGGGATGGGATTGCATGAATAATAAACGTGAGACTTGGATCTATCTTTCTTTGAGCGTGTTTATCACTCTCGTGATACTCATTGTCAACGAGTGTTTTCATCCTTACTTTTTCATGTGTGATGACAACATTGATTCGTATATTACCCAGTACACATACACTATCGACTGTCTGAAGAATCTCGAACTGCCACTTTATAATTTCCACCGTTTCATGGGAATCGAATTCCTCTCTCACGGCCAGACCGGTCTGTTTGATCCGGTAATGTACATCTCTTACGGACTCAGTAATCTCTTCTTCGGACACAGCTTTGCTTTGATCGACATAATGGGAATCCTTCACCTGACGATCGGCGGAGCCGGTATGTTTCTGGTAATCAAAAAACTCTCCGGCAATAACCCGGCTGCCTCACTCGGCGCGATTTCCTGGTCATTGAACAGTTTCGTATTATTCCTGGGACGTTCCTGGTTTGTAGTCATACCGACAGCTTCCATATTCCCGTACATATTGCTCGGAAGCCTGTACCTGTTGACCAAAAAGGATTTCAAGGCGCTTATCGTTTCTGCGGTCCCGAAGATCATCTGCTATCTGATAGTCCATCATCCGCAGTTTTACTTCTACTCCGTTGCGGCTGATTTTGTATTTGTCATCTCGTACTCGATCGCCACAAACAAAAAGGAATCACTGAAGTTTTTCGGAGAGTACATTTTATCTACCATCATCGCTGTCCTTTCTTCAGTACCTCTGTGGCTTCCCTCTTTCATCGCGATCACAAGTGCGTCTAACAGACAGGCAGGTTACGATACGTCTTCTATGCTTGAGGGCAAGCAGGATCCGGTCTCACTGATGTTGGGAATACTTGTACCTTTCCTCGACGACAGGCCGGCAGTTGATTTTCCTGATGAGCTTCAGGTCCGTCTGGGTCACATCGGATACATTTTCGTCATAGTCATACTTATCTATATAGCCACTTACCGCAAACACATAAAAGAAAACAAGCAGATGCTTTTGGGTGTGATCTCTTCTGTTGTCGCAATGTTCTTCATCTTCTTGTATTGCGGTTTCCCGCCGTTCATCAAGCTTCAGGCACACATACCGGTCTTGTCCAACTTCCGTTGGATCTACAAAGCCATGATGTTCTTCCACTTCTACCACATCGTGATCGGTTCACTTTGCCTCACGGCTCTGATGAAGAGCGTCTTTAAGAAAACAAAAGCTCTGGCGGCTGGTCTTCTGGCCGTTCACGTCCTTAACTTCGGATTATTCTACTATGTAGCTGTTCCCACACACTGGGGAATAGAATTTGATACGGAGCTCCCGTTCAAAGATGAGGCCGTGGACATCATCAAGACAGAAAGATATGCAACCGTCTGCTTCCCCGGCGTTATTTTCGACCGGGAGAAAATGATGCTGCTTCCTTACGACTACACCAGGTCACTTGCTTATAATCTTTCAACATATTACGGAATGGACAATTACCTCGGATACGATTCGATCATCCCTGTCGAATTCGTCCTGCAGAAAGGTGTACATCTTTCGTTCGATTATCAGGGCGGAATATACTCCCTTAAACCTGAACACATCGACATCCTGAGAAGCAACGGCGTACGCTGGTATCTTGTTTATGAGGGTGCTGACACAGATAATCACACCATGACCATCAAGAGTCTCGAAGCGCGCGGAATCGTAAAGAAACATACCCTCGGCAACCGTTCCTTCTATTATGACGAACAGGCTCCTGCGCTGATCAATGCATCCGGTAAGCCCATTGAATACTCACTGACGCACAACTCTATCAGTTTCAAGACTGACAAAGACTTCGCAGGCGGTGATGTCTCGATACTTTATCACTACCACAGGAACTTCAAGGCCACGATCGACGGCAATAAGGCTTCAGTCTCGCCCACCAAGGAAAACCTCGGTATGGTGCTTAACGTACCCGCCGGAGAACATGAAGTCAGGCTCGTATATCAGGACGATGTATTCACAAACACATCCATTGTTGTGATCGCAGGTTATGCGTTACTCTTGATCTCAAGGGCGGCAATCGGAATCAATAACCGTAAAAAGAAAGCTCAGAGCGAATCCAAGTAATCCTTAAGAGTTCCGAACATCAGATCTCTCTGGCTGTGAATTGCAAGGCTCTCATCAACGGGCCAGTCTATGCCTATTTCAGGGTCGTTATATATAATGCCCGTGTCAGTTTCCTTATCATATTTACCGTCACACTGATAGAGCATTATGGTGTCATCTTCAAGGCTCAGAAAACCGTGGGCGAATCCTCTCGGAACATAGAGGCTCTTATGGTTTTCGGCACTTAATTCAAAAGCTTCCCACTGCTTAAAAGTGGGACTGTCAGGTCTTATGTCCACGATCACGTCCCAGACCTTCCCTGACAGTACGCAGACGAGCTTAGCCTGAGGATTATTAGTCTGAAAATGGAGTCCTCTGATGACGTTTTTCTCCGACCGTGAATAAAAGGTCTCATTCAGAGTGAATTCAATTCCGTGTTCCTTGTAGAGATCCTTTTCAAAAGGCTTGCAGAATCCGCCTCTTTTGTCTTCAACGCTGAATCCTTCGATCACGAAAGCATCCTTCAAATGAGCCGGCGAAAAACTGAATGCACCCATTATGTGTTCTCCTTACTGATGATCCAATCTCTTGTACTTCTTATGCCTTCGGCAAAAGATACCGTCGTCTTGAATCCCGTATCTTCAGCCAGAGCCTTCATGTCAAACGAATCGTATGACAGCGACGGAAGACCGCTCTGCGGGATCTCACCTAATCCGGAATCGGCTCCCGGCGCAACGATGTCTCTCAGTTCCAGAAGGAACTCAGAAAGAGGCCTGGGGCTCTCGTTTCCTACGTAATACGTTTTTCTCGGTTTCCCCTTCTCACCTATAAGGATAAATGCTTTGACGGCATCATCGATATAGATGAAATCGTAAAGCTGGGTGCCGGAAGAAAATGAGCAGTGCTCACCATTAAGGAACTTTCTGATGCTCGAATTAACGAGTCTCGGGCTTTTCTCGCCCGGTCCGTAGATATTCGAGATCAAGGCTCTCATGTAATCTATTCCGAGGCTGTCAGCAAGTGCTCTTGCCATGTAATCAGCTGATATCTTCGCAGAGTTATAGATAAGGGTTCTGGGCAGCTTGCTGTCTGTCTCGACCTGTCCGATCGCTTCGTATTCCATGATGCTCGAAGCGAAAACAAATCTCTTGCATGAGATCTCACCGCAAAGAGTAACGGCATCGCATGTGCTGACGATATTGTCAGTCTGCATTTTGTAATCGCCTCTAGCAGCTCCCGCACAGCCTTCCCAAGCGAAATGGTAAAAGACATCGTAAGACTTGTCTTTCAGTTTGTCAGCGAGAGTCTTGTATTCCATCTTGTCGCAGTAAAGAATCCTTACATTCGCACTTGCGTTAATGCGCGAGACGTCAGATTCAGGGCTTCTTACGACACAGGTAACTTCAGTCCCCGATTCCGAAAGAGCATTGACGACAGATGAGCCAAGAAAGCCGTTTGCGCCTGTAATAACAACACTTTTCATTATCTGTTAACCGCTTTGATAATCATGTCAGCCATGTAGTCGAGCATCTCATCCGTCATCCCCGGATATACGCCGACCCAGAATGTATTCTCCATAACGAAGTCTGTAACTTCGAGGCTTCCGGATACTCTGTACGCATCGGTATCCCTTATGCTGTCGAAGCAGGGATGCTTGATGAGATTGCCGCTGAACAGCAGTCTTGTCTGGATGTTGTTCTCTTCAAGGAAACCCGTAACTTCACGTCTTGAAAGACCGGACTCCGGTCTTAATGAGATCAGGAAGCCAAACCATGAAGGCGTTCCGCCTGCGACGCTCTCAGGAAGGATGACCTTGTCCTTGATCACCTGAAGTCTGGAATTAAGCCTTTCCCAGTGCTCGATTCTCTTCTCGGTAAACATGGGAAGCTTTTTCAGCTGCTCACAGCCTACTGCTGCCTGCATGTCGGTAACCTTTAAGTTGTAGCCGAGATGGCTGTATACATATTTGTGATCGTAGCCTTCAGGGAGCTGGCCGAACTTGCCGTCAAACCTGTGACCGCAGAAATTGTCGTTGCCCGAAGAGCAGATGCAGTCTCTGCCCCAGTCCCTGTAGGACAGGGCAAGTCTGCTGAGCAGAGGATCGTTCGTATAAACGCAGCCGCCCTCACCCATGGTCATGTGATGCGGAGGATAGAAGCTCGATGTACCGATGTCGCCCCATGTACCGGTAAACTTCGTAACCCCGTCCATCGTGTATTTCGATCCGAGTGCATCGCAGTTATCTTCTATGAGCCATAGATCATGCTTATCGCAGAACTTCTTAACTGCCGCGATGTCAAAAGGATTTCCGAGAGTATGGGCGATCATGACGGCCTTTGTCTTCTCGCTTAAAGCACCCTCGAGTGCATTGACATCAATGTTGTACTGGGGAACCGTAACATCAACGAATACCGGTACGGCGCCATAGTTCAGGATAGGTGAGACGGTCGTCGGGAACCCGCATGCAACGGTAATTACCTCATCGCCTCTCTTGATCTGCCTGTCACCCAGTTCGGGGGCGGTCAGAGTCATGAAAGCGAGGAGATTTGCTGAAGAACCGCTGTTTACGATATGGGCAAACTTAACACCCATCATCTGCGCAAATTCCTTCTCAAACTGGTTGGAGAACCTTCCCGTAGTAAGCCAGAAATCAAGCATCGCATCCGCAAGTGACATCATTTCGTTCTCGTCATAGACTCTGGATGCATAATTGATCCTGTCACCCGGCTTGAATTCGCCCGATGACTTCTTATAAAGCCGGTAATACTCGCCTACCAGCTGCTTGATCTCTTCTCTTGCCTGTGCCTCGTTTTCCCATTTCATGACAAAATTACTCTCTTCCTGTTTTTGTTAGATATTCGTCGATCTGTTGATCCATGCATTCTCTGATGCTGCCCTTTGCCTGATACACCTTAGACCATTCAACGGTCTTTAAGATCGCGTCATTCAGATTCCATAAAGGCTTCCATCCGAATGTCGATTTAAGCTTGGCACAATCAAGCTTAAGGATATTGGCCTCGTGGGGTCCGCCGGCGTTTCCGCTTTCCCACTTCATTCCTTCTCCCCAGGCATTTACAAACGCATCCGCGAGATAACCGTTGTTGTGGCAGTCAGCCTCATCGGGACCCACGTTATAGTTGGATGCGTATCTGATATCTCCGTACTGTTCTTTCGCAACCATAAGATACACATAAAGCGGCTCCAAAACGTGCTGGTAAGGCCTCATGGACCCGGGATTCCTTATGAGGATCGTCTCGCCTTTCATGGCTGCCCTGACGCAGTCGGGAACTATCCTGTCAACTGCAAAGTCTCCGCCTCCGATGACGTTGCCCGCTCTTACGGTCGATATGGCTACGTTTCCGTCAGCGAAAAAGCTTCGCTTGTAGGAATGAGTAACCAGTTCGGAGCACGATTTCGAATTGGAATACGGATCGAAGCCGTCCATGCGGTCGGTCTCCACGTATCCCCTCTCCCATTCCTGATTGTCGTAGACCTTATCTGTGGTTACATTTACAAACGACTTTACGCAATCAGTCTGTCTGATGGCCTCGAGAACGTTTACCGTTCCCATAACGTTAGTCTCGTATGTATAGACCGGCTCAGCGTATCCTGCTCTTACGAGAGGCTGGGCTGCGAGGTGAAATACTATCTCGGGCTTATATTCCTCAATGACTTCCCTGAGTTTTTGGCCGTCCCTGACATCACCTTTAATGCTGACGATCTGCTTTTCGATGCCGCAGATGTCGAAAAGCCTTTCACCTTCGGTCTTGAAACTGGAATAACCGATGACTTCCGCACCCAGATTGACCAGTATAACGGAAAGCCAGGTGCCTTTGAATCCGGAATGGCCGGTAACAAGGACTTTCCTGCCCTTGTAGAAAGACAGATCAGTCATTGTCCCACAGCTTCCACGGGGCATTGCCGCTGTTCCAAAGTTCTTCTATCTGCTTTTTCTCGCGAAGCGTATCCATACACTGCCAGTAACCCTTGTGAATGTAGCCGTTCAGCTCGTTGCGGGCAATGAGTCTGGCCATGGGTTCTTTCTCGAAAGGAGTGTCATCGCCGTCTATGAGATCAAATATCTCCGGTTCCATGACCATGTAACCGATATTGATAAGGCTGTTATCAACGTTCGATTTCTCTCTGAAATCAGTAATGTTGTTGTTCTCGTCGATCTCAACGATACCCTTGTTCTGATAGTAGTTGAAAAGCGAGATCGTGCCGATCTTTCCGCTCTTCTTGTGGCATTCGAGGATCTCTTTGATGTTCATGTCTCCGACAGCGTCACCGTATGTGACCATGAACGGTTCATCGCCTACATAATCCCTGATACGCTTGATCCTTCCGCCCGTCTGGGTATTGAGTCCCGTGTCGACCACAGTGACTCTCCAGGGATCGACCTGCTTATCGTGGACGATTATCTTTCTCTCATTGGAAGTATAGTCAAAAGTAATATTAGAGATCTGGAAAAAATAGTTGGCGAACCATTCCTTGATGTAGCGCTGCTTATATCCTGCACAGATTATGAAATCGTTAAAGCCATAGGACGAATAGATCTTCATGATGTGCCACAATATGGGCATGCTTCCGATCTCTATCATCGGTTTGGGCTTGATCGTTGATTCTTCCGAGATTCTGGTTCCAAAACCGCCTGCCAGAATGACTACCTTCATAACAATTCCTCACTTATAGTCAGATTGCATTCTCAATGACAACGTAATTATAGCATCTAAATTAACTATAGTTTATAATCTACTAATTATTTAATGAGGTGGTTACCTGATCCGATGGTGGATTCTTGTCATACAGATCATACTTTCGCGGTGTGTGCATATAAGGAATCGGCATTCCTTGAGGACTGTATCAAATCAGTTGTAGAACAGACCGTTAAGTCAAATGTCATAGTCTGTACGCCTACACCCTGTGATTTCATTACCAATATCTGCAAAAAGTACGATCTTCCCCTCTTCATTAACACAAAAGAGGACGCGGATGCCCAGGACAGCTGGAATTTCGCATTACAGTCAGCCGGCACCAAGTATGTAACCATCTGCCATCAGGACGACTGTTACGACCCGCGCTATTTCGAGACGGTACGTAAGTATTTCGACGACAAGCTTCTCTTCCTGCACACGAATTACAAGAACATCTTCACGGACGAGAACAACAATTCTACGGTACGCACGTCTAAAAACGTTGTATTTAAGAGGATAATCCACTTCTTTTTCGCAAATAAGTGGCAGCAAAGCTCGATTTTCTTCAAGAAATGCGATTTGAGCTTCGGAAATTCGATCTGCTGCCCCACCTGCACTTATAACAAGTCCAATCTCGAGTTCCCTCTTTTCATCTCCAAGTACAGGCACGGAATCGACTGGGATCTTTACATCAAGCTCGCATGCAGGCCGGGAAGGGTCGCCTATGTAAGGAAACCCGTTCTTTTCAAAAGGATCCACGTCAATTCCCAGACTACGGATGACGTAAGGAGCGGCGTAAGAAAGCAGGAAGATATCGAGATCTATTCCAGACTCTGGCCGGGTTTCATGTCAAAGATCCTCCAGAAGATGCTTTCCAGATTTTACAATGCCGGCTGAGGCCGCCCGAAAACACTGACCAGCTATTGAAAGGCACTAAAATGAAGATAACCGATATTCTAAACAGCAAAGAACCCTCGATCTCTTTCGAGGTATTCCCTCCGAAGCAGGAATCAGGCCTTGAGTCAGTCAAGGCTGCGGCAGGCGCCATCGCAGCCATGAAGCCGTCATTCATGTCCGTAACTTACGGTGCGGGCGGTTCCACAAGCAAGCTCACGGTAGAGGTCGCATCGGATATCACGAATCTTCACAATATTCCGGTCCTTCCCCACCTTACATGCGTTGCTTCGACCAAAGAGCACGTACGGGGCATGCTCGACCAGATCCATGCCAATAACATCGATAACATAATGGCTCTGAGAGGTGACCTTCCCAAGGACGGCATAATCTGCAACGATTACAAGCACGCTTCCGACCTCATCGCCGACATCCGCTCGATCGATCCGGACATCTGCATCGGCGGAGCATGCTATCCTGAAGGCCATATCGAGTGTGAGCACAAATCAGATGACATCAACTTCCTGAAGCTCAAAGTCGATGCCGGCTGCGATTTCCTTACCACACAGATGTTTTTCGACAACAACATCTTCTATAACTTCCTGTACAGGATCAAGGACAAGGGGATCAACGTTCCCGTCCTTCCCGGCATCATGCCGATAACCACCGCAAAGCAGCTTTCACGCTCAGTTGCCCTTTCCGGAACAAGTGTTCCCGAGAGATTCAGGGCTATAGTCGACCGTTTCGGTGACGATCCCGCAGCAATGCGTCAGGCAGGCATCGTCTATGCCGCTGAGCAGATCATAGACCTCATCGCTAACGGCGTAACGCACATCCACGTATATTCAATGAACAAGCCCGATGTGGCAAAGGACATCCTTGCCGCATTGAACGGCATCGTCGGATAAGAGGTACATCATGCCTTTAGGTGTATCGATCCCCGTCAGCGAAGTAAGACGCTATATGGGCTTCCGGGGCCCTGTGGAATCTTCTCCTGAAACTGATGCCATGATAAGCAAGGCCATCAGTTCGCTCGAAAAGGACTGCTCACCCAAATACGTCTCCAGGGCCTTCCCCGTTAAAGTTGAAGGCTTCTCGGTTTATATCGCTGACATCGTGATCGAGAGCAGGGCTCTTGCCAGAAATCTCGCAGGCTGCACTGAATGCGTCCTTTTTGCCGCGACGGCAGGACCTGCCTGCGATATGCTCGTTAAAAGAGCTTCAGTCACATCTTCCGCTTATGCTTCCTGCTGCCAGGCTGCAGGCGCTGCCGCGATAGAGGCTTACTGTGACCTGATCAATGATAAAATCAAGGAAGAATACGAGGCAAAAGGTCTTTATACCCGTCCGAGGTTTTCGCCCGGATACGGTGACCTTAAGCTCTCACACCAGAAGGACTGGTTCAGGCTTCTGGATATCACTAAGAATACAGGCGTGGAACTGACAGACTCGCTGCTCATGGTTCCGACAAAGTCAGTTACTGCAGTCATAGGGCTCTCGCCCAACAAGCTCCCCTGCGTAAAACAGGGATGCGAGGCGTGCACGATGTCTCAGACCTGCGCTTTTTCGAGGAAGGAATAAAGGATGGCTTTAAAAGACAGACTTGGCAAAGAATGGCTCTTCTGTGACGGCGGTACCGGAACGATACTGCAGGAAATGGGTCTTAAAGGCGGAGAGCTTCCCGAGACATGGAACCTGACACGTCCAGATGACATCAAATCTGTAGCGCGCGCTTATTTCGATGCAGGCTGCAATATCGTAAACACCAATACTTTCGGTGCAAACTCATTCAAATACGATAATGTTGAAGAGATCGTCACAGCTGCTGTAAATATCTGCAAAGAAGCAAGGCACGAAGCCGGAAGAGACGGTGACGCCTATGTCGCGATCGATATCGGTCCGACAGGCAAGCTTCTGGCGCCCATGGGCGATCTTCCCTTTAATGAGGCAGTCAGGATATTCTCAGAGATCATCAAAGCCGGAGTAAAAGCCGGCGGAGACCTCGTTCTCATCGAGACGATGAGCGACTCATACGAAGCAAAGGCTGCGGTCATTGCAGCACATGAATCCTGCGATCTTCCAGTCATCGTAACCACTGTTTACGATGAAAGCGGAAAGCTCCTTACCGGAGGAAGCGTGGAAGGCACCGTCGCAATGCTCGAAGGACTGAGGGTTGATGCGATCGGCGTCAACTGCGGATTCGGTCCTGACAAGATGATCCCCATCGTCAAGCGCATTGCCGCATGCTGTTCCCTTCCCATCGTCGTCAATCCGAACGCAGGACTTCCCAGAACCGAAGGCAACAAGACCGTTTTCGATGTCGGTCCGGAAGAGTTCAGCACGATAATGAAAGAGATCGCAGGTCTCGGCGTACATGTCATGGGCGGTTGCTGCGGCACTACACCTGCTCACATGTCTGCGCTCATCAAGGCTGTTTCCCCTCTTCCCTTCAAAGCTCCTGTCAGAAAGCACGGGACCTATGTCACGAGCTTTTCGGAATGCGTTGAGATCGGTCCCAAGCCGGTCATCATCGGCGAGAGGATCAACCCTACAGGTAAGAAGAGATTTAAGCAGGCACTCCGCGATAACGATGTTGATTACATCCTCACTGAAGGTCTGAAGCAGGAGGAGGCCGGTGCCCACATACTTGACGTCAACGTAGGCCTTCCTGAGATCGATGAGCCTTCCATGATGGAAAACATCGTATTTAAGCTCCAGTCCGTAACCACGCTTCCCCTGCAGCTCGATTCAACCAATATCGAAGCACTGGAGCGCGGCATGCGCATCTATAACGGCAAGCCCATGATCAACTCCGTCAACGGCAAAAAGGAGAACATAGAAGCCGTTATGCCGCTCGTTGCCAAGTACGGCGGCGTTCTTGTAGGCCTTCCCCTCGATGAGGACGGTATCCCCGAGACTTCAGACGGAAGAATAGCAGTCGCAAAAAAGATCTACGAAGCAGCAGACGAATATGGCATTCCGAGGGACGACATCGTTATCGACGGTCTTGCCATGACCATCTCATCCGATTCGACTTCAGCCATCGCCACACTCGATACGGTACGCAGAATAAGGGATGAATACAACGGCCATTCGATCCTGGGTGTCTCAAACATCTCTTTCGGTCTTCCCGCAAGAGAGCTCATCAACTCCCATTTCCTTACGATGGCAATGCAGAATGGTCTTTCCTGCGCGATAATCAATCCCTGCAACGACCACATGATGGCATCTTACCGTGCCTACTGCGCTCTCATGAACAAGGACCCGCAGTGCCTCGGATTCATTGGTGCTTATTCAGAATATAAATCAGACGGAACCTTCGGCGGCGCTTCATCCGGAGCGGCGGGAGCAGCTTCCGCTTCAGGTTCAGGCGGAGCAAAGCTTTCTCTCTCAGAAGCGATAGAGCGCGGCGTCACAGGCCGTGCTGCTGAAGCAATGGAAGAAAACATCGCTGAAGGCCGTGAGCCTCTTGAAGTCATCAACGCCGAGCTCATTCCCGCATTGGACAAGGTCGGCCAGGGTTTTGAGAAAGGAACCGTATTCCTTCCCCAGCTCCTCATGAGCGCTGATGCCGCGAAGGCAGCATTTGAAGTCGTCAAGAAGGCCATGGCAGGCAAGCCAAGACAGGTTAAGGGCAAGGTCATTCTCGCTACCGTCAAGGGCGACATCCACGATATCGGCAAGAACATCGTTAAGGTCATGCTCGAAAACTACGGCTACGACGTAATCGACCTCGGCAAGGACGTACCTCCCGAGACGATCGTTGATGCAGCCATAAAAGATGACGTAAAGGTCGTAGGGCTTTCTGCTCTCATGACCACCACTGTTGTATCGATGGAAGAGACGATCAAGCTCCTCCGCGTGAAAAAACCGGACACAAAGGTCGTTGTAGGAGGTGCCGTAATGACACAGGAATACGCCGACCAGATAGGCGCTGATGCCTACTCAAAAGACGCCATGCAGACCGTCAGGTACTGCGACGAAGTATTTGGAGTTCAATCATGAATGACGAGAAAACACTGAAGTTCAATAAAACGGCAGGCATTATCTGCATAATCATGGCATGTACATTTGCCGCGACGTTCGTAATCGGAACATTTACGGATCACAGGATCGCTCCTGTTGTTTTCTCCGACAAGAACCTTGGAGCACTCATAGTCTCAACCGTAGGGATCTATATTTTCTGCGCATTATACGCATTCTTTTTCGGTGCGTTGCTGAGCCAGGCGGTAAATCTTCCCAAAGAGCACAAGAAGCGCAAAGGTTACATCATCGCAACCGTAGTGCTCGGTCTGATCACTCTTCTCATCTGCGGCGGTTCAGTATTGGACATCAATAATCTGGGCGGAATCTTTCCCTTTATTCACAGAGACGTTCCGCAGATGATCATCATGCTTTTGGTCGGCCTGCTTCCGATCTCATACATCGGTTACAGATCCTGCAAAAAAAGAACAGACGCCTTGCTTGCAAAGCATCTGTTACTCGTTCTTTCCGCAATGACCTTTTCCTTCTTCCTCTACGAGCTCGTTAAGATGGGACTTCCCCGTCCTAGGTACCGTCTGATCGCGAAAGGACACGAGGGGATCGATTTCCACAGATGGTATAACCCCATAAAGAACAAGATGGAGCTGATCGCCAAATACGGGATCAACAAGGATGATTTCAAATCATTCCCCAGCGGTCACACATCCAACAGCATCATGAACATCACGCTCTTCCCTGCGCTCGGGCTCGTTTATCCCAAGCTGAGAGAAAGATCGATGTTCCTGCTCGTTTTAGGCATCTGCGTAGGTATCTCAGTTCTTCTTTCCAGAATGGTATTGGGAGCCCACTTCTTAAGCGACGTATCATGCGGAGGCTTTATAGCGTCCGTCGTATCCGCCGTTTACTACAGGCTTTATAAGAAGATCAGCTGATGGAGATCACCTTGTAATCCTTATCCTCAACGGCTTTCTTAAGAACATCGTCTTCAACTGCACCGGAAACAGTAACGACCGCGGTTCCTTCCTTATGGGAAACGTCTGCTGATTCAACGCCTTCAACAGCCTCAAGTGCCTTCTTGACGGAAGCCTCGCAGTGACCGCACATCATACCTTCGATCTTCATCGTCTTTGTCATTTCTTTATCCTCCGCTTTTTCATTCGTTTTATATTTTACCGCCCTGTCACGCCTGTTGTCATAAGGCTTTACGAAATTTAACCTCAATGCGTTCATGCAAACGGTAAAGCTCGAAATGCTCATTGCCGCTGCTCCGAAGGCAGGTGCCATCGATATTCCCAGAGCCGAATAAGCTCCGGCCGCAACAGGTATCAGAAGAATGTTATAGAAGAACGCCCAGAAAAGATTCTCATGTATATTCCTGATAGTCTTTCTGGAGATCCTTATTGCCGCTGCGACATCCTTCAGTGAAGCTTTCATAAGAACGATATCAGCCGCATCCACAGCGATATCAGTTCCCGTGGAAATCGACACGCCGATATCCGCTCTGGTAAGCGCCGGAGCATCGTTTATGCCGTCTCCGACCATCATTACCCTTCCCTGTTTCTGAAGCTTTCTGATGACCGCTTCCTTGCCGTCAGGGAGAACGCCTGCAATGACCTCATCAACACCTGCCGTTTTTCCGATCGCATTGGCGGTACGTTCATTGTCGCCGGTTAGCATCATTACCTTGAGACCAAGTGCTTTAAGTTCTTTAATTGCTTCTGCCGAATCAGGTCTTATCGGATCTGCGGCAGCCATCATTCCGATGTATTTATCCTCAGAAACGAAGAACATAGGCGTCTTTCCGTCTTCTTCAACTCTTCTGACGGCATCTTCGAGTTCAGGCGGGATCTTTTCGCCTATCAGGCCGGAATTACCTCCGAGATACCTGATCCCGTTTACTTTTCCCGTTACGCCCCGGCCGGCATTGACCGCGAAATCTTCTGCCGGAGGAACGCTGATGCTCTTTCCTTTGCAATATTCAGAACAAGCCTTGCCCAGGGGATGTTCGCTTCCCTGCTCAAGCGCATGAACAATGCTTAAGAACTCATCTTCAGATACGCCTTCGGCAGTTATCACGTCAGTAACAACGGGAACTCCGCTTGTAAGCGTTCCGGTCTTATCGAAAACGGCAATGCCCGTCTTTCCGGTCTCTTCAAGAGATGAAGCCGTTTTGAACAGTATTCCGTTTTTTGCAGCCACTCCGCTTCCGACCATTATCGCAACAGGCGTGGCAAGTCCCAAAGCACACGGACAACTGACGACAAGGACTGCGATCGCATGCGTAAGAGCCGTCTCCGTCTTTGCTCCGATAAGCATCCAGATGGCGAATACAATGACTGCGATAATGATTACAGCAGTCACGAAGAAACCGGACACTTTATCTGCGATCCTGGCTATCGGTGCCTTTGATGAAGCAGCATCGCTGACCAGCCTTATGATCTGCGAAAGCGTGGTGTCTTCACCGACCTTTTCAGCCCTGCATTTTATGTATCCTGAGCGGTTGATCGTAGCAGCTGAGACCTTATCGCCAATACTCTTGTCGACAGGGACCGATTCTCCCGTAAGAGCAGATTCATCAACTGCCGCATTGCCCTCGATGATCACGCCGTCTACGGGAATCGATCCGCCGGGTCTTACCGCAAAGACATCTCCGACCTTAACTTCTTCGATTCCCACGGTAACTTCATTTCCCTCTCTAACCAAAACTGCCGTCTTGGGAGCCAGCTTCATGAGGCCTTTGAGAGCATCGGTCGTGCGGCCTTTTGAGATCGATTCAAGGAGCTTTCCGATCGTGATGAGAGTTACGATCATGGCGGCAGACTCGAAATACAATCCGGCATGTGTTCCGGGGTTTTTGATCATGCCGATAAGTATTGCAACGCTGTAGACAAAAGACACGCCTGAACCCATTGCGACAAGCGTATCCATGTTGGGAGCAAGGTGAAATAGTGATCTGAATCCGCTCGTAAAGAACTTTCCGTTAATAATCATGCAGATAAGGGCAAGAACCATTTCGATTATTCCGAGAGCAACATGATTCTCTCCGATACCGAAAGGAGCAGGCCATTTGAGCATCATGACGCCCATCGAAAAATACATGAGTACTGCAAGGATTATGAGTGAGATTATCACGCGCCTCTTTAGTACGGGCGTTTCTTTATTCTTCAGCGATTCAAGGCCCGCATCTGCCTTTGATGACGCACCTGAGACTGAGGCTCCATATCCCGCGTTTTCGACGGCCTTGATGACCGCATCAGATGAAGCAGAGCCCGTGACCTTGAGTGAATTGGTAAGAAGCGAGACCTCGCAGGATGATACGCCGTCAAGAGACGACACGGCTTTCTCGACGTGTGCCTGACACGCCGCGCAGCTCATTCCGGTGACATCATATTTTGTGGTCGTTTCTGACATATGTCGTTTACTCCGAAGTTAGAATAGCCTAACCGCAAGGGTTCGTCAAATACCATTTGTTACGATTTATTGCTTATTTTCATCTTTGTTAACACAAATTTCTTTTATCTTTTGTAAGATGAAACCATAGATTCTATTATAAGGCAGGAGGATGCAAGTATGGATAACAATAATCTTCCCAATCAGACAAACATGACAAATGCCGCGGAACCGACAGTATCCGTTGTCACAGCCGAACAGCAGCCCCAGATTCAGCAGCCTGCTGAACTGCCTGTACAGACAAGGCGTGACAGATCTCAGATCACCTTCAAGGGCAAGACGATCAAAGTCACGACAATGATCAAGTGGGCAGTGATCCTGCTCGTCTTCCTTGTCATTACAAATCCGGGTATCATCCCCTTCCTGCCCGAGAGCGTTAAAACGACAATAACGTCCTCGTGGAGCAAGATCTTCGGTGATGTCGAAAAGATCTCAGGAACATTCAAGTTCAACTGGGCTACGATCTTCCAGGTAATCGCGATCATCCTCATGATGATCCTCCTGACCTCGATAATCCGTTTTATCGTCCAGCACATTCATCCGAAGAGCAGCAAGGCAAGATCAGCTGTCTCGCTCCTTAACTCAGCAGTCAGCTACATCACCGCTTTCCTTTGCATCTTCTGGTGTCTCGCAGCGATCGGCATCAATCTCTCGGCGATCCTTGCAAGTGTCGGAATCGTTGCCCTGATCATCGGTTTCGGCGCACAGAGCCTCGTAGAAGACCTTGTAACCGGTATCTTCCTGGTATTTGAAGATCAGTTCAATGTCGGTGACATTATCGAGGTCGGCGGATTCAGAGGTGTAGTCGAATCCATCGGCATCCGCACCACCGCCATCCGAGACATGGGCGGCAACATCAAGATCATCAACAACTCAGATCTGAGGAACATCCTGAACCGTTCAACGGCTGCAAGCTTCGCAACAACTCTTGTAAGCGTTTCCTACTCAACAGATCTCGAGATGCTGGAACCCAAGCTCAAAGATTATCTGCCTTCACTCAAGGGCAAATATCCTGAGTTGTTCCTTGAAGAGCCCACTTACCTTGGTGTTCAGGAACTTTCAGACAGCGGCGTTATCCTTAAGATCGGCGCACGGGTAAACGAGAAGGACATCTATAAGGCACCTCGTATCCTGAACCGTGAGATCAAGGTATTCTTCGACAAGAACAACGTCGAGATCCCGTTCCCTCAGGTCGTCGTCCACAATTCAAACAAGTAATACTCAGGTTCCTGATCTGACAGCGAAAAGTATGATCATGGAGATCAAGAATTATGGCTGAAGATAATTACAACGCGTTTGATTACTATAATGCGGAACCGCCCAAAGAAGGGGCAACGCTTCCGCCTGAATTCACCGCTTCTGCTCCCGAGGACGAGTATAACGAGAAAGTTCACGGAACGGATCAGGTAAGGCGTGCGTCTGCTTCCGTCAGGTCAATTGCGCTTGCATTGGCCGTCAGCGGACTCGCCGCATCCTTCGTCGTCTCGGCCGGAGGTTTTATACCCTATGCCGGTTTTGCTCCTGATGCAGGTATCGTCACCGAGACCGGAGTGTCAGGCAATGGAAATGGCAAGCCTTCTGAATCAGTAACCGAGACTTCCGCAAAGCCCACCCCGGTTCCTACTCCCAAGCCCACTCCGACTCCCGTTCCCCTGCCTACGGAGGACTTGAGAGTAAGAATAGATTCATTCAAAGCTTACCCCATCGAGAACGGTTTCCTCGGTGAGCTCAGGTTCTCGCTTCTAACAAACAGCGGAATCGATATTTCTTCGGTAAGCGGATCGGTAGATTCACGAATGTTCATCTATGACGGATATAATGTCAAAAAAAGGAAAATGAAGTATCACTATGAGAACCTTCACAAGGAATTCTCTCTGGATACGGCCAAAGTAGTAACCGGAGCCGGCCCGGAACTTAGCGAGAAACAGTACGTTCTCTTTGTAGAGCTTCCCAAGCTGAGCAGCGAAGACAAGATGTCGGTAACCCTTAAAGTATCCAACACGCTGAACGGCAAGGCTACCGAAGATAAGGAAGTAACGCTGAAAGACATTGCTACGTGGAATGAGAAGACTGACAGTTATTCAAATTCCATGATCAATATCGCAGCTAAAAAGAACGCGGATAAGACCTATAGTATAACGGTAACTTCAAATGACGGCATACCGGTTTCCAATGCAAAGATCTCGAGCGTTTACGCTTCCGGAAAGACCAAGTATGTAACCAATAACGGCTTCAAGGTTTCTTACGATGGAGATAACATCACCGTCGCCTTCAAGAATCCCAAAAAAGCTCCCGCTAAAGGAACCATATCATTCACTGTTCTTGCAGATTATGTTTTGACGGATTCCAACGGAAAAACGTATTCCGGCCGCAGTTACGGATATAAGAGTTTAAAGTATTAAGCCCATTCCAGAACCGAAAGTTGAGAACCGCCAAAACAGGCGGTTCTCTTTTTCGTTGTATAATAAAATAGATGCTATAATGAATTAGGTTTCGAATAAGGGAGGGATCAATATGGAGCAACAGGTTAATTACGTTGACAGACCCAGAAGTTCGACCGGCGGGAAGGTTTTCCTTATCCTTGAGATGTTTGCTTTGATCTTCATGAAGATCTTTGCTTTCATCGCCATGCTCTTCCCTACCGATGCGGCAAGCAACATGCCCATTGTAAAGGTTGTGTTCTGGATCGGTTTCTTTGCATATCTCGCCGGATACATCCTGCTTATCATCGGCACTTCCAGCCGTAATTTCATCGGCGTTCTGATAGCGGGATTCGTTCTGTTCATGATCCTTGAATGGGAAGCTCTTTTCACGAGCTTCACGAGCATGTCTTCTTTGATGAGAAGTGTCGCATCTTTCTCTGCAATCAGACAGGTGATCCTCTATTCTTTCACATTCGTCTGGATCAGTCTTATCGTTCTCACCTGCATAAAGAAAGCCCCCAAAGCGCTTTGTCTCATCCCGGGGATCATCGCCATTCTGGCAAGCGTATTCCTTTTGTATACGAAGATCCTAGAAATGACAATGTGGAGCAGCATATCGAAGAATACCGAAGGCAACGAGATCGCATATCTGGTCTTCTCAAGAATAGCTTCGTTCATCGAACTCTTTATCATCCTGTTCCGCCCGTTTTGGATATTCATGGTCGCTCACTGGCTGACTCATCCGACCTATAAGGTTCCGCTCCGTCCGGTTGCGCCGCGCGTAGTAAATCAGCCCGTTCAGGCATATGCACCGATTCCTTCCTACCAGCCGGTACAGCCCGGTTACCAGCCTGTATACCAGCAGGTTCCTCAGCCTCAGGTGTACCAGCCCGGATACCAGCCTGTTCCCCAGGGTTATCAGCAGGTTCCGCAGCAGGGTTACCCGCAATACGGTCAGCCTCAGCAATTCCCTCCTCAGCAGTAAGAGTTCGGACAACTTAACATGACATTAACGGCCGGAGTAAGATTTCTCTTATTCCGGCCGCTTTGTTGTCATTTACCGCCTTATATTATTATTTATTTTGTGATATTATGTCTCACGGTATTTTTATATATAAAGCGGAGGAAGGAAAATGCCGGTAACAGATTTATTGAGACGCAACGCCAAGGAACACGGCGATGAAGTGGCTCTCATAGAACTTAATCCAACAATGGACGACACAAGAAAGATCTCTTTTAAGGAATTCGATCTTGTTCAGCAGACCGTAAACAGGCCCTACCGCCATGAGATCACATGGCAGATCTTCGATGAGAAGTCCAACAGAGTAGCAAACATGCTCCTCGGACGCGGCATCAAGAAGGGCGATAAGGTTGCTATCCTTATGTTCAACTGCCTTGAGTGGCTCCCCATCTATTTCGGAATCCTCAAGACCGGTGCGATCGCTGTTCCCTTCAATTTCAGATATACCGCTAACGAGATATCGTACTGCGCTGACCTCGCTGAAGTTTCAGTCATGTTCTTCGGCCCCGAATTCGTTGACAGGATCTCCATCAACGCAGACGACATCGCAAACAACAGGCTTCTTCTTTTCGTCGGCGAAGGTCAGACACCTGAGTTCGCTGAAAACTACTGGCAGCAGGTTGCTGATTATTCCAGTAAGGATCCTGACATCAAGCTCACAGAAGAAGACCATGCCGCAATCTATTTCTCATCGGGAACGACAGGATTTCCCAAGGCAATCCTTCATCCTCACAGAAGCCTTACACAGGCAGCTGAGATGGAGGCCATTCATCACGAGACCGGCAAGGACGATTGCTTCCTCTGCATTCCTCCTCTCTATCACACGGGCGCTAAATTTCACTGGATGGGCTCACTTTGGACATGCAGCAAAGCAGTTCTTCTCAAGGGCACAAAGCCTGATGTCATCCTGAAGGCTGTTTCCGATGAGAAGTGTACCATCGTATGGCTTCTGGTACCGTGGGCTCAGGATATCCTCGATGCCCTTGACCGCGGAGATGTCAAGCTTTCAGATTATCAGCTCGATCAGTGGAGACTCATGCACATCGGCGCACAGCCTGTACCTCCTTCACTGATCCGTCACTGGAAGGAATACTTCCCCAAGCATCAGTACGACACCAACTACGGTCTTTCCGAGTCAACCGGCCCGGGCTGCGTTCACCTCGGACTTGAGAACACTCACAAAGTCGGTGCCATCGGCGTTCCCGGCTACCGTTGGGAGTGCAAGATCGTTGACGATGACGGCAACCCCGTTAAGCAGGGCGAAGTCGGCGAGCTTTGCGTTAAGGGCCCCGGCGTAATGCTCGAATACTACAGGAATCCTGAAGCAACCGCTGCCACACTCAAGGACGGCTGGCTCTTCACCGGAGATATGGCTCGTCAGGACGAAGACGGTTTCTACTTCTTAGTTGACCGTAAGAAGGACCTCATCGTTTCAGGCGGCGAGAACATCTACCCTGTAGAGATCGAGAACTTCCTTCAGGAATATCCGAAGGTCAAGGACGTTGCAGTCATCGGCCTTCCCGACAAGCGTCTCGGTGAGATCACAGGCGCCATCGTTGAGATAGAACCCGGCAGCAACTGCACCATCGAGGAACTCGAGAAATTCTGCAATCAGCTTCCCCGTTACAAGAGACCTAAGCAGATAATCCTCGCAGATGTTCCGAGGAATGCGACCGGCAAGATCGAAAAGCCCCTTCTCCGTAAGAGATACGGCGCTGAAAGACTTGTCGAACAGGAAAACCAGTCTTAATAATTTGCCTTGCATGTGGACTATCCATGTGCAAGGTTTATTTATTAAATACTAAAACATGCTTTTCGCCTGAGGGTGCGTAAAGCAAGAAGTGAGGACAATTTATGGATCTGGCAATCAAGATCATCTTTCTGGTAGTCTTTTTTGCTGTCATGATCGGTATCGGCATCATGACGCGCAAGAAGGCAAACAGCGTTGAAGGCTTCGTTTTGGGAGGCAGAAACGCAGGACCCTGGCTTACGGCTTTCGGTTACGGAACATCCTACTTTTCCGCAGTAGTTTTCATCGGATATGCAGGACAGTTCGGCTGGAAATACGGTGTCTCATCAACATGGATCGGTATCGGAAACGCAGTCATCGGTTCCCTTCTCGCATGGATCGTTCTTGGCAGAAGGACCCGCGTCATGACCAAGCATTTAAGCTCAAAGACGATGCCTGATTTCTTCGGCAAGCGATTCGACAGCAAGGCACTCCGCATTGCTGCAGCGCTCATCTCTTTCGTCTTCCTCATCCCCTACACTTCATCAGTTTATAACGGCCTTTCAAGACTCTTTAACATGGCCTTCAACATAGACTACAAGATCTGCATCATCGTAATGGCAGCTCTTACATGCGTCTATGTTATCTTAGGCGGTTACATGGCTACAGTCGTAAACGACCTCGTACAGGGCATCATCATGCTCTTCGGCATCACGGCTGTCATCGCTACCGTACTCAACAACAACGGCGGCTTCCTGAAGGCTCTCACGACTCTTTCACAGCAGCCTTCCGATCTTCCCGTCACACAGGGAATGCAGGGTGCTTTCGTATCCTTCTTCGGACCTGACCCGCTCAACCTCTTCGGCGTAATCATCCTTACATCACTCGGTACATGGGGTCTTCCCCAGATGGTCGGTAAGTTCTATGCCATCAAGGACGAGAAGTCAGTCAAGGCAGGAACCGTAATCTCCACAATCTTTGCATTCATCGTAGCAGGCGGCTGCTACTTCTTAGGCGGATTTGCAAGGCTTTACAGCGGCAACACCGCGATCTACAAGGAAGACGGTTCCGTCATGTACGATTCCATCATCCCCACGATGCTCGACAACCTCCCTACGATCCTCGTAGGCGTAGTCATCGTTCTCGTTCTTTCCGCTTCAATGTCCACCCTGTCTTCCCTCGTTCTCACATCGAGCTCGACAGTTACACTGGACCTCATTGAACAGATCAAGCCCAAGGCTAACGAAGATAAAAAGAAGAGAGAAAAGACACAGCTCGTTACCATGCGTCTGCTCCTCGTATTCTTCATCGTAGTCTCGGTACTCCTCTCACTTAACCCTCCGACGTTCATCGCTCAGCTCATGGGTTATTCATGGGGCGCGCTCGCAGGAGCTTTCCTCGCACCTTTCCTCTGGGGTCTCTACTGGAAGAAGACGACCAAGCTTTCAGTCTGGGTATGCTTCATCTTCGGTGTCGGCTTCACTGTTGCGAACATGTTCCTTAAGTTCATCGCATCTCCCATCAACGCAGGTGCTGTCACGATGGTCGCAGGACTCATCATCGTTCCTCTTGTAAGCCTTATCACACCTAAGCTTTCGAAGGAAAAAGTCGACGGCATCTTCTCATGCTACGATGAGACGGTCACCATCGAGAAGAGATATTCACTTCCCGAGAACGCTCCCGCAGACGAAGTCTGATAAAAGCAAAAACCAAACTCCAAAGCCGCTTCTTACGGAAGCGGCTTTTTCAATTATCCGCACAGTAATCAAAAATCAGTTATAATTGAGTGCGGAATGATCAGCAAATCACAAAGGGGTGGTACGGATGTATCTTAATAATGCAAAAATGGGCGCTTACAAGGTCGCCAACGGAATCATCATAGCCGGATGCGGAGTATCTGCATTCATAAATCTGATATTCATACTCTTCATCGCAACATCAAACCATTTCGATCACGGACTTTCGGAACTGATCCTTTGCCTGATCACATTCGGGCTCATGTCAGTTAAGGTCGGCATCATCGTCTGGCGTGCGCTCATGATCCACAGGCTTTCCAAGTGCAGGATCTACAACTCGATAATCGAAGAAGATCACGACGGCATCATCGCCTACAGCTCCATAGCCAAGATGACAGGCCGTCCGGAATATAACGTGATCAGGGATATCATGTGGCTCGTAAGGGAAAGATACCTGATCAACGTTACAGTCGGAAGGACCGCTGTCAGAGTCGATCTCCTGTCTGACGAGAGAGAGTTCGTAACTGTTGCCTGCCCTACATGCGGAGCTCATATAGTAATCCGCAAGAACGGAGGCGGAAGGTGTGATCACTGCGGCACCTTCATGAGAGTAAAGGAGAATTGAAATGTATCAGAATAAGAGCAGAGGAATCGTAGGTACCATAATCTGGTGTGTGCTCTGCGGCATAAGCACAATGCCCGCTGTTGTTCTGTGGGGCATTACATTTGACACCAAAACATACCAGAAGATGGATGATCCGGTTGCAATGAGAATAATGTATCTTGTATTTGCAATACTCTTTACGGCACCCTTCGTAGTCTTCTTTATCAGAGGTGCACATGCCGTATTCGTAAGACGCATCAGCGATCTCTTTACCGCTGACGCAGACGGTTTTGTTCCTGTTTCAGAGCTCGCAAGAGCATTGGGCTACACCGAAGACAAGACCATCAGCAAAGTTACTAAGATGATCCGCAAAGGTTATCTCATCAACTGCAATTACAGCGCTAACCAGAGGGCATTTCTGCTGTCCGATAAGATAGGTGCCCCGACTGGCATGTACCAGGGCGCACCTGCCAACAATCCGTTTGTAGGTGTCCACTGCCCCGGCTGTGCCGCAAGCCTTAAGATAAGGGCCAACACGATGGGCACGTGCCCATACTGCGGAAGGCTCATAACAGCGCCGTCATTCGATCCGAATACAAATACATTCAAATAAAAAAGGTGCCTCATCTGAGGCACCTTTTCAGTTGATCCTTTTATCTTTTACTGAAGATCTTCCATGCCCATGGTCTTAACACCGGCAGCATTGAGGAGAGCTTCAGCCTTGGCATTGTCATTTGTCTTGATGGCAATAGGAGCACCATCACCATCGATCGACAGACCGTAGATATAGCTGATGTTGATTCCTGCAGCGTGGATCATTGCAACGACCTTAGCGAGGCTTCCTACGTCATCAGGAACGACTACAGCGATAACCTCATCGATACGTGCAGCAAAGCCAGCATCCTTGAGGATCTGCTTAGCCTTGTCTGGATCCTTGGTGATGAGGCGGAGAACGCCGTATTCCATAGTGTCTGCGAGGCTTGCAGAGAGAATGTCGATACCGCCCTGCGCAAGGATCTTCAAGACCTGGTCAAGTCTTCCTTCCGTGTTCTCTAAGAAAACCGATAACTGCTTTACGAACATAGTGGTACCTCCTCTTATTATTGATAAAGCTTACGCTTGTCTGTAACGTGCTTGCTCTTTCCGTCGAAGTGCTCCAAGCCGTTGGGTTCAACGAGCTTGACCTTTGCATTAAGACCGATGGCCATCTTGAGCTTGTCGTGAACAGCCTTGGAGAGCTTCTCCAAAGACTTGATCTCGTCCGTGAAGGCATTCTCTGCAACTTCAACCTGAACCTCAAGAGTATCTGTATTGTCGACACGGTCAACAACGAGCATGTAGTGAGGTGTCGTTCCTTCTACGGTAAGAAGCGCTGCCTCTACCTGTGAAGGGAAAACATTTACGCCGCGGATGATGAGCATGTCGTCAGATCTTCCTCTGAAGCGCTGGATCCTAGCCATCGTACGTCCGCATTCGCACTTGTCATACTCAATGGATGTAAGGTCTTTCGTCCTGTAACGGATGAGAGGCATGCCTTCCTTTGTGAGGTTGGTGATGACAAGCTCGCCGTCAGAACCCTTGGGAAGCTGCTTCTGTGTTGCAGGATCGATGATCTCGGGCAGGAAGTGATCCTCCCAGATATGAAGTCCCTTATGATATTCGCAGTCACATGCAACGCCCGGGCCCATCATCTCGGTAAGGCCGTAGATGTCGAATGCCTTGATGTGAAGTCTTGCTTCCATCTGGTCGCGCATCTCGTCAGTCCAGGGCTCAGCGCCGCAGATGGCTGACTTTAGCTTGATCTTGTCGATAAGTCCTGCCTTCTCAAGATCTTCTGCAACGTGGAGCAGATAAGAAGGTGTGCATGCGATGGAAGTTACATCACAGTCGATCATCATGTCGATAAGCTTCTGGGTATTACCGGTGGACATCGGAAGGACCATAGCTCCTAAGTACTCAGCACCATAATGTGCTCCTAATCCGCCCGTAAAGAGACCGTAGCCGTAGCCGACCTGGATGATGTCATCCTTTGTTATTCCTGCCATTGAAAGGCATCTTGCGACGCACTCAGCCCATATATCGATATCGCGTCTTGTATACACTGCGATCTTGGGCTTACCTGTCGTTCCTGAAGATGCATGAACACGGACCAGTTCTGATCTGGGCGCAGCAGCCAGGCCAAAAGGATAAGTGTCTCTTAAATCCTGATACGTCGTGTAAGGCAGCTTATCAAGGTCTTCTATACCCTTGATGTCGCCGGGCTCAAGGCCTGCTTCCTGCATTTTCTTGCGGTAATACTCAACGTTGTGATAAACGCGGTTTACCTGCTTGACGAGTCTTGCGCTCTGCAGCGCTTCGATCTCATCACGCGACATGCACTCCTTTGCTTCATTCCAGATCATAATAGTGTCCCTCCTTAAGCGGGATGTTTATTTCCGTGCGGTCTTAAAACCGTTGACGATTATGAGTGCGAGTTCCTTGCCTTCCTTATCGAAAGCTTTGACCTCGTACAGACAAATGAACCTGCCGTCCTTGACGATATCGGCGCTGCAAGTGATCTTGCCGCCGTGCCATGACCTGAGGAAATTCATTTGGGTTGCCTGTGTGACAGTTATGGTTTCCGAATCGAGTTCGCAGTTCTCTGCGACGGCAAACGCGAAATCCGCCATCGTGTAATACACTGCGCCCATAAGACCTCCGACGGCATTTAAATGTCTGCCGTCAGGTTCAAGGCTTACGACGCTGTGACCTTTTTCCGCTTTCTCGATTACGATCCCGGTAGCTTCCGTGGCGTACTTGTCGCCTTCGAAAAACTTCCTTACCTCTTCAAGAGAATTCGCCATAGACTTATTCAGCTTCAAGGCCCATCTCGAAGGCCTTCATGTTGAGTTCAAGGAACTTCGCGGGAACGGAAGCCTCAACGGCCTTGATCCATTCATCCTTGCTGATCTCCTTGATGTACTTGGAGAAAACGCCCATGAGAACGATGTTTGTAGCCTTGGCATTTCCTGCCTTCTCAGCGATCGTAAGAGCGTCGATGGCATCGACCTTAGCGCCTGCTGCTTCCATCTTGGAGATGAGCTCTGAAGGATATTCGGCCGTTCCTGCGATAACAGGCATAGGATCGATCTGCTGTGAATTGGTGACGATCTGTCCGCCCGGTTTAAGGAACTGAACATATCTTGCAGCTTCAAGAAGCTCGAAAGAGATGATGTAATCAGCTTCACCCTTGTCGATGATGGGGGAGTTGACCTTGTCGCCGAACTTGACGTAAGTAACAACGCTTCCGCCTCTCTGGCTCATTCCGTGAACCTCGGAGACCTTAACGTCATAGCCCTTGTCCATTGCGGCTCTGCCCAAAAGTTTGCTGGCGAGGAGCGAACCCTGTCCGCCGACGCCTACTATCATAATATTAGTTACCATGTTATCGCCTCCCCGTTCAATGTCTCAAAAGCTCCGAACTTGCAGAGCTCGCTGCATACCTTGCAGCCGAAGCACTGGGTCACGTCGACCTTTGCATGTCCGTCCTTGAAAGAGATAGCAGGGCATCCGAGCTTCATGCAGGCCTTGCAGGACTTGCACTTATCGGGATTGACCTGGATGGGCTCACCGCGCTTAACCTTCTTAAGGAGAGCGCAGGGTCTTCTGGAGATGATCACTGAAGGTTCTTCAGCCTCGAGTTCTTCCTTAACAGCCTGCTCGGCTTCTGCGAGATTGTAAGGATCAACGACTCTTACTCTGCTGATGCCCATGGCACGAACGAGAGCTTCGAGATCGATCTTTCCTGCCGGGTCACCTCTGAGGTTAAATCCGGTCGTAGGATTCTGCTGGTGACCTGTCATGCCCGTGATGGAGTTATCGAGGATGATGACAGTGGAATTTGTCTGGTTGTATGCGATGTTTGCAAGACCTGTCATACCGGAATGCATGAATGTGGAGTCACCGATGACTGCAACAGTCTTCTTCTCTGCATCTGCGCCAAGAGCCTTGTTAAAGCCGTGGAGAGAGCTGATGGAAGCGCCCATGCACTCTGTGGTGTCGATAGCGCAAAGCGGCGGAGTAGCACCTAACGTGTAGCATCCGATATCGCCCATGACCGTGAGCTTAAGCTTTGAAAGAACGTAGAACATGCCTCTGTGAGGGCAGCCTGCGCACATTGCCGGAGGTCTTCCGGGAAGTCCTTCGATCGGCTTGCATGCGGGCTTCTCGGGAAGTCCGAGGCTTGTTGCGATTAGGCCCTGTGAGAACTCGTCGATGAGCGGGAATACATCCTTTCCTACAACATCAAGACCCAGTGTCTTGCAGTGTGTCTCGATGATGGGATCAAGTTCTTCAACAACAACGAGCTTAGAAACCTTTGCTGCAAAATCCTTGATCTTCTTTACGGGAAGCGGATTGATGAGACCGATCTTGAGGACCGGATACTTGTCTCCGAAAACTTCCTTTACGTACTGATAAGAAGTTGAAGATGTGATGATACCCATTGAAGTATCAGAACCTTCCTCAACACGGTTGATGTCTGATTCCTCAGCGAAAGCAATGAGCTTCTGAGTCCTCTCCTCAACGATGGGATGACGCTTCTTGGCATTGGCGGGAACCATGACGTACTTACCGGCATCCTTAACATAAGGCTTGGTCTCAACCTCTTTCCTCTCGCCTGTCTCAACAACAGACTGGGAATGAGCGACTCTCGTGCACATCTTGATAAGTACGGGTGTATCAAACTGCTCGGAAATATCGTAAGCTGCGATGACAAAATCCTTTGCTTCCTGTGAATCTGCGGGTTCGAGCATGGGCATCTTTGCAGCGATCGCATAGTGTCTTGAATCCTGCTCATTCTGTGAAGAATGCATTCCCGGATCGTCAGCAACAAGAATGACCATACCGGCATTAACACCTGTGTAACTCATCGTAAAGAGCGGGTCAGCCGCGACGTTGAGTCCGACGTGCTTCATGGCGCAGTAAGATCTCTTGCCTGCTCTTGACGCACCGAAAGCGGTCTCCATGGCAACCTTCTCGTTAGGTGCCCACTCACAGTAGATTTCTTCGAACTTTGCGGCCTCTTCTGTCGTCTCTGTCGACGGAGTTCCGGGATAAGAACTTGCGACGGCGACACCAGCCTCGTAAAGGCCTCTGGCGATGGCCTTATTTCCCAGCATTAGTTCCTTCATTTGAACATCTCCTAAAAAATAGTTGTTCAAATATGATACTACAAACCCCGGGATTTTAATATTATAAATTATTATAAGAGTTGCGTATTCTTACTATGCGTGTTCAGGCCTTATCTCACCGTATTCCAGGATATCGGCGATGCGTTCGGAAGCATGTCCGTCCCCGTAAGGATTTGAAGCCTTGCTCATCTTCATGTACTCCTCAGGAGAAGCAAGAAGCCTGGCAAATTCGTTATAGATAGTCTCCTCACTTGTTCCGACAAGCTTAAGAGTGCCCGCCTCAATGCCTTCCGGCCTTTCGGTCGTGTCGCGCATGACAAGCACGGGCTTTCCGAGACTCGGAGCCTCTTCCTGGATCCCGCCAGAATCAGTGAGTATGAGATACGAATGCTCCATGAAATTATGGAAATCAAGGACATCGAGAGGTTCTATGAGACGGATCCTGTCACAGCCGCCCAGCACTTCCCCGGCGGTCTCCCTGACCTTGGGATTCATGTGAACCGGATAGACTGCTTTGACATCGGGGTTTTCTTCAAGGACACGGCGTATCGCCCTGAACATCTGCCTCATGGGTTCACCGAGATTTTCTCTTCTGTGTGCGGTGATAAGTATCATCTTTGAGCCTTTGCACCAGTCAAGTTCCGGATGGCTGTATTGATGCTTTACCGTAGTGCGAAGCGCATCACAGGCTGTATTGCCGGTAACCCATATCGTATCGGGACTTCTCCCTTCCCTGATGAGGTTTTCGCGGCTTTGCTCCGTAGGCGCGAAATTATAGCAGCTGACGATGTCTATCGCCTCCCTGTTGAATTCCTCAGGATAAGGACTTGTGATGTCGTAGGTGCGGAGTCCGGCTTCAACATGACCCACAGGAATCTGAAGGTAGAAGCACGCAAGAGCGGAAGCAAAAGCCGTTGTGGTATCTCCGTGGACGAGAACGACATCAGGACGTTCTTTCTCAAGTATCTCCCTGATGCCCGAAAGCACATTTCCCGTTATGTCGAAAAGGGACTGTGATTCCTTCATGATATTAAGATCATAGTCTGGAACGACGCCGAAAACATCAAGAACGGAATCGAGCATCTGGCGGTGCTGGGCAGTAACGGCAACAACGACTTTGATCCCTTTCCTGGACCTCAGTTCATTGACAACGGGGCACATCTTGATCGCTTCGGGTCTGGTGCCGAAAACGGCTATTACCTTCTTTTCGCCGGGCATATCCATAACGCTTATCAGTGGAACTTCTTCTGGTTCTTAAGCTCGTAGTAATGATCTTTATCGCGGTACTTGAAAACAACGGCAGGATGACCTCCGGCAATACCGAGAGGCGGAATGTCTTTAACGACAACGCTTCCTGCCTGGATTATCGCGCCCTCGCCTATCGTCACGCCGCCCAAGACGATCACGCGGCTTCCGAGCCAGACGTTATCCCCGATCACGACATCCTTGGGAATGTACGTGCTGTCATAGGGAATGGCGTCACCGTGATCGTAGTTGTGGTTCTGGCATATGATGAGGCATTCCGTACCGGAATGGAAGTTATCACCGATGGTGACGTTGCCTCTTCCGGTTATTACCATGCCGTTGAAATTGACGTTATTGCCCAGAGTGGTGTTGGGAGTAACAGAAGACTTGCCGTTTACGTGCAGATCCGTTCCGCAGTTCTTTGCGCGCTTTCTGACCTTATTTGCATAAAACGAACTTCTTATCTTCTTCAGCGATTTCTTGATGCCACTCATTTTTCCGATTCTCCGTTCAGACTTTTGGAAACCCTATTTGCTTATTTTATCAGTTTTATGACCTTAAGAACTCTCTTTCTGTATTTGACCAGTGCAACGATAAACGCGACAGTGAAAATTCCGATCAATACCCATCTGACGATAGTCATTTCATAGAGGAACAGGCAAAGCGGGATAAGGAGAAGTGATCCCAAAGCCACGGCCCACTGGAACTTGTTGTCGAACCAATCGAGCTTGCCCATCTTCTTTACGGTGAAGAAATGGAAAACGGCCATGCAGATGTAACCGAACAGCGTGGTGTAAGCCGCAGCCACATAACCGTAGATCGGAACAAAGATAATGTTCAGTCCGATGTTTATCGCAGCTGCCATTATCGTCGCCGCAGCGATCTGCGTCTGCTTCTTGTGATAGAACTCTGCATTTACATACAGCGAATAGACCATCTGGAAGATGTATCCGACTATTACCGGAGGCAGAACGGGCTTTGCTTCAAGGAAACTCGGACCGCCGAAAATAAGTATCAGCTCGGGTCCCAAAAGCAGAGCGTAGACCGATACGAAGACAAATATTCCGACGTAAGGATAAGAAGCCTTTTTCATCTTCTCAACGGTGCCTGCGTTCATCTGCTCGGTCGCCCAAGGCGCCCACGCGGTATTCATGGCACTCCAGAGGACCAAAAGCACCATGGCGCATGTATAAGCGATCGAGTACATGGCATTCGCTTCCGTACCGATCGTCTTGGTTATTACTATCCTGTCTCCCTGAGACAATGCGTGGCCTGCCAATGCATGCCAGATCATCGGAAAGCAGATCTTAAAAGCATATCCGAAATACTTCATTGAAAAGCCTTTGCCCTTTATCAGGAGATAGATATAAAACACCAGACTGATCACGATCGAAGGACCGTAGTAACCTATCGTTCTGCCAAAAAGCTTATTTTCGCTGAAGTAAGTGCAGGCAAGAGCGCAAAGGGTTGATACCGCAAGCGTTCCGAGAGACGAGATGATGACGCCTTTGTAGTTATAATCGAACCTGCACGAATACTGGTACATGAGAAGTCCCGGGTTTACGCAGATGAAGATAAACATAAGGTGAACCGCATAAGGAGGCATCTCCAGGAACGAAGCAACCACATCCATGTTCAAGGCGGCGATAATGTAACAGACAAGCGTGATCGCAGTTCCGTATAACAGCGTTGAACTGATGTATTTTCTGAATTCTTCCTTATAGTCGAATCTCGCAACAACGAGCGAAGAAACGAAGTCCATTGATAAAAGTACGGCAAGCAAGGTGACCCATGAAGCTATGTTCGAATAAGCTCCGAGATCGGCCTTTACCATCATTCGGTTGAAAAAAGGCGCCGTCAGGAAGATGGCACCCTTGGTAACGAAATTCGCTACCGTGTACCAAAAACCCGCCTTGACCGCTTTCTTTCCGCTATTCTCAGACAAAAAGTATTCCTCCTCTTCAGCCCTTGTTCAGATTTCTGTCCAATTCCTTGAAAACATTGGACTTTGCATCAGGTGTCCAAAAGGTCGAAGCCTCACATTTGAAACTATTATCTTCAATACTCTCAAAAACCTCATCCGCCTTGGTGACCAGTTTTGCGGCATTATTCCTGAACAGGATATCCACGTGAGCGATGTTCTCGTTCTGAAGTATGTATGTCTTGAGATCGTATCCGACGCCCTCAAAGATAGCAGTCGAATAGACACCGATCTGAGCAACGCTCTTTGAGAAGAGTTCATACAGATGAACCTTGTTGTTATCCACAACATTAATGCCGGCTTCCAAAAGCCACGGATACTTCTCTTTCCAGGAACTGTATTCTCCGGGATGAAGCTTATAGATAAGCTCATACTTGATGTCATGAGCTTTCATGTAGTCGTTGATCTCAACAGCAAAACGTGACAGGCTGTCGCCTACCGTACCGCTTGAGATGAAGATGATGCTGTTGCGGTCTTCCTTGGCCTTATATGTCTGTCTCATCTCATCAAAATGATTGAAACCAACCGCGATGCGCTCAACACAGGAAGGAAGTCTGACAGAGTCTTTCCATGCCGTCGAGAAGAATAATGTCTCGTCAGGAAGCTGTTTGACTTTAACGTCCCCGCAGTAATTATATGCGCAGTGATTATGACCGGTTACGCCGTGCTGGAACTCGATCGCCTTTATTCCGAGATCGTGGCAGACTTCGTTCATGACCATGTTTTCGAAGTTGTAATAGACGACTTCAAGTACGATCTTAGGGCTGACAGACTTCAGCAGTTTTGTGAAGTAACGGTAAGTGTAAACATACCTGATCTTGAGCGAAAGGATCGTTGATTTGAGCCATTTGGAATCTACTTCGTAACCGAGTTTTTCTTTGAACGCGGAAGCTATCTCACTAACGTTCTTATCGATCTCAGGACCGAATGTCTTTGCTTCCTTCTTGCGCTTCATCTTCATGGATAAAGCACGTGATGCAAAGAGATGGTCAAGATAGAAGATCCCCTTTGAAGCAGCAGGCACAAAGTGCGATCCCCTGTATGGGATCTCGACTGTCAGCGCATCGTAATCCGGGGTTACGAAATCAGTATAGATGCTCTCATAAACGTCGCCCTTAAGCACGCGCCTGGGGTGGCACATGATAAGTATGTCGTGATGCTTTCCGGGCATCTTGTACTTCGGTTTGAAAAGACAATTCAGACCTGATGAGATGATCTTCTTAACAGTCAGCTTATAGTGGTCGAAAGCCTCGCCGTTATCGTTAAACGAATCTACCATCTTCCTGTAAAGAGAGTTCCTGAGATAATTCCAGAAATAGAAACCGTCTATCTGACGTTCATTCAGACCAAGCTCTTTTTCGATTTCCAAAAATCCTTCAATGTAATCCATTTAACGCACCAGCTCTTCATAAAGCCCTGCATATTCTCTTGAGACAACATCCCAATTGAACTTACCTGCTTTCTCCATCGAATCAATAGACAGCCGTCTATAATTCTCACAACACGCAAGGATCTTCTCCGCAAGTTCAGAAGCGTCGTTATCGTTTACGGAATAACCGACCTCGCCTTCCCTGAACTGTCCGTCAAAGCCCTGTCCCCTCGTATAAATGACCGGCAGACCCTGGCTCATGGCTTCGGCATATACCAGACCGAATGTCTCCGCGTGAGAAGGCATAACGAAAAGATCCGCATCTCTGTAGAAACTGATCAATTCTTCCTTCGGCACCGCCGGATTATGGCTGAAGAAATCAAGTTTTTTCAGTTCGGAAAAGACCTGTTCGTCCTTGATCTCGCCTATGGCAAGAAACGATACGGTCCAGCCCTTCGCTATCAAAGCTTTTATCGCTTCAGCGGTAAGTTCAAGGTTCTTGTTCTTGTTGATCTGACCTGCGTATACGATCTTCAGCTCTTTGTTTTCTATTCTCTTGCATGCGGAATCGAGATCCTTGTCCGAATACAGATTTCTGTGCCAGAAATCATCGATCCCGTTCGGGATGATGCGTGTTTTGGAATCCGCCTCATCCTTCTGTCCGTTCTTGAGGAACTTATCGGCAAGAATCTTCTTATAAGCAGGCGAAAGACAGATGATCCTCTTGGATTCCTTCAGTATCTCCCTTCCCCTCTTTCTCAGGTGAAGCATGTACTTAAAGAACACGTTTATATCTGTGTTCCTTACCGTAACGATAAACGGTTTGCCGTATTTCTTCGAAAGGTAACTTGCCGCATTTCCGTCAGTAAAAACGGTATATGCGTGTATGCAGTCGAAAGAGTTGATATCGTATACCTTTTCGATGGCATCGATTATCTTCTTCTGTTTTCTGTGGAAGAAGAAACGGTCTTTACTGCCAAAACACTCAGATACCGTAACGTTACTGTTGGGTTTTATTACCGTGTTCCTTGCATTGCTTACAGGCACGAAAACACTGTTTTCAACATAATTATCCAGATGCTCTATCATCGTCTGATGAAGACCCCTGGTCGTATAATTACAGTTGATGTGCAGTACTTTCATACGTAATCCTGTAGATCAGAGTCTCCACCAGGTAAGGCCTGAACCCTCAAGTTCGCCGACCTTGTAAAGTCCCTTAACGTCGATAAGGACCTTCTCAGCGTCAGAACCCTTCTTATAGAGCTTCTTGATGTCATTCAGGCTCAGTTCCTTAAACTCGTTATGAGCGACAGCTACAATAACGCAGTCGACATCAGAAACGTCTTCAAGCTTTGTAAGGGTTACGCCGTATTCGTTCATGGCGTCTCTCTCGGAAGCCCAGGGATCAACGACTACAGGCTTGATACCGTAAGTATTCAGCTGCTTGATGATGTCATCAACCTTGCTGTTACGTGTATCAGGGCAATTCTCCTTGAATGTAAGTCCGAGGATGACGACCTTGCTCTTCTTGGGAGCCTGGCCTGCTTCGATCATCTTCTTTACAGCCTTGTCAGCAACAAAGGCACCCATTGAATCGTTAACGATCCTGCCGTTGAGGATAATCTGGCTGTGATAACCAAGCTTCTCAGCTTCATATGTGAAATAGTAAGGATCGACACCGATGCAGTGACCGCCTACAAGTCCCGGACGGAATCCCAAAGCGTTCCACTTTGTGTTCATGCCGTCGACTACCTCATTGGTATCGATGTTCATGCGGTCAAATACCATCGCAAGTTCATTCATGAAAGCGATGTTGATGTCTCTCTGGCTGTTCTCGACAACCTTGACTGCCTCAGCCGTCCTTAGGTTGGATACGGGATATGTGCCGACTTCGATAACGAGGTCATATACAGCCTTGATCTCTTTAAGGCTCTCCTCGTCGATACCGGAAACGATCTTGTGTATGTTTTCGAGACGGTGTACCTTGTCACCGGGATTGATACGCTCGGGTGAATAACCGATCTTGAAATCAACTCCGCACTTCAAGCCGCTCTCCTTCTCGAGAACGGGAATGCAGACATCCTCCGTGCATCCCGGATAAACGGTTGATTCATATACAACGATGGCGCCGGAAGTAAGATTTCTGCCGACGATCTCGGAAGCTCCGATCACGGGCGTAAGATCAGGGGTGTGGTCTGTATTTACGGGAGTGGGAACAGCAACTATGATGAACTTGGCTTTCTGAAGATCAGTCTCATCGGAAGTAAAATGGATCTTGGTCTTCTTGATCTCATCATCACCGACTTCCTTTGTCGGGTCGATTCCTGACTTGTATAAGTCGATCTTAGCCTTGTTCAGGTCAAAACCTATTACATTGAGCCCTTTCTTGGCAAAGGCATGAGCGATGGGCATACCGACGTAGCCAAGACCGACAAGAGCAAGGGATTCTTCATTTGCAACAAGTTTATTGTAAAGTTCCATATCACTTTATCTCCTCTTATAGCTTTCTTGCATGCATAATACTACCACAACAGGCATTATTTTAAAAATATTATATAAGTAGAAAAGATTAATCGTTTTTGCCGTTTTTCTTTCCGGCGGAAAGGAGCCTGAACCCGTCTTTTACTATCTCCAGGTTCAAAAAGACCACGGCAAGGCAGGCCAAAGCACTGTAAACATACCACAGATCAGGCTCCAGGCAGGTAACAACAGCCTGTAATCCAAGCAGAGCAAAGCAGATAATGTCCCTTACAGCCTTGAACTTCATCGGAAGGATCCTTCGTGAATCGATAAGCCTTATGATCAGGATCAGCGAATAACCCGCCACGGTCGCGATGGCGGCACCGTAAGCTGCGAACCTTGGGATAAGGATGAAATTGAGCACCGTATTGAGAGACGCGCCCAGAAGTGTCGTAACGAAGATCATGACCGGCTTCATGGCGGCCGTATAGACCGTTCCCATAAAGGAACCCAAAGCCTGGATCACCGCGGCGATTATGAGGATGACGGCAAACTGCCATGCCCCGCTGAAGTCATTGGCGAAAAAGATCTTCGCAAGAATTCTGATGAAAAGGATCAACCCGGACGCGGATACGAGGAATACCGAAGTGTATTTTCTGTATACGTCAGAAAAGAACTTAACCGACTTCTCCGAACCGAAATCATCCACTGAAGATATCTGCCAGGCAGAATAAAGGATTCCGGATATGGCGGTTATGAAAGACGGTATCTTGTATGCAACACTGTAAACGCCATTTGCCGATAATCCGCAGAAATACGTAAGGATGTATTTGTCGGAAGAATTGTTTATCCACCAGCTGAGCTGATTTATGACGAGCGGCCAGCAGTAGATTAGATATCGCTTTACGAGATCCCCGGCGATCCTGAACGGATTCGTCAGATACTTCCACATCTTGACCTTGAAGAACAGGTAGATGACAGGTATCAGAGAGCCTGCGATCATGGCTAAGATGTAGCCTTGTACGCCCATTCCGAACACCGCGAGGAGCAGGATGTTCGAGGCCACGCAGACAACGGAGCTTAAGAATCCGCTTATTGCATAGCTCTTTACGTCATTAAGTCCCTTAACGAACTGCTGCAGGAGAAGAAGCAGGACATACGAGAAATAATAGACAAGGAACAGCCATGTGTATCCTCCGAATATCGAATACAAAGCTATCAGAGGGGAGGCGCAAGCAAGCAATGCGAATCCGGCTGCGAAAATGAATACCGAGAGCGTGAACACCTGCTTTTTATCGTGTTTTTCGTTCAAGGTGAATCTTAATATGCCCTCCGACGCAGCTATCGTCAGAACCGGAGACAAAAGACTTATCGTTGTCGTAAGAAGATCCGCCGTACCGTATGCACCAGTATCGAGACAGCGGGTATAAAGCGGAACGAGAAGGAACACAAGGAACCTCGAAGCGAAGTTTCCCAGCATCATCAGAAGCGTATTCTTTCCAAGCTTTCTGTATTGATCGTTCATCCGAGCAGCTCTTTTCTGAATCGCATGAACGATTCTTCGGACGTGATCTTTTCACGAACTTCGGCAACCTTATCAGACAAAGACTTTGACAGGTCTTCTGCCTGACCGTTCATGAGCATGGCTTTTGCTATGATCTCATCATTGGCGCTGTATACCGGGAGTACCCATTCACCGTTACCGTATACAAACTCAGACATTCCGACAGCTTTACGGCTGTATGAAAGAAGCAATGCGGGAACGCCTTCACAGATGCTGTTTACGGCGCAGTGCATCCTGGAAGCGATGACAAATCTGCACTGTCTGATATATCTTTTCGCATCGATGAAGCTTTCAGGCTTAACAAGCTTAACACGCGCCTTGTGTTCTTCATCCATATGTTCCAATAACTTCAGCATATGCGAATGATCGTTGTCATCTTCCTTATAGGCAAGGACGTGGGGAATGAGCATTACAGGCATTCCGGTCTTGTCCATGATGCCCGTTATCAGCGAGGCTCTTTCCTTAAGTGCCTCATCGATTATCGAGCCGAATGATTCCTGTAAAGACCACGGGCTGAGGTTTATTCCGACGTACTCGCCCGTCTTTGGAGCATCTCCGCTTACTTCAACGAAGAAAGCGGGATCAGGCATGAGATCCAGATTGTCTTTGATCCCGATGGAATTCAGATAAGTAATGCAGTCAGGTTCTCTGGCCAGGATAAGATCAGATCTTGAAAGGCCGTCTTTATAGTATTTAACGGCAGGTTCAAACTGACCGAAAGGTCCGATCGAAGCACCGATTATTATCAACTTCTTCCCTTTCTTCTTTGCGAGATTTCCGAACTCTATCATCTTGTTGAAGTAGGTGTATCTCTTCTTCTCTCTCAGGTATCCGGGGATAGTATAAATATCGCCTCCGATCGATATGACCGTATCGCAGGCATCGAGCACAGAAGCAAAGTCCTCATCATTGATCTGCTTTGGGATCGCCATCTCACGGCGTATTTTGTTGATGCCTCTTTCAGGGATGGAAAGATGTCTTCTGTTTATCTGTCTGACCTCTATGCCAAGATCTTTTATAGCCTTCTCGTCTTCATCTTTCCTGGTGCTGAAATAGATTATCTCAGCTTCAGGATCGGCAAGTCTTAACAGGCGGACTGTTCCCCTTACTATAGCCTCACAGCCATAGTTATACAGACCGTTTATTCCGTATAAGCCTGTCACTTTTCCTTTTCCCATCTTATATGGCTCCCAGGATCCCGTTTATCGTATTTAACGGACTGAACTCATCAACGCATTCGTTGCTGATGCCTTCAAACACTCCGCTCTTTATCGTCTTCATTGCCTCAGAGATCGATCCTTCCGTATTATCGCAGAAAACATATCTCCCGTACTTCTCGAAAGTCTGTCTCAGTATATGCTTCTCTTCATCAGTACCGTCAAGGATAAAGAGAATGGGTTTTTCCGTAGCCGAATACTGATACAGTTTTCCCGGTATCTGTCCGCCCTTTAGATTGGAAAGAAAAACAAGAACGTCCGTCTTATCTTCTTCGGTCTTCAGTTCACCGAGCCCGATCCTCGGCTTAACCGTAACCGTTTCGGTATTTTCAAGCTTAAGATCCGTATTGCCGATTATCTTCAGCTTTGTTCCATTCATGCTTGCCGCGCCATAAAGAGGCTTTATGTCTCTGCTGAAGCTGTAGTAATCACCGAAATAACCGAATACCTTGTCTGAAGAATCATTAGTGCTGACATCTGAATTCCTGTAGTAGTAAGGCAGCGGATGCCACTTCATCTTGTCTGATGATTCAGGGAAAAGTTCTTTCTGGTATTTGAGCGTAAGCGGGCTTACATAAAAGATCTCATCAGCGAGCGACAACAGCCTTGCCTCTTCGCGTCTGATGTCATCATTGCCTTTTGCAACATAAAGATCGGCGCTCCACGGGTCTTCCCAGATCTGTATCCATCTGTCAGTGATCACGTTCTTATTGCCGATCAGTATCGATGCAAGAAGATGCCCTGAATAAGGTGTGGCAAGCGAGATGACGGCATCGTATCTTACGTCTGACTTGAACGCGGAAGCCCTGCTGATCCAAGTCTCGGCGGTCTTTCCGTATATGCTGTCCGAATGATAGAAGATATTCTTCAGTTTCGCTTTTATCTCAGGTGAAAGGAGCTTCGAAAGCTTTCTGACCGAACTGCTTGATTCATTGATCGCAGGTGCGTCATAGACATACATGTTTGAGACTTCTGGGAGATCGATCGTATCGTCGGTAAGGCAGCCTTTGCTGCTCATTGAAATGACATCAACGTCATGGCCTGCTTCAACGGCGCCCCTTATGTAGGCGATGTGGCAGAGATTTGCCGAATTGTTTATCTCAAGACAGGAACCGACAGTGAAAAGTATCTTCATGTTCCCTGCCTCCCGTTACTGAAAGAGGACGCACGAGTATCCATTTACAAGCACCGACCTCCACATGAAATAGAAATAGACCGCCTGATAAAGCGTTTCCATGGCTATTGCGGCCAACACCATGATCTTCTTGTTCTCAAACTCAAGTCCTTCCAGGCACTTCGGCAGAAGGATGACATATGCAAGGAAAAGCGGCGTAGTCGTCCTCGACAGCTGAACGATCTGGACAGCCGCCGTCTGCACGATAGTACAAAGGATGACCATGTGATAAAGGACATTCTTATCAAGTCCGTCAGTGACCTTTCTCGCCAATACGAGAACAATAACCAAAAGGATAAGTCTTACTATCAGGTTCAGCTGAGTGGTAGTAAGTCCTACTGAAGTACTCCCGGCCATGAAATACTGATCGTAACCCTCTTCGAAATAAAGTCCGTATCTTGTCCTTGCAAGTACATTTCGCAGGACTCCTGAACCCAGGACCACAAGAACTGCCATTCCGGCGTACGCTATAAGGGTCTTATGGTTGGCTCTTATCTTTACGAGGAATACGAGCGGAAGGAACATGACAGCCGTAACGAGATGGAACGAAAGCATCAGCGCGACTATCAGCAAATAAATAAGCCTCTTGCCCTTGACAAGGAACGTGACCGCGAAAAGGCAAACTGCCATTGCAAGTCCCTGACGTGTCTGGTTCATCGAGAAATAGAAGAAGAAAAAGCACACGTAGGAATAAGCTGCAATGACCGTCTCTCTGAAGCTCTCACACATTCTGTAGATTGAAAGCGCGATGAAGATGTTGGTAAGTGAGGCCATTATCAGGTTAAGTCCCCAATAAGGTATACCGAACTGCCATAAGATCCAGGTGAAGATCCTGTATCCGATCTCAAGTCTTCCCGTCGAAAAGGTGCTGATTCCTTCACCGACGTCATGGTAGAGCTGTTCATATGAAGAGTAATCGGCTCCGACTTCAAACCTCAGACCGATGATCAGGCTCATGACAAGAGTAGTAATGACAAGGAACACGGCTTTCTTGTTCCTGTCGGAATAACGTGACTCCGAGAGCAGAATGCCTGCAAGGATTATCGCTGCGGAGTTAAAGACGTATATCATCTGGCAGCCTCCGCATTCTTATAAAATTCGAGATACTTTAAAGCCATCTTCTTTGCAGAGAAGTGTTCCTCATAGTAGTTCCTGACAGTCTGGCTTCTTGTGTTTCCGGAAAGCTGTTTCTTAACGGCCCTTATCAGGTCCTCACTGTTTCCCGATGCAAAGTATTCGATACCCGAGTCGCCATCGTACATGCTTATCTCTTTATGCTGAAGAATATCGGAAAGGACCATCCTGAGACCGGATGAGCCTGATTCAAGGACTGAGAGCGGAAGCCCCTCCGACAGTGATGCGGATATGAACACATCGGATGCATACAGATAGTCCCTTACATTGTTGACCTTATCCTTGAAAACAATGTCATAGCCCTCTGCCGCCTTCCTGCAGGATTCAAGCATGTTTCCCGTTCCGAGGAATACCAGCTGCCAGTTGTTGTCTTTAAGATGATCCTTAAGGCTTTCTACGATGAACAGACTGTTCTTGCGTTCGGTTATGCTGCCGACGACGATCAATACCTTCTTGTCGGCTGCCATGCCGTTTTCAAGCCTGAAACGCATGATCTCAGGTTCTTTCCGCTCACGATATTCCGGCACTTCGATGCCATTTTGGATCGAAAGGATCTTATCTCCGAACTTCTCTTGATAGATGGAGCAGATGCTCTCGGAGCATGCGGCTGCGAGGTCCATTCCGGCGATCGCCTTCTCGTGCATCCTGATGAAGAGCTTTGCATACCTGTGGTCAAAGCGCGTCATGTAGTCTGAGTAGATGTCACCGTGGATCGTGGAAACCCAGAGATACTGTCTGCCATGTATCCTGCTCATTGCAAGATCTGCAGGAAGCGTCTCACTGTGAACGATGTCAGGCTTGATCTCATCGAGCTTGACGTGCAGTTTTCTGCTAATGGTGAGAAGATTCATCCCGCCTTCACTCTTAAGTGAATCCACTTTGATCCCAAGGTCTTCGAAACGTCCGATCTGGGTGTTGCCCTGCTTCTCGGAATACAAAGTGATTATGCTCATCTCAAGACCGGTATCCATGAGATTGTGTATCAGATCATAAAGCTGATTGATCGGACCGTCTGTATTAAGCCTGGGTGCCACAAAGACTATCCTCATAATCCGAGCACCTCCCTGATACGCCTGCCATAAGAATCGTAAGAACAGTTCTCCTCATAAAAACGGCGGGCATTGCGCTTCATTTCCGTATCGTATCCGGTGAAGTCATATTCATCGGTGTTTCTTCCGGCATTGTGTTTCTTTACGATGTCACGCATGTCTCCGGGAATGCCGTTAAGCACGGGAAGCCCCATTTCCATGTAGTCGACGGATTTCATTGACATTCCGACATGAACGGTCGGCTTCATGATGTTGATGCCGAAATGGCACGGAGCAAAGATCTCCTGCTTCTTATCGAAATCAGTTACCTTGCCGTAATTGATGACTTCCGCACCGGCGCTCTTTAACGCAGATTCGAATTCTTCCATCTTCTCGCCTGCACCGACGATCCTTACTGTAACTGGACGGGTCTCCTTAAAGCGCGTGATGACTTCTTTTATCCCATCGATGTCGATGATGTTGTTTACCGAGCCGAGATACCCGAGTACCCATTTATCACTTTCAGGTTCGGTAAAACCCGCAAACGAAGATGGTTCCTCATCATGCGCCCAGTATACGGTCTCAGGTTTTGCACCGTTCCTGACATATTCTCCGATAAAATCGTGATACAGATCACACTCGGTGATTACCGTATCGGCATACTTAAGATTTTTGTTTCTAGACCTGGCCCAGATGGTGAAAGGAAAACGTTCTGAATTCCTTGAAGGAAATGATTCGGGCCAGAGATCGATAACGTCGATCACTACTTTTGTTTCCGGATGAAGTTTCTTATATTTCCTCGCTATCGACGCCTGTGAATTAGAAGGCACAACGATGTAAAGCAGATCGCACTCTTTGTCCTTAAGGAATCTGAATGCTTTTCGGGAGAAATCCAGATGACTTCTGATGCGTTTGAAAGAAAGGTTTTTCTCATAAGGTATCGTCGGGATCAGTACAAGCTTAGGATCCGTTGTCGTCCTCTTCGTTTTCTCGATGTGAAGATAGTCAGAGCCCACGACGAGCACATCGTGTCCTAATTCCTCCATGACCTTTCTGAAGAGCATCACTCTGTATTCGAAAGGTGAAGATGAATTGACCGCTATTACCTTCAATTCCGCTTACCCTTTCTGGCCCTTCTCGGATGGCGTCTTCTTACGATGATGCCCTCCGCCCTGTTCTCGGCTTCAGCCCTCTCGACTTCCGCCTTTATCTCTTCGATCGTGATCTGTTTGTCAAAGCCTTCCGTGGACTCTTTCTCGAAAAGGATCCTTACGGTCATGAGTATGATCTTGATATCCAAAAGGAAACTGTAATTCTCGATGTACATGAGATCTAATCTGAGCTTGTCGAGCGGAGCGGTGTTGTACTTTCCGTAGATCTGCGCATATCCGGTAAGACCGCCTCTTACCTTGTTCCTCAAAGGCCATTCGGGGATCTCATTGGTGTACTTTTCGACATGCTCGGTGCGCTCCGGCCTCGGACCGACTACGGACATGTCGCCCTTTAATATGTTGATCAGCTGCGGAAGTTCATCGATGCGGCATGCCCTTATGATCTTTCCGACCTTTGTTATTCTCGGATCCTCGTCAGTCGCGGGAATGGAACTGTTGTCCTTCTCCGCATCCACGATCATGGAACGGAACTTCAGGATATCGAACTTCCTTCCGTTCAGCGTGACTCTTTCCTGCTTGTATATGACAGGGCCGTGATCTTCCAGCTTGATGGCAATGCAGATGGCAAGCATCAGGGGCGAGAATAGGATCAAACAGATCAAGCTTACAACGATATCAAACGTTCTCTTTGCGATCCTGTTTCCGATCGAAAGACCGAGGCCTCTTACGAGCATCAGCGGCGTATCAAATAGATTGATGCTCTTGGCACCTGATTCGATGATGTCGGATACTTTAGGCGTAAGGTATGTCCTGATGCCGTGAGCATAGTTGTATTTAAGGATCTCATTTCTCTTGTCTGCGGGAATATCCGATATGATGACCGCATTGTATTTCTTCATGAGTTCGGCAAGCTCGCTCATGGGAGCATCAGCCGATACGAGTTTTGCGACGTGGTATTTCTCCTGCCTCGTATCCATCTTGAACTTAAGGCTTACCGCATTCTCGTTCCCGTAGATCAGGAGCATGTTGTATGGAACGATCCTGTGTCTGTAATAAACCGAAAAGATTATGGTCGAAGCTGTTGCCACGGGAAGTTCCAATCCCCAGAGAAGCAGCATCGGAAGAGGATCCAGCATTACCGCGGACATGAGGCTCAACTCGAGATATGTGATGAAATCCACCATAAAGAGTGCTACCCACTGGTTGATCATGACATCCAATATCTTGAAATGACCGAATCTCCAACCCTCGTTCATGTGAACGATTATCAAGGTGAGGATCGCGTAAATGAGAAGCAACACCCACTTGCCCCTTCCGAGAAGCGGGTTGATGAAATCGGGAGAATACCTGTAGAAACGGTTCCAGATTAAATAGTAGAACAAGCAGAAGACAAGTATCTCAAAGACGGATTCTATCCGTCTTACGATCAACTTCTTATCCTCTATCCTCCTGATATCATCAGGGAGAGGTGCTGTCAGATTCTCGTGGGACATGTTGATCAATCAGCAATGAAGCCTGCGACTCTGACACCTGAATCCTCTGCGATCCTTACAGCCTGTTCGACTTCAGCGAAAGCCGTGACCTTGTAAGCACCCATGAGAATGACCGCGTCAGCATCCTTAAGAAGGAGTCTGTCCTTGGGGTCGCCGATCAGATCTTCAGCAGCGCTGAAAGTCTTACCGGGAAGTTCTTTCGTGAGTTTCTCGGCAACGGATGCCGCATTCTTTGAGCCCAAAGAGCAAATGACAAAGTTCTTGCCTTCCTCGTTTACGCTGAGACCTGCTGCGATCATGCCGATCTTCTTTTCACCGTCTTTACATCCGCCGTCAAGACTGCGGATGTCAAAGCGTGAATCGAGATGTGCCCTGGTAAGTATCTTGCAGCTGAGCATATATCTGAGTGCAAGGAAGACTATGTAAACGAGCAATCCGAAAACAGCACCGATCACTGCGAATTTAACAGCAGCTTTGAATGCCATGCTCATTCTTGAAGAGAAACCGGATACATCGTAAGCCTTGATCTGCTTAAGCTCGTTCTGGTACTTCTCGAGCTGTGTCTGGAAATCAACGAGTTCTTTTGTTCTGGCCGTCTTCTTGTCAGAAACGTTCTGATCGTAAACGACGGCGGAAGGCTGGCTGGAAAATGCGGTACTGTGATCTGCGACGATCTTCTTAAGATCTTCGGTGATCGCCGGGAGATTGTCTCCTATAGTCTTGATGATCTTGCCGGAGAGATCGCTGTCAGGTGCAACGGCTTTGATGACGATAACGCCGACCGACTCGGAAGCAGTTCCTTCAGTCGATGCCCTGCTCGTCCAGTTTGTAGTAAGAGAAGTCTCGTAGCCGCTGTTCTCGACCGTGACCAATTCCTTGATGTATGCAGCCTCGATTCCCGTCGCTTTTGCAAGATCGTTCAGACAGGAACCGTTCATTATGCGGTCCTCATATGCCTTGAACAAAGAGAGCAATGAGTTGTCCTTTGAGTTCCTGGGCAGATAGATGACTATCTCAGCTGAAGACAAAGATTCTTTCTCGGGATCGATCTTCATGTAAACGGAATTCTCGAGATAAGCCTTGCGGGATGCAATCTGATCGTTAAGACCGCTTATGGCCTTCGTGAGATATTCCTTGCGTACAAGCATGTTTCTGTACTCGGTAAGTTTGCCGTCAGCAGGTTCATTCTCAGTCAATGCGGATTCATTGCTGATCTTGGCAGCGATGACAGAAGAAGAAACGAAACTCATGGTTCCCTTAGCGGCACCGAAAAGAAAAGCTGCGATAATGACCACGATGACCGCACTCTTCCAGTGCGAAAGACACCACGAGATCATGTCACTTACAGAAAGCTCACACTCAGCACTGGGCCTGATACAGCCCGATGCGGTCCTGCCGGTCTTATTGCCCACACTATCCATTTGTCTCTCCTTCTTAATTATCAAATAAACTGAGTGAGATTTTACATTAAAAATCTGTTTGAAGTATTAAGAATGACTGAGCCAAATATACCAAAGTTTCCTTTGGTCTTCGGGGTGTTTTTATGGCAAATCTCAGAGCGGTTCGCCTGATACTACCTTTCTGATCTTTTCAGAGCCTGCGCTGACCGCTTTTTCGTCAGGCCACATTACGTATGCCTTGTGTCCCGGAGAAGTATATGTCTTCTCAGAACCGTTCTTACCCGTTACGGCATAAGAAGAGATCTTCCACTGGCTCATGTCGTTAAGCTGCATCTTGACCAGTTTCTCGATCTCGGAAGTAGGTACGCTTGTCTTGAACATGCCTGAAAGCGCACTCATGATGCCTGCGTAGTTCTTGAGGATCTGGGACTTGTTTGAAGTAACCTTGTTGACCATTGCGGTAATGATCCTCATCTGGTTCTGGCCGCGCATGTTGTCGCCTGAAGAGAACGCATGACGCTCTCTTGCGTATGCAAGTGCCTGTTCACCGTTAAGCGTTATGGTACCCTTCTTGAACTTGATGCCGTTCTCTGCGGTAAATGCCTGAGGGTTATCGATGGTAACTCCGCCAAGCTGGTCTACGAGCGTCTGGAGACCGGTAAAATTGATCTGGACGGAATAGTTGACCGTACATCCGTAAAGGTCACCCAGACCCTTCATGGAGCATCCTACGCCATAGAGTCCGAGATGGGTAAGCTTATCGCGTTCACCCTTTTTGCTCTTGGGGTTCGGGATATAGTAGTCACGGGGTGTGTTAACCAGGAGTATCTGCTTGGTCTTCGGATTTACGACCATAAGGATGTTAACGTCGCTTCTGGACGTCTTGAACTGTTTGTTTCTCGTATCGGATCCGCTTATGTAAAGAATGAACGGCGTCTTGGTGATATCACCGTTAACGGCGTTATTGTCGTTCATGGAACCGGAATTGCCTTCTGAAGCGTTGGGATCTGCGGGAATGAATGCCAGATCGGCATTGGTGATCTCATATTCCCTGACCATTCTGCACTTGTCTACAAAGCCCTGATACTCCTCGGTCTCGGAGAGGATCTCAGCCTGTGTGGAACTGATGATGATAGCCTTTGTCTCGCCACCGTAAAGCGCGGAAATGAGTTCACTTTCGGAACCGTATTCCTTAGACTGTACGGGAATGCCAGTTTCAGCGGACATCTTGTTTAATGCCGCCTTGGAGTTTCTCGAATCGTTTCCTGCGGCGATACCGACTGTATAACCTTTACAGTCAGCAACCGTTTTCGCGGGATCCGTAGCAAGTACATAAAGGTTCATCATCGCTACGGGAGTATCATCGGAACTTACCTGAGTCGTGACTTCGCCGAGCGCTGCCTTGACCCTGTCAATTGCCTGGTATGCGAGAACGCTTCCGAAGCAGATGCATATGGCGAGGATGACGGCAATGAAACGTCTTAAGACCTTGCCTCCGGTAACGGGACGCTTAGAGCCTACGAAAAGCATCAGCGCGTTGATCATGAGAAGGAGCCAGAGCACAATTCCCATGCCGTAGAGATACTTATCCGGGATCATGCCGAGCATAAATGCCTTGACGAAAACGATAACAGACGCTGCGACCTGCGCAATGAATACTATCGTCGCAAAACCCTTCCAGATCTTGCTTCCTGCTGTTGCCTGAGGTTGTTCGTTATAACTCATGTAATCACTCTTTCTTGAAGCTTGGTTTTTGGCTCTTAACCTTCTTTACGATAAATACCGTCAAGAAGATCACGCCATATCCGACCACTGCACCGGTCGTATTGCAAAGGATGTCGTCGAGCGTGAAAACACCGACTCTGAGAAAATACTGCAATCCTTCGATAACATATGAGAACAGGCTGGCAAAGACCAGACTGATGAAAAACCTGACTATCATGTAATACTTTCTGTTCTTCCAGGGTTTTACGGGATTAGTCGTCAGATCAAGACCGCACATCAGCATTCCGAGAGGAACGAAAAGACAGATATTCTCAAGCATCTCTACGGGATCACCGCTGAAAAGTTCAAAAGAAATGCGCCTCTCGTTATAAATATACGTTCTCGAAATAACGTTAGAGGTCAGGATCAGATAGATAAAACAGATAGCCAGCGCAAGAAGTGTCTTTTCGGCAGCCTTGCGTCCGGGCGTTATTATTATCAACACCAGCAGCATAAAGACGAGAAGTGTGGCCGCGGGATCTCTCATCGCGCAGTTTATCGCCTCGTTTATATATTCCAGAATATCTCGAATCAAAGATTCCATGAGGCGATTATATATCAAAGAAACAGATTATCAAAAAAACTAATGGGCAAAACCGTGGCAGGTAAGTGAATAATCAACATTTTTTGCTGTATTATATGGTCAGAATAAGCATTTGGGGGTCATCCTATGGCAGTACTCACTGTAAACGAATTCGAATTCCTGAGAAAACTCATTTCCATAGACAGCACGGGCGGAGATCCAGTTCCCGGTAAGCCTTACGGCGAGGGACCTTACGAAGCTCTCACCTTCTTCCTTGATCAGGCACGTGAAGCAGGCATGAGAACTGGCGTTTTGGACGGCCGTGTCGGCTGGTGCGAGATAGGTCCCGAATCATCCCCTAAGATGTTCGGAATCGTATGCCATCTGGACGTAGTTCCGGGCGGCGACGGTTGGGAATCCGAGCCTTTCGAGCTCACATTCAACGGAAAATACTTCAAAGGACGCGGAATAGTTGATGACAAAGGTCCTGCAGCTGCCGCATTCTTCTCCATGAGAAGGCTCCTTGAATCTGACTATGAACTCCCCTGCCGCGTAAGGCTCATACTCGGAACGGATGAGGAAAGGACCTGCTCCTGCGTGGAATACTATGCAGAGCACGGCGAATTACCCACATTTGCAATCACACCAGATGCCGAATTCCCCGTGATCTATGCCGAAAAAGGCATACTTCACGTAAAGATCTCCGGTCCCGCATCCGCCGTATCCGCTGAAGCCGGAAGCGCTGCAAACATGGTTCCCGCTTCGGCATGGGTATCCTTCGGAAACGGCAAGGTCACGGCAACCGGACGCACCGCTCACGCATCAAGGCCGGAACTCGGCGTAAACGCGATTTTCGAGCTCTGCAAAAAGCTCTCCGGTGACGGATTCGATTTCAGTAAATCCCCTCTTCTGGACTTCATCAACAAGGAACTCATTCCCTGCAAGGAATACGAGTATACGGGTTGTACTGTCTGCGACGAATCGGGAAAGGTCACTGCAAATCCTTCCATATTGAAGTGTAACCGCGACCTCGAATCTCTCGTGATCGATATCAGATGCCCCGTCACGCATAAGATGGAAGACATCACAAAGCACTTGGATTCCATCGCTTCCAAATACGGATTGAACTGCAAGACCACAAGTTCCATGGCGTCTCTTTTCAAGGACAAGAACGCACCCGAGATAAAGATCCTGACAGATGTCTGGAAAGATAACATGTCCAAGTATTCGGGATTCGAGGAATCTTTCCTGACAAAGTATTCCGAGCCGCTTGCGATAGGCGGAGGCACATACGCGCGTCACATCGCCAATACGATAGCTTTCGGACTTCAGGCACCCTGGCAGGAAGATGTATGCCATCAGGCTAACGAATCACGCCGTCTTTCTGATTTCGAAGCGGACATCGATGTGCTTACCGATGCAATAAAAAAGCTGTCAGCAGAAATCTGACAGCTTCAGTTCTCTTTAGATATATCTTCTTGCCGCTAACAGGTCTTTCTTACCCGACAGCGATACTTTAATGACGCCCGATCTCGGATTGGAAGCATGTACCAGCTTACCGTTACCGACGTAGATACCGACGTGGTCGGCCTTGCCGTTATGATCGTGATCGAAGAAGATCAGGTCTCCCTTCTGCAAAGCGCTCAAACTGACTTTCCTTCCGCGGTGCATCTGCATGTTTGCTCCGTGAGGGAGACTGATTCCGTAATACTTTCTGTAGCAATACATCGTGAAGCCGGAACAGTCAAAACCTGAAGGGGAAGAACCGCCGTAAACATATCTGCAGCCAACGTAACCGCTTACGTATTTAACGAAGCCGGAAAGCTTCATGTATCTTATCTGTGCTCTGGACGGTCTGGGTGTAGGCGTAGGTGTAGCCTTCTTGCCTGTCGCGGTCAGAGGGTAGTTTACGCAGAGATCCTTCTTAACATACCAGCCCTTATCGGATTTGATCCAGCCGTTACCCGTGGTAGATGCTACAACGATCTCCGTACCGGTCCTGAGGGTTGATATCTTTGAATAAGTAATACCCGGGCCTGAACGTGTGTTGAGCGAGCATGTTGCGTAAACCACGTTCTTCTTGGGCTGCGGATAGTAGTATCTCGACTGCTTGGGTGTAGGTGTCGGAGAATTGACCTTCTTGGAGGATACTGCCTTTGAAAGAACATATCCCTTTCTGTTCTTGGACAGTCTTATGTAAGACCATTCACCCGAATAAGACATACGGATGAGCTTGGTACCCTTCCTGTAGTTGACGATGACCCTGGAAGAAGTGTTAGGAAGCGCATAGACCCTTGTTATCGTGTCTTTGGTCCAGACATACTTACCGTCGTAGTTCTCCTTCTTGCCGTCATCAGGATCCTCATCACCCCTGACCTTCTCGGCGATCTCTTCGTAGTTCGCGCGGGCGGTAATGGTGTAATCATCGATGTTGAAGACTTCAGGATTATCGGTCCTGATATAACCTGCCTCTTCCTCGGTGTCAGCTTCCTCAGCTTTACGCTCAGCCTCTTCCTGCTCTTCCCTCGTCATTACGTTTGCGTTGGAATATCTGTTCGAGACATTGGCATAAACCAGTGAATTGCACTGCAGATGGATCTCCTTTTCGACCTCGTGCGAGCCGCCGAAATCAAGGAGCGACAGTGTCGTTACCGCTGTCAGTATGCAAATGATTATCTTATAAGTACGTTTGTTCAATCAGCGAATCCTTCTTACCATCAGAACATCCTTGAGTTTGCTGACACTGACGCATTTGACGCCCGTCTTGACTCCGGATGCATGCACCATTTCACCGCTTCCGACGTACAATCCTACGTGATCGGCCTTGCCGTTATGATCGTGGTCGAAATAGATGATGTCCCCTACTTGCATGCTATTAAAGCTTACCTTGGTGCCATACTTGGTCTGCATGTTCGCACCATGAGGCAGCTTGATTCCGTAATAATTCTTGTAGCAGTACATTGTGAAGCCAGAGCAGTCAAAGCCTGATGGAGATGCGCCGCCGGAAACATATCTGCATCCAACGAAGCTCCTGATGTACTTTGCAAAGCCACCGGATTTATCGCCTCTCTTGACGGAACCGGATGACTTCGGCTTAGGTGTAGGCGTAGCCTTTTTTGCGGAAGGCTTGGTTGCAGAGACAAGTGAACTCAATACATACCAGCCCTTATCAGACTTAAGCCAGCCATTGCTCGTCTTTGCGACGATCTTGATCGCTGTTCCCGCCTTGATCGTAGTTACCTTAGAATATGAGATACCCGGGCCGCTTCTTGAATTGATCGATCTTATCGCATAAAAGACCTTATTGTAAGCCTTAAGCGTGATCTTCGGCTTCGGCTTCGGAGTCGGTTTCTTCTTCTTCGGCTTGGGTGTCGGTGAAGGCGTAGGTGAAGGCGTAGGAGTCGCAACCTTGGTACCGGACAGCTGATTGGAAGGGATATAGCCCTTAGTGCCGTCAGCAAGTCTCACATAAGACCAGTTACCGGAATAGGAGATCCTTATGAGCTTTGTGCCCTTTCCTACATCAGCAACGCCTTTGGACGACGTGCTTTCATCGGAATAGATCCTCGCAGGAAGCTTGACCCAGAGGGACGTGCCGTCCTTCATATCCTTATCAGCGTTGTCCTGCTCGTCTTTTCTGAGATTATTGGCGATCTCTTCGTAATTGGCAGGAGCGGTGATCGTGTAATTATCGAGACTGAAGAACTCGGAATTGTAGATACGCATTGCATCGGCTTCTTCCGGCGTCTCAGCTTCTTCAGCGAGACGGTCGGCTTCTTCCTGCTTTGCGATTACGTCGGCATTGGCATATCTTCCTGCCATGTTAACAAAAACGAGCGACGGACTCTGAAGATTGATCTTCTCAGACTCAGGATCGCCTTCGCCTATGTAAAGGAAACCAAGCGTGCATGCCGCGCTGATTGCCCCGCATAAGATTTTTGCCGCAGTCTTATACAATTCCTTTCCCCCTATAAATAGTCAAAGTTGATTTTATTCTATCATTTGGACTTTCCGAATTTGTGCAAAACTGTGGCACGTCAGGCTTTTGTAACTCTTTTGTAATTGAACTGCCTCATTTTTCAGGCATTTTCACTCTGTTTAAGAAAAGAAGTCAATAAAAAAGGACATTTCAGGTGAATGTCCTTTCAAATTTCAAACTGTCACATTATCAAAACCGGTATCAAAGTTCCCTGAAATACGGGCAGATGTTTTCATAATGTCCGTCCTTCATCCTGAACCCTCCGGTTATGGTTCCGAGCTGGACAAAACCAAGTCTTTCATAAAGATGTCTCGCATGAACATTGCTTTCAACGACAGCATTAAACTGGAGTACTCTGAACCCTATTTCACTGCCTTTTCTCATACAGTCAAGGACAAGCTGCTCACCGATATGCTTTCCCCTCGATTCCGAAGAAACAGCATAACTCGCATTACATATGTGACCGCATCTTCCGACGTTATTCGGATGGAGAATGTAAAGTCCGCAGATCCTGCCGTCTTCTTCCGCAACACCCGTATAACTCTGGGAGGCAAAGAATCTGTTCCCGCTTTCCATGTCGAGCGTTTCCTCCTGCGGGAAAGCAATGCCCTCTTCAACCACTTCATTCCAAATGCGGATCATTTCGGGAAGATCCTTTTCCTCATACTTTCTGACGATCATGTTAATGCCTTTCCGCTCATTTTTCCGATGGATCAACAAGTGGAATTATACCATTAACGGCTTTTCCGGACAGAAATTAAAAGGAGCCGCGTTAATGCAGCTCCTGTTAACATGGTATGTTTTCGGCAAATATCTATTAAGCGCTTACTCTTAGATCATAATGTTTTCGTCGCTGTTGACCAATATTTCCGTAAACCGTCTATTAAATTCACTTGGTGTGTTCTTTGTTCATCGTGTACTGTGTCATTTTCTTGCCCTCGCATTCGAAAATGTTTTGTTGATGTTGTCATTATCACAATACTCAAAGGCCCGGACAATCAACAAAACAAAGGCACTCTGATGTTTAATCGACACATTTCCGGAGGAGTGTTGAATAGGCATAAAAAAGCCTTGGGATCTTTTCCAAGGCTCTGTAATAATCAGCGTTCTTACTTTCTCAATTGACAGATCTGATCTTCTTTTGCTGCCGTCTCTCTTATCTTCTTGCAGCGTGGATCATTCCAAATCTTCTTCCATTTGGTCGTAAGGATATTTCCCAAAGGTTCAGCCGAAAGCCAGCTCTGGCAAGGCACGACATTACCCGAAGGAGTTATCGCCATATTGCTTAGGCAGGCACCGCACGAAGGTATGTCAAGCTGCATCTTTTTGAGGCGTTCCGTACTTACAAGACCGGGAGAGGTGAAGTTTATCTCCATGTCATGCGCATATGCGTAAACGACTGCGTCACGCAAGGATTCATAGAGTTCCTCACCCTCGATCCTCAGTTCTTCAGACTCTTCGCTCCTGGCGTTTCCTGTCAGGATGAGTCCGGAACAGGTGACATACGTAATGCCCAGATCATGCAGGAATTCCAAAGTCTTCTTATAGTCTTTGTTGAGGCTGCAGATAGGCGTGTTGATGCTCATATCGATACCTGCCTCAAGCGCATTCCTGATGCCATCAAGCGTCTTGCGGTAATTAGGCGCGCCTACAAGCCTGTTATGGATATCTTCATCGCAGGAATAGAAAGTGACCTGCAGATTATCGAGTTCAGCTTCACGGAGCTGTTTGCAGTAGTCTTTGGTAAGGTTTACGCCGTTTGTATTAAGACGCGTTATAAACCATCTTGCCTCTTTGATGAGTTCAGGTATGTCCTTACGCATCGTGGGCTCACCGCCCGTAAATGTAAGCTGTGAGATCTTCTCTTTGCGCAGTTTATTGATTATGGTCTTCCATTCTTCGGTGGAAAGTTCCTTCTCTTCGGCACAGGCCTGGTCAGCAGCATAGCAGTGAACGCACTTTTGGTTGCAGTTCCATTTGCCGTCACGCTTCATGGAAGATACGATCAGATCCATTCTGTGAGGAGCACTCATGGAACGGGCATATTCGGATATGGAAAGCGATGCATAATCGGTATCTACTGCTTCACCTTTGGAGACGGCCTCAAAAAGGTCAACGTAGTACCAGAGATCATCTTTCAGAAGCTCGTCTTTAACACGCGGAAACACCCTTTTTACGCCTCTTATAGTCTTGCGGATAATGACATCCAGTTCTTCATCCGTCATGGGACCGGGGCCAAAAGCATTGATGTTCTTGACATATTCAGTCAGAAGGATGGCTCCGCTCTCATTGATCGGAATTATCTCCGATCCGTTGATGATAACGAGGCTCTCCGTGATCTTGAAAGGATTAAACTTTGGCGGAACCATATGCATCCTGATAACACCCGGTCCGTCAGGGTTCCAGGTGGTATGTATGACCTGCTTCCAGTTTGCTAACTCATACAGTTTCTGATTCAGCATCTTTAGCTCCGTCTTTCAAGACTTTCTTAAGCCTCTTTGAAGAGACTTTGGCACCGTAGAAATCCTTACGCGAACACCCGGCCCTGCCGCCGCCTGCGCAGGCGCAAGCACAGGCACATGCACAAGCGCATCCGCCGCCATGAAAGTGATTGTGGCCGCCGCCATGATATAGATAACTGTCTCCAAATGTCAGTCTGCTCAAGAAGAAAACAATGATAATAATGCCGATCACAAGAAGCGTGGTATCGTCCTTGATTCCCACGAACGGGTGTGAGACGTTTTTTCTGGTATAAGAAAAAGCCGTTTTATCGTATCCGACCCTGATGTATGCCTGTCCATTTGAAGGAAGGTAGCCGGACTTTACATAGTAATTGCCCTGGAGCTCGGCATCACACTTTAAGACCTTGGCTGAATCCCACCTGATCTCATATCTGTCGACAGGGATCTCAGGGAACCAGCCCGGTGTAAACGAATAAATATAAAGCCCGTCCCACTCATTATGGTTGACCTTCATTCCATAGTTACTGATAAGATGCGATCTGGCTTTATCGGGTTCCTGGAAAAGGTTGTGCTGAAGGATCGAGAAACTGAAACTGAACGTCTCGCCCGCGTGATACATTCTCTTAAAATTGACCCTGGCGTAACTTCCGCCTTCAGACATATAGCTTACGGATTTTATGTTACTGGAAAGCGCTGTGAATCGTTCCGCGTTCGGATTGGGAATACCTATCTTGACCCAGGAAACACCACCATTGGAATCCTCCTTGAGGACTTTCCACTCGATGGTGTATTTCAGTTCAACCGAGCCCGTTTCCTGCGGATGCACTTCGATCCCGTAATAAATGATCTCATCCATGCCCATGGCAGCATCAGACTTTAAAGGCAGCATGAAAACGGTCAGCAATGCCATGAGCATTACTGCCGCTAAAGCTTTGAGTTTAGTGAATGCTTTGATCATTTCCCTTCAATTATCCTCTTCGAGAAAAATTATATCAGAATGCCCCTGTGTTATTTCATCGTCACAAGTTCATACTCACGCGTGCCGATACCGATCTTCTCGGCATGCTCCAGAGTTTCTGCCCATGACACATTCGGATTGTTGTTGTGCCAGTGATTTCCATGGTCATGGAAATGAGGACTTGCCATGTTATCACCGAGCTGGCTGTTTCTGATAGGCTCGGCTTTTGAGCAGAGATCAACGCATGCCTGATCCAGAGCGACAGGATCGAATGAAGCGAGCATGCCGATATCGGGAAGGATTGGAGCATCATTCTCGCCGTGGCAGTCGCAGTTAGGTGACACATCGGTTATCAGGCTGATATGGAAATTAGGTCTTCCGCTGATAACGGCTGCAGTATATTCAGCCATCCTGCATCCGAGCATCTGAGGTGCATCCCAGTTATCGTTCTCTATCGCATCGAAAGCGCAGGCACCGATGCATCTGCCGCATCCCTTGCACTTGGCCGGATCTATCCAGGCTTTGTTATCGTTATAGCTTATGGCATCAGAACCGCATTCTTTAGAGCATCTTCTGCATCCGCGGCACATATCTGACTTTACGTGGGGATGTCCGCTCTGGTGCTGCTGCATCTTTCCTGCACGCGATCCGCAGCCCATTCCGATGTTCTTGATGGCACCTCCGAAGCCTGCCTGCTCATGCCCCTTGAAATGAGTAAGTGAAATGAAGATATCCGCATCCATAACCGCACGTCCGATATATGCTTCTTTGCAGTATTCTCCGTTCGGGACAGGAACGACAATATCGTCCGTTCCTCTCAGACCATCAGCAATGATGATCTGGCAGCCGGTGGTAACCGTGTTGAAGCCGTTCAAATTGGCGCAGTCCATATGCTCCAATGCATGTTTACGGCTTCCGGGATAAAGTGTGTTGCAGTCGGTAAGGAACGGCATACCGCCGTTCTCCTTGACAACATCCGCAACGGCCTTTGCATAGTTCGGTCTGAGGTATGCAAGATTACCGAGCTCACCGAAATGCATCTTGATGGCAACAAACTTGCCTTCAAAATCGATATTACCTATACCCGCAAGCCTGATAAGTTTCTGAAGCTTGGCGGTAAGAGGGACTCCGAGTTCGGTCCTGAAATCAGTGAAATAAACCTTGGACTTTTCCATAGATGCATACCCCGCTTTCAAGTATTTCTGTCAGTTTAACACACGGGAGCCGCAAATATGCCGACAAAAAAAGAACTGCGGCACATCACCGCAGTCCCCGTAATATTTTTAGCTTAAGCGAATGATGTCTTGTGAGCGGACTTCCGCACAAGCGAAGCGCGGAGGGCCCTAGCGAAAAGACACATTAGCTTACTTTTTCCCGATAAGCCTCATCTTGAAGTTCCTGATATCTTTGGCATATTTGCTCGTCATGACGGCTCCGACGACGATCATTCCGAAGCCTATTCCCATGCTCATGCCGGTAAGGAAATCCCTTAAATGCCCGTCAATGGCATCAATAAAGTGTGTTGCGATCAGGATGGCCATAAATACCATCGCAATTACAAACAGTATGTGTATATTTCTCACGATCTTTGCCTTTTCTTCATTTGAGACTTCCGCCACTTTCAAAACGGTTTCTTTCATTTCTTCATCCATACGTTTTTCCTTTCTTTCTCCATCCAGTATCTCACGAAGATCCACATCATAGAAATCGGAAATATCGATCAGGATATCCATGTCAGGCATATTGGATCCTGTCTCCCACCTGGAAACGGTTCTTCTGGAGACTCCCATTTTGTCTGCGAGTTCTTCCTGAGTGATATTTTTCTCTTTTCTCAGTTCCTTAAGAAACGCTCCGATTTTCACAAGATCCATCTTCTTTATCTCTCCTTCTGTTCCTGTAGATACACCCAAAAATGTTGGCAAATCCGGATAATCCGAGGCTTAGTGCCAGATAAGGCGTCACCTTGTCCGTAACCATCGAAATGATGATCAGAACAAGAGAAGCCAGTCCCATTAGTGCCATAATAACATTGACTGCTATAAAAGCACCTCTTTCATTTTTCTTCATTCTCATGTCCTCCGTATTCTTAAGCCGTTCACGTTTACCGTGTGGCTTGCCTGATGAGCACATGGTAGTTCCGGCAAACATGATTTTGAAGGACACGAAACGGGCAAAAGCCCGATTTCACTTAATGGGACAAGGAATGTCCCATCAATTTCACGACTGTTGTTTTGGTGGATTTCTTAACTTAGACCTTATTCTCGAACCACTGGTGCATGCCCGGGCCGTAATTATCATTCGGCCTCTCAACGAAACCGAATTTCTTGTAGAAGTCTTCTTTGCCCTTTGCTGAAACCAATGTCACCATGAATCTGTAACCGGGCTTAAGCTGCTCATGGATGAATTCAAGTATTTTATCCATTATCAAGCGTCCTAAGCCTTTGCCCTGGTATTCGGGAATGACGATAACATCCGCTATGTACATGACATAACCTCTGTCCCAGACCAGTCTTCCGAGTCCTATGGGACGCCCTGATACGCAATTCCCTTCACGGATACACCAGATGTAAGAGTTCTTAAGACCCGATTCCGCCTGTTCCAATGGGAAAAGACCCCAGCCCACGATCTTTCTGAGGACCATATACTCTTCAGGGGTAATGTCGTTAGTAATGCAATATCCCAGATTTTTCTTTTCTGACTCATTCATAGTAATAAACCAATGAAAAAGGGTACTGTCAGAGTACCCTTCTTACCATCAGAATATCCTTAACATTCTTTACGCTTACGCAGATAACGCCGTATTTAACGCCGGAAGCATGGACCATCTGACCGCCGCCTACATATAGGCCTACATGGTCAGCCTTTCCGTTATGATCGTGGTCAACAAATATGATATCTCCAACCTTCATGCTGCTGAGGCTCACTTTTCTGCCGTAAGAGCTCTGCATGTTGGAACCATGCGGAAGCCTGATCCCGTAATAAGCCCTGTAGCAGTACATTGTAAAACCGGAACAGTCGAAACCTTTCGGTGAGGATCCGCCTGCCACGTACTTGCAGCCGACAAAGCGTCTGACAAAACTTCCAAAACCGCCGGACTTCTTTTTTCCTCCCGACTTACCGGATGTCGTCTTCTTTGTGGTTGTCCTGGTAGAGTTATGCTTTACAGGCTTCGGTGTAGGCGAAGGTGTATTGACCTTTTTAGCAGAAAGGCTCCTGGTAAGGATATAACCCTTCCTGTTGCCCGAGAACCTGATGTATGACCATTCTCCGGAATAAGAGATCCTTATGGCCTTGGCTGCTTTTTTGTACTGGCCTAAAACCTTCGACGTAGCATCAGGGCTGGAATAGATCTTGGTGCCATTCTCTCTTACCCAGACAAACTTACCATCATAGTTTTCCTGATCGTCTTCTCCGTCATCCTCATCACCGCGTACTCTGTCGGCGATCTCTTCATAGTTGGCAGCAGCTCTGATCGTGTAATCGTCAAGATTAAAGGAATCGGGATTGCTGAACCTCATGGTATCAGCTTCTTTTTCGCTGTCAGCTTCTTCAGCTTCGCGTTCCGAATCGTCATCTTCAGGGATCACATCCGTGTTCGAATACCTGTTTGACATGCTCGCATAGATAAGCGAAGGGCACTGAAGGTTAACTCTCTGTGTCTCCTTCTCCCTGTCATCAATGCTTATGCTTACCAGCGTGAATACCGCGCTGAGCACACCACATAACACTTTTATCAATACTTTAAGCAAATCCTATCCTCCGAAACGGAAATTTCCGCTCTTTACTAAATAATGACTATAACATTTAACATTCAGGTACGCAATTCAAATGACATATATCTGAAATATACTTGACATTTTTCCGCAGAAATGCCGCAAAATAAATCCTCTCATAACATGCAACGCCCGTTATGAGAGGAAATGATACTATTGTTCTCAGATCGCTGTCAGCCGTTCTTATTCCAACTTACTCCGATATCGGAAAGAGAAAGCCCCATGTATTCCATACCGTTATCAATGCTTGACAGGAAGTTAACATGATGCTCCCAAAGCTTATCAATGATCTCTTCTTTCGTATAATACGTGCATCCGTCTTTAATAAACTTATTCTGAAGCTTGGCAATATCGGCCTTTTTACCCCATGCATTCGTACTAGCGCCATTGTGGTCAATTATATACAGATAGACTTTTGCGTATTTTGCCAGCGATTCTTTCGACGCAAACACATCTCCATACTGACCCGGATTGGCTTTTATTGTCACTATATAATTGTACTTCATGGCAGAAGCGCCAGTACGGGTCTTGATGTTTTTCAATAAAAATCTGTATTCCATTTCAACCTTCAGACTCTTTTTCTTTTTGGTTGAAGCGTCATCAACTTTGATAAAGAACCCTTCATTTTCATCGGGATTGCCAACAAACGCCTTGTGGTACATCAGATCCGCGTTTTTCTTATTTGTCGTGGAATACTGCACTACATCATAGGGCTTAAACATCGTAGCAGATGACGGGCCAAGGTATGTACGCCATCCGGTGCCTGACATTCCGCCCATTGTTCCGACGGCATCATAGTAGAACTCGGTCCAGGAAATATCACCATCAGTACAAAAACCGTTTTCAAACTTATGAGTATTTGTAACTGAAAGCTGCATGCTGGTTGGCTGTTTCGGATCAACGGCTCTGTATTTTGTACCCAGATCAACGCCAAGATCCTCAAGCTTGAGATCATATTCAGAGAAAATAACATCAGCAAACGCTATGAACCTTGAATACACGATTGCAAGATCCTTTTTAAACTCCTCCGAATACTCATCAAGAGCAGAGCTTTCGATTTCGTTTACATAGGACGCATTACGTGCAATAACATCATCAAAGAATTTCTCAAATGACTCTATGCCGGCATCACCCTCGCCTTGTACTGCCTTTCCCTTGTAATTCATCCTGTAGATAACATGCGAGGTAACCTTTCCCGGGTCGAAAGTGGCTATGAGTGACGATGTTCCATCGCCGGATGAATACTCGACATGTAAGATATCACCGGCAAAATGGTAACCAATGTAGCCTCTGATACCATCGATATAAGAAACAATCATTTCTTTCCCGTTGGGATACTTGAACGCATAACCTTCCGAGATCTTCTTAAAATTGTCTATATTGATCTGCGGATGATGCTCTGTCGGTGCAGGTTCCGTCTCAGCGGCGGTAGTGGTCGGTTCAGTCTGAGAAGCGGTAACACTTGATGCAGATGTCTCAGTCACCTTATTGCAACCGCAAAGAATGAAAGATGACAACAAAACCCCGCACATTAATCTTTTTACGTTCTTTTTCATTTTAATCACCCCTAAATCCTCGAAAATCCAATCCCTTTAAGGCCTTATCCCGCATGACGCATCAGCGCCTGATCGCGCAAAAGCCTTTATACAATAATACACGATTTTTGCTGAAACAGCAAAGATTCTTGACATTAGAATTAATCAAACAAAAGAATCCCACTTCAGTGGGATCTTTAGCGGATAAACTTGCGGTTAAGCGGAACTTCTAATCAAAAAGCTCTTTAATAACCTTATAATCACTGCAATTAGTGATGATTATGTATTTTTCTGACGGGTCCTTATATATAGCAAGGTTAAGATTTGCAGCTTTTGCGAATTCGGTCAACACGGAATAATGGGCCATGGCATATCCACCTTCATCCCAATATATATTTACCAGCTGGTCACCAGCTTTCCACTCGTCAAAACGGTCTCTTCTGATTATAAGGAAGTTGTAATCCTGATATTTGCCCTTGATCCTTATTTCACTCTCGTCAGTTATTTCCTGAAGTTTGCCTTTGGCATACGCCTTAAATTCGGATTCACTGACGGGTTTCTCCGAAGAATTCAGTTCATATCCCTTGGATATCTTATACTGACTGACATCATATTCAGTATTTGAAGGAGTCCACACGCCACCCATAGAACTGACATCACTATGTTTTTCACTTTGTTGCATATCTGCGTTTCCGATTAAAAACAGGGAACCAAAGAAAACAATAATGATCACTGCAAAAAATGCAGATATATTCGGCAAAATGATTCCTGCTATGCCAAAACCCTTGCCCGATTTACCTTTTTTTCCGGCAGTAGCCAATCCAACTATCGAAAGAACTAATCCGATTAACGGTAATAACGCAATAGCTGCGTACAAGATTATACATAAATATACATAGTCTCTGAGTTCCCACGAGAAACAAACATAGAGTATCAGCAATACTGCTGACAAAATCGAAAGAATGAATCCTGACAAACACAGCTTGCTTATTTTTTTCTTCTTTTCAGACATATGGCACCCGTGCTATCGTGGATCAATTAAAAGTCACTATCTAATGCTTACATTATACCAAGATGGCGATCATGTCTCGTCAACCCATACACTTATTTTCAAAAACTGTTTATTCTTCAATACGTTATAAGCTTTTGACCGGTGCACATATTCTCTCAGATCGTCGTCGCCCTCTTCATGCCACTCGCACTCGCTCAGCTGCCGTTCTTCTTCCCCGGCTTCATAAGTAACCTCCATGTGCATTTGATAGAACTCGTCGTCACGCGTGGGAGTCTGCCTTACAAGAGAGAACTGACATTCTTCAGGACCGTCAAACGAATAACACCCGACTTCGTAAAGCAACATTTCTTCATCGTTCGGTTTTGCCGATGACACTACCTTAAAAAACGCATCAATCGCCTGGTCAAGCGTTTCTGCCTGCTTTGTCTCTTTCTCAAGCATCTTGCAGAGTTTCTTCTGATTGTCGATAACGCGTTTTGGTTTCTTTTGCGATTTCGGGGGATTTAACAGATCCCACTGCTTCTCCAATTCATAACCTTTAGCGCTCTTCTTGTATAAGCTTGCCACGCTGCTCTTGACAGACGCCTTCCCTTCAACGTACTCCAGATTAGTCCTGTCGATCCTGACCTTATTAAGGATTTCCAGGTCATGAACCGTGATCATCTCAGTGACCTTATCCCCGGAAGACATATAAAAAGTAAGCTCGGATGCAAACAGCTTTGTTACCACAGCGCATTTGACACCTATGTAATAGTCTTCGTGGTATTCAAACAATTCCATGACGAAACTATCCGTCAAACGCGGTTGCATCAGGATTGCCACAAGCCTGTCACCGTCAAAGACGGCAAAATAGTCTATATCTATATACTTGTCATCAGGCTTATCGCTCTTGATCTCATGGAAATATCTTCCAAGATATTCTCCGTGTGAATCCATCTTCATCAGATTCCGCAGATGGTCATTAGACGCTAAATCAGCTTTATTGAATAGATTAATCTTCTTATATCCGCTGAAATCCACATTCTTCAAATCATGCGAAGACATGAAATCGCGGTAGTAATCAATAAGGCCCTGTATATTGTCAAAATCCATCATAAACAGTACTTCCCTCTGACCTTATCATCTGCATGTTTGCAGCAATTTATAGTAACTCCTCTATTGTACCAAAATGACAATCAATCGGGCGTACGCACTAAAAGCTTTTCGATTTCCTCTTCACTTGTTAACACATATTTTGTTGTCAACATTCGCTTATACGGTAACGTTATTATTTACTTGCTTTTTGACAATATTGGTTATTGTATAAAAATCAATGTCACTCAATAATTTGTTTTCTTCTTCCGTAAGTTTTATCGAATCTATTTTTCCAACCGGTGTATATGGCAAAGAATCTCTGAATCTGACATCACTTATACCATCTCTTTCGCCAAGCAAATGACTCTGATATTCAAAAATCTGCTTTTTAGCATCTTCTTTATCAATGCTGCTGTCTTTCAACACTACAACAGCAGTCGGTATTTGCCCGATTTCATTATGTTTAGATTTAACTCCGACCACACAAACATCTTTAATAATCGGGCACCAGAGCAGATTATCCCTGATCATGTCAGGCCATACATTATGCCCGTCCGGTCTGACGATCATTGCTTTCTTTCTGCCAATGAATTTCACACTGCCATCAGGATCTATTTCAACGATATCTTTTGTTTTGATCCATCTTTCGCCATTAACGGTTACAATAACGTTTTCTGTTTCTTCCGGATTATTGAAATACCCTTCAATTATTGACGGAGAATTGATCCACAATTCGCCTTTTTCGTTATAGCCGAGCTCATTTCCATCTTCATCAAATACTCCGACTTTCATTTTTTGCATTGGAATGCCAACTCTGCCTTCTTTGGTCACTTTATTATTCGTGTCATAAATAGACATTGCTGCATTTTCAGTCATACCCAGACCCGTTCTCATCTTTTGCTTACAGTTATGCTTTTCTAAGAATTCATTAAAATCTATTTCAAGCGATTCAGGGATCGTATCCCCGCCACAACCTGCATTCTTAATAAATGACAGATCTAATCCCTCGCAATCAGGATCTTCCATCAATTTCTTCAAATGTATCGGTATGCCCACAAAATGTGCAGGTTTATACTCTTTTAGTATTTTTGAAAACTCATCCGGATTAAATTTCGGTACTAATACGGTCTCCATTCCTAATACCATCGGAAGATGTATGCCGTCAACTAATCCATATGCAATAAACGGCGGCATGAATCCTAAGAATCTGTCATTATTGCCTCTGGGAATATCAGCGATGCTATACTGAAACGCCGGTGCATTTAAACAAGTATTAGTTAAAACTGCACCTTTAGGCTCACCGGTGGTTCCTCCAGTATATACAATAGCAGCAGGTTCATCGGCACATTTATCAATGTACTCTGTATCTGTACCGGAAAACTTCAGCCGTTCAGAAGCATATATCTGATTAACTTCTTCATCACTTAATGATCTGCCTGTTTTAATAAACTTATCCCATGTAATGGTGTTTTTCTTATTGCATCTGAATCTGCCTTTAGATAAGGTTCGGTATAATAATTTCTTTTTTCTATCTAATAGATCCGCTCCGTCTATATCTATTAACAGCTCAGCACAGGAATCATCCAAAATACCGTATACTTTTTCACTTACACCATTAAACGAAACTACCAATTTGGATTTTGTAATATCTATATATCTCTGTATTCTCTCTTTATTCATCCTTAAGTCTATAAAATTGCATACTGCTCCGATCTTATTCAATGAATAAAAAGCATAGATAGTCTCCGGCAAAGTAGGAGTACAAAAAGTTACATAATCTCCCTTCCTGATACCCGCTTTCAAAAAAGCTCTTTCAGCATCACTGATCTTATTAAATAATTCCGCAAAAGTTATTCTTCCATGAAAATTCAGTGCATAAAAATCTGCCATCCGATCCTTATTACAATCACAGAAGAATTGATATGCGGTCATTCGGGGCAGTTTTTGATTGATCTCTTCTTCACCATAGAACTTTAACCAGGGTTTATCCAAAGAAGAAAAACCGGTCAATGGGCCTTGTAATACTCCATCGTTTATTTTTTTTAATGCTAAATCCCTGGAAATACTCTCAGTTTCATTTAACTCTGCTATTTTCTTTCTATATTCAGCTAACTGAATTGACATTCGAAACACCCCTCAACAAATAGTCTTGATATAATACTCCAAACTAACCCGTAATTCACCACACCGGATTCAATAAAGCAAAAATGGGATTCAAATGGTTCTGCATACAAAAAGCCCGCTAAACGCAATGTTGGCGGGCTAATCTTCTTGGTGGCTCACTGGAGGCTCGAACTCCAGACCCCTTGATTAAAAGCCAGCCCTCCCGCCGCTCGCAGCTCTACAAACTTCTTCGAAATCGCCTTATTTTATTGGGCTTTCCGGGTTTCATTGCTTCACAACTCTTCGCAAAAAATCATAGGTTTTCGAGCTTAGTGGCTACATTTTGTCTACATTCTTTCGCCGTCAGGTCTGAAAACTCGACAGTTCTTTGCCATTGAATAATTATTCAAATTGGTTCTCAGAGGCTCCTGTTGAATAAATATACATTTTGTAAAATTTTTAGCCATTACCGTTTATTAGCTGTATTGCCACTCAACAGAAAAAGCGGGGCATTCGTATTATAATTCTAAAAAACAGAGGTGTTCATCATGGCTGTCAGAACCAAACAACATATTTGTGATGCTTTCATATCTTTATTGGAAAATGAACCTGTCAAAAAGATAACCGTTCAAAATATAGTTGATCAGTGCAATATCAACCGGAATACTTTTTACTACCATTTCGAAGACATTCCGGCTCTTATAGAATACATAGTAGAACAGAAGGCAGATGAACTCATCGCCAGGTACCCTTCAGTCGATTCCATAAATTCAGCCATGCTCGCTGTCATGGAATTTGCAGAACAGAACAGAAAGATAATCCGGCATGTCTGCAGTTCGGCAGACAGAGCTCTTTTTGAACTGCATCTGTGGCGCATATGCGAATACGTGATCACGGAATATGGGAAAGTGATCTTCAAAACTGATGCCATATCAGAAGAAGACCGCCTGATAATCCTTCATGCTTACGAAGACGAATGCTTTGGCAAAGTTATGGGATGGATCAACCGCGGCATGAAAACGGATGAGCGCGAAAGGCTCATCCGGTTTTTGGAACTCCGTTCGGGGGTTGCAGAAATGATGCTCAACAGAGCCAAAAACACCTGATATCAGATCATGCTTTCCAGTTCTCGGTGATAAGTGTCACCTTATCATTTGTAATGTTAAGCATGCCGGCTCCGATCTCCGCTTCCGTATCATCGGATGAATCATCATAAACAACGGTGCACTTGCCTTCCCTGACGGCTGTTACAAAAGGCACGTGTCCTGCAAATATTGCAAGATCACCTTCACTGCCGCGCAGATAAAGACCTGACACCGGTTTATCGATAACAGCACCCTTGGGCGTTATGACTTTAAGAGCAAAGGTTTTCATGATCACTTATTACCGCTTTTTGCAGCTTTAGCCACAGCCTCATCAATCGTTCCGACGAAGAGGAATGCTGATTCGGGAAGATCATCATGCTTGCCTTCTATGATCTCACGGAAACCGCGGATAGTCTCGGACAGCGGCACATATGTACCTTCGATACCCGTAAACTTCTCGGATACGTGGAAAGGCTGTGATAAGAATCTCTGGATCTTACGTGCACGTTCTACCAGCACCTTATCCTCATCTGAAAGTTCATCAAGACCCATGATCGCGATGATGTCCATAAGTTCCATATAACGCTGAATTATGCGCTGAACTTCTTTTGCTGTCTCATAGTGTTCCATGCCAAGAACCTCAGGTGACAAAAGTCGGCTTGTGGATTCCAAAGGATCTACGGCAGGATAGATACCCTGTGACGCGATGCTTCTGGACAAAACCGTTGTAGCATCAAGATGAGCAAATGTCGTTGCAGGAGCAGGGTCGGTCAGGTCATCTGCGGGAACATATACAGCCTGAACAGACGTGATGGATCCGTTGACAGTCGAGGTGATCCTCTCCTGCAGAGCACCCATCTCATTAGCAAGTGTAGGCTGATATCCTACGGCTGAAGGCATTCTTCCGAGAAGTGCCGATACCTCCGAACCTGCCTGCGTGAATCTGAAGATATTGTCGATAAACAGAAGAACATCCTGGCCTTCGTTGTCTCTGAAATATTCAGCCATTGTAAGACCTGACAGAGCCACACGCATTCTTGCTCCCGGCGGTTCATTCATCTGACCGTACACCAAGGCGGTCTTATCAAGAACGCCTGACTGTTTCATCTCGTTGAACAGATCGTTTCCTTCACGTGTGCGCTCACCGACACCGGTAAAAACGGAAAGGCCACCGTGCTCTTTCGCGATATTGTTGATAAGTTCCATGATAAGCACGGTCTTGCCTACGCCTGCTCCTCCGAACAGCCCGATCTTACCGCCTTTGGAATAAGGGCACAAAAGATCGATGACCTTGATTCCGGTCTCGAGGATCTCTTTATTTGATGAAAGATTCGCATACTCGGGCGCGGGCCTGTGAATATCCCAACGGGGAGCATTTGCCGGTGCCGGCTTCAGATCTGTAGGTTCACCCAGGACATTGAATATCCTGCCCAATGTCTCACGTCCAACAGGAACACTTATGGGCTTGCCTGTATCGATCGCTTCAGAGTCTCTCTTAAGGCCGTCGGTCGAAGACATTGCGATGCATCTGGCGGTGCTGTCTCCTATATGCTGGGCTACCTCGACCACGAGGCGCCTTTCGCCTATCATGATCTCAAGAGCATTGTTGATCGGAGGCAGACATCCTTCTGCGAACCTTACGTCCACGACAGGACCCATTACCTGCGCGACCATTCCGATATTTCTGTCCATTACGAACCTCCTACTTTCCCGCACCGGCTACGATCTCAGTGATCTCCTGAGTGATCGCACCCTGACGGGCTCTGTTATATTCAAGCGTCAGATCATCGATCATCTGCTGCGCATTCTTTTTTGCGCTGTCCATCGCCATTCTTCTTGCAGCAACCTCACACGCAAAACTCTCTTTTACGAGCGCATACAGTTTGGCCGCAAAGTATTTCAATACGATGTTTTCGAACAGTTCATCAGGCGACGGTTCGAAAACGCCCGTATCAACACATCTTTCAGATCCCCTCTCCATCGGCAGAATCCAGAAAACATCCGGCACCTGGCTGATGATGGAGACGTACCTGTTGTATACGATACCGACGCGGTCAATCCTTCCGGCAAGGAAATCCTCACAGCAAAGCTTGGCTTCAGCCTCGGCTTCCTCATATGTGTAGTATTCAGAAGACTGATATGAGGGTTCCTCATCATCTTCAAGATTCCCTTCAGGCTCAGGAGAGTATCTTGTGAAAGCTCTCTTTCCTACGGGGTGGATGTCAACATATTCCATATCTCTTACAGTCCTGAACACATTGGCGTTGTACCCGCCGCAAAGACCTCTGTCCCCTGCTATTACGATAAGTCTCGTGACACATCCTTTTTGTGCAGAACCTTCTTCAGTATCTTCTTCAGCCTTAGGACGGTTAATACCAAAATAAGGACTCTTGCTGCATTCGGGACAGGCGGCAAGTCTTCTTGTCACATCGGATATTGCAGCAGAATACTCACGGCCGGCAGCCATGGCATCATACGCTCGCTTTATCTTTGATGAAGCGACAAGACCCATCGCACCCGTAAGGTGCAATGTGGAGCCGAAACTCTTGATCCTTGTCCTTAATGATTTTATATCCTTGCCCATGTCTTATTTCTTGCTCATTTTGTTAAGGACGCTTTTAAGTTCCTCTTCGTCTTCTTCAGTCCAGGAGCCCTTGCTGATCCTTACCATCCAGTCTTTATGCTCGTGATCGAGTTTCTCATAAAGCCTTGTCTGATAATTCTTGATATCGCCAAGAGCCACGTCATTGAGATAACCGTTGATAACCGCATAGATTATTCCAACCTGGCCTCCGACAGGAACAGGTGCATTACGGTCCTGCTTTAACACTTCCACGATACGCTCGCCCAAATGTAGTCTTGCACGCGTATCTGCATCAAGATCCGAACCGAACTGTGCGAAAGCCTGAAGCTCGCGGTACTGTGAGTATAAAAGCTTTAATTCGCCGGAAACCTTCTTCATCGCTTTGACCTGCGCAGAACCACCGACTCTAGATACGGAAATACCCGGATTGATAGCAGGTATGATGCCACTGTGGAACATCTCTGTCTCAAGGAATATCTGTCCGTCAGTAATTGAGATTACATTTGTCGGTATATAAGCGGATACGTCACCTGCCTGTGTCTCGACAATGGGAAGAGCGGTAATGGATCCGCCTCCAAACTCCGGAGATACGCAGGCTGCACGCTCGAGAAGCCTTGAGTGGAGGTAAAAAACATCACCCGGATAAGCTTCTCTTCCCGGAGGTCTCCTGATAAGAAGTGACAGAGCTCTGTAAGCGACTGCGTGTTTTGACAGGTCATCGTAAATGATGAGAACGTCTTTGCCCTGCTCTCTGAAATACTCGGCCATGGCACAGCCTGAATAAGGAGCTATGTATTGGACCGGGGCACTCTCGGCAGCGGTTGCGGAAACAACGATCGTGTATGCCATCGCGCCTTCTCTTACAAGGTCCGAGACCAGGGATACGACAGAAGTCGCTTTCTGACCAATGGCAACGTATATACAGATAACATTCTTGTCTTTCTGGTTGATTATCGTATCAATCGCGATCTCGGTCTTTCCGGTCTGACGGTCGCCGATGATGAGCTCACGCTGACCGCGTCCGATGGGGATCATGGAGTCAATGGCTTTGATGCCTGTCTGCAGAGGCGTTGATACGCTCTGTCTCTCGATGATTCCGGGAGCCTCGGCTTCAACAGGCCTTCTTGCTTCACCGAATATGGGGCCTTTGCCGTCGATAGGCTCGCCCAGAGGATTTACGACTCTGCCTAAGAAGCTTTCGCCTACAGGAATTGAAAGGACGGTACCCGTACGCTTAACCTTGGTTCCTTCCCTGATGTCATTCTTATCGGAAAGGATCGCTACAGAGACAGTGTCATTCTCGAGATTCTGGGCAAGTCCGACCGAACCGTCATCGAATTCCAGCAGTTCTGTTGACATGCAGTTACGGAGTCCGTATACGGAGGCTATGCCGTCACCGACCAATACGACAGTTCCGACTTCACCCATGTCTACACGCGTTTTGTAATTGCGGATCTGCTCTTTGATGATATTGCTTATTTCTTCAGGTTTTCCAGCCATTACGATATCGCTTCCTTTATGTTCTTAAGATTCCTGACAACACTTCCGTCAAAGAACTTTCCGTCGCAGGTTATGGTAATTCCGCCGACAATTGACGGATCGATCTTGTATACCGGAAAGATTGCTTTTCCCGTAACCTTTCTTAAGCGTGTCACGATCTTTCTTTTTTCCTCATCAGTCAGTTTGACCGCACTTGTAATAACGGCAAAACTCATCTTCTTATAATCTTCATACATCTTCTCGAATTCTTTTGCAGCGGTAAAGAATTCATTCAGATGATTATTTGTGGTCATTACCGCAAGGAACGAATAAAGCAGTTGCTCAACATTGTCCTCAAAAGCTTCGGACAATGAATCAAGCCTTTCTTCCTTGGGTATCCCCGGATTCATCAGGAAAGAGATGTAATCCAGCTCTTTTTTTAGCAGTTTTCTGATCTCTGTGAGATCATCTCTTACAGCATCAAGTGAACCGTCTTCATAGGCGGCCTCGAATAATGCGATCGCATATTCTCTTCCTACATTAGTCACTGCTGTTCACCTATTCTGTCGATGGCTCTGTCTATCAGGTCGCGATGGTCATCCATGTTGATCTCACGTCCGATGATCTGCTCGGAAAGAGCCTGGGATACGTCAACGATCTCTTTCTTGAACGTTTCTCTTGCATCTTTTCTCTCGCGTTCGATATCAGCCTTTGCTTTACGGATGATCTGATCTGCTTTCTCACGGGATTCATAGAGCATGACCTCGTTACGGCTGTCAGCACGTTCGACGGCATCGCTTATGATCTTGTCAGCCTCAGCTTCCGCAGTCGCCATCTTGCCTTCCCATTCAGCTTTTATCGCATCGGCTTCGGCCTGTGTTTTCTCTGCCTTGCGGTATTCCGCATCAAGCTCTTTCCGTCTCTGCTCAACGATCTTCTTTACAGGCTTGAAAAGAAGTTTTTTGAGTATAAGGAAAAGTATTACGAGGTTCGCCAGCGAGATGACTATATGCCAGATATTTATCGAAATAATATCCAGATCCTGCATGTGTCAGACTCCGTTTCAGCGACCGATCGCTTTCAAAAGGATATCCACGAATCTTCCGGGCGCAACAAAGATCAAAAGAATAGCGATAACGAGCGCATAAAGACCCGTTGTCTCTGCGACGGCGCAACCCATGAGCATTGTTGAAGTAACATCGCCTTTGCACTCAGGCTGTCTGCCGATAGCTTCGCAGGCCTTTGCAACTGCATGTCCCTCACCGATACCGGGACCGATACCGGCGATCATGGCGCAGCCTGCACCGAGAGCACATCCACCTAAGATGATTCCGATTGCAAGTTCCAACATATTTAAATACCTCCGTATGTTGTTTGTATCTTAAAGCTCCGCATTCTTTCCTGCGGTATGTGAACATGCTGCTTTGGCTGCGGCACGTTCCTGTCTTTTCTTTTTCCTTGCGGCATATTCCTCAGCAGGGAACCCTCCTGCCACATAAAGCATGGTAAGTATTGCGAAGATAAAAGCCTGGAGACATCCCGAGAACAGATCAAAATAGATCGACAGCACAGCCGGAATACCTATCCTCAGATAAGGGAAATCGGCAAGCGCACCTGGCAGGAACGAGAACAGGCTGTGAGACAGTTTGGTAAGTCCTACTGCAATGAGTACCGATATGATCGAACCGGATAAGACGTTTCCGTAATGTCTGAATGCCATCGATATCGGGGTAGCGACCTCACTTATGATGTTAAGCGGAGCCAAAAGCGGCTGCGGCTGACCAAAGCTCTTAAGGTAGATCCAGGGGCCGGCTTTCATCTTGTAGTACGTGATCAGGAAGAATACAAGTATCGCCCAGCCAGCAATGATGTTGATATCAGATGTCGGCGGGAAGAGCCCCAAAAGCGATGAGAGGCTTGAGAAGCCGGAAAGGCCCAAAATTGCTGCTATAAAAGGCGCAAAACCCTCAAAGTATTCTCCCATGTTTGTCCTTACAAGACCCGTCACCTTCTCCACTATCCATTCCGCGAGCATCTGCCTTATGGAAATGTTACGTGTCTTAAGACCCGTCGTAAGGAAAAGGCAAAGGAACATTACGGCAAGTATCACACACCAGGAATTGACCTGTGCTTCCGTGATCGGAAGATCCTGTATAGGCATCTTAACGGTAAAGAATACATGTGCTCCTGATATGTCGATACCGTCAGATGCAGGCACAAACATAACCTTGACCGCTATGGCAGCCGCCATCGAAAGGATGCAGAGAATGAGATACACAATGCTCATTATTCCTCTCCTCCTTCGATATCAGGCTGATCTGCAGCTGTTTCCGCACTTATACTGCCGTTTTTCCTGTCTTTATTGAATATTGCCCTCGTATATACGGCAACGGTCGCGAAAAGCAGAGATATCAGTGTTGCCCACATATCAAAGACAGAAGGGATGAGTACGGCTGTTACGACCAGAATAGCCATTAGAGCGTATCTTAAAGCGTGAGAGGCGCGAAGGATATCTTTTGCCCTTTTCTCCTCGCTTTTTACCGCCTTTTGGACAGACAGACCCAAGAGAAAGAAATTCAGGATCCCTACGCCTGCTCCGACAAGATTTCCGAACAGGACAGTAAGCTGCCAATGCCTTATGATCAGGAATACTGACTCCATCAGCATACTAAGGATCAAAGTGACAACACATACATATATCGTCTCTTTTTTTACTGTCGGATCAATCTTCAAAAAACAGCCCTCCGTTTCGCTGTCCTTAACCGTTACTATCGTGGAGTATAGCATAAACCGCATAGGGTTAAATGTAGCAATTTGCATATTTCGGACAAATGGAAGATATTGTCTGAATATGCTGTTCGTTTTCCGCTCTGACCATCATAATTCCTTCGAGAAACATATCGCTCCTTCAAGCTTGTCATAGGGCGGATAGTTATCTGTCAGCAAGTAACCACGCTTTGTATATAAATGAACAGCCTCTTTCATCTGCGGCCTTGTCTGAAGGATTGCCCGTTTAAATCCGAGTTCTATTGCCTTTTTCTCCAACGCATCCATCATGGCAGTTGATATGTGGTTGCCTCTGAATTCGGGATCTACCCAGACTCTCTTGATCTCAACATCAGAATCCGAATATGCTTTTAATCCGGCACATCCTACAGCAACACCAGATACAGAAGCAATCAGAACAGTGGATATGCTCTCCGAGATGTTATGCGGAATAAACGCTTCACGGTTCTTCCGGCCTCCGACTATACTGCTGTAGAATTCCTCAGTCTTAAGATAAAACTTCCGGAAATCTTTATCATTTCCATCTGTCCATTTATATTCTGTCTTCATGGTTATTTGCCTTCCGATTATTGAACATGCGTTATATCATACTTTTAACACTGCGGCCGGAATCAACAAAAGCTTTAAAGATCTTTTGGCTGTTCTCATCCTTCAGATACGAGAATTCAGGATGCCATTGTATAGCCCAAAGGAACCTGTGTTCCGGCAAGTATATCCCTTCAACAAGTCCGTCATCTGCAGTTGCCATTACTTTCAAACATGGCGCAACGTCCTTCACTGCCTGATGGTGATAACTATTGACTTGTATTCTGTCAACATTCAAACAGCTGTACAATGCAGAGTCCTTCAAGATGTCCACAGAATGGACAGGAATATCATACGGAGGCTGCTGATGGTGATCTGTCTCAGTCAGATATTGGGTCGGCAGATCTTGATAGAGCGTTCCACCCAGTGCCGCATTGATAAACTGGATCCCTCTGCATATGCCAAGGACCGGTTTGTCTGTCTCAATTGCTTTTTTGAGCACAACCTGCTCCATATCATCACGCATCTTACAGCTGCAAACGTTCTCAAAAGGCTTCTCGCTGTACAGCTCGGGCGAGACATCATGGCCTCCGGTAAAAAGAATACCGTCACATATATCCATGAGACGATAAAGTTCATGTTCATCTGATATCAAAGGGAACATAACCGGAGTTCCGCCGGCTTGGATTATTCCGTCAAAATAGCCGGGAAGCATCCACATGCTCTCTTTCTCGTCATCCCATAACGGCATCACGCCTATGATCGGTTTTGACATTTCATACTCCTTGCAAAATAAAAAGCGCCTCATCCCATAAGATGAAACGCCTTTGTTCCTTGCTCTATTTATAAATTATAACATTTTTGCCACTGTGTTTGGTAGCACAAAGAATTCTTCAACAATTTTCCGTGGATTTCAACCATAAAAACATAGAAAGGAAAAGCATTTGCGGGTTACACTTTTCCTGTCCTCCACTTATCCACCACTTTTTGGCTTTTTAAACTATTGATGTTCACCCTTTTCTTATGATTTCATAGGTCTACACGTCAATTGTCTACATTTTGTCTACATAAAGCCCGAAAATCAAATGAATTTTACAGAATTTCGAAAACAAAAAGCCCGCCAAACGCAATGTTGGCGGGCTAATCTTCTTGGTGGCTCACTGGAGGCTCGAACTCCAGACCCCTTGATTAAAAGACACTCCTAACGCTGTTCACGCGTTATCACAAATCTTCGGAAATGCCTTATTTTATTGGGCTTTTCAGGCTTTTATTCTTCGCGCGTTTTCATAAGAATTCATAGGTATTCGAGGCTATTGCCTACAAATTGCCTACAATTAATTCGGGAGATTTACAACCTGTGGTGTCAAGCTTTCTAGTGTTTTGCCAAACACTTCGTGCTAAGTGATTAAACAGAATAAAATGTAATAAAACAGAATAGTGACATATGTCGAAATGAAGGTTATTAATTTGCCTATAAAACCACCATAAAAATCCACAAAGAATGTTATTGGTGAAAAAATATCAATAATAATACACTTCCACAATGTTGAGAAATAACTATGATTTTCATTTTTATACAGATCGTTAGAAAGAAAATTGAACAATTCTGTTTTTAGATATTTACTTGTAAAGAAAACAAACAAGGCATAGCCTGGAATACTTAACAGTAAACAAACTAACACAAACCAAACAGGAGCTTTGTGCTTCAAAATAAGCGCTAATAGCAGAACTATCGGTGCACCCAAGTTTATTCTTCTCATTATACCAAGAAATACCAACATATGAGTCTCCTCTTCTGTTCATCTTTCAAGAGTCCGTTGACCAAACTACGAAGGCTGCAAAACCTGTTACACCACCAAAAAGCATTAAAAGCAAGAAGTTCTCGTTAACCACATTTCCCAATACCACTCCCGCAAGAAGCATCAAAACACCTATGGAAGCAATCGTCAAAACGACAATAAGCTTTGTTTTCTTACTTTTTTCGCTTGAAATTCTTCTGTTTTCCTCCATTTCTAATTCTTTTAAACGTATACGTTCATTAACATCTGCCTCGTGGATTTTCGTTTCGTCTCTTTTTATTTCAACATGTTCTGTTCGTATTACTTCATCATCAAGGATTATTTGCTGCCCACAGTGAACGCAAAAACAATGTCTCTTTCCACTATCAATATCAAACTTGATGTTGCCGCCACAATAAGGACAGTGAATGCCTAGTATTTTCATACTCTTACACCTCTAACAACTTTTAACTCATGCTAAACTGATCCACATTGCCGGTCTGTAAAGGATTCATGATATTTAAAATTTAACATATACGCTGTTTGATTGTGTTGTGAAAGTGTTAAACAATGGAAAATTAGAGATACTCTCCAGTAACTCAAAACAAGTCCTCTAAACACATTGTGCAATCTCAAACAAATATCATGCTTGCCGTTCGCACATTTGCAAGCATCTTTACCATCGAATATATTAATATAAGAATTATATAGAGGTGTTGATTATGGTCATTACATGGTTGGGTTCATTAGTCATGTTTATTAGTAAACTGTGTAGAAAGCCCTTCAAAGAGGAAAAGATTAAAAACTATTCCGAAGACAAAGCAAAGCGTATTGGCATCTATCTCATGTGTATAGATGATATGTTTTCATAAATGCTTCCTAAATTGAGACTTAATCGCCCTCGTTACCTTTGCTTAAATCAAATCCGAACTCACACTCTGTAAATACCAATAGATTTTTAATTATTGTACTTTTATCAGCTTCTCTTGCATTTGTCTGCTCGAGATCCGCAACAGCCGGATTAGATGCAGCAATTGCTTCGATAATCTCGGCTCCCTTCTCTTCACCATATTTCTTGATAATGTAGTTTTCAAAGCACAGTGTGCTTACCATTTCATCAAGGTACCTCTCCGTAATCTCCAGGAAGGCATCATAAAGCTGATCTTTGTTGTATTTATCTGGATTATCAATAAGGTCGATCAGGGTTCTTTTGAAATCTCCTTCGTTAAGCATAATGACATCCTCCATTTCGATGTTTCCTTCACTATGACTGCTCAACGGGGCAAAATCAATAAAAACCGACTTTTGTGTCAAAAATCGAGACTTTTAGGGTTAAGTTGGGACTGCTGAAACAAAAATCGCAATAAAAACCGCTTGGGCCACGTCAAAACAAAGGATTATTCCGATTAATGCTATTGAGAGCCTGGTTAAAGCTAATATCCATAGGTTTACTCTCTTCTTTAGATTTGGTGGGCGTGTTTTTTCTGTGAATATCTTTCAAGGACGGTCTTTGATTAGACATCTTCTTAAATGTTCTTCCAGTCGAACGAGCGGCTTTCGCATCTTCAGGATCACGTTCTTCATAATATTGACAGTGAGCAGAGCCTCCACAACGGCCAATATAATGATTGCAAAATTGATTTGACTTTTTGTAGTGTATGCATCTGCTCCGATGCCTTCTATCATCTGTCTCATCCTTTTTCAGCACCTCAATATGCCAAGGTGCCCCAGACATTTGACCAGCGCCGGTATTACGATCTCCCATTGATACACCTAAACCCTTTCAAAGATAATCACCGTAACGGATTCGGATAAAAGAAATACTCAAAAACATAAGGCAACCCAGTCTCTAAGCCATGCGTCGGAGCTTTTCTAACAGTATAGTTGTTTTCTTTTGCCTTATAAATAATAAGATTATAGACTTCAAACTCATTAATCCCAGTTTTACTCAAATCTCTATTAAACCTCTTCTTACATACTTCTTTCATGAGTTCATATGGCGAAACTTTAAACCGTTGTTCTTCCTGAAGAATCCTCTCAACAATTGCTGCATAGAGTATTTCTTTAGTAATAGTGTCTTTTCCCATAACTCACTCCTTCTCATACTGAGGGCATGGTTTCCGACCCCATACGATGTCTATCGGCTTATTTTTGTACTTGTCACACATAGAATAACCAGACCTATCTTGCGTATAATCTCCAACCGTTACAGGTGGCGCCTTATACTTACAAGAAGCACACATGATATCTTTCGGTGGTACTAACGAGTGAAATTGTTCATCATCCCAGCGAGCCATATTTATTTCTCACTTCTTTTCGTTCTTATAAATCGACTTCATTTTTGGAACACGCGGATATGAATCAAGCCTTGGTAAATTGACAAATTCTGATTGAAGCTCCATTAATTTGCTAATTACTATGTGTTTGTTCCCGCGTCGGTCAGATTGCTCAATAGAATCCCATACCACGCTCATGCTTCCGTTATATACTTCGTAGAAATTTCCGTTTTTGTTCATATAAAGCACTAACAAATATGCTTCAAACGGGACTTTATCACCTGAATAATGAATAGAAACATTATCTTGCTGAACAATTTTAATTTGTACTGGATGTCGATATATAGTGCCGTCGAAATCAGCATAACTCGCCTTTTTCAACTCAATTCCATAACGATTGGCTGCAATTGCTTCGCCCATACTACCAACCAAATGGCCGTCCAATGTAAAATGTCGATTAGGAAACATTCTTTCCAGTTCTTCAACCTCTTTTACCATGCTTTTGTAGATCTCAATAAGCCTATCTACCTTTTCGTCTGAAAATTTGCATTTATTTTCTAATATGTGGTCTTTGAATATAGACATATACGCTTCCTCTTATTCTCGTCCAGATAACAACTCATCATCCTCATCTGAAATCAAAAATGGATCATCATGATAAACACGTTCATAGAAAGACTCCAAACTGGACTTATAATCATTCAGATCAACAAAGAACACCTTTACTGACACGTTCATCATCTCATTTTTAATAGCGTTGAAAGATAAAGGATCTAAATCACGGACATCATCATTCAAAGGGTATATCAACCAAATATTCGGAGTATGATATTTTTTTGAGTAGGCATACATTTGATACATATCAGCCTGTGATATCCCATAATTTGCTGAAGGATTACGATTCAACCGCTTCCATTTAGTATCCATGATCACCGTTTTGTGATGTTCATCAAAGGCATTACTTACTACAATGTCTGGCCTAAGTCTAAACTTGCGGGGTTCATCAAATAAATAATACCCGCTGTCCTGGGCTGAAACACGGATAATGCCCTTATTCTGGTTCTCAAACAACAACTTAACTTGTTTGGCAATAAATGCCTCAAATACCTGTTCCATCGGAAACAATAGGGCTTTACCTGCATTCTTGCCAGAAAACGTTGTAAAACTTTTGTTAAGCAGGAATATCTTCGACCACTGGATCAGAAGTTCATATTCTTTCATACCTCGTGTCAGAGAAACTTTCGAAAAATCCTTAACGTAATTATCGGATTCCTGAACCAACTCGAAAGAATACAACAACTGCTTTATCTCTCTAGTATTGTCTGTATTTCTCGAAACACCAAGTAGCTTTAACAATGTGGATTTAATCAGTTTATTCTCAGGTCTATTAACTTGGTATTCGTCAAACACCATGTAAAACCGTTCTTTATGTGCGGCATTAAGAGATATCTGTTTGCTTACATTCAGTTTGCCTTTGTAAACATGGAGATTTTCATCATTGCTGATATAGTCTGATTTAATACCTCGCTTGACCAGCGTCCATGCCTCCTGTATATACATGCGGATAAAAATCTCGTACAGATTCATCTTATCTGCATTGAGCGAGGCAGAACTAAACACTTTACCGTCAAAATCCTTAAGACAGTTAAGCATCTTCAAAAAGATCCGTTTCGTTTTTGCATTATTATCATCCTGACCCAACGAAACTTTCGGGAGTATTTCAATCTGAAAACCGCTAGGCAATTCAATCATTCCGACATAGCTCTTAAAGGTTATCGTATCACCAATTCCGCGCTTATATCCGATCTGCATGAACTCAAGAATATCCGCTTCATCTGACTGGGATACATACTCTTTAACAAACTGCTCTAATTCTTCAAAATACTTCTTCTCAAGGCAAACATAGCCTTGTGTCGAAGACAAAACCTCATTAGAGACAATGGTATCGTATTCTTTAACGACTATGGTTCGGTTCATAACTTCTTAGAAATCAACTTATAGCTCTCAATCTTCCTAAATGCCGGGTAGTTAATGGAATACTTCTTTTCAGAATCCAATTCTTGTACAGTTTCGAACAACTTATTAGCATCCATTTCTTCATCCGAGATGAACTGATACTGTTTATTATCCCCAGTCTTGCCATCATCGCCTAATACAAGCTGAATCTTTGCGTAGTCTTCATAGAAGTATTCTTGTAACAACGGAATAATGGATTTTTCAAATATCTGAGCCAGTATCTCGACACTCGGAGAATCCTTTAAAGGCATGAAAAAAGCATGTCCAATCGTGTGTTCTCTGTCATAGAGGAAGGTAATCCTGTCATTGATAATATCCAACATATCAGCAACATTAACGGATATGCCATTATCAAACACAGTAGGATTACCAAATTGACGAAGAACAGCTGAATCCGGAAGCATCTCTACAAAAGAGAAACGTCTTCTCAAAGCAGTATCCATAATTGCTATTGACCTGTCTGCAGTATTCATTGTACCAAGAATATAGATGTTCTTAGGTACTCCAAACTGCTGATGCGAGTATGGAAGTTTAACTTTCAACTCTTCTGGTGCACCAATTCTCTTAGATTCTTCGACTAAAGTAATAAGCTCACCAAATATCTTGGAGATGTTACCGCGATTGATCTCATCAATTACAAAAACGTAGTTGTCTTCATAGTTACTTATACTTTCATTTCCGTCAGAATATTTATCAACAATAGCAAGAACATCGCTCAAGTTTACCTTCATTTGATAGACCGTCGCTTGAACCATCTTCGAGCCGCCATTAATAGCAACTATGTTTTCATTAATACCCTTAACCAGCCACTTAACGTTTCTCAAACGGTTATAACTGTCATATTCTTTGTGATACTCAACATCCCCTGTAATTACACCAACTGCATCTATTGTTTCATTTGTATAGCAAGATAGAACTATATCTCCTATTTCCATCTTGTTATAGAAAGCATTCAACTGTGCGCTAATTTTAACGCCATTTTCTTCCTCTTCAACCAAATCTTCTGAATAATCGCTAAACCCGATACGTATATGATTATTTTCCATACACTCTTGTCTTATAGGGTTATCATACGTTCCATATAACGATACTTTCCATATATATGGATCACTATTAAGACCCAGGTCTTTTTTATTCTTAGATTTGACCGGGACAGCAGCTTTCTTGCAGAAGTCTTTAAACACTCCATCTTCAATTGAATAATCCAACTCTGAATCGTTGCCATCAATAACCGGTCTGATTCCTTCGATGAATTCTTCATATCCATACGATTGATGGAATGTTGTAAATGCAATTCTTCCCTGACTCTTATAGGCTTCGAATCGCTCTTTTACGGCTTTGTAGTCCGATGAAGCCTCTTCCTGTATTTCTTGGAAAGATTTCTTTTCTACAATAGCGACAGCATAGAGAACCGTATTGAAAGTCTTGCCTGTTCCCGGAGGGCCATACAGTATTGTGTTTTTACTAATTGTCGATTTCATATTTTCTGTTTCCTCTGGTATAAGATCATCAAAAAAGCCTTCATCAATCAATTGCGATATAGCATCAGCTACCGGTTGTCGGAGTTTCCATGAATAAACACCTTGTTCTCCTTTCTCGGTATCTCTTCCCTGGAATAAAACCGGCCAATACCAATTCCCCCTATCATCACGTTTATTCAAAGGACAAGCCGTTTCACGTTGAATCAATTGGGCAAGATGGGTTGCATTAGAATTATAGTGTTGAGCAGTATTACCATATTTCGAAGCTAAAGTTGAACAAGTAGCTTCGCCGCCGATATCATAAATGTAATAGACTGTATCCAAAGTATGCTTCTTTACAATATTCTCATCTTTAAAAATTTCATAGTATTGCTGACTTGAGAGACCAGGATCATACTCTTCAAGTGTCGGAGAATACCTATCAGCTTCAGTTATTTTGTACTTTCGTGGGAAGCAGTCCAAAATACGATAGTTCTTTATCTTAAGATTTGCATCACGGAACGCTTTGATCTTTCTACAATTACTGATATAAGTTGATATCCTGCCCGGTTTATCCAGATTGATCCCCAATGGACCATAAACTGTTCCATCTCCGAAATTCGCGTTCAATATAGGGAATGTATTTGGTTTTAAGCAATGGAGCATAACTGAAGCAGCAGCTGCCTGCATACCATTAAAGGACGAATCAAACACCTTATCACACAAATTGTAAATCTGGTTGTCATCATTGAGATTTGCGATGTCAACCATCAATTTAATGAAGCGTTGACACGATTTATCATCAGCGTTGCCTTCAAAAGAGTAAAAGCCTGTTCCGAACATACCAATCGAAGGTCCTTTACCCTCTCTATTCGCATACTTGTTCCAGCAGGCACTATTCCATACATGATCTATTACTTTTACCAGCCGTTCCTTTTCCGCATTGGGAAGATGCCCTTTATTAATGTATTCCTTCTTCTTTTCAACATTCAGTTTCCAGGTCCCAAGCGCCATTCCATATACGGCATTCAGGTCAAAGAAATTTATGACCTCATAATTGTTCATCATGGAATACGACTTAACGATCTCTCGCATTAACTCATAACTACCGTCATGAGCATCAGGGTTCATCTCGGGTTCCTGATTCAACAATTCAATTATCCTTGCTGCATCCATATATGTATGTTCCTTTCATTATTATTCCTTAACTAACTGTCCACATTCAGGGCATCTTGGAGATTTCAAATAAGTTGAACCGCACCTGCCGCAGACATATCTGATAATTCCGTCTTCTCCCCTAATTCTACTCTTCGGCTCCATTGGCGTATTAATATCACTGTAATTCGCCACACCACCGGTTCTGTAAGAGTAGATAGCCTCTTTGATTTGTTCAGTGCTAACTGAAGTATCAAATATAACCTTAGCAATATATGTATCACTGGGTTTCTTTACATAGGCAGGATTAATCTCCACTTTAGGATTTCGGAAAACGGGATCAGAAAAGATCCTTTCAACTACATCAAGACTCATAGTTAAATGGCGCGTCGTGTATATAAGCGTATATTTTGAATACGGTTGAATTAAGGCCATAGGTTCATTATCAATTCTAAACCGTTCACGGTTACGTGATCCTATAACTGATGAAACCCTACTACTATCCATAGTTTAGTCTCCTTATTCCTTCACCAGCTGCCCACAGTTCGGACATCTTGCATTTTTGATAAACGACGTTTCGCAACGACCGCAAACATAACGCACTGAACCATCTGCTTTTCTTATTATGTTCTTTGGTCGCTTCGGAACATTTATTCCATCAGTAATACGAAGCCATAGCTCATCGAGGTCATTACAATATTCATCTTGATCCGTATGCCGGAAGCTTGAGGCGTCCAGTTCTGATTAGGGAATCGTTCTTTCAAGACTGTCCAATCAATATAATCACCTTTGGAATAATCACCTGCGGAAATAAACTGCACATCTACACGGTTAACTACTTCACCTGCTGCAGCTCTTGCTGCTTCATAATGTTTGCTTGGATGACCGCTGCCTAAGGCAATACCTTTGAGGACTATCCCTCTGGGGTTTGCTCCAAGTCTCATCAGATACATGACATCACCTTTTTGAATGGACGAATTTGCAGCTCGCCATTCCAAGATAGGCTTCTCTCCAGCATTAACCTGCTTAAGAAATGTATGATATCCACCTTCAAAGTCCCATTTATCAGGATTCCATGTTAATAAGTAAGTATTGCTCATATCAGACCTCATCAATTAACTGGAAAGTATCGAGGTCTATACCCTGCGCTATTCGTTCTCTTTGAAACGTCAACAATTCCGCCTCAGGGACAAGGCGATCACTAAACACCCCTAAAAAACTGAACGAACCGTCAATACGTGCAAACACCAGAATCCTTTTTCTTGGTGTGTTTTCTTCTGACTTTCTATTTGGCTCATCATGGTTAATTGTTATGATCGTTTTTCTATCCGGAGATAAAACATTACTCCACATTTCGGTTCCGCCAAATTTTCCATTAGGTCTAGTTGAGGTTTTAGTGATTGTTGGAAACCAAGCTCTATAGTTATCATTGATAATGTAGCTTGCTTTCATCCAAGCGTTATAGTTTTCGCCAAAATATTTGTTAATTATCTCGTATATCTTCATCTTAGAAACATCGTCGCCAACATGAAGAATCCTTTTATTGCCCGTTTTATTTGAATCCCCATTATAAAGAACAAGTTGTCCGCATTCGGGGCATCGTTCTGCCTTGATGAATGAAATACCGCAACGGCCACACAAACATTGTATCGTTCCATCAGACTTATGAATTATGCCTTTAGGCGTCAAGGGAATATTGATACCGTTAGCATTACTAGTACCACCTTGAGCAGGATTATCTAAGCAATCACAAATATCTTTCAAAGATCGTTCGATATGAGCATAATTATGGAATCTCAATTTCAGTGTCGGATAGTTTTGATTGTGTCTTTCCTTAATGCTTTCGAATCCCGAAAGGCTCATCTTTATCCCAGAAACAGTGTCATTATCAATTTCTAAACTAATGTATTTCGCTCTTTTCGAATATAACAAATACACCCACATTATTTCCTTATCGCCATGACGAACTTTAAACAACATGTCGTTATCACGATTTGTTTTTGGGTTTGTAATGTAATCATATGCCAATATAACTGAATATCTTGAATCAAGATAATTGATCGTGTTAATTAATGACTCTTCCAGAGATAAAAAATCTGAACGGCCTTCAAGTTCTTTTACAATACTGCTATCATTCCAATAATTGAATTTTTCATTCGAAAACAACATAATCCACTTACTCCTTCACAAGCTGACCGCAATCGGGACATCTCGGTGATTTCATAAATGCTTTCCCACAATTTCCGCAGACATATTTAACCGTACCGTCATTAGAACGAATGACATCTCTGGGCTTCAATGGAATATTGATTCCTCGAAGATTATCCGATTGCTTTCTTCCAAGCTTTAGACTAACCAGATTTAAAAAGTCATCATAATCTTCAGGGTATACTTCACTGAAAAGGTCATAGTTGGGATTAATATTAGTTGCTGGCAAATCAGCTCGACCAACCCGCAATACATTTTTCCCAATCTTGTCTTTTTTATCATAAAAGATTTTCATGCAGTCTTTTCTCAAATGCACTTCAAATCTAGCTCTTGAATTACCCTCTTTGCCCATGCGAACTCTTTTATGGTTATCATCACCACTCATCTCATCACAAACGCCATAAGCCTTTGCTTTCTGACAAAAGAGTTGATAATTCTCTTTCCTATCCATTGAGCTCATCTATCTCACTTCCTAAAACAGTTATTTCTTTACCAGCTGACCACATTCAGGACATCTGTCACTCTGTCTAAAAGAATAATCACATCTACCGCACTGATAACTAATAGTGCCATCCGCCTTTCTGATCTTTTTCTTAGGTCTCATCGGAGTGTTAATATCCTTTGTTTCGTTGTGCCAAGCCATATATTCCGGATAATGCTGTAACCAAATAGCAGAATGTGCATCCAAGAGTGAAACCTCATGACTGCAAACCCCGGATTTCGTAAGATATTCCTGAGCGTAGGTAATTATCGCTATAAATTCGCAGTAATTGCTCCAGCTGCACCGCGCGCTCATTTTGTATCCCAGTCCCATTGATTCAAAGATCGAATCAAAAGAGTCAGGGCTTGTAGGCAAGAATCTTTCTCGATCTTTTATAAAAAACAGAAATGCAATAAGCGGGTACTTTCCGCCAAAACAATCAACGGCTTTCTTAAACGCCATCTCCTCATCTTCTCCGAAGTAGACACTATATAAAGACTCTTCATAGCGTTGACGATTCTGTTTTTCTGCATTTTTAAGCAAACTCAAAAACTGCGGAACACCGAACTGTCTGTTTACAAGATTATCCGTGTGTTTCATGGCATCGGTTACAAATCCGCAGATAGCACCACTTCCGATGCTTGAAATATCCCACTGCTCAAGACAGAGTGCCTCATGAGCCTTATCGAAGACATCATATTTATAGCTTTCACCGCCAATAAGTTTAGTTGTGTCGTGGAAATCAATGAGTTCAGACTTATCGTGATCTGTAAGGCGAACGAATTCTATAACAGAATCAACACTTTCCTCTATGGCATGCTTATTTATGCCTTCCATAGATTCATGAATGATTTGGTGGTACTTTTCAATATAGTTATATTCTTTATTCATTGCTATTTACTCTTTTTAGTCGTTTTCTTTGAAGACTTTTTACTTGTTGATTTCTTAGTTGTTTTTTTCTTGGTATTCGGCTTCTTGGTTGCGGAAGGGTTCTTGATTTCAACCGAATTAACTATCTTATCTAAATCATTGGTATAAACCCATTTTGATTGATTAGATTGGAGAAGATTGAATTCTAAGCAACCACCACTTACTGGTAAGAACACACGCCTAATATAGCAACGAGCACCAGTAGTCGTAATAGTCGCTAAATATTCTGCCATTATGCCTTTGCCAAGTTTTGAATTATAATCACTAAATAGTACGCCACTGTTTTCTACACCTAAACCACCCATAACATTCTTGAGACTATTGAAAACAGCTTCTTTGTTCGCATTAAGGCTATCATAGGTACAAGCACCCGGTGTAAATTCTATCGATAATTGAACGCTTTGTTCTCCGCTTTCAGCTTCAGCATTATATGTTTTTTTATCTTTAGAATATGAACCCTTGAGATAATATGCCGGTACCTTTATTTGATACGAACCGATAACAACCGTTTTGTTAGTATCAACATCAAAGCCGTCTTTCTGAGGTCTTGCATTACTTGTTTTCCCCTCAGAATTCTGATCATTGGCTTTACTGCTAGTTCTTGTTGCTTTGGTGGTTTGAACGGGTTCAGGCTCTGTCTTTTTAGGACTGCACATTGAAATCATCATGCCCACAGCCACAAAGATGATAACAACCACAACGAGACCAGATAAGCAACCTGCCTTTTTCTGAGTGCCTAATGATGCACCACAGTTGGGACAGTATCTAGTGCCGTCAGGCGATGTTTGACCACATTTAGAACATATAAGCATATTATTCCCTCTAATGATTTAAGCTTCAGATAAGTATTTATATAAGTATTATATATTTCCGATATTTC
>CAMJPC010000003.1 GCA_946407705.1 uncultured Clostridia bacterium | reverse complement strand
ATATAGTTGAGAAAATGATTAAAAGGGGCATGCTGACTGCTGAAATTAAAGAAGAACTTCGTTGGGATGCTAATCTGGATATAAGCAAAATGATTGATGAAGATTGGGAATAGTTATTAGACAGATAAACTTAACGACAGAAGGACAGAATGGAAGATCTTATTGAAGCACACAAGTTTAGTAACCCAAAGCTGAAAGAGGACATAATAAATGAAAAAAATATTGGTGTTGATCATGTTAGTGTTTAATATCGGCTTGTCGCTGATTGTCACTATAATTGTTAAGCAATATGGAATTAAAAACTTTTATGAGTCATACAAAGGTTCTGTTACGCTGGCAGAAAATATCGAATTATCGGATGAATTTACAATTCAGTTAAACGGGAAACCGGTTTTTATTCCTAAAGGAACAAAAGGCACTGTCTCATATATTGTCAACTATTATAGTAGTAACTGTTTAAGTGTAAGTTTTGATCTCGATGATGGAAGCGAATTTGGTGCTACAGTGCCGATTGATGGAAAAGTAAATTATGAAGGCCTGCAAATTGATTTGAAAAAGTTGGAATCTTCGGAAAAAATAGTTGCTGAATATAGAAAAGCTGAACAAAAGATAAACAGTAAGATTAAAACGACTGAGGTCTTGGCAGGTGTATTGACTTTTATCATTCTTTCTGTAGTAATCGTAGTTTTCCTTTCTCGGATTAAGTTAAAATCCAGTTTGGATTAACAATGTTTGCTTGCATCATTGCATAATATAAGCATTAATTACTTTAGCAGAATTGATTTAGGAATAGATAATCGCAATATAACGAAATAGGCTTTATTTGAGCCGATAGGTTCTATTTTTGTTATTGCCAAGAGGAATCACCTCGGGCATACTTAGCAACAGAACACGAGTTCTATCATTTTTGAGTCCGATTGCACTGGCGATGTCAGATACTTTCGATTCACCATTATCCTTAAGGAATTGAATGATATTAGCCTTATGTGCTTCTGTTTTTGTCACTTGTTTTTTATCGCTTGTTTTCTCCATTTCAAGCGATAAAGCTACGCTGTAAGATTAATATGGTCTGCCAAATACTCGACATGGAATAGTCCAAACACTCGGCTAAATACCGTCCGAATACTCGAATTGTATTGAAAAAACGCACGTAAAATTGGACTGCGGTGAAAAATGTATACAGGTTTATAATGCCATATGCATCTAGAATGGGAAAAAGAGTATCCAAAGCATTGGGCTACACTTCAGGTGAACTTATGAGAAGAACGCTCATGACAAACATTCTGATCATCGTCACCGGCATAGTGATAGGCATAGTCATGCGTGTGCTGTTCACAAACCGCCTGATCCTCATAGGACTATCAACCTTCGGAATTAAGCAGAACAGTTTCTCGACATCACCTGTCTGGATCGCGCTCACTGCACTGATGATCATCGTCTGCGCTGTCATCTCCGCGTTCTTCCGCGGCAAGGGCATAACAAAGCTTGAGCCTGTAAAGATACTAAAAGAAAAGTGATCGATGAACCCGGATCCAAGGATCCGGGTTCATTCTTCGGAATGCAATGAGATCGATCCGAAGAAATCGCACCTTTTTGTAATTAAGTTTATAATCTGTCTATCAGAACCATCAGGGAGGGCATTGACGTGGAAAAGGCAATGACATACAAGATCAATATCGCAGGACTTACAAGAGAACTCCCTCTTTGCAAAGTGACTGACGATACTTATATAGCAGCCTTTATCTGCTTCGGTGATGCCGAGCTTACAGAGGCCTGCGCAAGGGAGATGTTAAAGCTCGTTCCGCGTGAAGACTACGATTATATCCTTACGGCAGAGGCCAAGGGCATTCCGCTGGGTCATGAGATGGCAAGACAGGCCGGAATGAGAAAGCATTTCGTTGCCCGTAAGAGCATAAAGACCTATATGCCCGATCCCATTTCCGTTGATGATGAATCGATTACCACCAAAGGCCTTCAAAAGCTCTATCTCGGAAGAGATGACGCTGACCTGATCAAAGGAAAGCGTATCCTTATAGTTGATGATGTTATCTCCACCGGCGGCTCGCTCCGCGCGATGGAGGCATTGGTTGAGACCGCCGGCGGAACCGTTGCCGGCAAGGTTGCGGCTATTGCCGAAGGCGATGCATCCGGCAGGAAAGATATAAAGTTCATTGACAGTCTCCCGCTTTTTGATGCTGACGGGAATCCCAAATAACTCAAGGGTTCATGGGTTTATCTTTTGTGGCCATTGAATGAAACACATCATCACAGTTCAGCATATGCAGTCAGTCCATCACGGCAATGGAATGGTGGGATCCCGGACTGACTGTCTTGCCGTTTGGATACCGCACATATCTGATTTAGAGATATAATCTGTTAGAGAAATAATTAAAGACAGCTTTTAAACCTTCGGCAAGCAGGACAGAAAATGGGTAATGATCATCAAAAGGCAAAACAGATATTTTTATCCGTTATCTTTTCGCTTGAATTCTGCTTTATGGTCTATTCGGGGATCTACTACAGCGACATGCAGATCCTGATCGGAATGCCGTTATTCGTTTTCGCTGCCTTTATTCTGGGTTATGTTATTCAGTGGAATGTTGAGATCGATGATCTGAAGAGATACCTGATCTTTTTCCTGGTCATCCCGTTATGCTTTCCGTATGTCATTGCCGGCTCATTAGTCTTCCGCAAACTTGATCATATGCACTGGGAGAAGAAAGACCACAGTGTTGAGAGGCAGGCGCTGGATAAAGGCAGGGAGTATATGTTTGCCGGCAAAAAGGTTATGGTCTTTGTTCCTCATGAAGATGATGACGTACTGTTGATGAGCGGTGTGCTTGAACAATACGTTCAAAACAACAGTGAAGTATATGTTGTTTTTGAGCAGACAGGTGATTCCGGTGTTTCAAAAAGCTCGTTCAGCATCGGAAAGGAATTGGGACAAGTCAGGGCAAATGAAGCGGTCAAAGTGCTGACTTCTTACGGGATACCAGAGAAAAACATAGTATTCCTTGGATATGGTTCAACCGTGTCACGCTATCACCCTCATCTTTATAATCTGAAGAATGATCCGGATCAGGTAATCAAATCGGTATCCGGATTCGATCACACTTATGCAACTGAGGATCATCCTGCATACAGGGACGGGGAGAAGATAACGAGAAACAATCTTTTTAACGATTACGAAAGCATTATCCTGAGTTACAAGCCGGACGTCATTTTCGCAGTTGATTATGATGACCATCCCGGACACAGGGCAGTCAGCCTGATGTTTGAAAGCGTTATGGGAAAGATACTGAAACAGCAGGAATCATACAGGCCTGTTGTATTTAAAGGATTCTGTTATTCAACGTCTATGTTTGCAGCAGATGATTATTCATCAGTCAATCCTGCCTCGACGACTGATCCCTATGAAACGGATCATATGCAGGAAAACAGCACATATTTATGGAAAGACCGTGTAAGATTTCCTGTATCGGTCAATACATTGACACACTATGTCCGGAGTTCCGGTACCATAAAAAGACTGGCACTGTACGATTCCCAGTATGGTGACTGGAATCCTAACGTAAAGCGCATAGTTAATTCAGACAAGGTGTTCTGGGAACGGAGAACTGATTCCCTGCTTTACGGTGCGAAGATCACTGCGTCATCCGGACAGTATCAGTTTCTAAACGATTTCATGCTCTTTGACTGCGACGATGTAATTGCCGGAAAAACAGATCCTTCAAGCCCTTCCGGTGTGTGGATCCCGGCAGATGAAGACACCGGCAAAACTGCTACGGTTTCGCTGAACGGTTCAAGTTATATCGGGAAGATAGTCTTATATGACAATCCGGGTTTGGATGACAATGTTTTAAATGCCAGGATCGTTTTTGATGACGGAAGCAAGATAGAAACAGGGAAACTTGTACCGAACGGTTCGGCAACGGTAATTCCGGTTAACAAACAAAATGTTAAAAGCTTCAGGGTAGTACTGACAGATACTGCCGGAAAACGCGCCGGATTAAGCGAGATCGAAGCTTATGCAACTGATGAAAGACCTGAGATGGGCTTTGTCAAATTGATGAGTGAACAGGGTGACTTTGTTTACGATTACTATCTTAACGGTCGTGATGAGGCCAGATTTGATCTCTATCAATACAATTACGATGTTCCGCTCGATAACGGTTATAAGATCGAAACAAGCAACCCGAAAGTAACTGCGTCTGTTTCTGACAACCGGCTTGTAGTCACATGTCCCAAAGGACAGGAATGCACCATTAAGATCGCTAGCAGAGACGGACTTGTATCTGATACGGTCAGGGTATCAAACAAGAGGCTTTCAAGATCGTTCATGCTGGGAGTCCGGCTGAATGAAGATTACAATTCGTTCCTTATTCCGTTCTGCCTGATGGATTCTGTGCTGGTGCTTATTGTTTTGATATCCTCATTATTCATTCCGGATAGGCCGGTATATCAAAAGGGAAAAGAGCATACATAAGATTGCCGTCATATCACCGGCTTTCCATTCTGATCGGATTATTAAGTAAATGCCTTTTGAATAAGCGCTAAAATATCCTGCAAACTTGATATAATAAAAGTGTTAATCAATTATTTGAATTAACGGAATAAGCGGTATGTTGTTCGTTGTCATCTGGGGTGGTTTATGGCAGTCGGCTCACATCACGGCGGTGGTTTTCATACAGGCAGTCACCATACAGGCGGCGGCTCTCATTCAGGCGGTTTTAGTTCGGGCGGCGGTTATGATGGCGGCTATGGCGGCGGTTCAAGCATCGGTTCTGATGCCAGATTATTTGTCTTGCCGATCTATTTAACCGTATTGTTCATCCAAAAGATCATTTCGGGTGAAGTTCCGGGCATTAACGCGATATCACTCATCATTACCATCGCAGGTTACGTGATCTTCTTCTTCAGCCTGAAACATTACGACAGGACCTTTATGCTCACTGCGGTCAAAACCGGTTCCCGCCGTATCTACGGCCAGGTATGGAAAGGCTCAGAACCTCCACAGAAAAGCAAGAACGGAAACAACCGTTCCTGGGTGGATAAATACGGTTTTTACCGCATAGCTTTTTTCGATCAGGATTACGGTGAGCAAAACGCAAAAACGGTATATGAGATGATGAAGAGGACTCCGGGCATCATCTGGATGAGCCTGTTTGTATGGCTTGTGATAGCGCTTGTTGCCACGTTCTCGACATTTTTTTTCTATGAACTCATAATACCCTTTTTCGAGAACATGACGATGACCGATGAAGCGTTTAAGATCGTCGATGAGATCGTATTCTATGCTCCCTCGGGAGTGACGTTTCTCAGCGCCGTTGCCAGCCTCATAGTTGTTAAGGTCAGGGATGTTCTGCTCTACCGCTGCGCCGAAGGCATAGTAAAAGACAATCTGGCAGCAGACAAGAGATTAAAGACCGAAGAAGAGATCCAGACGGAACTGAACAGGAAATGGTACTACAACGTATGTCCGAACTGCGGTGCTGCGGCTTCCAACGCATTAAGGAACTGTACTTCATGCGGTTCGTCTTTGGAAGTCATGGGCCATTTCAGAGGATACGACAGTTCCATGCACCAGATATCTGTTAAAGAAGCAAAGGGAGAGGAGAAAGCCTGATGTACAAGTTTTTCAAACACTCGTTGCTTATAGGCATAATCGGTGCAGTCATCAATCTTATCCTTTTCGTGACAAACTTCTGCTACGAGCTCATCGTACCCGTCATTGAGAATTCGGGGATCGAAGGTCCCGCTTTCAAGTTTCTTGATGACCTGATCTACTATACGCCCGTTATCTTCGCGGTTCTTTTCATCTTGTATCTCGTTGCCGGCCAGGTTTATCTCAAGAACCATCATGAGAAGGCTGAGATCAAATTGAACGCGAAGAATGAAGAGAAGAATGCCGGGATCCAGAAGGGTCTTGATGAGCAGGCTGAATATCTGAAGCATAAGTACTACACCAACTGCCCGAAATGCGGTGCCGTACGATCTGAGAATGAGACTGTCTGCTCTTTCTGCGGTACCTCTTTGGAGATCAAGGACTAAAGATCATTCCTGCGAGAAAAAGACATAATCCCCGTCTACGAAAACTGCTTTGGAACTCGGATGATTCCAGTCGTAGTCTGTGTAGAGGATGTAGACCTTGGCGTTGGGGTGATCATGGGCGATGCCTGAATCATACAGGTGGATGATCTCACCGTTTTTAAAGGAATTATTCAAATTGCCGAGTTCATTGTAATTTACCACATGCATGGCGCTCCCCTTGAGTTCGTTCTCGAGGTTCTTAACATACTCATCGTCTGCATTAAAACCTACGGCTATGTGTCCGTCACCCTGGAGTATGGTGGGCATGAAATCAAAACGGACATGGCGTGCCGAGCTTGGGAGTTTTCTGGGAAGGAAACTATCGCTACCGGGGAATTCAGCGTATTTGAGTGCCAACGGATATTGCCAGGACGTATATGCGCTGACCGGCATATGGAACGCTCCCCAGAAGAGAATGTGAAATGCAAGCAGGACCGCATAGATGATCCCACGCACGCATAAGGCCGTGAAACGCTTCTTCTTTAAGTTTCTGCTGAGACTGAGAAGGAAGAAGAAATCGGGGATCATGATGATTATGAAAGTGATGACCGGCAGCACGATGAAACCCAGAATGCAGGCAACTAAAACAAATGTCAGAATCGCGGTCATTATTATTCCGATCGTCTTGGCAACTTTTTCTTTCATGATCAAATCCCTCCTGATTTGCAGTTATCTTAACATGAACACTACTGAAATGCAATAATAAATTATCGAATAACGATATATTTTTATTGTTCGTTCGCAAAGCAGGAATAATAGGAAATATAATGTTATTATTAACGGCGAATAAAAACCTTGGAGAAGAATATGAAGGTATTTAAAAAACTGGTAACTGTAATAGTCAGCGCGGTGTTTATCATGACATCTGCCGCAACCGTTCTGGCAGATGAGACCACAGCGGCTTCACAGCCGTCAGAGACTGCATCCGCAACAACTACATCCACATTCGACATCTCGAAATTGAGCTTTGACACAATGTATGGCACCCAGATGCCTCAGTATCTCAATCATGAGTATGTTTTCGACGGTAAGAAGATCCCGCTTACCGAGTCTAATTACTATTTCCTCCTGACATTCATGCAGCTCAGCCAGTATGCTTCCTACGGCTATCTGCCGGCTACTAGCGACGGCCGCATCGATCTCACCGCCACTTACGGTGAAGGAAAGACTTATGCTGATTATTTCCTTACCAAGGCAGAAGATAATCTTCAGACAACATACATACTTCTTGAGCGTGCAAAAGCAGCCGGCATAAAGCTTACTGATGAAGACAAGCTTGCAATTGAGCAGGAAATACAGTCGATGATCGAGCAGCAGGCAAAGCCCGCAGGAGTCTCTCTCGAAGAGATCATCAAGCTTTATTTCGGACCCGACTGCGATGAGAAGGCTTACCGCAGCATCCTTGAGAATTCCGCACTTGCCCAGAAGTATCAGCAGAAGTTCATCGCTGATTATCAGATCCCTGAAGACCAGAAAATGGTTCCTTCGATCACATACGCTCTTTTCTATGCACCCGGCGCTTCCGCATCGGCTGACGAGAAGAAAAAGGCAGAAGATTCTGCTAAAGAGATGCTCGGAAAGTGCAAGAGCATTGACGATCTCAAGAAGCTTGCCGCAGAGGCAAAGACAGCCGGAACCGTAAAGGATCAGGGCACTGTCCAGGTACAGAAAGGAAAGATGGTATCCGCTTTCGAAGCATGGGCTTACGATTCCGCTCGCAAAGAAGGCGAGATGGATGTCATCTATGCTCAGGAATACGGATATTTCTGTGTTGGCTTCAACGGAAAGGCCAAGCTCGACGATTCCGAGAAGACGGACATGGCCAACAAGGCTCTCAGCAGCGAACTTGATGCAGAGATAAAGGCCGGCAAGCACGGTTTCAAGACCGATAAGCCTTTCCCGAATGGTGCATCTAATACAGGCACGGGTACGGCCACACCTTCCGGACAGAATGCGGATAACGGAAACAATACCGCAGATAAGGGCAAGAGCAATGTGCTCATCATTGTTTTCGCATCGCTCGGCGGAGTTGCCATCCTTGCGATAGTCGTAATTCTTATCGTAAATACCGTAAATTCGAAAAAAGCCGTTTCAAAGCAGGCTAAATCCGGCAGGCATTCAAGCGGCGGTACAAAAAAGAAGAACCACAAGAACAGGAAAAGGCGCTGATCCACGGACTAAGTCTTGAAGCAGGGCTGTTTCCATACGGTCAGGAGTCGCAGTCCGTTCAATTATTCTGTATAATCAGAAGTATCTGACCAACCGAGGTTTGTTTACTTATGCATAAGCAGCGCAAAGGAGTGAGCATAAAGTTTAAGGTAGCGCTTGCTGCCATAATATCCATTACTGTGCTCACGCTTGCCATTGTTGCATTCGGTTATCAGCTTTTCGAGTCGAACGTAATGGAGAACTACGGTAAGTACGCTACTACCGTTCTTGAGTATGCGTACAGGGTCACCGAGGATTACGAGTTCGGCGACATGATCAGGGAACGTGAGATGCCTGAGGGCTACGAGGAGATGCGCAAGGGCTTAAACCGCGTTAAGGACACCTCGGACATCAAGTATCTTTACGCCATTTATTTTGACGACATCGAGAACCTCGACAGCCTGACCTATGCGGTCAATGCAAAGTCGCAGAAAGAGATCGATGAGGGCGGCAAGTTTACTTATCTGGGGACTCCCTGCGAAGCGGACGGCTTTGAGAAAGATACCCGCATGCTTTTCCAGAAGGCAGTCAAAAACGGCATTCAGGAGAGCGGTCTTCTTGTCGGTTATTCTCTTGAATACGGTAAGATGCTTAACGGCTATAAGGTCATTTTCGACAGCAATCACAAGGCCGTCGGTCTTTTGTGCGTTGAGATCGACATCAACGTGATCCAGAAGGATCTTAATCTTTACGTTCGTTCGATCACCGTGATCGCAGTCTTTGTAACGCTGGCAGTAATCGCGGCATATGTTCATTCTGCGGAGCATAACGTAATCAGGCCCTTGATGGAAATAATCAACAGCACTGACGCTTTCGTCAAAAAGATGAAAGAGAATGCCAAGCCCGAGGATCTCTCATACGAGAAAGTCATTGTCGATACCCATGACGAGATCTCAGAACTTGCCGATAACATCAAGAGCATGGCCGGCAGCGTAAAAGACTACATGATCAACATCAGGGACATCACGGGTGAGAAGGAAAGACTCGGAGCAGAACTTGATGTTGCGATAAAGATCCAGGAAGGAATCCTTCCCGGAATATTCCCGCCTTATCCGCACCGTAAGGAATTCGAACTCTTTGCTTCGATGGCGCCCGCTAGAGAAGTCGGAGGCGACCTGTACGATTTCTTCTTTGTTGACGATGACCATCTCGCTCTGGTGATCGGCGACGTGACGGGTAAGGGTATACCTGCGGCACTTTATATGGTCATCGCGAAAACGCTTCTCAAGACTCGTACGATGATGAACTGGAATTCCACTTCTTCCATCCTCTCTGACGTCAACAAGCAGCTTTGTGAAGGCAATGACATGGAGATGTTCGTAACGGTCTGGCTTGCCGTGATCGATCTGAAGACAGGCAAGGGAATAGCATCAAACTGCGGACATGAGAACCCTGTCATTTCTAATGGAAATAACGTTTTTAACGTAAAGAAATACCGCCATTCTCCAGCGCTCGGAATAAGCGGTGACCTTAAATTTGAAGAGCATGAGTTCGAGATGAAACCCGGTGACTGCCTGTTTGTCTATACTGACGGCGTTCCTGAAGCGACGAATGACAAGGGCGAATTCTGGGGCATCGACAGGATGATCGATTCGCTTAACGTGGAGCCTGAAAACCCGCCTTACGAGCTTGTTAAGAGAGTTTCCGATGATATCGAAAAGTATGTCGACGGTTCAGAGCGCTTCGATGACCTCACGATGCTCTGCTTCAAATATCTGGGAAATAAAGAATAAGAGATGCGTCTTTAGACGATCTTGTTGTGCCACTCCAGCTCAGGGTGCTTGAAGTAATACTTTGCCTTAACCTCATACATTCTGGCGTCTGCTTTCTGCATTGCCTTGCGGACGTCTTCTTCTTCGGTTTCATCAGAGTGGCATGCTCCGAGTGCGAAGTGAGCCCTGTCAGAAAGCTCTGAATTCTCGCGGAGTGTTTCAGCGTACTTCTCGAAATCCTCGCGGTTTATGCCCGGAGTTATGATCATGAATTCGTCACCGCCGACACGGTAGATCTCGGAGGTTTCCGTCTTGTACTGGTTAAGTATCGCTGCGACATCTTTGAGAAGGGCATCTCCGATAAGATGTCCCTGGGTGTCATTGACTGCCTTAAGACCGTTGACGTCGATAAAGAAAACGCCAAAGGGTTTATTGATTACTTTGATGCCTGCAACGTCTTCGGTTATCCTGTTGTTCATCGCGTTACGGTTAAATACGCCGGTAAGAAGGTCGGTTGAACTCATGATCTTCATCTTGCGGATGTTCTGTTCGTTTGCAATCTCGGCAGACAGTATGAAAGCGGTGATGCCCAGAGTCTCCTTGATCATGAGAACCTTCTCGGGATCGAAATTACCGGCCCATATATATCCGATCGTCTTGTTGTCAGATCTGAGCGGATAAATGACAAGCGTATTGACACCGTCGCCTTTCAATGAGTCGATCCATTCAGGAGCGGTCTTGTGAGCCTCATTCATGTCGCTCTCATTTAACATAACAAAACAGTTGCTCTTCTTGATGAGTCTTGGCCAGGTCTCGATAACCTTGTAAAACTCTTCAGTCAGGAATTCTGATAACGGGATCTGATTGGGATCGTTTCCGTAATCCTCGCAAAGGAGCTTGTATTCTCTCTTCTCGTAATCGGTGAGAAGGATGCTGCATCTCCTTGCGCCGCACTGCTCGCGGATATCCGCGATAACGGCATTCATTGCTTCCTGGAAGTCGTTTGTCTCACGGAGTTTTAAGCATGTCTTGATAACGTTGGTGGCAGTCTCTGAAGAGATGTCGGCAAGCTTATTAATGTCAGCCTTGGGATTCATCTCGTAAGAGAAGAGAACGATACCTTTGCCGGGATCGTCAGACTCCAAAGGCATAAGGAACACTTCCATCCAGGCGTTGTAAAGCTCGATGTCGAAATAGGTATGGATGGGCTTGTTTTGTGTGACGCAGCTGTCGCAAAGCGCCTCGAAATTCTCTGCCTTCTGGATGTATCTTGTGTAGGGAACATTGGTCTTGAAGTCTTCGAGTTTCTCGACAACGGTATGCTTATATGCGTCGTTTGCATCAATAACGAGATACCTCTTTTCGCTGTCAGTCTCATTGAGATCGACTGACAGAACGCAAGCAACACGTTTGAAGTTTGCTACGAAACTCTTGTAATCCATAACCCTCTCACAATTGATTTTTTGACAATTAATTATATACCCGTGAAAAAACAAATTAAAGAAGGGAGTTTTTGCGGTTATTAGGATAATTCTGCTTTTTTTGACGACTCACGTGCGGTTGGGATCCTGGCCGGAAATGTTATACTGCTTAAGGATATAAAAACGAAACCGGGGGAATGAAGTGCAGTTTATAAGTGATTACATGCGGGATGAAAAGTCCCGGCATATGCTCAATGAACTGACGCAGAAGGTTTTCGGATTTGATTTCGAAGGCTGGGTGATAAGCGGCGGTTTTGAAGGCGATTATATTCCTTTTTCGTTTGTTGAAGATGGAAAAATGATCTCAAATGTTTCAGCAAACCGTATGAAGTTCATGCAGAACGGCACTGTTAAAAACTACATTCAGATCGGAACGGTAATGACCGATGAGGACCACAGAAAACAGGGCTTGGCAGCGAAATTGATAAGCCGTGTGATCGAAGAATACGGGAGCTGTTGTGACGGTTTCTATCTTTTTGGGAATCTTAATGCTTTGGGGTTTTATAAGAAGATGGGGTTTGGCATTACGAACCAGTACAGATACTTCGTAAAAGACGAATACTGCAAGACCGAAAAAGCGCAATCAAGATTCAGACCCATAACGGAAATGGGAGAAGAAATGAAGCAAAGATACATCGCACTCGTCAGAAACGCAAAGATGCATTCTTCATTTGAACAGCTCAATAAGTATGGCCTTCAGATGTTTTATACAGGCGGCTTTGACAATGTCTTCTATGCAGATGACATCGATTGTTTTGTTGTTTTGGATGAGGAAGACTGCACGGTCCTGCAGTCGGTGCTCTGCAAAGAAAAAACTGCGCTTTCGGATGTGATCCGCCGTTTGGATCTTGTGAATGGGAAGTGCAGACTCGGCTATACTCCGCTTGCGGAAGACCTTGATCTTTGCACGTCTGAACTATATGACGGTTCTGACGATTACAGGCTCTTTTACAAGGGCAGAGAACTTGAATCGATAGAGCGTGACAGACTTTATTTCCCGGAACTGTCGCATGCTTAAATAATGAAAAGGAGTTTTTTATCATGGTAAGACACGTTATAGTCTGGACGATCAAGGAAGAATACGGTGCCGGTGAGAAAGAAGATATCAAAGCAGGTATCAAGAGCGGATTGGAAGGCCTTAAAGGCAAGATCCCCGGTCTTGTAGACATACGGGTTATCACCAAAGGTCTTGAAAGTTCCAGCGGGGATGCCATGCTCGATTCTCTTTTCGAGAGTGAAGAAGCCCTCAAAGGCTATACTTCCAATCCTTTACACGTTGAGGTCGCCACGACCAAAGTAAGACCCTTCATGAAGATAAGGAGCAGCTTCGATTACGAGGCTGAATGATCGCAAAACGCCTTTGTATGCTGCGTCTTCGACACCTGAATAATTATTTTCTTCTTTATTTTAATGTTTGTTCATAAGTGAAGGGTAACCCGGTGCTATAATACATAAAGATGGGGATAACCATTTATATGGTTAATTATTTATTTGAGAGGGTATATAAATGAAATGCTGGAAATGCGGTAGTGACAATGTTGATACCGGCGTTTGCCTTTATTGCGGCGCAACTTTAGACAGGACCAAACCTTCTACAACTGTCGGAAAGGCGCTCAGGAAGATCTACAACGACTTTGGTTATGAGAAGGTCTTCGATGATCCTCATTACATTACTTCAGCCATTGGCGATCTGGTGTCGGAATCCGATGTGGTAAAGCACAGCATTGAGCTTGTTTATACTGTGGGTCTCGGAACTGTTTACAAGTCCCAGATCCGTAATTCCGGCGAGCCTGATGAGGCATTTTACAGGCGCGTCAGAGAGACGATAATTGACCGTACGGGCTTTTCCGGAAAGAAGGCCGATCAGTTGATCCAGTATTTTGATGAGATGATCGGCTGGGACAGTTCCTCAAAGCCTGATTTTGCCGCCGAAGCTGAAGCAAAGGCAAAAGCTGAGGCCAAGCCTAAAACGCCTAAAAAGAAGAAGGTTGTAAAGGTCGAAGAGCCGGTTCCCGAAAAGAAAAAGGGAATTCCCCCGATCGTTTATTATTTGCTTGCTTTCATCCTCATAGACATCATTATCATCCTCTGCCTGCTCCGTTGGGGAAATCAGATTTTCGGATGAAATCATAAAGGTATAGAATAATGAAACATTATTTTGAGAGGGTACACAGATGAGATGTTGGAGATGCGGTGGCGATAAGATAAGCTCCGAGTTTTGTGTTAATTGCGGCGCTTCACAGAGCAGGGTAGAACCTGTTACGGGTACAGGTCAGGCTCTTCGAAAGATCTATGACGACTTCGGCCGTGACATGGTCTTAAGCGATGCCAGATACATAACTTCAGCTCTCAGCGATCTTGTCCCGGATTCTGAAGTTCTTAAGCACAGTCTGGAACTCGTTTATCACGTCGGTCTCGGAAACTTATATAAATATCAGCTTCAGAACCATGGTAAACCCGACGAGAGTTTCTATACGCATGTCAAGAAGATGATCATCGATGAAGCTGGTCTTTCTGATAAGAAGGCCGAGCAGCTGATCAGCTACTTTGACGAAATGATCGGTTGGGACACCAGGGGAGCTAAGCCCGCTGCCAAGGGCAAGAAGAAAAAGACTGCTGATCAGCAACCGGCTGCTCCTTTGGCTGCAGCTCCCGTTGCGGTACCTGCACAGCAGGCTGCAGTTCAGCCTCAGGGCTATTCGCAGATGCAGCCTCCTGCCCAGACACCGACGTATTCCCAGATGCAGCCTCCGATGCAAGGTCAGGTTCAGGGTTATTCACAGATGCAGGCACCTGTTAGCATGCCCATATCCATGTATTCCCAGAATCAGGCAGCGCCTCAGTCCATGATGAGCGGAACTGCTCCCGCTCCCGCGAAAAAGAACCTCAAGCCTTTCATTATCGGCGGTGCTGCGGCTCTCGCCGTCATCATCATCGTCATCGTGATAGTTGCGATCGTATCCAACAGCAGGATCAAGATCAATCTTAATGAGTTTGCAAGCATTGAATACACCGGTTCCGGAACCAATGGACAGGCAGTATTCAATTTCGATTACGACGGGTTCAACAGGAAATACGAAAAGTCCCTGAAGTTCACGAATGAAGGTAAGGCTGCATATTCAGGATATGCACCTCAGAAGGCTTTTGAAAAGATCATCAGGGAATATGTCGATAACGGCGTCGTTATCAAACAGAATGTTTCAAACGGTGATAAGGTCGAGTTTGAATGGGAAAGCAAACTTGTCGACAGCCTCAACAAGTACTTTAAGGTGAAGGTGTACAAGAACAAACTGACTGACACGGTCAAAGGCCTCAGCACGGCCACCACCGTTGACGTCTTTGCGGATGTTTATCCTTCATTCAAGGGCGCGTCACCTTTTGCGTCAATTGAGATTCATCCCGGTGCAAATCCTTATGGTTTGGAATTCCGCGTTGATAAGAGCACAGATCTCAAGAACGGCGATACCATTACCATTTCGACCAACCAAGGTTCGGGACTCGAGAAGTACCTCATGGAGAATTACGGAGTCCGTCCTACGGCTGATTCCAAGACGATCACTGTTTCCGGTCTGCCTGTTTACGCCAGGAAACTGGAAGATATCCCGTCAGGACTGATGACAACTCTTCAGCAGGAAGCTGACACGTATAAGAACAGCCAGTTCCTTAAAGATGTTTCGAATGCCCATGTCGGACAGGTCAGTTCAACATGTGTCGGTTACTATTTCATGTCTGTTAAAGAAGGTGTTTCGGCTGAACGTAACAATTTCCTTATCTTCGTCTACAAAAACGTAGTCCGTGTTGAGAATGGTCTTCAGTCTGATGACTTCACTTACTTCTCCTGCGTTTACATAACCAACGTCAATTATGCTGCGGACGGCAAGATCGACATGACTCTTTGTGGAAAGAACTATACGGGAGAGACGCTTACGGTTTCGTTTGGCAATAAGGCTTTCAGAGGCTTTGACAGTCTCCTGTCTTTAAAGGCATATTATGTTGACAGATTCTCCGATAGTTACGATTGTGTCGACAAGACCGATCCTTCTAAAGCATGAGGATCTGCCGCGGCTTTTGAATGATTAAACTTAGTTGATGTTTTGAGGAAGAAAATACTATAATAGATATTGAGTTTAGGCTGAGGAGTTAAACTTTTTCGATGGGAAGTTATGCGATCAAGAAAAGCTATACGTTCGAAAACGGTGTACAACTCCGCTCGGAAAATGGTGAGATCTACACCATTTTGCAGCCTCTCGGACGCGGCGGTCAGGGTGAGGTCTATAAGGTCCAGGGTGCCGACGGTGTTTACGCGTTAAAGTGGTATCACAAGGATTGCCTTGACAGGATCGATGCCGCTGCTTTCCGCAAGAACCTCCAAAAGAACGTTAAGCAGGGTGTTCCTACGCTCTCAAAGGGAGACGTGGCCACACAGTTCATCTGGCCACTCCAGATGATCGAGCCTCAGGCAGGTTCTTTCGGTTATCTGATGGATCTTTTCCCGGCTGGTTATGAGCCGTTTAAGAATGTCGTCATGGGTCTCAAAAAGATCCCTTCAACAGGTCAGCTCATTCACCTCAGATGGAAGAGCTGGTTCTCCGTTGTAACGGCAGGTCTTAATATCGTCAGGGCATTTGAGATCCTTCATTCACTGGGTCTTTCATATCAGGACATCAATGACGGCGGTATTGCCGTTAACATGACCAACGGTGACGTTTTCATCTGTGACTGCGATAACGTTTCACCTGACAGAACGAACCTCGGAATCCGCGGCATGATGACGTTCATGGCGCCTGAGGTCGTACGTGGAGAAAAGCTCCCTGACAGATATACTGACGAGTTCTCGCTCGCGATAATCCTTTTCAGATTGTTTATGCACGGCCATCCTTTGGAAGGCGAGGCGACCAGAGACATCAGAAACGATCCTTCTATCTCTGACAAGCAGTCTGAGATGCAGATCTACGGAACAAATCCGCGCTATTGTCTCTCTTCGGTTAATAACACGAATCCCGCAAGCCTTAAGTACAACTCTGATGTACTTAAGTTTGGTCTGCTTTATCCGAAGGAACTGCTTGATGCGTTTGAGCAGGTATTCACTTTGGGCATCAGGGAGAACAACAAGCGTCTTACTGCTACCGAATGGCGCAAGATCCTGCTCAGCGTAAGAGACCATCTTGTACTGGTCAACGGATACGAGGCTTTCTTCGGTAAGAGATACGACAAGGAACTTCCTGAAGGACTCAGGATACTAAAATATAAGCACGGCAAAGAAGTTTACTGCATGCCTGATAAGATCCTTTATTCTTATCACTTCAACGAGTTCTCGAATGACTTTAAGACTCCGGTCGGAAAGATCATTCCGACAGCCAGGAAGGACGTGCTCGGACTTTATAATGCCAGCCCTCACACGATCAGGTTCAGCATGGAGGGTAAAGAGGGAAGTTGCCCGCCCAAAGGCAAGATGCCGATCATGAAGGGCATGGAAGTATCGATAGACAGAACACAATTTACGGTTATTTAGGAGAGCATATGGCAGACACAGCAGATTTTTGGAAGAGCATGGAATCCGAGCTTTTTTCTCAGTTTGGAGAAGAATCTCTGAGTGAAGTTGTCCCTGCATCTCAGATTCAGCCCAAAACGGCAGGAGGCCGAAGGATACTGAATATCTTCTTTATCATCGATGTCTCCGGAAGTATGCGTGGCATGAGGATCGGTCAGGTCAACTACGCCATCGAGAACATCATCAAAGAACTGCGTACAAGAGATGACCTGAATTCAGTCATCAAAGTTGCCATCATGGAGTTCTGCAACGAGGCTACATGGAAGACTCCGACGCCGATCCTGATCGACGACTACGTTTTCACTCCCATTGATACCTATCCCGCGTATACATGCTACGGAAAAGCGTTTGACGCGCTTGAGGTCAAGCTCCATAAGAACGGATTCATGGATCCTGCGCTTGGTGAGTATTTTGCTCCGCTTATCATGTTCGTATCCGACGGTGAGCCTACGGATTTCAACGAGTATCCCGTTGCTCTGGAAAAGCTTAAGAAAAACAAGTGGTTTAGCAAATCATCAAAGTACGCGATCGCGGTAGGTGAAGGCGCCAAGACCGAAAAGGTCGGAAGGATTCTCGAACAGTTTACGGGAATTCGCGAGAATGTACGCTACGCAGACGAGGGCGCAGGCTTATGCAATCTCATCGAATACATCGCGATCAGAGCCTCTGAAGTCCAGACATCGCTTGTCTCTTCTTCATATGGCGGCGGTAAGGAACAGGCACAGAGCATATTTAACGAAGTGGATAATTCTTTGTTCTCAAGTATTTTCGGTAATCAGTAATGGCGAAAAAGAACTTTGCGGTATTCAATAAGAGTCTTCAGGGAGCTTCTCACGTAAAAAGAGGAGTTAAGTGTCAGGATTGCTCATTCTGCGGTACCTTAGGCGAAGAATACTTCATCATAGTTGCTGACGGCCACGGCGGGCGCAAGCATTTCAGATCTGACAGAGGTGCGATAATCGCTTGTAATTCCGCTGCCCAGAAGATCTGGGAATATATGAGAGCTCCCCGTGAGATCCCGGACCTGATGTCTGAGATAATCAAGATGTGGCGTGCGGAAGTCGACAAGGATGTCGCAAAGTATCCTTGGGGCAAGAGAGAACTCGAGGAACAGAAAGAACTGCTGACCGAAGAACGTTTTATCGAACTGGTCAACGGCAAGAACAACTACACACCTTATGGCTGTACATTTGTTGCGGCTTTTACCCACGGCGATGAATTCATAGCCATGCAGATAGGTGACGGAGCGTTTGCTCTCGTTACTGATGACGGTTACTATTCATGGCCGATGCCGGAGAGTAATTACAACGACGGCAATAAGACATATTCTCTTTGTGCAGACAACCCGATGCTTGATTTCAGGTTTATCAAAGGCCAGGGCCAGCCTCTTGCCATGTTCGTCTATTCGGACGGAATCGAGAAAACATATCCCAACAACGGCAGAGACATCATCGTTCTTCTTGACCGCCTTGTTGTTCTTCATAAGGGCGATTCGGAAAACAAAGAAGCTGTCGTTAACAAGGGCCTTCAGTATGTTACCGATAACAGTGAATCCGGTGATGACGTAAGCATCGCGGGCATGATCAATCTGTCCTGTGAATATGTAAAGCCGAGACCCAGCCCGATCCAGCTCGAGAAAGAGAAGAACGCTTTGCTCGCTCAGCTCCGTGAGATCGAGAACACCATCTCTTACAACTCCGACAGAAGAGGAGATCTCTCGGGCAATACCTTTGTTTATAATTCAACAGCCATCAATCAGATCGACGAGATCATTGCCAGAAAGCAGAAGGAAGCTGAAGAATTAAGGAACCGCATAACTGAGATAGACGCCAAACTCCAGGAATTCGGCGAGTTTGATACCGGCGATAACACTATGAGTTCTCTGTTCGATGACGATCAGGACTGATCAGTCTGACTTTTACCATCGTATGCTTCCAAAGCTCTGGAATAGTAATTCCGGAGCTTTGTTCTTAATGACTTTGGACTTATGACTATGCCGTCTTTGCCGAAACGTCTGAAGTAATCTTCCAGCTGCATCTCAGGCCAGTCGAAGTGATACAGGTCTCCATCGATGTAGGTTACATACGGCCTGTTTTTTACGATCATCGTGTACATCTGCTTGCCGCGCTCGGTCATCTGAACGACTGCGTGTATGTCGGCAGACATGGAATGAGGACTCCTGAGCCCTTTTCTGGTCAGTTCGTCTTCTGTCTTCTGATCCCTTGTAAAGGTATGCGAGGTGATGAAAACATTGCTGAGCCTTGAGATCCTGAAGGAACGGTTCTTCTTCTGTCTCTGGTCGTGGCAGAGAAGATAGCTGAACTGCTCTTCTTTGGATGTGGCGATCATGTATGGTTCGACGATCGCTTTATGGTCGTGGCCTCTTGAAGAGAAAGAGAGGAGCCTGTTCTCTGAAATGGCTTTGTTTATTGCTTCGTAAGTGTCCTTGAAGATGATCTCTTCTCTCTTGCTCCTCGGTATCGAAAGGTAAGACAGGAACATTTCTTTTATATAACCTGAGAGCGAATTATCCTTAAGAAGGTTATTCTCGATGATCTTAATTATCTCGTAAGACTCTCCGCTGACCGTAAGCGTAATGACCGCGCCTTTTCCGGAAGCGGTATCCTTGTTGTTTATATATGTCTTGATGATCTTGTCGGCAAGGGTTGATGCGGCTTTGGGCTTCAGTTCTTTTACGGAAGTCAGTTCTCCCAATACATTATTGAGCAATTTCTCATTGTCGCTTCTGTACTGATCGAAATAGTTGACGATGAGTTCTTTGAGAAACCCGTTTAGATTAACGGTACCGTTTTCTCTGGTGAACTCGAAAAGCTCAGCATCGGTAGCGAGCCTTGTTTTGGTGTCTTCAGACAGATAGATCTTGTATTTCTCGGTCATAGATAACTCCTATTTGGGGTTGTAAAAAATATAGAAAATGCTGAAATTGCCTTAATATTCAAATTGTATAGGGGTTGTATTAATAAGTCAACTTGCATCTATCATAACCCCACGTCTGGAGTTAACATACAATTGCAACGAGCGAAAGACACTCACAGCAAACGATGCGGTTATCAACAAAATTAAAGGTTTTGTCTCGCAGGTTCGAATCCTGTATTCACAGTGTCTTGTTAGCGTGTTGACTAAAGGTGCATACAGCAAATAAAGGATCATGAACTGTTAATTCATCGAGAAAAGCGCACCTTGTTATTAAGGAGAAAAGAAAATGTTGAAGTTTTTGAAGAAAGAAGCTAATACAGCTTATACAGCAAACGGTGCTGTATCCAACGCTAGCACCATGTCCGACTGTCTGGACTTTTTCGCAACAGCCGGCGCACTGAGAAACGTAAGTGATGACGAGATCGTCACCAGATTCATCAGAGCATTTGCTGAAGACAGGGATATCGCCATGAAGACTCTCTTCTACGCTAGAGACATCAGAGGCGGTCTGGGTGAGAGAAGGGCATTCAGAGTAATACTGAAGTATCTGGCTCAGAACTATCCTGAGACTGTCATTAAGAATATTGACAATATCGCCGAGTACGGCAGATATGACGATATCCTGTCGTTGATGGATACAGCTTGTGAACAGGAGGCAACCGCTTACATCAAGGCTGTCTTGACAGATGATATGAAGTCCATGCAGGCACAGGACTCCGTCTCATTAATGGCCAAGTGGCTGCCTTCTGTTAACGCAAGCTCCAAGGAGACGGTCAGACTCGCCAAGAAGATCGCAAAGGCAATGCACATGTCTGACGCTTCTTACAGAAAAATGCTGTCTGATCTGAGAGCTTACATAAAGATCCTGGAAAACAACCTGAGAGAAAAGGACTATTCTTTCTCTTACGAAGTACAGCCTTCAAAGGCACTGTTCAAGTACAGAAAGGCTTTTTTAAGAAATGATGAGGAAAGATACAGTGCATTCATCTCTAAGGCCGCTGCTGAACCTTCTGTAATGAAGACAGGCTCTCTGACACCTTACGATATCGTGAATACTGTTATTAAGAACAGACGCGGTATGGCAGCTTCAGAAAGAAAAGTCCTGGATACCACATGGAATGCCCTGGAGAACTATGTAAACTTCGACAACACGCTTGTCGTGGTCGACGGTTCCGGTTCAATGTACTGCAGCTGCTTCGCAACACAGCCTGCAGCTGTAGCGGAGTCACTGGGCATTTATTTTGCAGAACGTAACAAGGGTGCATTTGCAAACTGCTTCATTACGTTCTCTGCAAATCCCAGACTGGTAGAGATCAAGGGCTCTGATATTTTCGAGAAGGTCAAGTACTGCATGAGCTACAACGAATGCAGCAACACCAACATTGAAAAGACCTTTGACCTGATACTGAACACTGCGGTCAAGAACAGACTGAAGCAGAAGGACATTCCTTCAAGGCTGATAATCATCTCCGACATGGAGTTCGATTACTGTGCTTCCGATGCCTCAATGACAAACTTTGAGGCAGCAAAGGCAAAGTTCGCCAAGAAGGGCTATAAGCTCCCTCAGCTGGTCTTCTGGAACGTCAACAGCTTTAACAGACAGCAGCCTGTTAAAATGAATGACAGGGGCACGATCCTTGTCTCCGGCATGTCTCCTCAGATCTTCGCGATGCTGAAGGACGACAAGCTCGATCCTTACACATTCATGATGAGCGTCATCTCATCTGAAAGATATGAGAGGGTCGCAGCCTGATTAGAATGTCATTCCCCAAGGCTTCCTCCGTTTTGATTGAAATGGAGGAGCCTGTTGGGAATAGAGCCCGAAAAACCGGTTGATTCCCCATTACGTCTTCCGTTTGGAACTGAATGGAAGAAGCAATGGAGAATAGAAACATACGAGGTAATACAAATGGAAGTCATAGAAATAAAAGGAAAGGTAAACACAGCTCTCTGCTACGCGAAAGTGGTGGAAGACGAAGCAATAGAACAGATAAGACGAATGTGCGATTATCCGATGACCGCAGGGTCCAGGATAAGGATCATGCCTGACGTTCACTCCGGTAAGGGCTGCACGATAGGAACTACCATGACAATCACCGACAAGGCTGTTCCAAACGTCGTTGGCGTTGACATCGGATGCGGAATGTACACTGTCGAACTTGGAAAAGTCGATATCGATTTCCTTAAAGTCGATGCTGCGGCACACTATATTCCTTCCGGCAAGAACGTCTGGGAGGGAAGAAAAGAGCAGTTCGACCTCACTGATCTTTCCTGCTACAGACAGCTCAAGGATACAAAGAGACTTGTCAGATCTCTCGGTACATTGGGAGGCGGAAACCACTTCATCGAGATCGATGAGGCGAAGGACGGAACAAAGTATCTCGTTATACACTCCGGTTCCAGAAACCTCGGTAAGCAGGTCGCTGAACTTCACCAGAAGCTTGCTGTCAACTTGAGCAGAGGTTACGGTGACTATCTTGAGAGAAGAGATGAGATCATAAGAACATACAAGGAGGAAGGCAGAAAAGACGAGATCCAGGCGGCTTTAAAACAGCTCAAATGGGAAGTCTATGAAGGCGATACTCCCATGCCCGAAGATCTCTGTTATCTCTCCGGAAAGTACCTTGAAGACTACCTCCACGATGTGGAGATATGCCAGGCTTTCGCGAAAAGAAGCAGGGAATTGATGGCAGAGATCCTCATTGAAAGAGCAGGTCTTACCGCAGGTGAATCCTTCCACACGATACACAACTACATCGATACGGAAGAGATGATCTTGAGAAAAGGTTCCATCGCAGCACACAAGGGCGAGAAGGTCCTTATCCCCATAAACATGAGGGACGGTTCCGTCATCGCTATCGGAAAGGGCAACCCCGAATGGAACTTCTCTGCTCCTCACGGCGCGGGAAGGCTTATGTCCAGAACAAAAGCAAAAGACACTCTTTCCATGGAAGAGTATAAGAAAGCGATGGAGGGAATATTCACTACATCGGTAAATGAAGAGACTTTGGATGAAGCACCGATGGCTTACAAATCATTGGAAGACATCATAGATGTCATCGCGGAATCCGTAGACGTTGTTGAGGTCATCAAACCCGTATACAACTTCAAGGCATGAGAAAAGGACGATCAGTAAGATCGTCCTTTTTTGAATGGGTAATTTTGTATAGTCGTTTTTGCTTTCTGTTATCAGATTCCGCCTAAAGCGTCGATTGCGTTTCTGAAGATGTGGATGTAGTTGAAAAGGATTGCTCCTGCGAGGATGCAGATGATTGCGATTACGCAAATTATTTCTACGAGAGATAAACCCTTCTTTGACTCTGTCTTCTTAATGATCTTTTTCATTTTTCTTTCCCCCTGTTGTTTGTTGGTTGGTTTGTTTTTGTTTGATGGCTTCATTATGTCAGGAGGAAAGGGACCCAACAATCACTGATGCAGGGCCATTTTGATGCTTAAGCAACACATGTCACCCGTGGTGTCGCCGAACGTGAAAAAAGTTAGATCAGTTGACCGGAAAATTTACTGTTCTTTAGGTATTTTTGCGAAAAAGCTTATCGTAAACGGTATGCACACAAGACTTGTCATGACATCCGCAATGGCCTGAGAATACTGGATACCCTTAAGTCCCAGCACGGCACTTGCGATCAGAAGAAGAGGGATGAACAGCAGTCCGTTTCTGAGGCTTGAAAGGAACGTTGCATTGAACTTATAACCGATGCTCTGGAACATCATGTTGTTGCAGACCTGGAACGGAACGAAAAACAGTGCGATGCACTGTGCGCGAAGTGCCGGGATGCCGATCGTTATAACATCCGGGTCATTCCTGAATAACTGAATGCATGGACCTGCGTTGGTGAATACCGCAAGCGATGCGATGCCGAGAAGAAACGTGCCGAATATGAGCGTAAAGAAGAAACCCTGCCTGACGCGTGAATACTTTTTCGCACCGAAATTAAATCCTGCAACAGGCTGGAAGCCCTGACCGATACCCAAGGCGGCACTGAAGATGAACATGCTTATCCTGTTGGCGATGCTCATGGCAGCGATCGCCGCGTCACCATAGTTGCCGGCAGCGTTATTGAGAAGCATAGTGGAGATGCTCGCAAGTCCTTGCCTTGCAAGACTCGGAAGCCCCGTGGTTATTATATCTCCGATCGTCGCCAGGTTGAATTTCGCGTATTTAAAAGCAAGTGAACTCTGTGTCTTTTTAAGCAGGAACATGGTGAGAAGAAGTATCCATGAAACATACTGCGATATGGCAGTGGCAAGACCTGCACCGAGTATGCCCATAGCCATGTACTGCATGAAGAGCATGTCAAGGAAGATGTTTAAGATACCTCCTGAGGTAAGACCGATCATGGCGAAAAAAGCACGCCCCTCGTATCTTAAGATGTTATTCAGAACACAGCTTGATACAAGCGCGGGCGCTGCGCAGAGAATGCATATCGCATACGTTTTCGCGTAGGGAAGAATGGTGGGCGTGCTGCCTAAAAGGAGCATCAGCGGTGTTAAGAAAATGCTGCCCAATATGAGGATTGCGAAGCCCGAGAAAAGGGCGGAATAAAAACCTGTTGCCGAGAATTTGGAAGCGCTGTCTATGTCTTTTTGGCCGAGCTTTCTGCTTATGATGCTTCCTGATCCGTGACCGAACATGAATCCTATTGCCTGAAGGATAGCCATCAGCCCCAAAACGACTCCCGTAGCACCGCTCGCGGAAGTGCTGATCTGTCCGACGAAGTATGAGTCAGCCATATTGTATATGCTGGTGACGAACATGCTTATCATGGTCGGAATGCCGAGCTTTACGATAAGGCTCGGCACCGGCTTTAATGTCATCATCTCAAATTGTGATTTATACTTACTCATCTGAACACCTTGAAATCTAATACCACTTTTCATGGCATATTTCAAGGAAACTCACATGTTGCCGTAGCTGAATTCCTTAACGTTGCCGTTGGGATCAGTATATTTGAGCACGTTTCTTACTGTGTCTATTCCGGCATATGTTTCACCGTTGTGCAGGACCTTGAATGATGCATCAGTAGCCGAGAATCTTTCGATGTCGTATTTTTCCTTCCACGGCCAGATCAAAGTGGCCTGAAGCTGGTCTTTGTTTACGAGAGTCGTAAGACGTTCTTCGAGTGTCATCATGAAATAAGTCAGAGTTACCGGATCTTCAGGGCGTTCACCGTGAAGTCCCCATGTTGCATCAACGTGATAACCTTTGCCGGCGATCACGACGTAGGTCCAATCATGTTCGCAGGATGTGCCGAAAGGCATCGCTTCAACGCCGCACTGGAGCAGAAGATAGGAGAATGCCCCTGAGATCTCACAGCAGATCCCATTCTTTTTCGTGAGGCATGCATAGTCACTGAAATCATCGATTCCCTGGCCGTCCAATTCGTTGTAATCGTAAACCCAGTTTTTGCACATGTAGTCATAAAGTCCCATAAGTTTCTCGAAATCAGAAAGCTCGGTACTGACGGCTTCGTTTAGTATTCTTACGATCTCTTCTTCAAATGCTTTTTCCCTTTCAAGGAATTTATCCTTATCCATCTTGTACTTGAGTTTTCCGACGCCGTTTTCATATCCGTCTCCGACGACAAGAGTACATGCGGCAGGGAGGAAGGTTCCTATCGTAACTTCATTAGTAGCCCATTTGTATGCGTTTTCATCAGTGCATTTGAAAGTGTCTTCACCTGATCTTACCGCATCGACCAGATTGTAGAATGAATTCCACATGTCTTCGGTAACGATCTCTGATAACAAAGAACAATGAAGGTGAGGATTGAATGTAAACGGATCCGGTTCCTTTTCCGTTTCTTCTGCTGTCTCAGCAGCGGGCCCGGACGAAGGAACTGTTATCTTGGTTATCGGATTCTTGTTGTTCTTGATGTCGTCTTCGACCGTTCTTTTGGAAGTGCAGCCGCAGAACAATATAGTTAAAGCCAATAAGGCACAAAGCAATCTTGTTTTACCCATAATCAAATACCCAATGTCAATTATCTTGACGGGCACATTATATTACAGCAAAACGGATAATTAACGTTTGCCTTGATAATGCCTAAAAAATGCCTAAATCACGATCTGCTCAGCAGTTGCCTGTATATACGTATTTCAGGCGTTTTCCGGCCTTTTCCGCAAGCGAATGGATCCTTGATACATCGGTGGCTGGCCTGTCTGTCATCTTGTATCTTGGGAAGAATCTCGATATGTGAAGAGGGATGTTTTCCCCGATCTTTTCACCGTTCTTACCGGTAAGTCCTGCGATCCAGTCAACAAGTTCGTTCATCTCTTCATCGCTGTCATTCATGCCGGGAACGATAAGCATTGTAAGCTCGACATGACAGTCTTTGACAGCTCTTTCGATGAATGCTTTTGTTGTCTTAAGATCTCCGCCGAGCACTTCTTTATAAGTCTTCTCAGACATACTTTTGATGTCGATGTTCATTGCATCGATGTAGGGAAGTATCTCTTCGAGGACCGCCGTTTCCGCTGTGCCGTTTGAAACGAGCACATTCATCATGCCCATGTTCCTGACGATCTTTGCAGTGTCTCTTATGAACTCATAACCAGTCAGAGGTTCGTTGTATGTGTAAGCAACTCCGATGTTGCCTTTTGACCTGTATTTGTCAGCGAGCCCTGCGAGTTGTTCAGGCGTGATCACATCGCTGAATTCATTGCCGTCAGACCTTGAGATATCGTAATTCTGGCAGAAAGGACAGAAGAGATTGCAGCCGTAACTTCCGTAAGAAAGGATCATTGAACCGGGATGAAATCTCGAAAGAGGTTTTTTCTCGATCGGGTCAAGCGCGAGCGCGGTATAGTGTCCGTAATTGGAAGCGACAACAATTCCGTCTCTGCAGGTTCTGGCCTTGCAGACTCCGGTCTGGCCTTCCCTGATGTCACAGTGCCTGAAGCAAACGTTGCAAACTGCCATTACTTGTACCTTATAACTTCAAATCTCTGAAGGCGGTAGTTGTCTGAAGGTGAGATGCCGCCTTTATTCATTGCGATGTTTATCTGATCTTCAACCGTATCAACGCCTTCAAGATCGGGAAGAAGAAGTCCGCATTTCGAACCGCACGTGACTATTACGCCATAGCGTTTGACGTCAAGCTTTTCGGGTCCGTCAATGTATTCGGGCTTTCCGAGGATGTCTACATTGATCTCAAGAAGGCCAAGTTCATCCTCTCTTACAGGAGCGAACCTGGGATCTCTGGCAACTGCGCTGACAGCGTTGTTTATTATCTCTTCTGCAATGGAATCCTGAACAGGACCTATTGTTCCTATGCATCCTCGCAGCATTCCGTTCTTGTGGACTGATACGAAGGCACCTGCTCTGTCGCTTGCTGCTTCGGGGGGCAGTTCTTCCGCAAGACCTTCAGGAAGTTCATCAGGGAACTTCAGCATCTTTTTTGTCTTTACGAATCTGTCGATAGTAGCTCTTGCGAGTTTTACATATGCCGAAGAACTCATTGCATTCTCCTTTATCTTGTCTTCGATGGCAGAAAGAAAATGTCTTTCTTCATTCTTTGTGCCGGGCTCGAAAATGCATATCCCATAGCCAACTCCGGTTATGTCCTGATGCGACAGTGCATTAGCTCTGACGTCTAATCCGTCAAAGCATCCCGCCATTATCACGAAAGACCTGTGTCCGCATTCTGCTGATTTGTCGAGAAGGTCTTCATCGAACTGGAGCATGCCTCCGAAATCCGCATTCTTTGCGGCTTCCATTATCTTTTCATCGTAAACGGGTCCGGCGGGATCGAACCCGTAAGGACCGTAATCCTTGAGCTTGTGGGAGAGGTCACCGCTTGCCACGATAACGGTGGTGCGGCCGAGTTCTTCAGAAACCTGCCTTATGTATGTGCCGAGCTTATAGTGGTCAGATAATGGAAGACCCGAAAGGCCTATCCTGATTATCTTTCCGCCCTGATAATATTTCCTGATGAAGTAGAGGGGAACCATCGTGCCGTGATCCAGTGCCTTGTCGCGCTCTCCAAGAGTTCCGCCGGGGAAACTATTTACAGAGAGGGTTTGTTCAAGCCTGCTTACGAATTCCGTATCGTACGATTCACTGAAGCTTACCTGCGGCACGCCGAAGTTTTCAAAGCTGCCTACTGCACCTGTGCCCGGAGATATATGGAAATAATCCGAATACATTATTGAATGAGGACTTGTGATTACTATCGTATCCGGAGCGATCCTTGCGATATCCATAGCGACTTGTTCATATGCATCTGTTGTCTCTGCGATATCCTTCTCGCCGCCTCTGCCGACCGCCGGAACTATGAGCGGCGGGTGCGGAACCATATAAGCTGCTTTGATTGCCATATGCTTCACGGTCCTTTCAAATGATCAGTCCGCGTTTATAAGTTTTCTCGCTTCTTCCGGCGGCACCGGTTTACCCCAGACAAATCCCTGGATGTAATCGCAGCCTATTGATCTCAGCACTTCGACCTGGTCTTGTGATTCCACGCCTTCCGAAATAACCTTAAGATCAAGCGTGTGACCGATCGAGATGATCATGGCTACATACTGTCTGGATACTTCATTCTGGTTCATCTTATCGATGAAGGATTTGTCGATCTTGAGCATGTCGGAAGGGAAGTTGTTAAGATAACTGAGTGAGGAATAACCTGTTCCGAAGTCGTCGATCGCGACTTTCATGCCCATTCGTTTCAGTTCTTCGATGCGTTGTAATGCCTTGTCCGCAGAGTCGATCATGATGGATTCGGTGATCTCGATCTCAATGTGTTCAGGCGAGACATTGTTCTCTTCAAGGACTCTTCTTATCTCATCCAGGAATGTGTTCTTCATGAGGTGTCTGACAGATACGTTAACGCTCAGTGTGATATCCGAAGAGGTCTCTTTAAGAACATCACCCATAAACTTAACGGCAAGCTCGAAAACCCGGTTATCGATACGGTCAACAAGACCTGTTTTCTCAGCTACGGGAATAAATTCAGCGGGGCTTATGTAAGTGCCGTTGTCCTCCTTTAGCCTTGCAAGCGCTTCAAATCCGATGAGCTTATGATCCATGTCATACTGCGGCTGAAGATGATAGATGATCTTGTTATCGCTGAGGGCGGAACGTATCTTGCGCTCGATCTCCAATGATCTTTCGGTATTCAGAACATCAGGCGAGAATTTCAGGATACGGCTGCCGCTGCCGGAACTCTTGACTTCATGAAGCGCTGCATCGGCAAACGTCAGGATGTTCTCAAGAACTGAGGAATCATCAGGACACAGAGTGTAGCCAAAGCAGGCAGTAAGATAGTAATCGCAATCATCGATCGTTATCTTTTTCTCAAGTTCATCTTTGTATGCCGATATCGCGGTCTCGACTTCATCATTAGTCAGATAGTCACTTATTATGAGCATGAACTCATCGCCCGTGATCCTTGCGATGAATTCGGTCGTATAAGTTGTCGTTGAATCTGCAAGCGCTTTCCATCTGTTGGCAACTGCTTTAAGAACGAGGTCACCTGTATCATGTCCCATCGTATCGTTGATGCTCTTAAAGTTATTGAGATCGATCGCAACAAGCGCGAATCTGGAATTGCTGTGAAGGAAATCATTCATGAGTTCCGTGCAGGCAAAACGGTTAGGCAGTCCCGTGAGTCTGTCGGTAACGGCCTGTTCACGTATGCTTTTCTGGTAATCAACGATCTTGCGGTTGCCTAAGAATATTATCGTGATCGCAACGATGACCATTAATCCGTTAAAGAAACCGGGAATGTTCTTATAGTTCTGACGGACGAAAACGTTTATGAACATCATAGGAAATGACGAGCAGACCAGGATCATCGCCGTAATGTATCCGACCTTGTGGAAAAGCATTACAAGGCAGATCGCGCATGTGTTGGTCAGAAGTGAGAAGACGCCGGTCAGGGAAGAATACTCAAACGGGATGTTGAAGATGACTACCTGGCCTTTGATCCTTGATGACATGGTTGTCAAAAAGGCTGCGATCGCATATATCAGGAGCAGTAAAACAAACGCACTCTTAGACGTCTCCCTCTTGTGAGACAAATTACGCAGAGTCTTATCGACTCCGTCACCCGTACGTTTGGTCATAGCAAATACCGCCTTGCCGACTTTTTATGATTATACTACCGATATTCTAACAAGTCGAATAGGAGATTACCTGCTCCAAATTGTAACCATAGTTACGTTATGGCATACAATCTGTAAATAAGTTATTAACGTTATTCGGAAATGTATTCGCTGTAAGCTTTCTTGATGATGTCCCAGTCGAGATCGAATCTTGACATGTGCTTGGTGAAAGCGGCTTCGACCGCATTCTTGTCATGAGCGGCGATGGCATCGGCGATGGCCTTGTGATCGGATACGAGCTTCTGGTCCTTTATCGTCTTAAGAGACAGAGATCTGACCCTGTCGAAATGGAGGCTCATGAGGCTTACCATATAGAAGCACTGGAGCTTGTTGCAGGCGACATATATATCCTTATGGAATTCGTTGTCGAGATTTAAGAACTTCGGAGGGTCGTTCTCGATATAGAACTGCTGGAGCTTGATGTTGGCATAGAGCTTCTGGATATCTTCTTCGGTTGCCACATCGCATGCTTCCTTAAGCAGAGCTGTCTCAACGGCAATCCTGAGGAAGCGTGATTCCTTTATGAGTTCGTAGTCGATGAGGGAGACACTGCAGCCCTTCTGAGGAAGGATATTGACGATCTTGGATTTGGATAATTCGAGGAACGCTTCGTGTACCGGTGTTCTCGAAATGCCGAGCTGCGATGCGATCTCCTGTTCTCCGATGAGAGAACCGGGTTTGATCTCCATGTTGATGATGTTGTCTTTGACTATACGCAGCGCATATTCACGGTTAGGTTCGAAAGTGTTCTTCGGTGTGATTATCATTACAGGATCCCTCTTTTTATGCGAATAACTACACAAAACCTAACATAAAAAAATCTTTATGTCCAGCGCTTGCATACTAATTGGCAACAGCCTCGTGAAGCACGTTTCTTACGGCTCCCGGGCCTTTCAGCAACGCATCGAGATAGTCCTCTATCACAGGCGTCAGACCGGTCTTATTGATGTCCGTTCCGAATACTGTCTCATTGGAAAGGATGCCTGACAATCTTCCTGAGACACTTCCATCCATGCCGTATGTTATACCTTGTGTTTTAAGTTCATTTCTGAAAAAATCCGCGAGAGGATCAGAACTTAATTCAAATGCATTTCCGCTGTCATCGACTGCAAGAAGATACCTTAGCCACCCTGCGATAACGAGCGGGATGAGCTTGAGCTCAGAGAGCTTTTCAGGGCGATCGTTAAGATAGGTGCTCAGCGTGATGCCGAATCTTATAGGAAGTTTTTGGCTCGTGTCCGTTGCTATCCTCTGAGGCGTGTCGGGAAGGAAGGGATTCGGGAATCTGTCCTCCAATACCTGCCTGAGGAAAGCTTCCGGATTAAGGATCTTCGGATCGCATACGACAGGCAGACATTCGTTATAGCCCATCTTCGTAACGAGCGTTCTCAAGTCATCGTCTTTCATTTCGTCTGATATCTTCGTAAAGCCTAAAAGACATCCGAATATCGCAAGAGCAGTGTGGAGAGGATTGAGACAAGCAGTGACTTTCATCCTTTCACACTTATCTACCGTATCCCTGTTGGTGATGATCGCGCCTCCCTTTTCGAGAGCGGGTCTTCCGTTGGGGAAAAGATCTTCAATTACAAGATATTCAGGCACTTCTGCATTTACGAACGGTGCAGCGAAAACGCCGTTCGTTGTCTTTACGCTCTTTAAGTTGCTGATACCCAGTTCCGTAAGTTTGTTGAGAATATCGTCTGACGGTCTGGGTGTTATCTTGTCAATCATGCTCCAGGGGAAAGCTATCTGCTTCGGGTCGTTAACATATGAGATAAATCCCTCATCGACAAACCCCTTTTCTTTCCATGCATTGATTATCTCGAGCACTGACGACTTGAGCTTATCGCCGTTGTGGCTGCAGTTGTCCATGCTTACAAGAGCCAGAGGATACCTGCCCGCCTGATATCTCTGATAGAGCAGGGAAGAGATGAATCCCATACATGTTACAGGGTGCGAAGGACCTTTCTCCATATCGGCCTTGGCGCTTTCGAAAAGATTGCCGTCCGCGTCTCTTAACGCGTATCCTTTTTCCGTGATGGTAAATGATATTATCTGCAAAGAAGGGTTGGCAGCGATCTCATTGAGTCTTTCGATATTCTCTTTGATATCGTAATTGGCTGCAATCGCTTCGGTGATGTTGCCTATGATCTCATAGCCGGTATTTCCGTCGCTCTTGAGATCGCAGATGACAGTCAGATTATCGAACGGCTTATATACTCTCTCGAAATTCTCATAATCCATCGTTCCGCAGACTATGATGCCCGTATCAGTCAGTCCCTGATTCAAAAGGCGCTGGTTGATCCTTGCGATGAATGCCCTGAAGATATTGCCGCCGCCGACGTGGAGCCAGGAAGGTGAAGCGGTTGTCTTTTCGATCACTTTGTCTATGTCGTATTCAGGCAAAGCAACGTTTATGCCGTTCCAGAATTCTTTGTTCTTAAGGTTTTCTTTGGACAGATCCATAATTTCAGGTCCTTTCTTTTTCCTGTTTACCCAGCAAAACCGATAACCCTATATATGTTTATAAGATTATCGGTTTTGACGGACAAAATATAGAAAGATTTCTTATGTTATTCCGTTAGCAGAGTTTGCTGACGGCTTCCCACAGACCATTGATGTAGGTGGCACCCAGTGCACGGTCATAAAGACCGTAACCGGGTCTTCCGACTTCATCCCAGATCATTCGGCCGTGGTCAGGGCGGATGTATCCGTCAAACCCGTTCTCATAAAGAGCTTTTACGATAGCGAGCATATCGAGATCACCACAGGAGGAAAGGTGTGCGGATTCGTGGAAGTCGTTATCGGTCTCGTGTTTGACGTTCCTTAAGTGGACGAAATGGATCTTGCCCTTGGATGCGAATGTCTTCGCGATATCCGTAACGTCGTTGTGGACACCTGCTCCGAGACTTCCCGTGCAGAGGGTAAGACCGTTTCTCTTTGAAGGATTAAGATTCAGATAAGTATCGATGGATTCCTTGCTGTTAACGACCTTGGGGAGGTTGAACAGAGGCATCGGAGGATCATCCGGATGCACGGCGAAATTGATGTCGCATTCTTCTGCAACAGGAATGACCGCATCAAGGAAATACTTTATGTTCTTGAAATAATCTTCAGAAGACATGTTCTGGTAAAACTTGATGTCTTCAGACATCTGCGCAAATCTTTCGGGTTCCCATCCGGGAAGGCTGAAATTGTGAGAGCCGTCTATCATGGAAGAAGTGATCTTTTCCAAAGTGAGCTTGACTGCATCACTGTGGCTGTATGCCATGGTGTTGCTGCCGTCGGGAAGCTCTTTTGCGAGGTTGCTCCTGTACCAGTCCATGACGGGCATGAAGTTGTAGCAGATGCATTTGACACCGGCCTTTGCGAGGTTCCTCATCGAGATTATGTAGTTCTCGATAAGCTTATCTCTGGAAGGGAGGCCCTTCTTGATGTCTTCATGAATATTAAGACTTTCGATGACTTCCATCTCAAGTCCGTAGGAATTGATCTCATCTTTTACAAGATTGATCTCTTCATCAGTCCAGATCTCACCGACGGGGATTCTTGTGAGGTGAGTGGCCACACCGCTGACACCCGGAATCTGTCTTATCTGTTTAAGTGTTACGCTGTCATCACCGTATGGAAACCACCGCAAGACCAATTTCATATGAATTCTTACCCCGAAATAGTATTCGAAGAGAGTTTCGCTTATGCTAAACCCTCTTTATGCCTACTAGCATACTAGCAAGCGCGATTTATGTCAATAGAACATGACATATGTAAATGTTAACGCAGGGCAGGGTTTTTAAAACCTGCCAAACTATAGCAAAACAGGGGATAAGTTATTCAGTTTCTCCAGGGTTTTCTTCGGAGCTGCTTTCAGGTTTCCTCGTTCTCGGCTTGAATAATTTGAAGAGAAGAGGGACAAAAACGATAAAGCCGAACATCTTGATGACTTCACCTAATGAGACGAGATAGACTGTAGAGACATCATAATGCTCTTCGGTTACGACCGTAAGGTTCGTGCATGTCCTTACGACTCCATATAAGAGCAGTCCTATGATTATGAGCGCTGTGCTGATGACAGTCATCTTTAAAGGCACGGTCTCATACTTCTCGGGATTGAGCTTTTTGACTGACAGAAATATACCCAGGAAGACAAATACTACTGCCAGAACACCGCAGATCACCTGAATAAGATTATAGTATTCACTCATTGCCTTCTCCCTTTTCTTCCTGAGATTTGATCCTGCTGATCACTGATGCAAATGCCTTTTCCGTGATCATTCCGGTCAGATACATAGCACCGGTCGGAACCAGAAGTAATGCCGGCGGAAAAGCAACGCATATCAGTAAAGCAGTTGCTGCTATAAGCCATATGAGAAGGAATCTCGGGAAATTTATCATGCACATTGTAAAGCTGTTCTTGATGGTTCCTTTTACCGAGTTGGAAAACCTAGCAACGAGAGGATATAAGAACGGCATGGTAAACACGAGCGGAAGGACAGGTATAAATGATATAACGGTATACCATTCAGGGAGCTTGATCCCATTGAATCCGAATAATGAAAAATAGATATTGAATCCGACGACAGCCGAATAAGCAGAATAGATGATATGGATGATGATGCCGTTTTTGAGATTGCATTTAAATGCATTGAAAAAATCTCTGGAAATATCATCGCTCTTCTTAGCGTACTTGCGGTAAACGGTGTAATACAAAGCTGAGATCGAGACACCTATTGTAACAACGGGAAGACAGCCGACGACAAATAATAAAGAGATGATTACAACATCTCCTATCGCTTTTCCGGCTTTATAAAGCCAGCTGTTAGTAATGTGATCAAAAGTATTTTTCATGAATTCTCAGCTTTCTTGCAGTCAGTATAAAAGTGAATAAATCAAAAAGCAATCGAATGTAAGCTAGCATGTCAGACCAAACAAACATAGGGAAGCATTATAACGGTTGCACAAATCCTAGTATTCCAGACAGGTAACATCTTGACATATAGTCCAAGCGGTGATAATCTCAATGCAAGTCAACTAACATGCAAGTATGCAAGAGTAGTTAACTTGGCATTTGTTTATTATTTATCGGGTGAGTCGGGATGAGCAAAAAAGAGGAATACAGACATACGGTAAGCCAGGATGAAGACTGGTCTCCGATCAAGATTTCGATCAACAAGAGGATCATTAAGGATTTCCACGTCAATTGGCAGCTCTACCTCATGTTTGTTCTGCCGGTAATTTATTACATTATCTTCCGTTATATTCCGATGTTCGGAAATATCCTTGCGTTCAGGAAATACACATCAGGCGGCAACATCTTCGGTGAAGGTCCGCTTACTTTAAAGTACTTCAGGCAGTTCATTACAGGCAAGCCTTTCTGGCAGGCATTTTCGAATACTCTTATCCTTAACGGTCTTTATCTTCTTTTCAGATTCCCGTTAACGCTGATATTCGCATTACTGTTGAATGAGATAAGAAATCTTCACTGGAAGAAATTTGTTCAGACTGTTTCTTATCTTCCTCACTTTATTTCCATGGTCATCGTATGCGGCATGATCAAGGAACTCCTTTCCACGAGCGGTCCTATCAATGAGTTTATAGCAAAGCTCGGTGGAGAGAAGATAAGCTTCATATCTCTTGCGGAATGGTTCAGAACGATATTTGTAGCATCAGGCGTATGGCAGAGCTTAGGCTGGGGAACTATCCTTTATCTGGCTGCTATGTCAGGTATCAATCCCTCGCTTTATGAAGCTGCGACTGTTGACGGCGCAAATCACTTCCAACAGGTATTGCACGTTACGATCCCCTGCATCCTGCCCACGATCGCAACTCTCCTTATCCTTGATATCGGTGGCCTTGTAGGTTCAGGCGGAGCTTTCGAGAAAGTTTACCTTCTCTACAGCCCTCTTACATATGAGACAAGTGATATCGTTTCCACTTACGTTTTCAGAATGGGTATCGAATCGGGAAGCATTAACTTTGCTACGGCAGTCGGCATGTTTGAAGGCGTCATCAACCTCATCCTTCTGACTATTGCAAACTTCGTTTCACGTAAAGTCGCGAACACGAGTCTTTGGTAAGGAGATTGGATATGAGTGATAACAAAAAGACAGAACTCAGATTAGATGAGATACATATCCATAATCCCAAGAATAAGATCAAGGATTCAGTAGGATACAGGGTGTTTACCGTTTTCAACACTATCATCATGATACTTGTTGCGGTCGCTACACTTTATCCGTTCCTTTATCTGGTATCTCAGTCATTTACATCAACACAGGCGATCATCGAAGGATACACCGGACTTGTTCCGAAGGGCTTTAACGTAGATACATATGCTTATGTTCTTACGCGCAACGATTACGAGTTCTTGAGATACTATCTTAATACGATTATCTATACCGTAATAGGAACGGTACTTTCGCTGTTCTTCTCATCGATCCTTGCATATCCGCTTTCAAAGCCGAATCTGCGGATCAACAAGATCCTTTCGCCTTTCATTATCTTCACGATGTATTTCGGCGGCGGACTGATGGCAAATTACGTCCTCATGCTCAAGCTCGGACTTAAGAACTCCATGTGGGGATTTATCCTCCCGATGCTCATCAGCACATATTACGTAATCCTCATGAGATCGTTCTTCATGAGCATCCCCAAAGATCTTGAAGAAGCTGGCGAGATCGACGGACTCAACAAGTGGGGAGTCTTCTGGTTTATCGCAAGGCCTCTTTCAACACCCATCATTGCAACGATGACACTGTTCTATGCAGTCATGTATTGGAACAACTGGTTCAATGCAAAGCTCTATCTCCAGGATAAGGCAAAGTGGCCGGTAGCTTACTTCCTGCAGACCATCATCAGAGGTGCAGGCGCAAACGAACCTGACGCCCAGAACATGACCGCAAACATTAAGTCATGCGCAATGGTTCTTACTGTTTTGCCTATCATCTGCGTTTATCCGGCAATTCAAAAGTATTACGTGCAGGGCATGATGCTCGGCGGCGTAAAAGAGTGATCTTGTGCTAAACGGGCACAGCCCAAAGCAATATAAAAGAAAAGAAAGGAAGCAATTATGAAGACAACAACACTTACTAAAAAAGTTGCATCTGTCGGTCTTGCTATTACTATGCTTTCCGGCCTGGCAGCATGTAACGGCGGTGCAGCACAGACTTCAGAGATCACGACTCTTCCGAGCCAGATCGAGACAAGTGAGACTGAAGAAAAGGTGCCTTACGAGTTCGGTCTCGGTAAGACATTCAAGGCTGAAAAGCCCGTAACCTACACCATGTTCTTCAGTGATGCATCTTGGTATCCTTATGTTGAGACATGGAAGACCGAGGGTGTTTTCAAGGAGATCGAGAAGAGGACAAACGTTACTCTCGATCTTAAATCCTACGACAGCAACGACTACATGGATCAGATCACACTCGATATCCAGGCAGGCAATGCTGCTTACATCATCCCTAAGATCTATGATGATTCCAAGTTCGTTGACGGCGGAGCTATCGTACCTATTTCCGACTATGTAAAGTACATGCCTTACTACACGGATTTCTACAACAAGTACGATCTTTCAAAGGACATCCAGACCATCACAAGATCCAACGGTAAGTACTATAAGCTTCCCGGCATGAAGGAAAAGAACCTCATCAACTATTCTTTCGTTATCAGAAAGGATATCTGGGATGCAGCAGGCGTTGACGTTGTTGCACTTCAGAAGACATGGACATGGGATCAGTTCCGCGAAGCACTCAAGAAGGTAAAGGCTTACATGGTTTCCCAGAAGATGTGCAAAGAGAAGGATTACATCTGGTCTGACCTCTGGTGCGGAACCGAGTCCGGTAAGGGCAGCGGCGGTAACCTTTTAGGCGTTATTGCAGCAACTTATGACTGCAATGCCGGCTGGAACATCGCAAACGGCATGAGATACAACAAGGAACAGGACAAGTTCATATTCTCACCTACTACAGACGCATACAAGGAATTCCTTAAGGTAGCTAACAGCTTCATCAAGGAAGGTCTCCTTGATCCTGAAACATTCACACAGGACGACAACACAGCTACATCCAAGTACTACAACGGCAAGACTGCCATCATGTCTGTCAACCAGGGTCAGTTTGCTTCCTATGAAGAGAACATGACAAAGCAGCTTGGCGCAGGCAAGTATGAGAACTATGTAATCACCGTTCCTGTAGGAGTTAACAACTATTCATCTGTTGATCCTGCAAGACTTGAGAATGGTGTCATGATCTCCAAGAAGGCTCTCGATGAACTCGGAGAGAAGGACTTCATCCAGATGCTCAGATTCGTTGACTGGCTCTTCTATTCTCACGAAGCATATGATCTCACAAAGTGGGGCGTTAAGGACGTTCACTATACAGAGGACGCTGATGGCAGAAAGACACTTAAGGAAGGCTTCTGCTGCTCAGGTCTCGGCTATGGAAACAATGCTGAAAAGACCCTGACCGACATCAGACTTAAGTGGGGTTATGCAGGCGGTAACTTCTGGTATGGCGGAACAGTTGCAGAGATGTCTGACAACCTCATTCCTCCCGTTCAGGATTACATCAACCGTGATCTTGCCGACAGAGCAGAACACGCACTTCCTCCGGCAATCTTCCCTACACCTGATCAGAATGAGCAGATCAACAACATCGCTACACCTCTCATCAGTAACGTAAATGCTTGGACACTCAAGTTCGTTACAGGTCAGGCTGATATCGAAAAGCAGTGGGACGAGTACAAGAAGTCCTGCGAAGGTCTCAATCAGAAGGGTCTCGAAGATCTCTACGCTGAACTCTACAAGAAGTAATAAGGTTTTCCCCTAAACTTTTATAGCAAAGAAATGCCGTCCCGCCCGGGGCGGCATTTTTGCTTGATAAAAAGGTTTTTACCGACTTTGAGGTGGGAGACCAATGTTTATTTAATTATCTGAACTGGAAAAGAGTTAGAATGTGCTCCATAGATGAGTTTCAACATAAATTCTAAATAATGCGAAAAACTGAGAAATAAGTTCTTCTGAGCTTATAAACGGAACTATACACTTTTATGAACTGAATATACATTTATTGCTACGAATTATTTGTGCAATGTGTATTGTTTGATGAAATATATTTTGTGATGTATTTGTTGAACGGACTTGCTTATTCGGATGCTATTATATAGTAGCAATATATGCATATTCAACGATTATGGGGTGATCTATTATGGCAAAGAAAAAAATCTGTGTTTTTGTTACAGCACTGGCACTTATAGGGTGCATTTCGATTCCGGTAGCTGCTGGTACCAGCAAAGTGTATCTTGAGGGCAAGTACTTAGATAGTCAGTTTTCTCAAAGAGCAGTAAATAAAGTTGTAAATAACGATAAGCGGGTGGTATCCACTGCTTCGGTAACATTGAATTGGGGACCGGGCAAAGGTTCTGCTGATTCCAGTTGGAGAAGATCCGGTTCATATAAATTGACTACGCGATATGTGTATTCCAAAGAGATCAGGTCTCATTCCGGCACATGTTCATTCAAAAAGATATAAGGATATAACAATACATAGGAGTATTTGAGGAGTATGAATACTCCTTTCTGGGTATGACATATAAACCCCGATTTTTTAAGGCTATTAATTTAACCGTATCTTTTTTGTTTTTTGCTTTTTTGGTAGTTGGGTTTATTTTTATCTGTTCTGATGCTGAATATAACCTTAACCAGCAAATGGCAAGAGGTTATATAACATCAGATGCGGTATTCTTTGATTTTGATAATCCTGCCATAAAGCCGTATGGTTATGGAGATGATGTAACCTATTCGGACGGACGAAATGATAAGACTGCGCTTCAGCAAAAAGAATATGATCCTGATTTTGTTCTAAGGAATAAAGTGTTGGATGACGGTGTTACTTCTGTCGAGAAATTGCTGACATCTTCTGATTCAGATTATTTTGCAGCACTTCATATGAATACAATGAGAGCAGTTTGCTACAAAGGCGAATTATCACTTCCGCCGGTGATCAGCGGCAGGTTTTTTACCGAAGCGGAATGCTTATCTGATAATAATTATGCAGTGGTCGGAAAAAACTTTGAGGAGGGAATATATAAAGAGGGTGACAAAAGCTATTACGATTTTTTGGGACGCAAATATGAGGTTATAGGAATAACCGGCATTTCAAGCAAATCTGCTATGGATAGTATTATCTTTGTCAATCTGGGCAGCTTAATGCCGGAAGAACAGCTGAACGGGATTTATTATATTGATTGCGCAGCGGATAACAAAGCTGTATATGAAGATGTCGCAAAGAATTCGAGAGCATTATTCGGATGTAACCTTAAGAACAGAAAGACTCCTATAGCTTTTATAGATATTGCATCAGGCAAGATGTATATGAAGAACTATCTGTTCGTAATTATAGTCAGTCTGATGATCTTTGCATATGTAAACACACTTATTCAGTATATTGAGCGCCATAGACTTAAGATATCAATAATGAAGTTGTGCGGAGCAAAGCTCTGCAAGATAATTAAACAGACAGGCAAAGCATACATTATTGACTGCATCGCAGGCATATTGACAGGCATAATTCTATTGTTGTTGTTGCTTTATAACGGCGTCTTTGCACTTGAATACTCATATGTTGTGAATGTGATCATCGGATTGTCCGAAGCTTCTTTGTGTTTTGCGATCATTGGTTTTCTTGTTTTTTCATTTTTCGTTGTCAAAGCTGATCCTCAGGAGATTATCAGACAGGTATGAGATTTGTTATTAATAATGCTTTTAAATCCTTGTTCCAGAATCCCAAGGTAAACATATTAATCCTGTTAAATATGGTTTTATGTAATGCTACTGTTTTTATTTTTCTCCAAAATTATGAATACTTGAAGACCTGTTTCAATTCACTTTATTATGATAAGAGTGATGTAGCAAAATGTTATGTGCTGGAGTTTGCAGGAGAGGATGCTGCTGATTCCAACGAAAACTATATTGATTTCAGTACAGATGTTATTAACAGAACGCCCATGTACGAAATCGGAAAAAAAGTCTATAAAGAACTTGAATCAAATCCGCATTTGTTCTTTTATGAAAATTGCCAATCCGGAATACATTTGGAAATTATAGAAAACGGTGAAAAACTGCTTCCTTTTATAGATGAGGAACAACCTCAGCCCGAAATCCACATTGAGTTTGTAAACGAGAATAATTTCAAGGCCTGGAATCTGAAGGTCGTTGAAGGCAGGGATTTCAATGCTGATGATTTTACGAATTTAGACAAGAATGTTCCTGTCAGCGTTATTCTGGGAAATGATTTTAAAGCAGTTTATAAGGTGGGAGACATCATTAATATACATGATGAATACTTCGGCGATGATTCCGCTGTCGTTATCGGTTTTTTGAACAAAGGAGCATATGAAGAGGCATTCAATCAAGTGTACTCTATGGATAATTATATGTTTTGTCCTATTATTTTCCCAAGGGATGAAGGTGCGATCACGGAGTATAAAGAGTGTGACGAGCTGTTTATTGATAAGCACAGAAGAGTATATGTTGATGACCCGTCTATTGATCTACAGGCTATTGTGAATGAAGTAACTGTCAAAAACGGCTTCTATACTCTGGTCTGTTCCGCTTTGGACGGCACGGAAAAGCGGGAGACGGAAGAATTAGCAAGACGAAATGTTCTTTTGATCGGAACACTTGCAGTGATCGGAGGAGTCATCTGCACTCTTGCACTCGCAGCGGTTCTTTACAACCGCGCCTGTAAAAACCGTACTAAATATTGCATATTCATGTGTGCCGGAATACCGATATGGAAGATCAATCTGTCTATAACGGTGGAAATGCTTGTCCTCCTTGTTGTATCGGTTTTCCCAACTATTGGACTTTCTATTTATGAATATGGGCGGCTATATATTCCTGTATGGCAGTTATTCGCATTTACATTGCCTATTATAATCGTGTCATTGATACCTACACTAATAGTTAATAGAAGGTGTAATCTTGATATCCTCATCCGTCACAAAATCATTTAATTGGAGAATCTATATGGCTTTGCTGGAATTAGAAAACATATGTAAAAGCTTCAAAACAGGCGACACTACTACTATTGTTCATAATAATCTGAGTTTCACAGTAGATAAAGGAGAGCTTGTCGCTATTATGGGCAAAAGCGGAAGCGGCAAAACAACGCTTCTGAACATACTGGCAGGAATAGATTATCCGGACAGCGGCAAATACGTCTTTGATGGTTCGGAAGTTGTCATAAAGAAAACAAATGACGGAATCAAATTCAGACGTAATCAGATAGGTGTTATCTTGCAGCATTTTGCCCTGATAAATGACTATACGGTCTACGAGAATATCGAGCTGGGTCTTTGGGAAGCTGATTTATCCAAGCATGAACGCAGGAAGAAGGTTGATGAAGTATTGGAAAGACTCGGGATATCGGATCTCAGGAATCAGTATCCCGATAAGCTTTCGGGCGGCGAGAAACAACGTGTGGCAATAGGAAGAGCTATAGTATGTGAACCTAAGTTAGTACTTGCCGATGAGCCTACCGGCTCGCTTGATAATGAGACGGAGAAAGAAGTTATAGAGATTATAAAAGAATTGAATAAGTCCCTCGAAATGACATTTATAATCGTTACGCATGATGAGGAGGTTGCATCATGCTGTAACAGGACTATCACTTTGCAGAAACTGTGATAGTCCCGCTCCGGATTACTGCTCTTGAAAACTGACCGAAAAACTACAGCTTAAGCAGGTCGCGTGAGTTCTTATAGCAAACACGCTCGATAAGATCCTTGAGGATACGCTTGTCGTAAGGGAATCTTCCGCGCTCGATCTCAGTGCCTAAGAAATTGCAGAAGATCCTTCTGAAGTATTCATGTCTTGTATAGGACAGGAAGCACCTTGAATCAGTTAGCATTCCGACAAAGCAGGGAAGAGGGCTCTGCGCACAGAGTGACCTTAAGTGATCTTCCATACCAATTAAGTTGTCATTAAACCACCAGGCTGCGCCGTGCTGGATCTTACCGGGAACGCTGCCGTCATTAAAACATCCGCAGAGTGTGTCGATGACAGTGTTGTCTGTGGGGTTCAGAGAATAGATTATCATGCGTGGCAAAAGTCCTTCGCTGTTTAACTGATCCATGAATCCTGAAAGAGGCGTAAGGAAGTCATTTGCACCTGTGATGGTATCGCATCCGCAGTTGATGCCTGCCTTAGATAGCATGACGGAATTAACGTTTCTCTTGCATCCGAAATGAAGCTGCATGGTCCATTTACGCTTAGCGTATTCACGCGCGAAAAACAGCATCAGATCTGTCTTGTAAGCAGTGATCTCTTCAGCAGTTAAAGATGCATCCTTTGATATGGTCTTCTTTTTGAAAACCTCATCGGAAGAGATCTTAACATCCTTTGAATAACTGATGTATTCGGTTCCGTGATCGGCTATCACACAGCCGTGTGAAGCGAAGTGATCAAGCCTTGAAATAAGTGCTTTTTTAAGTGAAGCAATCGAGTCGATCCTGATGCCTGATACAGCTTCGAGTTTTTCAACGTAAGAGTTAAAGCTGTCCTTCTCGATGTCTACTATGTTGTCAGGTCTGAATGCAGGTAAGACCTTGGGGCCGAATCCGGAATCTCTGATCTGTTCGTGATAGATAAGTGAATCACAAGGGTCATCAGTCGTACATATTGCTTCAACATTTGAAGATAGCATGATGCTCTTTGCGGATAGCTTTCCGGATGATAGGATCTCATTTGTTTTATTCCATATCTCTTCCGCGTTTTCAACGGTAAGAGGTTCATCGATACCGAAGTATCTTGCAAGCTCGAGATTTGTCCAGTGGTAGAGAGGATTACCGAATGCGGATTCAACTGCCTTGGCCCACATCATGAATTTCTCTTTGTCTGATGCATCACCGGTGATAAATCTTTCATCGATACCGCAAGCCCTCATAAGACGCCACTTATAGTGATCGCCGCTGAGCCAGAGTTCGGTCAGGTTCTCGAAATGCTTATCTTCCGCGATCTCTTTTGATTCGATGTGGCAGTGATAGTCAACGATCGGAAGATCTTTTGCAAATGAGTTATAGAGTTCTTTCGCGGTGTTGTTTTCAAGAAGAAAATCGTCACAAATAAAGCTTTTCATAGTCCACCTCTAAAAGTATCTGACGGATATAGATTAACTAATTTTCGCTGTCACCGCAACTAAAAATATGCTAGAATACAAGTTAACAATTTCGAGGTGCTTCACATGTCTTTTTCTGAGAAAGTTTTTGAAGCGGGAATAGTCCCGGTAGTAGTCCTGAACAATGTCGAAGATGCGGTCCCGCTTGCAAGAGCGCTGCTCAAGGGCGGCATCTGTTTCATGGAGATAACGTTCAGAACGGAGTGCGCGGCTGAATGTATTTCGTTGATAAGCAAAGAGGTTCCTGAAGTCATAGTCGGCGCGGGAACGATATTGAATGTTGATCAGGCTAAGACAGCCGTAGAGTGCGGCGCAAAGTTCATCGTATCTCCCGGAATAGATGAAGAGACTGTCAGATTGGCAATCGAAAATGACATTCCGGTGATCCCCGGCGCAGTTACGCCGACTGAGATAATGAAAGCTATCAGCCTGGGACTTAAGACCGTCAAGTTTTTCCCTGCAGATGTATATGGCGGGATCAAAGCGATAAAGGCTCTGTCAGCTCCTTTCGGACAGGTTAAGTTCCTTCCTACGGGCGGCGTGTCAGAAGCCAACCTTGCTGATTTCATCGGCAATAAATCGGTATGTGCGGTTGGCGGAAGCTGGGTCTGCAAAAAAGACGACGTGTTAGACCATGACTGGGATAAGATAACTGCATTAGCTGCTAATGCCGTGAAGATAATCAAGGAGACAAGAGCATGAGCAAGTTCCTTACTTTCGGAGAATTGATGTTAAGACTTAAGAGTCCGGGAAGGGAGCGCCTTATGCAGTCTCCTTCGCTCGAGGCGACATTCGGAGGCGGTGAGGCAAATGTTGCGGTCTCTCTTGCAAATTACGGCCTTGATGCAGAGTTTCTGTCAGTAATCCCATCGAATTCGATCGGCGATGCAGCAATAGGCGAACTCAGAAGATTCAATGTCGGAACGGATAAGATAATCAGGACTGACGGAAGGATGGGCATCTACTATCTTGAGACAGGTGCCAACCAGCGCGCGAGCAAGGTCATCTATGACAGGGCATATTCCGCGATCTCGATGTTCGATCCCGAAAAGTATGACTGGGACAGAATCTATAACAATGTTACATGGCTCCATATCTCGGGCATTACACCCGCTATTTCGGAGCAGACAAAGGATGCTTCGATAGCATCAGTAAAGGAAGCAAAGAAGCGCGGAATAACCGTCTCGATAGATCTCAATTACCGTAAGAATCTCTGGAAATACGGGGTGGATGCGAAAGAAGTTATGTCCGTCATGACTGAATACGCGGATATCATCATCGCAAACGAGGAAGACTGTCAGAAGTCACTTGGCCTCGAATGCAAGAGCAACGTCGAAGGCGGCAAGCTCGATAACGAGGATTACAGAAAGCTCAGCAATAGCCTTCTCGAGAAGTTTCCGAATGTTAAGAAAGTCGCTATCACGTTAAGAGAGAGCAAGAGTGCTGACATCAATTTCTGGGCGGCAGCTCTCAATAACGGAACGGATTTCATCGTAAGCCGCAAGTATGAGATGTATGACATCGTTGACCGTGTGGGCGGAGGAGATTCGTTCGCAGGAGGTCTTATCTACGGACTCAATGTATTGGGTGACGACAAAGAAGCCCTTGAATTCGCGGTTGCCGCAAGCTGCCTCAAGCATACGATCGACGGAGACTTCAACAGAGTGACTGTCGATGAAGTCTTGAAGCTTGCAAAAGGTGACGGCTCGGGAAGAGTACAGCGCTGATCAGACCGATTCCCACTTTTTCCTGTATTCGCGGGGAGAACTCTCGAAAAATTTCCTGAATGTCTCAGCCATGTAGCTGACTCCGCGGAAGCCTGTCTGAGAAGCGATCTCGGACATTGACATCTTGCCGGCTCTTAAGAGCTCCGCGACTTTTCTTGACCTGAGATGCATCAGGTAATTGATGGGAGATTCGCCTACATACTGATGGAATAAAGTGTTGCAAAGTGACTTGCTGATGCTGCCGCTTGCTGCAATTTCGCTTAATGTTATCTGGTTCTGATAGTTGTTCGCGATGAAGTGCATCATCGATTTGAAAGACAGCATTCCGGGGTCTGATACGGTCTCTTCGGTCATGCCGTAGGACTCCGCCTGTCTTCTTATGATGTCCCATATCTGATAGAACTGCATGGTTACTTTGAAAGGGTCGTGCCTTATCGCCGGGAGACCCAATACAAGCTTACGTATTTCTTCTGTATTCTCGTTTATCGAACGGAAGCGAAGGTATGAAAGCTCAGTGTTATCGGTAATCGGCCTGATCGCCTGCATCTCAACAGCAACTGAATTTGAAAGTATTCCGGGATGAATGACGGCGATCACGTACTTTGCGCTTTCACCGTCAACGCAGACGTTATAGTGGATCTGATTTGAATTGACCACTATCGTATCACCCTTGTTCAAAAGGATGTTCTTGCCGTTGACGACATACATCTGACGGCCTTCCTTGATGGTCATTATCTCTATATCTTCGTGAAAGTGCGGAACGCCTTCCCAGGTCATCTTGGGCGCGATCCAGCCGTCATATATATAGGAAGGAAAGTTGGGATCATCGTAGTTTACTATCTCGGAGCCGTCATCACGCTTAACGATGAGGCCCATGACTTCTCTTTTCATAACTATTTTTCTCCAAAACTTCGAAAAATATAACAATATTCCATTCATGTGGAAGATAGTTATAAAAATCGGGCAGTATTCGTCTGTTATTGTGCAGATACTTACAATATACTTGCAATCGAACAGAAAAGAAAGAGGGAATTTGATATGAATGAGTATTCGGGCAACGAAGCAGTTGTGATGAAGAATGTCTGTAAAGACTTCAAGGTGTTAAACCGCCACGAAGGCTTGAAAGGCAGCATTAAGGACCTGTTTTCGAGAGATTACAAGACAGTATCCGCAGTCAAGGATGTAACCCTTACTGTTAACAGGGGCGAGATAATCGGATATCTGGGACCTAACGGTGCGGGCAAGTCAACGACCATCAAGATGATGACCGGCGTACTAGAGCCCACGAGCGGCGAGCTCTTGGTAAACGGCAAGGTGCCTTATAAGAACAGGACAGAGAACTGCGAGAACATCGGAGTCGTTTTCGGCCAGAGAAGCCAGCTTTGGTGGTCACTTCCTCTGATCGAATCCTTCAAGCTCTTAAGAGACCTTTATATGGTTCCCGAAAAGGATTACGAAGGTATGCTCGAGCTCTACCGTTCGTTAGTCGATATAGAGCCGATCCTGCATAAGCCCGTAAGAGAGATGTCTTTGGGACAGAGGACATTGAGCGATATCCTGGCGGCATTTCTTCATAATCCCGCGATAGTTTTCCTTGACGAGCCTACCATCGGTCTTGATGTCTCCATGAAGGCAAAGATAAGGGAACTTATCCTCGGTCTTAATAAAGAGAAGAATACGACTGTTATCCTTACCACGCACGACATGGGAGACGTTGACGCGCTATGCAAGAGGATCGTCATCATCGATAAGGGTACGAAGATCTACGATAACGACATAGAGCATCTGAAGAACTATTTCGGTTCGTACAGAACCTTGAAGCTCAAGCTCTCTGACGATACATGGGAAGAATACCTGATCGACGAGAAGACGACTGACGTGATGGACGTCATCATGGAAAAGCAGAAAGAAAAGAAGATAAAGGACGTTAAGATCGATGAGATCTCTACGGAAGAAGTCATCAAGAAGATCTACGAAGGGAGCGCAAAATGAATCCGAAAAGACTGCTCGCGATAACGAGAGCCGGCATAATGGAATCGCTCCATTTCAGGCTCGGCATCTTCGTTACGCTTTTTGCGAACCTGATCTATCTGGTCCTTGTTTACTACCTCTGGAAGGCGATCTATGATTCGTCCGGAACAGCTGTCGTAAACGGGATGACGTTCACCGATACGATGATCTATCTGATCCTGGCCACGGCACTTTTCAACTTCCTTGAGATGTTCGTTGTGTGGGATATGAGCAGATCGATCCAGTCCGGCAAGATCGTGCTGGATCTCCTCAAGCCCATGCGGTTCAGGAAGTATACATTCTGGAGCTATACAGGCAATCACATCGTCCAGTTCGTGCTGACGTTCATTCCGACTTTCATTGTCGTAATGATAGTTACCAAGGGCGCAATTCCGATAGGATTAAACCTTGTATGGTTCCTGATCGCCACGGTGCTTGCACTTATGATCAACTACAACCTGGAGATGCTGGTCGCTCCGATATGCTTTTATACAGAATCAACATGGGGCGTAAACATCGTAAAAGAGACGATAGTCCTGCTCCTTTCGGGAGCATCGATCCCGCTCGCGTTCTTTCCCGAGAAGGCAAGGATGATCGTGCAGTATCTGCCGTTCAGAGCGGTCTACGACATACCGCTTTCCATCCTTCTCGAAAAGAACGGATCAGACACATGGCATGGGCTTTTGAGCCTGTTTGCGATGCAGATCATATGGCTTGCGGTATTGACTCTGGCGGGCAATTTATTCTGGAACAGTGCGGTTAAGAAAGTAACCGTGAACGGAGGCTGACATGCATAAAAGAGGATTAGCATTCTATGCAAGTATCTACAGGAAGATACTGATACAGGATCTCAAGAGCAAGATGAGCTACCGTGCCGACTTTATCATCTCCACATTCGGAATGATAATGACCAATCTGGCGGGCTTTGTCACCTTCATGATCCTGTTCCATAATTTTCCGACGATCAACGGCTGGGACTACCATCACATGCTGTTCCTGTACGGTTTTTCGCTCGTTGCCCTGACGCCAGTTCAGTGCTTCTTCGATAACAACTGGAACTTAAGGTTCATGGTCCAGAGCGGTGATTTCATCAAGTACTGCTTCAGACCCGTGAACGTGTTCTTCTATTTCATTTCGGAAGTATTTGACGTAAAGGGATTAGGGCAGCTTGCGTTCGGTATCGGAACTATCATCTATGCTTGGATAAAGATAGGAATACCGGTAACCGTTTTTGTCATTGCGAAGCTTCTGGTGTTCCTTCTGACTGCATCGCTCTTCATGATCGCACTCATGAACTTTGCGGCCGCGACATGCTTCTGGATAAAGGGTTCGGGATACGTAATGGTCATCATGTTCCGCTTCAAGGATTTCGCAAAATATCCTTCGTCGATCTTTGAAGGGATCTTCAAGATAATATTTACGTTCATCATTCCGATCGCCTTCATCGCGTACTATCCGAGCCTTGTGATACTGGAGCCTTCTAATGTTCCGCTACTGTCATGGATATCGCCTTTATATGGCATACTGTTCGTATACTTAAGCTACAGATTCTGGATGCTCGGCGTAAGGAAATACGATTTCACGGGTTCTTAAAGGAGAATAAAAATGAATGATCTGGTAAAGATAATCAAGAGAACTGTTGTCCCGAATTTTCTCAATATCAGGACATCGATAAAGGCATATGACAGAGATGCTCTGTGCTGCGGTGCGCCCTGCTGGAGATGGGCGTATCACGCGCTGCATTCGGCAGATAAATGGTTCATCAATCCGAACGTTTACGAGGAACCGTCTTTTCACGAAGAAGGAATGGACAATCCCGATAATCCGACTTCAGTTGTGCTTTCGGATGAACAGCTCCTTGAATATCTGGATGCGGTCGAAAAGAAGACTTTGGATTATCTTGATACTCTGACGGATGAGATGCTTTACGAGTGTCCCGACAATTGCAGATTCACGAGAATGGAACTTGTGCTTCGCCAGTTCAGGCATCTGTCTTTCCATACGGGTATGCTCAACGGACAGGTCGCAGTCAATACGGGCGAGTTCCCGATGTGGGTTTCCGATGCCGACAAGTTTATTGATGACGGCGTGTTTTTCGGAAGATACAGGAAAGGTCCGACGGTTATCTGACTTCTTGTGATAACATCAATGTGAAATGACCGGACAAAAGCCGGCAGACAGGGAGAACGATCATGGACACAAAGGAAATGAAGTGGACTAGAGAGCCTGCTGAACATGATATGGAAGAAGGCCGCATCACGATAAAGACCGAACCTCATACCGACCTGTGGCAGAGGACTTACTATCATTTCCGCAACGACAATGCTCCTGTCCTGCAATTTGAGACGGATGAAAGGTTCTTCTCATTCGTTGTAAAAACAGATTATGCCGACAGCCATCACCGCTTCGATCAGTGCGGTATCGTCATGTATCTTGATTCGGATAATTGGCTCAAGGCATCAGTGGAATTCGAGAATGAGACATTTCAGCATTTAGGTTCTGTCGTTACCAATCACGGATATTCCGATTGGGCAACTACCGCGATCCCTTCTGACGTTAAGTCGATGTGGTACAGATTGAGCCGCAGGGAAGACGATTACTGCATAGAGTGTTCTTATGACGGCGTGTACTTTTCGCAGATGAGAGTCTGCCATATGTGGAAAGGCGCAGGAAAGATAAGATTCGGTATCTATGCCTGCAGTCCGGAAGATTCAAGCTTTACGGCTGTGTTTACTGATCTTAAAATATCTGAATGTGCCTGGAAAGCGCATGACGGCCAGCAGCCGGACTGATCTTACGGCAGGGAGGATGTTTTAACTTATGTTCAGAAAGATGAGACGGTTTAAGCAGCAGGTGAGCGAAGAGGAGTGTATCCGAGTATTGAAAGAGCAGCCGCGCGGCGTTCTTTCGATGATCGGAGATGACGGTTATCCGTACGGTATCCCTCTTGATCACTGGTATTGCGAAGAGAACGGAAGACTGTATTTTCACGGTGCGAAAGAAGGCCACAAGATCGATGCGATAAGCAAATGCGATAAGGTGAGCTTCTGTGTTATGGACGAGGGTTTCCGTAAGGAAGGCGAATGGGCTCTCAATATAACCTCAGTGGTTGTTTTCGGCAGGATCAGGTTTGTAACTGATCCTGAGCTGATAACGAAGATAGGAACAAACCTGTGCCGTAAGTTCACCAATGACGAAGAATACATCAGACATGAAGTTGAATTTGCTCTACCGAGAGCGCAGTGCCTGGAACTTATCCCGGAACACGTGACGGGAAAGCTTGTTAATGAGAGCTGATGATATAGATCTAAAGATCAGTCTTCGTTATATACTTCTTTTGCCAGATTGAATACTGCCCATGCTTTTGGCCAGCCTGCGTAAAACGCGGTATGCGTAATGACAGCTGCCATTTCCTTTTGTGAAACACCGTTTTTCTTTGCGTTCATGAGGTGGTATTTGATGGAACTGTCAGTAATGCCCTGGGACATCAATGCAACGACTGTTATGATGCTCCTGGTCTTAAGATCGATATCTTCGTTATTCCAGTTTTCACCGAAGAGAATGTCATCGTTAAAGTGCGCAAAGTCAGGCGCAAATTCTCCAAGCTGATCTCTTCCCGCAGTCTGTACTATTTTCTTGCTCATGGTATTTGTCTCCTTAAAACCCAAGTTCTGTTACCCATTCGTTGACTTTTGCTCTGACACTGTCCTTATTATTTTGGCAATCGTTACCCCTTATGGCAAGACCCGCTGGTACGGTGTATGCCGCGTATAAGACAACCGTTTGGTGATGATCTTCAAAAGAATTCTCTGTATTACGCTCTGTTTCTGTCCAAACAGAGCGTATAACAGGTAATGATATCCGCGCGGTTTTTCCCGTTTTGTTTTCGGGCAGAATATATACTTGACAACCATCCTTTTCGGAATTAAAATGACACCGTGTCATTTATTTGGAATGAGCGGAGGTTGGCATGCCGAAAGTAAGCGAAGAATACTATGAGAAGAAGCGCAAAGAGATAATCGATGCGGCTTACCGCGTATGCGTAAGAAAGCCCATAACTTCTGTTGAGATGAAGGACATAATAGCGGAGACGGGCTTTTCGCACGGTGTTATCTACAGGTACTATAAGGACTTGGATGAAGTCTTAAAGGACCTGGTGATCACGATCAACGCAAACAATAAGATAGATGAGAAGCTTGACGCGATCCTGAAGAAAGCAAAACCGGAGCAGTGGGAGAAGACTATCCGCGCGATCTGCAGGATGCTCGCGGATCAAATGAAAGAAGTGGGAACGGATCTTTTAAAGGTCTCCATATACAGCGACATGATGGCGATGGCGGACCCCGAAAGGGCGATGAACATTGCACAAAGGCTCGGCAAGGACGAGCAGAGCCCGCTTCTTTACGCTACGGAAGCAACGGGCAGATTCCTGACTGAGATAATCAAAAAGAATATGCTTAAGCCTGTTTCATCAGTCGATGAGATACTTCAGTTCATGATAGTCACGTACCACGGAGTTCAGACGGGTTATGTGCTCACGGAATGCTTCAAGGTACCTCATGTTGAAGGCAAGTACAAGCCGGAAGACATGTTTGATCAGCTCGCAAAGTCAGTGATCCTGATGCTCGGAGGCAAGGCCTGATATGGTATTTCATACATTCGGAGATAAAGATAATAAAGCGGTAGTACTGATACACGGTGTTCTCTGCCCGTGGCAGATCTGGACGGATGCCATAGATAATTTCAAAGATAGATACTATGTCATCGTACCTGAACTTGACGGCCATATACAAAGTGAGAAGAGCACATTCTTATCAGTTGATGAAGAGGCATCGAAGATATCGGAATATATCAGGAATGAACTCGGCGGAAATATCTATCTTCTTGCAGGCCTTTCGATGGGCGGAAGGATTGCTGCAACGGTTGCGAAAAGTAAAGACATAAAGATTGAAAACCTTGTTCTGGACGGTGCTCCGCTTGCGAGGATCAACAGATTGATGAAGGCTGTTTTCAAGAAGAATTACAAAGTGATAATCCAAAAGTCCAAGGCCCGTGATCCGAAGATCTTGGAGAGTGCAAAAAAGGATTTCCTGCCTGAGAAGATGATACCGTTCTATCTGAACGTTGCAGACAACATTGAAGAGCAGTCGATAGTTAACATGATCGACACTGTATTTACGGATTTCGATTTCAGCGGATATCCCGATGACATGTGTATTCTCTTCATGCACGGAACAAAGGGAAACGAATCCGTATCGCGCAAGTGCGCAGTTAAGATGAAGAATGCAAATCCGCAGACTGAGATAAGATGCTTTGAAGGCCTTGCTCATGGAGAACTGGCCTGCTTTAAGAGTGAGCAGTGGGTTAAGGAAGTTGAGGGATTCATCACATGATCGATTACATAAGAGAGAACTTAAGTTATTATCCATTGTTTTACAGACTTCTTTTCACGGGGAAGAAAGAGATAATTCCCGAACGCGTTGATTTCGGAAGTGATAAAGAACAATATTTTCTTTACTATGAACCGTCCAAGCCCGTGAGTGAAAAGATCGTTGTATGGGTACACGGAGGAGGCTGGAATGCAGGTAATCCTAAGCAGTTCGATTACGTCGGACAGTTTATGGCAAAGGAAGGATACCGCTTTATTTCGCTTGGTTACCGTCTTTCGACAAAGTATAAGTATCCTGCCCAGATAGAAGACGTATGCAAGGGCTTTAATACTGCGATCAAGTTCCTGCAGGATAAAGGTATCGATACAAGTAAGATCGTAGTTTCCGGCCCTTCAGCAGGGGCACATCTGTCATCGATAATGTGCTATTGCAAAGATGTTCAGGATAAGAACAAAGTGGATGTTTCAAACATAATCGGCTATGTTGGTTTCGGCGGACCGTATTCTTTCAGGAATGATTCAACATGGACGATGAGAACTCTGATTAAGATGCTTTTTGCCAAGGACTACGATCGTAAAGAAGGTGAACCGTGGTCACTGATGTCGGGGAATCATATTCCGATGCTTTTGATCCACAGCAGACATGACGGTGTCGTCAAATTCGAATGTGCTGAAGACTTTTCAGAAAAGGCAAAAGTGGTCGGAAACAAATGCGATATCTATGAGGTTGAGGATAAGAAGAATACTCATTCCTGGTACACTGCGGGATGCTTTTTCCTGAAAAGGGAAGAAAACAAGACGCTTAACAGGTTCTTATCTTATATAGAAAGCCTGTAACGGCAAATATCAGGATTTGTTAAAACGATACATCAACGATACACTGTACATGTAACATTCTCTTGACGGAGGAATTATGTACAGCGTTTTGCTTGTTGAAGATGACAGTCAGATCAGAGAGGTCATCGGTGACTATTTCGGGAGACGCGACAAGATCAGTCTGGATTTCGCTGAGGACGGGAATATAGGCCTTACCAAGTTCCTTAACGGTTCATACGATCTCGTTGTTCTCGATATCATGATGCCCGGCCTTGACGGTTTTGAACTGTGCAAGATCATTAGAAAGAAATCGGATATTCCGATCGTTTTCCTGACCGGAAAAGTAAGGGAGGAAGATGTTCTCTACGGCTACGAATTAGGAGCTGACGATTACATCGTTAAGCCGTTTTCCATAAAGATCTTGTACAGTAAGCTGTGCGCAATACTCGAACGCGCGAAAACTGATGCGCCGGCAAGGAAGATAATCGAGAGCGGACAGATCACGTTAGACCCCGTGAAGCTTGAAGTTCAGGTTTCGGGGCAGGTCGTTGATCTCCCGCCAAAGGAGTATCAGATCTTAAAGTACATGATGGAACACCCGGGAGCCGCGATAACCAGAAAGCTTCTGCTGGCTGTAGCCTGGGGCGACGACATGTACATCACCGAGCGCGTCATCGACAACCGCGTCAAAAATCTCCGTCACAAACTTCAAAAAGAAGGAACCCGCATCAAGACTCTTATCGGAGTCGGATACAGGTTCGAATAGGAGGTGTTACACATGAAGAGGAAGGGTTATCTCAGTTTTCTTTTCTCGAAATTGATCGCATGCTTACTTATCGCAGCGGTCTTGTACGGTATATTGCAATCCGGTTTGGATAGAGCTTACGCAAGCACTATCGATTCAGGATGGAGCAAAAGGCATGAAAGATTTGAAAGTATAGTCAGAAACTATGCTGAAAAGAAATGCGATAAGACTTTTATCGATATTGTCACAAATATCTTTACATCAGATTATTACAGGTTTGTAGAGGTAAAAGAAGACGGCAGTTTTGAGACTATTAGCGAGACGGATTACAAATGCATTCCGATAGAACAGGAAATGCGTCACTGGTATTACGTTACCAACGACAAGGAACTCCTGGCAAAAGGTAAAAAGACTGACATTATCAACGGTAATGAGTGGACGATCGAGTACAAGAAGTGTGATGAAGCGTGGAACTTCAAAAACTATTGTGATACAAAAACCACCAACAGCTGGGATCTTTCCGCTCAGTCGGATCTTTATTTTTCAAACATGTTATTCACTGTAGCTCTTGATTACAGCGGATTTATACAGTACCGCATCCCGATGGTACTGAGTTACTATGTGGATGGTGATACTCTTCACCTCGGAAAAGTTGTCGAATCGTACGGTATAACTTTTGAAATAGACAAAGAACCTTTATTCGCCAAGAAATGGGATTTTACCGATCCTTCAAAAGAAGACCGCTATATAAAAGTGAATAACGAGAATATTGTTCAATCTCTGAGTGTATTCCCCATCCGCGTCCGTCCTGATGAATATTTGAGTAAATACGGCGGAATGTTTCTTGCAAACAGCATGAGCGAGCTTCAAAAAGCTTATGAACTCAGGGGAGAAGATTACAGAGATGAAAGCTTTGAAGCTGTGTTTAAAGAATTTGCCGAAAACAAGCACTCTGACGGAGAATACAAATACAGATTCAACACGCCGGATTCAGAGAGCTATTACGGGGCCCTTGATTTCTACGAGATCAACGGAAAGCTATATATGTTCGAATATATCATTAATACTGTTCCGTCCGCTGCTTACTTCAAGCCTTTTAGCATCTTGTCTGCGGTACTGCTGGGATTAGCTGCTGTCGTGATCTCTCTGCTCGCGGCTATCAAGCCTTATTCACAGTATAAAAAGGCATATGAGAATAACATCTTCAAGAACAATCTCATCGATTCCCTTGCGCATAACATGAAGACGCCTTTGCAGATCCTGGGAGGATATGCGGAGAACCTCAAAGACGTCACGAGCGATACCGAAAAAGACCGCTATGCAGAGCAGATCTTAGCGAAGACAGCTGAGATGAATAAGGACATCGAAGCGATACTCAAGACTGCGGAGAAGTCTGACCGGAAGTTTGTAAAAGAATCAGTACGCTCGTGTATCGGCGAAGTTGCCCAAAAGCTCGGCGAAGATATTCAGATCAAGGGCGACAAGACGATCAAGATGGATAAGGACTACTTTGAGACTGCACTCTTCTGCCTGCTGGATAATGCGGTGAAATACAAGAGCGCAGATTCGAAAGTCGAGGCCGATATCACATGCAAGGCAGTCACCATAAGGAACAAGACTGACAAGGACAAGTTCACTCCCGGCACGGGTCTTGCTCTTGCAGGCAGGATATTGGAGCAGCATAAGCTTCAGCTTCGCACAACGCTGAAGGACGGTGTTTTCGAAGTCCGGTTCGGGAAAAAACTCGGTAAGGAGAAAAAGTAATAAGATATTGAAAAGAGGGATCGCTTTTGCGGTCCCTCTTTAAGTCATTCCTGATCCCAGAACAATTCGTCCAATGTTTTGCCCAGCACCTTGCATATCGCTATGCAGAGGTTGATCGTAGGGTTGTAATCGCCCTTTTCGATGGCGTTGATCGTCTGACGTGACACGCCGACCTTATCGGCCAGGTCCTGCTGTGACAGATCCAGCGCGGCGCGGGCGGCTTTGAGTTTAAGATTCTTCATCCTCCAGCGCCTCCTTCTTATTCTGGATGTTCTTTATGAATACTTCAACGCCTATTGAGAGACAGCAGATTCCCTGTACAAGTGAGTCGATCCTGTTATTGACCGGGGCGCCGTCTCTGATCAGCTTGAGCGTGGAAAAGAACATTACCAGATCGATTATACCAATAATGCTGAACATAACTGCGAACACATTACGCTTATTGCTTAAGCCCATGTATGCATCATATCTGTCTGCGGTAATGGCAAACGTTGCGATTCCGATAAATGCGATGATCATCAGGCATTCATATGCTGACAGCGGGAAATCGTTATAGATCAGACTAAACCACCCCAGACCGAGAGCAGTGGCGATGACGACTATCATCGTGGTCATTGCTGCTTTGCCGCGCATCTTCATCTGACGCTCATCGAATGCCTTTTTATTGTTCTCGTTTAAGCTGATCAGGTAAGCAATGCTAAGCGCTAAAGGCAGAATGCAGACTGCAGCAAGAGTGAGCATTATGCTGTTATAGAGAGCATAGTTGCCTGAAGTAAGTTCGATCGTATATCTGACGGCGTAATCTTTATTCTCGTCCAATTCGGGCAATGGTTCATAATCGAAATTAAGAAAGATCTTTTTGTAGCCGACATTAAGCTTGCCTGTCTTGAAAGTACCGTTTTTCGCGGTCTTTGTGAAGATCGGTTCCGCTTTGGAGGACTCAAGCGAGATGCTTATCGTGGGAACTATTTCATCCGGACCGTCAACTGTAATCTCAAACTCGCACTCATTGCCTACGGGTAAAAAGTCAACGGGCGTTCTGCTGCGTTTTACGTATGTGACGCCGCTTCCGGCTTCTTGTACAGTGTCTGTAAATGCAAGGGTCTGTGTACCTCTGAGACATACTGCCAGGGCCGTAAGCACCCAGAGAATGGAGCCTGCTATGATTATGGTAATTATCGCTAATTTCTTTTTCATGGTCGTATCCCCCTTAGATGAGCATATAGTAATTCGGATTTTACAAAATGTCAAGTATATACGACAAAAAGTCGCTAATACTTGCAGAGCTATACGTCCGCAGCTGTTGGCAAAACGGCTATGATGTTGTAATGTTTAATGCGAAGACACTTGTTCTGAAGGTGGACCATGACGCGCATTCTCATAATAGAAGATGATAAAGACATAAATAAGATTATGTTCGGTCTTTTGACTAAGAACGGATATGAGGTTGAGCGCGCTTATAACGGCAAGGAAGCTCTGCCCATGATCAAGACGATACCTGATCTGATACTTATGGATCTCATGCTTCCGGATACTACAGGTGAAGAACTTCTCAAGTCAGTTCCAAACGGAACGCCCGTTATCGCAGTCAGTGCAAGAAGTGCCGTTGACGATAAGGTTGGTCTTCTTTCTGCAGGCTGCGTTGATTACATTACCAAGCCTTTCGATAACAAGGAACTTTTGGCAAGGATAGAAGTCGCGCTTAAATTCAAGAAGAAAACGCAGTCATTTACTTTTGCAAATCTTACGATGGATGAATCAACGCACGGCGTGACGATAGACGGGAAGCCGGTTAAATTAACGCCCACCGAATACGCGATCATAAAGATATTGTTAGTCAACAGTGACAGGGTAATATCCAAGTCGGAACTGTTGGAAGCAGCAGCCAGATTCACGCCCGATCTTGTTGAAGACTCTCTTAAGGTTCACATGAGCAATCTCCGGCGAAAACTCAAGCAGGCCGGTTTTACGGCAGAGATCGAGGCAGTGTGGGGAATAGGTTTCAGGTTAACTGTTTCTTAACTATTATTGAAAACGTGCCTGGTATATCCTCTAGACATGGAGGTAGGTACCATGGATTACATTCTTACAACTGATGCTCTCACGAAAAGATATAGAAAGCATGAAGCGTTGAAAGACGTTTCCATTAAAGTTCCCAAGGGTTCTATCTTCGGTTTGATAGGTAAGAACGGTGCAGGTAAGACAACGCTGATGAGAATTATCACGGGTCTTCAGGAACAGAATAAGGGAACGTTCAGGATCGAGTGCCCGAATATCGGTGCGCTCATTGATACCCCGGCATATTACAGAACACTTAATGCATATGAGAATCTTAAGATCCAGTACATGAATCTCGGTCTGACATCATATGAGACCATTCCTGAGATCATTGACCTTGTCGGTTTGGATATCGCAGGAAAGAAGCCTGTCGCGTCGTACTCATTCGGTATGCGTCAGCGTCTTGGACTGGCTATTGCCATATGTGGTTTTCCGGATCTTGTAATTCTTGATGAACCTGTAAACGGTCTTGATCCGCAGGGCATTATCGTAATCAGGGAATTGATCCTGAAGCTCAACAAGGAACGCGGGATGACATTCATCATTTCGAGCCATTTGCTCGATGAGCTTGCTAAAGTTGCAACTGATTTCGCATTTATTGATGAAGGAAAGATCATCAAGCAGATTTCTGCATCCGAATTGCATAACAGTAAAAATGAAAAGACGGTAAATGCCCGTGTGTCAGATACTTCCGCGCTCTGCAAACTGCTTGACGATAAGGGCTTTGAGTATGAGATCAAGGGCGAGAATGATCTGACGGTCAGGGGAGAAATTACATTGACTGTCATGAATGAATTGGCTTCGGAAGCAGGCTGCGAGTTGCTTGAGTTCAACTTCGCGGATACCAGCCTTGAAGGATACTTCATTAATCTTCTGGAGGGATGATATGTCACGCATATTGAAATCCATGACCTACCGTCTCCTTCATAACAAGGTGTTCTGGTTGATTATGATACTCCTCGTCATTGCCGAGATAGGCATCTTTTTCTATGGCGGAAGCAGCACGGTAAATTCCAGGATATTTTCGAATCATCATACTTTTGAAAGAGAAGATCATGATTCGGGCGTTTTGGAAAAATACTATGTCGAATATGAGAAAGAAGATCCGCTTCTCGTTTCTAAATACACGCAGGGTATCATGATGGGTACGTATCCTTTTGTCCCCGGAAAAACTTATGAGTATGAACCGTCTTTGACAAATGTTGCTTTGGTAAGCATTCTTTTGAGTCAGGTTTTAATGGCGTTGTTTGCGGCGGATGCAATAGTTGTTATGGTTTTCGCAGGTGATTTGTTTTCCGATGATGCCATCCGGAATATGGTTACGATCAAGATCAGAAAAGAGAAGATCTATTTATCTGCAGTGATCATCAATGCTGTAGTATGTATTGCGATGTTCATTATTATCTTCGGCATTCTCGCAATATGTACGCTGATAGCCGGGTACTATCCGATAATATACGCCCCGTCATTTATCAGCAGTGTACTGACCGGATTGCTGGTTATCATTGCGCTGTCTTCGATGCTGATCTTTATTCTCTTCATGGTTCAGAATTCGCTGCTGACGTTTATCTTCAGCGCTCTTCTTGTTGTATTGTCAGTCATGAATTTCCTGCTCGGATTTACAGGCCCTGCTTTTGCCACGAAATACAATATTGATGAAGCACAGATGGAAGCCTTTTTCAAAGGCGGATTCAAAATTGAAGGCAATGGCGAATGGTATCTTCCCGTTGATAGATTTCAGATTGGAAGAGTCTATTATCCGGAAGATGACATCACGATCGATTTTATGTCTGATGAGCTGAATGAGTACTATCCGGGCGATGCTGCCATTGAAGTTATTCATGCCGTATACCGTGTTGATCTGATCCACTATCCGTTTGAAATGATGTTGTTCTACATCTATCCGATGTACAGAGACGGTCTGATCGCAAGATATGCTGTTGTTTCCGGTTGTTATCTCGTTTTGCTGCTGACCGGCGGCTGTTATCTGATACGGAAACGCAATGTGAATTAAGGGGGCAATATAATGACTAAACTGATTAAATCAATGCTTTACAGGGCTACACACGATCTGTTCTTTTACATTGCCGCAGGACTTTGTTTTTTGAGCTCGGTATTCTTTTTCGCCAATGCTGCAGATTCGATCAGAAATCATGTTCCATCTGAAAAAGATAAGAATGTGATAGTCAGATACGAGGAGGAAGATCCGCTCGTTGCCACTAAGCATCTTGTGTTTGATCCTAATACCAATTACCATAATGTACCGGGGCAGGATGTGAAATATCTTGATTCGATTGGTAATGTGTATTCATCAAGTGCCATTGTATTTTCCCTGAGCATCATTGTCTTTGCATTCCATGTGCTTTACGGAGTGTATTTCTTTGGAGACCTTTTCACCAAAGGCGGAATCCGAAACATGATAGCTGCCGGTGCGACCAAGCGGAAGATTTTTATCTCATCGCTGTTGATGAATGCGATCCTACTTGTTGTGTTTTCAGCTGTCAGCGCAGTAGTGATGCTGGTCCTCTCCTTGATTTTGGATCTTTATATGATCATTTATCTGCCGGCATTCTGTATGTTCCTTTTGGCAGATTACTTGATTGGAATTTTCTTCAGTTCTCTGGTAATAGTGGTTGTTTTTATTACGCAGCGCCCTCTCAAAGCATTGCTCATTGTTGTCGGATTTGTCATTTTGTTTTTTGTTTCTCTGGGCGCGGTGGAGCAGATGGTGGCTTTTGAGCCAAAATACGTGCCCGATAAGACTTCCTGGTCTGCTTTCTGGAAAGGCACCAAAGACCATGAGCTGGATTTCGAATGGTATTTCCCTGTCAATGATTTCAATCTTTACATGATTAAGAAAGCCGATGGATCTGTCTATAGTGATTTCATGACTGATAAACCGAATACGGAATATTCCGGTGATACAAGAGTAGCAATTACACGTGCTGTATATAGACTTAACTTATCCAATTTCTTACTGGAGGTTTTGTCTTTCTATGTCTACCCGATGTACAGGGACGGTGTCCTTTTGCGGTATGTTGTGGTTTCCTCAGTCTATCTTTGCATGGTGACCGCAGCAGGATTAATTGTCGTTAAGCGCAGGGATATTATATAATCGATGCATGTGGATATTCATAGTACTTAGCGTAGTTTTAGCAGCAGCCGTTATCGTTCTTGCCATTAAGGTGGCACTGCTTAAACGCGCTTTTACTGAAATTGATGAACAGGTCAAAGACCATTTGGATGGCACGAATTCGTCTGCTTTCCAGCTTTCAACATCTGACAGGGACGCCAGAAAGCTCGCCAATGACCTTGACGGTGAACTTCAGGCACTGCATGCGGAACGGGTTTTCCTTAAGGACGGTGATAAGCGCATGAAGGAAAACGTCACTGCGATATCCCATGATCTGAGAACTCCGCTTACTGCCATTAATTCATACGCAGACCTCCTTGAAAGTGAGACTGACGAGGCAAAACGGAAAGAATATCTCGAGCGGATCAAAGACAGGACTTCGGAACTCAAAGACATGACCGGTGAGTTGTTCAAGTATTCCGTATCTTCCGATACACAATACGATTCTCAATTGTCAAATGAGGATCTTGATCTGCAGAGCATGATCGAGAACAGCCTCATCTCTTTCTACAAAGAATTCACATCCATGGGCATAGAGCCTAAGACTGATTTTCCTTCCGAAAAGGTTATCATTAACAGTAACCGCAAGACATTGATGCGTGTTTTCGATAATATCTTCAGCAATGTCGCTAAATACGCCTCTACATTGACTGTCAAGCTGACCCCTGAAGGTGTTGTCACGGTCACTAACGATGCCCCTGATCTTACACCGGTCCAGGTTTCCAAGCTTTTCGACAAGTACTTTACCGTTTCTGACGGCACGGATTCCACGGGCCTGGGTCTTTCCATAGCAAAAGATCTTGTGGCAAAGATGGGCGGGAGCATATCGGCCGCACTGGAAGACGGAATGCTTACGATCAGGATCTCATTAAAGAAGCAGTAAGGCATTAAATTATCAAATCCTTATGATATAATTTATAAGAAGTACTGCCCCTATAGTGGGACAATTACCCACACAGGGAGATGTTCGAGCCGAAAAGGGAGGCAAACGATGACAAGTTACACGGATGTTTTTAAAAACGGAAAAAGACAGATCCTGGTAGCTGATGATGAGTATATCAATCGTGAGATGCTCGAGAATGTGCTTATTGACGAATACGACGTTCTCAAAGCTGAAGACGGTGAGATGGCCTATGAGATGATCAGGCAGAACCGCAATACGTTGTCTCTGATCCTTTTGGATCTTATAATGCCTAAGCTTACCGGCCTTGAACTTCTTGCCCGTTTGAGTGAAGATCCGGATCTGAAAAGCATACCGGTCATTGTTCTTACATCTGATCAGGATTCGGAGGTCGCGAGCCTTAAGAAAGGCGCATTCGATTTTATTCCGAAGCCTTATCCTCAGCCGGATGTCATCAAGGCGCGCATATCGCGTTCGATCGAACTTGCCGAAGACCGCCAGATCATCAGTTCCACGGAAAGAGACGAGCTGACCGGATTATTTACCATTGAATACTTCTACCGTTACGGAAACCAGTTCGATAAGTTTTATCCGCTTGCCGATATGGATGCACTGTGTTTTGACATAAATCATTTCCACGTTCTCAATGAACGCTTCGGTATTGCCAAAGGAGATGAGATCCTAAAGTGCATAGCCCGCCGTTTGAAAACGGCTTTCCCGGATGCGGGAAGCTTTGTATGCAGGAAGGCAGCCGATACTTTCCTTGTATACTGTCCTCACAGGGATGACTATTCTAAGGTCGTTGAGCAGGTATCTGCAGTGATCGAAGAGATCGAGGCGGCGGTAAAGGTCCGTGTCGGAGTGTATTCTTTCTGCGACAAGAAACTCGATATTCACTCGAGATTTGACCGCGCTAAGATCGCTGCGGACAAGATAAGGAATAACTACTCCGTCTTCATCAGCCATTTCGATGAGGCTCTCATCGACGCTGAACTCTATGCTGAACAATTGGTTGAGGAATTCCCCAAGGCACTTGCCGAAAAGCAGTTCCAGGTATACTTCCAGCCTAAATATGATATCCGCGGTGATAAACCTGTCTTATCAAGTGCAGAGGCACTCGTCAGGTGGTCGCATCCGACGCTCGGCATGATATCTCCCGGTAAATTCATTCCGTTGTTTGAAGAAGACGGATTGATAGCTCAGCTTGATGAATTCGTTTGGAGAAGGTCAGCTGAAATAATCGCTGACTGGAAGAAACGCCTGGGAATATCAGTTCCTGTTTCCGTAAACCTTTCCCGCGCGGAAATGTATGATCCAGGCCTTATCGATACGATGAAAAAGATCACCGGTGACAACGGGATCACTCCCAAAGACTTGTATCTTGAGATTACCGAATCCGCTTATGTCAGCGATTCCGATTCTATCGTTGAACGAGTAAAGACTCTTAGAGAACACGGATTCTTCATTGAGATGGATGACTTCGGTTCCGGTTATTCATCTCTTAATATGATCTCCGAGCTTCCCATAGACGCGTTGAAACTTGATATGATGTTCATCAGAAGTGCTTTTGACAAACATAATGATACGCGCATGATCAGCATCGTTATCGATATCGCGGACTATCTTGGAGTTCCCGTGATCGCGGAGGGTGTAGAGACTGAAGAGCAGTATCTCGCGCTTAAGAAACTCGGATGCACGATAATTCAGGGTTACTATTTCTCAAAGCCGGTACCTGCCGGAGAATTCGAAAAGTTCCTGTTGGAAAAGAAGGGAGAATGATCAATGCTTACGATTGATGCTCTTAAACAATTCGGTGCTGATACGAATGACGGTCTGACGCGCTGTATGAACAACGAGGCATTTTACCTCAAACTGGTCGGCAAAGTCGTTGATGATAAAAGCTTTGAAGCGCTTGAGAATGCGGTAGCTGAAAAGAATCTGGATGCGGCATTTGAAGCAGCTCATTCACTGAAGGGCGTGTTAGGCAATCTTTCACTGACTCCCATCTATGAACCTGTTTACGAGATCCTGGAACTTCTCCGCGCAAGAAAAGACATCGACTATGCTCCTTATCTCAAGACCATTTCTGAAAAAAGAGCAGAACTGAAGGAACTGATCGGTTAATAGAGGTACCCATGTATTTTGATGATCTCACTGTCGGAATGTCAGTCGATCTGGCACCTGCGGTTATCGAGAAAGACAAGATGATCGCATTTGCCAAGGAATACGATAACATTCCGCTTCATACTGATGAGGAGTATGCGAAAAAGACTCCGTTTGGCAGACTTATCGCTCCCGGCGTAATGTCTTTTCTATGCGTCTGGGCAAAATATCTTGAAGTAGATTTTTATGGGGATGAGCTTCTTGCCGGAAGATCTTCAAGGATCGAATGGTTCAAACCTGTTTTCGCTGATGACGTACTGACAGGCAAAGCCGAGATCACTAATCTTGTTGTAAGAAACGAGAAGAACGGACTGGTTGAGCTTACCATCAATGTTTATAACCAGGATGGTGAACTCGTCATGACTAACGTCACTGATTCCGTAGTCAAGCGGAGAATTAAATAAGCAGATATATTTACCGCGGCTGAGTCACATTTTTGCAACTGTTTCACCAATTCTTGAAGCCACTTTTCTACCAAAATCCTAAAAGGAAAATGATATAATTTTAGTGGTTTATTTTTTCAAGATTGGAGAGCATGTTTATGTCTGATTTGCCGGCAGTTCCTGAGAAAAATAATTTATACAACATTCCAGAAAACTACAGATTAACGGATCTTCAAGAACTATATGACCAAATCGTCGCTCATATGAATGAGAAGTATGATGATACTTTCACTTTTAGACTTCCTGTTCGCCAGAGATTTGGTGCATTTATGGTCAGAATTACTATGAATTCTGAAAAGTATCCGGAAAAGAAAGTGTACGCAGCCTGCTTCAGAGGTGAAGACGGGAATAGTGTTATCACTGATAATTATGTGGGCATAAAGTACGAGAAAGCAGTTCGGGATAGTATTAAGAACATGCTTTCTGATATGTATGGTGACGATGTTTTAGTCTTATATCAGACTAGTGCAACTATATCTTCTCTTGGTTTTGATGATGAAACAACATTTGAAGAGTTTGCAGGTTCTAAATCCGCGGGCATTATCTTTAATGCAATTGTTTACTGGCCGAAAGATAAATTCAGTCAGAAGAATGAGGATGAAATCCTCAGAAGCAAACTAATTGATTCGGGTATTTGCTGTAGTGGTACGGTTTACTTTACCGATGATAAGAATCTTCTGTCTGGAATAGGAGAGAATGATTCTTTGGGAGTAGTTATGAATTCGCATCCCTATTATGATCGTTTCGATTTTCTCATGAGTGAGAAGGGTGTATTTATTTCGAACAGGTGGGAGGCATAATTATGATGAATAACGCCGTTGCCGGAAGGATCGATTTTTCCGCCATTCTCGACATGTATACATATCTTGATGATGCTGTTGTTGGTCACAATTATGAGAACCGGAAACTTAGTGATATCGTTGAGGATCTGTATGCACGTGCTCAGGCCGGTGATACCAGTATAAGCGCTGATAATAAACAATGTATCAACGTTATGCGACAGTCACTCCAACAGCATAGTGATTGGGGAGAAGCTGTTTTAAAGAACACCAGTTCATATGATGCCTATAATCAGAATACTGTGGAATGGACTGACGACAGCATTCAGGCTGCAACCTTCCAACTTGGTGATGATTATTACATGTCCTTTAGAGGAACCGGTAATGGAAGATGGACGGACGATGGTGTAGGTATGACTGAACTGTCGCCGATGCAGGATGCTGCCATAAAATACTATGAACAAATGGTAGATGAGTTGCATTTAGATCAGTCTTCCGGAAACTTATATGTTGGTGGTCATTCAAAGGGTGGAAATGAGGCACAGGTCATCATGCTTCATTCTGATAAGGCAAACTTGATCGATGGCGTATATTCGATTGATGGTCAGGGCTTACCATATGATGAAGCGTACTATAGAAGAATATTAGGTGACGCTGAGTACGAGAGAAGACTTGCGAAAATGTATTCAATTTGCGGAGAATATGATCCGGTACATGAGTTGGGTCATGTTTTGATCTCCGAAGATAACACGTACTATTTGCCAGTATCTGGTGACGGATTGCTTCCTTGGCACGATATGAAGTATATGCTTATGGACAATAATGGTAATTATACGGGAATACAGTGGGATATTGATGAAAATGGTAATTATCTGCATGGTGAGCCGCAGTATCCTGTATTGTTTGCACGTAACTTGAATAAATGGTTAATGTCACTTGATCCGGATAAACGCGATTCAATCTCACGTACAGTAATGTTTATTATCGATGTTTGCACGAAGAAGTATCTTACTGATCCGAAATACATTCCTGATCTTCATGATTGGCTCGATTTTATCTTTATTGGACTTCCGAAGATCGGTTCCGAGTTGCTGTTTACTCCTGAAGGCAACCAGATCTTAATGACTCTTTTAGTCAAAACCATGACAGATTGGCTGGGTGATAAATGGGGTGTACTTGCTTCGGCAGTTATTCTTACTATTGCTACTCTTATTTTGGCCAAACTGGCATTCTTTGGTGAGATCTACAAGATACTTGATTCTATCTACGAGACCTTTAAAAATATCATCTCGAAAATTGCGGATCTCGCTAAAGACGTCTTTGATACAGTCAAGTCTATCTTTGATATGTGCAAAAATGCACTTGGCAGCTTTATTTCGCATCTGGTTAACGGTTATGCGTATAAGTATGTTGATAACAATCCCTGCATTTCAATAGACCCTGATAAACTTGAAGCATTTGCTCAAAAACTCGACTCGCTGAACAGACGACTGGAAAATGTGGAAAGCAGGATTAAAAGCCTGTATTCAGAAGTTGATCTCCTTGATAAGAGTTGGGTTCAGGGTGCTGATATGAAGATAGGATCAAGTTCAAAGCTGCGCAAATCCAAAGAATATCTGGAATATGCAGCAAGTGAGTTTAGAAATGCAGAACGCAATATACGCAATCAATTATCGGAGGTATTTTGATTATGGATGATTCTACAAGGAAAAAGATCAATAGCATCATCAGTGAATTGAAGTCTATACAGTCCGATCTGTACACAGTTTCGAGTGGTGTAAGAAAACAATTTTCAGGAATAAGCGAGCATGAATGTGCTGACGCAATAGAAAGTGTGGCAAATGATTGCGGTAAAGCTATCAACAGCCTTTACCATCTGTAATATGTGAGGTAACAGTATGGGAGAAATCAAATTTGAAACCGGAGCAATTAACAAAGCAGCTGATGCAATTGATAAATGCAACGATATGGTTAAAGGTGAGTTTGCTGATCTTTCCAGAGAGGTTCTGAAATTGAGTAATTCCTGGAAAAGCTCAGTCGCTGATGATGCTTTAGGAAAATTCAAAGAAATCGAAACCAGGTTTGAGGCAGAGAGATATGCGGCGATGGGAATACAGTCTGCATATTTGAGAAAGCTTGTTACTGTGGATTATGAAGCGGTAGAAAGCAACAATACGCAAAATGCGAAGAATTGTATTTGAGGTGGTTGAATTATGAAGATAGTTGTTGATAGAGATCAGTTAGACAGCACTGCCGGCAAGATTGAAAAGTATGTTTCCACCATGAATGCACATTATCTTAATATCAATTCCGAGATCATGCTTCTTGGCACCCAATGGCAAGGTGCTGATGCGGCAAAGTATATTGAAAAATGGCAGAGTTCAACGAATTGGGCTAATAATGGTTCTGCTAATGCACAGACAAAAAAAGCATTGACTGCATATGCTGCCTTCCTTCGTTTTGCCAGCAATGAGTATAAGAAAGCACAGTTTAATGTTGTCAAAAAGGCTCATAGGATCTGAGACTGATTGATAATCTGTTTATTGATTATTTATATCCGTATTTGCCGTGCAAAGAATGGTTTTCTTTGCCGGCATTTTTATCTTCGTCGGTTGGCGCGGAATATAGATCAAAGAATACACTGGTGCTTCTGCTGTCTTTTGTAAAATGCTTTCGACTATCAAAGGACTGTATAGAGTCATAGATGAATTGCATTATTTCATTGCCTTCTTCATCTGTAATAGCTATTTTTGTTGACAGTTTTATTGTCGGCACATAAGTAAAATAATATCCTTCTGTTGCTCCGGGTTTGAGCTCATTAATTTTTATGTTTATATCGTATTTATCTGTAACAGATGAAAGATCCGTTTGATTTAGGAATTCCTTTACATAGTAGTAATCAAAGTCTTCACACGCATAACTGACATTTTGTTTGCGTTTGCCGGAATTCTGTTTTATCTCTTCACGAACGGTATATGTGAAACCATATTCTGAATCAGTTAATGTGTGAATTGTTATTTCATCGCCATCTAAAGTAAAGGAGTGTGAATCAATTTCTTCACAAGGACCGCACCAGTATTCGGCATATTCTTTTGCAGATGAAAAATCAGAATCGTACGTGCGATTATTAGATTTCATGGGAAAACAACCGGAAAACACCAGCATAGAGGCTGATATAAGTGCAGAGATTTTTTTGATTTTTGAATTCATTCTAGTACCTTTTCATACCAATGCTAATGGTTAAGGCTTCTTTGAGTAGTATAGCACAAGGCTGATATGATGATTAGTTCTGATATAATAAGACACTATGAACGCAAGAGTATATTTGGAAATACTTCATACTGCTGAAAAGCTTAAGGATACTCCGCGTCATTGCACTACTTCCAATGGAAGGACCGAGAGTGTTGCGGAGCACAGCTGGAGAGTGTCACTGATGGCGCTTCTTTTAAGACGCGAATTTCCCGATGTTGACATGGACAAAGTCGTAGACATGTGTCTGATACACGATCTGGGCGAGTGTTTTACCGGTGACATTCCAAGCTTTGTTAAAACTGATTCCGACCGGAAGACAGAGGATATTATGTTAGAACAGTGGGTTTCATCGCTTCCTGAAGAGGTGGCTGCTGATCTTAAGAGCCTGTATGCTGAGATGGATGCGCAGGAAACAAAAGAAGCTAAGATCTATAAGGCACTTGATAAGCTGGAGGCATTGATACAGCATAACGAGTCGCCTTTATCCACATGGTCAGAGAATGAATATGAACTCAACAAAACATATGCGTTTGGCAATGTTGAGTTCTCTGAGTGGCTTACTGATCTGCGAAAAGAAATACTTAAGGATACTCTTGATAAGATAGATAACGGTGATGCCTGACATGAAGACAAGATCATTATTGCTCGCATTTATTTTGCTTGTACTGCTTGCATTTACGGGATGCGGCAGCTTTAAATATGAGTCCGAAGAAGTCTTCAAGTCTCCATCCGGAAATAAGGCAGTTACGGTTAAGATCGATTATGTAAGCCGTCCGGATGTTTTCTATAACAGCAAGCGCATTTTCAAGTACGACAGAACGGGTTTTACCGAGACGGTTCCGTGGAACGTCAAATGGAACTCAGAAGACGAGATCGAGCTCTACCTGGCTGACGGAAGAGCCAAGTATGAGAACGAACGGTATGTGATTCAAATACCCGCGGATTAAGCTGCCGGAGTTATAGAAAGAATTACCGTTGAAGAATCAAGCCATGTCTTAAGGCTCCTAGTCCTCACATAAAGGCTGCTCAGGATAACACTGTTGGGATGGACCGCATCAGTTGACCCGGGCGCGGGAGCGACGAAAGTGCCGCAAGCGCCGATTACGTAAGGCTTATTGTTAACTGTTCCAAGATATATCATCATATGACCGGGCATTGAGATAAGGCTTCCGGGTGTGAGTTTCTCGATCTCTGCGAGCTTCTGTTTGGAATTCATCTTGCTCATATCGACCCTGTAAACGCCTTTGCAGCCGTTTTGTCCGACTCTCGGAAGAAGAACTCCGAAACAACGGTAGATCTCTCTTGTGATACCGGTGCAGTCGTTTGCCTGAAGGTCGCCACCCCATCCGTATCTGTCTCCAAGAAGCTTAAAAGTCTGCCTTAAAAGGTTACCGGAAGTCATGGGAAGATGACCTACGTTTACATCGTCTGTGACGGGGATCAGTACATATCTGTCTTTTACAAAACCATCGCTTCCTCTGGTGGGAACCTTTACGACATAATTTCCGTATGTGGTGCGCTGGTTGATGTTTTTCGGAGCCTTATTGGCGGGGACCAGTTCCATATGGGTTCCCATTGGCAGAACAAGATTTGTCGTTGCGGAACTGTAGGGATCGTTGCCGAGCCTGATCTCTCTTGCGGTGACAACCAGCCACTGAGAGGGATTCTGCCTTGCTTCCCAGTCCTTTTTGTCCTTGCAGATCGCAACGGCATCTTTCCTTACCCATGCCGCAAAACTGTCGAAAACAACATAGTAGTAGTTTCCGTCCGTGCTTTCGTGAAGGACGGCTACGGGCATGAAAGGCATGCATTCCGAGAAAAGGATGCTGTCATAATATCTGTCTGATGTTTTCTCGAATACGCGGTCATCAGTAGGGAACTGTCTTAAAGTCATTCTCTTTGTGGTAAAGCCGAATCTGACCTGAACCGTTTCGCCTACGCCTTCGATGTTTGAGCGCGCGACCAGTTCCTTCCAATATTCTGCCGTGGTTGGTTTGCCGTTCAGATAGCGCTTGGAAGGGTCTTTGGGAACCGCACCGGCATTATCCTGAAGGAAAGTCTTTAAAACATTTCCGTCGAGCGTGTCCCCGTAATCTGCAGGATGGGGAAGGATGGTCTTGTTCTTGGCCTTGATAACGCCGCGGTTCTTGGTGTTGAATTCCTCTATCTGCTCTGTTGTCATGAGAACCTTGCCGTCTTCTTCGTGGATCCAGTAGTCGGGATACATCATTTCGGGCTTTACGTCATCGATCAGACGGACATAAGTCGTATCGACCACGGTCTTGCCGTCAGGCGTCTTTAGGACGACGCTTTCGGATGCGGAAGGTTCCGTTGTCTGTTCGGAGGCTTCTTCCGGTGCTTCTGAGGACGTAATGTCAGCAGAAGGGGATGGGGTTTGCTCCGTTTTTGCGGGCGTAACAATGTTACAGCCGTTGAAGACAGGCGTTGTCAGAGCTATCGCGAGTAAAGCGGCAATTATCTTATGTTTGCAATTTATATTCATTTTTTCACCGTAAAATGTGTTTTTTATTCAACGATTATATCCTATTATCCGAGAATCACATTCCTCAGAATGGTACAATATTGCGTGAAATAATAAATTAAGAGGTTTAATATGATCCGTTTTATAGATGACAAAGACGAGAAGAGAAAGATCTCCAGAGAGGTCCTTGAAGCCTTAAAGGAATGGTTTGAGGTTGACGAGAGCAGGGAGCAGTTCATCAGGGAATCTGCTGACCAACCTTTCTGGGCTGCATTCGAAAATGATGTTCCCGCAGGTTTCCTGTGCCTTAAAGAGACAGGAAAAGAGACTATGGAACTCGCCGTAATGGGTGTGAAGAAGGAATTCCACAGGCATGGAGTGGGCAGAAGGCTTTTCGCTGCCTCCAAAGACTATGCTGCTATGAAGGGATACTCTTTCATACAGGTCAAGACGGTCGAATCCGGCATGTACCCTGATTACGACATAACAAATGAGTTCTATAAGAGCTTGGGCTTTAAGGAATTGGAAGTCTTCAAGGAATACTGGGATGAGGCTAATCCGTGCCAGATATATGTCATGAGCCTTAAGAGCGCGGTCGGCGTGATCTCGGTCAGACACAGCTACCGCGGAGAGTTTTCTTCAGAACCGGTGCCGAGGGAAGACCTCATGACCATTGCAAATGCCGGTATCAGTGCGCCTTCAGGCTGCAACAAGCAGACAACGGATCTTGTCGTTGTTGACGACCCTTCAACTCTTGAAGCGGTCAAGGCAGTGATAGAGCCGCCCGTTGCACAGACTGCACCTGCCTTGATAGTGGTTCTTACAAGAAGGATCAATGCTTACCGTGACAGATGTTTTGCCATACAGGACTATTCTGCGGCAATTGAGAACATGCTCCTTGCGATAGTCGAACTCGGTTATCAGAGCTGCTGGTATGAAGGCCACATCACAGATGATGACCGTATCTGCGACAAGATAGCTTCCGTTCTCGGAGTGCCTGACGAATATGATGTTGTCTGTATCCTTCCCGTCGGTAAGGCTAAAGACGAATTCCACGCGCCATCAAAGAAGTCGTTCAGTGAGCGCGTGAAGTTCAATGCTTTCGGAGATAAGTGAATCCTATGGAAGTAATGAGAGCTGAAGCTGAGTGGCAGAGAGCGGGCGCGTATTCGGTCCGCATCGAAGGCATGAACCGTCAGCACCATATCTCGCTCAGGGATGAATTCGACGAGCATGATCGTGAGGGAACGAAATACATCGTCCTTCTTGATGAGGGTTATCCTGTCGCAACATGCAGGTTCTATGAGACATCCGAGACGGCTGTCACGCTTGGACGTGTTGTAGTTCTTCCCGAATACAGGAACCGTAATCTGGGTTCTCTGGTCGTTACCGAAGCAGAGAAATGGATAAAGGAATTGGGTTATAAGGAAATCATCATCGACAGCAGAGTTGAAGTCGTTGAGTTCTATTCAAAGCTCGGTTTTTTGCATATCGACGATCACGTCGGCAAGAGCGGCAGTTTCGACTGCATTAAGATGAAAAAGGGACTTTGATTTGAAAAAGACATTACTGTTTGTTTTATTGACTTTGATCCTCGGCACATCCCTTTGCGGATGTTCTTCGGATTCATCTGAACCGTCCATTCCGACTCTGGATCAGACGGTTCACAGCAGGAACGGTGACAAAGCCGTTTTCTTTGAAGGAGATCAAGAGGTACAGTTAAATACTTCGATCGAATCGTTCATTAATATCTATTTCAAGATAACGAACGGTGAACTTTATGTCGCTCTGGAAGAGGACGGGAAATTTTATCGAACCGCAATTAGAGGCGTCGACGGTCTTTTCGTTGATATTAAGACCGAAGAAGCTGCGGTTACCGGAGATCTCTATATATTCCGCGGAAACAGGATATTGTACAAGATTACGTTCGTTTCAGAATATTACGAGCCTTTTAGAAAAGAAGACCTTGAAAAGGCATTCGGAAAGCTGACGGAAGTTAAATGAACGAAGTAAACCAAACGCTATATATCCCGCTTTACGGCAAATCCTTTGTAAGCAAAAAGGGGATCATTCTTCATGACGCTAAGGCAGAAGAGATCTGGGCAAAAGAGGAATTTGAGCTAAAAGGGAAATCCAAGTCAAAATGGCTTGCGTACAATATGGCGATGCGTGCCCGTGTTTTCGATGACTGGACCGATCAGGAACTCAAAAAGGATCCGGATGCGATCGTCTTACATATAGGCTGCGGAATGGACAGCAGGTGCCTGCGCGTAAAGCAGCCCTATAGCTGCTGGTATGACTGTGATTTCCCTGAAGTATTGAAAGTCAGGAGGCAGTACTATCAGGAGTCTTCCTCTTATCACATGATGGAACTCGATGCGACTGATACACAGAAGATAAATGAATTCCCTGAAGGGAATACTGTGATCGTGGTCCTTGAGGGGATCTCCATGTATCTGACCAATGATCAGCTTAAAGCGCTTATAGCTGCGCTCCGCCAAAAGTATCTTTATGTGCATGTCCTGCTTGATGTTTACACACAGTTTGGAGCCAGAGCATCTGAAAAGAAGAATCCGATAAATGATGTGGGTGTTACCAAGGTTTACGGTGTGGATGATATCGATTCTGTTCTCGAAGGAACGGGCGTAATGAAGATAGCCGAGCATTCTTTCACTCCAAAGCACCTTATCGATGAACTGAAGCCTATTGAAAGAGGCTTTTTTAAGATGCTGTTTACGGGAAAGACGTACGGCAGGATCTACAGGCTTTTCGAATTGAAAAGCATTTAAAACATTGCGTTTACGCCAAACTCCACCATTGGTTGGGAAGCCCGGAAACGTGCGTTTTGGGGCAACTCAACCATGGGTTCGTGGTAAAATATCCTTGGCTGATTTATTGTCCGTGGTGAAAGGAGGTTTCCCTCAAAAATGGATCAGGTCAAGATCGGAAAGTTCATAGCAGAATGCAGAAAAGAGAAAGGATTTACTCAGGCTGCCCTCGCGGAAAAGCTCGGTATTACAGACAGAGCGGTTTCCAAGTGGGAGAATGGTAAGAGCCTTCCAGATGCTTCAATAATGCTCGAACTCTGCAAACTGCTTGAAATTGACGTAAATGAACTCCTGACCGGGGAACATGTCACCATGGAAAACTATAAGAATAAGGCAGAGGCAAATCTTTTGGAGATGAGCGCAAAGGTTGAGCAGAAAGATAAGCTCCTGCTCAAAGTGGAAAAGATCATGATCGCCGTCGCGATCCCTTTCTATGCCGCAATGATAATTATAGGTGCCTATGTCTGCAAAGGCGGTAATATTCCGCTCGGAATCGCCTTGATCGTCATGGCAGTTGCTCTAGTAGCCGTTTTGGCCTGTATCGGTCTTCGGATCGAACACGATGCCGGTTACTATGAGTGCCCAAATTGCGGTGAGCGCTATGTGCCGACAATGAAGGCTGTAGTCATGGCACCACACATGGGCACTTCCAGAAAAATGGTATGCCCTTACTGTGGCAAGAAGGGATACCATAAGAAGGTTATTTCCAAGAATAAGGGAGAGAATTGATCTAATATGGAATGCTTTAACTTTGGTCATGTAAGCACTTCATCATTTGTGCTGATGGGAATAGGCGCATTTATCGCGATCATCGTTCCGATAGTGATCGCGATAGTATGGTGCAGGAAAAAGAAAGAACCCTTTACGACAGTCCTGATCGGTGCCGCGGCATTCATGCTGTTCGCCATCATGATCGAAAAGATCATACAAAACGTCTTGATAATACCGGGTCAGATGGGACTGCCCGAGACTCCTGTAAGTATGTTTATCAATGCAAGACCTTTCCTGCTCGCATTCCTGTTAGGACTGTTTCCGGGCGTTTTCGAGGAGACGGGAAGGCTTATCGCATTCAAGACCATACTTCGCAAGAGAACATGGCGGGAGACATCGATATCCTACGGTATCGGCCACGGCGGAGTGGAGGTCGTGTTCGCTGTAGGAATATCCTTGATCTCATACATCGTGCTGGGCTTCCTGATCAACAGCGGAGAAGCAGCGAAGGAATTTGAAGCAGCACTTTCGAAGATGGATCAACCCTGGATGATCGAGCAGGTGACCGGTCAGATGAAGACGATCACAAGCTTTGATCTGACGGCTCTTTGTACTCTTCTGATCGAGCGTGTCTTTGCCGTATTGTTTCATGTGGGAGCTTCGGTACTTGTGTTCTATGCCTGCAGGGATAAAAAGAAATTCTGGCTCTTTCCGCTCGCGATCGTCATACATACGGTTATCGACGGTATTGCCGCGCTGCAGATCGTTCAAGCGGTCAAGATCCCGTCCATTGCAATTGAGATCATATTTGTTTTGGCATCTGTTGCAACATTTCTTGGTTCTTATCTGTTGTTATATAAAAGAGATAAAGCCAAGGAGTCCGGAGCGTGAAAAGAAGAGATCACATCAGAACATCAGTCTTAATACTCTGCATCCTGTTTTCCATGCTTACAGGATGCAGTTTTAATCTGCGTTCTGCCGGTGAAGAGCCTGCTTTTATAAGCAGTGGGGAATACGAATGTGATTTCGAGATAAAGCCCTTGGTATTTAAGAAATTCGGCGAACACATCTATTATCTTGAAGACAAGTTTTTCAATGAAGAAAAGTACGACGGACAGAATGAGACAATGAGAAAATGCTTTGAGGACAAGGATTCTGAGGAAGTGACAGATATCTGCCTGATCGATTACATAGTTGATGGCAGAGACGGAAAAGTAACCGACATACAGCTGTACGGCCGAGAATATATTGACGGAATCTTAGTGGATGACAAGCCGTATTATGCCCAGAGCGTCAGCAAAGTTAAGCGCTTTACCAGAATGTTTGCCGTGAGGCGTCAGCATAACCCGAACAGGTTACTTTCTGTCGATCCGGAGAAGATCTTCCCTAAAGTTGCCGAACTGGCATGTAAGAATAAACATTCAATGATGATGAACCGCGGAAATCTTATATATGGGACATATGTGCTGAAATTTAATGATACCCAAAACTATCTGTATTATGAATTTACGCTTAACACATACAGCACCATAAAGGTCAATGCCAAAAACGGCAAGATCGACTATTCGGAATTTAAAGACGGGAATCCCGTTGATCGGGCATATGATTAGAATATGACTTCAGCTTTCTAAATCCGAAAAAGTTTGTTTACAAAGTCATGAGTTAATCCGCTGTATAATAAAGTCAGTTTAAACGCTTACTGATTTTATCCGTACAGGCAAAGTGACATGGTAAAACGCAGAAAGATCGCTGTTTTTTCTTCTAGTATTTACGAACCTATGGTACGCACCATGATCAATGGTGTTATTAAGGCTGCGGAAGAGACGGGCGACAAGGTCATCTGTTTTACCAGCTTCAGCGATTCTTACAGCAGCAAAGTCTACGATAAGTTCCATCTTTACGATGAAGGTGATGTTGTTGCGATAGAGCTTCCGGATCTGAATGATTTTGACGGTATCATTAAGGTCGACCAGTCAATGAACGGCCATGCGTACAACTGTCTTATGAAGAGGCTTAAGGCAACGGATCTTCCGGTCATTAACGTCGGAAGCAAAGAGGACGGACTTATCAACATCTTAAACGATGAATCGGCATCGTTCAGCGATATCGTAGATCACGTTATCAAGGTCCACGGCTGCAAAGATATCTACCATCTGGCAGGCATCAAAGGCAAGTATTTCACGGATGAAAGAATAGAAGCATACAAGGATACCCTTATCAGCAACGGCATAGAATTTGATCCTGAGAAGGTCTATTACGGCACTTTGTGGAGAAGCTGCGGCGAGGCTGCTCTTGATTACTTCCTCGAGCAGAGCAATAAGCGCGGCAGGAAATATCCGGAAGCGATAATATGCGCAAACGACTATTCTGCAATGGGACTCATAGCTGCCTGCAAATCCAGAGGGATAAGAGTCCCCGGAGATATCATAGTCACGGGATATGACGGAGTAGAGGAAGCATATCAGGGCTTACCTTCAATAACAACATCCGAACAGCCGTTCTATGAGTCGGGTTATCAGAGTGTTTATGCGCTCCACAGGATCTGGGACGGCGAGAAGATTAAGGACAATATCAGGATCCACGGTAAGCTCATGTGCATGCAGTCTTGCGGATGTAAGGAGCTTTCAACCGATTCGATCGATGACATAAGAAAGCTTTTCCAGGGAAGGTTAGACGGTGCTTCTTATCTATCTCAGTCTATGATCAATCTATCGCTCGGTGTGTCGGGTGCTGACACGATCGAGGACTGCTTCCGCGAGATATCTGAGAATGCTGCGGTCGATACGGGATTTGAAGACATGCTCTTATGTCTGCCTCACGACTGGAACAAGAAAAGGACGATCGATGAGCATTTTCATGAGACCGATGAGGAGATGACTGTCGTTGCAGGCTTTATTAACAGGAAGTCTGTCGAAAAGAAGACATTCAGGAAGAAGGAGATACTGCCCAAGGATATTATGGATTCGCCTAAACCTTACTTTATCTTCCCGATCCATCACCTCCAGTATTACATGGGTTACATGATCGTCTCGCCGGAAGACAAGACATACAACAAGCTCACAATGCTTGCATGGATAGTCAATCTCGGATGTATGCTCGACAACTGGAGAGTCAGACAGGAATTAAGTTCCGCCGTAAGGCATATGGAGAACCTTTACAACAGGGATATGCTTACGAATCTTTATAACAGACATGGCTTTGAACTCTTTTTCGATGAGATCTGCAGTGATTGTATCGAGACAAAGACTCCGGTCGCGCTGTTGATCTTTGACATGGATGACCTCAAGCACATCAATGATGATTATGGTCATGCTGAAGGCGACTACAGTCTTTGCGCAATTGCCGAATCAATGAATTTCGCTGCCGGTAACGGTGAGATATGCGTGAGGTCCGGCGGCGATGAGTTTACCATGATCGCCAAGGATTATACCGAAGAGATGGCGAAGGTATTTATCTCAAAGACGAGAGAACATTTAGAGCTCATCAACAGGCGCGACAGAAAGCCTTATACCGTTAATTTCAGTTCGGGTTACTGCATTATGGTTCCAACAGATGAGATGGGCAGCATTTCGGAGATCTCCGAGAAGTATCTGAAAGCCGCGGATGAGAAGATGTATGCTGAAAAGAAGAAGCATAAATCGAGAAGAAACCGCGGATAATAAGTAAGGTAAAACAGCGGAAAAGGGGTTTTCAGATGCAGTTCAAAGAAGGTCTTTGCTGGAAAGCGTGCTACGACGAAGAAAGTGATATCTATACGGCAGAACGCAGCTGGAGAGGTTTTTATCAGCTTTGCCAGATCGATAAAGAGACCTATGACAGGCTTGATGATGCGCTTACCGGTGATGACAGTCCCGATGCGCTGATAAGCAAGGGACGTCTGCTTTTCGAAGCGGGTGGCGATGATATTGATTCCGCTTACTGTATAGTCCGCGATGAGAAATACAATGAACTGGCTCCATGGTCACGCGCTAAGGCCAGATATGAGAGAAGATACGGCAAGGATTAACTGCCGCCATCTTCAGCTCTTTGTTTGATACTCAATTGAGAATATCCGTGTGATGGACAACGGACTTTTTAGAGTTACCGGTGGAACGGGTTATTTGTGCATATGTTTAGAAGAACGGAATCACAACTCCCCTGAGGACACTTATGAGACCGTTAAGCTTCATGTAGTGAGCGGAACCGCGTGACATTTTGATTGCTTTAAGTAAACTTTTCAGCAAATCTCTCAGGGTCGATCTGATACAGTTCTTCGCCTAATCTGTCGCTTATCTCGATCAGCATGCGTTCATATGTGCACTGCAAAGGTGATACCTGATTCTCATTGCCGGTATTCATCCTGTTTGCGCATCCGCATGAATTGGTGCAGCGCTTGACCAGATCGCATCCCTTGCATGTCTCCGGAGTCGAAGATTTTTTTGCAAGTTCTGCAACCTTTTTATTGTCGATGCCGCCAAATACATTGCCTAAAAGATAGTCTTTATCTCCGATGAACGAGGTGCATGGATAAAGGTCTCCTGAAGGAGTGACAGGGAGCTGTCTTACTCCAAGATGGCAGCGCTCAGCCGTGTTATTGCCTCTTATGCAGTCGCTTATCTTAGAGTCAATGGCGGACATGTAGAATCTGTCTTTTTTGATGAACAGCTCCTTAAGATAGGATGCTGTTTTCTCAAGCTGCTCTCTTAACAGATCGAGATCGCTGTCGGTCCAGGCTACTTTATGACCGTACGCGATGACAAAAGATACGTGCTTAAATCCGAGTTCGTGAAGATACCTGACTGATTCTGCGTAAAAGGGAACAGCCTGAGGCGCGATCGTGGCAAGAGCAGATGCCTCAGGCATATATTTAAGAAGAAGTTTTGCTTTTTCTTCAACAACAGATGAAGTGGGCTTTCCGTTTGCAAAGACTCTGCAGGTGTCCTGCGCCTTGCCGTCGAAAGACATGCCTATTCCGAGATGAGCCTTAACCGCACGCTCAAGGAATTCCTCATCGAGAAGAGTGCCGTTCGTGGTCATCTTGCAGTCGAACCTTATTCCTGTCTCGGCCGCTTTCTTTTCACAATAGTCCAGGGCTTTAAATATGAGGTCCTTCTTGAGCAGAGGCTCACCGCCGAAAAAGCAGAGGCCAGCGCGCGTTCCTTTTGAGAATGCAAGATCGCAGGCTTTATAGAGCACCTCTTCGCTCATGTCTTTGGGGCATTTCTCGCGGATGCAGTAGCTGCAGTCCATGTTGCAATTATCTGTAAGGTGAAGTGTAAGGTTCATAATCTGTCGTCAGTCAACATTATTCGAAACTATTCCGGCCGTGATCAAGGTGCTTACAGTTTCTCTTGTGGTTTCTTCCGGTGCTATGGCCACGTCGCCGGCTAACTCAACTTCAGATTCTGTCGGTTTTGTATCTGCTGTTCCTGCATATTCCACTTCGCCGCAGCCGGTTAATGCCGTGGCTGCAATTACAGCAGCGATGCCAATCGCATAAAGAGGTTTTTTATAGTCTTTTGACGGTGATATCTTCATTGCCATATACCTCATGCTTCCTAGCAGTCATTGTCATCGATAGGTACTCCGCCTTCAAGTTTGACTTTAGTGGTCATGGATGGACGTGTTTTTGTTTCGTCTTCAAGTCTCGTTTCAGATGTCTCTGTGAAGCTTTCTTCCACTTCTCCTTCAAGTCTGACTTCGGTCGTCTCGGTGGGTCGTACATCCATTCCGCCTGCATAGTCGGTTTCTTTGCCGAGGTCTGTGCATCCGGATACTGCTGTAGCCATGATTGTAGCAGCCAGTCCTATTGCATAGAGCGGCTTCTTATAGTTTTTAGCGTGAGTGATCTTCATTTTCCGTTCCTCCTTTTTACGCTTTCTAACCTATATACAGATCAGAAGCGTAAAAAGTTGCAGGTCAGCATCCGCCGTGAACGTCGTAGTAGTTTCCGCCTACCGGAGTATACATCTGCTTATAGAGATAGCAGAGCTTGCCCTTGGAATTGACGTAAGGGATGGTCTTGCTGATGCTGCTTGAACTGATGACCTTGTTATAGCCGCTCTTGTCCATGCTGATGAAATCATTCTTCTTCCAATAGCTCTGGATTGCCTTCTTAGCTCTTGCCTCGAAAGCACTCCTGGTCGTTCCGAGCGCCTTGAACATCTGATCTCTGGTCATCTTTTTGCCGGTCTCTCTGGAGAGGTTATAGACGAAGAATTCATAATCGGGGAAGTCCATATCGTTTTCCAGTGTTATCAGTATGGAAATGTAGTTTTTCCCGATGTAGTACGCATATGTGACCTTATGCTTCTTGGCCCTGGCCTTGAATGAGGCTGCCAGCTCGCTGTTGATGTCGCTGGTATCAACGCCCTCGATCGTGATCTTCGGATAGCTGCAGGTTACTTTTCCAAGATACTTTGTCTTGTGGGAATACTTAAAAGCAGTTGTAACTGTGGCTTTTCCATAAGGACTGTCGTCTCCGGCAGGAGCTTTTGTATCAGAAGATCCGTCATTGGCATCATCCTCGTCGTCTTCCTGGACGGCTTTAGTCTTTTTTGCCGACTTCTTTGTCTCTTCTTCATCCTCTTCATCTTCATTGTCTCTGTCGTTCCTGTCGTTGTAGCCGCCATTATCGCCGAAAGGCAATATGGTGTTGATGTTGCATGCGGTAACAAGTCCCGTTGCAAAAGACATAAGAAGGAAGAGAGTAATTAAAGATACGATACGGTTCTTCATGATACACCTCCGAATTCTCGGGAAAAACTCATAATTTGCCTATCTATATAGTTAAATAATATAGAGTTTTTGTCATTCTTTCAATGTTAAAATATCAATAACTTTTGGTAAACGTGAGAGGAGATGATACCATGTTTGATTTTAAGTACTACACCCCCACAAAAGTCATTTTCGGCAGGAAAACAGAGGATCAGGTAGCTGATCTCATCAAGGAATTCGGAGGAACCAAGGTCCTTATCCATTATGGCGGCGGAAGCGTTGTCCGTTCCGGTCTTCTCGACCGCGTGAAGAACACACTGGATCAGGCAGGTATCGCCTATGTAGAGCTTGGTGGAGCTGTCCCGAATCCGCATTTAGGACTTGTTTATGAAGGCATCGAACTCTGCAGGAAAGAAAACGTGGATTTCCTTCTCGCTGTTGGCGGCGGAAGTGCCATCGACTCGGCAAAAGCTATTGGTTACGGCCTCGCAAACGAAGGCGACGTCTGGGATTTCTACGACTATAAGCGCCAGGTAAAAGGTGCCGTTCCACTGGGAGTAATCCTTACCATCGCAGCTACGGGAAGCGAGATGAGCGATTCTTCCGTAATCACCAAGGAAGATGGCCTCGTAAAGCGCGGTTACAGCAGCGATTACGGCCGTCCGAAGTTTGCCATCATGAATCCGGAACTTACAATGACGCTTCCTGACTATCAGACGGCTTGCGGATGCACTGACATCATGATGCACACGATGGAAAGATATTTCACCAACGGCGGAAACATGGAGATCACCGATGCGCTCGCAGAAGGACTTCTCCGTACGGTTAAGAAGAATGCCGTAATCCTCCGTGACGACCCAAAGAACTACGATGCACGTGCTGAGGTAATGTGGGCAGGAAGCCTCGCTCATAACGGACTTACCGGATGCGGCAATGACGGCGGAGACTGGATGACCCATAAGCTCGAGCATGAACTTGGCGGTCTTTACGATGTTGCTCACGGTGCGGGACTTGCAGCGATCTGGGGTTCCTGGGCACGTTATGTTTATAAGAATTGTCTCCCGAGATTCAAGAAGTTCGCATTAAACGTCATGGACGTTAAGGATGAGGGAACTGATGAGGAGATCGCTCTTAAGGGTATCGAGGCAATGGAGGATTTCTACAGGAGCATCAAAATGCCTACAAATCTGCGTGAACTTGGTATTAATGCTGCCGATGAAGACCTTGTTACCATGGCGCACAAGTGCGCTGTAGGTGTCGGCGGGGAGATGGGTTCGGCCAAGGTCCTCAATGAACAGGCAATGCTGGACATCTTCAGAATGAGCATGTAACAGGAGGATATCGTTATGTCAGTTAAATGGGGCGTTTTAGGCACTGCGAATATCGCCAGGGGATGCACTATCCCGGGCATGAAGGAAGCTCTAAACTGTGAGCTTTATGCCATAGCCGGAAGATCTGAAGACAAGGTCGAAAGCTATAAGAATGAGTTCGGTTTTCAGAAAGGCTATGTCGGATATGAGAACCTTCTTGACGATCCCGAAGTTCAGGCCGTCTATGTTCCTCTTCCGAACCATCTTCATAAGGAATGGGTAATCAAGGCATTAAAGAAAGGCAAGCATGTTCTTTGCGAGAAACCGATGGCGTTAAATGCTGAAGACGCGATGGAGATGTTTGCCGTAGCGAAAGAGAACAACGTCATCCTCATGGAAGCGTACGCGTATCTTCACAGTCCGTATATTGCTTCTCTCAAATCCGATCTTCAGAGCGGAGTCATCGGCGACATAGATTTCATCGAGACAGCATTCTACACGCAGGGCTATGTAGAAGACATAAGGATCCACAAGAGCATGGGCGGCGGAGCCGTGTACGATCTCGGCTGCTATTGCACGACAATGATCCTTTCGCTTATCGATTCAGAGCCTGAATATGTTCTGGCAGATGCCGAGTTCAATGATGAGGGAGCAGACCTTTTCGCTTCTTCGCTCATGAAGTTTAAGAACGGTGTAAGAGCTGCATTCAATGTCGGCATGATATTCGATCCTTCAAATGACGGACGGCGTGACAGGCTTTATATCCACGGCTCCAAGGGTACGATTGAATCCGAAGTGGAATATAACCAGGCGGGAAGACTGACCTATAAGATCAAGGCGGGAAACAAAGAGTATAATCCCACGGTCAATGCAGGTCAGAATTACATGCTTGAAGTGGAACAGCTCGGAAGATGCATCGAGAACGGCGAGGCTCAGCACATAACACCCGAATTCACGATAAAGAACGCCGAACTCCTTGATAAAATCCTAAAGCAGATAGGTTATTAAAGGTGCGTCATTGACGTTGTTTTCGAAGATTTATAGAATCAGGATTATAAGAAAAACAACATGCGGAGGTAAAACCCATGGCAGACGACAAACTCGATATTTCATCCATCTTCGGTGATACATTCAAGCAGATCTCTGATGCATTGTCAGGCGAGACTCAGAAGAAGTCCAAAAAGAAGGTTTCTTCAATAGCCGGTATTCCGCTCCCTCAGAGTTCTTCGACAGCCAAGAAGTCGACTTCAAAGAAATCAACATCCAAAAAGACATCTGCAGTTAATAAGGCTACAGCGGTAGGCATCACAGCCGCAAAGAAAGCATCCAAGGTTAAGACGACAACCGGAAGCAAGTCTTCCGGCACAAAATCAACTTCAAAGAAAACAACGGCTTCATCCAGGAAGACCGGCAAGATCATGTTGGAGATCAACGGCAGACAGATCGATTTCAAGACCATTGAACAGAAGGCTGCCAAGCTCGGAGGCGACTGCTATGTAGTCGTTAACGAGAAGAAGATCTATAACGATGACGGAAAGTCCGTAAGCCTCTTCTCATAAGCGGAAACTCACATAACATTTTTTCAAATTTGCCTGAAAAGTTTTAGGTACGATTTAAGTTGCACCTGCATAATGTCCTCAAATCCTAATGGAAGAAAGGAAGGATTGGCATTATGGAAGAACTTGAAAGCAAGATCGAAAAGAAAGAGGAAAACAAATCAGAATGCGTTGTTCCCATTCCCAAAAAGAAAAAAGGAATGGCTGGTAAGATTGTTGCACTTGCGATCGGATGTTCTCTTGCGGGAATGGCTGTCGGAGCGGGCGGAGTCATTGCTCTTGGTGCTTTCCGCGGTCACCGCGGATTCAGTCATATGGGCCGTACAGGCAGAATGGGGATCGTGAACATCAAAGATGATGACAAGAATGACCGCAATGATGGTAATTACAAGGGCAGAAACAGGACAGACGACAATTCTGACAGAAGACAGAATTCCGGAAGAAACGACCGGGACCGCGATGTTTCCCGCAACGGCCGCGGCAACCAGGGCAATCGTGATCAGAACGGTTCAAACCGGAAAGGCTACGGCAAAAATGGATCAGGAAAATGGAATAAGTCTGACAACAGCACCGATGATAAGACACAGGATAACAAGACCCCGGATACGTCTACTCCGGCACCTTCAGAAAGTACAGGAAAAACAAACTGATAATTGTTGATTCATTACCTAAAAGGGCTGAACTCCGGTTCAGTCCTTTTTAATCATTAAGATTATTTCTGAGGCTTGTCCGACTGCCTTTTGCGTCTTCTGTCATGCTTCATATAGTATTCATGCTTATCAGAATACATTAGTGCATCGATCTGATTTACAAGGTCATTCATATTGTCGTGTCTCGGATCGAAGACCCTGCCGCCGATCGCTGCCGAAAGCTTATACGGCTTGCCTGATGTCTCATTGTGTTTTTCGAGATTTGCGTTTATGCGGTCCTTATATTCAGTGAGGTCAATGTTCTTATATTTCGGCATGAGGATGATGAATTCGTCACCTGCGAATCTTACTACTATGCCTTCGGCTCCAATGGTCTTGACCAGTATATCCGCAAATGCCACAAGCGCATTGTCGCCTTCTTCGTGCGAGTAATTATCGTTGATGTGCTTGAAATCATTAAGATCGAGCATGAGAGCCCCAATGCGGATATTTCTTCTGAAACGGTGCTTGTTCAATACCTTATCGAGCTCGTAACGGTTGTAGACTCCGGTAAGCTTGTCGATATAGATGCACTCATTCTGCAATGAGATCGCTATGGCCGCAAAAGCTACCGTAAAGCTTATCGGAAGCAGTGAGATACCATAGACCTGCGTTTGGACGATGTTTCCCACGAGGATCGGTGACAGGAATTCAAGTACCGGGAAATACCTCAAAGAAGGATTCTTGATCTTGTTTATCAGATAGTACGCATATCCGTATAAGATGAGAACGAAGCCGAGTATAACGAAAAGCATATAATAGGGACCTCTGTGATAGACATTCTTCTCATCGATCCTGAATACTATTGGTGTGAAGAAGTTTACGAGCAGAAGCGTTACTTCAACAACTACAAGGACCCAGAACAGGATCATGTGAAGACCTTCGGCTTTGTGATCGATGTGTTTGATTATGAGAAGGATAATTCCTATGCCTACGATCAGGTTGTAGAGATAAAGATATGTATTTCCGATCATCAGAACGCTGAAATAGAGCAGACCTGTTCTCCCGTCGAAAAGGCTTGCATAGATGTCGGCAATGCAATTGAGGATCGATACGATTATAAGAGCAACAAGGATGCGGCTCTCTTCTTTACGGGCAGGCAGATTCCAGCCTCTCGCGGCTAATATGATCACGAGAATGGCAACTCCGACCAGGTCGGTAACATATACGGATTGCAGATTGATCGTACTTTCCATAACAGCCACCCATTTTCTTTGGATACTTTTATTATAACTTTGAGAATATTAAGGGAGTTTCCATAGTGTAAACAAACAAAAAACTATATGACAAGAGATATTACATGCGGACAAAAGAAAAGCCGCTCCAAATGCTTGGTTTTATGCTCATAAGGCAGTAATGCAAAGACAGAGCATAGCATCAGGTTAAGGGCATAAGACCGATGGGATTGAAATAGATCCTGTCGGTCTTTTCATTTTGTAGGGAAAACATCTTATTTCCCGAATAATCCATGTCACGATTGAACACTCCAATTTAATATGCGTGCATCAACAAGCATAATAGCCTACTTTCAGTGAGGCCATGCATTACAGTTCCATACACCGCGACATAAACAGAAGGACGCATCTTATGAGGAATTGCCCGCAATAAGCGGCGGTCAATTCCCCACGATGCTCTGTTGTGTCGATATAAGAGCGCCAAAGACGGCGGCGCTCTCATATCTCCCCAACAGCCACGAATATCTTCGTCAGGTCAGTCGTCCACCGGAAGACTGACCATCCTCGACATTCTTTCTGTCTCTGTCGGGTGTAACACACTACACCTTGCAAGCAAGGTGGTGTGCAAGGGGAGAGCCCCTTGACTCCCTTTGAGGACAAGAAAATATACACGCAGGAACCGCTTCGCCCTGCGCGTATATTTCCTTTTTTGATGTCCCGTGCAGTAGCAAGCATCGCGTTTGTGTACCATAAACACGAAAGCTGGTGTTGGGGCAGCCCCAATCCCCTTTTATAAATGACAATTTTCGACTGTCATCCGATACCCATAAAACTACAAATATCCGAATGCGGACACAGGGTTTCAGGGACGCCCTGACAAGAAATCCTTACATTTGTATATACAAATGCGTTGCTTGCTATTCCGTTCCGAAGTCGATATGACAGAGTCAGTATTACAAGAACTGAAATTGACCAATGACAATTTGATACAAAAACTGTCAAGAGAGATTGATTTTAAATGTTTATTTGGTCTGTGCAGAAGATCGTCCTTGTCTGTCGAATCTTTCTTGTAGCAGGGGTTAGTCGCATTAGTAGAAGGCTACGCTTCCTGATATCAAAAAGCACAACTCAGGTACCCTAAAGCCCCTAATTCGTCATTAACGGGGAGATTATTGCTGTGTTTATAGACGTAACAATGCTATAGTTGACCATTTCATTAGACTGAAATAATCACCTATTTTCCGCACATATAGTATTACAGATCGAAATATATCCTTTTGTATTCATCGGTGAATGGAATAATTTTATTATTATGAATACAATATATAACATCACATAGTTTCTCTAAGTATTCGTGTTGATGGCTAGTCAATAGAATAGTTTTTTTCTCTTTCTTCAAATGTTCAAGGATTTCAGTTATTTCGTGATTTGTTTTATAGTCCAAAGCATTATACGGCTCATCAAGGATAATAATCGTTTGTTTTTCCATCATAGCCTGAGCAATACCTAGTTTTTGTTTCATGCCCATTGAATACCTCTTTAATGGTGTTTTGTCTTCAGGATCAAGGCCAACCATTTTCATAGACTCCTTGATTTCGTTATCACCGATTATGTTATTGATTTCCGCGAGTAACTTGAGATTGCGATAACCTGAAATGTGTTCAATATATCCCGGGTCGTTGATTAGTATTCCGACATTACTGGGGAAATCAACTTGATCTCCAAGAGTATCACCATTTACTGTTATTTTCCCTGAATCGCAAGGTAGCAAACCAGTCAACAGCTGAAATAGTACCGATTTTCCACTACCATTCTCACCTACAAAGCCGACTGTCATTCCTTTATTAATCACTAAAGAAACATCTTTATATATCGTTTTGTCACCAAAAGCCTTAGATACATTTTCTAATTTGATTACTGATTCCATGGATTTTTTTCTCCTTTAAGTGTTTATTTGTATTGAATAGTATTATTAATACTGTTATTTCCAAAACAAACATAAAAATAAAGCTTAAAATACTCCTGTCACCTATTTCCAGCAGTTGATATAAAGAGCCTTTTCCAATCGGATTTAAGGTTGGAAAAATAAACCCGCTGAAAACAAATGCTATTGTTGCCAGATAGGAAATGATAGAGTTATTTGACAAAATGAAAATGGTTTTATCAAGGACATAGAACAAAAACCACTCAATACACCTGAACAAAACACTTAAAAAGCCACAAGAAAGGATTCTCTCTTTGTTTAAGCTATAAAAAACTGACAACTCCTGAATTGTGTTGCCTAAATTTTTTGTTGAAACAACAACGGACAAGAATGATATAACCACAACAATTAATATATTGGTTGCAATAAATTTGCTTTCGCAGATGAGCTTATTCTTTTCCCAATTTTCTCGTTTGCTATACCTGATCAAGGCAAGTAGATTACGCTCTTTAATCTCATTTTCCCATTCCATATTCACAAAGAACAAAGAAAACATAATGGGTGCAATATAAAAAAGTAATTCAACAATATTAAACTGAAGATATGAAAAACCTTTCAGTAATAGCCATGTAAATGCCTGGTTCACGCTGATACTTAGATTAAATGCCAGTAAACAGTATACAAAATAGAATGATACTATTATTATAGGACGAAAATATAGATTCCTTGTATATTTTTGGTGATCTCCGCAGCAATTGGAATTGCTGCGGATAGCTACCTTAAAAAGGACATATGTCACAATTACTATTACTATTATATATATCACCAAAGACCACAAATTGCCGTTGATAATTCCGTGATGAAATATAAAATAATTATTCAAGAACAAATATTTGAATACCCCTTCATCAAGGCCAGTCATAAAACCAACGAAAGTATTTAACAAAATAACCGCAACGCTTGCCACAAAGCCTTTCCGTCCCGCGATCTCAAATATAAGTGCAGGGAAAATACAAATAAAGGAAATACCAATATAAAGATAAGCCGTAACAAGTAGTGTAGCTAAAACCGAATTCGGGATAATATCAGCCAAAGTGTATATTACTTCGTAATTACTGTTAAACTGATCTCTGACAGGCATTAGATTGTATCCGAAACCCCAATCGAATCTGGAAATACCAACAATTAATGGTATTAACAAATGTATGGCAACAAGAAGCAACAAGCATGCTAGTCTTGTTTTTATGATCTCTCCAAAGTAACGATGCAAAGATCTGTATCTTATTTTTGCATTGTTTAAAGTGCCCTTAACCCTGATAGCTGAATCTAAGATCAGATAAAATAGCAGTGCATACATCAGATAATAATGATCTGTTATACAGCAAAGTAGATATTCGGATAAATTAATGTCTGTGCCTTCTGCTTCGACTATATGAGTGCCACACATATATGCATACACACACAATAGAATTACAGTTGCAATTCTGCTATTTTTCGGAAATAGATTATTTCTAAATCCTGACGTTAACATTATTTTTTTTTCTCCTGATTATGAGAATGATCCCCGACGTGATCAGAATATATGTGAAGCAACCGATTACGTAATTGTAAACATGCATGCTAGAGGGGGAAAGCCTGTTCAAAACATAGGTAGTCATGATGCTGTACATCGGAATATTAAGAAGCGAAGTAATCATGTTCTCTGCCATACAATAAACAAACGGACCAAGAACAGAAACGAAAAGGTTATCCGTATAGAGAGCTAACATATTACTAAAACTCACAAACAGGGTAGCAACAACGCCTTTGTATAAACACCACATCAAACCAAATAAATACGGATGATTGATCTCGTATTCACCAAACACATAGTCAACTAGTCGATTATCCGATATTGATGTTTCAGGTGTCATATTCAGAGAAATGCACAAGGATGCATAATATGAAATTGCTACAACGAAAGATACACAGATTACTGTCACTAAATATTGAGTAAATAGATAATGCCTTTGTCCTTTTCTTATTGCAGCATATTTTAAAAACCCTTTTCTATTGATGAAATAAAAAAAAGGAGAAAACGCTAAGCTGACAATGAGCGGTAAGAAAAAATCCACGTAATCACAAGCTTCAATCCAAATTTCAATCCTGTTGCAAATGGCGGTATTGTTAACAGTAATAAAACAAATGACAGTGAGAACAGTTGTAATTAATAATGCGCAAGCCAGTGATGGTACTATAAATTTTCTAAATGAACGAATAAGATATTGCATATGAATGCTCCAATTAAATAATAGGATTGAACAGGTATCTTTTATTCCATATGACAAAAGATACCTGCCAAACCCTATGGCTGAATCTACGGGTATTGGATACTTAGTTACTCATCCATCTTCCTTCAACCTGTACTTTTACTGGGGTTGTAAGGTCATTTGAGAACTCTAATCTGACATTGTTTCCTGCTTTAATGGTATTCCTATTTGTTGGAATCTCATAAGTGGTATTATCATCAACATCTCTTATCCACCTTGCTTTTTTGCCAGCAGAAGAGCACATTCTTACATCAACAGTGTAGTGACCTCCGACTGCATTGGAATAGAGTTCACCCTTGTCAATTGTATAAGTCTTAGTCTGATAAGAAGAAAAGGCAGAACCATTAAATCTACCTACGGTTGTACTGTATCTCTCCATTGATGTTCCAGCATAAACAGACGAACCAAACATTAAAACGACTGCACTTGTCAAAACTGCAACTTTTATTAATCGTTTAAATCTCATATAAGATTTCCTCCTTTTTGAATCAGTAGAATTCAGCCATTCGGTAAAATCTTAGTATTGCTATCTTATAATCAAATAAAAACCACCTTAAATCTATCTTAAATAGTGTGACTACTAAGAATGATTGTAAAGACGGTACCCTTACCGAGTTTACTTTTAACATCTATCTGGCCGCCATGAAGCAAAACAATCTCCTTTGCGATAGCAAGACCCAAGCCGGTTCCTTCAGTTTTACCAGAACCGGTTCCACGATAGTATCTCTCAAAAACTTGAGGAAGGTCTTCATCCAGCATTCCCCTTCCGTTGTCAGAAATCCTGATAATAGTGTTGTTTTCAGCTTCGGATACTGATATCTTTACCGCAACATCTTTATCGTTGTGAACAAAAGCATTACATATGATGTTTATAATACACCGTTCCATTAGTTTTACATCGATCTCGCATTTGGCTTTACAGTTTTTTTCAAACTGAACCTTCTTGTCAGGTCCATAATAAGCAGAAGCATTTCTGATACATTTTTCAACAAACTCAACGATATCGACACTCTCAAGAGCAGGTGTTATTTTTCCTTCAATCAAGGAGTTACTCGTCTTCAAATCCTCAACTAGTTCTCTAATTCTTTCTTCTGATTTAAGCATTTGTTCAGCATATGTCCTGATTTCATCTGAAGAGTATTTATAATCTTGATCAAAGAGGAGTTCCGAATATCCCTTGATAGTTGATAATGGTGACTTTATATCGTGTGAAATATTCACTACCCATTCCGCTCTTAAGACATCGTTTTGTTTTAGGATGGCTTCTAATCTTTCAATACTTTCGAATACTTTCACAAACAGTTTGTTTTTTTCCGTGTCGTGATGTTTGATTTTTTCCCTTTTTTGAATCTTATCTATATCATCAATAATATCTCCAACCGGATTGGTAATCTTCTTTGAAAAAACATAGGATGCACATAAAACAACGATTGCAGTAACACTAGTGACAACTATAATGCATCCGATAATTATGTCTGTGCTCTCACCGCTGATATTAATCGAATACTTTGTGACAAGGTTGCTGTCACATCCCAATAGAACTACATATCCATCTATTTCAGGGATATCAGACATATAAACCGTATATTTTTCTAATCTGTTTGAATTCAAAACAGCATTTGATATTTTAAGCAAACTGTATTTATCTGGAAGATCATCTTTGGAGTTTTCCTCATATACCACCTCGCCCGATTCGTTAATTACCTGTAACCAGACATCGTAATGCTTCAAGCGCTCTTTTCCTTCATCATCTAAAAAAAATCCTGATTGAGATATATTTATATGAGGAGTGATATTGCGGACTAAATATTGTGGCATATCGTTATCTACATATTGATTCAAAAAAAAGAAAACAAAACACAAAATAGCAGAAATTATAATTGAAGAAATAATAGCAACAATAAGAGTTATTAGGTACTGTTTTATTATTTGTCTTTTCATATCAGCAATCTTTTATCCGACAAAAATGTAACCCCTGCCCTTGACCGTCCTGATAAATTGCGGATTAGATGGATCATCCTCAATCTTCTCGCGCAGATTATGAATATGGACCATTACAGTATTGTCATATCCCTGATAATCTATATTCCATACGCTACTTAACAACTTGTCTTTACTAAGTGTTATATTTCTATTTATTATCATATACTCAAGTAACAAATATTCTTTTGTTGTCAAGATTACTTCTTCTTCCGATTTAAGTAGCATTCGCTTTGTAAAATCCAATGTGAAGTCACCAAAAATGTATACAGAATCTGCGTCACATTTGTTCTCATAATAACTTTGACGCTTTAGAATCGCTGAAATCCTAGCAAGTAATTCCTTAGGACTGAATGGTTTTGTAATATATTCATCTCCACCTAATGCATATGAAATCAATTTATCTGATTCTTCTGATTTGGCAGACAGGAAAATAATCGGAGCCATTGACTTTTCGCGTATCTTTTTGCATATTTCGAAGCCGTCAAAATCCGGTAGCATTATATCTAAAATAATAAGACTGGGTTGTTTTTCTTTTGCAAGAAAAACAGCATCTTGTCCTGAACATGCCTTTAAAATGTTACTATATCCATCCTTATGCAATATTGTCTCTATTAGAGTAAGTATGCTTTCATCATCATCCACCAATAGAATGTTCTTATTATGGTAGTTATTAATCATCATAAATATCAAGCCTTCTTAGTAACGTGTTTTGAATATTTTCGTCCGTCTATTGATTTCATATTTTATTACTAACTAATCTATCTCTCAACTTAAATAACAGATCAATAAATTTCACTCACAGTCATTTAAGGGTCATTTAAGGGTAATTAATTGTTCGTGACAGGTAGATTAAACGTACTATTCTTGAATCGCACCCGGTTATACTATTGACAGACTGATTACCCCCTTCTACAATAAGAACATATGTTTGTTTTGTGTAGAAGGGTTTTGTTATGAATGAAGATAGTGAAGCAAGGAAGAGATTAATATATCCGGATCTTTTCGAGCCTATCGAGAAGTACGGTGAGCAGTACTTTGATGTAAGGATCGGTAATACTGTTTTTCAGGTAGAGACTCATTACGATCCAAAAGGCCGACTGTCCGTAATGAAGCAGTTTCAGGACTATCTTTTGAAAAATGTGGACGCTTCCTCTGTGAGGGAGTATTCTGATGATACTGATGCTATGCCCGGTTGTCAGGAAGGAGCAAAGTAATATGACAACATCAGATAATAAGGGCAATGACAACTTAATAACAGCGCTTTACTGCAGGTTATCAGTTGATGACGCAGATAGGCAAGTGGACGAGGAATCCAATTCCATCAAGAACCAGAAGCAGATACTTCAGGATTATTGTAAGAATCACGGTTACCATAACACGAGATTCTTCGTGGATGATGGTATATCCGGTACAACTTTCGACCGTCCCGGATTTAGGGAGATGGAAGCTCTTGCCGAAGAAGGAAAGATCGGAACGATAATCGTTAAGGATCTGTCAAGATTCGGGCGTGAACAGACCGAAGTGGGTCGTCTTACACAGATCGTTTATCCTTCTCTGGGTATAACGTTCATAGCAATTCAGGAGCATGTAAATACTTCCACCGGTGAAGGTGTTGAGATAATGCCGTTCCATGCAATATTCAATGAATGGTATGCGGCACAGACCTCTAAGAAGATTCGTCAGGTATGGAAGACGAAGTCGGAACACAACATGCGTGTTTCACATCATGTTCCGTTCGGCTATGTCCGTGATAAGGATGACAAAGAGAAGTGGCTGGTAGATGAAGAGGCTGCAAAGGTCGTACGACATATCTATGAGATGTTTCTTGCAGGAATGGGTACCGAACAGATCGCCAGAAGGCTTACTGAAGAGAAGGTGCTTACGCCCAACTCCTACTTTGCCTCGATCGGAAGAGGATATTCGGTATATGTGCCCGATAATCCGTACAGATGGAAGGACTCAACGGTAGCACGTATCCTCGATAACAGGAAGTATACTGGATGTATGGTGAATAATGCTTACTCTACAGTAAGCTATAAGGTTCATAAGAGGATCCGTACTCCTGAAGAAGAACGGCAGATAATTCCGAACTGTCAGGAAGCGATAATATCCGAAGAAGACTGGCTGAGGGTTTATGAACTGCGAAAGAACAGAAGAAGACCCTTAAAGAGCGGTAAGACCAGTATGTTCTCAGGACTTATCTTTTGCCACGACTGCGGTTCCAAACTCCATTTCTGTACGAGTAAGACCTTTGGCCCGGAACAGGATTTCTACAGATGCTCGAGATATAAGAGCAACAGAGGTGAGTGTTCAATACATTTCATCAGGAATGCCGTTCTTGAACGTATCGTACTTATGGCGATAAGTGATCTTGCAGATTTTGTGCGCTGTTATGAGAATGTATTCATGTACATGATCAACGAGCGGAATGAACTCCTTAAGGCAGAAGCGCTGAAAGCTGAGAGACGAAAGCTGGCTCAGGCTGAAAAACGGCAAAGCGAACTGGACTTCCTTTCGCAGCGTGTATATGAAGACAATGCTTTCGGAAAGCTTTCAGATGACAGATATGCAAAGCTTATCAAGTCATATGAAGCTGAACAGAAAGAAATCGACAAGACTATCTCAGATCTGCAGGCAAAACTTGCGAAAACGGAGAAAGAGAGCGGAGAGTTAAGCAGACTTTTCAACAAACTTCGCGAACTGTCACAGGTGACAGAACTCGATTCGACATTGGTGAACACACTTATTAAGCGGATAGAGGTTCATAATCGTGAGACCCGTGACGGCAAGGGTTTTGTCAAAGTGGATATCTACTTTACAGCTATAGGCATGTTTGATATCCCGTCGGAGAAAGAGATAAATGACGTCATGAGGCGCATGAACAGTGAAAGAAAGACTGCGTAAGTCTTAAGGAAACCCATACTGCCTTACGAATCTCATCCTTTGGAACGGCTTGCTTTACAGTTGTTAACAGATTATCTGTTCATTACGCTTCCAATGATTCCGAAGACCATGAGCAAGAAGATAAAACCGAAGTACAGCAGATAGAATCCCCAGAATATCGTGTAAGCGATTCCGGCGTATTTTCCTGCGCGGCTGAGACATGAGCAGACCTTGACTCTGATGGTGTGGAGTCCGCCACGGCTGAGGTAATCAAGGATCGCCTGACGGTTCTTGGTTCCCATAAAGATAGCAATGATGCTTCCGATTGGGAGCGAACTGATTGCACATGCAACTATGGCCTTTGTAAGGAATTCCTTGACGGTTGCGGCATAGTTGGGATCGATCTGCTGATTATAGCCGGGAGTATAGTAATACTGCTGAGGCTGAGGCTGAGAATTAACGTTATTTTCCATATTCTAACCCTTCTTTCCGGACGTGCGTCCTAATGTTATTCCATTTTTTTATTATACTTCATTTGTGAAAAAGTGGTTAGTGGATTTGTTCTAAGTAACATTGTTACAAGTTCGATCGAAGTTAATTTCTTACGATCAACCCGCCGCCAACAAGATGTCCGGCCTCATCGTAGAATACGGCCGACTGTCCGGGAGAGACGCCTTTTACAGCTTCATCGAGCTTTACGCTGACAAGACCGTCACCTATGACCTCGATCGTTGAGGGACGTTCGGTCTGGTGGTATCTTGCCTTGGCGAGACAGCGGATCTTATCTCCTGCTGCAGGTTCCGGGATACTCTGGAAATTAACATCTCTGCACAAGAAAGAGTCGCACATGAGGGATTCTTCGGTTCCGAGGACAACCGTATTATCCTCCGGGCAGATCTTCGTGACGAAAGCAGGGTAGCCCAGAGCAATGCCTAAGCCTTTGCGCTGACCTACGGTATACCGATGAATCCCCTTGTGTTTTCCGAGGATGTTTCCATCCTCATCAACAAAATTGCCTTCGCCGGGTAAAACCTTATCAGTATGTTCGCTTATAAAGTCGGTATATCTGCCCTCGGTTACGAAGCAGATCTCCTGTGATTCTTCCTTGTGGGCGCAGGGGAGACCTGCATCTTCCGCTATCTTTCTGACCTCGTCCTTGGTGTACTGCCCGAGAGGCATTAGCGTTCTCGAAAGCTGTTCCTGAGTGAGCTTATAGAGCATGTAAGTTTGGTCTTTGCTGATCTGCGAAGCCTTTCGCACGGCGAATCTGCCGTTATCGAGTTTATCGATATAAGCGTAGTGACCGGTCGCAACGTAATCAGCCTGGAAGATGTTCGCGAGCTCGATCATCTTGGCCCACTTGACGAAGCGGTTGCATTCGATGCAGGGATTTGGAGTAAGACCTTCAAGATATGCGTCAATAAATGGATTTACAACACTCTCTTTGAAAAGGGCCGTGCAGTTATGCGGATGGTACTTTATGTCGAGAAGCTGGCAGATCCGTCTTGCTTCATCGATCTCACAGCACCTGCTGTCGCCTTCCTCGTCAGAACCCCAGACGCGCAGGGTGACACCCAGGACTTCATAGCCCTGTTGTTTCAGCAGATATGCTGCAACAGCGCTGTCGACTCCTCCGGACATTCCTACGATTACTTTGGCCACGTGATTACCGCCTTACTTTTTTCGCATGTTATTGTTTCACATTTGGAAAGGAAGAGCAACAAGTCAGTTCTTTATGACTTCGCTTATAAGTCTGACAGCCTCAGCAACGCCGTTCTCAGTCTTTATCTTCTCTGATATCGATTCGGCATTGCGCTTCTTTACTGCGTAAGTGCTGTTCATCTCGTTGATCGCGGCAACGATCGCTTCCTCTGAAAGGTTCTTTGCATCAATGTGCTTTGTTGCGACGTCGATCTTTTCGAGCTGCATTGCAAATCCCAGCTGGTCAAGGACGTGCGGAACGGGGATAGACGGGATGCCGTATATCATGGAAGATGCAGTTGTTCCGAATCCGCAGTGATGTATGACGAATCTGCCTTGGCGGAACAGCCAGCTGTGCGGAACACTTCCGCAGGCCATCATGGAATCGGGAAGTGCGTAATCGGAAAGGGATTTCTGGAAACCCTGAATAACTGCTCTCATGCCCGTCTTCTCAAATGCTCTGACGAACATATGAAGCTTTGCCTTATCAGCCCTGTCTTCAAAAGACATGGCTCCGAGAGCCAGTATCACAGGTTTTTCGCCGGATTCGATGAAGGATTTCAGTTTCTCATCCGGAACATAATCTGTTTCCTCATCGTACCAGTAACCCGTAATAATGTTCTTTGCCTCCCAGTAAGGGCTGCGCTCAATAACATATCTGCTTATGGGGATGAGATTAAGCTTGTCCGATCTTATCTCATCAGCTGATCTCATGGGCTTGAGGCCATATTGCTTACGGATCTTGTTATATGGTTTGTCTACTTGTTTTCCGATAATATTCCCGATGAGTCTGTCTGAAAACTTAAGTGGCTTGCCCTTTTCGGGAATCATCTCTGTCTGGAGCGATACATCGACAAACGGGATACCAAGCACACCGGCTTCTACTGCACCCATCTTACTGTGTGTTACAACGATCAGGTCCCTGCCTTTGCACAGTTCGTATACTTCTTTGGAAGAACTCTGTATTATCTTCATGATGAAATTCATGCAGCGGATCATACTGAGTACTGCATTAGCAGACTTCCCGCGGATCCTTGCAGCTTCTTCCTCGATATCGATGTCAGGCCCGACGGGTTCGAAATGGATGCCGTATGATTCTATAAGGGATCTCCAACAGGGGTGGGAACCGAGTATAACATCAAATCCGGCTCTCATAAGACCTTTGCAAAGAAAAATATACGGCTGGACATCGCCTCTGGTGCCCATAGTGAAAATTGCGATCTTTTTCATATTAAGGCCCCGCCCATCAGCTCATGGACTTCTTTTGCATAAGCTTTCTTACGTTTATCCGTGAGGTCACCGTTCAGCAGATACTTGAAGGTGAGCATGGTCATGTATGCATGATACCTGCGCACGATGCTTTCGACCTGTTCTTCAGGAAATACTCCCTGCGAGGAAAGCCGTCTGAATACGTTCATGTAGATGTTGTATGGATCTGTGAACAGTGTCTTCTCATATAGAACACGGATCTCATCGTTGTGAAACTGCTCGATCATCATCAGCCTGATCATAAGGTTGCAGAACGGATCGAAAAGATAACTGTCCATCATGTAAGTGTCGATTACTTTTGAAACCGCGACATCACTCTTTTTGAGTTTCTTTGAAGGTTTTTCCGGTATCTCGCTGATATGGCTCAGAAGACCGTCTATATGATCTTTAAATTTATTGACCAGTGAATCAAGAATGTCTTTCTTGTTCTTGAAATGGTAGTAGAGAGTGCTCTCCTTGACGCCTACGCTGCCGCAGATATCTCTTATCGAGACAGCCTCATAGCCTCTTTCCGAGAACATGTGAAGCGCAACGTCCATTATCTTATCCTTGGTGTTCATGCCGTCACCTCTCTAACGATTGTTAGAGGGATTTTATCTAACAAGTGTTAGATTGTCAACTGCCGGGATCAGTGTTCTTAATATCAGACAGACATGAAAAGAGGCCGCCATCAGGCGGCCTCGCTGTTGAAAGCTTATTGCTTATTTCTTCTTGACCGGTATCCAGATCGCACTGTGGTAATCCTTGTCGTTCGGCATTGACATGCAGTCGTACCATTCGACGTTCGCATTGCCTGAGATCTCGTATTCGGGATTGCCGGGAAGCCACTCTGTGAAGATCTTTGTGTTTACCGACTGGAGAGCTCCGGGGCAGGGGCCGAAGATATCAAAGACAGCCCAGTCGCCGACGGGGAATTCAAAAACCTCCAAGCCCTCAGGGATCTCGCCACCTTCGTACTTTCCTGCGATCAGATATCTGAACTTGCTGCCGCCGATGTCATCGATACAGATGCCGTATTCGCCGATGTTGTAATCTTTAACGGCCTTTTCAAAAACGTTGGCGGGAGCATTTCCTGCCCAGACGTTATTGGCATACTTGCCGCAGATCTCATCCCAAAACTTCGGGATCTCTGCATAAGAAGTCTCTGAATCAAATACCTTCTGGAATCCGATGACCTTGAAGCCTGCTTTGGACATGATCTTGTAATCCATGTTGTTTCCTCCTTGAACAGTTAAGTTGATCTTTATAGGAAGGAAAGGCTTAAACGGAGTGCTGTTTCTTACCTGTGAAGGCGTTACTCCGTGAAAACGCGAGAATGCTTTCGTGAAACTCTCAGGTGTCTCATAGCAGTAGCGGTAGGCGATAACGATCACGAGATCTTCCGTGTTGACCAGATCGAGCGCCGCCTGATACAGTCTTCTGTTGCGAATGTACTCACCGACAGAGAAACCTGTCATGAGCGAGAAGCCGCGCTGCAGAAAGATCGGGGAGATAAAGACCTTGTCAGCGACATCCTGTACACTGATGTCATTTTCAAGATTTTTCTCGATAAAGTCTATCGCTGATCTGATGCCTGTGAGCCACTCCATATCGTGTTCTCCTTCCTTGATGAGGTCAGTATAACTTTGGAGGTTTTCAGTTTCCTGTCTTTTTCGATAATGATCTGTCCGTCAGTTCAAAAATGAGATCTTGAAGCCTAGCGGTTTATCAGATGCCGGCTGTTTGTCTATAACTATCTTAAGGCCCTCTGCATTGTTTTCGCAAGCTGTGACGGTATAATCTCCGAGAACTTCGACTTGTTCTGCATCGCTTAAGGACTTGATGAGGAATTCATTGGAATCGGGATGCATGCAGAATGCGTAGAGATATCCTTCTTTATATGTGAATCTGTAATCTTTTGAAGTGAAATCTATACCATCGTTATCTTTGAAAGAGCCTTCGGTGTTGTTTGCGTTCCCTTCTCCGAACTGCTTCCATGGTGTTGTGCCGTAGATGCCTTCGCCGTTGGCTTTGAGCCACTCTCCGATCTCAAGAAGGACTTTTGTCTCTTCATCAGTGATCGTGCCGTCGGGCTTGGGGCCGACATTTAAAAGGAGCATTCCGTTCTTGCTGACTATGTCTATCAGGTCACAGATAATCTGTTTTGCAGGCTTAAATTCATTGTTTTTAATGTAGCCCCATGACTTTTTGCCTATAGCGGTATCCGTCTGCCAGGGCAGGGGAGATATTCCGGTAAGCGCTCCACGCTCTACGTCAAAGGTAGCGACATCCTGCGGAAAAGCTTTGTGCTTGAAATTAATGGTAACTTCCCTGTCCCATTCAAGAGCGCGGTTGTAGTAATATGCGCAGACCTTTTTAAGATAAGGACGGAAGGCAATGTTATGTATCCATGAATCGAAATAGAGGATCGATGGTTTTAATCTGTCTATAAGTTCACAGGTCCGTACGAGCCAGTCAGACAGGAACTCTTCGTCAGGCTGTGCTGCGTTGATGTCGTCTATTGTTGCGAAAACGGCAGTGTCTGACAACTCCGGAGTAAGAACTGCGGGCCCATAGAAATCAGCATATTCTTCATCGTTGACATCGCTTTCAATTGTCCTTCCCATGTTCATGAAAAAGTAGTGCTCTGCTCTGTGAGAAGATGCGCAGAAAGCAAGGCCGTTAGCTTCGCATGCGTGTTTGATCTCCAGTGCGATATCTTTGCATGGCCCCATCGCGGCTGCATTCCAGCGGTTGAATTCCGTGTCGTACATAGCAAAGCCGTCATGGTGTTCTGCTACGGGCATTATGTATTTCGCGCCTGCTTTTTTGAAAAGCTCAGCCCATTTATCCGCATCGAATTGTTCGCCTTTGAACATAGGGATGAAGTCCTTGTAACCGAATACTGAAGGGTCACCGAAGTTCTTTTTGTGAAACTCATACTCGTGTGATGTCGGGTTATACATCCACCTCGGGTACCATTCGCATGCATAAGCGGGAACGCTGTAGATGCCCCAGTGGATGAAGATTCCGAACTTGGCTTCATAGTACCAGACAGGGATCTTATGAGCGGACAGGGAAGACCAGTCAGCCTTATATCTGCCGTTTGCTATCGTATCGTCAATGAGCTTTAAGTATTCATTAACGCTTGTCATAGTTTTTTGGAAAAGAAATACTTGGAAAGCTTGGGGTCTTTGTCTTCTCTTACAAACTCAAGTTCAAAGCCCTGTTTCTTGTAAAAGTCCGGAGCCTGAAAACCGTATGTCGTGAGAGTGATCTTGTCGAATCCTTTGCCTTTGTATGCGTTCTCAACAGCAGAAACCAATCTGCTTCCGATGCCGCCTTTTCTGCATTCATGGCTGACGATAAGATCCACTACGTGGACTTCATTGTAGGTAGTGCGTCCCGTGATGACACCGAGGATCGAACCGTCTTCATCTTCAGCGACGAAACAGAACTCATCGTAGTTCAAGGCGACTTCGTTTTGTGTTCCATACTCGGAAAACTCTTTGTTTATAAACTCGCCAACCGAAACGCTTACTTCGTCAAAACGCTTGATGTTCATTTCTATCCTCACAATTTGTACTGCATGAAATTGCCGTTATGGACAAAACCATAGGCTGTATAAAGTTTAACACCCATGTCAGATGCAGTGATATGCACGGCTCCGCATCCATATTCCCTTGCTTCATTGACAACACGGTCAAGCAGTTCTCTTGCTATGCCCATGCGTCTGTAACCGGGATCGGTGAACATGCTCGAAAGAAGTCCGATCCTTCCTGTGGGACAGCAGAAATACGGGGGCTTTTCGACAAAAGACATTCCGCTTGTCCCGATTATCTTTTCGCCGTCTAAAGCGAGCCAGGAGACGAACGTGCCGTCAGCCAGATGACGGTTATAGTAATCCTTGAGTGCGGGTACAAGATCCATGTCCTCAGTCGCGCCTTCCTCCCTTAACTGGGTGATGCGCATGCTGATGAACGTATCAAGATCCGCTGCTGTCAGCTTTCTGTACGTAATAGCCATATTATCAGGCCGTCATGTTGATGACTGCATCAAGGTTTTTCACTTCAACGTTTATTCCGTAATAACCTGGATCTACTACGACTCCTAGTTTTACCGGAGCATTTTCGTTGGCCTTCTTTGCAGTTACGAGGATGTCGTGGAACGTGCTCTCCATGAGGATGTAACCCGCACGTTCAACCTTTTCGAAGAAATCTTTTGCTCTGTCCATATCAGAGAATATGGGAAGAAAACCCGTGCCCTCGGGAGCGTTCAGAACGAATAATGCGTTCGAGCCGTCCTTTTTCTCTCCGAACGGAGTTGAATAGAAGAATTTCTCCTTGCCGTACTGGCGCAGAAAATCGTTGATATCCATCTCGCCCTTGTCGTATTTCTCGTAGAGTTCTACTGAATGCGGTTTTCCTGCCATTTCCGGATTCTCCTTTATCGTTTATAGTTCGTTAAAAACGTTGGAATCTTTCTTCTGCTGAAGACGCAGGTAGTAGCCTGCGATCATGGAAGAAAGCATTGTTGTGAGGATCAGCACGGTAAAGAATTCCAGACTGATTATGTTGTATGAATAAGCGACGGTTGCGAGGACTATGCCGGGGCCGCCCCTTGCGTTCATGGTTATCGCAAAATTCATCTTTGTGCTCATCTTGAGACCTGAAGGGAGGAGCAAAAGCCATGTTCCGATGAACTCAAGACCGAATGCTATCACGAAGAAAAGAAGGAATCTTGCAAGCGAAAAATCGTGGATGACATTAAGCTGTATTCCGACAAGCGCGAAATAGACCGGGATGAAGAACGAGAACGCGATCTGTTCCAATGAATGCATGCGTTCCTTTGTAGTCTCGGCTGTTCCGAATACAGCCTTGATCAGGTAACCTACGATGAATGCGGAATACATAATGTTGATCCCTGCCATGTAGAGCAGTCCGCATGTGAGCAAGAGCAGAACGAAACTGAGTGAATAGAAGGTGACAGGCTTCCATTCGCTCATTAACTGCCTGACGTGCTTTGATATCAGTGCAATTGCAACGAAGATGCCTATGGTGACCGCAACGATGACGATCATCTCAATGAGCTTGATCTCGCCCGACTGTGCGATCTTGGTGGCTACGTTGAGCAGTATCCAGAGGCACAGATCCTGGAAAGTTGAAACGGTCAGAACGGTGTTGGAAAACTTTGTGTTCATTATCCCCATGTCGAAGAAGATTTTCGATATGACGGGTATAGATGTAATAGCAACGCCGATGGCGAAAACCAAGCAGTAAGCCGTGTCATTGTTAATGCTTCCGATGAAGTGCTCCCTGAACATTCCGAAGAACGGAATGCTGCCTGCCATCGGAAGGAATGTTGCACCGACGAATACCAGGCTAATAGTTTTTGCGTTAGTCTTATCTACTTTGATGTCGGTGTTGTAACCCGATAAGAACATCAGGAAGATAAGGCCTAATTGGTAGAAGATATTAAGTACTTTTCCCTCTTCAGGGTATGCAAAGAATATCTGCTGCGAAAGTGAAGGCAGGAGCAGGAACAGGCAGCTCCCGCCTAAGATCATTCCGCCAAGGATCTCGCCTACGACGCGGGGTCCCTTTATCTTTTCGAGCAATGTGCCGAAAGTGAACGCGAACAACAGCAGGAGCGCTATCGCGATCAAGGTCATGATTATCTCTTTTTCAGAAAGTGTTGCAAGTTTCATGTCAGTGCAGTATAGCCTTCAGTTTCTCATCGGTAGTAAGGAGAGCTTTTGCAAGCTCTCTATATTTTTCCTCATGCAGATATGTGTGTCTGTGAGGTTTCATGGAAGGAGCTAGGTCAATCGCCTTTGCGTAATCGGATACCTTGAGATCAAGTGTCGCACAGTAATCCCAGAAGCCGGTCTTTGTAAAGACCGTATCGACTCTCTGCCAGCGGTGATCCAGGATCTTGCACATGATGTATGTGCCGATGCCGACCTGTACACCGTGAAGCTGAGGGCGCTCAAGGAAAGAATCGAGGGCATGTGAGATGAGGTGTTCGCTTCCGCTCGTCGGAGCGGATGAACCTGCGATCTCGTTTGCCACGCCGCTCATTGCGAGCGAATCCAAAAGCTCTTTCAGGAAAAGAGGTTCCTCGATCGATTCGAAAGGAGTCCTCACAAATGAGTTGGCAGCCTTCTTGGCGATCATGAAAGCGAAGTCGTTTACCTCGCCGTAGCCTAAGTCTTCCTCGTGCTGCCAGTCGTATGTTGACTGGATCTTTGCAACCATGTCGCCAACGCCGGAGTGAAGGAACCTGACAGGAGCGCTCTTTATGACGTCCGTATCAACAAGAATGCCGTAAGCCATTTTCGCCGGGAGTGATTTTCTGTGTCCGTCAACGATAAGAGATGCTGTTGAACTTGAGAAACCGTCGGATGAGGAACTTGTCGGGACGCTGATAAAGGGAATACGAAGGATGTATCCGATATATTTGGCTGCGTCTATGACTTTTCCTCCGCCCATGCCGATTATCGCCTGAGTCTTGTTGGGTAGTTCAAATGCAAGGTTTGTGATGTCCTTGAAATCAACGGTGTCCATCTCCTGGCTGTGAAGGACCTTAACTCCCGCTTCATCAAAAGACTTGAAGACAGTATCGCCGAACATTGCGATAAGTCCGTTGCCGAAAAGGATGACGACCTGTGTAAAGTCTTCTGCCTTAAGGTATTCGCCGATATGTGACGTGACTCCGCGCTCGATCTTGAGGATAGGGGGAATTGAGATTTCGTCTTTGGACATGATGATCTCCTCTCTTTCTTGTTATCCGATAACTTCGGGAACGACTTTTATGAGTTCTTCGAAGCTGTTTATGTAAGGAACTTCCGTATTGATGGTTCCGAATCCGTATTTTGCGTGGATGAAAGGGAAGCCTGCTTTGACCGTTGAATCGTAATCGCTCTGGATGTCACCGACATAGCATGCAGCAGTAAGACCGTTGCGCTCGGCTATAAGCCTGATATTTGCATCTTTCTGAAGAAGATTGTTTCCATAGCACTCGATGTCTTCCACAAGATCTTCCGGCTTTCCGTAAGCTATGTTGTAGAACTCTAAGAATGCTTCAATGTATCCTGCCTGGCAGTTGCTCACGATATAGACGTGATATCCCATCTCCTTGAGCTTTGCCCAGGTCTCGCAGATGCCGTCATAAAGAATACCGCCATGCAAACGGAGATATTCGTTCTCGTAATTCTCGCATGAGAAGCGGAGCGCATTTCTGGCTTCGCCCTTTTCAGCGTAGTAGAAGAGGTTATCTGCGATCTCATCCATGGGTTTGCCCATGTTGCTCTGGATATCTTCCCGTGTAACGGTCCTGTCGGTATATCCGGCTTCGTGAACCTTTACGGTCCATGCCTTCGCAACGTTCTCGGAAGAGTCCCAGACGGTGCCGTCCATATCGAATATTATGCCTTTTTTCATGCTTTTAAGCCCTCATTTCGTTATTAATATATCATAAAGCGGTTTAGATGATTTATGTCATGAAATACTCTTTGACTTGCTTTAAGACTGCCGTGTTCTGATCGGTATAAGGCACAAAGATAATGCCCGTGTGTCCGTCTTTGCCGTAAAGGATAAGCCGGTGCTCTGTCCCGTGTTTTTCAAGGACCTTATCGAAGTAGAACGTCATCTTGCGGAGCACGTCCTTCGGATTGGTTATCAGCGCGAGCTTAGGGAGCCTGCCGATGCTTTCGTTATCCTCGAAAACAAGATATCCGTATCTTTTGTCGTTCTTGTATCCTTTCGGGAAACACATCTTCCTCATGCCCCAATAAGCGATGCTGCTCTTGTAGAAATGCATAAGGCCGCAGTCGGTAAGGATGCCCCTGTAGTTGTAATCACGTTCACTGATCCCGTAATCTTTTCTCATGGCGGGGTCAACACACAAAAGTGCCTCACTTACAGCGAGGACGCCGCCTGACGAATGTCCGGCAATATATAACTGATCTCTGTCTGCTTCATAGCTCTCAGCGTTGTCCAAAACAAATCTTACGGCACGGTCGATATCTTCTATCTGGTCAAAGACCGTCCATTCCGGATATGCGATCCTGAAATTGATCTCGAAAACGGCAAACCCAAGTTTTGCCATGTAGTTTCCGAAAAGCCTGTTCATCGCTTTGTCTTCGGATATGAAACCGCCGCCGTGAATGTCGATCAGAATGGGCTTTTTCGTTCCGTCCCTGCGGACATATACATCGATCTTGTGTCCGGGCTGATCGTCATCCGAATAACTGATGTCGCTTATCTCGGTGACTTCTTCGGGCAGGCGGGAAAGATCGAGTTTGCCGACATCGATCGTAAGTGCTTTATCGCCTGCCATCTTCATTATCCTGTTGATCATAGATTTGATGATACCACACTTGGTAAGGCCGAAAGTGATAAGATGTTGTAGAGGTATTCTTCAATGCAGGTAATAGACGGCAACTGGTATATGAACGGTGTTGACTGGAACGACGAAGGTTGTATCCACACCGATGAAGAACTTCTCGAAGTGATCGGGAAGGTTGGCTTTTTGCCGCTGTTTGATAACGATATTCCCGGGTTCTCGGTTGAGAACATGACGGATGCCTCTTGCTGGTGGAATGGCGATGCGGAGACCGATCCGTGGGAATGGCGTATCACGCTCAGCAGGACAGGCAAAGTCGCATACGGAAAATTCTTCGGAAACAAAGCAGGCTTCGTATCAAAGAAATGGTTTCCTTATTTCGCCAATTTCAGACGTGACGGTTATGACTTTGATGCCCGCTATGAAGACGGCAGATCCAATCACAGGGAAAAGCTCCTGATGGATCTTTTTGTCCCGTCAGGAACGGATATGTGGGACGTGAAACCCGATAAACTTGAATCTGCCGGGTGCGCTTCTGAACTCTATACTTTCGAGATGAAAGAGAAGGCGGGATTCGGAAAAGGCGGCGAGAAGAATTTTGAGGGGATCCTTACAAGGCTTCAGATGGAAACTTACCTGATAGCCAAGGATTTCAGACCCAGAGTCAATAAAAAAGGCTCGGAATTCGGATGGGCAGTGGCGGTAATGACGCCTCCGGAATACCTCTGGGGATATAAGTTTGTGACCGGAAGATATAAAGAGACTCCCGGGGAGTCATTCGACAGGATAGTCAAGCAGATCGGCAGGCATTTTGATGCAGACGAGAAGACCATTAGAAAGGTCATGAAGGGTTAACGGACATGGAACAGATATTTACCGAACGGGCACACTTAATGTGCCCTCACATGAATTTCGGTATCGCCATGTGCGTTGACCGCGTTTTCGATCCCGGTGAGATAAACAGCTCGTTTGATGTGCTGGCCGGCAATCACCCTTTCTTAAGGGCCGTTCTGGGATACGATGAAAAAAATAACCGATATTACTACGACGTCACTGATTCATCCAAGATGGAACTTTTGCTATTCGGTGAACCTTTATCGGGTTTGGAAGATCCCGGATTGTTGAAAGAATACGGGCGCCTTACCGGATACGATTGGGATATCAGGAAAGAGGGCATGCTTAAGGCTGCAGCCTGGAGATCCGGTGATAATACGGTTTTTCTGTTCGTGTTTCATCATCTCCTTGCTGACGGCAGGGGAGCAATTCAGCTCGCTCAGGAGTTCGTTGGAATATATGCTGAGAGCAGGACCGGAAAACCCGTTTCGGAAAAACTTATCTCTTCGGCTGAAGATCTGCCCGGAGATTCAAAGATGCCGCTTATCAGCAGGATGCTTGTCGACAAGGCGAACCGTGACTGGGCAAAGGAAGGTAATGAACCTCTTTCTTATCAGAAGTATCACGAATTTGCCGATGATTACGTGAAAAACGACAAAGTGAAGATCTCTCTGAAGAAGACGTCTTCTGACGAACTCGCGCAAAAGATATCCGGGTGCAGGGAACATCAGGTTACGGTAAACGATCTTCTGATGGCGGAGATGTACCTCAAAGATAAGACTGACAAGATAATCATCGCAAAAGACTTGAGGGATAATCTGCCGTTTTATAACGCGGGTTCTTTGGGAAACTATTCCACTGCTTTCAGCATTGTCACTAAGAAGCATGACAGTGATGTCTGGACGCTCGCTGGTGAAGTCCACAGGAAAGTGAAGAAAGCCGTTTCAAACAATAAGGATCTCTATCTTGTCCTTCAGTGTTATGCGAACCTTAACCCCGAGGTCCTCGATGCGGCTTTTATGGCTGCCAAAGGCAGGTTTGCAAGCAAAAGCGCAGAGTTTATCGGTAAAATGTTCTTCGGGTTTGGAGAAGCAAAGGGATACAGCATTACCAACCTCGGAAAAATAGACAATAAATCGATTACAGGAGCGTTCTTCATTCCTCCGGCATCTCCTGCCATCCGTAAGACATCGGGTGTGCTTACGGTTAACGGAGAGATGATAGAATGTTTTTGTGAAAGGTAAAAGGAGCAGGGAGATGTTTGAAAGTGATTTTGCAAAAACCGAATACATCGGGAAGGACAACGCAGTATTGCATGTTTGGAAGAAAGAGGCCCACTTTGACGATTACCGCACTCCGGTAAACGAGTCTTTGAAGATGCTCAGGGAACATCCTGGAAGCGTTTTCGTGGTTGATGCCCGTAATGGCTTTGAAGACGTTAAGGAAGATGTTGAGTGGGGATTTGATTACTTCCTTCCCGAACTGAAAAAGACCGGATGCAGGATCTGGGGATTTATCCTGCCTGAGGTGTCAGACATCGAAGGAGAGATCGATCTGTGGACGGCTGAGGTTGAGAAAAACTTCAGGGTGATCCGCGCTGAGTCGTACGAAGAGATAATCAGGCAGTCGGCGATCGGGTTTAAAGACATTCATGATTTCACAGAGGAACAGCTTAAGGATCTTTTCCTTTCTGTAGAATGGTCATCCGGTCATTTCCCGGATAAGCTTGTCACTGCAATGAAGAACTACGAGACTGTTTATTCCGCATGGGACAAAGACAAGCTCGTCGGCATGATCTGCTCAATGGATGACGGCGTGATGACGGCCTATGTCCACTATCTTCTTGTAAATCCCGCGTATCAGGGACTTAAGATCGGAAGGACGCTTGTCGAAATGACCAAACAGCATTATCAGGACTATCTGAGGATAGTCCTGATCTCTTACGATAAGGAGATCCATTTCTATGAGGCCTGCGGCTTCAAATTGGATGAGTGCGCATCCCCGATGTGCATTACTTCACTTTGGACGTGACACATGACTGAAAGTTCCGATCTGAACGCACTAGGGTGAACTTAAATGTATCTGTACCATTTTTACGACCGCCGAACGGGACCGTTTAAGAGCCTTACCGCGCTTTCGCCTGAATCGGCAAAAGAGATCCTTGAGAGCATAAAGGCTGAAAGACCGGATTCTTTTTGCGCACAAAGAAACGCTGAATATATTGAGAAGAGACGTGACTGCGAGGCCGTTCTCCGGAAAGAATTCGCCGCCAAAGGCGGGATGATGGAGATCGGGTCGCCCCACTATATGGTCCTGGAGTACAGTCCGTGGCTTTATTCCTGGTATGAGCAGCCTGAATTCATCAAGATACCGGTGGAAGAATTCGACCTAAAGACGGTTTCTTTCACTTACGGCGACTCGATGCCGACATATAGTGACAGGGTAAATGACGGCAAGGAATACAGGAAAAAGCTCTATACTTATGATGAGATCCTTGAAGTTATCGCGAAATACGGTATGCCGCAGGAATGGAATGACGACGGAAAACAAGGCCCTGAACGTTATATCGAGGCTCATGTATGGAGCGACAGGACGATAAAGAAGTATTTGAGGTGATGAATAATGAACATTGTCAAAGCTGAGATGAGTGATCTTCAAGAGATCCTGGAACTGCAACATCTGGCCTACCTGAGCGAAGCTGAATTGTTCGGGACCAAAGACATTCAGCCTTTGACAGAGACGTTGGAAGATCTCATTGAAGAGTTCAAAGCAGGAATTGTCCTCAAGATGACCGATGAGAACAACAGGATAATCGGTTCGATCAGAGCCAGGGAAAAAGACGGCTCGGCATATATCGGAAAACTCATGGTCCATCCCGATCACAGGCGGAAAGGCTATGGAAAAAGGCTTTTGGCTGAGATCGAGAGATGCTATCCCGGAAAGCGGTACGAGCTTTTCACCAGCAGCAGGAGCATAAACAACATACGCTTATACGAATCCGTGGGTTACAAGGAATTCGACCGCAGGGCTGTTGATGACATGCTGACTTTTGTTTACCTGCAAAAAGAAATTTACATTTAACATAAAAATCTGATATTAGCGTTATAATATGCTTGCAAAGGATAGATCTTTCAAAAATCAAGCGGCAAAAACATTTGGAGGCAAAAAAATGGGTAAATTCAAATCACTTGTAAGCATTGCGCTGATCATGTCAATGACGGCAGGTATAGCCGGCTGCGCGCAGAAGATCGTTCTGACCCCGCCAACGACGTCAACAGCTACTGTTCCTTCGGAGAGTTCCGATGAGTCAGAAACTACCAAGGAGTCAGAGACGACAAAGGAATCAGAGACAACAAAGGAATCGGAGACTTCCGAGACTTCTGCTACTGATGAGACCAAGGAGTCTGAGACGACAAAGGAATCAGAGACAACCAAGGAGTCCGAGACTAAGACTTCCGAATCCGGCGAGACTACCGCTACTCCTACACCTTCCGGTCTTCGTAAGGTAAGCATTACCAATGCTTACAAGAGAACGTTCAAAGTAGGAAAGAAGTCTTACACGACACGCTATCCGAAGATCACCGTCAAGGGCCTTAACACTTCCAAGGTCAACAAGGAGATCGCAAACCAGTTCAAGTCTATCGCTAAGAAGAACAAGAGCAGAGTTACTTACAGCTACTGCGTTCGTAAGTATCTCATTTCCGTTCTTGTAACAGTCGAGCTTGAGGCAGGCAACAAGAACACAAGAGAGTACTACGTTTACAACGTTTCAAGGATCAACGGCAAGAAGCTGACCCGTGCCCAGGTACTTAAGTCCCTCGGCATCAAGGAGTCCACATTCAATTCCAAGGTATTGGCAGGAGTCAAGTCCGTTTGGAAGAACTATAAGAAGGACACGGCTGCCGCTAAGAAGATGTACAACAATGATATAGCAAGCAAGAAGATCGCTACGGCTATGCCTTTCATCAACTCAAATGGCAAGAAGGCATATGTTCTCCGTCAGATCGAGGTACCCGGCTCGAGACCGCACATCGACGTTTACAAGACGATGTAAGCTCCCGGGAAGCTTTTAACAGCGATAAATAAACAAAAACAAAAGATATCTGTCATGTTTAACGGCCCTGGACCTGCATGACAGGTATCTTTTTTATTTCAAATAAACTATAATGCTACAACCTAATAAGTTAGAAATCGGAAAAGTTATATAAAGCGTGGTAAAATTCACTTAAGTCCGATTACTGAAATGATATCCGGGTGTTACTGAATGTTAGCGATGATCCTTAAAATGTCGGCAGTCACGGCCGCTCATATATTTCTTTCCTACTATCTTTGGAGATTTTTCAAGGGGAAGAAGATAAATTGGGGCTACAGGCTCATGATCTCTGCCATTTTCGGCGGTTTTGCCGTTTTGTCCACTCATTTCGGTGTCGATTACGATCAGATGCTTCTCAACATCAGAGACCTCGGACCGCTTACCGCTGGCCTTTTCTTTGACCCGATGGCCGGAATCATCGCGGGCTTCATCGGCGGTATCGAAAGATATATAGTCGGTACGTTTTTCGGAGTAGGTACATATACCAGAATAGCCTGCTCGATCTCCACCTGCCTGTCTGGTCTTGTAGCAGCTCTTCTCAGAACGGTAATCTTCAAGGGCAAGAGGCCTTCTCTCGTATTCTCGTTCTTCATCGGTTCGACGATGGAAGTCTTCCACATGTATGTCGTATTCATAACTCACAGAAACGACATGCACATGGCGTATTACGTTGTTAAAAGCTGCGCCCCCGGCATGATCATCTTTACGGGAATCGGTCTTGCGGTAATATCAGCGCTCATCAGGATCGATACGGGCGAATGGACAAATCCCAGGACGATTTCGGGAAACGGGGATATCCTTGTATCGCAACGGTTCCAATTCTGGTTGTTTGTGATAAGCGCGTTGGTACTTACGTCGAACCTGATACTCGTAAACATCCTGCAGACGCAAGTCGCCGTGCAAACGGGTGATTCCCAGCTAAAACATGCGATCAATGATATCGGTGATTCGTACGAGATATCGCTCTATAAAGATAAATCATTCGGAACACTGACGTTCAGTGTCGGCGAGAACGGCGGTTTTGAACTGTTTAAGCCAAACGGCGTCATTAAGTATGGCCAGCATAAAGACCAAAGATTTGACAAGAATTTCCTTTTCACTTTCTGGGAAACGAAGAACAAAGAGAGATTCACGGCAGATATATTTGACTATAAGTGCCTCTGCATGAGCAGAACGCTTACTGACGGCAACACGCTCCTCGTGTATATCCCGTTGGAAGAGATATACCTCGAACGCGATCATACGGTTTATGAGACGGTCCTCGCGGACATCCTGCTCTTCACGGTAATCTACATCCTGATCTCCGTACTCGTTCAGAAGATAGTCGTTGAGAAGCTCGAAAAGGTTAACGAGTCGCTTAAGAAGATCACGGAAGGCAATCTTGACGAAGTCGTCTCGGTCTATTCCTCTTCGGAATTTGCCTCGCTGTCGCACGACATCAATCAGACGGTTGACGTATTGAAGACTTACATTGACGCTGCTGAAAAGAAAATGGAAGAAGAGCTTGAGCTCGCCAAGAGCATTCAGGATTCCGCTCTTCCTCATAATTTCGATCTTCCCAGAAAAGATCTTGAGATATATGCTTCGATGGATCCCGCAAAGGAAGTCGGAGGAGACTTTTACGATTTCTTCTTTGTCGACGCGAACAAGATCTGCCTCGTAATCGCCGACGTATCCGGCAAGGGTATTCCTGCGGCGCTTTTCATGATGAAGAGTAAGGCGATATTACGTAACTATGCGGAATCGGGCAAGAGCCCCGCAGTCATCTGCAACATGGCCAATAACGGACTCTGCGAAGGCAACGATGCAGACATGTTCGTAACCGTTTGGATCTCGATAATCGATCTTGAAACGGGTCATGCGGTATGTTCGAACGCCGGACACGAATATCCCATCATCAAGCGTGCAAACGGTGATTACGAACTCTATAAGCAGAAGCATAATATTGCGCTCGCGGTCATGAAGGACATGCCTTTCAAGGAATATGAATTCGATCTTGAACCGGGCGATTCTCTGTTTGTTTATACGGACGGTATCCCTGAAGCAATCAACGTCCGTCAGGAAGCATACGGTACGGACCGTCTCGTGGATGTCCTGAACAAGTACAAGGACCTTTCCCAGAAGGACATTCTCGGTTTTACAAGGCAGGATATCAGATTGTTCGTAGGTAAGGCTGACCAGTTCGATGACGTTACCATGATCGGCTTCAAATATTTAGGCAAGCAGGGCGGAAAGTAAGCTTTTCAGTCTTTGTCCGTCATCTGCTCGTAAGTGATACCGTATTTCTCCGCGATGTCTCTGGCGTAAGAACTCGAATCGGGTTCTGCTCTCTTTAGGATGAAAGTATTCTTTTCGTCTTTTCTTTCCATTACAAGACTCGTGATATCGCCTCTGCCGTCCCACTTGTTCATTTCGGGGATCTCCCTGGCAAGCTCGTGGATATGGGTATTGAAGATCACATAAGAGCCTTTCTCCTTCAGCACGCGGATAAGATCCTTGGACAGATAAAGACCGTCAGATGCCGAAGTCGTGGAGAATGTCTCGTTGAAAAGGATCAGAGTGTTTTCACCGGAGGCTTTAACGATGTTTTTAATGCGTACGGCTTCTTCTCCTAATCTGCCGTAATTTATCGTCAGATTCTCATCGATTGGAAAGTGCGTAAGGATATTGCGGAAAGGCAGGCCGGAGCACTTGTCCGCCGTTACGAAAAGCCCGAGAGACATCATGACCGATGTCAGTCCGAGTCCCTGTTCGATGATCGTCTTGCCGCCTCTGTTAGGACCTGTAAGGATGAATATCCTCTCATCAGGAGTAAACGCGAAATCGTTCTTTACGATGTTTGTCTCACCGTTAAAAGCGAGCCTGATATTGTAGAAGCCTTCTGCCGAGAAATGGCTTCCGGAAGTGTTTTCGATCACGGGAAAAGTAATCTGATATCCGTTCTTTCTGAGCCTTCCTGCGAGGTTTGCACTCCTTAAATAGAAGGTGAGACCTTCAAGCATTTCGGTAAGAAAACTGCTGTCGTAATTTAGGTATTTGCAAAGTGTTTTCCTGACCTCGAAAAAGTGTGACTTCAGGTGTTTCTCCATCTTCGGAGCCATGGCAGCGAGTAACGGATCTTCGTATCTGAACCTCATTGAAGGAGACGATACTTTCGCCAGGAGAGCAGCATCCATGATCGTGTATTTTGACCTGATCCCGTGAGGGACAAATTCGATCGCGGAGACTTTCTCAATGTTGAAATCAGCGGTGAAATTGACTCCGATGACTGCTGCACGTACATTGGAAAGATCTTCGTGCATGACACGTATGTCTTCCTTAGTGGAAGCAAACTTCTCATCGTTTATGACAGCATTCAAAGAGTCACGGAGAGCATTTAATCCGTCCGAATTGATCTTGCTTTTTGAAAGAACGGAGTGGAGGTTTTCAACCACATCCACATAGACCACGAGTTCTCTTAAAGTCTCAAGCAATGTGTAAAGAGTGGTATCTTTCTCGCTCGTGGCTTTCCTGACGCCGCCAAACAGCTTTAATGTCTTTATCTGATCAAGGATCTCATTCAGTGAAGTGCAGAGATCTTCGTTTTCGATGAAATCCCTGAGGATGTTTTGTCTGAATATCATGTCCGAAGGATCTGCAGGCAGTTCGGTCATGAGCTTTTTGAGGAACTTTTTCTCTTCAGGGTCTCCGCCCATGTGATCTATGACTTCGTTCAAAGCGATGTCTTTTATGGCTTCTTCAGATAAAAGGGAAGTCTCTTTTGATGAGCCCGCTGAAAACAAAACGTCCATGAATGATCCTCCTGACGTTTTCACTATACAAACAACTGATTATCGGTTATATAATAATCTTACGATTTATATAAAAATATTACGGAGACAAAATGAGCAAATCTGATTATCTGATCGATCCTGGGGAGATCCGCAAACTGGTTCACAAGAATGCGGAGAACAGCTTTGCGCATACGACCTACAAAGTCGAGCTGGAGCGGTTCAGACTGCTTGCCCGGGGTGATTACTTGGCAGTGGATAAGACTGACGAGATCCTGAATGTGGACATGCAGGGAAAGCTCTCTGATGACCCCTTGCGCAATATGAGGTATCTCTTCATAGTCAACACGGGACTTGCCACCAGATTTGCGATCGAGGCGGGAGTTCCGCAGGAACTTGTATATTCCACGAGCGATGTCTTCATAAGGAAAGGCGACGTTGCAACGACTGAAGAAGAGATCCGCGAGCTCAACAAAGGTTTCTGGGAGGTCCTTGTAGGGCTCGTCCGTGATTCGCGCAGGAAACAACACTATTCGAAGCCTGTAACGATGAGCATTGATTACATAACGTCTCACTTTAACTCGAAAGTGAACTTGGAAGATCTTGCTAAGGAGACAGATCTGACACCGAATTATCTCGCGGCTCTTTTTAAGAAAGAGACCGGCCTGACTGTAGTGGAATATCTGACAAGATTCCGGATCGATTCAGCCTGCGCGCTACTTTCCCAAACGGAATACACGTATCTCCAGATCACTCTTTCGCTTGGCTTTTGCACGCAGAGTTATTTTACGAAAGTATTCAGGGAACATGTTGGCTGTACGCCTAGGATCTACCGTCAGCAGCATACGGATAAGGCATTTTCCGAATTTGTGCGCTAGATTTTTGCGCATGGTTGTGTAATGGTATAATTCGATAGATAAAACGATAGGGGATAGGCATCGTGGAATTTGTAATAAGCCATCTGGTCAAGAGCTATGGCTCTAAACAAGTGCTCAAAGACTGTGATTTTGTTTTCGAAGAGGGAAGGATATACGGTCTTCTCGGACGTAACGGTTCAGGCAAGACAACATTTTTCAACTGTGTTAACAGCGATATAGATGTCAACTCGGGAGATTTTTATTTCCGTTCGGGGAAAGACTCTCAGGATAAGATATCCGTACTGCCTGAAGACATAGGTTATGTGGTATCCACTCCCACGGTTCCCGAATTCATGACTGGAAGGGAGTTTCTGAAGTTTTTCATCGAGGTCCATGAAGAGATCACACCGGACAAAACGATCGATGAATACTTCGATTACATGATGATTCCCGAAGACGACAGGGACAGGCTTCTTAAGGATTATTCACACGGAACCAAGAACAAGATGCAGATGCTGGTAAACATCATCGCCAAGCCCAGACTTATGCTCCTGGACGAACCTCTCACATCGCTCGACGTTATCGTTGCGGAAGAGATGAAGAACGTTATCAGGAGCCAGAAAGAGGGAAGGATAACGATCTTTTCGACGCATCTTCTTGATGTCGCCGTTGATCTTTGTGATGAGATCGTTCTCTTAAATCACGGCAGGCTTGAACCGATAGACAAGAATAACCTTGGCGACAGTGACTTCAAGGAGAAGATCATTGCCGCGCTGAGGGATGAAGAAAATGCTTAAAGAGTTCAGGAAAACACTGGCAAAGATTCTTCATTTAAGGAGCATCATAGGTTACAACAGCCTTGTCTTTGCACTAAAGAAGACACCTTTGATCGGAAAGATCCTGCCTGACAGGCTCTATTCTACGACCTTCCTTAAGGTCATCTACTGGATACTCCATGTGATCAGGGAAGTGTTCGAGCTGTTCTTCTCAAAAATGATGGGACTCGGATGTGTCTATACTGCTTCGCTCGTTGCCGTAATGCTCTACGACACGGGCAAGAAGCTGGGAGACATGTCCAAGCAGTATTCATTTGGCATGTTCGCTCTCCTGTTCTTTCTGATCTATGCGTTCTTCGGAATTGTTATGAATACTAAGTTATTCGAGAAGACGACCGAGAAGGACTATCTTGTTTTCATGATCCGAATGAATGCCAAAAAGCTTGATCTCACGCTTTTTGCATACGATCTTGCAAGGATGTTCATCGGTTATCTTCTGACAGGACTCGTCCCGGCTCTTTTTGGCGTACCTGTCTGGTGCTGGCTCGGAATACCGTTTCTCGCAGTGTTTATTAAGCTGTTTGCTGCAGGATTCCTTGTGTTCAGATATAAGATAAAGAACAGACATCACAAGCCGCTCACGGGAACTCCCGCAGGCGATATGCTGAAAGTCGTTTTGATCTGTGTGCCGTTCCCGTTGTTATTCTTTATGATCACCGGCGGATACTATGTTCCCGTCAAATATCTGTTCATGATATCGGGAGTTTTCATCCTGTCCGGAATATGGGGCTTGTTTGAACTGGTTTCTTCCAGTCATTCACTTCACAGAAAAGCTTTGCATGACGGCGCCATCATCGAAAAAGAGACGGTGCGGGCCGAGAAGGCCAGAGTCAGATCTTTCAAGAGCATGAAGGTCAATGGTACCGTTAAGGGAAACAAAAAGGGATTTGAATATCTGAATGCGCTTTTCGTCAAAAGGCATTTCAAGATGCTCATGTTAAAACCGATCATCTGCACGGTCATCATCCTTGCTTTGATGGCATTGTATATCTCCGGATTCATATACGATTACTATACGGAAAGCGGCTATGAAGACTGCATTAAAATGGTGATTACAAATCTTCGCAATCTCATCCTGTTCAAAGGATTTGAAGATCCCCTTAATCCTAATGGACTTGATTCGGAATTCCAATTTTTCAGATATGCGGTACAAAACCACCTGCTTGCGCTTTTTATACCCATCGCCATATTCGATAATACTTACAAGAGCACGCAAGCGATGTATATCAACTGTGATAACAGCCTCATGACCTTCAGTTTCTTCAAGAAATCTAAGATGATCATCAGACTCTTTGACATCAGGTTCAAACAGCTGGTCAGCATCAATATCCTTCCGGCCATGGCAATGGCAATAGGCTGCAATCTCATCCTGTTTGCCACGGGCGGTCAGGACTATCCTTTCCAGTATCTGATGATATTCGCGATATGCGCATGCATGTGCATCAGTTATTCGATGTACTGGCTTTCGATCTATTATCTGTTCCAGCCATACACGACTACGGCCAGTGTTAAGGGCGGAGCATATAATGCCGCATACATTACTTTCTCCATTCTGATGAGCGTGATTGTCTGGATCGGCGTTCGGTCTCAGATCCTTGCTGCCATAATGCTGGTATTTACGGTCTTATTCGTTTTCTTCGCCAGAAAGCTTGTTTTAAAGAGGGCTCCGAAGACCTGGAGGATAAAGGCATAGGCTTAATCTTGACAGCGTAAAGTTTCCTGTTATACTCAATCTTGACAGTGTCAAGTTTGAGGTGTCACGGTGAAAGAGAATAAGCGGAAAATGGTTATAGTTCTAATTGTTTTAGCAGTTCCTGTGCTGCTCTTGCTGGCATGGGTGTTAATGAGTCCGGGAAAGATCAGAACGTATAAGGAACCAAACAGCTTGTCGGAAAAGTTTGTCATGGACATAAACGGCGCTCCGAACGGCTTTTTCATAAACAGCAGGGATATCAATAATCCGGTGCTGCTGCTTGTCTCAAGCGGTCCCGGTACTGATGATTATGTGTTTACCGACAAGTATGAAGACATGCATCTTGAAGATTATTTCACCGTTGTATATTGGGATTACAGGTGGATGTGCATTGCTTACGATAACTCCGTTCGCAAGGACGAGATCACTCTAAGGAATCTTCTCGATGATACAAAGGCGGTTACCAGATATCTGAAGGAACGTTTCAATAAAGACAAGATCTATATCATGGGCTTTTCGGGAGGCACACACATAGCATTGAGGGAAGCACAAAGGCATCCGGAAGACTACCATGCATATATCGGAATGGCTCAATGCGTGACTGATTCTAAAGAGAACGATACCTTGATCTATAATTTCATGAAGGATGTTTTCACCAGACGGTCAGATAAGAAAAATCTTTCAAAACTTGAATCAGCTGTTGAACATTTAGGAGACGGCAGCGTCAAATGCAGGAATTGGTATGATTACGTTATGCTCCTTCACGATGCAGGCGGCGGAACGATCAAGGACAAGACTGAATTTGCCGGCATAACATGGCCGATACTTACTTCGAAATGCTATACGGTAAAAGAGAAGATAAACTACGTCAGGGGAATGAAGATGTACAGGACAACGCCCCTTTCCAAAGAACTTGACGGATTTGACTACCGCGAGAACTTAACGGAATTCAAGATCCCGGTTTATTTCATCAGCGGTGAGACAGACTATAACTGTCCATGGGAACTGGTTAAGGATTACAATGAAAAGATAAAGGCACCCGGAAAGGGATTCTATCTGATCAAAGACAGTGCACACAGTCCGCTTTGGGAGAATCCCGAAGATACATGCAAGGTCTTAAAAGACATAAAGGAGAAAACACAAAATGGCTGACAGTTATCATCACGGCAACTTGAGACAGGCATTGATCGATGCCGGTATCAGGATAATAAACGGAAACGGTGAAGAAAGCCTGTCACTTAGAAAAGCAGCTGCGGCGTGCAATGTCTCCCATGCTGCTCCATATGCTCATTTCAAAGATAAAAACGAACTGCTGGATGCAATGAAAAAGAGCGTAACAGACAGCTTTACGGCTGAACTCGAAAATGCCGTAAAAGGTGCCGGAAGTGCAGATGAAGCCCTCATCGCAATGGGCAGGACATACATCTCGTTTTTCAGCCGTAATCCCGATTATTTCATGTTCCTTTTCGGCAAGCAGAACATATCTGCACATCTTCAGATGAACAAGGAAAACAAAGATGATTATCCGCCGTTTCTTCTTTTGAGAAAGTACTATGAAAAACACCTTAAAGAAAACGGGATAAAACTGTCTACGAAAGAACAGGAAATAGAACTGATAAAGACCTGGGCGATAGTTCACGGAATGGCTTCCCTTGCATGCATGAAAGGGGTTGCCACGTCTTTTGATTGGAACGAACCGGATGAGAGACTGATCACTTAACTGAAGCTTAAGATAAGTATCTTTATGTCATGTTATTATATAAATATATTTTTGTCCAAGAGGTTACCTCTATTTAGAAAGGAGATCGATCATGGCTTATGAGATAACACGCAGATGTAATGGCTGCGGCAAGTGCGAATTTGTCTGTTCGGAAGATGCGATCAGACGCAGCTGGGGTTCATACAGGATCGATCCTGATCTTTGCGATTCATGCGGAGCGTGCGCTTCAGTTTGTCCTGTAAGGGCGATCGATCCTGATTAAAGTAATGGTTTTAGAATTGTTTCTGCTGAAATGAGCCGGTTTTATCCGGCTCGTTTTCATTTATTTGCAGGATTATCAACACTCAATTTCTCAACTGTTGATTAATCAACATACGGAACATGCTTTGTTCATTGAGTTCACCTATGGCGAATGTTTTAATCAGGACGTCAAGCAAAAGACAACAAAAATCTTATCAATGAAGGTGAATGACATGAACAAAAAAGTAATGGTCCTTTTCGCAAGCGCAGTACTTACCGCATCCTTAGCAGCCACCGGTTGCTCCTACATTAAGGGTGCAAACGTAGGAAACTTTTTACCTACAGCAAACCAGTCCGTAGCTGAAGCTCAGGAAACAACCGGTGAAAGTACAGCAACAGGCATAGAGTCAATGGCAGCTGCATATGGCGACGTTCAGCAGGGAAGACTTGCAGTAGACACATTGAGATTGGGAGTCAGCTATCCCGGTTCCCAGAATCCTGAAGCTCCCATCGTAAAGATGCTCAAGGATGCTTCCTCAAAGAAGTCATCCAAGAAGACAACAAAGTCTACCAAGTCCACAAAGAAAGCTTCAAACAAAGCTTCAACGAAGAACACTTCCAAGACCGGCAAGGCTACAAAGAAGACTTCTGATTCCAAGAAGACAACTACTAAGAAAACAACTGATTCCAAGAAGCATCATTCAAAAAAGGCTTCGGATCATAAGAATAACGTTAAGAAGAGCTACAAGCTCAACCAGAACGTAAAGAAGAAGATCGAGAAGATCAAGAAGGCTGCTCAGCAGAAGGCTGCACAGAAGAGAATCGAAAAGGCAAGAAAGAATTTCATTAAGAAGTTCTTCGAGAACGTAAAGAAGACAGCTGCCAAGAAGGCTGCAGCTAAGAAGGCTGCCAAGAAGGCTGCTCAGGCTAAGAAGATAGCTCAGAAGATCGCTGCTAAGAAGGCAGCTGCTAAGAAGGCTGCAGCAAAGAAAGCCGCTGCTAAGAAGTTTGCCCAGAAGATCGCTCAGAAGATCGCTGCAAAGAAGGCTGCTGCCAAGAAAGCTGCTGCTAAGAAGGCTGCACAGAAAGCAATGAAGAAAGCCGCTAAGAAGGCTGCTGCAAAGAAGGCTGCATTTAAGGCTATGAAGAAGGCTGCTCAGAAGGCTGCTGCTAAGAAAGCTGCAAAGAAGGCTGCTCAGAAAGCTGCTGCTAAGAAGGCTGCACAGAAGGCTATGAAGAAAGCTTCTCATAAGACCGGTGCCAGGAAGGCAGTACAGAAGTTTGTTGCACACCACAGATTCGCTTAATGGCTTGAATCCGGTTTAACCCTTCAACATATTAAAAGAGCGTCACCTAAGCGACGCTCTTTTTTATAGCCGTTTCAGATATACGTTCCGAGATAAGTGAAATCGTTGGGCTCCGAGTCTAACTGGCATAATAGCTTGACGACTTCATCCGAATATACGGAAGCTTCGAAATCAAGATAGAACATGAACTCAAAGTCTGAACCTGCGATGGGGCGTGATTCTATCTTCGTGAGATTAAGTCCCAGAGAAGAGAACTTGGCGAGGGTATCTGCGAGCGCTCCCGGTTTATGTCCTAAAGAGAGCATGATCGAAGTCTTGGATGCACCGGGATAGATGCGGAGATCCTTGGTGATGCAGATGAAGCGGGTGTAATTGTGGTCGGTGTTCTGGATGTTTACATGGATCGCATCAAGTCCGTAGAGCTCTCTGCAGTCTGAAGATGAGATGGCGGCAACGTCTCTGCGCTCGGAGTCTGCTACCATGTTGGCGGCAACTGCAGTATTCAGCACGACATTGATCTTGATGTCCGGGTGCTCTCTTAAGAATTTGCTGCATTGGCCGATCGCCTGGTTGTGCGAGTAGATCTCTTTGATATCCTCGAGCTTAGTACCCGGCTTGACCAGGAGCTGGTGATTTATCTTGAGCCTGTAGTCTCTTATTATGTGGAATTTGTGACCCGCCATGAGGTCATATACCTGGGTGACGGAACCGTATGAGCTGTTCTCGATGGGGAGCATACCGTATTCGCAAAGTCCGCTCTCGACTGCCTGGAATACACCGTCGAATGTCTTGAAATACATGATGTTCGCATTGGGGAAGATCTTGTCTGTCGCTATCTGGGAATATGCGCCCTCGATGCCCTGGCAGGCGATCATGCCGGAAGTGGGGAAGAGCTTGGGGGTCTCTTCGACAGCCTTTCTGATGCGGTCGGCCAGTTCGGTCTTTGTTCCGTATTCGGATGTCTTATAGGAGTGACTCATGTTGAAAAGCGCCTGGAAGAGGACTCTTTCGTAGCCGCTGATGTCCTTGTAATCCTTCTCGAGGCTATTAAGAAAACCTCTTTCGTAGCGTCTGCACTTGAGGGCTATCTCGGAATCCGGCAGTCCTTCATCGGCCCTGCGGCTTGCATCGAGGCGTTCCTCAACGAGTTTGGCTATCTCGCGGTCGATCTCTTCAATCCTTACGCTTGATTCTTTCTGTGTCATATCGTCTCTCCTTTGCTAAAACAAAAACCCCGCAGCTTTTTTCACTGCGGGGCTAAAATCCTCTTTTAATCTCTTCTCGGTCTACAGGCAGTGAAAATCATTCGCTCTTTGTGAGGGCAAAAAATGTAAAGGCAAAGCTTGTAAACCAAAAATTTCTCATGAGCGGATTATACTACATTTTTGCGTCATGTAAACAGCAAGTTTGCCCCTAAATCCTGTTGCCCTTCACTGACCGTTATGTTACGCTTCCGAGACACTTTCGGGGCAAAGGCTGAATGTGAATTCCGAATATGTATACTCATTACATGATTCTAATAAGAGAAACAATAAAAATGCGGAAAACAAAGGCAAAGGCTACGGGAATAATGCTGACCGCGGCCGTTCTGATGTCTGTCCTTTTCGCTGGTTGTTCTCCCGCCGGACAGGATAAAGAACCCGAGGGCACGTCTGCGACTCCCCCGGCAACGGTTGAAGAAGATACCGGCAATTATGAGAAATATGATGCCAAGCTGTCTCAGGTAGACGACAAGGTCAGCAAATATGAACTCGGCCTTTATGATGACAGGGAGATCCCCCAGTACATTGTTTCCGGCAAATATGTATATTACCTGGCTCATGTCGGCGAGAATTATGAGCTCAAGAAGATAAACAGTGAAGATCCTTCAAGATCGGGTGTTGCGCGTTTTGATTACAAGGGATACTTCTGCGCTCTTTATCCGTATGCTTTCAGGCTCGAAAACGAGAAGGAAGTCGCTTTCATGGATCTTGACCTCAATGTTATCTGCAAGATCCGGAACACCGAGAATTATGAGGAGATAATCCCGTACAAGGATTCCTACATCGTGATGAACGGTGAAAACCTTATGCTCCTGAAAGACGGGAATCTTGAGCCTTTAAGGACGCTCAGACAGAAGAATTTCTCCCTGATGACCAGTAAGCATTCGGCTGAAAACACCTGGCTTCTTTTTAACGATAACAACGAGACCGGAGCCTTCACGTACTATATCTACAACGTTGGTGAGGATAAGTATGAGAAAGTATCCGATATGGGATATAACTACTATTCCGATGGATTTTACGATGTTACCGGCAAAAGGGTAATGGTCAGGGACCTTTCCGAAGCGGAGGGAAAGGTTTATGAAGCCCAGTATACGGGTGGCCCGATCAATACATATTACGACGGTCAGAGGGTCTATCTTGCAGATCCCGATGACATGACGATCAAATACTACGATCCTTCCAAGCAGACGCTCTGCCAGCTGACGGAATATGAATTCGGAAGATATAGCATAACCATCCTGGGACTTAACGGAAACAAGCTCTTTGTCGCATACCTGCAGGAGATCTACGTGGTGGATGTCTCGGGCTGCGAAGAGACACCCATCGCCGAATACAGCATCATCCTTCACGGCAAGATCGATGATATGGAGCGCGAGATCAGAGACAAGTATTCGATAAACATCCTTACCGGTAAGGCAGCGGTCCAGCATTTGCTTGGCAACATCAAGGCAGAGCCTGTGGAAAATGATATCAGGATCTACTATTCAATTAAGCAGATCTATCAGTACATCAAGCGTTTCGGCAGGGAATTCTTCACGGAATTCCGTTACGGAACCTCCCAGGGCCTTTATGTTCTCCTGACCGGATTCACGGAGGTTACAAACGACGGCGCGGCAATAGATGCCAGCGGCGTTGCCTTCAGGTCAGATGACAGGTTCTACATAATCCTGAACATCAACAGTAACTATACCGGAAAGAACTTCTGTCATGAACTGATGCACTCAATGGAGCAGAATACTGACGGAAAGTCACTCTTTCCGGAATGGAACGACTACAATCCCAAGGGGTTCAAGTATTCAGACAGTTATGCGAAGTCACCTGATTCAAAATATTCTTTGGACGGACCTGACGGATATGAGATCTACTTTTTCGATGTATATTCCATGACTAACGCAATGGAAGACCGCGCGAGGATCTTTGAGAACGTCCTCGGTGTTGAAAAGGACGAGTACAGGGTCAATGAGTTTCCGAGGCTGAAAGCCAAGGCTATGTATATAAGAGAACGTTTATACAAGCTTTATCCTTCACTGAAGGAAACTGATATTTTTAAAAATCTGGATGGGTGAAAATGGGACAAGGACAAAGACATTCTGTAAGTAAGCTTACAAGGGTAATCGGCGGAGTGCTGGTATTTTCGGCACTTGCGGGCACATTGGGCGGATGCGGCAAGCCGGAAAACAAACCGACAATAGTTGAGTCGAGCATGTCGCTAAATGCACCTAAAGAATCTGATCCTGCCGCTTCTCAACAGGAACCTCAGGTTCAGGTGGAAACCGTTGAGATAGGTGAACCGCAGGTATTCCAGGTTCCCTTCGGACGTGTTACCGAGAATGTCGGATTCTTTAAGCTCGGTCTGACAGGGAAAGATCAGCCTTCATATTCGATGAAAGGCAGATATATCTATTGTCTTTCGGGAAACAACGGAAACTATTCATTCAGAAAGATCGACCTCGAAAACCTTGACAAGGCGGTCGCAACTCCCGTAAGGGTCAACGGAACCGCTACGCTCCTTGATTACGGCGTCAGATGCAATCTTCAGGGACAGACGATATTCTACGATTTCAATCTTCATGAGATCTACAGGACCGGTTCGGCGGATGACGGACAGAATCTTGTTCCTTACAAGGACGGCTATATCATAAAGAACGGTGCAGAATTAAGAATCCTGCACCTGGACGATGACAAGCCCTACAGGACCCTGAAATCAAGCAATTACGTGATAACGAAGTACCATTCGACAGGCGACAATACCTACCTTGTCCTTAAGGACGGAAGAATTCCCGATTCAAATGTCTGCACGGTCTACGATGTAAACAGGAACGCATACTACAGTAAGATCCAGGATAACGTTACCCTGTCGGATATCGGCATGGTCAGATATGCTTCGGGAAGATACGCGATCACGAGTTTTCTGAAGCCGAAGACTGTCTCGTTCGTGAGCAAGAATCCGGGAAGGATCGGAAGCAGTCTTTTTGACGGAACGAAGTTCTTCTTTTTCGATGAGGCGGACTGCAAGATCAAGTATTATGTTCCTTCTAAGCAGAAGATCTGCGTTCTCTCGGAGGCTGAATTCATCCAGGGCGCGGAACTTAAGGGCCTTTACGGAAGCTATGTTTACGCGGAGTACGCGGATGTCATTTATTTCATTGAATCCGCGGGACAGAAAGAGCAGCTCGGCGACGCTTATATCAAGAAGATAAAGAAAGATACCGCAGTCCTCAAGAAGAGCCTTGAATTTCACTACAGGATAAAGATCCTGACGGGAAGAGACGTCATAAAGCCCGCCAGAGGAACCGTTCAGACCGAGATCGTTACCAACGACCTTGAGATCCGTACGGCTCTTAACAGGCTTACTCCGGTATTGAAGAAGCTTAACTATCAGTTCTTCGACGAGTTCAAGTGGAACAAGAAAGAGGGCGTTAAGGTCCTTCTTACCGGAAAACTGACAGCAGTTGAGGATAATTCGGTCTTGCAGGGTCTTTCATTCACGGATCAGACAGCGTTCAACATCGTTCTGAACGTAAGGTCAAACGACGTTACCAATACGTTCTGCCGCGAGATAATGCACACGATCGAGCACAGGATGGTAGATGCCGATACGGTCTTTGCCGATTGGAACAGATATAATCCCGAAGGATTTGCTTATTCCAGATTAAGTGCCGGCGCTGCTGACGCTCCCTACGTTCCTGAGAATGAAGCAGATAAGGCAAACGTCTATTTCACTGATTCTTATGCATGTGCAAACGCGTACGAGGACCGTGCGAGGATCTTCGCGGCAATGTTCATGCCCGAGTCATACGGAAGAAACATAGCCGAATATCCGAACCTTCTCGCGAAGGCCAGCGGCATAAAGCATGTTCTCATGACATATCACCCGTCTCTTAATGAGACTGCGACGATAAAGAGCATACCATGACCATACCAAAGATAATCGCCCTCGACCTTGACGGGACACTTTTGGATTCAAGGAAAAGATTTCCCGCGGAATTTCCCGCGTGGGTAAAGTCACACCCGGAAACGGTGTTCGTCCTCGCAAGCGGAAGACAGATATATGCCCTTATGGATCAGTTCCATGAGATAAAGGACGATCTATGGTACATAGCTGAGAACGGCGGATGCGTATATCACGCAGGTGAGTTCATCTGTGTTGATGCCATGAAGACCGAAGATTCCATTAAGGTTCTGGAAGAATTCTCGGGAAAGGATCTTTGCGAACCGCTTGTATGCGGACTTAAAAGCGCGTACGTAAGAGACTGCGGGGGACAGGCTAAAGAGGAATCTACGAAATACTACTCGAAGATCGAATATAACGACGATCTTTTCTCATGCGTCAGGAAAGACAAGATACTGAAGATAGCCATCTTTGTTAATGATTTTCGCGCTGAAGAAGTCTATTCGTCTCTGCCGCCACGCAAGGACGGTCTTGCAAACCTTCTGTCAGGCGACAGCTGGATAGACGTCGCGAATGCTTCTGTAGGCAAGGGTGCAGCTTTAAGTGCGATACAGAAGCGTTTGGGAGTATCATTTGAAGAGACGGCAGCATTCGGGGATTATCTGAATGACGTAAGCCTTTTCGAGGCTGCGGGAGAAACCTATGCGATGGCTAATGCGCACCCGGGATTAAAAGAGATCGCAAAACATGTGACTAAATATACTAATGATGAAAACGGCGTAATGGAAGCGCTGAAGGAGATGTACAGATGAAACTTATAAGAAAGATTATGTCAGTTGCCATTTCGGCCATCCTGTTAACGGGTCTTGCATCATGCTCGGCCGGCACACGTAATGAGACAGTGGCTTCTACGCTTGCCAATGCGAGTGAGCATTCGGCATCCGCGACAAACAAGGAAACCTCGGAGGTTTCCGATACCGGGAAGGAGAATCCTTTCGGAAAGGCGTTGGTTGTTTATTTCTCATGTACCGGGACCACGAAAGACGTTGCTCTAAAGATAGCTTCCGAAGCTAAATGCTCAGCATGTGAGATAGAGCCTGTCAAACCGTATACCGCAGATGACCTTAACTATAATACAAAGAAGAGCCGTGCCTACAAAGAACAGAACGATGCGTCTGCAAGACCTGAGATAAGCGGATCGGTAAGTGATTGGGATTCGTATGATACCATCTTCATTGGCTATCCTGTCTGGTATTCCAAGGCTCCCAGGATCCTTTGCACATTCGTCGAGAACTACGATTTTTCAGGCAAGACAGTTATCCCGTTCTGCACGTCAGGAAGCAGCGGAATAGGCAGCAGCGCAACTGAGCTGGCGGAACTGGCAAAGCAGGGCAAATGGATCAACGGCACGCGTTTTGCAGCTTCCGTCAATTCGAAAGACATTTCCGAGTGGCTGAATGCTCTTAACGGAAGTATTTAAATCTTATCCGTGATACCGGAGACATCGTCGTAACCGGGCTTTACCTTTTTGACGCCGAAGCCCTCGGATATCTTTACTTTAACGTCGCCGTACTTTGTCGAGACGGTTTCTTCGCGGCGGTCAAGGATAAAGCGTTCCTTGAACGAATAGCGGATCCCGATCGTTGTCGTATTCTCGAAAATGAGTTTTGCGAACTTTTCTTTGTCAGCAGGCTTGCAAAGGCAGGTGATCAGGATGCCTGGGCGGTTTTTCTTCATTCCGACAGGAGTGGTAAAGACGTCTAAAGCGCCCTGCTTCATAAGAAGCTCGGTAGCGTAACCGATCTCTTCTCCGGTCATGTCGTCAACATTGCAGCAAAGTTCGATTATCTTATCGTTTTCTTTGTTATTGACAGTCTCCCCGACCATTATCCTTACGCAGTTTGCACGCTCGAAATCCTTTTTGCCCATGCCGTAACCGGTGGCTTTGACGCTCATTACGGGCATGCTTCCGAATCTGCTTGCGAAATGCTTCAGGAGCGCAGCTCCCGTGGGTGTCGTGAGCTCGCCTTTTACTTCTCCGCCGTACACCGGAACACCCTCTAGGATGTGGGCTGTGGCAGGAGCGGGAACGGGAAGAATGCCGTGTGCGCATTTGACCTCGCCGCAACCTACGTGAACAGGGGAGACTATAACCTGATCGGGTTTTATCTGTTCCATGAGCGTGCAGAATCCTACGACATCTGCAACCGCATCCATTGTGCCGACTTCGTGGAAATGGATCTCAGTGATGTCACGGCCGTGAGCCTTGCTCTCAGCCTCGGCAATGAGCTTATAAACTTCAACGGCATCAGTCTTGACTTTATCAGAGACCTTGAGGTGACTGATTATGTGTTCTATGTCATGGAGCGAGCTGTGATGGTGATGACCGTGAGAATGGTCATGTTCATGGATATGCTCATCCTCAACTTCACCGTTTACGGTGACCTCGGCATGAGTTCCGGTAATGCCGCATTTTGTCGACGGCTCGAAAGAATAGACTACACCGGGTATCTCAATGGCATTGAGGGCGCTCTCGCAGGCTTTGACGTCACCTGTTGCTTCCGCAATCGCTGCCGTAAGCATGTCACCTGCCGCACCCATATTGCATTCAATGTACATTATCTTCATTTATCAGTTCCTCCGATGTGATTGATCATGCTGGCGAGATAACCGGCACCGAATCCGTTGTCTATGTTTACGACGCTGACACCGCTGGAGCAGGAGTTGAGCATCGACAGAAGGGCAGCCAGACCTTCGAACGAGGCACCGTATCCGACGCTGGTCGGAACGGCGATCACGGGACAGTCTGCGAGTCCTCCGATGACGCTCGCAAGTGCTCCTTCCATGCCTGCAATGGCGATGATCACCTTGGCGGTCATGATCTCCTCTTTATGTGACAGAAGTCTGTGAATGCCTGATACGCCTACATCGTAGAGTCGTGTAACATTGTTACGCAGCAATTCTGCGGTCACTGCGGCCTCTTCCGCAACGGGAATATCTGATGTGCCGGCAGTGGCGACTACGATCGTGCCGTTAGTATCGGGCGGATCGATCTTTCCGCAGACTCCGATCCCGGCTTCCTTGTAATATTTGAGGGGCGTGGTTATCTGAAGGGATTTCTCTTCGGAAAGTCTCGTTATGATGACGGTCTCCTGGCCTGATTCGAGCAGGCGTTCTGAGATCCCGGATATCTGATCCGGGGTCTTTCCTTCACCGAAAATGACTTCCGGAGTTCCCTGTCTCAAAGCTCTGTGGGTATCGGGCTTGGCATAGCCCAGATCCTCAAAAGGCTTCATTTTGAGCATGACCTCAGCTTCTTCGGGTGAGATCTCTCCTGATGCGACCTTTTCGAGAATTATCTTTACGTCAAACATATATGAACCTCATACCGATACTTTAACATTTCACGCTTTGAATAGCGATACGCCCTGCGGAATGTGCAGGGCGTAAGGGTTGTTAACTGTTGAGTTTTCTAGTCCTGACATTACTTATGGGACAGAGCCGTACGGATCTTGCCGTCGGGATCCTTGACCATGAGGACTACTACCCAGATTACGAGACCGAGAGCTACGACTGACAGGCCGAGGTAGGAATCGTTGATCATGTCTGCGGCTGCGGGTGTGAAGAATTCTGCGCCTGCCTCGATGTACTCTACAACGGAGTCTACGAGCCACATAAGGGAAGCTCCCCAATACATAAGGGCGAGAGTGCCGAGCTTACGGTCGGCTTTTATGGTATACCAAGCGATTGTTGCGATGACCGCTGCGAAAGTAGTGATAAGCAAAGTCATGGTCAGCTCTCCTTTTTCTCGGGGGCAATGACCGGATTCTCAGCCTTGATGCTCTTCTTGGATATGGCGATCGATACGCTTACCATGGCAACCCAGGCCAAAGTGACAAGGACGGCCATAGCCACGCCGTTCGTAGCCATCTCACGGAACATCTCGGAAGCCTGCTCGGGTGTGGCCGCATTTGTAAGGAAAGGGAACCAAGGGGTAACCTCGCCGTGCCATACATGCTCGAAAGCGAGGAGAGCACTTCCACCCCAGAGCATATTGTTGAGCCAGTTCATACGCTTGATAAAAGGACTTTCAACGCCCTTTTTGTCAGCAACTGCCTTGATAACTGTCGTTACGATCGCTTCGCCTGTGGGAACAAGAAAACATGCCATATTTTGGTCCTCCTGAATGCCTTGTTTATGATTTCAATAATAACTTATTTTACTGCCAAACGATAGAACAACCGTTACATGAAAGATTATATATGTATCAATTTTAAGTTAGTTTTTTTCTTTTTCTAAATTATAAAAGGTTTGTTAAGAATGATTTTTGGCCTGAAAACTGTGGTAAACTAAAAAGGCTTTAATAAGTTTAAGGGAAGGGATGTTTATGACACCATCCTTAGTTAGAAAGATAGCCGCTTCTGCGGCATTTGCGATAAGTTTAGCCGCTGTTTCCGGATGCTCCGGAATATCTGTTCCGTCAGGCCTCACTGCAGCCGCAGCAACTACGGCTGTGTCCGTTTCCGAGACAACTGCTGCAACCACTGCGAAAACTGCCCTCAAAGCTTCCGAGACAAAGGAAACCGCCACAAAAGCCGGCTCAGAAGCTACTTTTACGACAGATACATATAATGCAAAGAAAAAGGCGCTCGAAGGCGATACTTACGCCATCGGCACCACATATCTCGGAGAAACCACGAATTCGGCTGCTCTCGAGATAGTCCTCCTGGAATTGGGCGTCTCGGAAGATCTGATCAAGCCTGCCGCAAACCGCATGATCGACTGCGGCGGCAACGAGATCTGGTTCCTTTGCTTCAACGATGACGTCAAAAGCGTCAAGGTAATAATGGGTGACGATGTCGAAAACGGCGCAGGTCAGGTTCTCTATGAATCAGACAAGCCGGATTACATCTTCATCAGATGCGTTTCTTCAGGTGAGATCCCCGCCTGCACAGTCATAGTCGACGGCGAGAAGACGGGTCACACTGCATATTTTCCTTTCCTCATAGGCAATCAGATCCTTCTGCCGAACGGCGGAACGGTTATGAACCAGAGCGAGGACATGGACAGTTTTATTGATGAGTACGATGGTACTGAGAATAACGGTGAGACGGAGGAAACAGATCATGAACACGGTGAATGATTTTCTGAAGCAGGCAGGCGTTTACTATCTGGCGACTGTTGAAGGCGATCAGCCGAGAGTAAGACCTTTCGGTACAGTCAACATTTTCGAGGGGAAGCTCTATATCCAGACGGGCAAAGTGAAAGATGTTGCAAAGCAGATCGCTGCCAATCCGAAGGTCGAGATCTCTGCGTTCAAGGACGGCAAGTGGATCCGCGTAGCCGGAGAATTGGTTGAAGATGACAGAATCGAGGCTCAGCAGTCCATGCTCGACGCATACCCGGATCTTGGCGGCATGTACAAGGCAGGCGACGGCAATACTGTTGTCTATTACTTCAAGGATGCCACTGCGACCATCTCGTCATTTACTGAGGCACCTGTGGTGATCAAATTCTGATCTTATTTAGATCGCTTTATCAGTGTTTTAAAGAATAATAATGATCAATTTGGAGGGGTTGTTATGTTCTGTAAGAAATGTGGAGCAACACTTAAGGACGGTGCGGTTTTTTGCAAGAAATGCGGCGCACGTCTGACTATGGATTCAGAAACAGCTTCTGAAGTAACTGAATCTGAAGAGACAAAGACTGCCGAAAAGGAAGTACCCGAAGCAGTAGCTCCTGTTGAGGATGCTGCCGAAGAGGTTGAACCTGTTTCTGAAGTGGAAGACGAAGCCGGTGCTTCTTCTGAAGATGAGACCGCAGAGGAGGAATCTCCTGAAGAAGAGAAGGAACCGGAAGAGGAAGAGCCTCAGGAGGCTGAACCTTTTGATGCATCTGAACTTCTCGGCGCAACAAGCGCGGAAGATGAGGATCTTAATGAGTCCGGACCTACCAGGATTGCTCCTTATGAATCTACATTGATCGAATTGTCTCCCATGGGAAGTTCCGATGATGGCAAGATCAAGAAGAGCACGATCTGTCCTTCCTGCGGAATGAACAACCAGGGCGACTTTGCGTTCTGCATGCGCTGCGGAACCGAGCTTTCCGGAACCACGCCTTACAGACCCATGCCCGGAACACCTGCGGGAACTCCTCAGATGCCTTTCGCACCGATGGGTGCGGCTCCCGGGAATCAGGTTCCTGCCCAGGTACCTCCAATGGGGCAGTATCCCATGCAGCAGCCTATGCCCGGAATCCCCGCACAGGCCGGAGCAGCTCAGGCACCTGCAAACAAGGTTGATTTCATCACAAAGATCAAGAACCTTGTAAATACGATCATTAAGACTCCGAAGTATCTGATCATCTGCGGAGCAGTGCTTCTTACCATCATCATCGCTGTCGTAACCATCATCATCGTTGCGGCTAACAGCAATAAGAAGCTTAACCTCAGCCAGTTCACGACTGTTGAGTACACCGGTTACGAGACAGACGGTAAGGCCATGCTCAAGTTTGATTACGAAAAATTCAATAAGAAGATCGGCAGATCCCTCAAATACACCAAGGAAGGCAAGACCAACTACGCAGGTATTGCACCCAAACAGTCTTTCGAGAACATCCTTTCCGGATATGTCAAAGAAGGCGAGCCGATCGCAACAAACCTTTCAAACGGTGATAAAGTCGAGTTCGACTGGGACAGGGATCTTATCGATACCCTTGAAAGGAATTTCAAACTGATCATCGTGGGAAACAGCCTTACAGACACGGCCAAGGGTCTTAAGACTGCAAGTGTTGTGGATATCTTCAAGGATGTCTACATCGAATACAAAGGTATTGCGCCTTATGCTTCTGCTTCCGTACATAACGGAACAAATCCTTATGGACTTGAATTCCGTCTCGACAAGAGTTCCGGACTTCGAAACGGTGATACCATTGTGATCAGCACTTCCCTCGGAGGAGACCTTAAGGATCACCTTACAAAGAACTATGGTGTTCTCCCTGAGAGCGAGACCAAGACGATAACGGTTTCAGGTCTTACACAGTACATTCTGAAGCCTGAAGACATCCCTGCTGATTTCATGACCAAGCTTCAGTCACAGGCTGATGCTGCCAACCAGTCACTCCTTACTTCTACCATGAAGAAGACCAACGAGTATCTGGTAAGCGCGACATGCATGGGTTATTACCTGCTCACAAAGAAGAACATCACTGAAGGCAGCGGAAATAACATCATTGTATTCGTATACCGTAATGTTGTGCACCATACGGCATATGATTGGTACGAAGGGAAGATCGTTTCCAGAAACCACAGTTTCTATAATTTCAGCTACATAAGCGATGTCTCAATCCTGCCTGACGGATCATCAAGTGTTGATCTGAGCACGATGAAGTCTTATCACAGCAAAGATTGCATCGTAAGGTTCTTTAACACAAATTACAGTGAAGAGAGATGGGCATACTATGGCTTCACGGATCTTGAGAAACTGAAGAAACAGGCTGTCTCTCGTTATTCCAAGGATTACGACTGCATCGACATGGTTGATAAGTCTAAGGGTAATTAAGGAAATCTATAAAGGCGCTCTTTTTAGGGCGCCTTAAATAATCTGTTGGCATCCCGTAAACTCTGACGGTGAATCGTTGACAGTGTTGTTTTTACTGAAAATAATTAACTTGGGTGTTATTTAAAGAGGGTACAAAATGAAGTGTTGGAAATGCGGAAGCGATAATAAAGATGTCAGTTTCTGTCTTTATTGTGGAGTATCACAAAAAAGGAAAGAACCTGTTTCGAATTATGGAAAAGCGCTCCGTAAGATATTTGACGATTTCGGTCATGAGAAGGTCTTTGAAGATTCAAGATGCATTACTTCTGCCTTGGGTGACTTGATTCCGGATTCTGATGCATTCGTTCACAGTATTGAGTATGTTTATCATGCGGGATTTGGAAAGCTTTACGAAGCTCAGATTCGTGACAGTGGTAAACCGGATGAGAACTTCTATAAGCAAGTTAGGAAAAAGATAACCGGAGAGGCAGGCCTTACCGATACTAAAGCTGATCAGATCATTAATTGTTTTGATGAGATGATCGGTTGGGAGACTTCTTTAGAAGCTAAAACAGAAATTCCTCATACTAGTCAAATGAACAAACCGGTGATTTCGAATTCTGGTTCAGCACCGGTATCGGCGCCGATGGTTTCACCTACAACCCAGCATAATCCGACGGTGTCAATTCAAATGCCGACTTCTGACATGCGTACCGGCAACTCTTTGAACAGGCCGGTTGTCCAATCTAAACCAGTTACTCCAGTTGCTCATAATGAAGAATCACGTAAAAAAGCCAAAGGATGTTTGGTAAAAGGCATACTTGCAATTACATTTGCGGCAACATTTTATCTTAGTTTTATTGGAATCATTATTGGCGGAATCGGGATTGGTGAATCAAAGTCATTTAGAAAACGCTTTGGTTATTATCCGGTAAAGGTCAGAGTAGGTAAGTATCTTTCAATTTGCGGATTGAGTTTTGGAATCATAGAAACAGTGATTTGGGTTATTCTAATAATCTCGGCTATTCTTGCAAATGTTGCAAAAGCTAAAGCCGCTGGTGCGAATTGAAATATGTTGATAAAAATGAATAATAGATTGTTGGAGAAACTAAAATGAGATGCTGGAGATGTAGTAGTGAAAAAATAGACGCAGGTAAGTGCGTCAAATGCGGTGCATCTCAAAAGAGGGCTGAACCTGTTACTGATACCGGAAAAGCCTTAAGAACTATCTATGATGATTTCGGATATGAAAAGGTTTTCGGTGATGCAAGAGTAATCGTTTCTGCTCTGAGCGATCTGCTCCCCGATTCTGAGTTGCTGAAACACAGCCTGGAGCTTGTTTATCATGTTGATCTGGGCAGTACTTATATTCACCAGATTCGCAATTCCGGTAAACCTGATGAGGAATTCTATAAGCGAGTTAATGAGAAGATTATCGATAAGGCAGGCCTTTCCGAACGTACTGCCCGCCATCTGATTACTTACTTCGATGAAATGATCGGTTGGGAAACATCCGGAGAGCGTAACAGAATATCTGAAACAGCTTCTCCCAAAGCAAAAACAGAAGACAAGCCTGTTGAAACAAAAGCCGGTGAAAAGCTGAAAAAGGCCAGTGTCTGTCCCGCTTGCGGCACTGTTAACAAAGGCGATTTTGTTTTCTGCATGAGCTGTGGCGGTCCGTTGACTGAATCAGCAGATCCTTCATTTGATGCGAAACCTGAAAAGATCGTAAAAGAAAAAGTTAAGCCTGTCGAATCTAAGACAGATAAAATGCTGAAAAGAAATCCTGTCTGTCCGTCATGTGGTACTGAGAATAAAGGCGAATATATTTACTGCATGCGCTGCGGCGGTTCATTGCTGGAATCAACTGAATCCTCGATTTCCGGTAAGGTTCAGGAAGCTGCGAAACCACAAACCAAAACGAAGGTAAAATTATCGAAGAATCCAAAGGTTTTTATCTTTGGCGGTATCGTTTTATTGTTGATCTCTTTGGTCGTAATCTATTTTGCAGTTGTTTTATCTAAAGGCAAGGAAACCATCGATTTCAAGAAGTTTGTAAATATCGAGTATAGCGGTTATGATGCCGATGGTAAGGCAAGTTTAAGTTTCGATTATGACGCATTTAACAGTCAATACGAAAAATCCTTATCATTTACATTTGAAGGGAAGAAGAACTTTGAGGGTTTAAAGCCTGTTCAAGCGTTTGAGAATATTCTGTCTGAGTATATTACCAATGGTCAGACTATTGCCGAGAATCTTTCTAATGGCGATACTGTCGAGTATGAATTAAACGATGTTTTTATTGAATCTTTTAACAAATACTTTAATGCGAAAATAGCAGGAAAAAAAGTAACCGGTGTTGTCAAAGATCTAGATACGGCAACTGTTGTTGATATCTTTAAGAGCGTTGAACTCACATTCAACGGTATGGCTCCTTTTGCTACGGCTGCTATAAACAATAAAAGCACATCGTACGGTTTGGAATTCCAGATCGATAAGAGTAAGGGGATCAGTAACGGAGACACGATCACTATCTCGACTACGTATGGAAGCGGATTAAAGGACTATTTGCTGAAAAATTACGGTGTTCGCCCTGCATCTGATACCAAGAAGGTTACTGTTTCCGGACTCATACAGTTTGTTAAGGATCCCGATGAAATCTCGTTGGATTATATGAATAAACTTCAAACAAGGGCAGACACTGCCAAAAATGCTCAGTTGAAAGAAAGCATAACTAAAAGGGATGAATCTCTGGTAAGCTCAGCCTGTGTCGGTTATTACTTTATCATCAGCAAATTGGATACAAGCAGTGAAACAAATAACATGTTGATATTTGTTTATAAAAACACTGTGCTTCATGAGTTTTGGCATGGTGGCGAGAAGTATTCAAAGAATCATGTGTTTTACTCTGCCTGTTATATCAGGAACATAAGCATTATGCCGGATGGAACCTACAGTGCGAATCTTGCCAATTTCACGGCGCATAACGGCAAGACTGTTATCTTTAACAGTACGAGCGATAACCATACTTGGGAATACTTTGGTTTCCCTGACATAGATTCTTTGATGAATCATTTCGTAATTCAGTACATAGATAAGTACGACTATTTCGATAAGATCGATAAATCGAAGCTGTGATTTGATTTGGAGGGGAAGCTATGAAGTGTTGGAGATGTGGTAAGGACAATAACGAGAATAATGAAAAATGCCTGTTCTGCGGCACCTCTCAAAAAAGAGTTGAACCTGTAACCGATACCGGCAAAGCTCTCAGAAAGATATTTGATGATTTTGGTGCGGAAAAGGTTTTCGGAGACTCAAGGATCATAACCGCTGCAATCAGTGATTTTATACCTGATTCCGATGTCTTATGTCTCAGCATTGAACTCGTTTACCGCGTTGGCATCGGGACAATATATAATAATCAGCTTCAGAACCATGGTGCTGCTAATGAAGAGTTTTATAAGCGCGTTGAAAAGGTTATCATTGAGGATGCCGGCCTTTCTGAGAGTAAGGCAACTCAACTCATTCATTTATTTGATGAAATGATCGGCTGGAATAATTCTCAGGAAACGACTGCTGGCACGGTCCCTGATCATAAGGCAGAGCAAAATGTTCAAACTGAAACCGTTTCAGAGACAGTTTCTGAAGCCGACGAACAGTCTGAGTTTTACGAGCCGAAACAGATTAGATCAATGACATACGAAGAAGCGCTTAAAGAGAAAGGGCTCCTTTCTCCTCTGACATCTTCTGAATCTGGAATAACTGATGCATCTGTCGCTGAAAAGGCAGTTTCTGATTCAGCTGGCACCGAGCCTGAGATACCTAAAACATCCGATGCCAAATCTGAAACGGCTAAAGCGTCAGATGCTGAGCCCGCTTTGAAAACAAAGAGTCTAAGGAAAAGGCTTAGACCGGTAATTGTTGTTGGCGAGATCTCAGTGGTTTTAATTCTGATTGCTATGTTTACAGGTAATACAAATAAACTTGTATATCTGACATATTTTTATCTTGCTGCATTGACTTTCATCGGATCGAAATGGTACGGCAGCAGGAAGTTCAATGAGGAGTTCTTGTCTGATGGACAGATGAATAATCAAATGGGCTTGCTAGTGATATGCCTGTTTTTACATCATGCCGCTTTGAAATTTGAAGATATATATACGGTTTCCGGAATCGATCCGTTTGTCAATATGGGCTATCTGATCTATGCGGTGTTCTTTTTCTTTGCCGGACTATGTCTTTACAGGAATTACGTAGCAAATAATGGATCCTTTAAGGGATTCTTTTTACAAAGTATTATGCCGATCTCGCTGGTTACAGTCATTTCCGGTTGGCTCTTCATTCCAGTCAGACTGGTTGCCGGTGAGAAAATGGATTTGTTTACGATCTTGAATTATTTTATCAGCAGCAAGCTGGCTAACGTGTATGCTTGGTATCCAATAATTATTGTATTGTTCTATATTGTTTTTTATCTTTGTTTCAGATTCACCGAGAATAAGAAACTGGCATTGGTGAAATTGATTGCAATTGTGTTTATCTATACTCTGATTGGTACAGGTTTGCGTCACTATAATTGGTGGCTGGAAGGAGAATGGTGGTACAACGCTGTTCACATGTTCTGGATAGGCATTGTTTTCGCAAGACATGAAAAGAATATAACGGATCATTTAAAAAGGTATTACATCATATATATGTTAATCGGAATTGTAATGTTGCCTTTTGTTGCCTGGTTGACATGGTTCTGCATTAAAAACTTCTCTTACTATCCCGTGAATCGTTGGGGAATCAGATATGAAGAACATAATCAACTGTATGCTAGTGATTATATTTCTCAATACTTCTTGCCTATGGTCGGTAAGAGATGGATTACGCTTTTATCACAGATGTTGTGTTCGTTGGTATTCGCTTTAATGTTCATAATGGTCAACTTGAAAGTCAAGATTGGAAACACGGCATTAAGCTTTATGGGAAAGATTGCTTTGGAATTCTTCTTGATTCATGGCTTGTTTGTTGAAGTGTTCAGCAATTTTGCTTTCGAAACATACTCGTATGACTCCTCGTTTAGTCTTACTCGTATCTCATATTCTCCAATATATTATATTGGAAGTGTTCCTATATTTGAGCTTGAAGTACTATTACTTGGAATTGGCGGCGCGATATTGCTAAAACTCATCACTAAGCCGGTATTGAAACTGTTTGGATGTAATAAAACAAAGAGTTAAAGAAATCACGGATGATGAAGAGTGTTTTTGAAATGAGGAAATAACATGAAGTGCTGGAGATGTGGCAAAGATAACGCTGATGTAAATACATGTTTGTATTGTGGTGTTTCTCAGGAACGTACAACACCTGTTACGGATATCGGCAAGGCACTCCGAAAGATCTATGATGATTTCGGATATGAAATTGTTCTTGACGATTCAAGGTGCATTACGTCCGCCTTGAATGATCTGATTCCGGAATCTGAATCTTTTTCGCATATTTTGGAGTACGTATATCATGTCGGATTGGGAAAGACTTATAAATCACAGTTAAACAATGGCGGCATACCTGACGAATTCTTCTATCGCAAAGTTAAGAAAATCATCACTGAAGATGCAGACCTTTCCGAAAGAAAAGCTGATCAATTGATATGCTGCTTTGATGAAATGATCGGCTGGGATAATTCGAAAAAGCCTGGCTATTCATCCGGACCATCAGATTCAAAGCCTTCAAATTCAGATGTTAAGGATACTAGTGTTCAGAATGAATCCTTTGAAGAGAGAAAAACTGTTCACAACAGACTTCAAATTGGAGATGAAATTAGTTTTGGACATTTAAACAGCAATTCCTTTATATCATGGAAAGTGCTTAAAACTCAAGGACAAAAGGCACTTCTTATTTGCAACAGAAACATATGTGATATGCCTTACCATCAGCCCGGCGGTAGCATAACATGGAAAGACAGTACTATTCGTAAGTGGCTTAATGAGGATTTTATAAATGATCATTTTTCCTCGGTTGAAAAATCAAAGATCATCAGTATCGATCTGCTTAATGAAAACAACCTTGAACACCGGACATCAGGCGGTAAATCCACCATCGACAAAGTATTCCTTTTGAGCATAAGTGAGGCAGAGAGTTTATTCCCTGATAAAGAATCCAGATCAAATGGTTATTGGTGGTGGCTAAGAACTCCGGGTTTCAACCCCAGCTTAGCTTCTTATGTTGATCATTTTGGCAGGATAAACACATATGGTTATGGAGTTCATTATCACATCCGGTTGGGTGTTCGCCCTGCTCTGTGGATAGATCTTGATTCTTAATTCCATATTCGACTTTAGTACTTTTGGTTCAAAGCGTTCAGGATAACTGTATGCCATATTAATATGAGCCAATGGAAGAGGTAATGCCTGTTTTTCCTTGACACCGACTTTATTTTAGTTTATTAAAGATATATTGATTTTTAGAATGGAGGGATTGAATACATGTTTTGTAAAGAATGTGGTTCACAATTAGCTGATAATGCTACATTCTGCGGAAACTGCGGTAAGCCCGTTGTTAATGAGCCTGCAGCAGCACCCGTAGAAGCAGCTCCCGCTGCACCTGTTGCTGAAGCAGCACCCGCAGCAGCACCCGTAGAGGCAGCTCCTGCAGCACCTGTTGCAGAAGCAACACCCGTAGCAGCACCCGTAGAGGCGGCTCCTTCAGCACCCGTTGCTGAGGCCGCTCCCGTAGCAGCACCCATAGAGGCGGCTCCCGTAGCACCTGTTGCTGAGGCCGTTCCCGTAGCGGCACCTGTAGCAGCACCCATGGCACCCGTTGGTGCACCTGTTGCTCCCATGGCTCCAGCCGGCGCACCCGCACCCGCTGCTCCTGCAGCACCCCAGAAGAAGAATAAGTGGCTCCTGCCCGTTATCATCGGCGGTTCTGCTTTCCTTGTTGTCATGATCGTTGTCATCGCAGTTGTTGCATTCCTGGTCAACCGTGACATAAAGGTCGATCTCAATGAGTTCGCTTCTTTCGAGTACACCGGTTATGAGACAGTCGGTAAGGCAACATTCCACTTCGATTACGATAAGTTCAATGAGAAGTATGAGAAGTCTCTCAGATTTACAAGAGAAGGTAAGCTCCTTTACGGTGATTATAAGCCGGCTGAGGCATTTGAGAAGGTTCTCAAGACCTATGCAAGAAACGGCCGTACCGTTGCTGAGAACCTCTCAAACGGTGACAAGGTTGAGTTCGAATGGAGAGACAGCCTCATCATGGCTCTTACCACTTACTTCAAGGTTGAGATCACAGAGACAAAGCTCACCGATACCGTTAAGGGTCTTGAGACCGCTAAGGTAGTTGATATTTTCGAGGGCGTTGAGGTCGAGTACAGAGGCGTTGCTCCTTATGCATCAGCTACTGTTAAGGCCGGAGAGAATCCTTATGGTCTGCGTTTCCGTCTCGATAACAACAGCAAGCTCAAGAATGGCGACACCATCACCATCACGACCAGCCGCGGCAGCGATGTTAAGGAATATCTCCTCGAGAAGTACGGAGTAATCCCTTCAGCTGAATCAAAGACGATCACTGTATCAGGTCTTTCACAGTACATCATGAACGACAGCGAGATCCCTTCTGATCTTATGACCAAGATCCTCGCTCAGGCTGATGAGACAGCTAAGGCAAGACTTTCAAAGAGCATCACTGCTTCTGACCAGACCCTCGTAAGCTCCACTTACATCGGCTACTATTTCCTTAGCAACAAGTCTTCTTCGAACAGCTCTACGAATAACTGCATTTTCATTGTTTATCGTAATGTCGTTCATCACACACAGACCTACAATAACAAGAAGTATTCTGCAGACAACGTATTCTACTCTGTTTGCCAGCTTACAAACATTACCATTAAGGACGATGGTACAAGCGATATCGATCTTACCAAGATGAAGGCAATGACCAACGCTACCATCAGATTCAACGGTGCAGGTTATAAGAGCTGGACATATTACGGATACCAGAATATGGACAAGCTTAAGGATACCCTTATCACCAAGAACGCTGACAGATATAACGTTTCTGATAAGATCGATTCATCCAAGAGCGGTGCTAATGAGAACCAGCCCAAGGAAACCGAAGCTTCTGAAACACCTGAAACAACAGCAGGTGAAGCAGCTTAAGCTTAATCTTAAGAAACCCCGTAAAGGCGCCCCTCGTGGGCGCCTTTCATTTGATTATCAGGCATTTTTAACTTCTTTGTAATTGACATATCTTTGATTACTGTGTATAAATGCTTAGTTGTTAATATTTTTATTAACTATAAGACTCAACTGGAGGAGAGCCGATGAAGAAACTGAGGATAGCTGCCGGATTTATGGTAATTGCCATGACTGTGACGGCCACCGCGTGCGATAAGATAATACCGCCGCGTGCTACAGCAATGACTACCGAATCGACTGTTGTCACGACTGAGCTCACGACTAAATCCACCACTAAGTCGACTTCTGAAACCAGTCCGACTACTACTGAAGCCAAGACTCCCAGCGAAAGCCTTGTCGGAGTTTGGATCGGTGCATCTTATAATGCGTATCCCGGTGGAATCCTTGAATTCAAGGCGGATGGTTCTTTCGTATACAGAGAACTCAGGAAAAAGGCGGGTGCAGAGGTTGACCCGACTCTTGAGATCAGGACCACTTATTCAGCTAAGGACAAGGACGAGCGTGCCTGTGACGTTGACCTTAAGTCAAGCGGCGAAACACAGTTTAATAAGCTTGAGTGCAAGGTTGACGGCCATAAGCTGAGGATAACCGGACTTCCTTATGCACCGGAAGGCCAGTATTTCGATTTCTTCAACAACAGCATAGATTCAGCGCCCAAGTCCAGAGACACCGAACTTTACGGTGAGTGGGTCTTCTACGGAACAAACAACAAGAAGGTTGCAAATACGGAAGATGAGCGCCTTGAGATCTATGAGGATAATACCGCCAAGTACACCAGTTATCTTCCCGGCGACAAGAAAAAGGAGAACCGCGGTAAGGTCGATCTTCTTTATAATGTCGAGTACAACTGGGACGGCAGCTACATGCTGATCCTGTGGGATAAGGAGAGCGGCAGCCTTTACAAGGTCTACTACTCATATCTTCTGACTACTACGAGAGTAAGGTTCTTTACTCTGCTGGATCCGGTGACGGGCAGAACGTCATCCCAGGAATTCAAGCACCCGCAGCCTGCGCTTGAAGATACGACAACACCGATCGAGACTTGATCCGTTGTTGATTAAATGACAATGAAAAACGGCTTTCCGAGATTGGGAAGCCGTTTTATTATGGTCTTTGTAACATTGTTACATTTGGATCATTCTTCGTCATTCTGACCGTCATCAAAGCATTTGATGCCGATTATGAGGAAGGCGACTATTCCGATGATAAGGACTGCAACGGCTACCAGGATCATGATGCTGAACGGGCCGATCAGGGAGACAAGCGCGCTTAAGAAGGGCGCTATCGCAACAAGGGCAACGAGCTTTCCGACATATCTCGCATATGCTTTTTTGTCCTTGGGGGAGGTCGCATGGCCGCGCAAGACGAGACCGTAGTCACCGGACCTCAGGCATAGCGCGTAGATCCACATCAAAACGGCAAAAGCGAACATTAAGATGGCGTAACCGTATTCCATACTGATCAGTTTGCCTCAGAAGTATCGTGCGTATAAAGAATGAAGATGATCTTACCGGAGCCGTCTGAAATGAATTGGAGCTCCTGGCCGTCCTTACGGTATATTATGCCATATCCTTCAGTTGCAACGGGTTCTCCCAATGATTTTTTTACATCATCGAAAGTTTGGCCGATCTTTATTCCGAAGCAATCTGCCTTGTCATCCCTTACCTCGATCGTGTTGATTACTTCTTTTCCGTCCTTTTGCTGGGCATAGATGATCAGGGACTTGTAATCGTAGGTGGTGTCGGCACCTATGTATGCGCATGAGAAGTTTTTGGTATACACATATTCTTTCCCGAGCGCCTTGACTAACGGATTGACCTCAGCGTCTAAAGTGAGCTTAACGCCGTTGAAAGTGATGCCGTATTCGTCTGATGCGTTATTCTGACCGCCTCCTGATGCATTTTTCCCGGCGGCGACTTTTGTCTGACCGCCTGATACGAGCTCAGGTGCAGTGTCGTTAGCCGCACAGGATGTGAGCATCAACGCAAAGCATAAGATAATTGCTGCAGGTACTGTTTTTTTCATGTTGATCTCCCTTATTTTGTTGCGCGCGCCGGATATTTATCCTTTTTGAACTGATGGTGCTTATCCAGCTGGCTGTCCGTAAGCATGAAATAGATCTTCGGATGATTTCTGAATGGTGTAGCATCGCAGTGATACCATCCGCCGTTCAGATAGACAAGGTTCCAGTAGTGTCTGGTAGTGACAGGATAACGTTTGACTATCATGTTTTTTATGCCGGCTTTTTTCAGGAGAAGCTGGCAGGTATAGGCATATACTCTGCAATTGCCGCTGTGCTTGGTAAGGCCCTTATAAGCAGCCTTTTTGCCCGTCGCTTTAGAACCGTCCTGAACATAGTGGATGTTTTTGTGCACCCATTTGAATATGGCCCTTGCGGTCTCAACTTTGCTGCCCTTTTTGAGTTTCTTAACGAGTTTTTCAGCAAGTTTATCTGCCTCGCCGTAATCGGTGGTCTTCTTTTTGGGCTTCGGAGTAGACTTTTTCTGATCCTTACCGTTCTTTTTCTCTTCTTTTTTCTTTACCGTTACGGTCGAAATGGCTGTCGTGACGTTGCCTGCATCATCTTCAGCAGTGTAGGTTATCTTGTATTTGCCGGGAACCTCGATATTTAACTTGCTCGCATCGATCCTGACGGGGACATTCTTTGAAAGATCATCCGTGGCATAAATGCCCTTTGACAGATCAGGCTTTTCGCCCTTTTTGATCTTTATGTCAGTGATCCCGTGTATGACGGGAGCGGAAGTGTCCTTTGTAACTATGAATCTGGCGTTGACAATTGAGGAATTGCCGTAACTGTCGGTGATCCGTACGGGAGCATCCACGTTTCCGCTGGCTGAGAGATCGGGCTCGGAGACGTATTCTATTGAAGATATTCCGCTCAGATCATTAACGTTAGTAACCATTTCGGAAGCATCGGGGATGTCGTCGTATGAAAGAACGTTCCTGGTCAGGCCTTCGCCGGTGGGGGAGACCGTATCCTCGATCTTCAAGGTGACTGTCTCGTTGAAAACGACGTCGTAATGGAGCTTGAGCTTGTATACTGCAGGAACATTGGTATCTATTGAAGAGACGGATGTAATGAATTCGGCTTCTTCGGGGGCTTTCCTGAAGAAGTCTTCGATCCTGATGGGACTTCCGGCTTCGATCGTCGCTTCACGGATCAGGTTTGACCTCGAATCGCGCATCGAAAAACCCACAGTCATCAAAGCGATTCCTGCGCAATAACCGATCTTAAACGCCGCTATCAGTGTTTTTCTGCTCAAAACCACTATCCCTTAAGCATTTGCCACAAATTAGAAGTAATAATCACCAAACGAGTTTAGTATCCTTAATATGGCTTGTCAAGAAAAGTTAAGAGTCACGATGCGCAATATCGCGCATTCAAGTGCTATTATCTGTATAACGTATGAATGAAAGGGAAGATTATGGCTGAAACCAAGAAATGCCCCAAATGCGGCGGTACGATACATAACAAGATAGCAGGCAAATACATCTGCTCCCAGTGCGGAAACGCCATCGAGGAGAGCGAAGTCATAATAGTTAAGGATCCTGAGCCTGAGAAGGTCAATACTTCGGCTTCTTCAGGCACTACGACCTCCGGTTCAGACTGGAGCTATCAGAGCTTTGAGACTCCTACGGAAAGCGGCAGTAGTGACTCTGAATACTGGGAACCCGAAGCTCCCAAGAAGGCTGAAAAGGCAAAGAAAGAGAAGGTTAAGAGCGAAAAGAAGCGTAAAGAGCCCAAACAGCCCAGACAGAAGGTCTACTCGGCCAAGGTTCCTCTGGGTGAAAGGCTTGCGAACCTGGATTACACTCTCTGGTGGCCCATTATAGCCGCAGGAGTGGCAGGAATCTGCTTTACCCTGATCTTTATCCTGATGATCATAAACAAGTTCCAGCTTCTTCCTTTGTGGTGCACGTTCCTGAGCCTTTCCGCTTATCTCATGACCTCTTTGCTGCTTTGGCCCGTTTTCGACAAAGCAGGGGAGAGTCCCTGGAAGGCTCTGGTACCGATCTACAGCAGCTATACGTTATATGAGATCTCCGGCTACAAAGGCTGGTGGTTCTTCCTGACGCTTATCCCTACGATCGGACAGATCCTGGGATGCCTGTTCGGAGCGCTTACCGCGATCTCACTTGCAAAGAAATTCGGCAAGGATCTTTCATGGGGAATCATATACCTTTTCATTCTTTTCCCCGTAGGCTGGGTAATGATCGCAGTAACCAACATGACTTATAATTCAAGGGCGGGACATCAGAAGGACATGCCTCCGTTCCAGTTCTTCTGATATGTCGTACCAGTATCCGGCGGGAGTTACGCAGCAGCAGACACAGATTCAGCAGATGCCACCCAAGGAGTTTAAAGGGGGCTTTCATCCGTTATACCTGCTGCCGATCGGATGCCTGACCCTGACATACGGTTACATCATCCTTTTCGCGGTAGTAACCAACTATTTACGCTCCCTTTACGGTGTGAAAGGTAATTCGGACAGTGAATCCGGCGGCCTTCCATTCCTTCTGGTTTTCTTTCCTTTCGTTCTCACGGGAATAAATACGCTTGTCACCATATTGTGCAGGAAACTGGACAGACGGTATTTTCTGGGCGCTTCACTGATCTTAAAGTACGGAATGATCCCGTTCTTCGTAGCAGGCGGTCTGTTGATAGCGATCTTTTTCCTTCTTATATTCACGCCGGTCGTCATAATGATATTCGTATCACCGCCGATAATAATCGTTCTGAGCGTGATAGGATGGCTGACACTTACCGAGAGCATGCCATTCATGATCATGTATTTCGTAAAGGCTGCCAAAGACGGCGTGTTCTCAAGAAACAAGGTAAAAACTGCAGGGAACATAGTATTTGCCGTTTTCGGATGCATCATGCAGATGTTTTTCTGTCTTGATGTCGTTGCGGCTGTCATTGCGGTATTCAAAGAAAAACGTCACGTAAAGCTTACGATCGTCATATTGGCTCTGCCCATAGTCCTTTTTGGTGTTTCCATGGCCATTCTCGTGGCAGCGGGGCTCATCAAGGGGTAAATCCGTTAAGTTATGGATTCATTTGCTGATCTGTCGGAAAAATCCATCGTAATCATACTGGCATTGGCTTTTCTTCTCGCCGTTGCCGTTCTTGTGCTGGCATTTGTGGCTTACCTCTACAAGAGGCAGCAGAGGCTGTTGAGAAGGCAGGAAATGATTTACAGGGATATTGCCAGAAGGAGAAGAATAAAGGCTTCTGACAAGGCTGAGGTTTTCGAGCGCGATAATTACACGTGCCAGATCTGCGGAATATCAAGAGACCTGATGGACAGCTACTGTGAAGGGCTTGGCGATTATCTTCTTCTGGAGGCCGATCACATTCAGTCCGTGGCGCAGGGAGGATCAGGAGATGATATTGATAATCTCCAGTGTCTTTGCTGGCGCTGCAACCGCAAAAAGGGCGGAAGCAAGACCAACGAAGAAGTCATGGACATGATCGATTACGGAATAGATTACCTCGATACAGAGGATTGACATAATTAGACGACCGGATTATGGTCCGGTCGTCTTAAAGTGCACATTGATCTGTTATCGGATATTACTCGATCGTAAGAATATCGGAGAAACCGGTTACGTCGAAGATCTCCTTAACCTCGGCAGAGGCATTGGTAATGACCATTGAACCCTGTTTGTTCATTGTCTTCTGAGAAGAAAGAAGAACTCTTAATCCGGCACTTGAAATGTAATCAAGCTTTGCAAGGTCAAACTTCAGAGCGGTAACGCCTGAAAGAGCTTCCTTGAGTCCTGCTTCGAGCATGGGAGCCGTGGTCGTATCGAGCCTTCCTTCAAGAATTACCTTGAGTTCACTGCCGTTTACGTTCTTAGTGATGTTCAACATAGATATTCCTCCTGCTTATTCTAATCTCTATTATGAAAAACTTTTCTTGATTGTCAATCTGTTTTTACCGTCTTTGAATTCGTATGACACGTCATCCATGCTCTTCTTGACCATAAAGATTCCGAGTCCTCCGATGGGACGCTCGTCGGCTGATAGCGTGATGTCCGGATCCTTGTTCTGGAGGGGATCGTAAGGGATGCCCTGATCAACGAAAGTTATGGATACGGACTTGTCGATCTTGTTCGCCTCGATCTCTATCGTAGCCTCGCCGTCACCTGAAGGATATGCATAGTGGGCGATATTTACGAAAAGCTCCTCGATAGCAATATCGATCTGCATCTGAACCTTTGTCGGGCATTCAATTTCTTCGAGGATCGTATCCGCAAAAGCCAATACCTGATCCAGCTCCGAAATGTCAGCCTTCACATCTAGTTGTTTCATTGCGATCCCTGCCTTTCCCGGGTCTTCGGGTCCGTTATATTTCATGCTAAGCATCGTAATATCATCGAACTGCTGTGCACCGCCGATAAACGAAGTAATGCTCTCCTTTACGTTGCGCGTAAGAGTGATCATGTTTCCGTTGCAGGGAAGATCAAGAGCTTCAAGCATACGCTTCTCTCCGAAAAGGACCTGCTTACCGTTGTTCGCCTCGGTAACACCATCGGTGTATATATAGATAATATCACCGGGATTGAGTTTTGTCTTTTGTTCTTTATAAGTGATGCCTTCCATGCATCCGAGCGGAGGCGAGTGGTGATCCTTGATGAGTTCAAACTTTCCGCCGTCTCTCATCAGCGCGGGATATTCGTGACCTGCGTTTGCGTATCTGAGTTCGCCCGTAGAAAGCGTAAGGACACCGATCCAGACGGTAACGAACATGTCGAGCTCATTTCCTTCACAGAGCTGGTCGTTGACCATGGCAAGGATCTTGGCGCAGTCCTTGTAGTCGGTAAGACCTCTGTTCTTGATAAGGGTCTTGGTGACCATCATCATCAAGGCCGCAGGGATTCCCTTGCCGGAGACGTCAGCAATCGTAATTACGAGGTGATCATCATCGGTCATGTAAAAATCATAGAAATCTCCGCCCACCTCTTTTGCCGGATCCATTGAAGCGAAAAGCTCGAATTCCGATTTATGAGGATAGGGAGGGAATGTATGGGGAAGCATGCCTTCCTGGATCGTGCTTGCCATGTGCAGCTCGTTGTCAGAGATCGATTTATCCCTGCTCTGGATAACGTTCAGTACGCAGTACATGAAGAGCAATACGAGCATGATTACGGGGCTTGAAAGCGAGAGCCCGTATGTGAATATGGAAACAACGCTGATGCCGAGCGGGAAGACGGCATACATGTAAAGGATGATTATCTGATATCTCTTGAATCTCTTCCTTGCAATGAAGACCAGGATGAGAGTAAGAATCGTGGCCGAGTATGAATAGATATTCGATATCAGGAAGTAATCGCCACGCTGGTAAAATGCATCGGGCTTGATGTAAAAATAGTAACCGAATGCGGGGTTAAGAAGTCTTACCGTTATTGCCACGAATAATCCGCCCGCAAGGAAATAATTTATCTTTTTGATCTTCTCGCGTTCCAGATTCAGATATGTGACGACATAACGCCAGAACAGGAATGACATTACGGGACCGGCCATGAAGAAAAACGTGTTGGCTATCGTATTGATGTAAACATCGTTTTTGTTACCGTCAACAAGCCAACATACCTCATCAAGGAAAGCCGCGTTAAAGCATGAGAACAAAAGGAGCAGATAAGCGTTAAGGTTTTCCTCATTATCGGATTTGTCGACGATGCTGCATATGAAGAGAACATATCCCAGAGCCATGCTGCAAAGATCGGCTGTTATGTTGACGATGCTGTTTACGGGCAGCCCCGTTGATCTGACTACTGCTTCGAATTTATATATTCCCAGAATGAAAACGAAAACAAAGTACAACGAGGACAGATACGCACGTATCTTAAATTGTTTTGTGTTTAAAGCCATGTGTACCTCTGCCGGATATTGATTGTTTTCTACGAAGATTATAACAATATAAGTAAGCAGTATGTATCAGAATAAGTAAATTTTTATTGTAAAAATTTACAGAAATATTTATTTTAAAGGCTTTTTAGTAATAGGTTGTTTACGAATGAAGTAAGGCTCTGTGCTATCATTTCCCTATAAAAGATCATCATGACGGGCGGTATTTACACATGATCTTGTTTATCAATTGCTGCGTTCGAAAAGATTCCAGGACCAAGAGACTGGCCGATGCCTGTCTTAAGCTTCTTGGCGGAGAAGTATTGGAGATCAGGCTGAAAGACGTCTCGTTTCCCGTGGTGGATGAGGAATTCCTGTCCCGGAGAGATTCACTTATAGCCGAAAAGAAGTTTGACGACAGCCTTTTCGAGCTTGCACGTCTGTTTGCCTCGGCAGATGAGATAGTGATAGCCGCACCTTACTACGATCTGTCATTTCCCGCTTCGCTCAAGCAGTTTTTTGAGCAGATCAATGTAGTGGGAATAACTTTCAGATACACGCCCGAAGGGTCCCCTCAGGGCCTTTGCAAGGCAAAAGACGTCTATTATGTAACGACGGCCGGAGCGCCTTTCATCTCCGAGGAATTCGGGTACGGTTATGTTAAGGCTCTCGCCACTGATTACTACGGCATCGGGAATACAAGATTAATATCAGCTTTGGGACTCGACATATCCGGTGCCGACCCTGAAAATATCATAAATGAGGCGATAGATAACCTGAAACTGTAAGCAAGTGATACCGGACTTCCGGCAAGGCGGAGGTGGCTAATGAAACTGAACTATAAATACGTGCGTATTCAAGGTCTCGAGCTCGCGGCCAATACGATGTATGCAAAAGGTATCTTCAGCATGTGCTGGCAGCTTATCCAGAACGATGTCATGGATGAGGAGGACGCAGGTCTGTTTAAGGAGATCGACGGCTGGTTTGCGGAGAACCTTCCGTGGCCTCCGCAGTGCAAGAACAGGGAAAAGGTCGTCTGTTTTTTCAAGACCGAGAACACCGAGGAAATGATGAAGATGATACGTCCCGCCTTATGGCTTCTCGAGAAATATAACCATCCGTATTATCTCGTTTATACAAACACTCCCGGCGAGATCGTCTATGAAGACAAATACCAAGTGGTGGTCAGAGTATCAGGCACTCTTCAGATCGAGGATATCCAGCCGACCTGGTCGCCGGAAGACAAAGAGGATGCTGAATCCGCTGAGGATAAATGACATGAAGGAAAGAACATCGGGATCAAGCTGGTCTATAAGCTTGCGGAAAAGGTCGATTATCAGAATCTTCTCGGAATGAACGTCCTTACCATCAGGATCTGAGATGTTTAACGGTAGTATTTTTCTATTCCGCCGTAACCCGTGATCATCCTGCCCTGTCTTGTTTTTGAGATGAAGTTGTTCAGACGCTTCGAAAACTCTTCGGGACGCTTTCTAGCTGCTTCAATGTAAGCGATGCGGATACGCTTGTACGGTTCGGGAAAACACTTGTAATTCTTCCAGACTTCCTTATCTTTTTTGAGTTCTTTCATGATGTCATCCGGATAAACAAACGGTGCTTCTATTATGGGCAGGATGCTGTCTCTGACCTTAGGATGGATCATGTTTTGCTCATCCAGACGGATAAGCCTTTCAATGTTAGGCCTTGAATAGGGGCTGTTCTTTTTCCTCGGAGTAAAGCGCTGGGCGCGGTGCAGTTCATCAGTGTGTTTGACCGTACTGTCTATCCAGCCGAAACAAAGGGCCTCCTCAACGGCGTCGTTATACGGAATGCACTTTTCTCCTGAACCTTTCATCGGGTATAAAAGCCATAGTTCTTTGGCGCTCTCAAAGTTATCTTTCAGATATTTGCGCCACTTTTTTCTGTCGCTTGTGTAGAAGATTTCTTTAGAAGAAAGATCAAATCTCATTTTGCTTTTTATATCTTGCGGTAACTATGGCATAGACGATGAACAGTATTGCCGCTGCGGCAAATCCGGCAGGATAACTGATGCTTGAAGAGAGTTTGAATCCTTCTTTTGCCATGAGGATATATGTGACTGATACTGCCGACATGAAGGCCGCGGGCACTGCCGTGATCATCGAAACGACTTTGTTCTTGTGTGTCTTGACAAGATAGGATGTAGCAACCCAGAGAGCGATCATGGCGAGAGTCTGGTTGCTCCATGAGAAATATCTCCAGAGAACGTTGAAATCAAGCTGCGTGAGAACCGCGCTCGCAGCGAGCAGAGGAAGAGTTATTATCAGTCTGAACTTGATCTTTTTCTGATCCAGCTTTGTCCATTCCGCGAGGATGAGTCTGGCGCTCCTGAAAGCCGTATCACCTGATGTGATGGGGCAGATGACGACGCCTACGATCGCAAGGATACCGCCTATGTGACCGAGCATCTTCTCGCTTATCTCATAGACTACTCCGGACTGTCCCGATGTTGAAATGGCTTCCTGCAGGAGGTGCGTGCTTCCGTAGAATGCCACGCCTGCAGCTGCCCAGATGAGCGCTATGACCGATTCGATTATCATGGCGCCGTAGAATACCTTACGGCCGTCCTTTTCGCTCATGATGCACTTGGACATCATGGGTGACTGCGTTGCGTGGAAACCGGAGATGGCACCGCAGGCAACGGTGATGAACATGAAAGGCCACATGGGCAGACCTTCGGGATTGAGGTTATGGAGATTAACTTCCGGTATGTGATACTGGGGAAGGAATATAATGCCTCCCGCAATGGAGACTGCCATTATTATCAGTATCACGCCGAAAACGGGATAAAGCTTGCCGATGACCTTATCGATGGGAAGAAGGGTCGCGAGAATGTAGTAGAGAAGGATGACGACGATCCAGAACGTGTTGCCCAGGCGGATCGGGAACAGATTTGAGATGAGAGCCGCAGGGCTGGTAACGAAAACCGTTCCGGTCAGGAGCAAAAGAAGGATGGAGAAGACACGCATTACATAAAGCGCGGGCTTTCCGAGATAGATTCCTGACAGTTCGGCGATCGAAGCGCCTTTGTTGCGTTCGGAGATCATGCCGCACATGTAGTCGTGAACGGCACCGCCTAAGATCGAACCGAATACGATCCAGAGAAATACGACCGGACCGAAGCAGGCTCCCATCAGAGCACCGAAAATAGGACCTGTGCCCGCAATGTTCAAAAGCTGGATAAGAAGAGCCTTCCAGGTCTTTATCGGAACGCAGTCAACGCCGTCGTTGATCTCAACGGCAGGAGTCTTCCTGTCGTCAGGTCCGAAGATCTTATCTGTCAGACGGCCATACGTAACGTATCCGATGAACAAAACAGCCAAAGCGGCCAGAAATGAGAACATAAGGTTGTCTCCTTTTAGGAATCCACATTCTAATTATGCTACTTTTCTTCACGTCAGTCCCGCTATTTTACAAAATTACACAAACAGTTAATAATTCAGAATGGAAAGAAAGATATCAAACGGATAGAATCTGAATTGACGACATTAAGCAGAAAAAGAGAGGGTTACATGATCAACCGTTACGATGAGAAGATAACAAGAAGACTCTTTTTCAGCATGGTTCCCGTACAGATCCTCCTGGTAATGTGCGGAGGCATCAGCGTAATAATAGACAGCGCGTTTGCGAGCAACCTTATCGGTCCCGATGCCATGGCTGCTGCAGGTCTTTACGGCCCGCTGGCCAAATTCCTTGATACTATAAACGCTTTGCTTTTCGGAGGTTCACAGATCCTCTGCGGCAAATATCTCGGCGAAAACACCCTTAAAAAGGCCAGGAGCATATTCACGATCGACATGGTAACGATCCTTATCGTCGGCGTCTTGACTACCGTGGTATTTATGTTTTTCCCTTCTGCGGCTGCGCGGATGTGTACCAGTTCTACAAATCCTCTGATCGGTGATCTTTCCGATTACATCAGGGGTGTCAGCAGCGGTATCGTACCGTTCCTTCTCGGTACACAACTGACTTCGTTCCTGCAGCTTGAGAAGAAGGAGAAGCTGGGTTACATCGGCATCCTCGGCATGTTTGCGGGTAACACCTTATGCGACTGGCTGTTCATAAAGGTCTTCGGCATGGGAATATACGGTCTCGGTCTTGCGACTGCAGTCTCCAACTGGGTTCCGGTGATCATCGCGGTAATCTATTTCCTGAGCAAAAAGGCAACATTTTACCTTGATTTCACAGGACTCAATATCAAGGATCTTAAAGACATTGCAGTAAACGGATTCCCGATGGCAGGAACGCAATTGATGCTTGTATTCAGGGGAATCTTGCTCAACGCGATCATATTCAGGTTTGCGGGAAGTGACGGACTTGCTTCGTTTACCGCGGTCAATTCTTTCGGTTACATCTATTGGGCTGTCCCGGCGGGAATGTCATCTGCCATGGTAACGCTCGCCAGCATCTATTCGGGTGAGAAGGATAAGAGCGCGATCGAGCTTTTGATGAGGATATATCTGAGACGTGCCATTCCGGCAGTTATAGGCGCGGCAGTTATTTTCGCGGCATTGTCTTATCCTCTGACGAACCTGTTCTTCCACGATCCTTCAAGCGCGGTATATTCAATGACCATGCTGGGCTTTATCCTGTTCCCGTTCTACGCACCTTTCTCCACGTTCATCGTCGGCATGAGAGACCTCTGGCGCTGCATGGATCACAAGTTCGCAGTCAATTTCATCGTTATCTGCGACGGCATTGTATACGTTATCGGACTGTCTTACCTTTTCTCGAACATTTGGGGCATGACGGGCATCTGGATAGCGCAGGTCGCGGGCTGCGTCCTTCTTACAGTGACCATTCTGATCCTTGCGTGGATCATGAACAAAAAAATACCCGTATCCGTTCCTGACCTCTGCTGCTATCCGAAGAACTACGGCGTATCGGACGATAACAGGCTCGTTATCTCGATCCACAGCATGGAAGAGGTCGTGAACATCTCTGAATCGGTAATAGATTTCTGCAGGAAGAGAGGCGTTGATGAGATCACGGCAAACCGCTCCGGACTTTGCGTTGAGGAACTTGCGGGCAATATCGTGCGCCACGGCTTCACCGGAAAGAAACGCGATACCGTTGATATAAGCGTAACCAAGGATTCAGATGAACTGATAATCAAATTCAAGGATAACTGCAAACTCTTTAATCCAAAAGAACTTGATACGATCTTCAATCCTGAAGACCCTTCGTCAAACATCGGCATCCGTCTCGTAAGAAAGGCGTGTAAAAAGATGGAGTACAGTACTCTTCTCGGACTTAACGTTTTGTCGATAACAATGTGATTATCTTCTGAGATACTGGGAAGATACAGGGAACCCGAAATACGTATCGGGATAAGGTTCGTTCTTCAAAGTGAAGTGCCACCATTCGCAGTCGATCGGAACGAAACCGTTCCTTACCATGACATGCTGCAGGAGCATCCTGTTCTCGTACTGTTCGTCTGTGATCCCTTTGTAGTCAGGATGTGATTTCTCACTGAAAAGATCGAACGGGCTGCCCATGTCGACTTCCTTGCCCGTCTTCATGTCAAGGAGCGTAAGATCAACGGTGCTGCCCCTGCTGTGTGAGGAAAGCTTTGCGATATATCCTTCAGCGAAAAGATCCTGCTTCTGAAGATCCGGATAGAAATAGGGCTTCATCCTGATGTCCTGGTCCTCGATGCCCCATAAAACGAACTGTTTTACGGCACAGGCGGGGCGGTAGGCGTCAAAGACCTTGAGCCTGTAGCCCTGTACGAAAAGCTCGTTGCTTACGGCTTTGAGGGCTCTTGCGGCTTCGACGGTCAGTATCGCGCACGGTTCTTCATAACCGTCGATCCTTTCGCCGATGAAGTTATATGTGGAGAAATACCTTATCTCCTGGATGATGTTGGGGACATGATCAGAAAGCAGGACAAAGCCTGCAGGATCCATGGTAACGTCGTTCTTGTATTCGGTTCTCATAAAAATCCTCCGGAACGGTCTCTTAGGTAAGTATAGCAGACCAAAAGCCCGTGTTTGCTCCAATCGGAGCGTGTTAACAGGTTTTTTACCATTATTAAACAAATTCTCTTGATTATTAGATTATAATAAAAGCACAAACCATTGAGAGGACGGCGCAATTATGGACGTAAGAATGAATAAAGAAGGCGCAAAGCTTACTGTAGAGGTAGTTGGAAGACTCGATACCATGACTTCTCCCCAGCTTGAGAAAAGCCTCTCATCGTCACTTGACGGCATAAAGGAACTCATTATCGATCTCAAGGAACTCGAATATATTTCCAGCGCGGGTCTCCGTGTTCTTATCGGAGCCGCCAGAGCCATGGCTCCGGTTGGTGAAATGAAAGTTGCCAATCCGAACGAGAGCATCATGGATGTCTTTTCGCTGACGGGTTTTGACAGTGCTCTGACCATCATCAGGGATCCCGAAGAGTAATTGAAGTGAAGTAAGTCCGGGAGGAAAAAATGTCTGATAACGAACAGTCCGCGCTTTTCAGAAAAAAGACGATGGACAGGATAGCGTCACCCGAGGATCTTACGGATTATCTTAAAGTCACGAATCCAGGAGTATGGGTTGTGTTGATCGCAGTCATAGTCCTTATGGCCGGCATGATCGTATGGTCATGCGTCGGAACGCTCGAGACATCTGCGCCCGTATCCGTTATTGTGTCTGACCATACCGCGACCGTTGTCATGAAGGTTCCCGGCAATATCGCTGAGGGCATGCCGCTCCGCGTGTCCACGGAGACAGTGCCGATCGCGGGAGTTCAATATGATGATTACGGAAGGGCGTACGGCAAGGCTGAAGTCTCGCTTCCCGACGGAACGTATGACGGAACGGTAGTGACCGATCAGACCCATCCCATCAAGTTCCTTATCCGCGCAGGTGACAACTGATGTCATCAGGCAGCAGAAAGGTTAAACCCACGCTGACAAAAGGCGTAGCAAAAGTTCCCGTGGTGCTCCAGCTCGAAGCTCTCGAGTGCGGAGCTGCTGCGCTTGCCATGGTAATGGCTTACTACGGCAAGTGGGTACCGCTGGAACAGGTCAGGATCGACTGCGGCGTATCGCGTGACGGTTCCAAGGCAAAGAATATCTATAAAGCTGCGCAGCATTACGGCTTTGACGTAAAAGCATATTCCATGGGTCCCGAATCACTGAGGGAGGATGGTCAGTTCCCGTGCATAATCCATTGGAACATGAACCACTTTGTCGTTCTCAACGGATTCAGGGGCAAATACGCATATATCAACGATCCTGCCAGAGGCACAGTTAAGGTCCCCTGGGAGGAATTCGACAATTCATTTACCGGAGTCGTCCTGATACCGGTCCCTTCAGAGGAATTCAAACCCGGCGGCAAGAGAAGGAGCACGATCGACTTCGCAAGAAAACGCCTTGTCGGAACCGGTGCTGCAGTCGTTTTCGTGATGCTTACGACCGCGATATCTTATCTGTTCGGCATTGTTGATTCCGTTACGTCGAGGATCTTCATGGACCGACTGCTTACGGGCATAAATCCGGACTGGCTCTATCCGTTCATTTCCGTGCTGATACTGTTTGCGGCAATTGAGATAGTAGTCGCTTGGGCGCAGGCGATCTATTCGCTCAGGATAAACGGAAAGATGGCTGTCATCGGAAACACGTCATACATGTGGAAAGTACTCCGCATGCCTATGGAATTCTTCTCCCAGAGACTTGCAGGTGACATCCAGAACAGATCCGAAATGAACGCTTCCATCGCTGGCACATTGGTCGATACTTTCGCGCCTTTGGTTCTCAACACGGCGATGATGGTCTTTTATCTCGTTCTGATGATCAGGCAGAACCTGCTTCTTACGCTGATCGGCCTTTCGGCTCTGATCCTTAACGCGGTAATGTCCAAGATAATCTCAGAAAAGAGGATAAACGTTACCCGCGTCCAGATGCGTGATGCGGGCAAACTCGTGGCCACGACCGTCTCAGGCATCGACATGATCGAGACGATCAAGGCGAGCGGCGCCGAAAACGGTTTCTTCCAGAAGTGGGCAGGCTACCAGGCATCCGTTAACTCACAGGAAGTAAAGAGCGCCAAGGTGGATCACTTCCTCGGCATGGTCCCCGTATTCTTCAGCACCGTGGCTAATTACGCAGTCCTCATCCTGGGCGTATGGTTTACGATGAACGGCGAGTTCTCGCTCGGTGCGGTACTTATGTTCCAGGGCTTCCTGTCTTCATTTATGGCTCCTGCGATGCTTCTCGTTAATGCAGGCCAGACGATCCAGGAAATGCGCACCCAGATGGAGCGAGTTGAGGATGTCATGGAATATCCCGAAGACGCCAATGTCTCCTATGTCACAGACGACGACAAAGCTACCATGAACAAGCTCGGAGGAAACATCGAGCTTAAGAACGTTACTTTCGGTTATTCAAGACTTGAAGAACCGCTGATTGAGGACTTCTCGCTTAAGATGAAGCCCGGTGACAGGATAGCTCTTGTCGGTCCTTCGGGCTGCGGCAAATCAACTATCTCAAAGCTCATCTCAGGTCTTTACAGTCCATGGAGCGGCGAGATCCTTTTCGACGGCAAGCCGAGATTGGCTCATCCGCGTGACGTCATTACCGGTTCCATTGCGGTAGTTGATCAGGACATTACGGTTTTCGAGGATACCATAGCAAACAACATTAAGATGTGGGACAACTCGATCCAGGATTTCGAGATGATCCTTGCCGCAAGGGATGCCGCTATCCATGACGACATTATGAGAAAGCCCGGCGGCTACCAGCATAAGCTTACGAGCGGCGGCAGAGACCTCTCAGGCGGCCAGAAGCAGCGTATGGAGATCGCGCGTGTTCTGGCTCAAGATCCGTCGATAATCATCCTTGATGAAGCGACGAGCGCACTTGATGCGAGGACTGAATTTGAAGTCGTCAATTCGATCAAGGCCAGGGGAATAACATGCATTGTAATAGCTCACCGTCTTTCAACGGTCAGAGACTGCGACGAGATCATAGTCCTGGACAAGGGTAAAGTTGTGGAACGCGGAACTCATGATGAACTCATGAATAATGGCGGCGTTTACGCTGACCTTGTCTCCAACGAGTAGGAAAGGAGGGATATCGTGGGCTGGTTTGATAATCAGATAAAGACCAGGCGTGAAGCCGATCAGCAGCTTTTGGACGATTCCTTCCTTAAGATCGCCGGAGTCGTCATGGGCCAAAAGCGCGCTGAGGAATTCAGTGACAAGCGCATCATTACCAAGAATGCGATAGACGAGATACTGAAGTATTACCACTACAAATCTTCTGAACTCCCTCCGGAAGTAAAGAGTTCTGAAGAACAGCTCGATTACTGCCTGAGACCTCACGGAATAATGAGACGTACCGTAAAACTTACGCCCGGCTGGTATAAGGATGCGTACGGACCGATACTGGGATTCACCAAGGACGGCGGCATCCCCGTTGCTTTGCTTCCCGGAAGGGTATCAGGATACCGTTTCACCGATCCCAAGACCGGCAGGAGCATTAAGCTCAATAAGACGACCGAGAAGCTCATCGATCCTGAAGCAATATGCTTCTACAGGCCTCTTCCTCAGAAGAGACTCGGAATTACCGATCTTCTTCTTTACATGAAGAGATCCATAACATTTAATGACATAATCATGGTCATTGCGGCCGCGGCTTCCGTCTCCCTTGTCGGACTTCTTTTGCCGCGCCTTACCGCAACGCTTACGGGACCTGTTCTGAAGAGTGGAAGAGCTGACGCTTTGCTGGCGATCGCAATCTGCATTCTGTGCGTAACCTTCTCGACGCAGCTCCTTACAAGCGTAAGCGGATTCATAACGAACAGGCTCAACACCAAGACTTCGATCGCCGTTCAGGCTTCAATGATGATGAGACTCATGTCGCTTCCCGCGGTATTTTTCCGCCAGTACAGCGCGGGTGAATTGAGGAGCAGATCACAGTCGGTAAACCAGCTTTGTACGCTCCTTATGGGAATGGTAATGAGCACGGGTCTTACGTCGCTTACATCGCTTGTTTATCTGACTCAGATTTTCAGCTACACGCCGATGCTTGTGATACCGTCGGTCATCATAGTTCTCGTTACCCTTGTTTTCTCGACAGTATCGACTTTGGTACAGATAAAGATCAACAAGAAGATAATGGAGCAGGAAGCCAAGGAATCAGGCATGTCTTATTCAATGATCACAGGCATCCAGAAGATCAAGCTCGCGGGTGCGGAGAAGCGTATTTTCGCGAAATGGCTCAGCCTTTATTCCGAGGGCGCGGAGCTGACATACAATCCGCCGATGTTCATCAAGCTTAATTCGGTCATCAATTTGGCGATCACGCTGGTATCCAACATTGTACTCTACTATCTCTCGATCAAGAGCGGCATCAGCCAGTCTTCGTATTTCGCGTTTACTGCGGCCTACGGAATGCTTTCCGGAGCGTTCCTGCAGCTTTCAGGAGTTGCGCTTTCCGCTGCAAGGATCAAGCCGATACTCGAGATGGCGGAACCGTTCCTCAAGACTGAACCTGAGACATCAGATAACAAGGAGATCGTAACCGGTCTTTCGGGAGCGATCGAACTGGATCACATCTCTTTCCGTTACGCGGAAGATCTCCCGCTCGTCATCGAGGATCTGTCTTTCAAGATAAAGCCCGGCGAGTATGTCGCGATAGTAGGAAAGACAGGCTGCGGCAAATCGACTCTCATGAGGCTTCTTTTGGGATTTGAGAAACCCGAGAAGGGATCCGTCCGCTTCGACGGCAAGGATATCAATTCTCTTGATCTCCCGTCCCTCCGAAAAAAGATCGGTACCGTCATGCAGGATGCAGGCCTTTTCCAGGGCGACATCTATTCGAACATCGTGATCACGGATCCGGGGCTTCTGCTCAAGGATGCGTGGGAAGCTGCCGAGAAGGCGGGAATTGCTGACGACATCAGGGCGATGCCGATGGGAATGAATACGATAATAGCTGAAGGCCAGGGAGGGATCTCGGGCGGCCAGCGCCAGCGTCTCATGATAGCAAGAGCCATAGCTCCAAAGCCTAAGATACTGATGTTCGATGAGGCTACGAGCGCTTTGGACAACAAAACTCAGAAGCAGGTCTCGGAGGCTCTGGATTCGATGGGCTGCACCCGAATAGTAATTGCTCACCGTCTTTCAACGATAAAACACTGTGACCGTATTCTCGTTATCGACGAAGGTCGTATAATAGAAGACGGTACATTTGATGAGCTTATCGCACGGAACGGATATTTCGCCGATCTGGTAGAAAGACAGAGATTAGATACAAACGGTTGATTTATAGTAAAATAGGTTTATTGAGAGGTGTGAACAACATGGAAGAAAAGAAAACAGACAGAAGAACACTTAAGACCAGGAAAGCCATTTACAATGTGCTTATGGATCTCCTTACCAAGAAGGAACTTCACAAAGTTACCGTTCAGGAGATCTCCGATACGGCGGATATCAACCGTACTACTTTCTATAAGCATTTCCTTGATGTCTATGATCTCTACGACAAGATGGAGCAGGACATCCTTATCGAATGGGGCATGCTCGTTCTCAATATGCAGAACCTGAGAAGCAAGGATTTCTTCATCAGCCTCGTTGATTATGTCGATAAGAACAAGAACGTATTTAAGATGGTTTTCAGCCCTTGCGCGCCGAGCCAGTTAAGAGCAAGATTCGAGAAGCTTCTTGAAGGCCTCCTTCAGACGATCGAATCCGAGAAAAAGGGAACAGACTATAAGGACATCAAGCTGTCCTATCAGACAAGCTACCGTTCCCAGGGCTGCATCGCGATCCTTACCAGATGGATCGAAGACAGCTCTTCACAGCCTAAGGAATTCATCGTTAAGGTATTGGCCGAACTTGACTCCAGCGTAGAAAAGGTAATGTAAAGCGAGAGGAGATAAAGCCATGGATAAGCATGAATTGAAGCTTGATGCTCTTGAAGGCGTAACAGGCGGTACTTCACCTATTTTACCCGGAAACGGAATGGCTTCTCTCGGAGGCGTATCGGATCTCATGGAAAACGATACCGATGATTCCGGTTCAATGGTCATCGCTTATTGCAGAGCCTGCGGCAAGCAGCTTGCTTACCTCGGTTCAAAGAGGATCGAAGGAGGAGTTACCGGCAAGTTTAAGTGCCTTGATTCCGCTTGTGCGGAATTCGACAAGATAAAATACAACGACGCGGTCAATATTATATGAACGTAATCTCCATAAGAGATGTGGCACCCGTACATATTGGTCAGGCCGAGAATAAGGAGGCAGGAACAGGATGTACGGTTTTTATTTGCCCGGAAGGAATGAGCGCCGGCCTTGACGTCAGAGGCGGCGGTCCTGCCTCGCGTGAGAGCCAGATTCTCACGCCTTTGGCTTATGCAAAGCAGATCCACGGCATAGTCTTATCCGGCGGAAGCGCTTTCGGATTAGGCGCTGCTGACGGAGTAATGAAATATCTTGAAGAACGGGGAATCGGGTTTGATGTCGGAGTTACCCATGTACCGCTTGTCTCACAGGCTGGGCTTTTTGATCTGAGCGTATCTGACAGCAGCGTAAGACCTGATGCCGCCATGGGTTATGAAGCGGCTAAGAATGCCATGGAAAACCCAAACTACCAAGATGGTAATTACGGAGCGGGAACAGGATGCACGGTAGGCAAGATAGCCGGCATGGAATATTGCATGAAGACAGGCATCGGAAGTTTTGCGATCGAACTTAACGGGCTGAAGATCGGAGCCGTTGTTGCGCTCAATGCACTTGGCGATGTTTACGACTGGAAGACCGGCAGGAAAACTGCGGGACTTCTCTCTGAAGACAAGAAGTTGTTCAGGAGCACGGATGAAGTCATGAGTGAAAGCTTCAGGGTAATAAAGAACAGGTTTGTCGAGAATACGAACACTACGCTTGCAGTTCTAATAACAAACGCAAAGTTCGATAAATCAGCTCTCTGCAAGATAGCGGGAATGTGCCATGACGGATTTGCGAGATCCATAAGGCCTGTCCACACGTCATTTGATGGAGACAGCATCTATGCGGTTTCCGCAGGTGATATTGAAGCTGATCAGGAAGTTGTCGGAACCATTGCCGCAGACGTTATAAGCGAGGCTATCTTATGCGCGGTGAAGAGTGCTGAAAGCGCTTACGGATTTACGGCCGCTAAAGATCTCGGTCTTTAATGCAGATTCCTTTTCTTTTCCCATTTGCGCTTGACCTCTTCGGCTTTTGCGATGACCTTTTCCTTCCATTCGTCATCCTGGGCGTCTAACTGATAAGCGTCAAATCCGAACTCGCGTCCGTATGAACAGATTACGGCCTCGTCATCGATATGGAGCGAGATCCTGTATTTGTTGGGAACTTTCTGCGGGAGTATCTGTGAATGGCCCTGCTGTACTTCCTTTAAATGCCTGGATCCGTTTATTATTCCGTCGAACTTGATACCGTAGTGACGGAAAAGCCTTCTGATATATCCTTCACTGCGGAAGGATGAAGTATAGATCCAGACTTCGTAACCCATGCTCTGCAGGGTCTTTATGAGCTCCGGAGTACCGGCCCTCAGTCTCTCCTGGTAGATCTTGTTAAAAGGAAAGGTAAGAGCGCGCTCGGTTGTATGAGTATTCGGATTAACGAAAAGCACCTCATCCAGATCGAATGAGACCCTCATCTTTTCCTCATTACTTTTTTGCTTCACGCTTTTCTATCTCCTCAATGATAGCAATGGCTTTCTTTGCCCATTCTTCAGGTGAGGCATCGATCGCGTATTCATTGAATTCTTTGGTCTTTCCGTGTGTCTCCATTATCGCTTCGTCGTCGATGTGGAGTGTTACGCGGTATTTGTTATTGATCATCTCTCTCATGCGCTCGTCGCTCTCGGACCTGTTCTGGGCACGCTTGCTGGTACCGGTGATGATACCGTCGACATGAACGGAATAAGCCTTGAAGAACCGCTTAACGTCATCGATCGAATAGAAGTCGGAAGCCAATACCCAGATGTCGTAACCGTGAGTTACGAGATAGTAGAAGAGCGCAGGTATACCGAACTTGAGGCGCTTTTTAAAGCGGAGGCTCAAGGGGAAGGTAAACGCTTTCTTCTCGAGATATTTGTAATCGTTGGGCTTGAAAACGACCTCGTCAAGATCTATCGCGATACGCTTGTCGTGCTGAGATTTCTCAAGGATGGTCTTGATATCGGATTCTGTTGCACAGTTGATGATCTTGATCGGAACTTTTTTGATCCCGCAGCGCATGGCGGCAGCCCATCTGTGATGTCCGTTAAGGAGAAGGTAACCGCTCGGGCGGAGCTTCTCGACCATGAGAGGTTCTTCGATCGGGCGGCCGTCTATCCTCATGGCCTGACGGAATTTGGTCTCATACTCGCTTATGATCCTGTAGCTGGGACCTACCTGGGGCATGGAGAATTCGTCATTGGCATTCGGATGAAGCTTGCTGACGGGCGCAGTTCTTACGAGAATTCTCTCCAAAAGGCTTGCGTGAACCGGAATGGATACGCCCTTTTGTTTCTCAAGATCCTTCTCGACGAATTCGGTTAATTGAGTTTTTGCCATGATGATACGACCTCTTCATTAATGGCGGATGGCCGCTCTTTATGGATTACTCGACAGTGAGGATGTCAGCGAAACCCGTAACGATGAATACTTCGGAGATAGTCTCGTTAACGTTCCTGATCTTCATCGAGCCGCCCTTCTCGTCCATGGTCTTCTGGGTAGCGAGAAGAACTCTGAGACCTGCGGATGATACATACTCAAGATCCTTCATGTCGATGATGAGCGTGGTGACGCCGTCCAGATTAGCCTTAAGTGCCTTATCGAAATCGGCAGCCGTGGAAATATCAAGTCTTCCGTCAACTGCAACGGTGAGTTCTGATCCGTTAATAGTACTGTTTATATTCATTTTCTGTTTTCTCCCTTTGTGCTGTAAGGTATTTCATTCCGGAAGCAAAAAAGCATCTTTCTTTGATATTTAGTATTATACTATATGAACGAAATATTGCTTTAGTATCTTTTAAGCAATGTGTTATGCGTTTGCAACTATTGTGTAAATGATGCAAAAAAACGCCTGTAAGGTCTTGATTTACTATCTTTTTTTAATGTTTAATAGTTGACAAAGAGATGTATTGAAAATAAAATTCGTTATATAAATGTAAAACTGTTTTGATACATTCAATTATCTACCTATAGAAAGGGGTCACAACATGAGCACAGTTGAAAAAACGTTTACTAACGGCGAGATCATCATCAAAGAGGGTGATGACGGCGAAAGCTTTTTCCAGATCATAGAAGGAAATTGTGCAGTCTATAAGAATTACGGTCAGGATGACCAGATCAAGCTTACTGTCCTGGTTCCCGGAAAGTATTTCGGTGAGATGGCCGTAATCGAGACTTATCCCCGCAGCACGACAGTCGTTGCTGACGGTGACGTTAAGGTTATTGAGATTCCCGGTGAAGAACTGAACAAGTATTTCAAGGAGAATCCCGATAAGATCTTAGACATCATGAAGCATCTCGGAACAAGACTTAAGGAACTCTCCGCAGACTATAACGAGGCTTGCGGTCTCTTCACCGATATTAGAGAGGGCGGTGAACAGAAGAAGGAGTCCGTTCTGTCCAAGCTCAAGAAGCACATCAACTTCTACTTGGCAGGCAAGGGCAAGATGTCCAAGCCCAGCGCAGAAGCTGTCCGTGAGAACTATGAGGCTATTTCCGGTGAAGGTTCCGCAAAGATCGAGTCCTACACAAAGGGAAGCATCATCTTCAAGCAGGGCGAGATCGGCAAGTGCATGTACATGGTACATGGCGGTGTGGTAGGAATCTACAATAACTACGGCCAGGCTGATGAAGTTAAGCTCTCTGAGCTTTATCCTGTTGAGTGCTTCGGCGAGATCGGCATGATCTCCGATGAACCCCGCAGCGCTACCGCCGTAGCTGAGGTTGATGATACATATGTTGAGATCATCCGCATGGAAGATCTTGACGGTCTCTTCCAGTCCAGCCCTACGAAGATCGACATGATCCTCAGACATCTTTCTTACAGCCTGAGAAGCCTTACTTACAAGTACTTCTCTACATGTAAGGAACTCTACGATCTTTATAACAAATGATATCTTTAGAGCAGGCACAATACTTTTTTGAGAATACCGAAGACTCAGTTTGCATGATCTCGCGTTCAGGCGAGATCATGTATGCTAATCCGGCAGCTGAAAAGCTTTTCGAGATCTCATCCGACAGTCATATTAAGATTTGGAAAGCCGTTCCCTTCGTTGAAGGGAACGACAATCTTATTCAGCTGTTGATCGATTCGGTTACCAACAAGGTCGCTTCACATGAGGCGGTCGTTGACTACATAAACAATCAGGGCGAGATCAGCAATCTTCATGTCAGAATGACCTGCGACCAGAGAGAGCCCATTGTCTATCTCGTAGTTATAACCAATCTTACACAGCTATTTAAGGTAAACTCGGCACTCATCAGATACACGTCGCCTGAGATCGCCGACTATGTTCTTACGACTGAGGAAGGCCAGAAGAGCGGCGGCCAGACGAGAAACGTCACCGTCCTCATGAGCGATCTGAGAGGATTCACGGCGCTCAGTGAGAAGCTTACCGCCGAAGAACTCATCACTGTCCTCAATCATTATTTTGAAGCGATGGTCGTCTGCATTCACAAGTACAACGGTACGGTCATCGAATTCTTGGGTGACGGCATCTTTACTGTTTTCGGTGCGCCGAAGGAGAATGCCGATCATCCCGTAAGCGCCGTTAAATGTGCTGTCGAGATGCAGAGAGCCATGCACGATGTCAATCAGTGGAACCGTGAAAACGGTTACCCTGAGCTTCAGATGGGTATCGGCATCAACACCGGTGACTGCGTTGTGGGAAACATCGGTTCCGAGCAGGCAATGAAGTATGGTTGCATGGGCTCTTCCGTTAACATTACGGGACGTTTGGAATCACTTACGATCGGAGGACAGGTATTCCTTACCGAGATTACCGCCAAACACATCAAGGAAGAGCTTTCGGTCGTATCCGAAGGCAGCTTCCTTCCCAAGGGCGTTTCCGAAGAACTCAAGTACTATGAGATCGACGGGATCGGAGATATCACCATTGGCGACGATTCTGCCAAGAATATCGTCTGGCAGGATCAGGTCATGAACAGAAAATACGAGTTCTATATCCTTGAGGAGAAAAAGGTCGGCGTAAACGCACATGAGGGAACAATACGCTACATATCGCAGAATAACCGTTTTGCGATGTTTAAGACCGGAACTGAGCTCGCTGACAAGCAGAACATAATGCTTAAGAGCGGCGATGAATGCATTTATGCGAAGGTGATCCGCAAAGAAGAGAAGGGATTTGTAATCTGCTTCACGTCGATGACGCAGAAAGTCAGTTCCTGACCGGGGTGTTTACATGAGGGGACACATAGGTATTCGACTGCTTTGCTTGGCTTTTTCTGCCGGCTTAATCACCTGTATGACCGGCGGTTGTTCTGATGTGAAAAGATCCGGGACAAGACCGGAAAATGACAGATCCGTAATGATGCCAAAGTATTCATATAAGCTCAAAAATGCCGTTTCAGTCGACGGCAGACAGGGCGTGTGCGCAGAAGGCGATTACTTTTGGGTAAGCGGATCCAAGACTCTTTCCAAATACGATAAGGACTGGAAAATGGTCGCCCATAACGATAGTCCGTTTGAAGGCTACGAGATAGAGGTCAATCACATCGGAGACATCGATATATATAACAATGAACTCTACATCGGCGCCGAGTATTTCATGGACGGCGTCGGAACGAACATACAGATCGCAGTTTATGATGCCGATACGTTAAAGCTTAAGAGAACATTCCCGTTTGAACAGTCAAGCGGCCAGCTCGAGTGTTCGGGAATCTGCATTGATACGGATAAGAAGATCGTGTGGATGTGTTCATGGGTAGGCGAAGAGAGCGGAAGATATCTTTATAAGTACGACCTGAATACAGGCAAGTACCTGGGCAAAGTTCATATGCAGATGCCGCCTCAGTGGATCCAGGGAATCGCATATTACAAGGGCAGCATTTACATTACCGCAGATGACGGAACGGCAGATGACAAGGAACCGGATCATCTGTACAGGACTACCATAAAAGACGGTGAGACGAGCTGCATCGTAACCCTTGAGAGAACGTTTGACGACGTAACCTTACAAGGTGAGATAGAGGGGCTGACATTTGACCGGAAAGCAGGCCGGCTGCTGCTTCTGTATAACAGAGGCGCAAGGATAGTTTTGGGAATGCCGCAAGGTTTTTATGACGGATACGATCATGAGATTTCAGAAGTATTCATCTACGAGGTAACATGAACACTATTAAAGAAAACAAGCTTGTAAAGCTTACGACGAAAACAACCGGAAACTTCGTCAAAGATTTCTGGCAGTTCCTGAAGAATGTACTGATACTGTTTAAGCTCAACTTCAAGGAAGTCATGATATTCATCCTGTTCTGCACTGTCTTTACCGCTACTGCAACATTTTTCCTTAAAGACCTTTTATTGAATGCCATGATGAGCGTGAGCGGTCAGACTTTCATTGCGCAGGTAAATTGGAGGACTGTGTTCTTTAACCCGTTCTCGATCATGTTCATGATCGTTTTCGCGATCGTTATCACGTTGTTCTCTCTGTTTGAGATAGCGGGCCTTCTGCATGCCTTTTCGATGTCCCAGATAGGACGTGACACGAATCTTACCAGCATGTTCATGGCAGGTCTCCGCGCGTGCAGAAAAGCGCTTCATCCGAAGAACTGGCTTCTCATGGTCTTCATTCTTGTATTGTTCCCGTTGACAAAGCTTCTGCCTTTGTCGGGATCGACTTTTAAGCTGATCCTTCCGGGCTTCGTTAACCAGACGATCGATTATACGAGTTCGCTCAGCATCCTGTATAACGTTATCTATTTTGCACTGCTCATATTCCTGACGATCTACATCTTTTCGATCAACAGTTTTGTCATGCAGAAGACGTCGTTCATCAGGAGCTGCAAACAGTCCAGGGAACTGGTAAAGGGCAACTTCTTCGAGACTCTTATCACGATGATGCTCCTGACGCTCATCCTGAATTTCCTTATCAACTCGGTATCTTCGATACTCGTTGTCAACGCCAGGGAATTCCTGTCCTTCATTCAGCGCAAGAGAGGAAACATCGTTGCAAAGTCAGATGAGATCGGAACCTATACGTACGTTTTGAGACAGATCCTCAAGAGTTACATTTCACCTGCGGTAAACAATGCCGCGCTGACGGTCCTGTTCTACCGTTATATCGAGGAGAAGGGCAACCTTACCGCATTGTCAGGCGATACCTTCAAGTCGAAGAAATATTCAACAAAGGTATCCGTCATCTTCTTGTCGGTTTCCATGACTCTCCTGCTTGCTGCAGGCATTTTCCTGTTTAACAAATACTCATATCTCAGAAAGCCCGTCAGCAGGCCTTATGTATGTGCTCACAGGGGCGATAACGTAAATGCTCCCGAGAACACGCTTCCGGCATTCGAACTTGCGGCAAGCGAGAACCTGAAATGGATCGAGTTAGACGTTCATCAGACATCGGACGGCGTCATTGTCTGCAATCACGACTCGTCCATAAGAAGAACGACGGGCCAGAATCTGACTATTCACGACAATACTTACGAGGAACTCGTCAAGCATGAACTCGGTTACTGGATGCCCGGTGATTATGAGCATGTTAAGATGACTACTCTTAAGGAAGCTCTCGATCTCGCGAAAAAGAGCAACATGAATGTTCAGGTTGAGCTTAAGGGTCATCCGAGCGACGTCGGTTTTGAAGAGAATGTCCTCAAGGTGATCAACGAGTGCGGAATGCATGACAATGTTATGATCATTGCACAGGATGCCAGCAGGCTTAAGCGCATCAAAGAACTGGATCCAACGATAACAAAGGGGTATTGCATGGTCATCGCCGTAGGCGACCTTAACAGCATCGATTACACCGATAACATTACTATTGAAGAGACCAACATCACGCCTGACCTGGTCCGTGAGATGCATGCCCAGGGCAAGAAGGTATTTTGCTGGACAGTCGATCTTGATGACACTGTACAGTATCTTGTAAGCTGCGATGTTGACGTTATCGGAACGGATAACCCGATGCTCATAAGCAACGCGGTCGATAAGGCTGATCACAGGGGCGGTATAAGAAGAGTATTCCACATAATCATGCACATCATCGCCAGCATGGATAAATAAGCAAAAACACAACATACAAAAACGTCCCTTATCACAGAAGATAAGGGACGTTTTGTTTGTGTACTCTATCAGGCGTACTTTTTGAAGATCACGACTTCAACGGCAGAATCCACGATGTTGACCTGTACTTCATCCGCGATGTTCGCAAGAATGGATCTCTCGAGCTCGTCTCTTGCTTCTTCGGTCTCTGCGGTGGATGCCTGAGCGGAACTGACTGAAGTCGCGTAATCATTCATTGACCACGTGTAAGCTCCGCTGTGATGAGCTCCCATGGAGCAACCCATTGACATGATCCCCAGAGCCTCATCCGTCATTATCTTTGTCTCCGGATCATCGGGAAGGGTGAGCTTTGCGATCATCTCGCGGATCTTTCCCATGAGGCCTTTTGCGGCTGAGTTCTTTCCTGATGTCGAAAAGGAGATGAGTTCCTGTCTGGTCTGAAGATCCATGGGGATATTGGTCTTCAGATGGATCTCGATGTTGCTGTCGTCCGTCTCGAGCCAGAAGTCACCCTGAATGCTGTTAGTAAAAGGGCGGATCAGTTCGATCACTTCTTCTGAAAGCAGACGCAGGCGGAGTGCGGTCTTCTTTTCGAGTCCGCAGTAAGCGGCAGTTCTTTCCGTTAATTCCAAAGCTTTCTCAACACCGTTTCCGGTAGAGTAAACGCTGATGTTTTCAGTTCTCATGCATTAACCTCCTGACAAGGTTTTTATAGATTATATCGTAATTCGAAAAAGAGGTCTTCAGTTATCTGTTTTCGGAGACTCTCCGTTTTCTTTTTTGTAACCTTCAAGTGAAGTGATCTCGTCAACGAGCGAGGTCGGAACGAACAGGTTTTTCGCGCCGAAAGCATTCACTACGCAGCCGTTGATGCCGGGGTCTGCGACAAGATGCACGATATCGGGAAATCTTAAGATCACGGTCTGGATCTTTCCTTCACCGTCTCTCGGAGCACCTTCCCATTTGCCAAGTTCTATCCAGTCGGTAAAGACCGCAAGCGTTGTCATTCCGGGGAATCTTTCATTTGCAAGAGTAGGGAAGCTCAAACGGGTCTGATCGTCAGCATCGGCGTTCTTGTCCATCCTGACCGGTGCAAGGAAATATGAGTGTGCCAGTGCATAGACGAGCTTGCTGAAATATAACCGGTCTTCGTTGAATTCTTCTCCATAAAGCATTCCGAGGAGATAGGGATTCTCTACAGCCGTATTAACGTCTTTGCTTATCCAGGGTCTTATGCTGGTGATCACACAGTACTTGTCGATGTCCTTCGGGCTTATTCCAAGAATGAGTGCGATCGGGGAATCCGTGCATGAATCAGGATGCTCAGTGCCTTTGTCGTTTATGCTCTCAAGCTGTTTTACTTCAGCCAGGATGGTCTTCCCGGTGTGATCGATGACGTATACGGCATCGTTTCTTCTGACGGTGCCGTGGACGGTTCCGACTACGACCGTAATGTCATCTGAATCCAGATGGTAGTTGAATTTGTCTTCCACAAGATAGACGAACCTTTCGTCTGCGGAAATGCTGCTGTTCTCCATCTTATGCAGGAACCCTCCGTTTTCTGTCGGTAGATATGTATTTTAGCATAACTTGCCTAACACTCCGCGGTAAATTAAAATATAAAATCGCGTATGCGCGTATTAAGGGGCTGTAATGAAGCATAAGACCTTTGACAGGAACAGACTGATACTCATACTGCTGGCGTCAACTTCGCTGGCGCTTCTCATTGCGACCATAGTCGGTCTCATCTATTTCTATAACCGCGTAAACGATTACGGTCCCGGCGGAAATGAGCAGATAAACAGATACAAGCATGTTTATGCGTTCATCGCCGATGACACGGACGATACGCTTTCTAACAGCCTTTACAAGGACCTTGTCGAATACGGCAAGGCTAATGACTGCTTTGTCGAAAGGATCGGAAGCGGTCTTGCGTCTAATTACTCGAAAAGCGATCTTTTCAACATCGCGATATATTCCAAGGTTGACGGAATAATAGTCCAGGGTGACGGAACGGCAGCGACTGACGCTCTGATCAACAAGGCAGATAAAGCGGGAATCCCCGTAGTCACCGTTCTTACTGATAACAAGAACTCCTCCCGTAAGAGCTTCATAGGAATGAACGACTTCAGCGTCGGAACCGATTACGGCACGCAGATCATCAATGCCGCGAGGGAAAGCGGCAAAGGGGCAGGTGAGACCGTATCTGTACTCATCCTCATGAATTCCCAGTATTCGAACCAGAATACCATCCTTTCCTCGATCCAGGAGAAGGTCGCCACGGCCAATCCCGTAGGCCCCCAGATCAAGCTTTCCACGGAGAGTATTACCAGCAGCACGGCTTTCAGCATTCAGGAGAACGTTAAGGACCTTCTGGACGGTTATTCGACTCTCCCGGACGTCATCGTCTGTCTGAGCGACATCAACACAAGAAGCGTCTATCAGTGCATTGTCGAGAGCAACCGCGTCGGAAGCACAAGGATCCTCGGCTATTACGATTCTGATACCGTCACGAAGGCGATCGAACGCGGTTCTGTCTATGCAACGTTTACGGTTGCTACGGAACAGATGGCGAAGTTCTGCGTTGACGCGCTTAACGAATACAAGGAGATGGGCAACGTCAGCGCTTATTTCAGTACGGATTACGAACTCATAACGATACAGACATTAGCGGCAAGGCAGCAGCAGGGCGGCAAGGGCAAAGATGAAGAAACTTAATTCATATTTCAGGAATCTTAAGCTCAGGCACAAGCTGGTCCTTGTGTTCCTTTTTGCGACGCTTCTCTCGCTGGGCATCAATGTTTTCGTATACGTAAACCTCAACTCGATCCTCAATAAGATGGACGCGGTATATTCGAGCAACATCAGCCTCAACAACATTTCCGACTGCCTCGAAAAGATCCAGACGAGCCTTACAGGTTACCTTGAAACAAAGGGTACGGATGAACTTGAAGCTTACTATAAGTATTCCCAGGAGATGAATATCCAGTTGTCCAACATGAACAATCTCCCTACGGATAATACGAGCAAGCTCACCGAGCGCAACATCAGGAAGATGACCGAGAATTACCTCAGCGTTGCCGATGCCGCGGTATTGGCAAAGCGAGGCAGGAACATCATGGAGTACACGAAGAGGTATGAGGAATGCAGGCAGCTTTACGATTACCTGAATGTTTATATCTACAGCCTCAATAACGAGCAGTTCAAGAATAACTCGGAGAATTACCAGACTTTGATGAGTTCGATCCAGTATTCCGAAGTTCTGTGTCTCTCGATCTTCGCGGTTGTTTCAGTAATGAACGTATTGCTGATCATAATCATGACCGGAAGGATCACGATGCCTCTTACAACGCTCGCGGAGAAAGCGAACGAGATCTCTGACAAGAGCCCTGAGAAGGTTGAACCTTTGGATGTCAGATATAACGACGAGATCGGAACCGTTACCAAGGCTTTCAACCAGATGCTTGCGAGCATCAAGGAATACATCAGGCGCATCAGGGCACAGATGGTTACCGAGAGCGCTATGAAAGAGAAGAGCCTCCTGATGGAAAACCACCTCAAGGATGCCCAGCTCAAGTATCTGCAGGCACAGATCAATCCGCACTTCCTGTTCAACACGCTTAATGCCGGTGCGCAGCTTGCCATGATGGAAGGCGCTGACAGGACCAATGAGTACATCAGGAACATGGCGGATTTCTTCAGATATAATGTTAAGAAAGACAATGAAGTCGTAAAGATCTCCGAAGAGATAGGACTCGTTGACAGCTATATCTACATACTGAACGTAAGGTTTTCGGGCGAAATAAAGTTTCGTAAGGTAATTGATGAGACGCTTCTGGACGTACGTGTTCCCAGCATGATCATTCAGCCTCTTGTAGAGAACTCGGTCAAATACAGCGCGCACGATTCAGACGAGGGAAGTGACGAGAACGAGATCGTCCTCTCGCTTTACAAGAAGGAAGACATGGCCTGCATCGAAGTCAGCGACAACGGCCCGGGCATGCCTAAGGAAACGGTTGAAAAGATCCTTGCCAGGGAGAAGACCGGAAGCGATCACGACGAGACCAAAGGCATCGGACTTAACAATGTTATATCGAGGCTTGATCTCTTCTATGACGGCAATGAAGGCGTGGATATCATCAGCGGTGTCGGTGAAGGCACGAGAATAATAATCAAGATCCCAATGGAGTGAGAATATGTACAGGATAATGCTTGCAGACGACGAAGGAATAGTCATCGATTCTCTTAAGTTCATCATCGAGAATAATTTCCCGGGTGAATGTGAGATCCAGTCGGCCAAGACCGGCAGGAGCGTCATTGAGCTCGCCGAGACATTCCGTCCCGACATTGCTTTCATGGATATCAGGATGCCCGGTATCAACGGCATAGACGCAATGAGAGAGATCAAAAAGAACAATTCCAACATCGTGTTCATTGTCCTTTCCGCCTACGATAAGTTTGACTATGCAAAGGAAGCAATCAATCTGGGCGTTCTCGAGTACATCAACAAGCCGTTCGACAAGATGCGCATAGTTGAGGTCCTCCGCAAGGCGATGGCTGCCGTTGACGAAGAGAGAAAGACAAGAAGAGAAGAACTCGAGATCAAGGAGAAATTCGAGACCGTCATGCCGATCATCGAGAACGGTCTCATCCAGAACCTCCTGTTCCGCGAGCACTTCAGAGAGGATATCGATAACTACATGAGCCTGCTCGGCATAACTGAGCAGTACGGTTACATGATGGCCATCGTCAGCGGAAGCGAGCAGATCGGAAACTATATGAAAGGCGCCGTTCCCGCATCAATCGAGCTGCAGAACAATTACTCGGATCTTAGACTCATAATCGACGATTACTTCCATGGGGTTATCGGTTCGGTAATGGGCAATAAGCTTCCGATCCTTATCCCTTATGAGAAGGGTGAGCTCTCTTACAACAAGAGATCCGAGATAGTTGAAAAGGCAAGACAGATGTCTCATAAGCTCGATCACCGTTTCGGCATCAAGTTCAGGATCGGCATCGGATCCGTACGCCCGATAGCTAACCTTTCAGAGTCATACAGCGAGGCCATTGCGGTCCTCGTCCGTTCGGAGGAAAGAGTTGCCCACGCTGATGACGTAAGCGTCAGCTGCGAGTATGACGAGAGCTATCCTCTCCAGTATGAGAAGAGGCTTTTCGCTGCCGTTGAAGCAGGCCAGGTTCAGGAATCCACTGACGAAGCGACGAGGTTCTTTGACTGGATGGACAACAGCTCCGGCGGTACCATATATGACATCAGGCTCAAGGTTCTTGAATTCGTTTTGTGGGCCGAGCGTCTTGCTTACAGCAGGGGCGGACACGTATATCACTTCCGTTCGAGGAGCGAATACCTTCCCGAGGTCTGCTCCATAGAGAATCCTAATGAACTCAGACTCTGGTTCGTCAAACACATCGAACAGGCCGTTACGATGATCAATTCCTCACACGAGGATAAGACCGCGAGCGCTGTCGATAAGGCTAAGGACTATATTGATGCCAACTTCAGCAAGGATCTGTCGCTTGACGATCTTTCAAGGAAATTCGACATCAGCCCGTACTATTTTTCGAAGCTGTTTAAGAACAAGACCGGCGTTAATTTTATTGATTATCTGACTAACATCAGGATCGAGAGAGCAAAGGAACTCCTCGCTGATACTGATGCTTCCATGAAGGAGATCTGCTCGGAGGTAGGTTATTCAGATCCGAACTACTTCTCGAGAATATTCAAGAAGGTAACGGGAGTAACGCCTACGGAATATAAGGAGGTAACACACAAATGAGAAAGAGAGCCGCATTAGCACTCCTGCTGGCATTCGTGTTCCTCTTTACGGCATGCAAGAAAGAAGTCAACAAACCCGGCAGCAACCAGCCCACAAAAGAAGACTCATGCACGATCGGCATGAGCTTTGACTCGTTTGTAATCGAGCGCTGGATCAGGGACCGCGATGTCTTCGTGTCAACGGCAAACGGTTTGGGAGCAGACGTTAACGTCCAGTCCGCGAACGGCGATGTCCAGACTCAGATCTCGCAGATCAAGTATTTCATCAAGAGCAAGGTCGATGCGATCGTAATAGTCACCATCGATTCGGATGCCCTGACTCCGGTTATCGAAGAGGCCGAGAACGCGGGCATCCCAGTTGTCTGCTATGACAGAATAGTCAGAAACGCGGGCTGCAGCCTTTATATATCCTTTAACAATGAAGCCGTCGGAGTCGCGATGGGCAACGGCATCTGCAAGAAGATCGAAGACGGCTCGGACATCATAAAGGTAATGGGACCCAAGACCGACTACAACGTCGAGCAGGTAATGAACGGATTCGACAAGGCATGCCAGGATCACAATCTCAATGTCCTCGCGAGCTGCAACTGTGATGAATGGAAGCCTGAAATAGCATATGAATTTATAAATAATAATTTTGACCTTGTTAAAGAGGCGGAAGCAATAATGTGCGGTAACGATGCTCTTGCGGGCGAGGTCATCCATGCGCTTGCGGAGCGCGGACTGTCACGCAAGATCTTTACTGTCGGTCAGGATGCAGACCTTGAGGCTTGCCAGAGGATAGTGGAGGGAACACAGCTCATGACGGTCTATAAGCCCGTTGAGAGACTTGCGGTCCTTGCTGCCGAATGCACCGTTAAACTTGCCAAGAGACAGCCTCTTGAGAATGTAACAAAGTTCAACGACGGCAAGCACGAGATCCCGTACATCGCCATCGAACCGGTAGCAGTATTTAAAGATAATATAGATGAAATCATTATAAACAGCGGTTTCCACCAGTATGAAGAAGTCTATATGAACGTAGGAAACGGAAAAAAATAGCATATATTTATCATTTTTGTTACATTTGAAGCAAAAATGTGCTAAACCCCGTGTAAGCTTTTGAGCAATCAGTCAAAAATATCAAGAATCTCGATAAGTATCTCCTATATAACGAGTGTTACTTTGTATGTGGCAGGTAATGCCGACACTACTACATAGGAGGAAAATTTCCAATGTTAAAGAAGATTTTGGGAACAGTTCTCTGTGCTGCTATCGCATTTGCAGCATTAACGGGATGCGCTGGTTCTGGAAAGAAAAAGGTTGGTGTCTCGATGCCGACTAAGGATCTCCAGAGATGGAATCAGGACGGCGATTACATGAAGCAGAAGTTCGAGGCTGCAGGATACGAAGTAGACCTTCAGTATGCTGGTAACAAGGCCGACACTCAGCTCTCACAGGTTGAGAACATGATCAACTCAGGTTGCAAGGTTCTCGTAATCGCAGCTATCGAGTCTTCATCACTCGGTACAGCTCTTGATAAGGCAGCTGCAAAGAAGATCCCTGTTATCGCTTATGACCGTCTCCTTATGGACAACGAGAATGTAAGCTACTATGCAACATTCGACAACTACAAGGTTGGTCAGATCCAGGGTAACTTCGTCAAGGAAAAGCTTGACCTTGACAACGCTTCCGGTCCTTTCAACATCGAGTTCACAGCAGGCGATCCTGGCGACAACAACGCTGGTTTCTTCTTCAACGGTGCTATGGACGTTCTTAAGCCTTACATCGATTCCGGTAAGCTCGTTGTAGTTTCCGGCCAGAAGGATTTCGCTTCTGTTGCTACACCTGAATGGTCAACAGCTACAGCTCAGTCCAGAGCAGAGAACATCATCGGCTCTAACTATGCTGACAAGAACATCGACGCTTGGCTTTGCTCTAACGACTCAACAGCTCAGGGTGTTGTAAACGCTCTCGACGCTCGTTACAACAGCGAAGGCCGTGGCGGTCAGTGGCCTGTAGTTACCGGTCAGGACTGTGACATCGTTTCCGTTAAGAACATGCTCGCTGGCAAGCAGACAATGTCCGTATTCAAGGATACACGTACTCTTGCTGAGAGAACAGTTACAATGGTTAGCCAGATCCTCAAGAACGAGAAGGTAGAAACAAACAACACCTACAACAACAACAAGAAGGAAGTTGCTTCTTACCTCTGCGATCCTGTATTTGCTGATGCTGGCAACTACAAGCAGATCCTCATCGACTCCGGTTACTACACCGAAGATCAGCTCAAGTAATTTAAACAACTTAAGCCGTGTACAGGCGGGGGAAACCCCGCCTGTATATTGAGGCTTACCTTTGTGACACAAAGAAACTGCTTTTAAAACAAACTCAAGGCTAAATTCAGAATTAACGAAAGAGGCGGACACATGGCAAAAGTTTTGCTTGAAATGAACAGCATAACCAAAACTTTTCCGGGCGTTAAAGCTCTCGACAATGTCAACTTAAAGGTTGAAGAGGGGGAGATTCACGCGCTGGTCGGCGAGAACGGTGCCGGTAAATCGACACTTATGAACGTTCTCAGCGGTATTTATCCGATAGGCACCTACGATGGCGACATAATCTACGACGGCGAAGTATGCGAATTTCATAACATAAAGGATTCCGAGAAAAAAGGAATCGTTATCATCCATCAGGAACTTGCGTTGATCCCTTACATGACGATCGGCGAGAATATGTTCCTCGGTAATGAACAGGGAAGCAAATGGTGTATCGACTGGAATAAGACTTATGCCCAGGCAGATAAGTATCTCGAGATGGTAGGTCTTAGTGATTCATCGAAAACACTTATTAAAGATATTGGTACAGGTAAGCAGCAGCTTGTTGAGATCGCGAAGGCTTTGGCTAAGAATGCCAAGCTCCTGATCTTGGACGAGCCTACTTCATCACTCAACGAGACTGATTCAAGAGCACTCCTCGACCTCATGAAGAAGCTTCAGAAGGAAGAGGGAATGACGATGATCATCATCTCACACAAGCTCAACGAAGTCTCATATGTAGCAGATAAGATCACGGTCGTAAGAGACGGTTCTACGATTGAGACTCTTGATAACAGAACCGATGAGATTTCCGAAGCAAGGATCATCAAGGGCATGGTAGGTCGTGAGATCACCGACAGATTCCCGAAGCGTCACGACGTTAAGATCGGTGATGTCATGATGGAAGTTAAGAATTGGACTGTCTACCATCCTGAATTCTCCGAAAGAAAAGTTTGCGATGACGTATCCATCAACGTACGCAGTGGTGAGGTTGTAGGTATTTACGGTCTCATGGGTGCGGGCAGAACCGAGCTCGCAATGAGTATCTTCGGACGTTCATACGGAATCGGTATCTCCGGTGATCTTAAGCTCCGCGGAGAGTCAATAACACTTAAGAGCCCGAAGCAGGCCATCGAAGCGGGACTTGCATATGTTACCGAAGACCGTAAAGGTAATGGACTCGTTCTGTCCAATTCCATTTTGAGAAATACAACTCTTGCCAACCTCGCAGGTGTCAGCAAGGGAACCTTTATCGATCAGGATAAGGAATACGAAGTGGCAGTGGAATATGTCAAGAAGCTCAAGACCAAAACACCTTCTGTTGAGCAGCTTGTCGGAAACCTCTCCGGCGGCAATCAACAGAAGGTCCTCCTTGCAAAATGGATGTTTGCAAATCCGGATGTCCTCATTCTTGACGAACCTACAAGAGGTATCGACGTAGGCGCTAAGTATGAGATCTACTGCATAATCAACGATCTTGCAAAGGCCGGAAAATCCGTCGTCATGATCTCTTCAGAACTCCCCGAGGTCATCGGTATGAGTGACAGGATCTACATCATGAACCAGGCAAAGATAGTAGGAGAAATGAAAGCTTCCGATGCTACGCAGGAGAACATCATGGCCTGCATCGTAGGTGTTAGCGGTGAAGCAAACAGCGCTGATGGCGAAGGAAGTGAGGCATAAAGATGGGCGGAAATAAGATCAATAACTTTTTAAGAAAATACATGATGCTCATTGCCACGGTTATCGTAGTTATCGTGTTCTCTTACATAACCTACGGCAGAACGCTGTATCCGATGAATATCGACAGCTTGATTTCCCAGAACGCATACGTGTTCGTTCTCGGTACCGGTATGCTCCTTTGCATCCTGACGGGCGGTAACATCGACCTTTCAGTAGGTTCAGTTGTCTGCCTTGCAGGCGGTGTCGGAGCCATCATGCTCAAGAACCTTCCTACAAATGCGTGGCCTGTTGCTGTTATCGCAATGCTCGCCATGGGACTTCTTGTAGGTGTCTGGCACGGCGTATGGATCGCTTATGTTAAGGTTCCTCCTTTCATCGCTACTCTCGTAGGCATGTTGGCATTCAGAGGACTTGCAAACATCATCATGGGCGGTTACGCATTTGACGTTGTTAACAAGCCGTTCCTCAATATTTTCGGCGGCGGTGATTCATGCTACATTCCTGGTTCAACTGTTCCCGATAAGCTTGCTCCCATCAAGGCAGGATTTATCAACATGAGACAGACCGGCAATTACAGCACTGACCCTGAGGTTATCAAGGCTACTATCGCAAAACTTAATGAGCAGATCGGCAGCGGTGAGCTGACCGGCCGTGCACTTGAATCAGCAAAGAGTACAGCTACAGAGCTCAATATGCTCCTTACACAGCAGGTTAATGTGACATGTATGGTTGTATTCACCATCATTGCAGTAGGCATCGTCATCTATACATTTGTTAACCGTCAGAGACTCATCAAGATGGGATACAAGGTTGATGCTCTTTCATCAGTCATCATCAAGACAGTCCTTATCGCTTTGGTGCTCGAATGGTTCGGCTATAAGCTCGCCTGCTACAAGGGTATTCCTACAGCACTTATCTGGATCGCTCTTGTTCTCGGAGTCTTTGCTTATATCACGACTAAGACCACACTGGGACGTAACCTCTATGCTGTCGGCGGCAACGAGAAGGCAACAAGGCTTTCCGGTATCGACACCAGAAAAGTCATGTTCAGCGCTTATACACTCATGGGTCTTCTCTCCGGTTTCGCAGGTGTCCTGAATATCGCAAGACTTCAGGGTTCAACTCCTACATACGGTGTCGGTTATGAGATGGATGCTATCGCGGCATGCTTCATCGGCGGCGCTTCCGCATACGGCGGAACAGGTTCTGTCGGCGGTGTTATCATCGGCGCTGCTCTGTGCGGTATCATCAACCAGGGTATGTCTATCGCTGATACTCCTGTTAACTATCAGAAGGTCGTTAAAGGTATCGTTCTTATCGTCGCAGTTCTCTTCGACGTAATCATGCAGATGAAGAGGAAAGGAGCCAAGAAAAAGGCAACAAGCTCTGTATCTGCAGAGAAGGGAGGTGCTAAGGCATGAATAGGTTCAGTATGAAGAATGTTCTTAAAAAGAACGTAATGACCATAGCACTTTTCGTAATCTATTTATTGTTCGTCGGTTTGGCCGCAGCGGTTAAGGGCACCAACATGCTCGATCCGTCAGTAGTAACCTCTCTCATCGAGCAGAACGCATACGTATTCATCTTAGGTGCAGGTATGCTCATGTGCATGCTCACCGGAGGTAATATCGACCTTTCAGTTGGTTCGTTCGTTTGTTTCGCAGGTGCGGTCGTAGGACTCTTCTCAGTTGAGAACAACCTCCTGAACAAGTGGTTCGGTGTATGGGAACAGCAGCTGGTAGACGGTCAGCTTCAGAACGTACTTGTCAAAGCTGCCGATCCTCTCAGCACACCCGTAGTGCTCCTTGTCGCTGTCGGTATCGGTCTGTTATACGGTGCGGTCTTAGGATTCCTCATCGCTTACGTAAGGATACCTCCGTGGATCGCAACACTCGCAGGTTATCTTGCATTCCGTGGCCTTGGCACACAGATCCTTACCACTGCATCTACAACAAATGCTATCTCCAACTTCCCGAAGCCGTTGCTCAATATCTTCAGCGGAAAGCTCTTCGAGACATCATGGGGTGAGCTCAATATCCCTTGCTTCGTATTCGGTCTCGTCGCCGCAGCGGCAGTAGTGTTCATCACACTTTATTCACGTGCCGGCAAGATCAAGAAGGGATACAGTGCAGATCCTCTGGGATTCGTCATCGCTAAGTGCGTGATCATGGTTGCGATCATCATGTTCCTTACCATCGAGTTCGCACTTGACGGCGGTATGCCTGTAGTCGTTCTCTGGATCGTCGGTGTTCTCGTTATTTACGGAGTCATCACGGAAAAGACAACGATCGGCCGTCACTTCATGACGGTAGGCGGCAACGCAGAAGCATCAAGGCTTTCAGGTATCAACAACAAGCTCATCATGTTCGTGGCTTACCTCAACATGTCTATCCTTACTGTTATCGCCGCATTGGTCGTAACGGCAAGAACCGGTGCTGCAAACTCCTTTGCAGGTCAGGAATTCGAGCTTGATGCCATCGCAGCTTGTATCGTCGGCGGCGTTTCCGCATACGGCGGTTCAGGTACCATCATCGGAATGGTCGTAGGTGCTGCCCTCATCGGTGTCATCAACCAGGGCATGTCGCTTGTCGGCGTTGACCAGGACTGGATCAAGATCGTTAAGGGCTTGGTACTCCTTGCCGCAGTCGTTTTCGAGATTCAGTCAAAGAAAGGAAACAAGAAACAGTAATTATTTGCCTGCTCAATGAATAATTATTGTTGACATTGTCCGCCGCGGGTTTCCGCGGCGGTTTTCTTTTCTTTGTCAGTAGCGAAAAGAAGTATAGAATTATCCTATGCGTAAGATATCCTTCAGTTCAGGTTTTGTCAGTGGTAATGCTGTAATGGCGTTGCTTCTTGCCGTGTGCTTTGTCTTTGCATCCTGTGCAAGTGTTTCCAAACCGAAGTCGAAGGTTAAAAGTGACATTGATTATTCGAGATCCGACATGTGGGTCTATATGGGTGACGGCGAAAAGAAGGCAGATTGTTTTTATGTCTGTCCGACCGTCTACATTGCGATGGGAAGGGATATGAACATGCCCGTTAACGATCCTACCGTAAAGCCTTCATTCATCGGTGCGGCCAATGCGCAGAAGGGCGTCTATTCCGATGACTGTTCCATGTATGTCCCGTATTACCGTCAGGCTTCGATCGAAGTTTACGATCTCGATCCTAAAGAATCGGAACGGTATTTTGATACCGCGTATTCTGATGTCGAAAACGCGTTTCTCTACTACATGAAAAATCTCAATCACGGAAGGCCTCTGATCCTTGCAGGTTTTTCGCAGGGGTCAGACATGTGCATCCGTCTGCTTAAAGATCACGGAAATGATCCTCTTGTCAAAAAAGTGCTTGTCGCGTGCTATGCGGTAGGCTGGCGTGTTACTGATGAAGATGTCTCGAAGTATCCGCATCTGAAGACGGCGCAAGGGGAGAATGATACCGGCGTCATTATCGTGTATGACTGCGAGGCGGAAGATGTCACAAGATCTCTTGTCGTGCCTGAAGGAACAAAGACAAGATCGATAAATCCTCTGAACTGGAAGACCGATACCACGCCTGCGGACAAATCTCTTAATAAAGGAACCATGATGAATGACGGCACGGTGAAGGCCGGGCTCACGGGTTGTTACATTGATCCCGCAAGAGGAACTTTGAAGGTTCCTGATGTGGAAAAGAGTGATTATCAGCCGGGACCTTCCTGTTTTGCCGAAGGCGAATACCATATCTATGACGTTAACTTCTTCTATCAGAATCTCAAGGAGAATGTAAGAGTCCGCCTGAAGGCTTTTAAGGCCTGATTTTGTAATATAATTATCTCCGGATGGAGGCGTTTTATGTTTGAGAATGAAGGCAAGTGGTACAGAGGCAATCTGCACATGCACACAACGTGCTCTGACGGGAGGCTTGATCCTGATGCGGCGCGTGAGGAATACCGCAAGGCCGGTTATGATTTCATTGCGATCACTGACCACTGGAGAGTAAGTGAGGACATCCCTTCAAAAGACGGCAGCATGCTGGAGATATCCGGCGTTGAGTACGATACCGGCAATATGGTCGATACCAAGGTATTTCACATTCTGGGGATCGGAATGGACCGTCCCGCGTTTGATAAGGTTGACCACAACATCCCTCCTCAGGAGATAATAGATGCGATCAATGCAAACGGCGGTATTGCGATCCTGGCTCATCCGTCCTGGTCGATAATGAACCCTGATGACATTTCAAAGTGCAATGGAATAGCAGGTGCGGAGATATATAACACGGTATCCAACGTGCAGTACGGAAACGGAAGACGTTCTGATTCTTCACACTATTTCGATATTTGGGCTGATAACGGTTATCTTGTAAGACCGTTCGCTAATGATGACAGCCACGGTTACGGCGGAGAACAGGGACAGAGCTACATAATGGTCAAGGCTCCGGAGCTTACCCGTGAAGCCATCCTCACTTCAATAAGGAACGGAGACTTCTATGCGAGCCAGGGACCGGAATTCATTTCCGTCAGAAGGGAAGGGGACACGCTCGCTGTTGAATGCAGAGGAGCATCCAGGATATTGTTCCTTTCGAACGATGTATGGGAAGGACAGAGATCCCAGGACGCGAAAAACGGATTTGCCAGATACACATTCTCGGCTGTTGATAAATATGTCAGGATCGAACTGATATCAGAAGACGGGAAGATGGCATGGAGCGCTCCGATCGCGAAATGATCTTGAAGATCTGTTAACAATTAAAATCTGACAAAGGAAAAGGGGTTGCATCAAGCAACCCCTTTCAGATGGATTTGTGTGTGTTTATCAGCTGATAGCTGCATCGATCTCGCTGTTAACGACAGAGATGGAGCTATTGTGAACTGTAACGGATGAAGCAGCTGCCTTTGCCTTGTTCAGGTAAGAACCGATTCCGAGAACCATAACTGCTGCAAGTATTACGATGATCGCAATAACGAGAACCATTTCTACCAGTGTAAATCCCTTACGTGTCTTAAAAAGCTTTTTCATATCTACTACCTCCTGATGTAGTCTATTAACGCTTACGAAATAGTTATAACATATTCAGTTCACAAAGTCTTCACATTTACGAAAAATTGTGAAGAATTTACTTTTTGTACAACCGGAGGGATCTTTAGTTGAATAAAATGCACAAAAACGGGGCTGATAATTGCTTTATCAGCCCCACACAAAGGAAAGATTTTGAATAATAATAGGATCTGAAACTACTTTTTCAAACTCAGATCGTTTACAAATTGTTAATTATTTCTGCAATATCACTCCCTTTCAGTTGGTCTATGACATTAATATATCGTTCATATTTAGACCGAACTTGTGAATCCGGGGGCAAAAATGAATGAAAACCTTGGCAGCCTTCTTTATATAATTTTAAAAATGAAATTAGTTTGATTATCAATGTAATTGTGATACTCTTTAATACATTGAATTTATAAAGGGGTGAACTGATGAAGAAGGTAATCATAGTCGGCGGAGGAATATCCGGACTTACCGCAGGCATCGTTTTGCAGAAATCCGGTTTTGAGACTCACATTTACGAGAAGAATCCCATTGCGGGCGGCGAGCTCACCGGTTGGAAGCGTGAGGGTATCTATATCGATAACTGCATTGACTGGCTGACCAACAGTAAGGCTGATGACAGCGAGATGTATGCTCTCTGGAAAGACATCGGAATGCTTGGCGCAGATATCAAGATGTGTTCCAAGGACAAGTTCTTCTCCTATATGGCAGACGGAAAGACAGTAACTTTCTGGCGCGATCTTGAAAGAACTAGAAAAGAGATGCTCGAGATCTCTCCCGAAGATGAGGAGAATATCGAAAAGTTTATAAATACCGTAAAGATCGGTGAAGTTTTCACGGTTCCGGCAAACAAGCCGATGGATAAGTTCGGTCTTAAAGAGCTTAAAAAGTTCATGCCTTTCCTTAAGGGTATGGGCGCGATAAGAAAAGCATATGCCGGCATGAGCCTTCAGGACCTGGCCGATTCTTTTAAGAGTCCCGTCATAGGCAAGGCATTCACCATGATGCATCCTGCCAATACACAGGCTTTCTCATTCATAGTCTCCTACGCGACCATCACTTCTGGAAGCGGAGACATCCCTGTCGGCGGTTCTCTTGCTGCTGCAATGAGGATCTGCGACAGATATAAGGAAGTCGGCGGAAATCTCCATACGAACTGCCCCGTAAAGAAGATCGTAATCGCAGGTAAAGCGGCTTCAGGCGTTCTGCTTGAGGACGGAACAGAAGTAAACGCTGATTATGTCATCGCGGCAACTGATGCAAACCACTGCTTCACGAAGCTCCTTCCCGCTGAATACATGCCTAAGAAGATGAGGGCTGTTTTCGATGATAAGGAGCATTACACCACATTCTCGAAATTCCATGCGATCTATCTGATCGACGGCAAGGTGGGCATCCCTGAAGACACTTCTTTCTGGAAGTGTGACGGTCCCATGATCGGGCGCACGAAGATGGAATCGTTTGGCACTCTCTGCTACGACTACGATCCTTCGACATATCCCGCGGAAGATAAGACTCTCGTTCAGGTCAAGGTAATCCAGTATCTTGAAGACTGCCTCGAGTGGATCGATCTGGCATCAAAGAATCCGGAAGCATATGAGGAAAGACGCAAGGATTATGCAGCTAAGCTCATGGCTGAGATCGTAAAGCGTTATCCCGATGCGGAAGGAAAGATCCGCTTGATCGATACATGGACTCCTGCGACTTACGCTTCACGATGCAACTCCTATAACGGCGCTTACATGTCTTTCGTAGCTGACAGGAATTCAAAGACTGTCACTACTCCGGGTGTGATCAAGCAGCTCAAGAATGTTTTCATCGCAGGTCAGTGGAACATGGGTTCCGGCGGACTTCCACCGGCAGCCGTCCAGGGCAAATTCGCAGCTTGGCGAATCTGCAAAAAAGAAGGCATTACTTGTAAGTAACTTACATCAGAATTGAAATGAACCCCTGAAGTTGTCATCAGACTTCAGGGGTTCTTTTTTGCGTGGTTTCTCTTATGCGTTGAAGAACAAACTCATCAGTGAGGTTTGTGCGCTTTGAACTGCATATCCCTGCTCCTGAAGTGAAGTATGTATGTACTTGTCTCCATCTTTGAAACTGACATATACAGCACCTCCCATGATTCCCTTGGCTGAAGGATCTTTGAAGTCAGGGTCATCCAGTCCGTTCTTCCTGATGATCTCCATTGCCGGTTCGATGACGTCAGCTGATATCAGTTTGCGCTTTCCGTTGTTATCCAGGAGTAGCTGCGTATCAGAGTACTCATAGACGGTCATGAAGGTTGTTACGGGCGGATTAGTCGTCATGTAAGTGGTTACGGAGAAAAGCATTACCGGTTCGATCTCTTTGCCGCAGACATTGCACTTGCCTTCCTGGTTTTCAGCACCGCACCCGGGACATTTCCATCCGATCTTCTCTTCGGGTTCTGCCGGTACTAATGGTGCATTTGTAAAAAACGGAGATATTACCGGATCAGCTGTGACCTTAAATCCTGTAGGGGTTCCGCAGTTGGGACAAAACTTAACGTTTTTGCATATGTACCCGCATTGGCATGTGTATTCTTTTTCGATGACCTTGCCGCAGTTAGGGCAGAAGTTTCCTTTAGGTCCGCTAAATCCGCATTCGCAGGTGAATGTCTCTTGTTCTTTTCGCGGGAGACCGCAGTTGGGGCAGAATCTGCTTGTGTGTGTCACACCGCATTCACACGTATAGGGTTCGCAGGTTTTCCCGTCATCACGCAAGAGCATTATTGTTTCCTGGATGTTTTTTGATGTATTGAACCATTCGATGTTGAGCGATTCTCTTCCGAACCAGATGCTCCTGATATCGAAAAGTACCAGATTACCGTCCGAGAGTTTTGTCTCGTTAACCATAAACCTCAGCTGTTCACCCGGATGAGGAGAATACATGGCACCGAGCATGCCCAAGCCGGTCATCATAGTGCCGTATGGTTCATATACCTGATAAGTGCTGCTCAGTTCGCAGCCGCCGTAAGATATTTTAATATTTCCATATGTATCCAAGATGACAATGCAGGAACCATCGCTGTTCTTCCATGTGCCTTCGAGTCTCTTATAGTATTTATATTGTGGGTTCTGGACCTGCATGCGTTACCTCCGGTGATCGTATGTCCTGATTCTACCGCATAACTCATTGATCTGATATTGGTATAATCATATTCAATATGGAAAGAGAGGGAGAAAGAATGAAAGCATTGGTCATTAATTGCTGTCCTGTCAGGACCGGAGCTACGGCTGAGATAGTCAGGATCATTAAAGATGAACTAAGCAACCGTTACGATACCGGGAGCATATGCATTGACGATTATTCATTCGCTTTCTGCAAAGGCTGCAGAGCATGCCATCAGACGGCTTCATGCGTTATGGATGACGCACAGGTCATCAGGGATATCATGAACGAATTTGATGAGGCGGATGTCATCGTATCGGTTGCTCCTTCTTATTGGGCAGACATCCCGGGTCAGTATAAGGCTTTCATAGACAGATGTACTCCGTGGTGCAATACCCACGAGCCTCACGCAAAGATCAAGGAAGGGAAGAAGGGTTATGCATTCGCTTTGAGGACCGGCCCGAACATGCCTGAGTGTGAAAGGTTGATCGGCAGCATCGAGCATTTTTACGGACACCTTGAGATAGAGCGCTCCGGCCATCTGGGGCTGACATCCGTTGAGTACAAGGAAGATGTCGCGCCCAGAAAGCAGGAGATCATAGACTTCTGTAAGAACATCTGAAGCAGATGAAACGCATGGTTACTCCCGAAGAACGGGAAATACTTCTCGATAACCCCGAACTTGTCATGTTCGAGCCTTACGGAGCTTTTAAAGTGCATCGTGCATCTTTGGGGAAAGCTCTCATAATGCCTGCGGTCACGGGTATCGCCTTTTTTCTCTGGGGCTTTCTTTGTCCTGATTTCATAAACAGACATCCGAATGTCTTTGCGGTAACCGGATGTCTGGCTTTGGTATTTGCGAGCGGTTTTCTGCCGATCCTTTACTTCATTTTGGATGACAGGGCTTTTAAAAAGGCAAGGGAACAGCATTACTCCAAACAGTTGAAGATGCTGCTCCCTGCGAATCTTGAGTGTAATGTGGCAACCATAGAGTACGTTACGGTCGAAAAGGCCGAAGGCGGTTGGATCATAGACGGCAGAAAGGAGCCTTTCTGTTACAACGGCTGCGTGAATTACTTTAAGTTCGAACCTAAGACCGAAGTTGCAGTTATCTTTGGCGAAAAGTTCTATGCCTATATAAAACGGGATCCCAAGACTGAAAGCTTTTACTGCTGATCACTTTTCAACATCTTTTTCCTGTAAGGCGAGTTGTCAGATGCGTCAAAGCCTTTGAGCAGGTATTTGTCCGGCATGTATTTATGTACGTCCACGTCAGGCGCATAGTTGCAGAAAACGACCGCACAGTAGGTGATCTTTGTGTTGCCTGAGGCGCCTTCGGGGATCATGGCATAGACGAATCCAAAGTATTCATCGGAATCCATTGCTATGATATCATAACCGTCAGGTTCGTCCGTCACCGTGTAGATGCCTTTGTAATCGTCAACGCCGATCGCTTTGAGCCTTTTGATCTCTTCATCGTATTTTTCGCCATGATCCAGGGTCATGTAACAAATGTATTGGGAGTCCCAGGGGTTGTAATACATTATCTGGAATTCGGTCGCGGGCACCTCGATCTTCTGCGGGAAAACGTCGAACATCGGCCTGGTGCCCATCGAGTATTCGTTTTCCGTGCCCGCCGGCTTGACGTTGTGGATATATGTGTTGTAATCGGCCGGGTCATGAGTGACCTTGATGGGCGATAGCGCGAACGAGGCACCGAAAAGCGCCACTATCAGGCCGCCCATAATGAGATAGTGTGTGCCTGCCGCCATGGCGATTATCGTGATTATCTTGACCGCTTTTACAGCTTTTCTGTGCTTGGAAATCCGCTGCAAAAGTCCCGTTACATAAAGCGTTGTCACGCACATCACGATGAAGACCGCAAATGTGGCGAACATCGCGCCCGAGCGCCTCAAGTCAGGTTCATACGATAGTCCCTGGAGTACCATTGCAAGGAGTGATAAGAACACTCCCGCAATGCTCGCCACCTGTATGAATCTTAAAAGATTGCTCTTTTCGTTGCCTGCATAGACCGCCATCTTACCGGCGACCTCTCTTGTCTCGTTATCCATCATCTCGCTTTTCCTTTCCCCGTCTATGATCTCCCTTACGTCGACATCATAGAAATCGGCTATCTCGACCAGTAATGAGATATCAGGAAGATTGCTGCCCGTCTCCCATCTTGAGACAGACCTGTTGCTGACATTGAAATGTTTGGCCAGCTGTTCCTGGGTAAGTCCTTTCTCATTACGAAGGGTCTTTAAAAATTGTCCTGTCTTTTTCTGATCCAAGGTTGCGCCTCCTTTCGAACGGTTTAAGGATAAGATGTCCTTCGGGGAAATAACACGACACAAAGCGAGAATTGCCTGTTTTCCTGGCCTTAGACACAGCTTGTCTATACGTTATTATACTACCTTACATTTCCACTTCTCTGTCAGCGACCGCTTCTGAAAAGGTTCTGTCGTGCTCTACAAAGAGCATTGTAACATTGTTACACTTGACCAAACGCTCAATCTCCTGCCTCAGATAGACGTCTATGTAGTTCAGAGGTTCGTCCCAGAGATAGAGGTCCGCATGCTCGCAAAGAGAGAGGGCGATCATGACGAATTTCTTCTGACCGAGAGACAAAGCAGAGACATCACGGTAGAGCATCTCTTTTGTAAATCCCATCTTGATGAGTATTGTCGAAAAGATGGTCTTGTCGCAGCCGCGTTCCGTCGCAATATCATAGAGTGAACCGGACAGGGAAGAGGTGTCCTGACCGACATAAGAGATCTTCAGATCATTTGCGATATAGATATCACCTTCTGCAGTGATGCCTTCTTCTTCGCCTTTGCCGGCCAGATACTTGATAAGCGTGCTCTTGCCGCAGCCGTTCCTGCCCTGAAGGGATATCTTGTTTCCGCGCTCTACGGTCAGTGAAAAGTCCGTGACAACAGTTTCGCCGTAACGCTTCAGTGTTATGTTCTTCAGGATCACTGGCGTCTTGTTGTGGTGCTCGGTGCCAGTGAGCTTGAGCGTTTCCGTCTTTTCAAGATCTTTTAAAAGGCTTTGTTTCTCGTCAAGCTTACGCTCGTTGCGCCTTTCGAGGTTCTTGGCGGCAGACATGAGCTTTCTTGCTTTTTCGGCTTCGTACGCTCTCCTGAAATGATCCTCCGCGACTTTCGAAGGTGCCTTGCTCCTGTTCTTGTAGCCTTCGGCTTTGGAAGACCACTGGGCGTTTTTCTTCATGGCTGCATCGATGGAACTCATTTCTTTTTTGAGCTGGTCGTTTCTTGCTTTCTCGCTTTCCATGCGCTGTTCGTTGTTCTCCCACCACACGGAATAAGACGCTCCGACAAGCTCAAGACCTGTCTTTGTAATGACCAGTGTATGGTCCGTGCAACGGTCGAGGAACGCACGGTCGTGCGATATCAGGATGAATCCTTCCTTCGATGAGAGGTAATCAGCGACGGCTTCTCGTCCCTGTCTGTCCAAATGGTTCGTCGGCTCGTCGATTAGAGGGTAGATGCCGTCTGATGCAAAGAGATTTGCGAGCATCAGTTTTGTTCTTTCTCCTCCCGACAGAGTGTCCATAGGACGCCACATTATGTCCGGGTCGGCACCCATTAAGTTGAGTTCTTTTCTGACTCTCCAGTCTTCGTTTTCGGGAAGTTCGTCCATCGGAAAGATAACGGTCTCCGGTACGCCCGTGATGCTGCCGCCATAGGGAAGTTCACCTCTGAGGAGCTTGAAGAACGTCGTCTTGCCGCGGCCGTTCCTGCCTGCGAGAGCAAGCTTCCATGAAGTGTCTAATACGATCGATACGTCATCGAAAATGACCTTTTCAGATCCGTCATAACCGAATGTCAAGTTGTTGATGTTTATTATTGGCATAGTGATTCCTTTCGAAAACCCTCTGCCGGATAAATCAAAAGCCGCGTCACAAGGAAGCGGCGCGGCTAAATAAAGGCAATATAAATGAACACACAAAAAGACTTATCCGCGAGGCAGTTTATTAACTTCAGCAGATCGTCTTTCTCATCGGTGTTCCTCCGTTTTCAGATTTCTGCCGAGATAATACAGCAGAGGATTCCCTGCGTCAAGATGCCTGTGTAAAGAGAATGTCACCATATTCACACAGCTTTCACTCATACTTGACTCATCGTTCCCGCAAATCATTTAATGGTGCTGATATAATGAAATCGGCAAAAGGGAAGCGCCATTCATGTCAGAGTATCTGGAGAAGAATAGCGCTTCCCGGAGTGCCGGCAAACGATTAATTCCCCTTGATATTTTTAACCACTCTATTTTTTGATACAATTATCTTGGCGGTTTATGGAGCCGCGGGATAAGGGTTTATTTTGTATGGCTGTTAAGGAGTGAGGGAAATGGCAGACAACAGGAATGATACAACCATCGGTGATGTCCTCAAAGATCACTTCGGGGTAAACAATATCAGGGAAGCAAGGGAGAGACGCAATAGCGTTCTCGAAAAAGATCGTATCGAGCAGATGAATGTTGACCTCGGTAATGCACCCAGAGCAGGCGTTCAGACTCCGGTGCCTCAGCAGGGTGTTGTTTATTCTCAGACACCTCCGGCCATCGTGCAGAATGTTACCTCGCAGGATAACAAGAAGTGTCCTTCCTGCGGTGCAACTCTTTCATATGATCCTGCGACAGGCGGCCTGATCTGTAATTTCTGCGGTTCCAGAGTTGAGATAAATACAATTCCTGCCGCACCCGGTCTGGGTTATACTTTTGAAGATCTTCAGAACAACGTTGGCCGCAGGATGCAGTCAACTGCAAAACAGATAGTATGCGGAACCTGCGGCGGACGATTCATTGCCGAGGCAAGCGCACTGTCAGGTCTTTGTCCTTACTGCGGTTCCAACTCGATCTCTGAATCGCATGACATGGCAGGCGTTCTTGAACCGACCGGCATCATTCCGTTTAAGATCGGCAAGGACGAGGCTCAGGCCATGTTCAAGAAGTGGATCGCAGGCAGGAGATTCTCTCCCATGGATATCGTCAAGAATGCAGAGATCACTGATCTTGTCGGTGTTTATGTTCCGTACTGGGTTTTCGACTGCGATACTTATACGCCTTACAAGGGAAAGTTCGGACGTACCTACGGAAGCGGTGACAATCAGTATACGAAGTATCACAAGTCAACCGGCGCGTGCAAGCTGCCCATAAGGAACCTTACGCTGGTTGCTTCGAGCCGTCTCGAAAAGGACTCTTTCTGGAAGTCGGTATCCAAGTTCGATCTTAATTTCATGAAGAGATACGATCCGAACCTTCTTGCAGGTTTCTGGTCAGAGAGCTACACCATTGAAGGCGCTGCTGCATGGCAGACTGCCATGGGCAGGATCTATGAAATGATCAAGCGCGAGATCAAATCAATGGAAGCAGCAGATACCATTGCCAAGCTCGACATGCAGCCCGGTGCCACAAACATCCGTGCCAAGTATGTTCTGGCTCCGATCTGGATCACTTCCTTTGATTACCACGGAACGGTATACCGCGTTCTCATAAACGGTCAGACGGGCAACATTGTCGGAACATGGCCGAAGTCGTTCAAGAGATTCTTCATGATCTTCGGAATCATCGTCGGCGCTATTTTCGGAACACAGTTCCTTCTTGCGCTGTTCCGCTCGTTCGTAGCCTGGTTAATGTCGCTCGGAAAGTAAAGCGTTCGAGTCATTTCCATAGTTATGGGGAACAGGAAAAGCAGAGTTGAGACAGCCATCGGCCGTATAACCCTCATGGAAGACCTTTTCGATAAGGCTTCTGTTGTATTGGAAAAAGCCAAGGAAGATCCCGATCATTTCCTTGCTTTTCAAAACGAGATAAGTAAACTTGAAGAGTACTATTCGGGAAGGCGCTGGAAAACGGATTTTAAACTCGATGAAGAAGGAAAGCTTCCATCGGATCTGAAGCGCGGCGTGCTTTCTGAAGACGGGCTTTATGACCTGCTCGAGAAGAACAGGGAATTACTTGAAGAGATGAAGGATAAGTCATGAGCAGTTGCGAGACATGCCAGTATGCTTACATAGATGAGATGACGGGAGAGGCTTTATGCGATCTTGACCTCGATGAAGATGAGGTGATCAGGCTTTCGCAGCATCCCACCAAAGAGTGTCCGTATTACAAAAACGGAGACGAATACCAGACGACGGTAAGGCGCCAGCTGTAAGATGGACAACCGGTTTAAAGACATAACGGACAGACTTAAAGATACGCAAAACATTTCACGTGAAGACTTAGCGTATGTTTTGGAATTCGAGGGCGAAGACAACAGGGAGTACCTGTTTGAGGCTGCAAGGACGGTCTCAGAAAAAGTATTCCACAAAGAAGTCTATTTAAGAGGCCTCATCGAATTCACGAATTACTGCAGGAACAACTGCTACTACTGCGGGATCCGTGCCGGCAACAAAAACGCCGACAGATACAGATTGACTGAAGAAGAGATACTTTCGTGCTGCGACATCGGAGAGAAGATCGGCTTTAAGACATTCGTTCTGCAGGGCGGAGAGGATCCGCATTTCACAGACGACATGATCGTTGATCTGGTAAAAAAGATCAAGGAAAAGCATCCTTCCTGTGCCGTAACGCTTTCGATCGGCGAAAAGCCTCACGAGAGCTACAAGAAGTATTTCGATGCCGGCGCAGACAGATATCTTCTGCGTCACGAGACGGCAAATGAAGAACACTATTCGATGCTTCACCCCGCATCAATGTCCGGGGCGGAACGCAAGAAGTGTCTTTTCGATCTGAAAGAGATAGGGTTCCAGGTAGGCTGCGGAATAATGGTCGGAACACCGCATCAGACATTTGATCACATTTATGAAGACATCGTTTTCATGCAGGAGTTACAGCCTCACATGATAGGCATCGGACCTTTCATTCCTCACAAGGACACACCTTTTAAAGATGAACCGGAAGGAAGCGTTGAAGTGACTTTAAGACTCCTTTCCGTACTCAGACTTCTGTTTCCGAAGGTTCTGCTTCCTGCGACGACCGCGCTCGGAACGGCGGATTCATTGGGCAGGGAGAAGGGCATTCTTGCAGGTGCAAACGTAATGATGCCGAACCTTTCACCGGTTAACGTCAGAGAGAAGTATCTGCTCTACGACGGAAAGATCTGCACGGGCGAAGAGGCAGCTGAATGCAGCATGTGCCTTAAGAGAAGAGTCGAAAAGATCGGCTTCCGCATTGCTGAAGGCAGAGGGGATCATCCGGATTTTGTTTAAGTATCAGAGATCAGGTAACCGTTGGCGGCAATGCATTCCCTGATCGCGTTAATATGATCCGTTCCCAAAGTTTCAAGCGTAAACGTTACCAGACAGGAATGGACTTCCGTCTTGGCGTTTTCTCTTTCATGAGTGATGTTTAATACGTTCGCACCGTTTTCCGAAATGAGTGACAGGAACCTGATGAGACTTGCGGTATTATCCTCGAGCCTTACGGTTAGCTGAGTGACTCTGCCTGTTTTCTGCAAGCCCTTTGTGATGATGCGCTCCAGAGTCGTAATGTCGACGTTGCCGCCGGATACGATCGATACGGTCTTGAGGGAAGTATCTACTTTTTTGAACAGATATGCCGCAACGCTTGCAGCGCCTGCGCCTTCGGCAACTGTTTTCGGACCTTCCATGAGAGCAACGATCGCGGCTGCGATCTCATCTTCCGTCACAGTTACGATGTCATCAGCATATTTCCGGATGAGCTCGAAAGTAAGAGAACCGGGAGTGAGTACGTGAATGCCGTCTGCGATGGTTGCCGCGTCCTTGACGGTCTTGATCTCGTCGTGTCCGAAAGAGGCAAACATCGAAGCGACATTGATCGACTGAACTCCGATGACTCTCACCTCGGGTCTTACGGATTTTATTGCGACCGCTACTCCGCTTGCAAGTCCGCCGCCGCCGATGGGAACGATCACCTGTTCAACATCAGGCATCTGTTCCAGGATCTCAAGTCCTATCGTTCCCTGACCCGCGATCACGTAAGGATCGTCGAACGGATGGGCGAACGTATAGCCGTTTGCCTTAGCGAGTTCTTGTGCTTTCTTTGCACTGTCATCGTAGTTGCCGTCAACAAGAACGACGTCTCCGCCATAACCCCTGGTTGCCTTAACCTTCATTATCGGAGCACCGGCAGGCATGCAGATGACAGATTTGATCCCGAGCTTTGTGGCTGAAAGTGCAACGCCCTGGGCGTGGTTGCCGGCACTGCAGGCAATGACGCCTTTAGAGGCTTCTTCGGGAGATAAGGATCTCAGTTTGTTATATGCGCCGCGTATCTTGAAAGAACCGGTCTTTTGAAGGTTTTCTGCCTTGATCGAGAGATTCGGATCGAGTTTGTCAGATGAGAGGACGGGAGTGAGTTCAGCAACTCCCTTTAACGCTTCACGCGCGTCCTTGATCATTTCGAGCGTGACTGATTCAATGTTTGACATGGCCTAAACCCTCTTGATGATAATTGTCTTTTGCACAAGAGTAAACAGATTCGCTACATGTGTCAATGCAGCAAGTTTACTATTATAATTTAACCAAATGAAGATGGATATTCAAATGAAAATACTTGGATTCACATTTAATACATAATGGATCCTTATAATCCCAATTACAAAGGGAATTTCTGCTCATAAGGGCAGCGGAAAAGATCGGAGGAAATCTTATGAAAAAGCTGATTGCGGTCACTCTGGCATTTGCGATGATATTGCCGATGGCGGCATGTATGCCTAAACCTGAGCCGGGCGATGCGAACAGGTATAAGAACTACGCGAAAATGACGCCCGAGCAGATCGTCTCTCAGCTGACGCTCGAGCAGAAGGCGGCGCAGATGGTGCAGCCTGCGATATACAAGACAAGCAATGAAGACATGATGGCAAACGGCTACGGAAGCGTGCTTTCGACGGCAGGTCACACCGACGCGGAGCAGTGGAGAAAGATCGTTGACGGTTTCCAGCAGGCTTCGCTCGAGTCACCTTCGGGCATTCCGTTCATCTACGGCCAAGACGACGTCCACGGCGTGAATTACTGCGTTAACGCCGTGTATTTCCCCCACAACATAGGCATCGGCGCGGCAAACGATGAAGAGCTGACTTTTAAGATGGGCCAGATAACCGCAGACGAAGCGAAGATCTGCCACATGATGTGGAACTTCTCGCCGGTCGTTGCGCAGTCAGCGGATCCCAGATGGGGCAGGACATATGAGTCTTACGGGTCTGATCTGGAGATCATAAAGAAGCTGAGCACGGCTTATACTAAAGGACTGATCGACAAGGGTCTTGTAGCGTGTGCGAAACACTTTTTCGCTGACGGAAATGTCGTGTACGGAACGGGTGAACAGGGCGCTACGCCGATGCTGATCGACAGAGGTGACGCGAAGCTTACTGATGCTGAGATCGCTGAACTCCTTAAGGTTTACCAGGCGCAGATCGATGCGGGCGTGCAGACGATCATGATCAGCCATTCGTCGCTCAACGGCGTGAAGATGCACGAGAACAAAGAGTACATCATGAAGCTCAAGAACGAGATGGGCTTCAAGGGATTCATCGTAAGCGACTGGGGTTCCGTCGAAAACATCACGGGCAGCTCTTACAAAGAGAAAGTTATCAAGAGTGTTAATGCGGGAATCGACATGCTGATGGAGACGGACCATTTCGAAGAGGCAAGAAGGATAATCATCGACGCCGTAAACAGCAAAGAGATCCCCGAAGAACGCGTGAATGACGCGGTTACGAGGATCATCAAGGTAAAGATGGATATAGGGCTTTTCAAAGATCCGATGCTTACGGAAATGAAGACCGACCAGACTGAAACCGGTTCTCTCGAGTATAGAAAAGTTGCCGAGCAGCTTGTCGAAAAGAGCCTTGTTCTTCTCAAGAACGATAAGAACACATTGCCTCTCAAGCAGGGTGCAAAGGTTTATATCACGGGCCCCGCGGCTGATGACGGTGCCGTTCAGTGCGGCGGTTGGACGCTCGATTGGAACCGCTCAACGACATCTGAGATCAAGGGCGTAACGACGATAAAAGAAGCTTTCGAGAGGTATGCAAAAGACTACGGGATCGAAGTCATCACGGATTCCAAGGATGCTTCAAAGGCTGACGTCGTGCTGCTCTGCATAGGCGAGCAGGCGTATGCCGAATGGAACGGCGATACCGAAGACTTAAGCCTTACAGGCAAACTCGGACTTACAGAAAACAAGCAGGCAATGAGTGAAGCAGAGAAACTCGGGAAGCCCGTTGTCACCTGCATCGTGGCGGGCAGGCACGTCATCATCGACGAATCTGACTACAAGAAATGGGACAGCGTCGTAATGTGCTATCTGCCGGGTTCCGAGGGCAAGGGCATCTCTGACGTCCTCTGCGGGTGCGCGGATTTCTCGGGAAAACTCCCTTCGCCCTGGTACGGCGCGCTTGACCAGATCGGCACGGACAAGTGCTTCCTGAAGGTGGGTTACGGCCTTACTTACGGCGACGGCTTTACTGCGCGTAAAGAACCCGAGACCGTTTTGGATGTTCCTGCCAATGAAGCTCCGAATCCCGCAGACGGAACGAAATACACCAAGGGACTTTTCAAGGACAACGTGTATGTAAATGACTACGCCGGCATCACGGCGAAGATCCCCGGATTAACGCAGATGTCAGAGAGCGCGATGAAAGAGAACAAGGACTATAAACTTTCACTGTGCAAGACTTCCAAGGACAAGACACGCGAAAATGCGACATTCTACGATGCCGTTTTCTCGGATTCGATGAAGGGGTTCGAGTTCAGGTTTGTAAACATAAAGCTTGCAGCGCCTGATGATCCTGCCTATGACGAGAACAAGTATCTTGATGATTACGGAAACTTCATGCAGGAGATCTGGAAAGGTCTGCCCGTTACGGTCGAACACAAGGAAAGAGTCAAGGTTGTCCTGTGCGGCAAGGAGTACGTGAGAGATACCTTTACGCTGTCAGGAAACGAAGGCACGCAGACTGTCTGTACCTATTCGAGAAAGCTCGACGATAACCTGATGAGCGTCATCGAGATCTACTGGTTCGGCAAGAAAACTGCTGAAGATTACGAGAAGTCATTGTTCGGATAATAGCGGATTTTTTCTATTTTTTATTCATACTTTGTTTATTTGACGCAAGCTCTGTAATGTTCGAAAATAAAGGCGTAGAATTCCGAATCGGAAACCTTGATCGTGGAGGAACATAACATGACTGCACAGGAATTTGCTCAGGCACTTAAAGACGAGAAGGAAGGCATGCTTTCTTCATACTTTGGCCGCGGAGAATCACCTGCAGGTTCACTGCTCAAGAAGCTCGGAGCTCCGTCAGCTGATGAGAGTATTTTAAGAGAATTCCTTGACGGTGTCCTGACTGACGCTTTCTATACGATGCTCCTCGGACTTGACGGAGAGACCGCTCTCGGAAGGAGCGGACAGCAGACGTATAAGCTGACTCTGGAAGATGGTTCCGTTGTTTCAGAAGGTAACGGCGAGCTCTCAAACGGCGCATATACGGTGTTCTACGGCGAGGAGTAACGGCAAAGTAGACCAAACCCGCCTTCGGTGTATAATATTCTTTGATTAAATATCGGAGGAATTAAGGGTGAAAATCACAAAACTTGTTTTATGGATTACAGCCCTGGTGCTCATAGTAGCGCTGGGGTTTTCCGTTAATTACATTTCCGTAAAGAGTTCCGCAGGCGGAACGGCTCAGGTTGCGGCCAAGCAGGTCAAGAATACCCAGAAGTTTACGGATGGTCTCCCGCGCGAAGGTCTGTTCAAGTATGAGACCAAGATCAGCAATGAGGGCACGCACCGGATCACGATCGATCCGAAGATCTCGCCTGCTTACTGTGTCATCGGCAGCGAGATATACGATCCGTCGGGAAAGCTTCTCGGCGCGGCCGTTCTTTTCGACGGAGAAGAGGTAAAGCTTGATTACAAGTTCACTGAAGGAACTTGTTCGTTCCTGTTCAGATACATAACGTCGGAACAGGATTTCCGTGACTTCGTTGAAGAATACGATGCAATTTATAACGCGGACAGCGTTTCGCAGGCTTTGAAAAAAGCCAACTTCAGCAAGTTCAAGGAGAACGGCACCGTTTCCGTCAGCTGCAAGGTTACTCTCGCCAAAGTAAAGTCTTCATCTGTCGGTTATGCTGATATCTTCGGCTTTATCGGGATCTGCAACGGTCTTTTGGCCGTACTCATAATCCTCGGCTTCCTCTATAAACAGAAGAAACCCGCCGAACCTGAACTCTATGACGGAAAGGCACCTGAGATTCCCGTGCCGCCTGCACCTCAGCCCAAAGCAAATCCGCAGCCTGTATATCAGCAGCCTGCGCAGCAGGCAACATGGGTTTGCGGCGCATGCGGCGAGCGTGAGAATACCGGAAGGTTCTGTGCCAACTGCGGACAGCCACGTCCCTTTATGCCGGCTGCCTACCAGGCACCCGTGTACCAGATGCCTTATCAGGCTCCGGCTTATCAGTTGCCTGCTTATACTGTTCCCGCACAGCCTCAGTATCAGATGCAGCCTTATCAGGTTCCTGTTACTTATCAGCCCGTCCAGTATGCACAGCCGGTCTTTGCACCGGTTCCGGCGCCTGTTCAGCCTGTATATCAGCAGCCTGCTTATCAGCAACAAGCGCAGATTCCTGATTACAGCGCAAAGCCGAAGAAACCTGAACCCGAACCTGCGGATCCCGAGTTCGTTGACGAACTCAAGAACCGCATTCCCGCTGTTGCATCAAGGTACGCTGCATTCTGTGTCTTGTTCCTTTTGGTACAGTTTGCGGGAGCGCTCCTTCTTGCAAAGCTTGTTCCTGATGTCGTAAAGCAGTACAGGACATCGATCTCGTTCGGTCTTATCGTATTGGCGGTCGATGCCATCGGATTCCCGTTTATCTGGCTCTTGATGAGGGGAATACCGAAGACAAAGCTCGAAGTTCACAAGCTCAGTTTCTCCGAGTGGTTTGGTTTCCTCATGATCACAGAGGCATTGATCCTTGCCGGCTCTCTTGTCGGAAACTCGATCCACACGGCTCTTACACAGCCTTTCTCAGGCGAGTCGCTTACGAAGGCAAGCAATCTGATGCAGAATTCCAATGTGATCGTGAGAACGCTGGTCGTCGGAATCGGAGCACCGGTATTTGAGGAGCTCATTTTCCGTAAAGTGCTTATCGACAGGACCATCAAGTATGGTGAGTACGTCAGCATCGTGATGTCCGGTCTTATGTTCGGTCTGCTCCACGGTAACTTCCAGCAGTTCTTTTTCGCTGCTCTCGTAGGATTCCTTTTCGCATATGTTTACATTCGTACAGGACGTATCCGTTATTCGATCTTCCTTCATATGGCGATCAATCTTTCAAGCTCTCTTGTCTTACAGACACTGCTGCAGAAACTCATTGCGGCAAGGGAAGAGGGAACCGATCATTCGCTGACCGCGCTGCTCTGCGCCGTTATCATTCTTGCGTGGGTAGGAGGAGTATTAGCGATCGGCATAATCGGTATCGTAAGACTGATCAAGGGATTGAAGCGCAAGAAGCTTGCTCTGAACCTCATGAAGGGTGAACCTTCACACAAGGAGGTCAGGAGCATTCTTTGGAAGGATAAGGGTATGTGGCTTTACGTTGCAATGTGCATTATCTTGTTCCTGCACTCGTATCTGCCGAATATCATTTTGTTTGTCCTAAATAAGATCGGCTGAGCAAAATAAATGGCATAAGTAAAGCCCCTCACTTTACGGTGAGGGGCTTAAATCTGCTTGCCGGGTCAGTTTGTTATTTGACTCTGATAACGAAGGTTACGGTTTGAACTTCGGATGGCTGATAGTAAGCATTACCTGCAGCTCTGACCTGTACAGTGACTCTGTAAGTACCCTTCTTAAGCTTCTTTTTTACGGTGACCTTTCCGGTACTTGCGTTGATAAGGATCTTTTTGCTGCCGGCAATCTTCCTGTAAGTAACTTTGCCCGCGGCACCGGAAACCGCAATTACCTTTACTCTCGATACCGACTGATTCTTCTTCTTGAGCTTCTTATACTTGACGGATGCAGTTCTGCCTGCAGTCTTCATCCCGTTGGGCTCCTGAGTGTAGTAATAATCAAGCATCTTCTCTGCTATGAAAAAGCCTTGGCTGTCTATTGCAGTAATGCATACCTGATAGTATCCGCCCTGCCAGATGCCGCCGGTTGCGATCAGCTTGTATATGTATTCACTCAGCTTGAAGGAATTTCCGGTAACATAAGGAATTGTTCCCTGAGAATTTGAAATGGTAATGGCATACTTTGATGCTCCGGAGTACTTATCCCATGACAATACGCCGTTTGTAACTTTGACACCTGCTATCTGACCTCTTGAAATGGGTGTTGAAGAGGTTTTGTAACTGAAGGATTCATAACCAGTTGCCAAAGGCACGTTGGTCTTGTCATAAGCCGTTATTAAAACGTCATACCAGGTCTTTTTCTCAAAATCGCCATTCTTGACATGCCAATCGATCTGTTTACTGAAATCGAAAGTTGTTTTTGCGACTCTATAGGTCTCTCCGCCGTCAAGTTCGACTATATAGTACGATGTGCCTTTGTATGCGTTCCACGTTATATGGCCTTCAGTGTGGAATGTAATGTCGAGGTTGCCCGTAGTAACGGGTGCCGCTTTCGACTTATAAGTGAATGAACCCGTGTACGATGCAAGGCTGTTGCCATAAAAGTCTTCAGCATAAATAGTGAAATGGTATCTGCCGGTGCTGACCTTGGTAAGATCACCGGTCTTGATCAGATAATCAACCTGTGCAAAGAGATTTGTTTTAGCTGAATTTACGTAAACGGAGGCGTAATCATCGCCGATCTCAATGCAATAACATGATGCGCCGGTGACAGCTTTCCAGGTAAGAATACCCTTTGAAATCTTAACATTCTGGATCTTCGATGAACCCGGATTGGTGGCAGGAGTATAGCTGAAATATCCATCCCATCCGCCTATGTAATCGTTGTCGCTGTCATAAGCGGAAAGACCGACCCAGTATGAATCGCTTTTCGAGATCTGCTGCAATGCTACCAGTTTGTCGATCTGTGTACCGAGTGCAAATTTGGTCGATGTTGTGTAATAACCGCAGCTGCAATCGATTTCAATGTAATATTTCGTAGCTCCGGTAAGTGCATCCCAGGTAAGAATGCCGGATGTTAAGTTAACACCTGTGATAAGGGACCATGATACGGGATTGCTCTGTGTAGTATAGGTAAGGGTATAGTTTCCGTTGGCTGTGATTTCACCTTCCTTGTTTATTGAATGGATCGTAATAGTGTATTTATTGTCGGAAGGCTTGTTGATCTCTTCGCTCTTGACCAACCTGTCAATGGTTTCTTTAAGTCCGCTGTATGAGGTAGTGGTGACCCAATCCGCTTCGTAACCGTCGATGGAAATCGTATAATCCGTAGCTCCCGGATAAGCATTCCAGGAAATGACTCCGGTGGAATCGTTGAAAGCGATGTTTTGGATCGATCCGGTCTGTGCATTTGAGGAAGATTTATAATAAAAATCATCTTCCCAGTTGGCTATCATTATTCCGTTGCTGTCGTAAGCTTCCAAAGCGACAGTGTAATTTCCGGACGGGTTCTTTTCCAATTCACGAACCTTGATGAGGTTGTCGATCGTGGTTTTAAGATTAACGGGACTTGCCGCCGGATCAACCGTTGCACTGTTATAACATGAAATGAATAATATGTAATTTGCTGCTCCTGAATAGTCAGTCCAGGACATAACGCCGCTCGATGAGTCGAGCGTGACATCGATCGTTCCGATTACGACAGGAGTTTTCTTGGCATCTGAAGAAACATTGTTATCGGCTTCACCTTCAGCTTCTTCGGGCTCCGTGGACTCTGTGGGTTCAGTTGTTTCTTCTGTTTCTGAAGTTTCAGGCTCTGTTGCTTCGGTCTCTTCAGGCTCTGAAGGCTTGGTTGCTGATTCCTCGGGTTCCTTGGATGTCTCGGGTTCTGTTGCTTCGGTTTCCTTGGGAGCTTCGGTTTCAGATGTTTCCGGCTCTTTGGAAGTCTCAGGTTCAGATGCCTCGGTTTCCTTGGGTGCTTCAGTTTCTGTTGCTACTGGCTCCTTGGAAGTCTCAGGCTCAGCAGCCTTGGTCTCTTCCGGAACTTCAGTTTCAGTTTTCTTTGTTTCCTTGGGAGTTGTGGTTTCTGACTTGTCGGATTCCTTAGGTGCTTCGGTTTCTTTCTTGTCAGTTTCTTTCGGAGCTTCAGCTTCTGTCTGTTTTGTCTCCTTCGGAGTCTCCTTTTCAGACTTGGGGGATTCCTTGTCTTTCTTGGTTTCCTTATGCTTGCTTGCTCCTGAGTCACCGGGGTCTTTGGCCTTTTCGGTCTCTTCGGTGGTGGCTGCAGGTGTGCCTTCTTCTGCTTCGTTAGCTATTACCGCAAATCCAGTTATAGGAGTAAGACTTACGAGTAAGGCCAATGACAGAAATGCAGCACTGATTCGGTTCAGTACTTTTTTCATATTGCCCTCCCAAACAAAAAAGTGCAGCAACCAAAGGCTGATGCACCGTGTCCGGCCCCGGATTGCTGTGAGACAAGATCCACTCAACCGTATGTGATTGAGAACGATATGGACAACATATTAAATTTGTTGATTATTTATCGTAATTTTTGCCTCAAGAATATTTTACTCGCACATGAGTTTCTTTTCCATAATGAAATTCATTTTATGAGGACAATCCGGATTTGTATTTTCGGAATTAACGGGTATAATCCGATTGTAAAGTTTAAAGTAAGAGAGGTTTACAATTAAATGGATTCCCAAAACAAAAAGAAACGCAGCGCATCTTACGACATCGCAGTAATAGCCATATCAGCTGCTTTGATCACCGTGTGTTCCTGGATATCCATACCGTTAGGTCCTGTGCCTTTCACACTGCAGACGCTTGCTGTCCTTGCAGTTTTCCTGACGACAGGAGGAAGAAGGGGAACTATCGCGATAGCAGTGTATCTTGCCCTCGGAGCTGTCGGAGTCCAGGTGTTTGCGCAGTTTAAGGGCGGTCCCGCGGCTTTTGCGGGCCCGACGGGCGGATTCCTTATCGGATTCCTTGCAGCTTCTCTTATCTGCTGGCTCCTTGAAAAACTTGCTTTCGCGCGCCTTATGACCTCAACGAAAAAAAGGATCATCTTCGGTTTTGTCATCTCGGTGATCTTCGAGCTCATTATGTATACGGTTGGCGTTATCTGGTTCATGACGGTATATGCCGCCCAGACAGGCCCTGTGGGATTGGTTACGGTCCTCGGCTGGTGCGTTATCCCTTTTATCATCCCGGATATCGTAAAGATGGCAGCCGCGGTCGTTATAAGCAGCAGGGCATCGCGCTTTGTCCGCCCGTGAGAAAACATCCTCTGTTTATGTTAATATGTTCTTCAATAAAATGACTTAATGGAACAGGGGGTCATTAAATGGAAGACACATCGGGCTATATGCTCAAAGTGACCGATGTTTGCAAGAGTTACGGCAAACATGAGGTGCTGAAGAAGATGTCGTTTGAAGTACCGAAAGGTTCGATCTACGGACTTGTCGGAAGGAACGGCGCTGGCAAGACCACGATCATGAGGGTCATTTCCGGCCTTCAGAAACCCACATCGGGCAAGGTGGAATACGGTTTCAACCATAAAGGTTACGGCAAGATCGGAGCTCTCGTTGAACTGCCTTCAATCTATTCATCCAAATCGGCCCGTGAGAACCTAATCTTCCAGTACATCAACTTAGGCCTTAAGATCGATGATTCCATCGATGAGATCCTTAAGTTTATTGCCCTTGATAAGACAGGAAAGAAGAAAGCCGGAAGATTCTCGCTCGGTATGCGCCAGAGACTCGGTATCGGCATGGCAATGGCGGGCAATCCGGATATGCTTATCCTTGATGAGCCCATCAACGGCCTCGATCCGCAGGGAATCATCGAAGTCAGAGACCTTCTCCAGCGCTTAAACCGTGAGAAGGGCATGACCATAATTATTTCAAGCCACATCCTGTCTGAGCTTTCCAAACTCGCGACTAATTTTGCGTTCGTTGAGGACGGAACGGTCGTCAGGGAAGTCACGACGGAAGAAGTCGAGAACGCGGGTGGCGTACAGTCCGATTTCTTCTCCGCAGATCCTCAGGGTCTTATGGCAGTACTTAAAGCGAAGGGCCTTGATTCAAAGATCGAGGAGGGAACAGGCATCGTCAGGGTCAAGGGTGTATTTAACCTTACCGATGTTGTGGTTGAAGCATCCAGGCAGGGCGTCAACATTGCCCGCGTAAGCACGCGCGAGACAGATCTTGAGACCTACTTCATCAATCTGGTGGGAGGTCGCGGCAATGGGTAAACTTTTAAGATTCGAATTCCGAAGGATCCGTTCAAACCTGTTTTTCTGGATCATTGCACTCTACTGCGTGGTATGGCCGATCTTCGTGGCATCTTTCTACAGACTGGTGTTCTCGCTGAGCATCACCGAAGAAGGCGGCCTCTATTTAAGTCAGCTTAATCTGTCGGCTGATGAGAAGAAATACATAACATGGCTTATCCTTACGGCGTTTTTTGCCGAGATGCCCAAGTTCATGGCGCTTTTCACCTGCCTCTACATAGGCAAGGACCAAAGTGACGGATTCGTCCGCAACAAGATCATTTCAGGACACTCAAGACTGTCGGTCTTCATGAGCAACAATATCGCGCAGTCGTTAGTCTGCATAGTATGGTGTGTCATTTACGTCTGCTTTGGCATGCTGGGTCTCAAGATCAACGGCATAGGCCCGATACTGAACGGCGGCGAGATGTTCATGCGTATCGCGACAGCCATCGTGGTTCTCCTCGTATTGTCCGCGCTCTTTACTTCCATAGCTTTTGCTTTCCGTAACCGTGCCATCCCGGTCGTGCTTGCCATTCTCTTTACGATGGTGATCAGCGGCGTTTCCATGGCTGTCGGTATGTTCAGCATGCCGAAGGCAGCAGGCGACAGCTACGAGAAGAGCTTTGGCACGGCAGTTGAGCTTAATGTCGAAAAAGGCCTCATGAGCAGGGAACAGGCAGATGCCCTTAAAAAGCAGAATTCCAGCGAAGCGGTCCGCGGCGGTAAGGCATGGTATATTTTCCATCCCGTTTACCAGGCTACGACAGCCGGCTTCCAGAGCGATTTCAAGATGCCCAACGGTATCGGACTGGTCGCTGAAATGGAGTATAAGGATAAACTCGATTATTCGGACGACATGCAGTTAAACGCATTGATGTCCAATGTCATGCTGGACAAGGAAGCCCTTTCAAAGATGGACGGGATCTCTACGGCTTACAGCACGAAGTGCATTGAGTACGTGGTCAAATCCGTTATCTGGTATGCCTTTATCACAGGCGCCGGCTTTATCCTTTTCAAGAGGAGAGATCTGTTCTGATGTTTTACGAGAATCATAGATTAAGCATTGTCATAGGCGCTTACGGAAGCGGAAAATCCGAGATCGCGGTCAACATGTCGCTTGCCCAGCGCAAGGCATGGCCCGATAAGAGTCTTCTTATTGCCGACCTTGACATAATCAACCCTTTCTACAGGTCTTCCGACTGCGCCCCGGCGCTCGAAAAGGCGGGCATCAGGGTGATCTCCCCCATGTACGCGGGTTCAAACGTCGATGCCCCGGTCATTCCGCCCGATGTTTACTCCATTTTCGATGACGAGACCTATACAGGCGTTTTCGACATCGGAGGCGAGGACATGGGCGCAACAATCCTCGGCTCCATGAGACACAGGATCGAGAACACCGATACTCAGATCCTTATGGCTGTTAATACACTTAGACCTTTCACGTCAGACGCGAAGCAGATAGCCGAGATGACTGCAATCCTTTCGCAGGCGGCCGGCTTTATGATCGACGGATATCTCCATAACACCAACCTTCTCGGTGAGACGACCTCTGAAATCATCACAGAAGGCGAGAAGATCATGAAAGAAGCCTCCGGCATTACAGGCATCCCGGTGGTCGCGACCTGTTACATGGAGGGCGTTGAAGTCCCTGAAATAAAGGAACACGAGCTGTTTCCGATGTCCAGGCAGATCTTCTACAACTATTGATGCGCTTTAGTGTGTAATACATTGTTGTTTTGTCAAAAAAATGATATTATTCTAAATGGTGGTCGTAAGGACCAAAAGAAATATCAGGAGGAATAATATTATGGGATTGATTAGCTTGATTAAGAACGTAGCCGGCACAATTACCGGTACGATCGGCGATGAGATTAGAGATCAGTATCTCGAGTTCTTTACCTGCGATTCTCTCGGTGACAACATCCTTGTCAAGAAGGGTGCTAACCGCATGCAGAAGGGTCGTAACGTAGGCAGCTCCGAGATCATTTCACAGGGATCGGTTATCGCAGTACCTGAGGGTACCGCACTCCTGCTCGTAGACGGCGGACAGATCGTTGACTTCACAATGGTTGCCGGCTACTACAGATGGGATTCTTCAACCTCTCCTTCAGTCTTTGCACCCGGCGGTTTCGGCGAGAACATCAAGAAGACCGTTGTTGATGCCTGGACACGTATGAAGCAGGGTGGAGAACTCTCCAAGCAGCAGAGAGTTTACTTTGTTAACTTGCTCGAGATCAGGAACCAGAACTTCGGTACACCTTCTCCTGTCAGCTACGAAGATCCTGCATACCTGACGGTTTACATCCGCCTCAACGGTACATTCTCTTACAGAATTCAGGATCCTGTCACGTTCTTCAGGAACATTTCAGGCAACATCGCTGATGTTTACACCAACGATGATTTCATGGGTACACCTTCTAAGCCGCTCCAGCCCCGTCTCGAGTTCCTCGATCACATCACAGAGGCTCTCAATAAGTGCTGTATCCCTATGGACGGCAGACCTGCCATCAAGTTCTCACAGCTCCCTGCACATCAGGGTGAGTTCCGTAACTACATGGCTGAGGTCCTCGATCAGGACTGGCTCCAGACAAGAGGTGTCGTAGTTCAGGCAGTTGCCATCGGTTCTGTTACACCTGATGACGAGACACGTGCAAGGATCCAGGATATCCAGACCAACCAGATCTACGGAAGAGATCAGGCTGCTCTTGGTGCTTATGGCACACGTGGTATTGCAGACGGTATCAAGGCTGCAGGCTCTAACGAAGCAGGCGCAGGCAGTGCAGGCGCAGGCATCGGAATGCTCGGTGTTGCTGCCATGACAATGGCTAACAACGGCATGATGCCTGGCATGGGCGGCGGCGCTCCTATGGCTGGTGCAGCTATGGGCGGTGCAGCTATGGGTGCAGCAGGTGCTGCTGCAGCTCCCGCAGGTTGGACATGTTCTTGCGGCCAGGCCGGCAACCAGGGCAATTTCTGCATGGGTTGTGGTGCTCAGAAGCCCGCTCCCGCAGCTCCCGCAGCAGCAGGCTGGACATGCTCATGCGGCCAGACAGGCAACCAGGGCAACTTCTGCCAGGGTTGTGGTGCTAAGAAGCCCGCTCCTGTTACATGCCCTAAGTGCGGATGGCAGCCGGCTGCAGGTCAGTCTTCCAAGTTCTGCCCTGAGTGCGGTACACAGCTCCAGTAATCGGAACTCAGCCGGAAGGCATAATCTAAACAATATGGTGCAGGTTCTCCGGAACCTGCACTTTTCTTTTTATTATTTCAAGTTTGCATTTATCCCTTTGTACTGATATTCTCTTCTTGGGTAGATTGTTTGGAATAGAGGGGTAGTTCGTGGAGACAGAGCGCTCGTATAAGGTCAGCGTCATACTTCCGGCTTACAATGCGGAAAAGACTATTGAGGAAGCAGTGAATTCAGTGCTTTCCCAGACTTATGACAATTTTGAGCTGATTATCATTGATGATGCATCAACAGACGGCACCAGAGACATTATCAGGAATCTTGAGAAAAAGGATTCGAGGATAAAGATCATTTACAACGAGACCAATAAGGGTGTTCTCAAGACACGCCTTAAAGGCATACAGGAATCCTTCGGTAAATGGATCGCCTTCCTTGACAGTGATGATATCTGGGCTGAGGACAAGCTTGCCAAGCAGGTCAAGCTTCAGCAGGAGACCGCAAGTCATCTGGTATTTACTGGTTCGGGTTATATCGACAGGAACGGAGTTCCGTTATCCTGGGTGCTTCACGCGCCTTCTGAAGTGACATACCGCCAGCTTCTGAAGCAGAACGTCATATCCAATTCCTCAGTAATGGTAATGAAGGATGTTTTCCTCCATTACACGCCTATTTCCGAGGATCACCGCGACATTCACGAAGATTTTGCCTGCTGGCTTTTGCTCCTTAAAGACGGATACAAGGCCTGCGGCGTTGACGAGCCGCTCGTAACTTACAGGATCTCCAGTGATTCCATGACCGGCAATAAATTCCATTCCGCATCCCTTAACTGGTATACATACAGGTTTGTCGGGTTGAATGCTCTCAAGGCGGCGTTTTACATGATCTGCTACACCTTTAACGGCATGGCTAAATACAACCATCTGAAACAGAAGGGCTGAGATAATGGATACCATCAGGCTGAAACGGTTTGTTTCCGAGAAGAGTCTGTTCACTTTGACGGCAGCTCTGATGCTGCTGATGCCTTTTGCCGAGATAATCACCGACATTATCGCAAGATATACCAGGGATATCGTTCCTTCGATGTTCCAGCCTGTCATATTAAGCCTTTTCGGGGTTCTTGGAACGATAATGGTTGTCCTTCTCAAGATCTCTGAAAGAAAATGGTACTTTGCGGATATCTGTTATCTGGTCCTGGTAGTGTTCATGACCTTGTCCGCGGTATTCTCAGTCAATCCCGGCTTATATTCCAACGGTGACGTTATCGTAGGGGAGACGCCTTATCATTTCCTTGCGTACTATTCGCTCTTCATCTTCGGTTCGAGGATCGTATCTGACGGATACCGCAAAAAGCTCGTGATGATCTTCATCCTTATTGCGGCAGTCCATAGCGTCATTGCTTTCTTCCAGACATTTAACATCGAGATCGCTTACTGCATTCTCCTCAGGCATGACAGAGCTGCATACGGACTTACGCAGAACAGCAATTACTACGGAGGGATATCGGTATTCTTCACAGCTCTTACATCCGGATGCTATCTGTTCGTTGAGAAGCTTTATAAGTCAAAGATCTGGAGATTCGTTTTGCCGGTTTTCTCGGGATTTCTCTTCTATACGATGATGGGAAGCAGGGCGAGGCTGGCCTGGATCGGGTTTGCTGCCATGATACTGTTCTATCTTGTTTCCGGACTCGTTATGCTGAAGGGCAATATCGAAAAGGATGTTCTGAAGAGATTCTTTATCAGATTCGCAATACTCATTGCCGTATTTGCAGCTGTTTTCGCCATCACTCACATCACGACCAATTTCGTCAGTGAAGAGGTTGAAAGGACGCAGTGGGAGATCGAGGGCAAGGTCGATAACGGACTCGGATCTGACCGTCTGCTTAACTGGGAATACGGTCTTGAGAGTTTCAAGAAGCACTGGGTCACCGGTATCGGACTGGATAACTATTCGGAGGTCTTTTTCGAGAATCCGAAATACGTTGAAGGTACATATTTCCAGGCCAAAGCCCACAATGAGTATCTGCACATCATGTGTACGCAGGGCATCTTTGCCATCGCGGCTTATCTGTTCATTCTGTTCCGCACGCTCGTAATCGCGGTAAAGAGGGTCTATAAGGGCGGAAATGAGACAAGCCAGGCTCTGACATGGGTCTTCCTGGCTATGTTCGTGACCTATGCGGCCCAAGCTTCACTGAATTCCAGCGTTATCAACGTGGCGATGTATTTCTGGATCGTTTTCGGACTGCTCAACCAATGCGGCAGACCCATTGAAATTTCACGCAAGTCTCAAATTAAATAATTGATTTTTCCTATTTTATGATAAAATTTTCAATCATAAAAAGATTACAATGCTTCATAGAAAGGCAGGTCTTGTTCTTATGGGAAAATACTTCGGAACAGACGGTTTCAGAGGAGAGGCTAACAAGGCGCTCACGGCACAGAAAGCATTCAAGGTCGGCCGCTACATCGGTTGGTATTACGGTCAGAAACACGATGACGGCAGAGCAAGGATCATCATCGGCAAGGATACCAGAAGGAGCTCTTACATGCTCGAGGCAGCACTTACTGCCGGTATCACATCTTCAGGTTCGGATGCATATCTGCTTCACGTAACCACAACACCTTCAGTCTCATATTGCTGCAGAACTGACGGGTTCGACTGCGGAATCATGATTTCCGCTTCTCACAACCCTTTCTATGACAACGGCATCAAGATCATGCGTGCCAACGGTCAGAAGATCGAGGCAGAGATCGAAGAGAAGATCGAGTCATATATTGACGGTGAGATCGACGAGATCCCTCTTGCCGAGCGTGAAGCTATCGGTAACGTCGTTGATTATGCTGCAGGACGCAACAGATACATCGGATATCTCATGACCGTTCCTACAAGGGCATTCAACGGAATGAAGGTTGGTCTCGACTGTGCAAACGGCGCATCCTGGAATATCGCAAGGTCCGTTTTCGAGGCTCTGGGCGCAAAGGTATTCATCATCAACAACCAGCCTGACGGTCTCAACATCAATACAAATTGCGGATCCACCCACATCGATAACCTCAAGAAGTACGTTCTTGATAACGGACTCAACGTAGGCTTCGCATATGACGGCGATGCTGACAGATGTCTTGCGGTCGACGAACTCGGAAACGAAGTCAACGGCGACCAGATCATGTATCTCTGCGGTAAGTATCTGAAGGAGAGCGGCAAGCTCGACGGCAATACAATCGTTACGACGATCATGAGCAACATGGGACTTTACAAAGCTTGTGAGGCTATCGGCATCCGTACTGAGAAGACCAATGTCGGAGACAAGTATGTCGCAGAGAACATGATGGCTAACGGATTCGTCCTCGGCGGTGAGCAGTCCGGACACATCATCTTCGCAAAGTATGCAACGACCGGTGACGGAATCCTCACTTCACTTATGGTCCTCATGACCATGCTCGAAAAGAAGCTGCCTCTGTCCATGCTTGCAGGCGAGATGAAGATGTATCCTCAGTGCCTTAAGAACGTGGTTGTTAAGGATAAGGAAGAGGCACAGAAGAATCCTGTTGTCCTGAAGGCTGTTGAAGAAGTAACCAAGTCTTTGGGCGGCGACGGAAGGATCCTCCTCCGTGCATCAGGAACTGAGCCTAAGATCCGAGTAATGGTCGAGGCAAAAACAGATGAGCTCTGTGAACAGAATGTCGACAAAGTCATTGCTGTCATCAAGGAACAGGGACTTATTGCAGATTAAAGTTTATTACGGCTTCGCATGTTATTGCGGAGCCGTTTTACTAAAAAACAAAAAGCGGGAGAATGAACTATGAGAGTAATCAGAAAGAGTAACTATGAAGAAGCTTCAATGGCATGTGCAGAGCTGATCGCTTCGCAGATCAGACTTAAGCCTGACTGCAAGATCGGTCTTGCTACCGGATCAACACCTATCGGAACGTATAAGGATCTCGTTGACATGTATAAGGCAGGAAGCCTTGATTTCTCAAAGGTTACATCAGCTAACCTCGACGAGTACAGAGGACTTGGCGGAGATCACGATCAGTCCTACAGATATTTCATGAATACAAACCTTTTCGATCACGTAAATATCGACAAGAGCAAGACTTATGTACCTGACGGACTCGAGCAGGACGCAGTCAAGGCATGCACCGATTACGATGCCATCCTTGAGTCTTTGGGTCACCTCGACATCCAGCTCCTCGGTATCGGCGGAGACGGACACATCGGCTTCAATGAGCCTGCAGACGCTTTCTGCGTTAATACACAGTGCATCGACCTCGAAGAGCAGACCATTCAGGACAACGCGAGACTGTTCTTTAACGGCGATCTCGCAGCAGTTCCTACACAGGCTTACACAATGGGTATCGGCTACATCATGAAGTCAACAACGGTTATCCTCATGGCTACCGGTTCAGGCAAGAGAGGCATCGTTGAGAAGGCATTCTGCGGTCCTGTTACACCTAAGGTCCCCGCTTCGATCCTCCAGCTTCATCCGAACGTTGTCGTCATCGGTGACGAGGCTGCAATCTCTGACGCTGTCGTAGCTGCAGCAAAGTAATCTCTTAAAGAGTTTATCCTTAAACAGCCGCTGATTATCCAGCGGCTGTTTTTTACTTTGCGATATAGTTTATAATTCGCTTATGAAGATATGTTTCATCAGGTCTGACAAAGGTTATCCCGATTCCAGGGTAGAGAAGGAGATGTATGCTCTTTCAAAAGAGCATGAGGTCTTTCTGCTCGGCTGGAACCGCGAGAAATCTGGCACTGACGTGAACCATGAGATCCACCGTATTCATGACAAAGATTTTGATTTCTATCTGATACCCGAGCCGGCATATTACGGCGGCGGCATGAAAAAGATGCTTGGACCGATGAAAAGGTTCTGGAAAAGGGCATATGAATTTCTTTCCGCGAACAATGCCAAGTTCGATGCGGTCCATGTAGTTAACTTCGATACCGCAAAGCCTGCTTTTAAGGCTGCGAAAAAATACAAAAAGAAGATCGTTTACGATATCTTCGATTACTACGCCGATTCGTATAACGCGCCCGGAATAGTTAAGAACTGCATCAGGAATCTGGAAAACAATTACATCAGTAAAGCTGACATGACCATCATCTGCAGCGATGAGCGGAAGTACCAGATAAAAGGCTCTTCGCCCAAAAAGCTGATCGTAGTCGAGAATACGCCTGAAGATATCGATGTCAGGGATGACTTTGAACTGGCCCCGGGTTCTGATCCTTTAAAGCCAAAGGTCGTATATGCCGGAATGCTCGTTTTCGACAGGTTCCTTAAGGAGACTGCAAAGGTCATGATGTCCAGGAGTGACGTCGAGTGGCATGTCGCGGGTTACGGTGTGTTAAGGCCGTTCATCGAAGAATGCGCTGCAAGCAGCGATAACATTTTCTATTACGGTCCGCTTCCTTATGATGACATCCTCGCGCTGGAAAAGAAGTGCGACATCATGACGGCCTTGCAGGATCCTTCAGTGCCCAACAACAGGTATTCTGCTCCTAACAAGTTTTATGAAGCTTTAATGCTCGGAAAGCCCATAATCATGGGTAAAAACGGAACACTATACAATCAGATCAGGATCCACGGCATAGGCGACGTCATCGAGGTCATTGACGCAGATGTGAAATCTGAGATCGCCGATTCGCTTGATAGGGTCTTGCTGATGCGCGACAGGTGGGAAAGTATGGGTGCTGCTGCAAGAGCGCTTTACGAAAGCAAATATCCGTGGAGCAAATCAGAGAAGGCATTGCTGGACGGCTACCGTTCACTTGTGTAACAGTCTGTAAAACCTCATTGCAAGCTTAGGGCTTATGCGTGCGATCCTGCTGAATCTTTTCGCAGATCTGCCGCTGGGTCCTTTAAGGAAATCCTTGCCGTATTCTTTGTATAAAGGCTTCAGGCGTTGAACAGAGTCAGCGTCATATACACGCGAATCAGCCATCTTCAGGAGACACCTGTTTGCCGCATATATCACCCGCGAATTTGCAAGTCCCGTAAGGGCCGGATAGTTCTTTACTATGAATTCCCTTTGTTCCATAGCTGCATCAACGATGTCCATCTGAGTTTTTGAGTACGGCTCATTGATGAAACCTGAGGGGTTGGGAATGTAGTTGTATTTCTTTTGATAACCGATGGTGACAGAGCCTGCCCTCGCTATCAGTCTGTACAGAACGTAATTATCTTCAAAACGCTTTCCCTCGGGCATTCTGATGCCGTCGAAAAGATGCTTTCTATAGAGCTTGCAGCAGACTGAGACTGAGATCTCATTTGATGTAAGAAACTCTTTTAGGCATTCTTCCGTTCCGCTTATCAGTCTGGATGAGGATCCGTTTTTATTCATCACTTCGTATTGGCAGCATACGATGTCTGAATGGTCTTTTTCCATCAGGCTTACCAGGTATTCGACATAATCAGATTCGACATGGTCATCCCCGTCGATAAACGTGATCAGGTCACCGGATGCTTCATCAAGACCTCTGTTCCTTGCAGAGGAAACGCCGGCATTCTTTTGGTTTATCAATCTGATGCGGGGATCTTTTGAAGCGTAAGCATTGCAGATGTTTCCGGAACCGTCCGTCGAACCGTCGTTTACAAGGATGATCTCGATATCATCATATGTCTGGCTGACGGCGGATCCGATGCATTTATCCAAATAGTTTTCGGAATTATAAATTGGTATAATAATGCTTACTTTCATGAAATCATTATACATCTGAACGAGTGAATTAAAATGCATCCGACCGTATCGATCATCATGCCTGCAAAGAACTCCGGTGCTTACATCAGAAGATGCATCGAAAGTGTTCTTTCACAAAAGTTTACGGATTGGGAACTCCTTATAATCAATGACGGATCAACTGATGATACCGTTGTGACCGCAATGTCGTTTTCGAAAGACGATGAACGTATCCGTGTCTTTGATTCACAAGGAAAAGGCGTATCGGCAGCGCGCAATTACGGCTTGGAGCTTTCGACAGGTGATCATATCGCTTTTATAGATTCTGATGACAGCGTTGATCCCGAATATCTTTCCGTACTCGTGGAACTGGCTGAAAAAGAGAATGCCGATATATCACAATGCTCCTTGTATTACCGGTACGATAACGGAACTCTTGTACAGGAGAAGGAAACGGAAGATGCTGTCTATAACGGTCACGATGAGATAATGAATGCATATTTCTCCGGAATGGTCGGGAAAATATGTCTTGCAGCATGGGGAAAACTCTTCAGAAGAGAATTGCTGAACGGCATCCGTTTTGATGAGACACTTACGATCCAGGAGGATGCGTTCTTTACTTTTCAATGCGCCATGAAATCGTCGAAGATCGCTTGCTGCAACAGGGCACTGTATTACTATTATCAGAACTCCGCTTCGGTAATGAGCAAGGCTTTTGACGGCAGCAAGATGCAGTATTTCGTTGTCCTGGACAGGGAGATCGAAATCTGTAAAGAAGAATCATCTTTGACCGCGGAGATCATGAGAAGGAAGGTTGTCACCGCACTTGATCTGACGACCCGGATAATCAGGGATGATGCGGGACATGAATACCTTGATGAAATGAAAAAGATAGCTATAGAGACATCTGTTAAGATAAAAGAAAAGCTTGGATTTAAGACGAGAGTCAAACTGTTTGTCCTGAGGCATTTTTCGGCTTTGTATTATGGATTGCTCAAGATTAAATACAGATAAAGACATTTGCCTGTCGGTCGTTGTTCCCGTATATAACGTCGGGAGTTACATTGGCCGGTGCATTGATTCGCTGACGGCGGCTGAAGGGATAGAGAAGACCGAGATAATACTCGTTGATGACGGCTCGACTGATGAGTCAGGTGCTGTCGCTGAATCTTATGCTGACAGATATGAGTTTATTACCTGTTATCACAAGGAAAACGGAGGCCTTTCGGATGCCAGGAATTACGGCATGAAAAAGGCTTCCGGCATCTACGTGTTTTTCTGCGATCCGGATGACATGGTGATTCCGGATGCTTTTGCTGCTTTGATAAGGACTGTTTCACAGAGTGATGCTGATGTAATCCTGTTTGACGGAATGACAATAGGTGAAGATGATTCCGTTGTTGATTCCGGTTATGACGTAATCCTCGGTCATTCAGGCCTTGATCGGGATTCCGATATGTCGGGTTTGAATGCGATGATATCTCAGATCAAAGATCACGGGAGATTTGCTGTTACGGCCTGGCTTATGGCATGCAGATGTGATTATCTTTTGGATAACGGATTGTTTTTTGAAAAGGGACTCATTCATGAAGATGAACTTTGGACTCCGGAAGTTTTAGCCGGTGCATCAATAGTTAAATACCTGCCCGAAAAGGTTTATTGCTACAGGCTGCGTGAGAACTCGATCATGAGCGGAACATCAGAGTTCCGGGAAGAGCACGCCAAAGCGATGGTCCATGTGATGAATTCGCTATATGCTTTTTATTCAGAACAGATAAAGAATGCTGACGAAAGGGATGTCCTGCTTTCAAATTGGAGCGGAAAATATCTCTGGGTGTTATCATCTTATGAGGTATTCAGATTTGACTGCAGGAAAGACGTTCCGCGCCGCAGGATATGGGCGCATTCCCGTGGAATAAAGGCATGGATAAAAGGCTTCGTACTGTCTTTGTTCGGGGTAAGGGCATTTTGCAGACTGTTCGGGTCAGGGCAAACTGTTTAAGGGTATTTGCAAATGAAGACGCTTATCTATTTTTTTGAAAAATACATCAGTCCGTCCGGCGGTCCGTCAGGATATCTGTACAATCTGAAAAAGCGCAGGGACGAATTGTCTGACTCTGAAATAGTCTTTTTGAATGAGAAGGATTTCAATTCAAAGCTGCCCTATAAAGTCATGCACAAGATCCACAGCTTGAGTTCTGCGAATAAGGATCTGTCGGATCACGCCGCTTGGATCGAAGAGGTCTTGTATCAGAGCGAAAGGAAAGGCCCTTTTGATCTGAGCGGGTTTGATGTGATCCATTTTCACAGTGTCATAGACATGTATTCCCAAAAGAAGAATCTTGAAGGTTTTAAAGGGAAGGTCCTTCTCACTTCCCATACTCCGAAAATGCCTTACCGGGAATATATAGAAGATACGCTGGATCACGACGAGTATCTGAAACACAAAGACTTGTTTGACAGGGTGGAGGAGTTTGCGGAGTACTCGTTCAGGAATGCGGATTATCTTGTGTTCCCGTGCAAGTTCGCCGAGGAACCGTATTACCATACGTGGGATAAATATCCTGAGATAAGGGATGAGAAGAAGATCGTTTATCTGCCTACCGGGGTTCCGAAGATAAGCGTACGCAAGACAAGAGAAGAGATAAGGAAAGAACTGAATATTCCCGGTGACAGATTTGTCATTTCGTTTGTCGGAAGACATATAAGCGTAAAGGGTTATGACAGACTGGTATCTTTATTCGAAAAGCTCGGCAATGTGACCGTTTTATGCTGCGGCCGTGAAGGAACTGTCAGACATCCGGATTCTCCTTATTGGATCGAGATCGGATGGACTGATGATCCGTTCTCTTATGTGAATGCTTCGGATCTGTTTTTCCTGCCCAACCGTGAGACGTATTTTGATCTTTCGCTTCTGGAGACGATGTCTTTCGGCAAATGCTCGCTCATTTCCCTGACAGGCGGAAATAAGACGTTTGCAGGCAGAGAGGATTGCGGAATATATACTTTTGAAACCGATGAAGAGGCTCTTGAACTTGTTAGAAGTATAATGAAGAAAGAACCTGAACAGATCAAGGCCGAAGAAGCGGCACAGGTTCAGCTTTACGAGGAAGAGCATACGGTCTCGAGATTCTACGACCGCTATAAGGACATATTGAGAAAGATAGATTATGAGACCTGAAAACGGGCATTCCGGGACAGAAACCAGTGAGAAGCGGTCCCTGGCAAAGAACGCTGTATTCAACACGTTTTACCGGATGCTGGATATCATATTCCCGCTGATAAGTTCCGGTTATGTTGCGAGGATGCTTACACCGGAAGGCGTCGGCCGTTATGCTGCCGCTGCCAATAACGTATCGTACTTTGTCCTCCTCGGTTCTTTGGGAATACAGGCATATGCGATCAGAGAGACCGCGAAAAGAAGGGACGACAAAAAGGCGAGGGATAAGCTGTTCTCCGAGATGCTGGTCGTGAATGCTTTCCTGACGATGGCGGCCATCTTCATTTTTGCTGTCTGCATACTGTTCACGGGACTTTTCAGTTCCGAGAAGATGCTTTATTTCGTTTGCGGATTTGCGATCGTCATAAATTTCATCAATGTCGACTGGTACTTTCAGGGAACTGAAGAATTCATGCTCATCGCTCTGCGTTCCTTTGTCGTCAAACTTCTCGGCCTGATCGCCGTGATCGTTTTCATCCATTCGCCTGAAGATGTTTACACGTATGCTTTGATCAGCGTTTTCTCCGGTCTCGCGTACCATCTTTTCAACATTATCTATGCAAGCCGCCGTGTTAAAGTCAGTTTCAAGGACATTAATCTTCAGCCTCACATCAAGTCGCTTGTTTTCCTGGCGCTCTGCACCGTGTCCACCGAACTTTATGCGAGAATGGACATTACCATGCTCGACATAATGGATAAGCACGCTTCAGTTGCATATTATTCCTATGCCCAAAAGATAGTAGGTCTCATCATTGCAACAGCCATAGCCATAACGGCTGTTTTCCTGCCGCGTCTCAGTTACTATTATTCGAGCGACAAAGCCAAGTTCAATAAACTCACGAAGTTCGGTGCCGATCTGATGATCTTCATCTCATTCCCGATGTGTTTGGGCATAGCAGCTGTTGCATCTCCATTGATCACGCTTTGGCTCGGTGAAGGTTACGGCGATGCTGTGAATTGCCTTACAGTCCTTGCTTTCATGATCCCCCTCAAATGTGTCGGAGACATAATCTGCTATCAGGTCATGATGTGCGCGGGCAAGGAGTCCTATCTCATGTATTCATACCTGATCACCATGGGCGTCAATTTCGTCAATAACCTCATACTGATCCCCCGTTTTGGGGCTTTCGGAGCTTCGATAGCCTCTCTGATATCTGAGATAATCGTATTTATCCTTGTCTTTGGCGCTGCCAGAAAATACCAGCAGTACAAATTGGATATGAAAAACCTTGTTTTGACTCTTGCCTCGTCGGCCGTGATGTTCGGCATTGTCGCCGGCTTCATGTTTCTGTTCAAAAATGAGGCGGTCAGGCTCTTTGGCGGAGCCTTGACCGGTGCGGCTGTATTCTTCTTTTTGAACGTACTTTTCGGGAACGGTTTGCTTAAGTACACGGTAAAAAGGTTTCTGAACAGGAAATAATGGCATGGCCTTTATAATCAAACAGTTTTTATAGTTGCAAGCACCCTCCATAATGTTTATAATACTTTGAATTATTTTGTGCGCGTTTTTATGCGTTCACTGTATGGAGGAGGTTCATCGTGGCTAAAGGTAAAGTTACTTTTAACGAGAATCTGTGCAAGGGCTGCGGACTTTGCGTCGCTGCATGCCCCAAGAAAATCCTCGAACTGGACAAGACAAGACTTAACGCTAAGGGTTATCACCCGGCAACATGCGTAAAGCCGGAAGAGTGCATCGGCTGCACATTCTGCGCTACGCAGTGCCCTGATGTGGTAATCACCGTTGAGCGTGATTGATCGGAGGGTTATCAAATGGCACAGAAAAGAGTTTTAATGAAGGGCAATGAAGTCATTGCCGAGGCAGCCTTAAGAGCCGGCTGCCGTAACTATTTCGGTTATCCTATTACCCCTCAGACGGAAGTCATGCACTACATGGCTAAGAAAATGGTCGAGGCAGGCGGTAACTTCGTTCAGGCCGAGTCAGAGGTCGCAGCCATTAACATGGTCTACGGCGCTGCTGCTGCCGGATTCAGAGTTATGACATCTTCTTCCTCTCCGGGAATCTCACTCAAGCAGGAAGGTATTTCCTACATTGCAGGCGCTGAGCTTCCCGCAGTCGTAGTAAATATCGTAAGAGCCGGCCCGGGCTTGGGCGGCATTCAGCCTGCACAGGGCGACTATTTCCAGGCTACAAAGGGCGGCGGACACGGTGACTACAGAAACATCGTTATCGCACCTGCTTCCGTTCAGGAGCTTTATGAGCTCGTAGTTGAAGCTTTCAACCTCGCTGACAAGTACAGAATGACCTGCATGATCGTAGGCGACGGTACTTTGGGCCAGATGATGGAGCCTGTTGCTTTCCGTGACGAGGAGCCTATCGAGACTATCGAAAAGCCTTGGGCTGCTTGCGGAAGAAAGGGTGATTCTTTCCACCACACAGTAACTTCCATCTATATCGATCCGGATGTCCTCGAGAAGAAGAACCTTGAGCTCCAGGACAAGTACAAGATCGTTGAGGCTAACGAAGTACGTTATGAAGCAATCAACATGGAGGATGCTGAGATCGTTATCACAGCTTTCGCTACATGCTCCAGAATCTGCAGAAACGTTATCCGTCAGGCTGCTGAGCTTGGCATCAAGGTCGGCATGATCCGTCCTATCACTCTCTGGCCGTTCCCTTACAAGGCAATCTCTGAAGCAGCAGATATGCCCAGCGTAAAGGCATTCTTAGACGTTGAGCTCAACGCAGGTCAGATGATCGAAGACGTAAGACTCGGCGCTAACGGCAAGAAGCCCGTTTATTTCCACGGCAGACTCGGAGGAAATCTCCCGATGCAGAAGGAAATCCTCGACAAGATCGTTGCGATCCACGAGGGAAAGATCACAGAAGGAGGTAATTTCTGATGGCTGTAGTTTTCGAACCCACAAAAGGCCTTACAGATAAGCCTTTCCATTATTGCCCCGGCTGCTGCCACGGCATCATCCACAGACTCGTAGCAGAGACTCTTGTTGCAAATGACGCTTTAGAGACAGCTGTAGGCGTTGCATCCGTAGGATGTACATACAACTCATATGAATACATTGCATGCGACATGGTCCAGGCAGCTCACGGTAGAGCACCTGCAGTCGCTACAGGTATCAAGAGAAACTTAAAGGACAGCTTCGTCTTCACATATCAGGGAGACGGCGACCTCGCTTCCATCGGTACTGCTGAGATCGTTCACGCTGCAGCAAGAGGAGAGAAGATCACAGTTATCTTCGTCAACAACGCCGTTTACGGAATGACTTCCGGCCAGATGGCTCCTACGACACTCGTAGGCCAGGTCACTACAACATCTCCTTGGGGACGTAATCCTGAGACACAGGGTTATCCTATCAACGTTGCAGAGTTCCTTTCAAAGCTCCCGGGCGCTGCTTATGTTGAACGTGTTGCGGTAACTGACTTCAAGAACATCCAGAACGCAAAGAGAGCTCTCAAGAAGGCTTTCGACGTTCAGAAGAACAACCTCGGATTCTCCCTCGTTGAGATCCTTTCCACATGCCCTACAAACTGGGGCAAGGAGCCTCTGGCTGCCATGGAGTGGCTCAAGGAGAACATGATGACCCAGTATCCTCTCGGATGCTACAAGGGTGATGACCTCAAGTTCGATGAGAACGGCAAGTATGTTTCAGGTAGCATACCTGCTACCGCTAACAACTGCGTTAACGTTGGGGAGGTGAAGAAATGATTGATTTCTCTGTAATTTTTGCCGGTTTCGGCGGTCAGGGAATCCTCTCCGCAGGCAAGATGGCAGCAGAAGCTGCACTTTATGAGGGCAAGGAAGTTTCATGGTTCCCTTCATACGGACCTGAAATGCGTGGCGGTACCGCTAACTGCTCCGTCGTTATCTCCGACGAGGCTATCGGTTCTCCCGTAGTTAACGATGCAGACGTTGTTATCTGCCTCAACCAGCCTTCCATGGAGAAGTTCGAGAAGCAGCTCAAGTCCGGAGCTCTCATGATCCTCGATTCTTCCCTCATCAAGACAAGACCTGAGAGAACAGACATCAAGGTAATCGCTATGCCTGCTTCCGATATCGCTTCAGAACTCGGAAAGATGATGTTTGCTCCCATCACGATGATGGGCTGCATGGCAACGGCAACAGGATGCTTCACAAGAGACTCCTTCGAGAAGTCACTTTACGAGATCCTTCCTGAGAGAAAGCATGGCCTGATTCCTACAAACATGGCAGCTTTCGACAAGGGCGCTGCTTACGCTCAGTAATCGTCTGTTATAACAGTACACCAAGGGCTGTCCCGAATGCGGGGCAGCCCTTTTTTTGCCTTGTCTTTGGCGCCAGTCTCAATTCCCCATTTGTTCTTCCATTTTGACTAAAAGGGAGGAGGTAATGGGGAATGAACTGCTAAAAGTGCACTTATTCCCCATTACTTCTTCCATTTCGTTTGAAAGAGAGGAACCAATGGGGAATCTGTCCGAAAAAAAGGCAGATGTTTCTGAGTTTTGGACAGGTTCTGTGACCTGATGAGCGAAAAAGTATCATAAAGTGCTGTTTTTCGGGCATTTAAGACACTATGATCCCGAGACAGAAAAATTTCTGCGATAAACACCATAAACAGTTGACAACAGTTCAATACTGTTATACACTGTTTGCGGATGAAGGGAGGAACCGGTAACCCGGTCATCCGGAATAAAAGGACCGGCTTGCAGGCGACGGGAATAAGCGCAGGCAGCCGGAGAGATTGAAAAGGAAAGTAGAAGGTTAAGAGTATGTGGACTAGAAAAGAACTAAAGCAAAATGCAAAGAAGATCCTTTCTAAGAATTATTGGAAAGCATTCCTGGTAACTCTCGTATTGATCACGATAACAGGCGCGGGATCAGGTGCGTTCAGCGGAGCAAGCAACGGTGTTACAAGCTTCTCCAATTCATATAACAGGTCGAACCGCACTGATACGAGGATCTCGCTGAACGGCGACAGCAAGGATAAGGATCAGGATAAGGATAAGGACAAGAACAAGGAAAAGGACAGCAAGGATGTAGACCTCAATATCATTGCCGGCGACAACAGAAAGTTCAGCATTAAGTTTGATAACGGCAAGGTGTTCGTCAACGATAAAGAGATCAACGGTGAGCAGAGTGAGATCAAGTTCAACCTCAACGGCAAGACCTTCGTTTATAACAGCAAGGACGGCACCATTGAGTTTGACGGAAATAAGGTCAACATCGGTGATGCAAGCGGAAGCATTTCTTACGATAACGGAAAGCTTGTGATCAAGGATGAAGATAATAAGACTGTATTCAGCGGCGACATAAATGAAGGCGCGAAAGTGCTCGGTGTTGCGTTCGGAGTCTTCGCAGTAGTATTCGCTGTTATTATGTTCTTCATCTGCGTCATCGGAACACTCCTCGAGATCTTCGTTATGAACCCAGTAAGGGTAGGCGGATACAACTTCTTTAACAGACAGCGCGAAGGCACATCCAAGTTCACGAACATCTTCGGCGGTTTCGCACGCGGCCACTACAAGGCTTCTATCCGCAACATGTTCCTCAAGGATCTGTATGAATTCCTCTGGTCAATGCTCTTCATCATCCCGGGCATCATCAAGAGCTACTCTTACTGGATGGTTCCTTACATCACGGCAGCAAATCCGAATCTCTCCGCAAGCAGAGTTTTCGAGATCAGCAAGAAGACAATGAACGGCAACAAGTGGCGCACATTCGTACTCCAGCTTTCATTCATCGGATGGGACCTCCTCGCTTGCCTGACATTCGGCATCGGAGCTTACTTCCTCGCTCCTTACAAGGAAACAACATATGCTGAGCTTTATGGAACACTCAGACAGAAGGCCATCACAGATGGAATCGCAACTGAAGAAGAACTTGCGATCGCAGCATAAACCAAGTTAACAACGGCCGCCGTGGGATATAATGGAAAAAGGGACCCGCGGCGGTCCGCTGTATTTAAGAAACAAAAGCCGTGAAAGGAGACGCGATGCACATAATCATCAACAATTCGTCGATGGTACCGATTTATGAGCAGATCGTCGATCAGATCAAAGCAGCGATAGTCGTCGGGGATATCAAGCCCGGCGACTTGCTTCCGTCTGTAAGACAGCAATCGAAGGATCTGAGGATCAGCGCCCTTACGGCAAAGAAAGCATATGACGCTCTTGAGGAAGAGGGATTTGTCACTACGGTCCACGGCAAGGGAACTTTCGTGTCGGAGACCAATAAGGACAGGATCTATGAAGAACAGGTGCGTGATGTCGAAAAGGACATGGCCAAGGCTGTTTTGAAGGCCAGGCAGTCCGGTATCAAGGATGACGACATCAGGAGCATTTTCGATATGATCATGGAGGATAAGTAGGAATGGCACTGCTTTGTATGGAGCATGCCTCGGTGAGGTATGACCGGTTCAGTCTCGATGTCTCCCTCACTGTCGAAGAGGGTATGATAACGGGTCTTATCGGACGCAACGGTTCAGGTAAGACGACGACTTTTAAGACGATCGTCGATGTCGTTAGATCCGGCGGAAAGATAGAGATATTCGGTAAAGATGCAAGAAGATTGACTGAAGACGAGCGTTCACAGATAGCGATCTCATATACGGACATCTTTTTCAACGGTGAATATACCGTGCCTGCCATCAGGCGCATATTGAGCTCGGCATATAAGAATTTCAATGCGGCCGAGTACGACAGGATGATGAAGAGGTTCGATATCCCGCAAAGAGGGAAGATAAGGAACCTTTCGACGGGTGAACTTGCAAAGCTCAGGTTTATCTCAGCCATGACCCATGACGCAAAGCTCGTGATACTTGATGAGCCGACTTCCGGACTCGATGTTGTAGCAAGAGACGGCATCCTGGATGAGATAAGAAGCTACATGGAAAACCATGAGGATGCCGCGATACTCGTGAGCTCCAACATCACGCAGGACCTCGAAGGCCTTGCGGACGATGTTTACATGATCGATGAAGGCAAGATCGTCCTTCACGAGAATACCGACACGGTCACTGACGATTTCGGTCTCGTTAAATGTACGGAAGAACAGTTCGAAAAGCTTGATAAAGAATATGTCAGAGGCTCTAAAAAAGCTCCTTACGGCAGAGATGTTCTGGTATCGCAGAAGCGTTACTATCTCGAGAACTATCCTGCACTTGCAGTTGAGGACGGCAAGCTCGATCACTGCCTGATAGTGCTTGCGGGCAAAGAGGAGGAGCAGACATGAAAGGTTTTATGACTTACTTTTTCGAGCAGCACAAAAGGCTCGTACTCGGATACTCCGTAGTCCTCCTGATAGCCACGATCTTCGCGGTCAGCTTAAAGACGACAACGGTCCCGGTGTCTGTCACGATATTGTATGTAAGCATTTTTGCTTCTCTCGCAACGGTCGCTTCGCTCAATTCCGACAGGGAGATCGATCAGCTGTTGTCGCTTCCGGGCGGCAGAAGGGGACTTGTCAGGGCACAGTACTTAAATGCTGTTTTCGCGATCGGTTCATCGATCCTGGCTGCGATCATAGTTACAGCCCTGACGTATGTGTTCACGGGCGGAAAAGCGCACCTGCCTTCGGCTCTGGTCGTCAGCTTCGTGATCTCCGTTGCCCTGACGGTGGTTGCCATCATGCAGCCTTTGTCGATGGTATTCGGCAAAAAGGGACTTCTCATAGGATTTGCCGCGCTGATGTTTATCGGTTTCCAGACGGTTGTCAGGTTCCTTCTGACTAACGGCGGCATATTGATCTTCCAGCTTCTTAAAGACTATCTCGTAGGTCATGAGATACAAGGAATCTCGGTCGTCATAAGCGATAACATGAACATGCCTGATCTGTTCAGCGTGCCTTCGGTGCTTATTACCGCAGGTACGGCGATAACGCTTTTCGTGTCGTCCTACATAATCGCGCGGTTGGTGTTCTCGCGGAAAAACTTCAGGGTGAACAAATTGTAAAGTTGCACAAAACGCGGGAATTGTTTCCGCGTTTTTTTGTGTTTTCGGTTGGTAAATTCCATAATCTAGTATATAATAAAGAAGCGTTGACATTTTGACGCGCTATTCGGCTTGCCCGGTTTTGCCGCCGGCGGCCGGACTACATCCGCAAGGGAGGCATAAAGCACATATATGGATGCTGCTTATTTGTTCAACAAGGGTGAGAACTACATGAGCTATAAGTTCCTCGGTGCCCATCCGTACGAGGATGAGAACGGCAAGGGATTTATATTCAGAGTTTGGGCCCCGCACGCAAGAATGGTCAGCGTAATGGGCGATTTCAATGACTGGAATCCGAATGAATGCCAGATGTTCATGCTCGGAAAGACTGGTATCTGGGAGCAGAAAGTTCCCGGCGCACAGCAGTGGGACCGCTATAAGTACAGAGTCGTAGGCGCTGACAACCGCATCTACGAGAAGGGCGACCCGTTTGCAAGACATTTCGAGACGAGACCGAATAACGCTTCGATCATCTACGATCCGGACGATTATATCTGGAATGATGACGAGTTCTGCAAGAACCGTACCGATGCTCTCGCTCCGAAGCCGATCAACATCTATGAGATCCATCTCGGATCTTGGCGCCGTCATCCTGACGGTAACTTCTTCTCATTCAGAGAGCTTGCCATCGATCTTTCCGATTACTGCAAGAAGATGCACTATACCCACATCGAGCTCATGCCCATACTGGAGCACCCGCTTGATGATTCATGGGGATATCAGGTAACGGGATACTATGCCGTAACTTCAAGATTCGGCACGCCGGCAGACTTCAAGTTCATGGTCGACGTTCTGCACCAGAACGGCATTTCCGTCATCCTTGACTGGGTTCCCGCTCACTTCCCCAAGAACCTTGAAGGTCTTGTAAGATTTGACGGAACACCCTGCTACGAGTACGCGGATCCGAGGATCGGCGAGCACCGTGAATGGGGCACATACGTATTCGATTATTCCAAGAACGAGGTCCTCTCGTTCCTTATCTCCAACGCGGTATTCTGGATCGACGAGTTCCACCTCGACGGTATCCGTGTTGACGCAGTATCTTCAATGCTCTACCGCGATTACGGACGTACGCAGTACCTTCCTAACAAGTACGGCGGAAACGAGAACCTCGAAGCTATCGAGTTCTTCAAGAAACTCAATTCGACACTGCGCAAAAACTATCCTTATGCGATGCTCATCGCCGAGGAATCCACCGCATGGCCGAAGGTATCGCATCCCGTTGAGGAAGGCGGTCTGGGCTTCACGCATAAGTGGAACATGGGCTGGATGCACGATACTCTCGATTATTTCTCAACGGATTCCTATGCAAGAGGATGGCATCACGACGAGTTTTGCTTCTCGATGATGTACGCTTTCGCAGAGAACTACATCCTTAGCCTTTCACACGATGAAGTCGTTCACGGAAAGCATTCCCTCATCGATAAGATGCCGGGCGATATCTGGAGAAAATTTGCGTCACTTCGTACCATGATGCTCTATCAGATAAGCCATCCGGGCGCAAAACTCAACTTCATGGGCGCCGAGTTCGGTCAGTTCATCGAATGGCGTTTTTATGAGCAGCTTGAATGGTTCCTGCTCGACTATGAGTCACACAGGCTCCTGCAGAACTTCAATTCCGAACTCAACAGATTCTACATTGAGCATCCCCAGCTTTGGATCGATGATCATTCATGGGCAGGCTTCGAGTGGATCGCCGCAGACGATACGAAGAACAACGTTTTCGTCTACAAGAGATCTTCTCCGAACCCTAAGGAGAACGACATCTACGTTGCTCTCAACATGGTTCCGCAGCCTCTCGAAGACTACAACATCCCGGTGTATGAGCTCGGAACATACCGCATCGTTTTCAATACGGATGACATGAGCGCCGGCGGTTCCGGATATCCTACTGGTACTGACGCAATGGGCTGCTTCGAAGCTATCGATGAACCCATGAGCGGCAAGCCTTATCACGTATCCGTCAATCTTCCTCCTCTCGCAGGTATCTACTTCATGAAGGTGAAGGATCCCAAGCCGAAGAAGGCGGCGAAGAAGCCTGCTTCGAAAAAGGCTCCAGTAAAGAAGCCCGCTGCAAAGAAAGCGGCAGAGAAGAAGCCCGCTGCAGCAAAGAAACCCGCAGCAAAACCTGCCGCAAAGAAGAGCACTAAGGCAGCTGCAAAACCCGCTGTCAAGAAGACCGCAAAGGCAACCGAAAAAGCAAAAAAGTAAACGTAAATAAACCGGAGGTAAAATCATTATGGCTAAGACTGAAGTCGTTGCGATGATACTCGCAGGCGGACAGGGAAGCAGGCTCGGCGTCCTCACAAAGACGATCGCAAAGCCGGCAGTTCCGTTCGGAAGCCGTTACAGAATCATCGATTTCCCGCTTTCAAACTGCGTTAACTCAGGAATCGAGATCGTAGGCGTGCTTACACAGTACCAGCCGCTCGCGCTCAATACGTACGTAGGTAACGGACATCCGTGGGACCTCGACCGTAACAACGCCGGCGCATACATACTTCCGCCTTATCAGACGGCAGGCGGCTCTTCCTGGTATAAGGGAACGGCAAACGCCATTTACCAGAACATGAGCTTTATCGACGATAACAATCCGCAGTACATTGTTATCCTCTCCGGTGACCACATCTACAAGATGGATTACGCTGCAATGCTCAAGGCTCACATCGAGAAGGGTGCAGACGCCACCATCGCAGTTTATGAGGTACCGTGGGAGGAGGCTCCGAGATTCGGTATCCTCAATACCAAGGAAGACGACGTCATCGAGGAATTCGATGAGAAGCCCGCTAAACCTAAGAGCAATCTCGCATCGATGGGCGTCTATATTTTCACGTGGGATGTCCTGAGACAGGCACTTATCGACGATGAGGCAGATCCGAACTCGAGCAACGACTTCGGTAAGAACATCGTTCCCAACCTCCTTGCTCAGGGCAGAAAGCTCTGCGCTTACAGATTCTCCGGTTACTGGAAGGACGTCGGAACGATCAGCTCCCTCTGGGAGACAAACATGGATATCCTCGATAAGCCTGAGGAGATCAACCTCGTAGACAGATCCTGGAAGATATTCTCCAGGAACCCTGTAAAGCCTTCACACTTCATCGGAAGCGGCGCAAAGGTCAAGAATACGGCTCTTACAGACGGTTGCCGTATCTTCGGTGACGTTGAGCATTCGGTCCTTTCCGAATCAGTCATCGTCGAGAAGGGCGCCATCGTCAAGGATTGTGTCCTGATGCCGGGCGTAGTAGTTAAGGAAGGCGCACACATCGAACGCTGCATCGTTGATTTCGGAACCATCATCGGTAAGGATGTCAACGCGGGAAGCCACGTTGAAGGAGAGGGCGCTTACACCAATAAGAAGCTCTGCTCCGAAGGCATCTGCGTTTTCGAGCGCGGCCTTAAGATCAAGGATGGCGCGGTCATTCCGGGCAACAGCATGGTGGATACTGACGTACAGGTCTCTGATGAAGACAGCGTCATCGAATCTACCTTCAGGGTATGAGGCAAGGAAAAGGAGATTGATTTATGTTTAACAATGCAATGGGCTTGATCTTAGCCGACAACAAAAAGATTTCATTGGGCGAGCTCTCCAATCCGCGTGCTCTTTCCGCTATGCCGTTCGGCGGCAGATACAGGATCATCGACTTCATGCTTTCCGACATGGTCAATACCGGAATAAAGAACATCGGTCTACTTACTTACAACAAGTACAAGTCACTGATGGACCACACCGGAACCGGCGGAGCATGGTCTCTTGACCGTAAGAATGACGGTCTGCACATCCTGCCTCCCTATGTTAACTCCGAGGCTACGGGAATCAATTCAGACGAAGAACTTACAGGCGTCATGGACTTCCTGAGACAGTCTAGAACGACACACGTCATCGTCGCAGGCGCAAATGTAATCCTCAACACGACATTCGATGCTTTCATCAAGTCACATGAGGAAGCTGGCGCTGACATCTCCGTAATGTACAACCGTGACGGCACAAAGTTCGGAAGCCCTTCATATATCCTCGACATCGATGAGGATGGATTCGTAAGAGACATGCTCTATAATCCTCCGAAGGCTGCATCGACAAAATCCTCACTCGGCATCCTCTGCCTGAGAAGAGACCTTCTGATCGATATTCTCGCGCGCCAGATGGCACACGGCCAGCAGCATTTCGGAATCCACTCCATCGTTAAGATGTACGATGAGCTCAAGGTTCACGGATTCGAGTATTCCGGAGTCGCTCTGAGGATCAACAGCGTTCAGACATACTTCAACGCTTCGATGTCTCTCATTCAGGATTCCGTCAGGAACAACCTCTTCTGGAGTGGCGACCCGATCTACACAAAGGTCAAGGATGAAGCGCCCACTCTCTATTTCGACAACGCCGACATGTGCAATTCGATCGTATCCGACGGTTGCAGGATCTACGGCAAGGTTGAAGAATCCGTACTGTTCAGAAGTGTTACAATAGCGAAAAATACGACGGTCAAGAACTGCGTTATCATGCAGGACTCGCACATTTCCGAGAACTGCCATCTTGAGAACGTAATCCTCGACAAGAACGCCTTCGTCAGGCCGGGCGTCCGCCTCATCGGCCACCCCGATTACCCCATAGTCATAGGAAAGGGAGCAGGTATCTGATATGGAAAAGACGATCAAAGTTTTACTCGCTTCATCCGAGTGCAGCCCGTTTGTTAAAGTCGGAGGTCTTGCTGACGTTGTAGGAAGCCTTCCCGTTGAATTGAACAAGCAGGGCGTTGACGCGCGCGTCATCATTCCGTTGTACAAGAAGATCAAGGTTAAGTATAACGACAGACTCCAGTTCCTTGGATGGAAAATGGTCCATATGGGCTGGCGTTCACTCTATGCGGGTCTGTTCTCAATGGAGATGAACGGAGTCACGTTCTACTTCGTCGACAATGAGTACTATTTCAACTTTGACCAGATCTATGTCGATTACGTTTTCGATATCGAGCGTTATTGCTTCTATCAGCGCGCAGTCCTCGATTTCATGGGCGACTTCATGAACTTCGAGCCTAACGTTCTGCACTGCAACGACTGGCAGACCGGCATGATGCCCATGCTGCTCGACTGCCACTTCAAGAAGCACGGATATCACAATGACGTACAGACCGTTTACACGATCCACAACCTGAAGTATCAGGGCGTTCATTCAACTGATGTTGTCCGCGAGATGCTCGATCTTCCTGATGAGTATCTGAGAGACGATTTCTGCATCAAGGACAAGGCCATCAACTTCATGAAGGCCGGCATCGTTTTCTCGAATTCCGTAACCACGGTTTCTCCCACATATGCGTATGAGATCATGACCGACTATTACGGTGAAGGTCTGAACGGAACGCTCCAGAAGTACGCTTACAAGGTATCCGGCATCCTTAACGGAATCAACGAGCAGGAGTACGATCCTTCAGTTGACAACAAGATACCCATGAAGTATTCGATCAAGGATTACCAGAAGGGTAAGGCTGCCTGCAAGAAATCACTTCAGGAACAGCTAGGCCTCGAAGTCAATCCTGGTGCGCCTCTCTGCGCCATGATCTCACGTCTCGTTGACCAGAAGGGCCTGGATCTCCTGCTTTACGTTCTTGAGGAAATGCTCTACGACGGAATGCAGATAGTAATCCTCGGTACAGGCGATCCTTACTACGAGAGAGCTCTTACCGACATCGCAAACCGCAACCACGGCAAGATGTGCGCATGCATCGACTTTGACAGCGGTCTCGCTCATACGATCTATGCAGGTGCGGACATCTTCCTGATGCCTAGCCTTTTCGAACCCTGCGGACTCTCACAGCTCGTTTCGATGGCTTACGGCACGATCCCCGTAGTCCGTGAGACAGGCGGTCTCAAGGACACTGTCACGCCTTACAACGAGTATACGGGCGAAGGTAACGGCTTCTCGTTTGCAAACATCAACGCTCACGAGTTCCTGTTCGTAACAAAGTATGCGGCTGATCTCTACCGTCATCACAAGGACGTTTGGGACAAGCTCATCAAGGCAGGTATGAAGGGTGATTACTCATGGAAGAAGAGTGCAGGCGAGTACGCCGGCCTCTATTCACTCATCACCGGCATCGCGATGCCCAAGGAAGAAGCTCCCGTAGAGCAGAAGGCTCCCAAGGCTGAGAAGAAGCCTCAGGCAAAGGAATCCAAGCCGGCTGAGAAGAAGGCTGCCAAGCCTGCAGCTAAAAAGCCCGCTTCAAAGAAACCGGCTGCCAAGAAGCCGGCCGAAAAGAAGCCTGTCGAAAAGAAGCCTGAAGTGAAAACAGAAGGTAAGACCGAGGAGAAGAAGGGCTGATGGAGTCCCACGGGACAGACGAACTTAACGTAACAACACAGGCGCGGTGCATTCATGCATCGCGCCTTCCTGAGTACAGGACGCCTTTCGGGGCAAGGCCTGCGGATTCCCATACGGAGTTGTTTTTTGACTGCTTCAGAGAGGCCACGGGCGTAACGCTCTGCTATACCTACGGATTGTATTCTTTTTCTTATCATGAGGAACCGATGTACCGTGTTGCGGGTTCTTCGAGGTATCACGTCGATCTCATGATGCCCCACGAGCCTTCGATACTTTTCTACTGGTTCAGATTTAAGATCGCAGGCGACAGCCCCGATCTTCCTGAATGGCTCGTATGGAAATGTCCTGAGGATTCGACCGAAACGGCACCCGAGTTTACGCTCTATTACGGTGCCGCATCTGACACCGCAAACGGTGAGGGAACGATCTACCATGAGCCTCCCCGCGTCGGTCCCGATGAGGACAAGTATCCTTTCGCGTTCCAGATAACCGTTTATAACAAGGATTTCCATACGCCTGATTACATGAAGGGTGCCAACATCTATCAGATATTCCCTGACAGATTTGCGCGTGATTCCATGTTCTCAGTTGAAGCGATGAAGAACGCCAATCCCAGGCCCGAGCGTGTCTATCACGAAGACTGGGATGAGGATGTAGATATCTACGGCAAGCCCGAGACCGGTTACCTTGCCTGCGATTTCTACGGCGGATCGCTGAAAGGCATCAAGGAGAAACTTCCTTATCTGAAAGAACTCGGGATCAACATTCTCTACATGAACCCGATCTTCGAGGCAAGGTCATCTCACCGCTACGATACCGCGAATTACCTTAATGTCGATCCGATGCTCGGCGGCATTACCGCGTTTAACGAGCTTTCAAGCGAGGCTGAGGCCGCCGGGATCAAGATAATACTTGACGGCGTTTTCAGCCACACGGGTGCTGATTCGATCTATTTCGACAAGTTCGGCCGCTACGGAAGTGAAGGTGCTTACGAGGCTTTCAGGGACGGCACGGAAAGCCGTTACCGCTCCTGGTACAACCTTTACCGTAATGAAGACGGTAACATCAATTACGATTCATGGTGGGGATTCCCGGATCTTCCGAACGTAAATGAAGACGATCTCTCATACAGGAACTTCATCTTCGGTGAAAAGGGAGTGGTGGACACATGGACATCCAGAGGCGCTGACGGCTTCAGGCTCGATGTCTCGGATGAGCTCCCTGACAGTTTTATAAGACAGATGAGATCCACCCTCAAGGCCAAGACAAACGGCGAGGGAATGTTAGTCGGCGAGGTCTGGGAGGATGCTTCCAACAAGTGCAGCTACGGTTCTTACCGTGATTTCATGCTCGGAAACACGCACGACTCCGTGATGGGCTACACATTCAGGCACATACTTCTGGATTACCTTTGCGGTTACATTTCCGCGCAAGTCGCTGATTCAAGATTTGAAGGCTTCCGTGAGAGATATCCGGATGAGGCATATTACTGCATGATGAACCTGGTGTCATCGCACGATGTTCCGCGTATCATGACGATGCTCGGAAAGCCTTGCGAGACCGATGACAGGGAGATCCAGCGCGGCTTTAAGGTCGATCCCGCGGATTACGACAGATGCGCTGCTCTCGCCAGGATGGCTTATGCTTTCCAGAACGCGTACATCGGTGCTTCGTGCCTGTACTACGGCGACGAAGTCCTGATGCAGGGCTATAAGGATCCTTTCAACAGAAGGACGTATCCGTGGAACCGGCTTACGGCGAAGCAAAGCGCAAATCTCGCTTTCTTCAAGAGGATCGGAGGGTTACGAAAAGTCCACACGTGCCTGCGTACGGGCTTCTATAAGACGCTCCTGACCGATGAGGGCGCTTTCGTTTTCGAAAGATATCTGTCGGAGGGAAGAGACTATTTCGGACATCAGGGAACCGGCGCAAGGAAGATCGTACTCGCGATGAACCGTTCTGAGGATCCTTTGTACATTAAGGTTTCAGACAGTTTTGCAGGAGTTGAAGTCTCCAAGATAACTGACGGCAAGCATCCGCCGCTTTCGGACAACCTTGTTTTCGGAGGCGTCGAAAACACTTCGCTGAGCATTGGCCTCAAGCCGTATTCGGTTGCTTTTGTCATTTTTTAAAGGCATATATTTGTGATAAACTACAACCAAATTAAATAAGGGGAGAACTATATATGGCAGAGAATGATCAAGTGAAACGTTCATTACCCGGTGCACCCATTGCTGCTACGGACGCAGCAAGACAGGGCCTTTACATCTACATGACCCCTGAGGAATCCTTGAACATCACCAAAGGTGAGATGGCGGATTCCTTCAAACAGAGAGTCGCTTCCGCTCAGCAGACGATCGTTATGAATTACCTTTCGCAGCATCCGGAGGGAGCTCCCGCGATCGATACGCAGACACCCGATTCCGAGCTTACACAAAAGGCTGCTTCAGTAACCGCAGACTGGTTTGAACAGCATCCTGATTTTGCCCAGCAGTTCACGATCGAGCAGGCTGCCGTCAACGGCAAGATCCGTCAGCTTGATGTCGAGATAGCTCAAGCCAAGTCTGTTCAGGAGCAGAAGAGCCGTGACGTCATGAAGTTCGACAAGCTCGGACAGAAGGAACAGATGCAGGCTGCAGGCGTTGCTGCAGGTAATGCAAAGAAAGCGGCAGAGGATACGGCGGTCGTAAAGAATAAGCTCATCAACGACTGGAATCAGCGTGTTTATCTCTGGCAGCGCTGCATGATCTCCAATTATCCCGTCGGTCCTGACGGATTGTTCGATCCTATCGAAGTCTGCGCAGCAGCAGCCGTTCCCGCTCCCGCACAGGCAGCAGCAAAGACATATATTGACGCTGAAGGCAACGAGGTTGCTGTCGGAAGCACGATGGAATCCACGGATAAGAAGTGTCCCGGATGCGGTGCGACGGTCACTTACGATCCTGAGACGCTTTCAATGACATGTAAGTTCTGCGGTTATTCCAGGACTCTCCCGAAGCCTGAAGAGGTAGCCAAGGACGTTGAAGAGATCGATTTCACGACGGCCACGCAGAGAGCCAGCATCGACTGGGGTCAGGCAAGAAAGTCCCTTACCTGTAAGAACTGCGGCGCCACCACTGTTTTCGATGCTACGGATACCGCTTCCTGCTGCCCTTACTGCGGATCCACACAGGTTATGCCTGTTGACGACCAGGCAGACTGCATGGCTCCGGGCGGAGTAGTTCCTTTCGAGATCTCGCAGCAGAAAGCTTCCCAGCTTTTCAAGAGCTGGATCAAGGGCAAGTTCTTCGCTCCGAACGCAGCGAAAAAGTCTTGCGAGGCAAAGAACTTCAGCGGCGTATATCTCCCGTTCTGGACATACGATTCACAGACGACCTCACCTTATATGGTCAAGCTCGGTTACAGACATGAGAGGACCAATTCCAAGGGCGAGACAGAGACTTATTACGAGTATAAGAGCTTCTCAGGCATCTATGAGAAGTTCGTTGACGATGAACTCGTATATGCGAGCAAGAAGACGGACAATCCTTATATCAATGCCGTAAAGAACTTTGATTTCAAGAAGATCCGTCCTTATTCTCCCGAGTTCATTGCAGGCTTCCTTGCCGAAAGATACACGGTCGGTCTCGACGACGGCTGGCAGATCGCGAAGAACCAGATCAAGAATACGCTGAAGACTGAGATCGGTCAGTATGAGAGGAAGAAGCAGTTCGCTGATACTGTCGAGAAGGTAGACTTTAACACGGACTTTGCGAAAGTTACTTTCAAGTACGTCCTGGCGCCCATCTGGATCGCTAATTACAAGTTTAACGGCCAGGTCTTCAATTTCGTCGTAAACGGCCAGACAGGTAAGATAGCAGGCAAGTCTCCGATATCCGTGCCGAAGGTTATCCTTACCATCGCGCTTGTCATCCTGGCCTTCATCATTCTGTACTATCTGTTCGGAAATTGACGGTAATGATCCCGACGCTCACAGCCCCGTTCTCAGGAACGGGGCTGTTTCATTTTGGTTACTAGCAGGTCAAATTCGTGATAAAAGCATCAAAAACCAATAAAAATGCTTAAAAAAAGTTGAAGTTTGAAAAACCCGTAGTATATTAATAATTTATATAACTATATGAGTTTCAAGGGGGAAACTATGGGTAGAGCGGGAGTTAAGCGGTTTTCGGCTTTTGTTGTGGCAGTACTTGTAGTGGCACTGTTGTCACCTTCAATGCTGTACAGCGTACACGCTACGGCTTCTGAAGGTAATTCAGATGTAGCTGTAGAGACTAAGGCGCCTGAGTCCAAAGAGACAGAGGCACCTAAGGAAACTAAGGCGGCATCGGAAAAGAAGAGTACCAAAGCGAAAGAGACCAAGGCTGCGGAGCCTAAAACTGAAGAAACCAAGGCAGTTGAAACAAAGGCTACCGAGGCAAAGGTAACGGAGCCCAAGGCTGCTGAAACCAAAGCGACTGAAGCAAAGGCTGCCGAGACCAAGGCTGCTGAAACAAAAGCAACCGAGACAAAGGCAACTGAGACCAAGGCTTCAGAAACCAAGGCTTCAGAAACCAAGGAGACTCCGGCAGAGACAAAGCCTGCCAAGGAGACAGAAGAAACAAAGGCGACTGAGACAGCCGCTACTTCTGAAACTGAAGCTCCCGAGACTGCTGCTCCTTCTGAGACCACGGCTGAGACTTCAGAAGAGACCAAGGAACAGGCTCCTTCTGAGACTTCCAAGAATACCGAGACATCAGAGACTTCCGAGACAACCGATGCTGCGGAGCCTTCTGAACCGGCTGAGACTTCCGAATCTTCCGAATCTTCTGAGGAAACGACCGCTCCTTCTGAAGAGACGTCGGAGACTTCCGAGTCTTCAGAATCTTCTGAAACATCTGAAACCGCTCCCGAAAGCAATATCACGACCGCTTCCGATGCTGAGCAGTTCCTCAAGCTCGTAGCTTCCCTCCCTGCAAAATACAGACTTATCATTGACACCAACAAGGATCTTTCCTCTCTTAAAGGCGCCAGCGGTGTCTTCTATGACGGTTCATATGTTCTCGTTTTCGACGGCATCGAAAACTACAGCAATGCTGTCAATTACCTTGACCGCAATGACATCAGCTACAGTATCGACGGCAGCGTCGAGCTCTGCGGCGGCAAGTTCATCGCAAACGACGTTAAGGTAAATCCCAACGCTAAGACAAAGGTCGCCATCATCGACACGGGTTCATCTCTCGCTAACGAGAAGATCTCCGTAGTAGGTGACAACGGTGCAGACAAGAACGGCCACGGAACAGCAATGGCTTCTAACGTTCTTGCACAGAGTGATGACGCTTACATCATTTCCATCAAGGCTATCGACGATAACGGTGACGGTAAGGTCGCTGACGTTTACGCAGCTCTCCAGTATGCCATCGATGCAAAGTGCGACGTTATCCTCATGGCTATCTCCCTCAGGGATCTCGGCCAGTACGATGCTTTCAAGTCTCTTGTAAAAGAGGCAGTCTCCAAGGGCATCAAGGTTGTAGCTTCAGCAGGTAACAACGGTACTGATGCTTCTAAGTACATTCCCGCAGGCATCAAAGGAGTTCTCACTGCAGGCGCCATGGACGACAAGGGCGTTAAGCTTCCCAAGTCCAACTACGGTTCAGCCGTTGATTACTATATCGTTGCAAGTTCCACTTCTGAGGCTGCTTCGATCCTCGCCGGCAAGGTTGTAGCTAACGATCTTGACGGTCTTGCAACCACATGCCAGATGAAAGCTTCTACTGGTAAAGACGATAACGGCAAGAGATTCAGGATCAACTCGTTGGACGATTTTACTCTTGATCACAGTGCTGCACAGCTATTCCATAGTGCAAATGGATTCTGTGTTTTTGTTGAGAATTACACACACTCAAACCATATGGAAGGAACGGTTGCAGCTGACACTCTTATCAGAAATTGTAATGATGTCATGGATCTGTCGCTGTCAAACCTCATATATGAAAATGCACAGGGACAATTCTACTTTTACTTTAACAAGATCAGTACTAAACCTAATCTTGTTTCAAAAGAGCTATTTAAGCAGAATAGTCTGGGAAAAGCGCCATTCTATTTAGGAACTGATCTTCTTTATATAAGACCTGAGAAGATCGATGACAATCACTATAAGATTACGATTAATGGTAATGAAATTCCTCTTACCCCAGCAGAAGCCGGCAACGGAAAAGCTGAGTTCATTGTTTCTAAGAGTACAGGAGAAATCCTCGTAAAAGGACAAGAAGTAGGTGATATTACCAACGGTGCTTCGATTACTCAGGCTTCAAATACCATTAATTTTGCTAAGGTTTTGGAAAAAATCGGCGGATGGTCCGAGAAGTTTTACAGCAAAGATGATCTTAGATTCTCAGACGGTCAGTTAATAAACGGCAAACTGACTTTCTATCTGCACAAAGGTGTGAACTATATTGATCTTACGGAAGATCAGTTGAATTCAAGCGCTTTTAATTTCGTTTCTCCCGCGAATTCGGAAGCTTCGGTTATCATCAATGTTATCGATACAGCAGCTAACGGAAAAGGAACAGTCATAATAAACCGCAGTGATGCAAATATGCTTTGTTACAATTCTGTCGGTTCTCCGGAAAAAACGTCGGAAACGCTCAGTGCAGCAAAACATATTATGATTAACTTCGATAAGGACATAGAAAATGTTAGATTCCTTGGAGCCGCATCGGGACAACTTGGTACGATACTTGCACCGGGTTCAAACGTCTATATTGAATCTACACATGATGGTAGTGTCGTTGCCAAGGGTTTTGAAAATGATGGTAAACAGATCCATCAGGCAGGTTTCGCAGGATTTGCAAACGATGTAGATACATTTAATAGCTTAACTGTATCTAAAAAATACTACTATACTAATACTACCAATTCTGCTGCGCATACCGGAAATGCAAAGTTCAAACTTACCGGAACTGATGGATTCAGTGAAGAGCACGATTCTGGATATGTATGGAAGAATCTCCATATAGGAACATATACACTGACGGAAACAAGCGTTCCGGATGGCTTTACCGGTATCCAGCCGCTTACGGTTACCGTTGACGATCATTGGAAGATTACAGTAACAGATCCTAACAAGCAGAGTGCGGTAACGCTTCCGACAGGAACAGATTTTGATGTCTCGGTTTCTGTCAATAACTATACGGATCATACGCCTACTGAAGTTAAGTTCAGTAAGAAGGTAATGGGCGGAGGAAGCAACGAGCTTACAGGCGCGTCCATGAAGCTTAGCTCTACAGACGCAGGCATCGACTTCAGCACAATGAGCCATACTGGCGGAACCAATGTCCAGGTTGGAACGGACAAGAAGTCTATCACCTGGGATACCGCAAGCACGCAGTTTGCGATCGAGCTTCCCAACGGCACATACACGCTGGAAGAAGAGGCAGCACCTACCGGATATAAGACGATCACGACAACGACATTCACGGTCAAGGACGGAGTTGTAACGAAGTCAACGACCAATACAGACGTAACGGTATCAGGA
>CAMJPC010000002.1 GCA_946407705.1 uncultured Clostridia bacterium | reverse complement strand
ACTGTATTTCATATAAAAACCCCCGAAGTTTGTCTAACTTCAGGGGTTCACTTCAGCCGGGGCGGTCATTTTTTTATATACGCAATAAGTATACTAACGATAATTGCCATCACGGTAAAAACCACGATAAGAATTTCATAGTCACTCATCGGTACCCCCCCTTTCCTCAAAAGAGAATGGAGGTAACCGCCTATGTCATGTAGATAACACCCTTTTATATTATTTCATAGATGATATGACAATATTCGGACTCTTCCTGATCTGAACTGATTTATGTATTTGAAATTCGGGTATTGCATTTTGAAAAGTTGTCACTTATAATCACCGCTATCAATACATTGAAAGGAGGTCCTTTGCTATGAATCTGCAAAGACACGAATCTACAATTGCAAAATCATTAAATACTAAGGGTACATGGGATCTTCTTTCTGTTGGTTCATTCTAATTCCCAATAAAGAGATCCCATAAATGCCCTTTCATTACGAAAGGTGAGTTTTTTATGGACAAAATTACAGGCCGGTTTGCGTCGGCTGATGTCTTTGCTACGAGTATCGAAGACTATGCCGTAACGCAGATCAAGATGATACTTGATAACCAGGTATCTTTAAATTCAAAAGTATGCCTGATGCCGGACTGCCATCCGGGCAAGGTGGGTCCCATCGGACTTACCATGACCGTTACCGACAAGGTCATCCCTCAGCTCATGGGCGTTGATATCGGCTGCGGAATGCTCATGGCCAAGGTTGAAGGAAGGATGGAATTTCCGAAGCTCGACAGAGTGATAAAGGAGAACGTTCCGTCAGGTTTTAACATCAGGAAAGCGCCGCATAACAAGGCGGGTTTTGAAGTGATCTCCGACCTCAGATGCATCCGTGCGGTTAACGGTGACAAGGCACTGAAAAGCCTTGGAACACTTGGCGGAGGCAATCACTTCATCGAAGTCGATAAGGGCGCTGACGGATACTACATCATAATTCATACCGGAAGCAGGCATCTCGGTTTAGACGTTGCTGATTACTACACCGAAGCTGCCCGCAGAAGGCTCGTTAACATGGGCAAGAACGTTCCTTATGAGATGGCTTACGTTGAAGGCACTCTCATGGATGATTATCTCCACGACGCAGCTATCGCCACAGCTTACGCGTCGCTCAACAGAGAGATCATTCTTAACGAGATCCTCAAGGGCATGAAGTGGAAGGAAACCGAACGTTATGAATCAATTCATAACTACATCGGAGTTTTTCCGGACGGCACGAAAATCCTTCGCAAAGGCGCAGCTTCCGCTTGTGAAGGTGAGATGGTGATCATACCCGTCAACATGCGTGACGGCGTGATCATCGGCACAGGCAAAGGCAATCCGGACTGGAACTATTCAGCTCCGCACGGATCAGGCCGCAAGATCAAGAGAACAGAAGTACAGAACAACTACACGGTATCTTCTTTTAGGAAAGACATGAAAGACGTATACAGCACTTCGATCAGTGCGGAGACTCTGGACGAGGCACCCATAGCTTACAGAGGCATTGATGAGATTATGTCAGTTGTCAGCGATACCGTGGATGTAAAAGAAGTATTGAAGCCCGTGTTTAACTTCAAGGCGGGAAAAGAGAGGTAAAGATGCTGTTACAGATAAGTTCAGGACAGGGCCCTGTTGAGTGCTCTGTCGGTGTTGAGAAGCTCAGCAAAGCGCTTCTCAAGGAGTACAAGGGCTCCAGGATAGTCTCTGTAAATGAGGACTATTCCGGCAACGGATACAAGTCCTGCGTCATGGAGTTCGATGAAGACGTATCTATGCTTGAGGGCACGGTCTTATGGGTGTGGAAAAGCGCGATAAGACCGGGTCACCAGCGCAAGAACTGGTACATGGACGTCAGTGTAATTGAAGAAGCTGAGACGTTCGGAGGGCTTGATCCTGAGGACTGCGAAGTGACCACGATGCACTGCGGAGGCAAGGGCGGACAGCACGTCAATAAGGTTGAGACAGGCGTGCGCATCTGCCATAAGCCGACGGGAATCGTTATTACATGTACGGAAGAAAGAAGCCAGGTGCAGAACAAGCAGAAAGCAATGAAAAGACTTGCAGGCATTCTGGCTGCCAAGCAGAAAGAAAACGAAGCAACAGCCGCTAACGGCGCGTGGAAAAAGCACACTGAGATCGAGCGCGGCAACCCCATACGCAAGTATGAGGGAGAAAAGTTTAGGAAGGTTGTGTAATGAGAGAATTAGACAGAGTAATCGGTTACGAATTAATTAAGCAGGAGCTTTACAGGATCATCGACATCGTTAAGTATCCTGAGAAGTACAGAAAGCTTGGTGTATCTGTTCCGAACGGCGTTCTCCTGAGCGGAGACCCGGGAATCGGAAAGACACTTATGGCTAAGTGTTTCATTAAGGAAACGGGCCTTAAGACTTTCGTCATCAGGAAAGACAAGCCTGACGGAGCCTTTGTGGATTACATCCGCGAGACCTTTGAGAAGGCTGCGGCAGAAGCACCTTCCATCGTGCTTTTGGATGATCTCGATAAGTTTGCGAACGAAGACGATTATCATCCGGATGCGGAAGAGTACGTGGCTGTACAGGCATGCATTGATGATGTTAAGGACTTGGAAGTTATTACGCTTGCGACCTGCAACGATTTTGACAAGCTGCCTGAATCGCTGGTGAGAGCCGGACGTTTTGACAAGTGTTTCTTCATGCATTTTCCTGAGATCGAAGATGCAAAGAGGATCATCTCTTTCTATCTCAAGGATAAGAAAGTCGGCAAGGATGTTGACGTCGAGGAGATCGCCAGATTCATGGAAGGCCGCTCATGTGCTGATCTTGAGCTGGTGATCAATGAGGCAGGCATCTCTGCCGGTTATGAGAATAAGAAGTTTATCAGCCAGGAAGATATCAAGAAGGCAGTGATCAATAAGATCTTCGACGGAAATGACTATGCCGGGCGCGATCCTGAAAGCGACAGAAGGCTTGCGGTTCATGAAGCAGGCCATGCGGTCCTTTCGGAGCTCCTTTTCCCTGGCCAGGTCGCGTTCATCTCCATTTCGGCCAGGAACCATGGCATGAGTGGTTTGGTAAAGACAAACAAGGCTTCCCATTTTCATGATGACTTCGAAAACATCGAAGCTGACACCATGATCGCGCTCGCAGGCAAGGCGGCTACCGAGATCATCCTCAATGAGATCGACATGGGCTCAAGATCTGACCTTCACCATGCCAACGATAACATAAGGAAGCTCCTTGATAACGTCGCTGCTTATGATTTCCACACATGGTGCCACGGAAGGGAAACTTCCAAGCGCGTTTACGATCACCTTGACGATGCGGTCGGAACCGAGCTGTCACGCTACTATATCAAGACCAAGCAGCTGCTCGGCAGAAACCGTGAGTTCCTTGAGGCGGTCATCGAAAAGCTGATCGAGAAGAAGACGCTTTCATATAAGGACATCGCTCCGATCAGGGAGAAGTTTGTATCCGGCGGTAATAAGGCGGCGTAAAAATGTCTAAGGTTAATTACTTTCTTGATTCAAAGCAGAAGGCTCTGCACCGTCAGAGGCGGTACGAGACTGCGCATAAAAAGCACTCGAGAGCCAGAAGTTACGAAAAGGGAGAATATTACTACTGGGGTTATGCTGTCACGCGTCAGAAGTGGCGTGTCAGTTGTACCTGGGTTAGATCGCCAAGTGGCACCAAGTTTCCTGTACCTCGTTATGAAAAGGTCGGCGGGGAGGTTTTCATGGTTACCCGTATCAGCAAGGATGCTAAGTATCTTAAGAGGACTGCCGCAAAGAAGTGGAGAAAACAGAAGATCGACGAGGAATCCTTTGCGGACAGGGGATGCACATACAAAAAGGATTACGACATCCCCTGGACGCTGCTGTGATGAGACAATTTACGAACATGACGCCTCCTATAATCAAGGCATAAGAATTGAGAATGCCGATCATAGGAGGTGCTTTATGTTCTACTACAAGATTACCGGAACGATAGTAAATGATGATATTGCCGAGAAGCTTAATGACAGGTTTCAGGGCCGCGATGAAAAGAAAAAGAGCTTTCTGGCGAGTGATGAGCTTTTCGAGAAGTATGACAGAAAAGTATTCCCGTTCATTGCGAATGTGTCACGCAAGACCATTACCATGGGTCTCATCAGCACTGACAACAGAAAGATCGAATCTTACCTGAAGGCTTTCATCCGCAAGCTGGGCATTGAGATCAGGGATATTGATTGTTCTGAGACAACGTTCAGATTGATGAATAATATGCTCAAGGATGCGGAACACTTTGATTTCATTAACTCCGATGAAGAGATCAGAGATAACTTTGAGATCGAGGGTTTGGACGGTCGTTCTTACGGTTCAACAAGCTTCAGGTATGGAGAGACGGTCCTTGATGACAAGACTGCGGAGGCTGTATTGAACAGCACGACCTGCTTTATGGTCAGGGAGTCGCTTGAAGAAGAGATTGAAAGGATCGTTGCGGGCAGTAAGAAGAGGCATGTGGACGGACATCCTGTCCACTATCTGGTCCAGACCGGAGTCAAGACTGAGAGTGAAGAAGTCGCAAAGGTCCTGGTCGGAAACCTTTATGCAAATAACAGAGTTAAGAGCAGGCGTTTTACCACGATCGGATTCAGGTCCGCACATAATGTGTTGGAAAGCGATTTCGAGCCGATCTTTGTCAGCGCAAAGGGCGGCACGGTTGTAATTGTCGTCAATTACGAAAACGACCGTGAGAGCAATTATGCGCCTCAGGGATACGCGAATCTCGAAAAGATGTGTGCCATGGTCAAGAAGTATGCCAACGACGTTCTTACGATCTTTTGGATGCCCAAGACCAACGAGACCACAAAGAAGATCATCTACGAAGAGCTCGGTCACACGAATCTGGTCGAGATCTGCGAGAAGACGGCGGATTCTTCCGATGCCAGGGATTACCTTAAGCTCCTTGCAAAGGAGAAGAAGGTCAAGGCCGACAGGAAGCTTTATGAAAAGATCGAGGACGGGAAGCATTATCTGTCTTCCGAACTGAACGACATGTACGACTTGTGGTATTCGAACAAGCTCAAGACGGTCATCTTCCCACAGTATAAGGGCATTGAGTCTGTAAAGACTAAGGTCGTTAAGGATGGACCGACCGGAAGTGCTTACGATGAGCTGATGGAGATGATCGGTTTGGATAGTGCCAAGAAGGTCATCAAACAGGCTTTGAATTACAACAAGGCTCAGAAGATCTTTGCGGGAAAGGGAGTTGAGTTTGAAAGGACTTCGATGCATATGGTCTTCACCGGAAATCCGGGGACAGCGAAGACAAGCGTGGCAAGGCTTTTCGCACAGATCATGAAGGACAACGATGTTCTGACTCAGGGCAAGCTTATTGAGTGCGGCAGGGCAGATCTTGTCGGCAGGTTTGTCGGCTGGACGGCGCCCACGATCAAGAAGAAGTTCAAGGAGGCTGAAGGCAGCGTTCTCTTTATCGATGAAGCGTATTCACTGGTAGATGACAGGAACGGTTCGTTCGGCGATGAGGCCATCAATACGATCGTCCAGGAGATGGAGAACCACCGCGATGACGTGATCGTTATTTTCGCAGGTTATCCGGACAAGATGGAGGAGTTCCTTCAGAAGAATCCGGGTCTCAGATCAAGGATCGCGTACCACGTGGCTTTCGATGACTATAACGAAGACGAACTCTGCAGCATCGCCGATCTGATCGCAAAGAAGAGAGGCCTGATCCTGACTGACGGCGCGCGCGAAAAGCTTCACGATGTGTTTGGGATTGCCTTGAAGGAAAGCGATTTCGGTAACGGAAGGTATGCACGCAACGTGATCGAAAAGGCAAAGATGGCGCAGGCTTCAAGGCTTGTTGAGATGGATTACAGCACCATCGGCAGCGAGGAATTAAGAACGATAGTCGCTGCTGACATCGAGATGCCGGTCAAGAAGGCTGAAAAGACAAGGATCGGATTCTGCGCGTAAGGAGGATATCTATGGAAATTGATATTAAACATGCGTGTTCCTTTACGGGACACAGGCCCGAAAGACTTGAGATGAGAGAAAACAGAGTTCTTACCTGGCTTGAAGAACAGATAAGAAAAGCTGTTGATGACGGCTATACAGATTTTATTTCAGGCATGCAGAGAGGAGTTGATCTCTGGGCAGCTGAGATCGTTCTGAAACTTAAGAAGGAAGGCAAGCCTGTCAGGCTTATCAGTGCCTGTGCCTGGAACGGCATGGAAGGCAGATGGGAAGAACAGGACTGGATAAACAGATACAGGGTGGTTTTGAAAGCCGCTGACAAAGTCGTTTATGTAAGCACGAAGCCCGGAAGGGCAGCGTTTTTCGAGAGGAACCATTGGATGGTAGATCATTCGTCAAGACATAGAAGTTCGTGATGATCCCATGGTCATAAACAGGGCGCATGCCCGATATATTATAAGATTCCTCAGGCAGCTTCCTGAAGAAGTAACAGATCTATTTGTCTGCTGTTCGAAAGGCGGTTCACGAAGCCCTGGCGCAGCAGCTGCCATTCTTCGCATGTCGGGAAGAAGCGACAGAGAGGTCTGGGATAATCCGTACTATGTGCCAAACTGGCTCGTTTATCAGACAATGTGCCGTGAATTTGGACTGTTTGCGCCGCATTGGTACGTGATGCACCTGGTCAGGCGCAACTGCCGCTGTTATAAGAAACTAGTAGAGAATAATGGTGTCTGCAAGTATGAAAGATGGCAGATCATAGATTGATCAGTCATCCGCTTCATCTATCTCATCATACCCATAGAATGTTCTGAGAAGATCGGTCTGTTCGTCAAAAGATTTCAGGAAGGTCTCATAGGTGGCCATGTCGGCTTCCGGTTCCTGACAACCGGCAGGAGTGTGCAGCCTTAATCCGAGAGGCAGCGAACGCTCATAATAGCCGGTGTCAAAACCACTCTCGTAAACACGGCACAAACCCGCGAGGAAATCTGCGACAGTCTCGGAAACAGATGGACGGACGTTCGTCAAATACCTCTCACCTGATATGGTGCAGATCTGTACGATGTTCTTATACATCGGCAGCGTATATCTTGGGAATTCTTTTCCTTCCTGAAGGATGTATTCCAGATACTCATATGTATCAAAGATAAGGTGCTTCAAGTCATCAATGTTGACGTCCTCTTCATAGCGAAAAACATCCCACATCAGTTCCCACTTTTCCTCATTTGTCATAAGAATCCCTGACCTCCATAAGAATATTTCCCAAACGGTTAAGTCCCAAAACGTTCTTGGCAATACATTTCTCACAGACGCACCTGCCCCAGATATTATCATGGTGCTTATTACCCTCAACGAGAGTCGCATTACCAGTGGCGAGCAGCTTTTCCTTCATTTCAGGAACGGAGAACTTAGCCTTGAGGATATTCTTCATGATGGCATAACTGATCTCGTTCCAGTTCTCAGGGAGGTTAGGTTCTTTTCTTCCCATGCGCTTGGCAGCAACCGGATTTTTCACCTCGGTGTACTTGATCTTATCCTCTTCGGAGGAGCACTTCTGGGCCTGGAAAGCAGCCTCAGCGGTGTGATATGTAAGCCCCTTATATACGAAATCACACTGATAGAAGTTGGAGAGAAAACGGTTCTCTCCCGTAAACTCATTGATCACATTCTCACACATAATGCATCCTCACTTTCTATCTATTTTTTCATCTACATGATAGCGGAGGGGATGGGACAATAAGCGGACATGAAACCCCGATAACAAGTGCTATTTCTGAATGTCGTACCAATTCCTTGAGCAATGACCGTATACCCAAAGAGCCTGATCCAATTTGCGATCTATGAACTGGTTTTCTGTTGAAAATATCTTATCTGAAAATACAGTTTCTAAGAGCATCAAGTATTCTTTGTACAAGCAAATTACAGTATCTATATCTGTCTTGCTGTTATTGTATCCTAAATAAATATCAAGCGGGGAAACCTTATAATCCAATGCTAGTATTCCTTTGTGAGCATGTTCGTCGTAAATGGGAACTTTGCCGGCAGAAAGAAAATAAATGGAATTGATGATCTGTACAGCGCCGAATTTTTCTCCGGGCAGACCAGTATCGATATTTATTTTCAGGATTTCAGAATATAAGTCTCGAATACATTTATATAAGTCTTTTCTATCAAAGTTAGAATTATATGTTTTAAGTGATGAAGAGTCATAGCATTTTTGGACTAGCTTACAAAACTTTTTTGTATCATCTGCCTTAAAGTGAAAATAGCGATAGTTAATGTCTCCATTGTCATTAAGTTCTGTTCCGAGTTTCCAGGCAATGGAACTCGAATCATATATTCCTTTTCCCAATTTGGCAATGATTTTGTCTTCGTCTGTAGGTTTACCTTTTTGTTTAGCAGTTTTTAAATTTAGAGGAATGCCGTATTTAGTTTTTATAGTTCTGGGAATCTCATTCTCGTAATAGAACTGACTGTAAAAGTCTTCAAATAATTCTGGTTTTACATAAGACATTTATTTAACCCCCATATGCTTTCTTAACCTTCTTAGTCCAGTCCTTCATAGCATCTACCAAACGCTGAGGCTCCAGGATCACAACATCCGGTGAGTAGGATTTCGCGAACTGGATCATGGCGTTTTCGGTGACCTGCGCTGAGACGATCACGTAAGTGTCTGTCTCTTCTTCGAATCTGACGTCTTTACCGAAGATGTCGATTATGTCCGTGACCATCGCCGGAGTGATCTTAAACCTGACGTGGCAGTCGCCGGAAGCGTACATCTTTATGTGCGTCTTCATGTATTCGGAGAGATTGAAGCGGTCACCGTTGGCATCTTTGAGTTTAGAGAACGGCTTGCGCTTTTTGTCTTCAAGAATGCGGATGTCAGCGATGCGGTCTACACGGTAATTGGAAAGAATACTGTAATCGTCATTGTTGCAGATAAGGTAATACTTGCCCTCTTTCGCGACCATCTGATATGGATTGATAATGTAAACCTTGGGCTTACCGTTCTCATCGAGCTTTGGATGGTTCTTCTTGTCGGTACCATAATTGACGTAATGGAATGAGACCTGGCGCTCTTGCGAAATGGCTTCATCCAATACCTGGATCGTGTAGAACAGCTGCTTGTTATATACTTCGGGATCCGGAAGTGTCTTGATGTGTTTGACATGGGATTTGAAATGCTCGCTAGCAAGACCTTCCAGTTTCTCAATGAGATCCTGGCAACGTTTGTAAGGAACGTGGTTCGAAAACAAAAGACCGTCGATTAAGAGGCGAAGTTCCGGTTCAGTGAAATCCCTGGCCAGATAAAAATCTGTCCAAACGTCGTTGCCGTTACTGCGGGGCTTTTCCGTGTAAACGATAGGACAGCCGATCTCCAAAAGATATTCGATATTGCGGCGTACCGTTTTGCGGTCCAAGGGCGGGTCAAAGGACTTATTCAGTTCGTCAAGGATATCTTTCTGATCCAGAGTGTGGTTCTCGTCAGTGCGTCTCTTGAGAATTTCCAGGATCATAGACGGGATCATCTTCTTTTTGCTGTTCGGCATGACTAAGTCCCCGCTTTCTTAAAGATACTTTCATTGTATATGATATTTATTTTCATGGTGTGAAATTGGTACATGCGCGCAGGTAAACTTTGTGTGAATGATGACGAGGGGTGGAAGCTGGTATGGATGATGAAAGGTTATTCTCATTTAGAAACTTCATCGAAAACGATAGCAACCGCTTTGCGTTATGGACTGCGATCCAGGTTGCGCAAAATCCCGGAGACAAAAAGCGAAATCCGTATTTCATATATGGGAAAAGCGGTCACGGTAAAACACATCTTCTGAAGGCCTTAGGGAATTTCATTTTGGAGAAGGATCCCGTGAAGAAGGTGATTTACGTAACGTCTGAGACATTCACCAATGAATTCATCGATTGCATCAAGTCCGGTGAATATAACCGTTTCCATGACCATTACCGGACGGCGGATGTCTTGCTCTTTGACGATGCCCAGTATCTGTTTGGAAAAGAAGGTGTGCAGACGGAGTTTTACAACACGTTTCAGACTCTTATAGACAACGGCAAACAGATTGTCATTACATGCGACAGGAATCCCAAAGAACTCGGGATCAGATCCGCGCTGGTGTCTTTGTTCCAGTTGGGTGTTTTGATTGAGATATGAGTTTCTGGATGGGACAATTACCGTACATCACTGGTTTTATCATAAGGGTGAAAAGAAAATCGCAATGATATGAGAAGCAAGGAGGTGTACCATGGAACCCGCAAAGATCACTTTAATGCATCACACGGCAAAGAAGCCTGACGGAAGTTATGTAGACGATCCGGTTATCGTCAAGATCGCAAAGCTTGCTCTGATCCTGGCAGACAGGGACACCGATATGGATACCAAGCTTCTCTGTCTGAAGGTTTGTGAAAGAATGGGCTTCATTACTGAAGAAGAGTCAAAGCAGCTCCTTTTCTACAAGGGAACGCTTGAAAGTTTCTGGGACGACTAAATATGAAGACGGTTAAAGATTATCTTTTTGAACTGAATACAACGAAGCTGGTCGACACCTATTTCGAGCAGTATAGCGAAAAGCTTTTCGATCTGTATTTTTATAACAATCCGACTGATTACTATGACGAGCATATCGATTATGATGAGACTGTCAGGGAATTGACAGTTTTCGAGTATGCGCAGGCGAAAAGAAAAGAACTGTACGACTTTTTTAAGTTTCTTAAGAATGTTGATGTCAAAGAGAGCCCTAACCTAAAGACTTGCATAATTTATGCGTTTGGAAAATATGAAATGAACTTCAGTGACAGATGGCAGGTAAGGCTCCTTTTCCTGGAGGATCTGCTGACTGATCCTGATAATTGCAAGAACCGTACCTTTGATGCTGTTGAATTCTCGGAAGTGCTGGGCTTCCGCGTGGCTGACAACAAGTTTACTCAGGAGAAAATCTACAGGGTCATTTCACGTGTGCTGGAAATCGCTTCCGCTACAGGCTACAGGCAGGAAAACCGTGAAAAGTATTTAGAGTATATCAAAGAACACAGGGGTGATTATGAACTCTACATGCCCATAAATGAGTGGTCCAGGTTCTCTTTCGGCGATGATCCTGCTCGTATTTGTCACGGCGAGACTGCAGAGAGCCAGAAAAAGCTCAATGAGGCCTGGAAAGCAATCTACGAATATGAGATGTTTACGATGAAAAGGGAACGGGAGATTATCTTGAAAGCTTACAGAAGGAGAGAGTATGAAGGTAATCCTTCTTGACCAACGAGCTGTAATGGCGGATTGCTGGAGTGCATATTTCAGCAACGAGCCTGATGTGAGTGTTGTTTGCGATGGCCTGAAGCAGTATCTGTCTCAAAACAAGGTTGATTGCATTGCCTCACCGGCTAATTCATACGGTTTGATGGACGGTGGATTTGATCTCGCAATATCAGAGTATTTTGGATGGGATCTCCAGGAGAGGGTTCAGAATTATATTATCAGGAACTTTAAAGGAGAGCAGCCTGTCGGGACTAGCTTCATTATTGATACCGGTAAGAATGGCATAAAACTGATCCACACGCCAACAATGAGAGTCCCGATTTCTGTAAAGGATCCCATGATCGTTTATCAGTGCACCAGAACGAGTCTCATTACCGCGCTTGAAAACAATATCGAAAGCATCGTGATCCCGGCCTTTTGCGGCGAGTGTGGTGATGTTTCACCAAAGGTCATCGGAAGACTTATGTATGAAGCATACAAGCAGATAATGAATCCTCCTTCAACGCTTGATTGGAATTACGCAAACAGATGGTCTCCTGAACTCCAGTACTATTTGGAGAGCTGGAGAGTAAAAGAAGAGGAGGCTGGTTGTGAAAATGAGAATACTTAATTTACACGGCTTTAGCGGTTCCTCGGAGAACACAAACTATAGAATGATCAGACAAGCAAGTCCATGAGTTTAGAGCTGTTTGAAGACTTGATCGGAGGGTGGAGGCATGAATAGCTATACAAGGAAGATTTTTGGTCATGATGAGGAAATAATCAAAGTATCAGATGATCCGAACGAACCCATTGATGTTTCCAAGGATCCGGATGATACTGTTTACAGTGTGGACTCCTTTGAAGATTACATGGAGTTTATGAAGAGATATAAGCTGTAATCAGCAGATAATCAGATTATGAAAATAGCTACAATGACATTCAGGCTCTATGCCCCCTGGGTACACAGCCTTAAAGAGAAGCGCATGATCGTGAAAAGCCTTGTAACACTGTTACAGAACAGATTTCACGTGTCCAGCGCAGAGATCGACGAGCAGGACACGCATCAGATTATAGTGATCGGCGTGGCTGCCATAGTTCCGCACAACGCGATGGCCGACAGCCTGATGGATTCCATCTCGTCTTTTGTTGAGTCCAATACCGAAGCAGAGATTTTGGACGAGACCAGAGAGGTTCTTTGAGAGGGTCTTTCTAAGTTGTCCTGATAATCAAATAGTTGTCCGCAAATTGCACCATCGTGTTTTCTATAATGACCACACGGGGAATCTTAAGGTGTGGGGAGGTACGACTATGGAAAATCTCATTGACGGGGTAATCGAGCCTGTTTGCGACATAGATGTCGAGATGGCCATTCTTTCGCTTTGCATGCGCAAGAACAACGCGATGATGGAAGTGGTCCAGAGCAAGATCACTGACGAGGATTTTACCGACAGCCGCAACAGCACCATCTACAGCGTCATTCTCGACATGTATTTCGATGAGACTGAGATAGACAGGTTCACCGTTATCTCTGAACTGGAACGCAGAGGCCTGGTCGAAAAGGCCGGCGGCCAGAGATACGTTTACCACGTGGGTGACCTGGTCGCAGCTAATTCGGCAATTCACAGCTACATTAACGCCATCAGGGAGAGGAACGAGAAACGAAAGATCCTCAAGATTCTCGATAATGTGCGGAAGGAGACGCTCGGAGGAAAATACCGTTCATCCGAAGTGGTGAAATACGCAATCGGCGAGCTGTCCAAGCTGAACAGTTTCGGCGAGGCCAAAGACCTTGTCGTTTTGTCCGAGGTTCTTAAACTGACGCTTTCCAGCATTACTGATGAAATCCGTGAAGCTAATTCAGGAGCAAAGATCAAGCTCGGCTTCCCCAGGCTCGATCTCATGATGGGCGGTCTCGGTCCGGGAACGCTTCATATTCTTGCTGCACGTCCCGGTATGGGAAAGACCGCGCTGGCCGTCAACATGGCGGTTAATGTTGCAGCGAACCAGAACCCTGTTGTCATATTTTCGCTGGAGATGACCATGGAAGAGATCGGCAAGAGAATAATGTCCTCGGCCATGACGAAGTCAGTGAGCTCGATCATAAACTCGCGTCAGATTACCGACAGCGACTGGAAGCAGCTGGACCAGGCGATGGTGAAGCTGAGGGATTACCCGATCTACTTTGGCGACACTGCCGATATAGACCCGATGACCATGAAAGCAAAGATCCAGCAGCTGATCTCGTCGGGCGTGCGCCCAAAGCTTATTTTCGTGGACTATATCCAGCTCATTGAAATGAAGAGCATGGGCAACAGATCCCGTAACGACGAGGTCGCGAAGATTTCCCGAAATCTCAAGCTTCTTGCGAAAGAACTCAGGATACCGATAATCGCGCTCTCACAGCTGTCCAGAGATTCGGCCAAGCGAAATGACCACACGCCGCAGATCTCAGATCTTCGAGATTCGGGTGCCATCGAGCAGGATGCCGATACAGTCATGTTTGTTGACAGGCCCGATTACTACCATAAGAAGGACGGACCCGCAGCTTACGAGGAGAACGCTCGGCCTGATACGAAACAGGACAGCGGCTCGGAGGCCAGCCCTGCCTTTATCTACCTCGCGAAAAACCGTCACGGCCCGGTCGGCAAAGACCAGGTCTGGTGGATTCCCAGCAAGACGCTGTTCTACGAATACACAGGCAATACCCCTGAAGAGCCCGTCATGTCTTACGATAAAGTTCCCGAGCCTGACGATGAACCCGTCATGGATCCGCCTTTGTCGGAGGATGAGGGCGCGCAGCAGGAAGATTCCTTCTTTGCTGACGCGCATGAGGAGTATCCGGAGGGACTGGCTTAAGTCCCTTTGGTATCCCTGATCTCCATCAGTATCTTTCCGAGCCAATTCTGCCCTTCCTTGGTTGCACACTTCTCACACGTGCAGTGGCCCCAGCGGTTATCATGCCAATGGTTGCCCTCGATCAGAGTGGCGTGGCCTGTTGCTGTTAACTTTGCACGGAGCTCCGGGTTGGAGAACTTGGCGTAGAGGATATCCTTCATGATGCCGTAACATATCTCATCCCAGTTGGAGGGGAAGCCCGGCTCCTTCTTACCCATTCGCTTCGCTACGACGGGGCTCTTAATCTGGGTGTACTTGACCTTAGCCTCCTCGGAGTCACACTTCTGTGCCTGAAAGGAACGCACAAATATTTACGCGAAAGGGAGGATTAAGGTATGCAGAAGTTACGGAGAATTCAGATGGATAGAACGTATCTGGCAATCGACCTGAAATCATTCTATGCATCTGTAGAGTGCGTTGAGAGGGGATTGGATCCGCTCAATACAAACCTGGTCGTTGCTGACAGCAGCCGTACCGAGAAGACGATCTGCCTTGCTGTGTCGCCTTCGCTTAAGAGTTACGGAATTCCCGGAAGAGCAAGACTTTTCGAGGTAGTGCAGACAGTTGAGCGGGTCAATAATGATAGAAGATATGCTGCCCCCGAACGTTGGCTTAAAGGAAAGAGCCACTTCGGTTCTGAACTCAACGCAGATAAGACGCTGGCGGTGGATTACATTGTTGCGAAGCCGCAGATGGCGAAGTACATGAGCACGAGCGCGAAGATCTACGGGATCTATTTAAAGTACGTCGCGCCGGAGGATATTTTCGCATACTCGATCGATGAGGTGTTCATTGACGCCACGTCGTATCTTGATATCTATAACGTGGATGCACATGGGTTTGCGAGGATGCTGATACAGGATGTCCTTAAGGCAACGGGCATAACTGCTACTGCCGGAATAGGCCCGAACATGTATCTTTGCAAGGTCGCGATGGATATCGTGGCAAAGCATATTCCCGCCGACGAGAACGGCGTCCGCATTGCATCGATCGATGAGGAGCAGTACAAGGAGCAGCTGTGGGATCATAAGCCGATCACTGATTTCTGGAGAGTGGGAAGAGGCACCGCCGCAAGACTCGAAAAGTACGGGATCTTCACGATGGGCGACATTGCTTTGTTCTCGACAAACCGTGAATACATCGGTGTTTTGTATAAGCTGCTCGGCAAAAATGCTGAACTTCTGATCGATCACGCTTGGGGAATAGAACCTACCACCATTGCAGATGTAAAGGCATACAAACCTGATTCAAACAGCCTTGGAGCAGGGCAGGTCTTACAGCATCCTACAAGCTATGAACATACCAAACTCATAGTGTGGGAAATGGCGGATACGTTGTCTTTGGACCTTGTTTCCAAGCGCTTGGTTACTGACCAGCTTGTGCTCACCATTAACTACGATCAGGTGAGCCTTGAGAGCGGCAGTTACGATGGTGAAGTGACTGTTGATTACTACGGACGTGAAGTTCCCAAACATGCACATGGAACGATCAATCTGCCTAAACACACATCTTCGACAAAGAAGATCACTGAAGCGGTAATGGAACTCTTTGACAGGATAGTTAATAAGGAACTTATGTCGAGGAGACTTAATCTTACAGCATGCAACGTACTGCCTGAGGATGAGGTTCCGGATAAAGCAGTATATGAGCAGATGAGTATCTTTGATATGGATAAGCCTTCGGAAAATCATGCTGATGAAAAAGCACAGGATCAGAAAGAACGTGCACTGCAGGAAGCTATGTTGGAGATAAAACAGAAGTACGGGAAGAATGCTGTTCTTAAGGCAAAAAACCTGCAGGAGGGCGGAACTGCGATCGAGAGAAATCAGCAGATCGGCGGGCATAAGGCGTAGACTTATTGCCTTAATAAATAAGAAAAAGCCAACCCTCTCAAACAAAGCAAATCAAGGCGTTTGGCGGAAAACTTTTTTCGAAAAAGGGGTTGCACATCCAAAATCGATGTGTTATCTTATCGCTGATGAAGGAAGTGCCTGTCCGACATCCAACTCTAAGATTGAGATGGATCGTGCAGCACTTCTATTTTTTGTTTAGAAATATGAAAGGACAAAAGACAATGGAAACTTGTATGTTGAAAAACAGCCTGAATCTCCTCAAAACGTTCAACCCCAGGACGTTGGTTTCCATATGCGCTTTTGACCTGAAATCGTTTTCGAGCAGCAGAAACAGCTATAAGCGCAACTATGGATCAAATGGGCGGTTACGATGTTAATCAGGCTTTTGTTTAGGCACAGACAAATCTGTTTTTGATATCAGGATCGTCCGACGAAAAACCGGGCGGTCCTTTTTTATTGCCCACGCAGCTTGACAACTTAATCCTTGATACACCCCTGTGGCTCAATCGGTAGAGCAAACGGCTGTTAACCGGTAGGTTGAAGGTTCGAATCCTTCCGGGGGTGCCAAAAAGACACAGTAAGAAAGGCACTTCTTGCGCGTGTCTACGCGGCGGTTTCGGGAAAGGCACTTCCCGGAGCTGCCCGAAACGGGAAGAAAGCTAATCCGGTGAAAGCGTCAGGTTGAAGCCCTGAAGAGTCTGGTCCGACACCAGATCTTCCCACCAAACGGATCCGTGGTGTAACGGTAACAGACCGGACCTTTAATCCGTGAGATGAGGGTTCGAGTCCCTCCGGATCCACCACATGGATGTGTAACTCAGCTGGCAGAGTAGCAGACTCTTAATCTGAAGGCCGCAGGTTCGAAGCCTGCCACATCCACCATATCGGGGTGTCGTATAACGGTAGTATCCGTGGCCTGGGACCACGTGGCGAAGGTTCGACTCCTTCTACTCCGACCAAAACGCTTTATGCGTTATTTGTCTCTATGGCGAAAATGGCATACGCAGGCGGTTCAGAGCCGCCCATCTCCCGGTTCGAATCCGGGTAGGGACACCACATCTCCCGGTGTCGGAATTGGTATACGAACTGCTCTTAAAAAGCGGGGACTGCGGGTTCGAAACCCGCTCGGGAGACCAAATTGTCCGTGTAACCGAATTGGCACAGGTACTGCACTAAGGATGCAGGTTTTGCGGGTTCGACTCCCGCCTCGGACACCATATGCTCTCATAGCACAACGGAGAGTGCAACGGTCTTCTAAACCGTGGATCAGCGTTCGATTCGCTGTGGGAGTGCCATTTGTCTGATTGACGCAACCGGCAGACGTGACTGATTCAAAACCAGTTTCTTCAGGGTTCGAGTCCCTGATCAGACACCAACATGGGCAGATATTCCGTAGAAGGCAGCGGGCCGGTCTGTAAAACCGGCGACATAGGTCTCGGGGAGTTCGATCCTCTCTCTGCCCACCAACATTGGAAAGTAACTCAGCCGGTCAGAGTGCCGTTCTTATAAAGCGGTGGTCGTGAGTTCAAGTCTCACCTTTCCAACCAGCTTCCGCCGCCGTCGGCCGGCGTAAGGGCCATTCCCGTATATCTGAGTTCGAGTCTCAGCGGAAGCAATAAGATCGCATAGGCTAGCGGATAGACCGTCCGACTACGGACCGGATACCGGGGGTTCGAATCCCTCTGTGATCGCCAATCATTTACTCCTACACGCCGTGTTACCTTAGCAGGGAGGAGGGTCAGTCTTGAAAACTGTTGTGCCCCTGGGGCACTGGGAGTTCGAATCTCTCACACGGCGCCATTTACGTCGACATAAGCCTAACTGGTAAGGCAGCGGTTTGCTAAACCGTGAGTAACTGTATTAGCGGTGTCCCGGTTCGATTCCGGGTGTCGACGCCATTTGTAGTAATATGTATCTATAATTGTTCTATGATGTTGCGGAGGGCTTGTTATGAATTCAGATTTCTTTATCCATCCCAATGATGCGAAAGCGCTTAAGGCGATGAAAGCCATTCCGGCGTTTACCATGGTGAGCAAGAAGTTCAGCGACATTTTCGCGGAGAGGAGCTTCAAGCTCAGCAATCTTTCGTCGAAGCTCAGGATCTCGGATCGTCAGCTCCCGGAGATATATAACCTGCTTCCGCCGATCTGTGCGAAGCTGGAGATCCCCGTTCCCGAACTCTATCTCGAAAACAATCCCGAGATCAACGCTTATACCGCAGGTGACAAGACGCCTTTCATCGTGCTTACGAGCGGACTGATCACGCATTGTTCGAAGGAAGTCATCCAGGCTGTAATGGCTCATGAATGCGGGCACATCGTATGCCATCACGTCGTGTATAAGACCATGATCAAATTCATTTTGGGAGTGGGTTCTTCGATCCTCAATCTGCCGTTTGTCTCTTTCACCCTGGAATACGCAATGCTCTATTGGGACAGATGTTCCGAGTACTCTGCCGACAGAGCTGCGGCATATGTTTGCGGCGGACCTGACCCGGTCGTTAAGACCATGATGGAACTTGCGTGCGGATCAAAGAACCTTGTCGGAAGGATCAACAAGGAAGAATTCCTGAAGCAGGCAAAAGAGTTCAAGCAGTACAGTGACGAATCCAAGTGGAACAAGTTCCTGATGTACTACAGCCTTGCCGACATGGATCATCCGTTCCTGGCTGACCGCGCTTCGGACATCGTTGACTGGTGCAGATCGAGAGATTTCGCAAGCATTGACGTACCGGGCGCTGCTCCTGCTTTGAGTGCGGGGACTACGCCTGATCCTGATACTGCGGTTGGCGGAGACGTTGGTGCTGCCGTTGACACCGGCGCAGAAGCAGACGCTGCTGCCGCTGCAGCCGCAGGCGGAAATCCGTTCAAAAAAGCGTTTGCGGGCGCGAAAAAGATCGCAGGCAAGGGAGTGGATAAGATCACGGGCGCAGCAGATGCCGTTAAAGAAGATACGGTTAAGGAAGACGAAGAAAGCACCGGCGCTGATGCCGTCTGTCCCGAGTGCGACGCCAAGATCAGGACTACTGACACTGAATGTCCCTCATGCGGTGCGAAGCTCATTCACTGCCCGAACTGCGATGCGATCCTTACTGAAGACGACTGTTTCTGCGATAAGTGCGGAACGAAATTGAAGTAATATTCTAAGATTGTTTTACCAGGAAGCAAGGCCGTTTTATGAACGGCCTTTTATTTTGGCTACACATCAGCCCCGATCTGTTGCCTAAACATCAGATGGGGGAGAGATTGGTGATGTATTGTGTTTTCGGGCTTGGCGATAATGTGTATGTCAAGCAAAAAGCAGACAAGGAGACAGAAGATGACAACTGATAACGGAATGAACAATAAAGGCACATGGCAGGCTGATGGCCGCGAGGATTCGGTGATCCTGAATCCGGTTGTGCCCGGCAGGGTCAGAGTGACCAAGGTCAGCCGTGTATCGTGCATCGACGCAGATGAATATCTGCAGACAGACCCCTAAACATACATGTAAAGGAGACACTAAAAATGGAAAAGAATTATATCACCAGACAGCGCAATAAGATCAATTACGGTTTGAGAGAACTCGCAAGCATCTACGCATCAAAGGATAACTATTCTCTCAGCAACGCGGAGATCCGCCTCGCAGAGCTCAATCTCTCGCAGGAGAAGAGCCAATCAGCTGAGGATATCGCTGCATTCAACTGAATACTCTTTAGTATTGATAAATAACCGCAAACGGCCCGGGAGTCTTCCCGGGTCTTTTGTTTTGAAAGATTTTCGAATCACTGACTTTTGCCGCAAATGCTTTCAAGTTCGATTCAGGTTGGTTTCTCATAATGGGCTTATAAACGATGGCGAAAGGAAAAGCCGGTTATGGAAAACAATCTGTATGACAAACAAAGAAATACTCCCCTTACTACTATAGGCCAGCAATATATTCCCAAAATCACCACCCAAATCACCACCCCAAAAAAGACAAGAGGCTCAGCAGCAAAGGTAATGGCGCTGGCGCTTTGCTGCTCTCTTGTCGGAGGTGCAGTCGGAGCAGGCGGATTTGCTGTCTGCGATCATCTACGCGCAATTGCAGGCGAGGATATTCCTGATGAGACGGCCGAAGCTGTCAACATATCCGCGATCAACATCGGTGAACGCGAAGATACAAAGATCGATAAGGTCTCCGTTGATACTTCCAGGGAACTTTCCGCAGCCGAGATTTACGCGGCAAACGTAAATTCCACGGTAGGCATCACCACTTCGGTCACGACTAATTATTTCGGCCAGCAGACACAGCAGGCGGCTTCCGGATCCGGATTCATCCTCACTGCCGACGGTTATATCGTAACCAACTATCACGTCGTAGAAGACGCTGAGAGCATCAAGGTTACGACTTACGACGGCAACTCATACGAAGCGAAGCTCATCGGATACGACGAAAACAATGACGTGGCGGTACTCAAGATCGAGGCCAAAGGCCTTACGCCGGTCACCATCGGTGATTCGGACAACATGAACGTCGGTGACAGCGTTGTGGCGATCGGAAATCCTCTGGGCGAGCTCACTTTTTCGCTGACATCGGGTGCGGTAAGTGCTCTGAACCGTAACGTTACGATCGATAATACGGCGATGACGCTCATTCAGACCGACTGCGCGATCAACTCGGGCAACTCCGGCGGCGCGCTCTTTAATTCACACGGTGAGGTCATCGGAATCACGAACGCGAAGTATTCCTCTTCAGGCAGGAATTCCTCCGCTACGATCGACAACATCGGCTTCGCGATCCCCATGAATTCAGTGTATGGAATCGTTACTTCCATCATCGAAAAGGGTTATATAGACAAGATCTACATCGGTGTAACGGTGTCTTCGGACAGCGGCAGCCGCAGGGACGGTTCCGCAGGTGAGGATACTCAGGGCGTGGTCGTGCAGGGCGTGACCAAGGGCAGTCCGGCTGATGAAGCAGGGCTGGAAGAAGGCGACATCATCATGGAGCTTGACGGTGAGAAGATCACCATCCCCTCTGAGCTTTCAGTCCTCATCGCGAAGCACGGTGCAGGTGATGTTGTAACTTTAACGGTAAAACGTGGCGAAGAGACCTTGAAGACAGAAGTCACGCTGGGCGTGCGGCAGCAGGCAGCGTTACCGGACAAAGAGTCCTCTTCAGACAGTCAGGAAGATCCCGAAGGTCAGGATTCGGATGACCGCGGAGATCCGTCACAGCAAGACCGTGATGAACAGGATTTTCCCGGGTTCCCCGGAAGGAATGCGGGGTGATAACGGTTTTACTCAGAACATGATCGATTCCCCCTATATTTTTGTCCCAGTGTTTACGGGCGTCCGGAAGGGCGCCCGGTTTTCTTTTTTTCTTTGAAAATATATACTACAAATCAAAGAAGAAGGGAGAAGCCGTATGAGCATAATAATCCTCGGAGCGGCATCGTTTTGCATCGCCGCGCTCATCCTGTGCATCAAGCTGTGGAAGACCAAGAATCCCGGCAGGGTCGCGACGGTCTTCGCGGTGATCGCCTTTGTGTGCGCGCTCATCCATCTGGCGTGCCAGTTCTATCCGTTTGAGTATAAAGGCGGAAAGGGTATCGACTACATAGGACAGGCCCTGGTCTTTGGCATGACAGTTAATGCCGTTCTCTACACAACGCTTGCCGCTTATCTGTTTTTTGCGGTCATCGCGACGATCTATGTGATCAAGTCATTTAAGAAGAAAGAATCCGCCGGGAGAAACATCGTGACGCTCCTAATCGCGTGGGTATTTGCGGTCGTTTTCGCATGCTTCATCGTGACGAACGTCGTAAAAGACAAGCAGCAGAAGAAGAACATCAGCGTTACGGTGCAGCAGGTGGAAAAGACCGTTGATTCGGAAGGAAAGCCCGCGATAATAGTCATTTTCGGGCTCAAGAACGATACGAATAACGACATCACTTATCTTGGTTCCATCTACGGTGAGGTGACGCAGGGCGGAAAGGAACTGTCTCACGCATCAGTCAACGAGCTTATCGGCGGACCTGACTACGATCTTGAGAAAGTGAAGCCCGGAACGACCGGAACCGTCAAGAAGGCGTTTACCCTTAGGGATCAGAATGCGCCTGTGAAGATAATCTGCAGGACCTATGGCGGCGACGTCACTTACGTTGACAAAGAGGTCACGCCTCCGCCCGCGGGCAGCTCCGCTTTGAATTAGCATTCCTCCGCGTGGTATATTATTAAAGGTTTAAGGAATATCAACAGGGGGTAGGTTATGGCTATTTGGGATGAGTCGAAGGAATCGGTGAGATTCGATACGACCGGGCCTGAGACTTTTTCGGCGGAATCCAGGAAATGTTCCAACTGCGGCTCGAATCTGTTTTTCGACACGGAACACAACGCATTGATGTGCGGCAACTGCGGCTCGGTCTTTGACCCTGAGACGTTTGACTGCACGGGTTCTTTTGCGCTTAATAATCCTGAGAAGAACTACGACGGCAAGATCGAGATGAGCGACGACGACAAGAGGCGCCAGGAGATCGTCTGCGATTCCTGCGGCGCACAGATCGTTACCGATGAGAACACGTCCGCGACTTTCTGCGCGTTCTGCGGTTCGCCCGCGATCGTCACGAGAAGGCTCACGCGCGAGTTCAAGCCCGATTACATCATCCCGTTCGCATTTGGCAAAGAGAAGGCGGTGAGCATCTTCAAGGAGCACTGCGCGGATATCCCGCACCTGCCCAAGCACTACATCACCGATGAGGCCGTTATGAAGATGACCGGCCTTTACGTTCCGACCTGGATAATCAGTTCGGAGGTGGAAGCACGCCTTAACGGCATTGCCAGAGTGGGAAAGGTGGCTGATCACGTTTATGAGTATTCGGGTTCAGGTACTACTAACTCAGGCAACTACTCCCAGAGGATCTACGCCAAGGCCAAGTTCAGGTTAAAGGACGTTCCTTTCGACGGCGAAAAGAAACTCCCCGACAGACTGATGTCTGCTGCAGAGCCTTTCGATTTCACGGATCTCGTTCCTTTCAGACCCGAGTATCTGCAGGGCTATTTCGCCGAGAAATACGACGAGCAGCCCCTCGACATGACCGATAAGATCTACCGCCGTCTGGACAAGTATGCTCTTGAGATATCTCATACGCTCGATCTCGGCTACGACAAGTTCACACCCGATTACAAGGCGAGCAGGACCAGATACACCAATCAGGAGATCAAGTACGCGCTGCTGCCCGTCTGGTTCCTGACTCTTGAATATAAAGGCATCAGGTACCAGTACATAGTAAACGGTCAGACGGGAAAAGTATCAGGAGAATTCCCTTATGCAAAGGGATGGGAGACATTTAACCGTACCAAGAACCGGGCGAAGATGAAGACTATCACGGCAAACGAAGCCCTCCGCGGCTTCCTTTACGGCCTGCCGGTACTGCTCTTCTGCTTCGGTCTGCCGTTCCTGTTCCACTACCAGACAGTTAACTACTTACTGGAAAACCCGGTGACGGGATTAGCGGTAATCGCTTTGATAGTATTGCTCGTTATCTTCCTTACGAGAATGCTGCCGAGGATACTTATCGGAGCGGAGAAGAGGGGCATCGAAAAGCTCTCCGAAGATGACAGCCACTCACTCAACAAAGAACTGAATTACCTTCAGTATTTCGATACGTCTTATCCTACCGAAGCATACGAGACGACCATGAATTTCGTACCGGTCGATTCCGGTTGGACATACGGCGAGAAAAAGCGTTTCGACTTCATGACCGCCCAGCCCGAGGCCGAGGTCTTCGACGATGAATCCGGCACCGATTTCGAGAAAAAGGGCCACGACAGGAAGATGATGACATGAAAGACTACAAATTTTACGGCGCTTCAACATGCGGATCGGTACGCCCTCTCGAGGGCGCGCCCGCTTGGCTCACTTCGCCTCTTGCCTTATACGACGCCCTGTCCGACGGCCTCTGGCGCAAAGAGACCTGCGCGCCGCGCATGCAGGACCGATGGACTTCTTCCAATCCCACCTACGGGCAGTGCTCCATCACCGCTTTCCTGGTGCAGGATCTTTTCGGCGGCGAAGTTTACGGAATTCCCAGAGAAGGCGGGAACTTTCACTGCTATAATGTCATAGGTGACGCCAGGTTCGACCTGACCTCAGAGCAGTTCGGCGACGAGGCGGCATCGCTTGTTTACGACGACAAGTATTTACAAACGAGGGAGATTCATTTCGCGAAGACTGAGAAAAAAGAGCGTTATCTCGTTCTCAGATCCCTTCTCGAAAACTACGAACCATGAGTAAGAAACGTGACACTTTCACAGGCACGCTGGGCTTCATTCTCGCCGCAGCGGGCAGCGCAGTCGGCCTTGGCAACATCTGGAGATTCCCGTATCTCGCAGCCAAAGACGGCGGCGGCACGTTCCTCATCATCTATCTTGTCTTAACCATTACCTTCGGCTTCACGCTCCTCGTATCGGAGGTCGTCATAGGCCGCAAGACCAAGCAGAGCGCCCTCACCGCGTACGGCGTCATCAACTCCAAATTCAAGTGGCTCGGCTCTCTGGCAACGATCGTCCCGTTCATCATCCTGCCTTACTACTGCGTGATCGGCGGCTGGGTCCTCAAATACTTCCTGGTCTACATCACAGGCAAAGGCACCAATGCCGCGCGCGACGGCTTCTTCGGTGAATTCGTCACCTCGGTTCCCCAGCCCATCGCGCTCACCGTCGCTTTCTTAGGCGCCACCATGATCGTCGTCTTCTTAGGCGTTAACGGCGGCATCGAAAAGATGTCCAAGATCCTCATGCCCGTCCTTCTGGTCCTCGTAATCGGCATCTCCATCTACTCGATCACCATAAAGGCCAACGGCAGAAACGGTCTTGAAGGCCTCAAGATACTCGTCATCCCGAACTTCAAAGGCCACTCCGTCAACGATGTCATAACGATAGTAATGGACGCCATGGGCCAGCTTTTCTACAGCGTCTCCGTCGCCATGGGCATCATGGTAACCTACGGTTCCTACATCAAAGACACCGACGACATAGTAAAAGGCGTCAACCACATCGAGATCTTCGACACACTGGTCGCCTTCCTCGCTGGCGTCATGGTGATCCCCGCGGTCTTTGTCTTCATGGGTGAAGAGGGAATGGGCGCGTCCGGCCCGGGTCTCATTTTCGAGGCACTCCCCAAAACCTTCCTGGCCATGGGCAAGGTCGGCTACGTCATCGGCACCCTGTTTTTCGCGATCGTATTGTTCGCGGCTCTCACGAGTTCCGTCTCCATCCTCGAGGCAGTCGTTGCAAGCCTCATGGACAAGTTCAACATCTCCCGCGTAAAGGCCGTCATCATTGAATCCGTGGCCGCCCTGATCCTCGGCGTCATCGTATGCCTCGGCTACAACGTCATGTACATCAACGTTCCGCTCCCCAACGGCACCAAAGCCCAGATCCTGGACATCATGGACTACGCGAGCAACAATATCTTAATGCCGGTCCTCGCAATAGGTACCTGCATCCTCATCGGCTGGGTCGCCAAGCCGGACTTCATCATCGCGGAAGCTACCAAGAACGGCGAAAAGTTCGGCCGCAAGAAGCTTTTCGTGGTCATGGTCAAATTCGTCGCCCCGATCCTTTTGCTCCTGCTCCTCTTAAAGTCCCTGGGCATAATGGACCTCATCCTCAAGTAATCACTTCCGGCCGGCTTCCCGCCGGCCTTTTTAATGCGTTTTCCTGTTCCATTACCCAAACCTTCCTCCATTCACGCCAAAATGGAAGAACATTTGGAGAATATGTGTTGATCCTTGCTTCCATTCCCCAAACCTTCTTCCATTCGCGCCAAAATGGAGGAACATTTGGGGAATATGGGTTGATCCTTGCTTCCATTACCCAAATCCTCCTCCATTCGCACCAAAATGGAAGACGTTATGGGTAATAAAAACCTGTTTTGCCATCCATTACCCAAACCCTCTTCTCTTTTAATAGGAATGGAAGAAGTAATAGAGAACGGGCAGATGACCATTGTCGGTTTTTGTCGGTTTTTTGGTGTTTTTTCTTCAATAAATGGGCGTAGCATTCGGGTATGGACTTAACTCTTTTTTGTGACACCTATATCATTGCCGAATACATGCGTCTAAAGGGCGCTTTGGAGACCATGCCCAGGTATAAAGCGGGAATTCACAAAGGGACACCGGTTATCCGCGAGTATTCAGGTGGCGGAAGCAGCAGGATCAGACACGATGCTCATACCACCGGGCCAAACTACGCCGACATGCAAAAGAAGCTCGCCCAATACGACAAGTACATGAACGCAAAGGCAGTCTTCGGTGCGGAGCTTAAGAGGAGGCATCTTTCCGTTCCGTCCGGATTCAAGTTCATCCGCGATCCTTCCGACTTTGACTGCAGCGCATGGGAGCTGCTGATGCCCTGTTCGAACCCGCACGAAGTCAACACAAAGCTCTACGATGACTATGGCTACAACGTGCGTTCCAGGGGCGAGATGATCATTGGCAACGTGCTTAAAGACCTGGGACTCGAGGCCAAGTATGAGCCGTCGCTGCTCATGAAGGGCACGCGAAAAAAGAACCCGGATTACTCGTTCCCCGTGCCGGTCATTGACCGCTGTTTCTTTGTGGAGTTCATGGGCATGACCGACGACGATACTTACATCGAAAACAACTACGGCAAGATAGACGAATACATGCGCAACGGCATACTTCCGGGCAGGGACCTGATCCTGATCTGCGGCACAAAGGACTGGTTGCCGGCACAGGAAGCAATGAAACGCAGAATAGCCGACTTCGTGAACGAAGCCATCTTGAACACCTATAAAACACAAAAGTGATGGAGGTTCCTCAAATTCGCGCGATTATCCGCGCGATATATTGGTATTATCTAAAAAGAACAACCAAACTCTTTGAACACTAGAGAGGTGACTAGCATGGCCCAGAACAACAAAACGATCGCAATGAGCGCGGAAGTACTCGATAAACTGCCCAAGGGCACGCTGAACGAACTGGTCGGCGCGATGCAGGAGCAGATCGGCAGCGCGAAGCTCGACAAGGAGCAGAGGGAAGAGCTGAAAGAGAGACTGGGCGTTGACGATAAGGTCGCAAATGCTTGGAATACCGCAGGCGACGTTTTGAAGATGGTGGACACCGCAGAGATGCTTGCCAACCGTCCCGATCTCGCGAAAAAGAGTGTTGATACGGTTTTGGGCGTAGTAGGCGCAATCTTCCCGGTGGCGCTGATCGGAAAGACCCTCCTCGCTGAAGTTCCTGAGGAGACATATTCCAAGATAATCGGAGTTCTTTCGCTGGCGGATCCCGTCCATCTGGCAAGAACGGTCACGGGACTTGCAGGCGCCAAGACTTTACAGAACGCCGTGGAACTCTCTCAGTATGCGGAAAGCCTCCTCGAGAAGCCCGAGAGCTACGATACATCGCTCGTCATCATAGCGAAGGATGAGCTGCTTGCCCAGGCGATGGCTCAGCTGATTGACCGGACGGATGACACCGAAGACAACGTCGTCGGCACGAAAGACGGATCAGTTTACGTGATCGTCGCGGACGAGAGGTTCTACCAGAAGGTCCTCATGGGACGTCTTAAGGGCCAGAAGAAGCTCTTCATCGGCAACATCAAGAGTTCCGAGATGCTCAGAAAGTCGTCGATCAAGCGTTTTGCTGCTCACGGGGTTTCTTATGGCTGGGCAGGCAACGATGCTTATATCACCAATGACACCAAGCTTCTCGAAAAGAAGCCCGCTTACGAAGCGTTCCTCAAGGAGATCGAGGAGATCGATTTCGACAGGCTCGACAAGAGCAGCGCGAGATTCAAGATGGATCTCGTTGCGGCGGCAAAGATCGCTTTCGCGACCCCGATACTGCTGAAAGACCTCTACGATTACCAGGTCAAGGTCACCCGCCAGCAGCTTATCTACGGAATCTACAAGATGTACGTCGATGACCTCGGCAAGTTCATAAACCAGTGAGCTGAAGTGACCCGTAACAGTGTGAATTTAACAGTGTTACAATTACTCACGGACGATTTTTATAAAAGGTAATCAATGGTATTCAGCTCGCTTACATTTTTGTGCGTTTTTCTTCCGGTGATCCTGATCTTGGACAGGGTCCTGCCGGGCGTACGCACGCGCAATGTCTTGCTGCTGATCGCCAGCATTGTGTTCTACGCGTACGGCGAGCCGGTCTGCGTTTTCCTGATGCTCGGTTCATGTGTCCTGAACTACGTCTGGGCGGTATTGATCGCGAAGTGCAGGGACAAGGGCAAGACGGGGCTTTCAAAGCTCGTGCTCGCCGTCGCCGTGCTTCAGAACCTCGGGGTTCTGGGCGTTTACAAGTACGCTGATTTCGCGATCAGGACGGTAAACATCATTCCGGGAGTTGGCATTCAGCCGACGGGGATCGTAATGCCGATCGGCATCTCATTCTTCACGTTCCAGGCGATGAGCTACGTGATCGACGTTTACCGCGGGGACTGCAAGGCGCAGAAAAATCCGTTCAACGTCATGCTCTACGTCTCGTTTTTCCCGCAGCTCGTCGCGGGTCCGATCGTTAAGTACCACGATATCGAGCTTGAGATAACGAACCGCAAGGAGACGCCAGAGGAGACCGCAAAGGGCATCAGACGCTTCATCTGCGGGCTCGCGAAAAAGGTTCTCATCGCAAACTATGTGGCCGTCATCGCCGACGCGCTTTTCGATGCGCCGCAGACGCAGATCGGTGTGCTGAGCGCGTGGACGGGAGCAGTCGCTTACATGCTCCAGATCTATTTCGATTTCTCCGCATATTCCGACATGGCGGTCGGCTTGGGACTCATGTTCGGCTTCCATTTCAAGGAAAACTTCAACTACCCGTATATTTCCACTTCGATCCGCGAGTTCTGGAGGCGCTGGCACATCTCGCTTTCAACGTGGTTCAAGGAATACCTGTACATCCCGCTCGGCGGCAACCGCAAGGGGAAGTCCAGAACGGTCGTCAACAAGTTCATCGTGTTCCTCGCGACGGGCATCTGGCACGGCGCGAACTGGACGTTCATCTTCTGGGGCCTTTATCACGGGCTTTTGCAGATGATCGAGGAGTACGTAAGGCCCCTGTTTGGTAAGGGGAAGCCCGCCGGCGAAAAGAACTCCAAACCAAACCCGCTCCTTTCCGCGCTCGGCCACGTTTACGCGGTGCTGGCAGTTATGGTGGGATTCGTTTTCTTCCGCGCGGACACGCTGGCGCAGGGCTTTTTCTGGGTGAAAGAGATGTTCGCCGGTTGGTTCATGAGCACGCCTGAGATCGCAGCCGCAAACTCACAGCTGCTGCTTCCTCTCATGACGCCGCTCAACATCGTTGTGATCGTTTTCGCGATACTGTTATCCACTCCCGTCAAGGTCAAACTGCAGGACAACAAGGCGCTTTCAAAGCTGTCGTGGGTCGTCACACCGGTCCTTTTGGTGCTCTGCATCCTGAACCTTGCGGGCGGGTCCTACAATCCATTCATCTACTTCAGGTTCTGACATGAAAAACGGCAAGGGTTACACATTCTACATGATCTTATTCCTGGCGCTCCTTCTGGTGCCTTTTGCGGGCATGCTCATAACGGGACCGTCGAAGTCTGAGAGCAGCAAAGCAGCGGCTTTGCCGAAGCCGTTTTTGGAAGTTGAGGACGGGGACGGAACGCCGCAGATCAACAAGCAGTATCTGAAGCAGCTGGGAGAGTTTTTCGAGGGGCACTGCGCACTGAGGCAGGAGATGGTCACGTGCTACTCCGGGATCACGACGAAAGTGTTCCGGACGAGTTCTTCGAAGTCGGTCATCTACGGCAAAAACGGCTGGATGTTTTACACTGACACGCTCGGCGACTACACGGGTTCGGACGTCATGACTGAAAGGGAGATGTTCGATGCAGTCACGACGCTGAAGCTCATCGACAGGTACTGCAAAGAGAACGGAATAAAGTTTGTTTTCGTGACCGCGGCAAACAAGAATTCGCTCTACGGCGAAAACATGCCTTACTGGTATAAGAAGTCGGACAAGCCCGGAAACCGCGTTCTCCTGGGCGCAAGGATCCGCGAGGCGGGGATCAATTACATTGACCTCTTTGATACGTTTGCGAAAGAGAACAGGGTCCTCTACCACAAGACCGACTCTCACTGGAACAACGAAGGCGCGGCGCTGGCTGCCCGCGCCATCCATGAGGCGACCGGGCAGATGTACGTTGAACGCTACAACAAGGCGCCTTATAAGGTCAAAAAGGACTTCAAGGGCGACTTGGCGGCCATGATGTACCCTGCTGCTGTTCCTCCTGAAGAGGAGATCTACTACGATGGCGGATTCGGTTTCGATTACGAAGGAAAAGTTGAGAGCAATTTCGACAACAAGATCAAGACGCTCGGCGCTCTCGGGAACAACCTAATGATGTACCGGGATTCGTTCGGAAGTTCACTCCTGCCGTTCATGGCTGAAAGTTACACGAACGCTTTATTCTCAAGATCTCTGACGGTGCAGGTCAGGGACATCAAGTCGATCAAAGCGAATGTGCTCATCATCGAAAAGGCAGAGAGATTCCTTCCCCAGCTGGCCGAAAATCCGCCCAAGCTGCCTGCAACCGAAATAAAAGGCAATCCCGTGGGAGTGAAGGAATTTACGGATGCATCGGTCAAGATATCTTCCGCAAACGGGTATACAACGATCACCGGCACGCTCAAAGATGGTACATACAGCGACAACACGGAGATATATGTCTGCGTAGGAGGCCATTGGTATGAGGCTTATCCGTTCCGTGAGAACGGAAAGGAACATTTCCAGCTTTACCTTGAGGAGATCCCCGAGGGCACTGAGATAAGGGTCGCCGGAAGTTTTTGAGGGCAACCGCTTTTATTCTGTTGATGACATAAAGCTTCAGAACGCAGGATCGAAATCTTCTTCGTCGGTTCCTTCATGGTTGGTGTTTCTGTAGTTCTCCAAGGTCTGATCAAGAAGTCTCAGGAATTCATCAACTTCCTCCTCGGTGTTGTAGATGCCGAAGCTTACGCGGATCATGCCGGGGGTCTTGGCACTGTCGCAGCCCTCATATATCCTGGCCTGCTCATTGGAAACGCCCATGAGCCTCCATACGTAAGGATGTGCGCAGAAAGCGCCTCTGCGTGTGCCTGCTCCGGCGTTTGCAAGTTTGGTTGCAAGGAGAGCTGAATTGATATCGGTGAAGTTGAATGAAATGACGCCGACTCTGTCGCTGATGTCATCGGTATCGCCGTAAATGACGACGTTTTTGCGCTGCTTGAGACCGTCGATCATCTTCTTCATGAGTTTCTGCTCGTGAGCGGAGATGTTTTCGAAACCGACTTCGTTGAGAACGTCGATCGACTTTCCGAGGCCTACAACGCCGGGGTAATTCGGGGAACCTGCCTCATAAAGATGAGGTGCGTCCTTGTAAGTTACCGTATTATCGGTAACGATGTCGACTGTTCCGCCGCCGTAGAATTTCGGCATGTGCTTGCCAAGCTCATCAGTAAGGCCGACTATCGCGCCGCCGCCGTAAGGTGAATACATCTTGTGAGCGGAGAAAACGAAGAAATCGATGTTTTCGTCGGGCGAGTTTCCGATCATCGAGAAAGACCTGTGGGCTACGATCTGAGCGCCGTCAACGATTATCTTTGCTCCGTACTTGTGAGCCATCCTTGCGATGCGGTGAACGTCCGTGACATAGCCGGTTACGTTGGAAGCGGCAGTGACGGTTACGTACTTGACCTTGTTCTTCTTGAGCAGATTTTCGATCTCGTCATACTTGATGCGTCCCTGATCATCAACATCGGCGTAGATGACCTTGCAGCGGTCGCGCCAGGAAAGATCGTTCGAGTGATGTTCCATGCGGGTTGCGAGGACGATGTCTTTCTTGCTCGTAATGAGTGCGGAAGCGAGCTTGTTGAGGCCGTCAGTCGTGCTGTTTACATATACGCAAGTGTAATCAGGGTACGAGCAGTTTACGAAGCTTAAGACCTTGTCTCTTGTATTCTCATATATTTCCGTGGAAATGTTCGACTTTGCGGAAAAACCTCTTCCGATCGAACCGTATGTCTTTAATTTTGTATCAACCTCTTCCATTACGGGTTTGAGAGCCGGAGTGGTTGCCGCGTTGTCAAAGTTTACGATGACTTTCTTTGAGCCGTCAGGGAGTTCAACGGGATCGTCAACGCCGACCATGAACCGGCGGATGTTCTCAATGGTATAGCTAACCTTTGTTTCAGTCCTGCTGTCAGCTGAAGAGGTTTCAGATGGAGCAGCCGAAGAAGCCGGCATGGCGTTGCCGTCTGCCTTGGCGCACGAAGCAAAGCATGCAATGCTCATTCCGAGAGCAAGCATTAATGATGTGGTCTTTATGAGTTCCTTTTTCATTTTCCCCTCCTGGACTGCCTGTTTCAGCGAAAAGCCGTCAGCAGTCAGTTGTTTTTTCAGATAACTTCAGTATTGCATCACGCCAAACCAAATAACATAGATGATCTGAGGTCAATCTGTCGATTAAGCGACACCCGGCATTCAAGCTGTTCGTTTTCCCAAAATGAAACAAAAAAAAGAGCTGCCGCAGCAGCTCTCTGATCTTTGGCTTGAATCCTCTCTTTAGAGCGGGGGCATCGTCTCGCCGGGAACTCTTTCAACAACAACCGTGTTGGCCCAGAAGCCCGGCTTGATGTGAGCCTTGAGGTAGATGAACCTGTCGGCGGGTGTGACGTCAAATTCGGCGTCAACGCCTTTGCGGCTCATGCCGTGGGTCATGTGGACCTTGTAGTGACCGTAAGATACGGGAACTCTGATGGATTCGGAATTTGCGAGGTGGCCCATGGGGATCTCGTTGAGGTAGATGCCGAAGCCAACTGCCATACCGAGGGGGTTGCCCATACGGTACATCTGGATGACGCCGTCCTCAGGGAGAATGAGAGGGTTGTTGCACTTTGCGCAAGTGGTGTTGCCGGGTACGTCAGAGACGTGGCCGCATGAAGGGCACTTGATTCTGAAATTCTTTGACATAAATACTCCTTGTTAGTGAATGCTTCCGCTGTGAATAAAACAACGGCCTATAGAAGACCGTTGTCATTATATCATTAAAACTTTTGATTCAGCAGTCAGATGAGCGGAAACCTCAATTCTGCCTTGAAAAGATCGCCGTCGATGAAGAGCTCTAACTTGCCGTTCTGGAGCTCGGTGAGACTCCTTGCGATCGCGAGGCCAAGGCCGTTGCCTTCGGTGCCGCTGTTCCTTGACTTGTCGCCTCTGACGAACCTTTCCATGAGCTCATCTGCAGAGATGTTCAGGGCTTCGCGCGAGGTGTTCTTGAAGGTGATGACGGCTTCTTTGCCGCGCTCTTCAAGCGACATGTAAACGCGCGTTCCGGATAGCGCGTACTTGCACGCATTGTTCAACAGGTTATCGAAAACCCTCCAAAGCCTTCTGCCGTCCGCCATTATGGACACGGCCTTCTCCGGGACGTCGGATACAAGTGTCAGTCCTGCGTCTTTCATCCTCTGTTCGTACTCGCCTTCGGCCTGGTTCAGCATCTCGTTGACGGAGCAGGGAGCGAGTATGACTTCGAGGTTGCCGGTCGTTGCCTTGGATGTCTCCACGAGGTCGTCGATGAGGCGCTTTAATTTCTCGCTCTGGCGGTGAAGGACGTCTGCGTATTCCGGGATCTTTTCGCTGCCGGCGGGCTCTTTCATGATGAGGTCGGAGTAATTGATGATGGACGTCAGAGGCGTCTTGATGTCGTGCGAAACGTTCGTGATGAGCTCGGTCTTCATGCGGTCGCTCTTGGTGCGCTCCTCGACTGCGAGGGACATGCCCTTGCCGATGCTGTTGAGGTTGTTGGCGGCCTGTTTGAAATCGAGGACCATGCCGGAAGTTTCGACCTGGTTTTCGAGGTGACCTTCGGCGAGATCCTTGCTGCCGTTAAGGAGTTTTCTCAACATGACGGCGACATAGAGGATCGCGGGGAGGATGAGGAAGAAGCGGACGAAGATGTAGATGAGCTTTTCGGGGTCGTCAGCCAGGCCTACGAAGAGCAGGTCTAATAAGAAGATGCCACAGGAGATGACCATTGTTTTCCAGACGAGCGGGATGCCTTTGATGCACTTCCAGATGAAGTGAAGGACCCTGTAGATAATGGTGTTTTTCCACCAAGAACCGAGCTTGATCCTTGTCGCGAGGCTCATGCAAAGGCCGAGGCCGATGCAGAGAAGGCCGGCCATGAGGAACATGGCGAGGACGAATTCGATCAGCTCGCGGCCCCTAAACTGCATGATCAGTGTCGCGAAAAGGCCGTAAGCCAGCACTGCGCCCGCGGTCATGAGGTCGAACGGGATCTTCGTGCCGAAGCTTGCCTCGGGGACGGCGGAGGTCTGGTGCCTGCCCGATGCGCACATCAGGAAGATGAAGCATGAGATGCAGAGTATTACTGAGACCAGCGCGACCGCGTAGGTTGCGTAGCGCATGGAATAAACGGTATTCAGGTAGAAGTTTATGAGCGCGTATCTGTCACCGTACGTGAAGTCTTTCGTGAGGGCCATGTTGACCTTCGCATTGCCTTTTGCGCCGGCAGCACCTTCCGAACTGCGGGGGATGAAGCCGCCTTCGAAATTGTAGAGGCTGATGCTGAAAGTATCAGGGCCGGCTTCTTTGCCAGAATCGTAAGACCATGTCTTGTTGGCGATGTCCTCTGAAAAATCGATTTTTATGTAGGCGATGTTCTTATTCTCGACGATCGCCTTCGCATTGTCTTTTCCGTAGACGGCGTCATTGTAGAGGTGGTTTACAACATTGACCGCGTCTCTTTCAACTTCGCCCATGAAGTTGTTTTTCCTGATATCTTCCTTGGAAGTCGTGTAGAAATTGGACTGGAAAGCCAAAAATCCGAGTGCGGCTGATCCTAAGAAAACGAATGCGCTGATCACCGTCAGGATGAACGCTGCGACCTTGGCCGGGAGGCTGTGGGTCAGCGGGAGCTTTCTTTTGGAATGTGTCCCGGTGGTTTCAGGAGTGCCTTTTGTCTCAACGGTTCCGGAAGTCTTATTGTTCCTGAAAGTCTCAACAGTTCCGGAAGTCTCAACGTTCTTTACAGTCTCAGCGGTTCCGGCAGTCTCAATGCTGTCAGAAGGTCCGATGTCTTCCGCGGGTATCGCAGAGATGAGTTTGTTATTTTCTTCCATTTTCTTTTTCCTTTTCAATTTTGTAGCCCTGGCCCCAGATCACCTTGAGATAACGGGGTTCGTTGGGGTTGATCTCGATCTTCTCGCGAAGATGGCGGATGTGCACGGCGACCGTGTTTTCGCTGCTTCCGGCGGGGGAATCCTTCCAAACGAGCCTGTAGATGTCCCTGGTCGAGAAAACTTTGCCGGGCTCCCCCATGAGAAGCTTCAAGATGTCGTATTCCTTGGGCCTGAGGCTCAGGACTTCGCCGTCGAGGGTGACCTGCTTTTCGATGTCGTTGAGCTCGAGCCCGCCGATCGTGATCACTTGGCTGACCGGTGCGCTGGAGCCCAGCTGGGTGTAGCGCCTGAGCTGTGAACGTACGCGGGCTACAACCTCATTCGGGTTAAAGGGTTTGGTGATGTAATCGTCAGCTCCGGAGTTGAGGCCCATGATCTTGTCGGCGTCTTCGCTTTTCGCGGTGAGGAGGATGACCGGGACGTTTGAGATGTCGCGGATCTTCACCATTGCGGAGATTCCGTCCATGCCGGGCATCATGATGTCCATCAGGATCAGGTGGATCTCATTTTGTTCCACGGTCTCGAGTGCCGTGCGCCCGTTTGTTGCCTCATAAAAGTTGTATTCCGGATTGGAAAGATAGATCTTAAGTGCGTTGATGATATCCTGCTCATCGTCGCAGATCAGAATGTTGTACATACCTTAGGTCCCCCTTGCGATTCAATAGTAAACAACAAATCTTTAAATCGAAAGCGGAAAACACCTTAAAATTTTATTAAATCGACGGATTCTTATGTATAATAGGCTTGAAAAAAAGGAAAGCGGTGGCTAACCATTAAGAAAAGATTTATCACATCACTACTTCTGGCCTGCACCCTGATAGCCGGTGGATGCTCGAAAGACATAGCTCCCACGGTCACTGAGACCTCGGAGTCAGCAGTTGTCACATCGGTCCAGCAGAACCAGACTCCCGACAAAAATCCGACTCACGAAAAGCCGGATGTCGCGGCCAACGGCGACATCGTCATTTTGCTGACGAGCGACTCCCACAGCGGTTTTGACAGAGGCTTCACTTACGGCGGCATCTACGAAGTCAGGTACCAAATGGAGCTCAAGGGCGACACGGTCCTCCTGGTCGACAGCGGCGATGCAATTCAGGGCGCGCCCCTCGGCAAGAACACCAAGGGTGAATACATCATCAAGTTCATGAACGAAATGGGCTACGAAGTCGCAGTCCCCGGCGAGCATGAGTTCCACTACGGCGTCGACCGTTTCCTCGAACTCCGCGAACACGCCAAATACGAGTACATCTGCAGCAACTTCCTCAAGGACGGCCAGCCCGTCATGAAGCCCTACATCATCAGGGAAGTCCTCGGCAAGCAGATCGCCTTCGTCGGCGTCACCACCCCGAAGACCCTTGCCTTCATACCTCCCGAATACTTCAAAAACGAAGCGGGCGATTTCGTCTACAGCTTCATGCAGGAAGACGGTACCGGCATGGCAATGGCCGACGCGGTCCAGGACGCCATCAATAAAGCCAAGGGTGCCGGCGCTGATTACGTTGTGGTCATGGGCCACCTTGGCAACGACGAGTCCTGCGCCCCATGGAACTATCAGACGCTCCTCTCCCGCATTCAGGGCTGCGACGTCTATCTCGACGGCTACACCCACGATTACGCAATTGAAGAGGCCGAAGACGCCTCCGGCAAAAAGATCCCGCGCATCAACGCAGGCGCCAACCTCCACGGCATCGGCTGGGTCCGCATCTCCGGCGAGAACGGCAAGATCACCACAGGCGTCTACACCTGGCAGGACAAGCGCAACCCGATGGAGCTTTTCGACATCGAAAACCCCATGACCAAGAAGGTCAGGGCCGTGCAGAAGCTGCCCGAGGCCCAGCATCAGGGATGATCTTTTATCCTTAATCACGATTACTTACAAAAACCGCCTTCGGGCGGTTTTTTTGTGCGGCGGGCCGGGTTAGCCTGAAGCACGGCTGACCTGCCAAAGCTTTTTAAGCAGGCTTTACTTACGAAAGTGCCTCAAAACCCGGTTTTAGTAAGTAAATTTGAGCGTTTATGTGGCGCTGGAGGACTCTCTTTACTTACTAAAACGGCTCTAAATCACCTTTTCGTAAGTAAACCGGGCCGTTTTTGGGGTGTTTTTTGCAAAAACGCACTTACTAAACTGCAAAAAACGGGGTTTTAGTAAGTAAGCCGACAAAAAGAGCCGGTCCAAAGCGGGCCGGCCCTGAATCGAGGATCAATAGGGGGAGGGATCACGGCACCAGGGCCATGTTCGTGACTTTGCCGATCGAGATGTAGCCTTCGTCGAGGGCGACGCGGTCGGAGTTCTCAACGTCGGCGGGGTCCTGCGGGCAGTTGCCGTAGCGGCGCTGGCTGGGGACGCGGTCCCAGAGGATGCCCTTGAACTCGGAGGGCTTGTGGACGGGGAAGTTGACGTTCCAGATCTGGTTGCGGGGGAGCTTTTTCTCGAGGAGGGCGGTGATTATGCCGTCGATCTCCCGGTCGACAAGCTCATAGTCCGTGGCCTCCCACTTGAGGGAGAAAGCGATGGCGGGGATGCGCTGGACCAGAGCCTCCATGGCGGCGCCGATCGTGCCGGAGTAGAGGATGTCGATGCCCGCGTTTTCGCCGTGGTTGATGCCCGAGAAAACAATGTCGGGCTTCTCCGGGATGTACTCGGAGGCGATTATCATGCAGTCGGTGGGGGTGCCGTCGACTGCGTAGGCGTCAACGCCCTTGATCGGGAAGCGGACTTTCTTGATCTTTCTTTTGACCTTGCCCTTCTCGAAAAGGCCGATCGTCAGGCGCTGGGACATGCCCGAGCACTGCTCGACGGGCGCGATGACCGTGACCTCGCCGAATTTCATGGCATGGCGTGTCAGCACTTTGATGCCTTCAGAATCTATGCCGTCGTCGTTTACTACCCAGATCTTCATAGGCTTCATTATATCACTCAACTCAGGATCCCTCGGCTGCGAGGATGTAGATCAACGGGGAGTTCCAGTAGACGGTGACCTCGTTGGTGGAGTAGCTTGCGTCGTTGTCGACGTAGCACATCGAGGGCGCTTCGTCCTTGCACATCTTCTTTGCGTAATCGTCCTCGAGAGCGTTGTCCGCGCCGCCTACGAGCATGCCGGGCATTGCTTTGCCGGCTGCGACGGAGGGCCTGTGGTGGACGTTCTTGGGACAGAACTCACCGTAGCCGGTGACGAAGGAATAGCCCATCGCGTTAGCGCCGAGGAGGTAGTTGAGCTGCTTGGAAGCGGCCGACTTGTAATTTACGGCAGCCTTCTCGTCAGCGACGTGGGAAGCCATGTAGAGGAGCTCGCCGTTGGAAGCGATGCCCATGTTGCTGCCCCAGTAGTAGTTTGTTCCGAGACTCTGGAAATACCTGTCGCCTGCGGCGTCAGAGATCAGCTTGTCAGCCTCTGCGAGGAGGAGCTTCTTGGCGTCTGCGGCGAACTCAGTTGATGACTTCGCAAGGTCGTAGACGGCGTACATTGCCATGTCGGTCCAGCCGAGGCCGAGCTTGAGGGCGGAGTCGGAGACGGTCTTCTTGATGAAGGCAGAGTAAGCGTCTGCGTCTGCTTTCTTTGCACCGCCAGCCTCAGCGTTTGCCGCGAGGTAGAGCTCTGCTGCAGCCCAGAATCTTTCGTCCAGAGTGTTTGCGTCGGGGTATTCGCCGGTGTCCATGCCCTCGGGGTTCTTGAAGCCCGTCGTGTCGTTGTTGTCGGCGATGTATTTCCAGGCATTTGCCGCTGCCGCGTATGCCTTTGCGGCGAAGGCTGCGTCAATGTCCTTGTAGATGATCGCCGCCCTTGCCATTACTGCCGCGAAGTCGCCTGTTGCGGTGGTGGAGACGGGCGCTATTACCATTTCTTCTTTTTCCTTTTCGGGAATCGTTGCCATGTCAGGGAACTTCATGCCGGTGACTTTGTGATAGACGCCGCCGGTCTTTTCATCCTGCATCTTGAGCATCCACTCGAGCTCGAAACGGGCTTCGTCGAGGAGGTCCGGAACACCGTTGCCGCTCTCGGGGAGGCCTAAGTCGTCAGCCTTTACGCCGTAGTCTTCGTACGCAGCGAAAAGGTCCGCTATCGTTTTCGCGCCTGAGACGACATATCTTCCGTAGTCGCCCGCGTCATGCCAGCCGCCTGATACGTCTTTCTTCTGATCGGTGCCGAAGATCTTTGCTTCGCCCGTGTGGCAGGCCTCGTGCGCGAAGTCCTCGCCAGCGATCGCCTTGTCGGTCGCGACGCCGCAGCGCTGCCTGTAGAGCATCAGAACGACGTCCTTGTAGAGATCCTTGTAAACGTCATCGCCGATCCTGAAGGTGTAGGAAGCACCCGCGGCGGTGTAGATGTAGTAGGTTCCTGCCTGGTTGACCCCGGAGAAATCGCCCCTTGCGACCTTGCTCTTTGAAGCCGGGTCGTCAGCAGTCTCAGAGAGCTTGCCCTGCCATACGATCTTGCCGGTCTCTGCGTTGACTACGAAGAAATCCTCCTTGTTGTTCTGCGTCTTAACAAAGACGGTCTTCTCGTCATTGAGCCTGTAGCCCATCTGGTTGACGGCGACATTGAGGTAGGAGGGGAGAGCCTCGATCTCGGGAGTTTTCGCGTTGGCGTTGTCCTTGACCTGAAGGCAGATGTTATCGATGTAAATGTGGTGTTCTGAAGGCTTGTTTGCTTTATCCATATCGTCCATAAATCCCATATTGAAAACTAATCTCGGAGAAGCGTCCGATTTGTCTTTCATAACGAAATCGACCGAGAAGTTCGTGACCTCGGGGCCGACCTTGATGTATTCGCCCTTGTAAGCGTGGTAGTCGCCGCCGTTGATCTGCAGACGGTACTCGACCTTGCGCTCGATGTCCGACTTGATGTCGAAACTGTAAGTGTATTCGCATCCTTCAACGAGGGGGAACCCGTCCCAGAATGCCTGGTTGGAGTAATCCAGGTAACCTACGTTCACGACCTTAACGTCGAGCATGCCGTCCTTGTTGGCAAGGTAGAACTCGCCGCCTTCCTTGAACGAACCGAATCCCGCCGTGCCGCCGTCATCGAAATTGATGTCAATGATCTTCTTGCCCTGTGCGACGGGGTTGTTCGAATCGTCGATCTTCGGCGCGTTGTCAGCAAGCGTCGCGGCCTTAACCTCCGCGTCCTTGCCGACTTGCCGGCCTTTGTATCCCGTTCCGGCGCAGCCTTCCAGCGCTAACGCCGACACGAGGAGCATGGACATGACTATCGTTGCGGATGACTTTTTCATGGTGATCACTCCTTGGGTCCAATAATCTTTTACAAGTATACTTCAATCTGTGCAGGTGTATGTCATATCTGTAGGAATTGTATGATAAGATATCACAGAATAAAAACGGAGGAGAACGGTTTTGGTCAGTTTCAAGCGCATAAGCTGCATTTTTCTGACGGCACTTCTGACGGCAACGATGCTCATGGAGATCGCGCCGCTGACGTCTGACGCTTCGGCCGTCTCCGGAGCTTACGAAGACGCCCTGGCAGAAGAAGCCCTGGACGCGGCCCCGGTCGAAGAAGATGCCCTGACTGACGATCTTTTCGAGGGCGCGAAAAAGACTTCCAAGAAGACCCCCACCAAGAAACCCAAGAACACAAAACCCAAGACCGTTGCATACGAAGTGCCCGAAGGCGCTGAGCTCACATACCGCGCGTTCATGCACGGAAAGGGCTGGGACAAGGAATACACGCAGCAGGGCATGGTCTGCGGCAAGCCCGGCAAAGGCCTGAGCATCGAGGCTCTCGAGGTCGGCATCAAGTCGGACATCGAAGGCCGCATCTGCTGCGACACCTATATCGACGGCCTCGGCTGGACCGGCCAGGCTGGCAATTTCGAGGTCGCCGGCAATGCAAAAGCCAAGAAGCCGATGCAGAAGATCAGGCTCTACCTGACCGACCGCCTTCTCGTCAGATACAGAGTCTTCTACAGGGTCTGCCTCGACACGAACGGCTGGCTCGGCTGGTGCTGCGACGGCTGGATCACCGGCAACGAAGACTACGACCGCTGCATCGAAGCGATCCAGATCGTCCTCGTCGAACGCAACCAGGCTGACACCATCAAGATGCCCAACATCAACGGCGTCGTCAGCAAGACGAATTCTTACTACAAAGACGCCGCCAAGATCAAAGCCTACATGATCAAAAAAGCCCAGAAGTACAGCAGCAAGACCAAGTACATGGTCTTAGTCGACAGCCAGTACTGCTTCCTCGGAGTTTTCAAGGGCAAGAAACACCACTGGCAGCTGATCAAGTTCTTCATATGCTCGCCCGGCGTCTACACGACCTACTGGAACGGCATCTACGACCTCGGCATCAAGACCAAAGGCTTCTATTCCTACGGATCGCAGGTCTACTGGGGCACCAGGATCCACCGCGAACTCTGGATCCACAGCATCACCTACAAGGGACACAACGGCAAGAAAGTTTTGGACGGCCGCCTCGGCAAACGCTGCTCCCACGGCTGCATCCGCCTCGCCACCGCTAACGCCAAGTGGATCTACGACAACGTCCCCAGCTGGTCCAAGTGCGTATTGTATAAGAAGAAATTCCTTAAGTGATCCTTTGATCGAACGTCCCTGCGATTCCGACCGTTCTGCAACGATTTACAACAACTACCGACAAAATCTGTCTTTTCGAGGATTTTGTCGGTAGTCTGATAAAAACCGAGTCTGAAGCCTGAGCTTTACGCCTTCCTGATCTGCTGTGCCTGAACTGCAGTGACGGCAATGACACCTACGATCTCCTCAACGCTGCATCCTCTGGACAGGTCGTTGACGGGTGCTGCGAGGCCCTGGAGGAAGCTGTAAGCGTTGGCTTTGCCGATTCGCTGGATCAGCTTGTAGCCGATGTTGCCAGCCTCGAGGTTAGGGAAGATGAGAACGTTGGCCTTGCCTGCGACGGGTGAGCCGGGAGCCTTGGAAGCACCTACTTCGGGGATGATCGCCGCGTCGAGCTGGAGTTCGCCGTCGAGCAGGACGTCAGGATACTTTTCCTTTGCGATGGCGACTGCTGAAGTTACCTTGTCGACGAAGGGGTGTTTTGCGGAGCCCTTGGTGGAGTGGCAGAGGAAAGCGACGCGGGCCTCGGGAGCGACGAGCGCCTCGAAGGATGCGGCGGATTCGGCGCCGATCTCAGCGAGTTCTTCGGGGTTGGGGTCCTGCATCAGGGCGCAGTCTGCGCAGAGGAGGATGCCGTTTTCGCCGAACTCGGTGGTGGGCAGCTCGAAAATAAACGCTATCGAAGCGACCTTTCTTCCGGGTGCCGTCTTGATGATCTGGAGGGCTGGGCGGAGCATGTCAGCAGATGTGTGGCATGCGCCTGATACGAGTCCGTCGGCATCGCCGGCCTTGACCATGAGGATGCCGAAGGTCAGGCGGTCAGAAAGAAGGATCTCTTTTGCCTGGTCGAAGGTCATTCCCTTTTTCGCGCGGATCTCAGCGAGAAGCGCTGCATATCTGTCGATGTCAGAAGACTTCGTGTTATCAAGGATCTTAACGCCTTCGAGCGAGACGCCGAGGCGCTCGGCGGAGGCTTTTACATCGGACTCTGCGCCTAAGATGATGGGGAGCGCGAAGCCTTCTTTTACTACTGTTTCGGCAGCTTTGAGGGTTCTGTCATCCTCTGATTCGGGGAGGACGATCGTCTTGAGATCTGCCTTTGCTTTTGCCTTGATCGTGTCGATGAAACCCATAAGTGCCTCCTTTATCAATCGAAATCAAATCCCGAGAAAACAGGCTTTCCGGGATATGTCTTTGCTTCTTCCTCGCCGCGCAGAACGCGGAGTGCGCCGTCTCTCATTGCCTCGTGCTCGAGTTCTCCGGGATAGGAGGAGACGGGCGCGATCCATTCGCATGCTTCCCTGATGCCTTCAAGAACGTCGTCGAAACGCATCAGTCCGCCGGTGAGGATGATCGCGTCAACCTTGCCGTGAAGCACGCATGCCATGGAGCCGATGAGCTTTGTGATCTGGTAGATCAGGGCGTTCCAGATGAGTGTTGCCTTGGGGTCGCCCTGCTCAACTAACTCGTGGATGGTGTCAGAATTTGATGTGCCGAACCATGAAGAAAGGCCGCCTGTTGACTGGCAGAGCTTTCTTACTTCGTCGATCGGCTTGTCGAAAAGGAATTTGATGACGTCGGTAACTGCCATCGTGCCCATGCGGGTGGGAGTGAACGGGCCGTCGCCGCCGCTGCCGTCGTTAGCGTCTATCATGCGGCCCTTCTGGTGAGCCGTTACGGTGATGCCGCCGTCGATGTGGCAGACGATGTAGTTCATGTCCTTATATTTGACGCCGGTCCTCTTGGCATGCTCGCGGGCGGTAGCCTTGAGGTTGAGGGCGTGTGTTGCGGAAGTCCTGTAAAGGCCCTTTACGCCTGTGATCCTTGCCACGTCCTGAAGTTCGTCAACGACGATCGGGTCGACCATGAGAAGACGGCCGCCGAACTCGTCGTGGAGTTCTTTCGCCATCTGGATGCCGAGCATGGAGGAGTGGTAAACGCCGCCTTTTGCAGCGCGGACGTCGTTTAAGAGTCTCTCGTCAACTTCGTATGTGCCGCTCGAGACGGGATAGCACGCGCCGCCTCTGCCGACGATCGCGTCAATGCCGGTGAGGTCGATGTCGTTGTCTTTAAGCCACTTGCGGACGTATTCCATGCGGTAGTATAGCTGGGCGTTAATGGTATCGAAATTGCGTAGAATAGTTGAGTCGTGGAAAATGTTGTCCTTTTTGATGCTCTTCTCGTTCTCGAAATACTCGAGCTTCGTTGACGTGCTGCCGGGATTGAGCACGAATACCCTGTATGTCTTTGTGTCTGACATAACGCCCACCTTCTTCGTCTTGGACTTGCGGAAGCGAAAATCCTTCGTCTCCGCATATGACAAGCAATTTTAGCACATTAAAAAGACTCTGTCAGACACATTTTTGGTATTTATTCTTCATAGGCGTGGGTTTGGTCAATAAAAAAGGCGCCCCGTGCGAGGCGCCTTTTTCTCTGGCTTTTTACTTTACTCAAACTTATTGGTGTTTGTGTTCTTGGGCTGTGTCTTTGTCGTGAGGGAGGCGAGGACGTAGTTGCCGTTGATGGTCTTGTACCAGCCGTTGTTGGTCTTGCCTCTTACGTCGATGGCGTCACCCTTTTCGAGGGTCTTGACGATCTTGTAGTTGGTGCCCGGACCGGATCTTACGTTCATCTTGCCCTTGGCATAGACCTTAAGTCTCATGGCTGTTGTCTTGATCTTGCCGGGAGCGGTCGTGGCCTTCTTCTTTTTGGTCGTGGTCTTTTTCTTGGTGGTCGTGGTCTCTTCTTCCGTGGTCGTGGCCTCGGTCGTGGTTGCTTCGGTCGTCGTCTCCGTTGTTGTCTCGGAGGTCTCGGTCTCGGTTTCAGTCTCAGTCTCAGTCTCTGTCTCGGACTCGGTCGTTGACTCTGTTGTTATCTCAGTCGTGGTCGCGACTGTGGCAAGACTTGTTACGACTGCCTTTTTCTTGGCGCAGCCTGTTACGAGCATAAACGTTAATATTGAAGCAAGAGCAATTGAAACAATCTTGGTTCTGTCTAACTCGAATCTTTTCATTTCAATATCACCTTTCTGTTTAATTCCAAATCACTTAAGTCCCCGCATGATGTGCCATTTAGGGATATTCATACATATACTACCGCTTGAATATTTACCGTATGTGACAACAATGAGTCAAATTCGTAGCAAAACTAAGGGAAAACTGCGGTTTTCGCCCCGAAATGCCTGAAAATACTTACTTTGAAGGTCAAAGCATAGTGTGATCAAGCTTTCCGCCGCCATCGAAAAAATCACATGACAAACCCGGCCTCCGGTATTTGCCGGATGCCCGAAAAGAAAGCTCAAATCAGCTGAAATAAAGGCTTAGAAGTCGCTTGGCCAGTCGCCTTGCGAACCGCCGTTCTCTTCGCGGTCCTGGGCCGCGAGATCGTCATATTCATCTGCGATCCTGTTGACCATGTCACGCGCGGCGATCATGCGGTCTTCTATCTCTTCCTCGTCAATGACGACAGCGTAACGGTCGAGGACCGCGTCGGTCCGGATGCCGTTCTCGATTATCTGTTCGAGCTTGTCTTCGCCCATGTGCTCTTCGATGTAGCATTCGAGGAAACGGAGATTGTAGTGCTCGTCGCAGTAAAGCGAAGTGAGGATCGCCAATGCTTCCTGAAGTTCTTCCCTGGTGATCTCGTTCTGCTTGGCAGGGTCAAGAAAATAGGCCAGTCTACGGTCCCAATTAAGTGATTCGGGCAAGTCTTCCCATCTCATGGCGATAACCTCCTTAAGTCATGTCTGATGATATACCGTTCCTGTTATTATACCCCTCAAAACGGCTGTTTTCCGTGTGTTTTAGAGGACATTTTCGGGCGGGCGCATTAATATCGTTATTTGCGCGTATAAATAATTTATATTTTTTGTTGACGAATGAGGAAATCCGTAGTAAAATTTTTGATTGCTATAAGTATAATTATGCCTTGACATAGGGTATGCCGTTTTTACGGCGAGAGACCGAGATTCCCCTAAAGCACTTACTAAGGCTGTTTTGCTTAAGCTTAAACAAAACCTCATATCAGGAGGATGGTCTTTTAATGGCAACAAAGCAAGGTATGTGCAGGAACTGCGGTTCCCTGGTTGTTTTCGATGACAGAGACGATACTTGCGAGTGCGTGTTCTGCCACTGCGTTTTCCCGTCTGCAGAGGCGGTTGCCCTGCTCGATAACCCCGCAGGACATGAATTCAAGAATGAGAAATTTGAAGCTACGGAGGGCGGCAAGCACTATTACTCCAACCCTGTATTGCCTGACACGGTTCAGAAGGCAGTCCAGCGCGACATGGTGTCCAAGAAGGATGACGACCTCAAGCTCAAGCCGAGCGAATTCGAGGTCTCTCCCAACGACGTAAAGGCCCCCAAGAAGCTCGTTATCGCTTTCGGTGTGGGAATTGTCGCAGCGATCCTTATCGTTCTCGCGGTTTCTTACCCGCTCTATCTCTCAAGAACTAAGCTCAAGGCTGCGATCGAAGCAGACATCAAGACGGCTTTCGACGGCGTTGCCGCAGAGAACAACGAGACTGATTCTTTCGAGAGACAGTGTCTGGTCTACGGTCTTACCTGCCAGAACGTAAAGCTCGTTCTTTCCGCAGGCATCGACGAGGCGACGGCGAAAAAGTACTACGACAAGTACTGCGAGCTCCGCACTTCAAAGAGGGAAGGGGTCGCGACAGGAACCGTCAAGATGGAGATCTATACGCCTGATACCGTTTACAACATTTCGGGAACGGAGATAAAGGCTGATCATCAGGAGACGGTTGTCATCACAGAGACAACGGCAGCCACATCGGAGACAAAGAAGTAAGGCATTCACGAGGTAAATTGCTTATGACAGATTTTGATAAGGCCATGGCGGCCGCAAAGAAACTCGCAGACAAAAACGGCAGCATGATCACCGAGGCCGATCTCGAATCGCTCTCGGACAGCTATAAGCTCGAACCCGACGAGATGATCACGCTGCGTGCCGAACTTGATAATTCGGGTGTCAAGATCAACGATCCCGACCTCGACAGCGACGATACCGGCGATGACGAAGGCGGAGAAGACGTTAACGTAGTAGATGACTCAGTCAAGATGTATCTCAAGGAGATCGGTAAGATCGAACTCCTCAACGCAGAGCAGGAGAGAGACATCGCCCAGAGAATGGCAGACGGCGACGAGGAAGCAAAGGAGATGCTCATCAACTCCAACCTGAGACTCGTTGTCTCCATCGCGAAAAAGTACATGAACCGCGGACTTTCTCTCCTCGACCTCATCCAGGAGGGCAACATCGGTCTCATCAAGGCAGTAGACAAATTCGATTACACAAAGGGATTCAAGTTCTCAACATACGCAACATGGTGGATCCGCCAGGCGATCACCAGAGCCATCGCCGATCAGGCACGTACGATCCGTATCCCCGTTCACATGGTTGAGACCATCAACAAGCTCACAAGAGTTCAGAGACAGCTCGTTCAGGATCTCGGAAGAGAGCCCACGACTGAGGAACTTGCAAAGGAAATGAACATGGAACCCGCGAAGATCCGCGAGATCCAGAAGATATCCCAGGATCCCATCTCCATCGACAAGCCTGTTGGTGAGGAAGAAGACAGCCACCTCGTTGACTTCATTTCGAACGACGAGCTCGCTGCACCTGAAGAGGAAGTTGCAAGGATCCTTCTCAAGGAAGACCTCATCAAGGCACTCAACTCTCTCACTGAGCGTGAGCGCAAGGTAATAGAGCTCCGTTTCGGCCTCAAGGACGGCATCCCCATGACGCTCGAGCAGGTCGGCAAGAAGCTCGGAGTTACCCGTGAGCGTATCAGACAGATCGAAGCGAAGGCGATCAGGAAGCTTTCCCGTGCGTCTTCATCCAAGAAGCTTGAAGGATATACCGACTAAGGTTTATACAGGTCGCCGCTTGATTGGCGGCATGGTGCGCTGATGCCGGATCGCAGGAGATATTCGTTTTACAAGGGACTTTTTCCGGGGGACGTTTTGAATTTTTCAAAGCGCTCTCACTATGTCAGGGAGATCATGCTCGAGCGTGTCTACCCGACGAAGGTAATCCTGCCCATGAAAATGCATTACGGCGTTCCCGCGGTACCCTGCGTAAAGATCGGTGACACGGTCCTCGCAGGCCAGTGCGTAGGCATCCCCGCGAAAGGAACGTTCTCCGTGCCGGTTCACACGGGCATTTCGGGAACGGTTGCCGACATCAGGCCCATCACGCTCCCCAACGGAATCGAGACCCGCGCGGTCGTGATCCACAACGACATGAAAAGGGCAAGGCTCGAGTCTCTCAAGCCGAGGCCGCTGCTCAAGCTTTCCGCAACGGAAGCTATTAACATAATCACTGACGCGGGTATCTGCGGCATGGGCGGCGAGGGAATCCCCACGGGCGCGAAGCTCAGGAGAGCCAAGAAGGAAGGCGTAAACGACCTTCTCGTAAACTGCCTCCAGAGCGAGCCTTATTCGACTTCCGACCTGACTGCGATCACCGAATATCCGGATTACGTGGTTAACGGTGCTGCTGCCTGCACGAGGGCCATCGGCGCGAAAAGATGTTTCTTCCTGATCTCCGAAGACCGCAAAGAACAGAGAGAGGCATTGGAGAATTCCATCGAGAGACTGAAGGACAAGTTCAAGGATCTGTCTTTCGACATCAAGATATTCAGGGAGAGATTCCCCCAGGGCTACTACAGGCTTGTCGCAAAGGCGCTTTACGGCAAGAGACTGAGCTCGGAGGACACGCTCGAACGCACATGCAGCGCGGTGCTCTTCAACTGCTCCACGATGCTCGCGTGCTGGGAAGCGATCTCCGACAACATTCCCATGATGAGCCGCATCGTATCCATCACGGGCGACGCTTCGGGCATCCACAACATGCTCGTTCCGATCGGAACTCCGGTATCGGAACTGATCAACAGCGTCGGCGATTTCAGGGCGAGCGGCGGAAGGATAATCTGGGGCAACTGCCTTACCGGAATTGAGATCACGGACCCTGACAACACACCGATAATCAAGCTCACATCGGCCATTTCCATCATAAGAAGACAGGTTGTTCCGAGGACGCCCTGCATCCACTGCGGACTTTGCTCGGAGTGCTGCCCGATGGGACTTTCGCCGAACACCATCTACGAAATGCTCAATCAGGGCCTGATGCAGAAGGCATCGGAAGAAGGCGCGAGAGACTGCATAGCCTGCGGTTCGTGCTCCTATATCTGCCCGGCGGGCATCAATCTCACCGACAAGATCGCCGCTTTCGCAGGCGAAGGCCGTGTCATCGAAGTCAACTCACTCCTCTATAACAGCGGCCACACCGCGACCGAAGGCGAGCTCATTTACGACACTTCCGAGGCTCAGAGCGGCTCGCTCCTTGAGGAATACGCCGGCGAAAAGGAAGAGGACGGCAGAGACGAAGAAGGCAGGATCGTACTGCCCTTCGACGGAGGCAAAAAGGTATGAGCAGGAAAGACAAGATCTCACTCGCGCCTTTTATCCACACCGAGAAAAACGCGCCGTACATCTATCTCACGCTGATCGCCGCAATGGTTCCGTGCGCGATCTACGGAGCGTTCTACTATGGTCTGAGGGCGATAATCCTCATACTGTTCTGCATGCTGTCATTCACGCTGTCCGACCTTCTCTTTACGCGTATCGCGGGAAGAGGAGTTAAGGGCGAATATTTCGATCTGAGTTCCGCCGCGTCTGGCATAATGCTAGCGCTCCTGCTGCCGCCTGACACTTCGCTCGTGACGGCTCTGACGGGAGTTCTTTTCGGGTCCATCGTGACGAAGCAGATCTTCGGAGGACCGGGATCCAACCTGGTCAATCCTGCTGCGGCGGGAAGGCTTTTCGTATCGCTCGTAATGCCTTCTGCTGCCACGGGATATGCCGAGGGCGGCGGAGAGGGATGGTTCATTTTGAGGACTTTGATCTTCGGAGCGAAGGGCGGCGAGTTCCACGATTACACGAACTGCTCTCTGCCCGAGCTCTTAACGGGCAATTTCCCGGGAACGATCGGAGGCGCCTGCGCGACCTGCATTTTGCTCGGAGGATTTTTCCTCGTGATGCGCGGATCGATCAGAATGTATGCGCCGATCGCTTATCTTGTTACGCTTACCGTTTTCTATCCGCTTTCCAACGTGCTCGAAAAGGGCAGGGGATTCGGATACGAGGGATACATCGCTTTCATGCTCGCTTCGGGAGTCGTTTTCGTTGCGGTGTACATGCTAGGCGACCTTACTACCATGCCGTCGAGATTCTCGGCGGGATTTTTCGCGGGTATGGTCTGCGCGCTCCTGACGCTCGTTCTCAAGGTCTTTGTAAGGCCTGATGTAGCGCTTCTCGCGCCGGTCCTCTCGGTCAACTTCATGTCTTTCGTCCTGGACTTCCTGATGAAGACACTGACCCGTAAAAACCTGCGTTCGAGGGAGGTGGATGTCAGATGATGACTCACAGCCAGATAAAGATATTCGTTACCGAGGCGCTGCTTTTGGCGTTCCTCAGTGCGATGCTCATAGTGGGAGGTTTTCTCTGGTCCAACGACAGGGCTGACAGGAGACTTCAGCGTGAATACAAGCAGAAATTCGGAACGGTCCTCGCGGCCGAATCCTACACTCCGCTGACGGGAAAGGTCCTTTACGATTTCCCTGAGATCAACTCGGTCTACAGGGGATATGACAAGGACGGCGCGCCGGTCGGATATGTTTTCGACATGACCGTAGTGCTTCCCACGGACAAGAACACCAAGATGGATTTCAGGATCGGTATCGACTACGAGACGTCAAGGGTCACGGGCATCATGTGCGAGGATCCGAAGGCTGACAGAAGGCTCAGATACATCGAATCCACGCTCAAGGGCAAACAGATCCCGATCGCTTTCCGCCGCGCCGACACGACGGTCTCTGACGATGAATCCTATGCTCCGGTCGACGGCCTGAGGGACGGAATCTACTACGCCCAGAGACTCATCGACGACCGAAGCAAGTTTGTCGATTACGTCGAAATGGAGATCAAGGGCGGCCAGATCACGCGTGTCAAATGGGATGCGTTCAACCTTGACATGACGACTGAAGACAGAAGCTACGCTTCGCTTTCAGGCGCTTATGAGATCAGCGGTCTCGACTGGGCCGTACAGTCCTACAACATCTGCCACGCGCTCCTCAAGTTCCAGGATCCCGACCGTCTCGCGATGAAGTCAGACGGTACCACGAACATAATCGAAGGCGTAACCTGCAGCATCCAATGCTTTGTCGATCTTTCGAAAGAGTGCATCAACAACTCACGTGCGGGATACACCAAAGACAAGTATCTCGCGGCTCTCAACAGGATCTATCAGGAGACGATGGGTACGAGCGCAGATGCCGACGGCGTACGTAACAAGGCCGGTTACATCGCTTTCTCCTTCGAAAAGACTCCTGAGCTCTATACGATCTACGACGAGTCCGGTACCGCAAGAGGCTTCAGGACGGTAAGAGAGATCGATGCCCTCATGAGCGGCAAGCGTCTGTCTGACATAATGACCGCAACGCCCACGCCCGCGCCTGAGGCAACGCCCGATCCGAGAGATTCGAGAAACCCCGAAGGCGGCGCGGAAGACGGCTACGCAAAGGGAAGCGGCGAGGACGAGCAGACTCTCACCGAGAGCATCGACGACCTCCCGATGTCCGAGGTCGCGACATACATCTATCCGCCGTCTGACTCGTACAACGAGGCCAGACTGGCCATCAGGGCATTCAATACGGGCTACAAATTCCTAAAGGCATATCTGAACTGGCGAGTGTGATCCATGGGTTTATTCAGCAACAAATACAACACACCGTTCGACAGTGAGGACATGCGCCGCGTAAGGCATGTCGGCAAGCCGCATGCCACGCATATCAAGCCCACGGGCTACATGACGACGAGATCCGCGCTCTTTCTGGGGTACACGATAATCTCGCTGAGCATGGTCTATTCGCTGGGCAACAGCGTCATCTGGTGGCCGGCGGCATGTTCCGCCGCAGTGCTTTTCGTATGGGCAATTACGCTGAGATTCTTCATCCATCCGAAGCTTTCCGCGCTGTCGTTCATAATCACCGCGCTTCTCTTTACCGCGGCTTCCGAAGCATCTTACAGGATGGGATGGTGCGGTGCCGCAGCCGGCGCGCTGTTCATACCGATGGCGATCGGCATGATGTCACTGTCCCGATTCAAGGCTGATGATGAAGACGAGTTTACGATCCCTCTTTTCACCGAAGAGGTGTTAAAGCCGTTCATACTTGCGTTTGCCGCATCTTCCTTCGGTTTCCTCGCGTCCGGCCTGTTCGAAAAGAGATACATCTTCACAACGCTCTTGGGCGCGATCGCATTCCTGATCCTTTTCTCATGGGGCTTTTCCAAGATCACCGGAACGCCCAGGCTCATTACGTCAAGGAGCCTTACGGAATTCTGGGACATTCCTGTCGCAGATTATCAGGAGGTTAAGAGATTCGCGTTCTCGAGAGTTGCCTTCGCGCTCGAAATGCTCGTGATCGCAAGCCTTCTTTTCTCGCTGTGGGTACTTGTCGGAGGACCTTACGCAAGAATGTTGTCAGTGCCTGCCGCAGCACTCGTACAGACGATATTGTCTGTTGCGCTGCTGTCTTTCTCGAGGGGAGGAATCAGAAGATCGATCTTCGGTCTGCGCTATTTCGTAAGTGAGACCGCCATCGGATCGCAGTTCCTTGCGGTATTCTTCCTTGCGCATCAGGAACACATTCCGGGCATCTTTACGATAATCATAGCGGTAGTTCTCGCGATACTCACGGACACGATGCTCACGGGCCTTCTGTCGGTTGTCAGAAGACGTTTGATCTTCGTCACGAAATCCAGATTCCTGGACGGTCTGCCGTTCTATCTGATACTTACTTCCCTCATTTGCATGATCGCCGAGACATGCCTTTATACTCTGACGGGATTGTGATATAATCACTTTCGCGTCAAAAGCACACCATGATTGTGTAGCTCAGCTGGATAGAGCGTCCGCCTCCTAAGCGGAAGGCCAGCGGTTCGAATCCGCTCACGATCACCAATGAAATCAGGGGTTTCGGGGTTTTCCGGAACCCCTGATTTTTTGCCCAAAAGTGGTTAAACCTGGTTAAACTTTTCGAAAAACCTTTGATTTAAGCCATTTTAAGCCTATTTAGCTTATCTCTGACGTCTTCCACTCGGCGTTTGTCGCTGAATGAATAATGCCTTTCGTTTGTTTGCATTGAATGACCCAAAACGAGACAACGTTCGTTACCATCGGCACCTGCTTCTATGAGCCTGGCATTGAAGGCGACACGGAAAGCATGGTTGTGTGAGATCTTGATGCCTAATGTCTTACATCTTCGCCGTAAATAATACCCGTAAGAGTCTTTTACGACAGGCGCACCGTTAGGGTGATGGAAGAGATACTCTGATTCACCGGGAAGCTCGAAAGCTATCTTAAGAGCTGTTCTGCAGCCTTCGGTGATAGGGACTATTCTTCCGCCTTTAGGATTAGCCCTCTCGTTCTTGGTGTATTCGACATACTGTATACGACGGTTCTTGCACGATTCATCATCGTATCCTACTATCTGCTGACGATGGACCCAGATATAATCGTTATCGATGTCTGACTTTCTTAAAGCAGCCAGTTCTCCGATACGCATTCCGGTTTCCATAGCGACGAGTATCATTGATGCATGAGGGTTTTTACGGTCTTTGAGGCAGTATTCCCTCAGTTTGTCCATGTCCTCGTATGAGAAAGAACGCTCCTCATTAGGCCTCACAGTCAGATTACAGTATTTGTAGTAATCCTCAGCGAGAATGTTAAGTGCCGGATTTGAGAAACAGTAGCCTTTTCGCATTCCGTAATCAAATACAGCCTTAACGTGCTGGAGCATCTTTTTCATTCCTTCTTTTCTCGGATTCCGTGAAAGGAAGTCTTTAACAAACCACTTCCTTAATTCGTCTTCCGTGATCAGAGCAATGTCTTTTCTCCTGATGGACTCCGAAATATAGTCCTTATAACGTCTGTAATCTCTAAGAGTCAGTTCGGATCTTCCGCGATCACGCTTGGATTCGAGGAACTGTTCAAAGACCTCTTCATAAGTCTTTGTTTTGTCGTCTAAAGCACGATAGAAGTCGTATAGGTAATCATAGATTTTGTCTTCGGTAGCTTTGTACACCACCTTTCTTTTACCGTCGACATAGACGTGCGTGAACCAATAACCGTCTAATTTCTTATTAGTTGTATTGACTTGCGCAATCGCCTGATTATGTTTTGATTTAACATAAAGTCTTTTCGCTCTTTTATTAGTCATATCGTTGATTAATAACTGGGCGATTTCCGGGTTGCGCTTTAATATTACCACGAATTCCTGGAGGTCGGCATTGTCCAAGGCTTCGTTGTTTTTGAGCCGATCGGTTAATTCAGCGATGTTATCAGTTTCAACCATGTCAAAGCTTTCCTCCTTTCTTTGTTTGTTTCGTGATCTTGTATGCTTTGTGCCTATGAATGGGTTATTGTCGGGAAGTTAACGTGTCCAATCATCTCTTATGCTTCCCCTTCTTTTTGCTCTCTCTATTGCCTCAAGCTTCTCGAGTAATCCGGGAGGGAGCAGGTTTATTTGTTTCTGTATCTTTTGCATTTTTGCCTGGAGCTGATAGATCTCAATGTCTTTTTCTTTTACGGCCTTTTCCATTTCTTTTGTTTTTCCGAACCAGTGCTGACTGATTTCTCTCTCGTCCCAGATATCTTTGTTCAGCTTTTCAACATATCCATTGACCGATTTGAGCTGTTCTTTCATCTTGGCCATCTCGGGTGCGTACCTTGATATGAGCTCTATGGCCTGTGCTTTTTTCTCTTTGCCCTTTATCATGTTGATATCGTTAATGGCCTTCGAAATCTCATCAAAGTGCTCCATGAGCATGTCAGCGTTCTTAAACAGGTATGTCGGAAGATGCTTTCGGTGTGTTATCCGCTTCGGGATTCCCCGCTTAAGTTCAGGAAAGTGATTAAACATATGCGAGTAGAAGTCGTCCTGAAGCTTCACAAGACCCGTAGGACCGCCTATCAATGTCTTGGAGGATAATTTCCCGTCCTTGGTAATTGGAACGAAACACACATGCATGTGAGGCGTTCTTTCATCAAGATGGACTACTGCTGATAAAATGTTTTCTTCACCGAACTTCTTTACATAAAACCTGTATGCCAGTCTGAAGAAATCCTCAGTCTCCCGTGAGGTCTTACCTTTGAAGAACTCAGGTGATGCGGTACAGATGCTGTCCTGCATCACAACGCTGTCCTTGCGGGTACGGCATCCGACTTCTTCAATGCGTTTCCGTATCAGCTTCCTGTAACTGTCAGGCGGATCCTTGATATGGAAGTTGTTGTGAGACTTGCTCACATCAATGTCAGGATTGCTCTTGTAAGCATCCTTCTTGCGTTCGTGGTGCTTCTCGATACGGGTGACAGCACCCAACTTGCATTTGCTTATTCGCATTATCGCGTACGGCATATATACTCCTTTTTCTTTTTGCATAGATGACTTCGGGTTTATACACCGCGACAGAAACAGAAGGACGCATCTAATGTGAAATTGCCCGCAATAAGCGGCGGTCAATTTCCCAACCGATGCTCTGTTGTTTCGATATAAGAGCGCAAAAACGACCGCGCTCTCATATCTCCCCAACAGCCACGAATATCGTCGTCAGGTCAGTCGTCCACCGGAAGACTGACCCTCCTCGACATTCTTTCTGCCTCTGTCGGGTGTAACACACTACACCTTGCTTGCAAGGTGGTGTGCAGGGGATAATCCCCTTGACCCCTTTGCTGATCCTGAAATCTCATGCAGGAACCGCTTCGCCCTGCATGATCTTTCCTTGTTTCTACGGTTTTGTCTGAGCTAAAGATCACAATATCTCTTCCGGCATATCCAAAACTTTAAGCTCAGCCAAATAGACCAGACCGCTGCTGCTTGTTTCAAAACGGAGCTTCAGCAATTCTCCGATCTCAGCAGCGCTGATCAACGCTATCTGTTCCGAACGGAACGGCTGGACCAGAGCAATAATCTTTCTTCCGTCTTCAAGCTCTATGAATGCTCTGATCGCTTTTCCGTTCCCTTTCATACGGGACTTGCTTGTCCATGCTTTTATCTTGAGCGTGCCTTCGAATTCTCCTGATTCCGAATTGAGCTTGTAATCGTCCGTGTTGATCTCGTTCTCGTAAAGCTCGTTCTGTGTGTAGATCCTTGTATTCTCGTTCATGGGGTTGAACCTCCTTTCTTGTTGGATTTTTGGTTTGTTCGATTGTTGGCTTGCTTTTCCTCCTTTTTGCTTGATCGCCAGCTAGACGGATAGCTAGTTCTTTCGTTTGCTTCTTTTAGCTCGGTCGCTAGCTACATTGTTCTTTTGCTGGCTGGATGGGTGGGTAGGTGGTTGGATAGTTAGCTAGTTAGCTATAGAAGAATTATTTAAAGGGCCTGCAGCTTGCAAGACAGCTCGCTGAACCCGTGTTGCTAGTGTTGGGCGCCGGGATAATGGGACCTATAGTCGAAGAAACCGTCTTCAGGAGCATTCTTATGCGTAAGCAAGGTGATTTCATTCCTAAGGCTGTAGTGGTTATCGTTTCCTCTGTCCTTTTCGGAATGATCCATCTTCATGCTTTTACTGTACCTGAAATGCTGTCGATTCTTCCGCATATATGCTTCGGAATTGCCATGGCTATACTCTATATAAAGACAAAGAACATAACTTTGGTATATGCTCTTCATATATTGAACAATCTCCCGGCAGTACTCATGATGTTCACACACTGATGCCGATCACAGGAGCAAACATAGAAATGTACATCTATAAAGAAAAGCAATCACTTGCCTTCATCCTTCTGACACTGTTTGGATTTGTGTTACTATGGGCTGTTGTAACTGATGCATGGGGATATTCATCTAATTTAGTGTTTAACTATGGCAAGCAAGTTTATGCCTTGCTTTGCAGATTGTTTTGGGTATTTCCTGCCATTTGTCTGATAAAGCGGCACTCAGATTCATTGAGTATCAGCAAAAAGGAACTGTTTTCGAAGCCTGTATGGAACAGACCACTTGCCACTATACTAATCATATCGGTGATACTCTCTTTTGTCGGAATGCTAATCATACATGGGGGATTGTGGCTCAATCCGGCAATTAGAAATCCTTTGGATATAATAGTTATTTGCTGTGTAGGATTTGTTGAAGAAACTGTTTTCAGAGGTTGGGGCTATAATGCCTTAAGAGGGATTGTCAGTGAAAAGAAGGCTGCTATCTTATCCACGCTGTTCTTCGTATTGCTCCATTCTCCGGCATATTTTGTCAGATGCTACCGTTTGGGAGCAATGGATTATGAAACATGGATAATACAAAGCATTAGTGCAACTGTATGGGGAATAGTATTTTGCCGGCTTCTTAAGAAGAGCAAAACGATCTGGAACCCGATTATTGCTCATGTTGTCTATGATGTTTTCGTAACCGTTTTTGTAGAATGAAGTTTTTCGCTTTGCGAGAAAAAATCAAGAGGTAAGAATAATGTACAAAACTTGTATGAATTGCGGAATGAAATATGATTTGTCGGAGAAGATGTGTCCTAAGAGGAAATGCCCCGAGTGCGGAGGAAAGTTGAAGCTGCAGTATACTCAAGAGGAACTGAAAGAGATTCAAAAGCAGAACGATGATATGGTTCCGATCAATACATTTTTATTATAATGTCATCGAAATCACGAATTAAGTGAACTAAGGAGAGAGCTTCCGCTGTTATCAAAAACAGTGGCTTAAGTTCGGTTTAAGCCAGTAAATGTCCCTTCACCTATACGTAATGGGAGAGGGCAAAACAGAATGGTCGGATTAAAAAAAGTTGAAAAAAGGCCTCAGTTGTTACCGATCGGTAACAACTGAAGCCAAAAATCTGCGATGAAAAACATTAATGGGACTGTTTTAATGCTTCGGGAGCTTTATCCGGATGATATAATTGTCTTGTCTGAGGGAGAGATTCCTTTGGTATAGGAAATAAGCAGGGTTTTCGACGGTAAAAGACATGGAATAACCTGATGAACGGGGCGGTATATTTATATGAGAAAGCAAAAAATAGTAATTACTCTTCTGGTATTGGTGCTTCTTTTGTGTGGATGTAATAATCTGAGCGACAGGGGTAAGAAGCTTGCCGGTAATGCTCAAAACTATATGCACATAGCTGAATATGCAAAGAAGAACCTCAAGATCGAGAAATATGCTACTGAACAAGATCATTATCTGGTGAATCTTAGTGATATAGCCGACATTGATGAGATATCAGCAGATGTCGCTGTAGCCAAGCAGGATTACACCTATTTCTGGATCCAAGATAATTCTGTTCAATTTTGGAATGACGAGACAAAAACAGAGGGGATCCTCTGTGCGTTTGATTCCGGCGAAGCATTGAAGGATCTCAAGTCCTGGTATAAAGATGTACAGACTGAGAAGCTGGCTGATAATTGCTATCTTGTCAGACAAGCCAGGTCATGGATCGGATAGTAAGCAGTAAAATGAAAAATGGAATATGGATAATAAGAATGAAGAAAAGTTGTATCTATTGTTTAGTCATTGTTCTGATTTTGGTAGCGCTAACTGGATGTTCCAAGCTTCTAAATGGAAAATATGATCCTGATCTTTCTATCGGAGAACAGATAAAGACAAGGCACTATGAAGGCCATGCAAGTGATTTTGGTAAGAATCAGTTGCTGAATGAGATGCTTGAATGCATCAAGGATAAAGATGTCGACCGAATGATGAATCTGTTTTCTGATTACGCACTTGAGGAAAATGATGATCTGAAAGAAGAACTTAAGCATCTTTACGAGTCGTTTCCTGAGATCAATGAGGTCAAGAATAACTGTTGTTCTGTATCCGGTGGGCATAATAGAGGGTCAACTGAATACGAATACAAGTATCAAGTCATGGCTGACATCTATGATACGAAAGGCAACAAGTATGGTTTCATCTGTGTCTGGATAGAAGGATATTCTGATAATCCGAATATGCAAGGGCTGCATTCGATACAGTTGGTTAGTGAAGATGCCTATTGGGCAGACAAATTCGAAGTTCATGTCTTGGAAGACAGACCGGGTGTGTATGTGTATATTTAATAATCAGAAAAACTTACAAGCGAGTAATAGGAGAGCAGTGGTTTGATTAGATTAGGAGGCATGATATGAAAAAGATATTTAATGTAGCAGCCTTTGTTTGCGGTATGGATGAGGAATACCCATATCAGATAATAAAAGGCATCAATGAATTTGCCAGAAATCATGCAATCAATATTTCGTATTTTGCGTCTTTCGGCGGTGTTGTAGAAAACAGTTCATTTGATGACGGAGAATACAGCATATACAAACTGGCACAGCTCGCGAGTTTTGATGGTGCACTTCTTTTGACAAACACTTTTTCAAACTTGGATATAAGGAATTCGATCATTGATAAGGTAAAAGCTGCAAACATTCCTACAGTTATTTTCGAGTGCAATGACTATGAGGAGTTCCACGATATAAGTATTGATAATTATGCCGTAATGAAAAGATTGGTGGAGCATCTTATAAATGAGCATGGTTATAAAGTGTTCAATTATATCTCCGGCCCTGAATCCAATCCTGAGGCTCAGGAGAGATACAGAGCTTTCCGTGACGCTCTTTCTGAGAACGGTTTGGAATTTGATGAAAGACGTCTTTATAAAGGTCAATTCCGCAGCTATGATGGAATTAAGGCTATAGATGACTTTATGCATTCCGGACTCAGTTTGCCCGATGCTTTTGTCTGTGCTAACGACAGCATGGCACTGACTGCAATGAATAAGCTTCAGTTGAATGGTGTTAAAGTGCCTGAAGATGTTGCAGTGACCGGATTCGATAACACTTTCAATGCTCGTAATGCATTCCCGGTTCTTACAACCGTGAAAAGACCTTTGTATGCCTCAGGTGTAAAAGCTTGCGAGGTTTTATATTCCCTTATGCAGGGAGAAAAGAGTCCGCGCAGCACGATAATGGATGCAGAACCGGTCATTGCCGAGAGTTGCGGATGTAATCCTGACAACAGAGATAATGCTCTGGAATTCAGAAAAGAGACAGCATTAAAGATCGAACGGACATATATGGGTATCCATATTCTTAACAGACTGATCGCAGCATTAGCTGTCGCAAAGAACATCGATGAATGTTCTGATGCTATCTGTAAATGGCTAGAAGCAATTGATTGCGGAGAGTTTGCGCTGTGTCTTGTAAGCGACTGGGAGAAGACATATAACACACTTTCATATGACGACGGCGGTAATTATCCTGAAGCAATGACTGTTCCGCTTATTTGGGATCACGGCGAAAGATGTGCTGTAAAATCCTTCCCGAGCAAACAACTCTATCCTGAACAGCAATTGTCCAGCGGCAAGGTCAGTTACTATATTCCGCTTCATTTTGGCCCACGTATATTAGGATATTACATCATGTCGAACACAGATTTTCCTATATACAGCAATCACTGTCATACAATAACAATGAGTATAGGCAACGCTATAGAAACTATATCCAAACTGAATGTGCTTGACCCTCTGTGTGGAATCTATAACAGAAACGGATTTAATATCAATGCCGGATATATATTTGAAGAATGTATTCAGGCTCAAGCGGCACTCTCTGTTATTTTCATCGATGTTGACGGTCTCAAGATAATTAATGACACTTATGGTCACTCCGAGGGAGACTTTACGATCAAAGCCGTGTCAGAGACTATTGAATTGTCATGCGGCTCTATGGATGTATGCGGAAGAATCGGCGGAGACGAATTTGTAATCATAGGCCGTGGGGAAAATTTTGCTGATATATTCAAGAAAAGATTTGATGCTGAACTCGAAAGGAAAAACCAAGAAATGAATAAGCCATATGAGCTTTCGGCAAGTGTCGGCTTTATTAATGCGATCCCGGACAAGTCTGATACACTGATTGAGTTCATCCAACAAGCAGATGCAGAAATGTATCTTGTAAAAAAAGCTCGAAGAAAACAAAGAATTTAGTTCTCATTGCTATATTGTCAACATAACTGCAGTAAGGTGTTGTTTATGCATCAGATCAGATAATCATTGATGATAGCTATCTTTCCATGCTCTTGTAATAATGAAGCCACCAATCCAAAAACGGGATTAAAAAGAGGTGGAATTATGCTGATCAATTTGTTTTTCTTTATCCTAAGTATTGTACCTTCTGTACTGATAGTTATCTGGCTCAGGAACCGTAAAAAGCACAATACACTTTATCTTCAAAGCTGTAAATCGGCAATCATACGCGGTACTATCTGCGTGATGCCTATACTGGTTGTCTCGGCAACGTTCCATTTGGCAAGGAATCTTTTGATACGATTTATCTTCCCGGACATGAACGCTTTAGTTTCCCAAGCTATATACACTTTCATCGTGTTGGCTTTTTCGGAAGAACTTGTCAAATACATTATGTTCCGTCATCTTCTCAGGAAGAATATAAGCAACTATTCATTGGCGGATATTACGGCTTTTATGGTAATCATCGGAACCGTCTTCGGCCTTGTTGAAGATATTCCTTATGCGATAGGTGCGACTCCTTCTATCATGCTGATCAGAGGATTAACAATGGGACATGTCGGTTACGGATTTATAATGGGTTGGTTCTATGGCAAACATATCGAGACCGGCAAAAAAATAAACGGCATCGTAGCATTCGGCCTTCCTTTCCTCATTCACGGTCTCTACGACTTCTCGCTCAGTGAGGAATTGCTCAAAATAAATGATAATCTTGCCTTCATCGGAATATCGTTGGCAGTACTCGATGTCGTGCTGATCATACTTATGATTCGTTTCTTCCTGATCTCACGCAAAAAAGAACGCTGTACCAATCAGTTGATCGAAAAGACAATCGAGGTTAATCTTTGATTCATGTAATTAATACTATAAACACTCCAAAAGGGCTGGCTCTGGAAAAAGAGTCAGCCCTTAAATAATCATTTTGGAGAGACATGTCTTAATATCCGGATTGTCTTTTCTTCCACTGAATGTATTTAACTCGTAGGTGTTCCGGATAGTCACTTTGAAATCTGTGAACAGTTATGGTTTTCGCCCGTTATCCGTAGGTATATACAAATAAGAATAATCGGTCATGGTTTTGTAGAAACAACATTTCAACGTTTCTTTGTGATAGTATTAATTTATAAATGAAGCGGAGAGAAGAAGACTAAACTCGGAAGACGCTGAGGTCTTTATGACTGATAAAAAGACGGATAAAACAAAACGGGCTCCTAGGACAACGGGGACGAATAGGTATGTTCCTGAATTTTCTGATGCGTGTATCCATTCCGCTGTTTCGGATAAAGAATGCCATTTCTTAATGTTGTTTGAACGTCTGATATCTGCCATGACGGATATAGACAATATCGATATTGAACATATAGAGAATCTTCTTATTGAGATATGTTCGATGTTCAGGCTTTCTAAGGCGGTTACTAGAGTATACAAGAATCAACAGGAAGAGCAGGAAGGTGCAGGCGAGACGTTAAGTTGTTTCGATACCGGTAAAGAAGGTAACGAGATCCTTACCTTGCGGACTGTTACAAGCGTAATGTCCAGGGCAACCATTACCACATATATGGCGCCTGACGAAGAACCATTGACTGAAGAGGAGAGGTCAAAGGTCGAACTTGTAATGAGGACGGTCCTTAGTTTTGTGAGCCGCAACAGGTTGAGGGATATTGTTTATGAACTTGCTTATTATGATGAAGCAGGGTATCCTAACCTCCGTAACTGGAGAGAATATCTCGATGATGTTGTAAAAAATAAGCGGACAGCGAACAAGCTGGCATTCCGTTATAATCTGAGGCATTTCTCGCTGATCAACAACGAGTTCGGGAGAAGTGCCGGTGATGTCATCATGTTAGATCACTACAACAAACTCAAAGAGATCATCGGCGAGGACGGAATGCTTGCCCGTCTTGGCGGAGACAATTTCTTGGGAATGTGTTCTGTGGATAAGACGAAGACCGTGATCGATTATCTTACAGAGACAGAAGCAAAAGCACCCAAAGGCATGGTTGTAAATATTTCAACCAGTGCCGGCTTTTTCCGTATTCCGAGTGATCATGAAGTCAGGGCAGATGAGATCATGGGCAGCATTATCAATGCCTATCGTATCGCGCAGACCGGCGGTATGGATAATATCGTTTTCTACGATGAGGAGTTCCTTGAAAAAAAGGAAAAGAGCATGCGTGTCCAGCAGTATTTCCCTGAAGCGTTCGAACGAAACGAATTCATCCCGTTCTATCAGCCTAAGGTCAATGTGGTAAACGGCAGCCTCGTTGGTGCCGAAGCTCTCTGCAGATGGTTCCATGCAGGGAAGATCATACCGCCTGCGGAGTTTATACCTGTTCTTGAGCAGACAAGTGAGATATGCAGGCTTGATTTCCATATGCTCGAATGCGTATGCAGGGACATGAAGCGCTGGTCAGACGAAGGCAGAAAACTGATAAGGATATCTATTAATTTCTCAAGAAAGCACATTTATAACGCATACCTCCCGGAGACGATTGCTGAGATCGTTGACCGTTACGATCTGCCTCATGAACTGATCGAGATCGAGTTCACCGAATCCACATCCGAGGTCGAATTCACTGACTTAAAGCGGATGGCGACTGAACTCAGCAATATGGGCTTCTCGATATCGATAGATGATTTCGGTATCGGTTATTCCTCCCTTAATCTGATCAAGGATATTCCGTGGGATACATTAAAGATTGATAAGAGTTTTCTGCCTGACGGATACGGTAAAGACAACGATATGAGCAACATAATGTTCAGGCATGTTGTGTCGATGACAAATCAGCTGGGAATGGAATGCATTACTGAAGGCGTCGAGACCATAGAACACGTTAACACTCTGAGAAGTAACGGATGTGATATCGCTCAGGGCTATTACTTTGACAGACCTCTTCCTGTGGCAGATTTTGAAGACAGGATTGCCAAGGGAAAGTACGAGATAGAGATGCCGTGACGGGCAGGCGATATCACTTGGTCTTCTCAAGGTGTCCTGAGCCGGGTTTTATCAACTCATCATTGTACCAGCCGTAACCGGAGTTTTTAGCACCATTGTTATCGAGCCATTCCCTGATCGCTTTATCCGTTCCAAACGAGGGCCTTACCTCTCCATATTCAGCAGGAAATCCGTCAACATAAAGGATCCGGCATGGAATGTTGGGGATATCAACCTCCACTTGATCACCTTTCGAAGGATCATCGTAGTTAATGCGGGCCGTTCCGTATCCCTCGATCCATGAGTAAATATGCTTATCAGGTGTTTTGGGATAATCTGCAAGATCCACCCAGATGACGGGGCGGACGCCGCTGCTGCGGTCATCAGGACTGCAGCCCCTTGTGCGGTTGACAAAGAGACCGTAATTGGTGACGGGATTGTCATTAGGTCCGTAATAGATGACCATTGATGCGTGTTTTTTAGTGTTGCCCGGTGTCCTCAGCCACCAGACAAAGACTTGAGAGGCTGTATTCTTCTCCTTCGCTTTGGCGTATTCCGTTCCTTCAGCCACGATTCCTTTTATCGATGCAAAATACTTGTGAAATTCCGTAATACTTAGAAGGAAAACGTTGTCCTTGGTGTCATTACCCGGTGAAGTATCAAATTCCGGATTCTTATCAGCCGTAACGGTCGTCTTGATTATATGAGCCTTATCTTCCTTATCAAATGCTGAATTATAGAAGGATCCGTTAAGCCATTTGCGCAAAGAAGAGGTCTCCCATGTGACGTCAGCTTTTTTCTTATTGTAGGGCTGCTGGTCGAGCGCCATTCTGCTTATCAGCAGAAATTTATCGCCTTGCCGGTCAAGAATGATCCATTCGATATCCTCTTTGCCGTTAGACTTTTTATTGTCCTGCTCATACTTTCCAAACGTAATGTAATCGCCGGGCTGGTAATAACGGCCGCCATTAGCTGCCGTCAAGACGACAGACTCTGTTGTGGAAGGTGCCTCTGTGGTTGCCTCTGAGGAAGTCTCCTCCGTGGCAGATGACTCTGTCGTGGCAGCCGTCGTTGTCGTCTGTGAATCAGCCTGCGTTGTCTCTGCAGATGCGTGATTGCATCCTGCCGCACTTACAGTCAGCGAAACGCTCAGCACTGTTGAAAGGATCCTTTTAGCAGTGGTGTCTTTCATTTGAATCTCCTTGTTAACGGTTCCTTGCCCCACATAAGAATAATAGATAAAAACTCATACTATTATTCCGTAACAATGTGGCAAAAAACTTTGATGATCAAGACGATCTGTGGACCTGATTTATGCCAAAAACCGGGATTACAAAAAAGATTGGGATAATACCTGTTCTGATCTGATCGTCTTGCTGGTTTATTCCTGAATCATGCGAACTAATATACAATGGTAAAAGAGACGGAGGATGATCATGGATAAGCTTTACATCACGCACTACTTTTATCCTGGGACAGACCCGTGGAAGAATATAATGCTCCTTCCTGAGGAGGAAGCTTTTCGCAAGGCTAAAGAGCTTGCGGACGCACATCCGGATACTACCAGTTTCGGCCGTTTCGCAGACTTTGAGAACTATTACCCGGCGCGAAAGAAGGCAGATGCTTTTGTGCGTGAGAGGTTTATTAAGTTAGACGGAAAACCGAAGCTGCGGAATCCCTATTCGTTTACGCTTCTGGAGTGCGAATATCTCAGAGACTGGTTTGACAGCAGCGATAAGATCATTATCGATCTGGATGATGTTCCCGACGATCAGGTCAGCTTCACACTCGGAGACAGCTGTGCTCTGATGATTCATGGAAATGAACCTGTTGTTCTGACTAAGAAAATGCTGTATGAGCGTATCGGGGCATGTAATTGCTCAGTTGACGTTTTCCTTAAAGAATCTCTCGGCAATTACGCATATGTTGAAGTGCAATTGTGGGATAAAATACAGATTCCGGAAAAGGCTGATTATCACTCTGGTTGAGTGAGATTGTCAAAAGCTTGCGTAATGACGGCAAAAGAGTCTATGCTCTTGGCTGGAATAATCAACAGTAAGATATGCTAAATCTTGAGGGATAGATGAATGAAAGATTGGAATAAAGTTAAGCATAATAAAGAATTGCTCAAGCAGGTAGAGAAGTTGGTCGATATGGCTGCCGACTACTATTATGATGATTTCCCGGATGATGTCTGTGAGCAGCTTAATGAATTAACAGGAAACAACTGGGAATCTAAAGCTTATGTCGATTATTGTTTTCAGTACTGGGAATCCCCATGGCATCTGAAACAGGTTGTCTTTGCACTCTTTCATGACGGAGTGATGCCTGAGATAAATGAGTTCGAACTTAATATCGTAAAAATTTCTGAAACGATTGATATGCCCGGTCTGGAGATCCGTCATGCATTATGCACGGGAAAATACGGAGAAGAGTTTCGAAATAAGTTTGAGGATTTGCCAAAAAAGGAAATCGCGGATTGGTTTACCAATACTTTTTCCGGATGGAATATGAAGCACAAAGAGAAGCCGGATAAAATGACAAAAAGTGGGATTGAATATGGAAAGACTACATTTACTTTCACTTGTAATGATGATCAGGAATATCCTTTAGATAAGCTCGTAGGTGTTAGTGTCAGTAATGATCGGACGGCATTTGTCTGGGGAGAAGATCTAAGTGATGAAGAGAAGAATATCATAAAGAGTTTCTTTGTCTCAATCGGATGCAAATTTATTGATTAGTAAGATAAATCCTGAATTAAGTGAACTAAGGAGAGAGCTTCCGCAGTTATCAAAAACAGTGGCTTAAGTTCGGTTTAAGCCAGTATGGTGCCATCCGGAAAAGCCCGTCCTTTCTATGTTTTAGAGGTCGGGCACAAGCTCCTAAGCGGAAGGCCAGCGGTTCGAATCCGCTCACGATCACCAAAATTCGGGGTTTCGGGGTTTTCCGGAACCCCTGATTTTTCCCGAAAGTGGCTAAAAATGGCTAAACCATTTAGAAAAGCTTTGATCTAGGCCATTTAGAACTTATTGAGCTTTATCCGGATGATATAATTGTCTTGTCTGAGGGAGTGATCCTTTAGTAGGAATAATCATCAGGATAGTGGAATAAGCAAATCGGAATTTATTAGGGAGGGATTTATATGAAATGCCCATACTGTGGAAATGAAATGGAACAGGGATTTATACAAAGTCCGCAGGAGATCTCATGGAAAAAAGGCGACAAAAGACCTTTATTGGGCCGAGCTCAGTTTCATGAAGGTTCTGTAATTCTTTCTGAGCTGTCTTTTATGAAGGGATCTGCTGTAACAGCGTTTTTATGTAGAGACTGTAAGAAAGTAATTATAGATTATTCGGACAAGAATGCTGATCTCAACCAGCGGTAAATTCCAGTTTGTCGTGATAATCAACAGAATAATGGACGGGATAATTTTGAATAAATAAACCGATCAAAAGTCAATAAAATATGCTTGTTACCAATACGGTGCTTTATTATGACGAATAATATGACACAATGAAGACAGTAAGTTGAGGATATGGCATTGGGGAATGACTTATGAAAAGTAAGCTTAATAACAGAAAAGTTTTGATATGTATCGTTATATTGAATGCCGTAGCAATGTTTTATCTTTGCGGAATGCCGAAATCGTATACAAACAAGCACCATTTCTTTGAGGTTGATATTCAACCTCACGGCGTAATAACAGAAGCCTATCTATCCCGTCAGGATATGATCATTAAAGGTACTGATGGAAATGATATCAGTATCTCAGCCGGTTCAACGCTGATTAAGCATTCATTTTCCCAGGAATATAAAAACACGGTTAAAGAAATTAACGCTGCTCTCGGTGAGAATTCTGATGATCTGAATGATTATGTCACTTTCAATTATGAAGGAATTGACAGAACACTCGATTTGAGACCTTCGGAACTGAATGATAAAGAGAAGTTTGAAGACATAACCGAACGTTATCAGGCTGAAAGAAAAGCTTACTATGAAAACAAAAGGAAAGAAGCCGAGAAAACCTATTCTGAATACATGTTGCATCAGCGTTTGTGGTTTTGCTTTCCGGCGGAACACATATCGGGTTACATCGCAGGTTCCATAGGTATGCTTATTTCATTATGTTTCGGAGTATTTCTGCTTCTTATAAAGAAAAATGAATGCCTTGCGAAAAGTATCATTATCTTAGTGTTGATATCAGTAAAGCTCTTTGCGATCATCTGCATCCCGCCTATGTGTACATGTCGTTAGAAAATGATAGGTGTAATTCATTGCTTTAATCATTATTTGGCAACGAACATGATATGTTTATATTTTGTTCAAAGACGATAACAGATTAAGACAAATCGGATATGTAAGACAATTATGAGAAGCGGGATGTATATTGTCAAAACAGAAGCAGATCAGATAGAAAAAATCGTAGATATGTCTATCAGAGCTTTTGAAACAGATGTAAAAGTTGGGGGCACAAAAGGTGATTTTCCTCCTGAATTTGATTCGATAGAATGGCATAAGCAAATGGCCCGGGAGGGGCATTTGTATCAAGCAATGATAGAAAAAGATTTGGTAGGAGCTGCCATTGTGTTCCCGGATGAAACACAAAGAAGCGTATACATTGGCAGGATTTTTATTGACAGCGTATATCATAGAATAGGTGTAAAGATATACAAAAGCGTTTTCTTTATAGTTATTTGATTCATGTTAGTTCCAAATACTGTTGATTTTCTTGACTAAGGGATCATTCACTCAGACAAGACAATTATATCATCAGGGTAAAGACCGCTTTGGCAAAGTAAATCTTATATAGTAGCTTCAGTTTTAACAAAAAACCCGGAATGCGATACATTCCGGGGCTGTGATCTGTCTAAGATCTGCTTGCTGTCAGTCGAGCTTTGCACCGCAGCCATTACAGAAATGCGAATCTCCTACAGTGTATGGACGGCCGCAGTTCTTGCAGTATGCTGTGGCACCTTCTGCAATAGGTTCTGCTGCCGCAGGCGCTGCTGCAACGGCCGGCGCGGGCGCAGGTGCAGGTGCAGTGTTGATGTAGTTGCCGTTCGCATCGATTGCGAAAGACTCATTGTGACGAAGCGGTGTGCGGCATCTGGGACAGTAAACAAAGCCGTCTGCGTACCAGGGTCTGAAATCCAGTTTCTCATCTGTGTACTGGATAGCAGTCTGACACTTATTGCATGTCTGCTTGTAGGTTAGTCCGCTGTGCCAAAGTGCTCTTTTGAATGCCATGATTCTATCCTCCTTTATCCCTTGAGTAACAATATTTTACTCTAAATCACTCAAGATTTCTTTAACGGATTGTTAATATCCTTGCTTTTCAACTTAAGCTAATAATTATGTTTATGTAAACAAAAACGGGATCAGTTTTGATCCCGCCGTTGTCTCAGAATGATAATGCTTTTTTTCTTATCTTTTTTCAAATCTCTATCGTATTAGTTCATAATTGATATGCTTATTTTATGGAATAATTACAGGTACTGTTCCTTCGGCTTTCCTTGCCTCATCATACATAGCATCCATATTGCTGTAAGGCTGTGCACCTGGAGTATCCGCATCAACAATTCTGATTTTTGTTGTTGAGCCGGGAAGTGTTGCAGGACCATTTGGATCTACTACATAATAACAACCTGCGTGCAATTCAACTGCAGTTGCATTCTTATTTGCATTTGTAAGCATTGTCCTGATACCAACGATCGTAGCACCACAAAGAATTACAATTACTGCAATTACGAGTACCAGTTCTACAGCGGTAAAACCCTTCTTTGATGACTTTGTCTTATTTACCTTTTTCATTTTCTCTTCCTCCTGTTTTGTGTTTGTTTTAGTGTTTGTCTTTGTTTGATGGCTTCATTATCATGTGTTGCAAGGCTTCCAACAATCAGCAATGATTGCTGTCCGTGATGCTTAATCAACACATAGGAAGTGTTGTGTTGATTAAGTGCAAAAAATCCTCAAAATTCCCGCAACCGTAAGTATGAAGTGTTCGATTCCCGACATGGAAATGAATGGACACAAGCGCGTTTTGTTAACAGGAAAACAGGCCGGTATATTATCGTGGTGACCAGGTACGGTCCGGGCTGAGCCTGACAATTAAATCAGGGGTCTCGGGAATACCCGAGGCCCCTGATCATTTGACCAAAAATGGTTAATTCCGGTTAAGATAGATCAATAAGCGAAAAGAGCAGTTAACCGAGCCTTCCGCCTCTGCTCTGAGAGATCGGAGGTATTGGTCCTGAAACGGGAAGATTGGGCCAATCTGAATCCGGATTGCCGAAACCCGGGTGCGCAATGTTCCCCAGAGGAGTCTCCTTCTTAGGAGAATTGTTGCCGATGGGTATTTCCCCGTCATCCTGGAAAGCAAGGTGTGCTAATGCACCGCCGGTAACAGTATCCATCTTTTTTACATCGAGCTCATAAGTTTTGTTGTTAAACATAATCTTGTCCTTTCGTGTTGTTTTTTCATGTACCCCGATTATGTCAACACCGGAGACACCGGACAATCACTAAATAAATGCCGGTATGATGCTAAATCAACACATCGGAACCGGTGTGTTGAATAAGCACAAAAAGACTTCAAAATTCCCGCAATTGAATTGATGAAAAACAGAACCGAAGCATTAAGTGAACTCAAAAGATGTGGTTTAAGTTGGTTTAAACCACTAGGGTGCCATCGGGAAATGCCCGTTCTTTCTGTGTTTTAGCGCTCGGACAAAGCTCCTAATAAGAAGATAAAACGATGCCCTCGTCTTCGGTTCTTATTTCTATAATGTTGATCCCGACCTTTTCAGGTTCATTCTTATTTATGTAATCGTCAGAGACATAGATCTCGTATTTCTTGCCGTCACTGCTTTCGACATCGATATAATAGCGTGTTTCATAGTAAGTATATTTGCCGTGGTCGTAGGCGCCGCCTCCGGAAGTGTGTCTTTTCTTTTTTACTGTCATGCCCTTTTCATCCCAGAAATCGCACACTGCATTCAGACGTTCTTTAAGGCTCTTATCAGATTTTTTATCTTCGGAGAAAAGATCATAAAGTGCTTCAGTGTCATTCTCGTCGATATACTTTATTATCTTCTTTAAGGTGTTGCTGCCATGAGAATAAATGCCGATAGTGTCAAAGCATCCGGTTACGGACAGAATAACAGCAAAAAGAACGGCTCCCGTGACCGCCTTCTTTAATAAAGCAACAGGCAATGCCGGATGTCTCATGTGTCAGACTGACCTCCTAGTAGCAATTAACCATATTATAAACAGAACAACCGGAATATCTGCATAACAGTTATAATCAAGATACTTTACCCTGATGGTATAATTGTCTTGTCCAAGGGAGTGATCTTTTGGTATAGATAATTAAAGGGTTTTCGATGGTAAAAGACATGGAATAACCGGATGAACGGGGCGATATATTTATATGAGAAAGCAAAAAATAGTAATTACTCTTCTGGTATTGGTGCTTCTTTCTGATAATTGCTATCTTGTCAGACAAGCCAGGTCATGGATCGGATAGTAAACAGGATAATGAACAGTTAGTCAACTGAGTTTAGTTGAACGATGCACTGGTTTTGGAGTATCGTTCAAGTTACTGAAAGGAGTGTGACCATGGGGAATACATTAAAGAGAATGTTAGCATCCGCTTTTTTGGGTATGATGACTTTTAATGTTGCCGCATGCTCAAATAAGGTTATTCCTATGCCAATTTATATAATTGAGCAGACTACAGCTAGTATTGAGCCGACAGAGACTGGAATTACGACTGTTGAGACTAGTGCTGAGCCGACTGAGGCTATCGCTACGACCACTAAGGCAGGCACTGAGAAATATGATAAGAATAGCTTTATATACTATGTGGATATTATAAATAAGTCCCATGATCCCAACGATAATTCATACCCTAGAATAGTTATTGAGCAGAGTTATTCGGACTATGTTTGGTCGATAGATTATCATAGTTGGCCTCAGCCAGCGGGTGAGCTTGATTGTCGTGTCTATTGCTATAAAGATGAGTCTTCAGCAAAATCAGCATTTCAAGCCTGGTATAAACGAGACTATGAGAAGGTTGAGGGGAAGAAGGTAACGTATGATCAAGATGACCTAAGCTACTTCACATTAAACGGGAAAAACACTGACAACGGTATCACCAGGTGGCTTGGAGTATATCGATCAGGAAATATCATAGTTTATGTTAATGCACCTGCAAAAGAAGCTAGAGACTTAGCTAACAGAATTCTCAAAAACCTCGGATATCCTTCACCTGATTCAGGCCAGTGAATATAAAGGATAATCTAACATGATCAGGTCATGTATCTAATAATCAACAGTTATAGAAACAGGAGAGTATATTAATGTGGTGGATTATTTTTGGCGGTCTTTTGGTGTTTACCGGTTTTTATCTCATCATCAAGTGCCTGATCAACCGCAAGAAGGGCATTCATATGGAAGCTCAGCTTGTCGGATTTAACGATGAGAATGGCACTAATTATCCTGTATTCAAATTCAATTATGAGGGAGAAGAACTAACGCTTCCCGGTGGAGTTCCTGCAAAGCCCGACAAGTTCAAACACGAGGTTGGTGAGAAAGTCGGGATCATCTTCAATCCTTCAAACAGGAAGTTCGTTGACATTGAGGGATCAAAAACGGAATATCTGTACGGCATAGCTTCCATTGTTCTGGGAGCGATCCTTATGATAACTCAGCTTAAGAAGATGGGTGTGTTCTGATAAGATACATCTCCATGTTTTATGGTTTTGGATCATCGTTCAGATAAACAGGAATAACAGTGCCTCGAAAACGATCAATCTCGTCATGTCTTTCAGTCCGGGTATGAAAGAAGGGATCAGGATATTTGCAGTTACCATCACAGAGGCCAGTACGAAGTGATATTCCTTGTGCTTCCTTAGCAGTAACCAGATCATAACGACTACGGCGGCAGAACCAATGACGGCTCCGGCCAGACCGGAGTAGGTCTTGATCCGGGCCACCAAGTTGTGACGGGCTTCTTCTTTTCTTACTGCATCAAGATCGCGGATGATGACTTCCGGGTTTTCGATCCAGTCGAGTTCGATCCCGCCCCAAAGAGTATAACAACCGCTCTCACAATCATAAAAGCATGTAGTTATCAGAGGCTTCTTATTTGGATAATCTTTCATGTTTACGATGGCCACTTCGAGCCTGGATCCTTTGGGCACGCGGAATACCGTACCGTCGCTGTCCTCCTTCGTCGTATTGTTATGGTAACTCGTATAGTTGAGATTTTTTTTCAAGACAACATATCTGGTTTCGCTCTCATATTCTTTTGAAAACGCAGGGTAATGTTCGATGCTGCCCATCGGCTTGAAAAACATAAACACCAGCGGATAGAAGACTATTATCCAAAACTCGACGATCACTGCCATCACCAGACCGGGTCTTGTGGCTTTGTCTGACAGGTTCCTGCTGTTGGCGATTGCTATCAGGGCGGTGGATATGCCTAATACGGCGAACAGGGCGAGAACGATGAACAAATTGCCGATCCTGCCGAAGATAAAGACACCGGCCGTGACTGTTATCAGCGTTTCCAAAAGTATAAGTACTATCAATCTGGGTCTGTTCATCTTCATCTTACCTGTCCATCCCCTTTGTCTTTTCTTTTCCTGCCATCGCCCTTTCTATCTCTTCTTTGATTTTTTCGATATCCTCTTGATTTCTTCTCATAATGAGCGGCTTCGAATAATCCGGGTGTATGTCCGAGTAGACCACTCTGCCCAAAACGGTGATCACTGTGCCTTTCTGATAGTAGCCGACCCCGTTCTCGTCAAAAGATGAAGGCAGCTGATTGAGAAAAGTTACGGTATAGACATAGAAGAAACCGTTGTATACTTCCGAGCCGCCGTCCGTGATCCCGTTCGGGCCTCTCGGATACAGGACAAATGCGGACAGTGCAAGGATCACCACTAGAACGGTGATGAAACACTTGTACAACTTTTTGTGCCTGGGATTGTTTTCCATATGCAGTAATATCCTTTGTCAGAGAATGCCCGTTTACTGTCTTCAGCGTGTCATCTTTCCTATCGAAAATAAAGCACCACCTGCGTTTTTCGATGCACCGTATTGGTAACATGCTTATTTTGCTGCGTTTCAAGCCATTATCTCTTCATGACGATTTATTGGGATCGGAGCCTGACACCACTTGAAAAAACGCCAAAAAGGTGTAAAATTACACTATTGAAATACGGCTAAGGAGAAGGGGAGAATATGACGTTTCAATACGTATTTGGTGAAGCAGATACTTACATACAAGCAGCTCTGTTACTGGCAAGTCTGATCTTTGCGATAACGGGAACTGCTTCTTCTGATGCTGCAAAGGGTAAGAAGAAATTAGGAATTTCTTTGATCCTGGTTATAGTTTTCCTTATGTTTATGTGGTTTGAGATATTTGCATACGGTATCGGACAAGGTTAAGTTAATCAACAGCAAGTACGGCTATAGAATACCTAAACAGGAGAATACTTATAATGAATGTTTTAAAAGGGATAAAGACCAGGGCTCTTCTCATAGGAGCTTTATTAGTTTTTTTTCTGATCAGCGGATGCGGAGTAAAAACGGAATCTGATGATAGAGTAATGCTGCAAATTGGGAAAAACATAACTGAGGTCAATTCTGCCGGGCAGAAAAAGCTTTTGGATAAAGGTGGCGCAGGCTATTGGCAATACGATCCCGATGATAAGCTTCTAATAGCATCAAAGACGACCGTAGAAATCTATAGCTTGGAAACCGGCGCAATAACTAATATCGGCAAAGACATGCTTTACGATTTCAAATATGAAGAACAGAAGATGGTTGGACTAAATGCCTGGTATGAAAACGGCAAAGTGTACGTTTATGCATTGAATCAAGCTGATGATACACTTGTTGTCTTTACCTATGACTACAAAACGGAAAAGCTGGAGGATACAGCCCGCTATGACATAAAAAAACCTCATTTTGTAAGGGATACGGGTAATCTCTTTGTGTATATGAGCAGAAATGATCTGAATATATATGATAAGACAACAGGAGAAATCAAAACGGTTGCAACTGACATTGGAAAACAGCCGGAAAGAAACTTCAATGAACTGATCGTATTGAACGGTGATAAAAGCAAAGTCCTGTTTGTTAAAACTATAGATGATGCTCCTGTCTTATATGAGTACGATATTCCGTCAGGTAAGACCCGCGAGGTTTATAAATGCAGCAAGGGTAATTACATAACGGGTTTTACCTATGCTTTGGAAAGCAACAAGATCTATCTGAGATACGGAAAGAAAACGCAAGCGCCTTTCGCCTTAGGAGTTAATATGTATTATCTGTGCTTGCCCAATCACACAATGGCCATAACAACAGACGGCCGCAATTATGAGCTGCATTCTTCCGTTATTAACGGATATAACTGGCAAACTACTGGCATTGTCGTTTATTAAGATACCCGAATCTGCTGATGACATCTCTTTTGCATCGTTTTCGCACTTTCACTCACCATTTTGCTGAAGAATGGTGAGTGAATTGGTGAGAATTCGGAATTGAGCAGTCTGCAGATCACTCGGATGAATAATATGTGTTCTGATAATACATGGAGATAATTCCGATTTAAAAACATTGTCAGGGAAATCCGCTGTTGATATTATTATTACAGTCACTTTTCGGCACCTGGGATCGGAGGATGGAAATGGCGGTAGTAAAGAGTAATCTCTGCCCGACATGCGGCGGACTTCTCAACATCGATCTTGATAAGCAGATATATGTCTGCCCTTTCTGCGGTGTTACTTTCGACTATGAATATTTCCGTGAGGATAATGTTAAAGAGGTGGCATCCAGATCGATAAGGAGACTTGAGTACGGTTCGGCAAAGGATGCTTATGATTTCATGCTCGCAAAGGATCCTCATGACTTTGAAGCGTTGCGCGGACTCTTCATCTGCAAAAACAAATGGCAGAGCATGAGCACAATGCAAAGAGACTGCGATGTTCATGTCAGCGCTGATGAACCCACTCTGCAAAACGCGATCGAAAACTGTCTTCCCGAACACAGGCCGTACTTTGAGAAGGTCCGCGAAGCACTGGAAGAACTCAGGCATTACAGGGATCTCATCAATGAAGCAAAAGACATCGATAAGAGGAGATCGACTGAGCAACAAGCGCTTGGGGAAATACAAAATGAACACTATCATAATTCCCACAGATTCACCGAGTTTTGCAGTGAAACCTGGGAAGAAATGGACGGGAAACAGCGTGAAGCCTCCATTACCTTTATGTTCGTGGTACCGATAATGGTGTTGGGTTTTGTGGTCTGGAGCAGGGTATGGTGGTTCTTTATCTTTGTGTTGGCAATTGCAGCATTGACGATCGGCGGTTACCACCTGTTTAAATTCATAGAATCAAAAAGACTTCTTGCAAGCATGGTCCCTTACAAAAACAAGATCAAGGAACTTAATGAACAGTACGAGGCAAAGGACGATGAGGTAAAGAAGTCTCACTTCAGATATAAGGCACTCGTAAAAGATTTCATGGATATGGATCCCGTTCCTCAGAACGCCAAAGCAAAGTGAGAGTTCTTCTATTTCAACTCCACTTTTCCCGGATCTTTTTGTTCTGAGGTTCAAATCTCTCGGTCTTGAATGTCTTTCCGTTTGATTCCCAGCTGTAAGTTTCGGGGTTATAGAAGGCAATGGTCGTGCCGTCGCGCTTGCCGTCAAGCTCTTCGATGAATCTGATGCGGACCTTACAGTCTGCACTGATGAAAATGTCTGACAGCTTTTTGCATACTTCAAGTTCCTTGTCGTCGCCATATGAATCAATGCCTATCTGGATAACGCAGCTGGCATAGCCCAGGCTGTTGTCGGACATCGCGTTATAACCTGCGCCGTCCTTGGAAAGGTATGCTTCAAAGGACTTGCACGTTTCCGTCCTGACCATTCTTCTGCCGCGGATGTTGCGCAAGTCGTAGTAGATAAAGTTGATGCCGGGGAAGTTCTTTTCGGGATCCAGGATGCCCATTATGTATGATCTTAATTTCTCACGGTAGTGGAAGAATGCATACTCGTCGAAAACGACCTTTCCGTCTTTCGTGGCAAGGCACATGACAACGGGATCTTTAACTTCATCATTGACGGGATATATCTCAAACAGATAAAGCGGTTCTTCAGGCCAGCTGTATTCTTTCCAGTGATAAAGGTGATCGTGCCAGAATTCATCCTGAGTGTAAGGCTTCAGATACTTTACCCTGGTGATCTTTGCACCGGGATAAGCGTTGAAGAGGCTTTGCTTTACCTTGTGCTCAAAGACGCGGTCTTTGATGAACGGAGGCGCGAAAATGGCGGCCAGAACGATCAGAGCGGCCGCCAGGATGCAAAGAAACACTTTCTTTGGAGTTATCTTCTTTTGTGTGGTTTCTTTGTCAGCCATGACGCTCCCTTAAACTGTTGTTTGATACGGCCATTATAACACGCGGCTTTATGCATTTTCGTAAGAGACAAAGATAAAGGGCTCCGGAATTATCCGGGGCCCCGTGTATTGATGCAGATGGCGGACTATTTAATCAGGTTCGTTTTCCAGGCCAACGATCGTTCCGTCGGCCTTTACGTCAAATCTCCATTTCATAGGATCCATTGCCTGGCCGTTCCATGTGTTGTTGCTGCATTGGTAGAAAACCAGAGCGGGAGAAGGAATGTCGTGTATGCTGCAATCGGTGAAGTTGATCCCGATGGTCTGGGTAAAGAATCCTGCTTCAGAACTGCACTCATAGATCTCGGTCTTAATTATGTCAATGTCGAAACAGGAAGTAGTCTCTATGCCGTTGACTCCGCAGCCGTAAAGGCGCATCTTTTCGACCTTGACGTTCTTGCAGCTCTCGAAATAAAGAACTCCTCCGCTGCATTCGCCGCCCTGCTTCGTATGGCCTGCCGTGAAACCGGAGACAGTCAGATTCTCGCAGCGGACGAAACTGAGTACGTCTGCATAGCGCGGAACGGCTTCAAATACCGTTGCGGCAGGATCGGGATTCTTGGCCTTGATGGTCAGATTCTTTACATTGTAGATCATGAGCTGAGGACCGTCAGCTGTCTGGCACCAATTGTAATACTCGGTCGTCGTTGAGGTACCGTAATACTTTGACGTGGTCAGCTTAAAGTTTGTTCCGTCGAGGACGATGGTACGGTCAGGACCGATGGCCTCGAGCAACTCATCGACCGTCTTTACGGTGATCTCGGTTCCGGGAGCAACTTCCTTTGCCTTCATGGCAGGTGCGGCCGGGGGAGCATCCTGCGGAGTTACCGTCTCAGGCTTGATGTTGCGAGGCTTCATGGAAGTAAAGTCAGCTGTATCAAGCTCTTTGCCTTCGATGTTGGTTGCTTTTATCCGGGCGCCGTCAACATACCAGCCTTCGCTGTAATTCTTATCAAAGTAACAGCCGTCAACTCTCGCACCGACCAGCTCGAAATAGAAAGTGCTCTGCTTGAATGTGTTATTGGTTACCTCATTGGAGAGGAATAAAACATTAAACGAATTCGATGTGTAAAGCAGACCTTCAGCCTTGTTATCGTGGATCTTGCAGTTATAGACTATGAAACTCCTGCAGTCATCTACGTCGAAGAGACGGTATGCGGGATCGTCGATTCCTTTTGTTCCGTGATTGTGTATGTCACAGCCGCTTACAAGAACGTCTTCACAATACGCAGCGGTAACTGCGCCGACGCTGCATTCATAGATGTCGCAGTTCGTGACGTTGATCTTTTGGCTGCTTATTCCGCGGACACCTTCCGTACCGCATCCGAAAAGACCGCAAGAATCCACATTGACGTCAGAACTGTCCTCAACGAGAATGACGCCTCCCGTGCAGGATCCGGGTTCCTTGGTATGACCTGCCGTGAGGTTCGATACCGTGATATCCCTGCATGCTCTGAAATCGATTACATTCGCATATCTCGGAACTGCCGCAATGGTCGTCTTGCCGATCCCGGCACCACGGATCGTAAGACCCGTAACGTTACAGATGACCAGTTCGGCATCGTTCGTACCGATGGCGGCATCGCTTACCCATTTATAGTATTGGCTCTTGGATTCCTTTGCATAATCAGATGCCGTACTCAGATCGTATAATCCTGCGGCAAGCTCGATCACGGTGTTGGGAGCGATCGCAGCCAGGAACTCGTCAATGTTATTTACCTTGACGACTTTGGCATCTGCCTTGGGTGCTGAAGCTTCGGTTTCTGAAACATTAACGGAACCAGGGCCGGCCTGAGCTTCCGAAGTTCTTACGGAAACAGGACCTGCAACAACTCCGCATCCGGTCAGGAGCGTTACGGTAAGGACCGCTGCAAGAAGGCGTGTGCCGCTCTTCTTATAGTTCATTATCTGAACGAGTCTTTCCTTAAGATTTCTCTTCTCGGTCGCAAATGACGTTGCGACAACTGCTGAAGGCAAAGCTGATGATGCAGCCATCAGAAGGAGGGAATTGCCGTAAGACTGCTTTGCGTCCTTGTCCATGGAACGCAGGAGCATTTCGTCGCAGCTCATTTCGCATGCTCGGTTGATCTCCCTGCGCATGAACCATGTAACGGGATTGAACCAGTGCAAAGAGAGGACTGCTACTGAGACCCACTTGTAGAGCGTGTCAAAGCGGCGGTAATGCGTGAGTTCGTGCTTAAGGATGTTGAGCAGGAGCTCTTCATCGTACTGACGGTAAGGCAGAACGATCTTCGGTCTGAATACGCCCAACATCATGGGTGTACGGGCTGAATCGGAGAAATAGAGGGCAGGCTTTCTGCCGGGGATCTTGGCATATACCGACAGAGTAAAGCTGTCGGGTTCCATGAGATCCTTCTTCAGGCGCAAGTTGAAACCCAGATAAGAGAACACCGTGACCGCCATGCTCACGACTGCGCCTAATGCCCAGATGGAAAGCCAGAGCTTAGGTGATCTCCAGTCGATCGCCAACGAGGGCTTTGCGGCAGTCTCGGTAACCTTCATCTCACTGGTTTCCGTTGCGTTAAGGGTGATGTGTGATGCGGTTGTCTCGGCAGGAGCGGTTTTCGTGATCTCCTTATATCCGGTTTCCTGATCTTCCTTAATGTTTTCCTGAGCGTATATAGCGGGAGCTGCGGCAACAGGCTTGGTATCTGCTTTCTCTCCCGTAGTGGGAACAAGTCCCGGAAGGGGCAATGCAAAACGCAGAAGTACCAGGAGCCATGCATAGTAGTAGACCGTGCTCGGCATTTTGCGCAAAACGGTATAACGCAGACACGTGAGTAGCAGCGCAAGAACACTGCCGCTGATGGTCAGCACAAGCATTGTAGACATTTTTATTCCTCCACCTTGAACATTTCCCGTAATTCGGCGAGATCGTCCTGTGAAAGGCCGTCCGAATTGACGAGAGAAGCTATCAGATCACGGGCTTTTCCGTTATAGATGCGGGTAATGAGATCCTTCGTTGCCCATGAACTGTATTCCTTTTCCGTGATGACCGGAGAATAGTAGTAGACATTACGCTTTTCCTGATGTACTACGCCTTTTGAAACGAGTCTGGAGATCAGTGTCTTGATCGTCGCAGGCTCCCAGCCTTTTGATCCCTGCAGCTGTTCACGGATCTCCGTGACGGGCAGAGCGTCCTTTGCGCGCCACAGCAGCTTCATGACTTCCAGTTCGGAATCAGTGATCTTGCTGGCAAGATTATCTGACATGATAATAACCTCCAAAGTGCAGTTTACAATTGTAGCTTAAGCATGTTCAATTTAGCACGCGGAGGTTACAGTTGTCAACTGAAGCGGCAGGATGCCCCAATTTTGCCTAAAAAAAGCACCCCGGAGAGAGCCTTGCCACATGATCTTAAGGTCTTGCGGATCATCTGCCGGAAGTTTATTTGTATCCGTAAAACCTGCTGTTATAATGTCATTAATTAAATCAAAGGGTGATCAAAACATGTATTTACTGATGCTTACGCTAAAGACCGCAAGCGGGATCTTTGCGGTCGCCGTTCTGCTCTATACGATAGTGCTTGCTTTCGTATGTCCAGTTCTTAAATGCAAGGATAAAAAGGCCGTAATGGTCATCTTATGCTTGTTGCCGCTCCTGGCCGGTATTGTTCATTTCCTGATATACGGCCCATCCGCATTCTGGAACTTCTTCTATCTTTATGTGCTCGTGCTCTTGCCGCTCATCAATCTCATGCCCGGCAAAAAGAAGGTCCCCGTAGCGCTTAAATCGGTTTTGTCCGCTTTGGGGGCAATGGTTGTAAGCGTAGTTTTTCTTTTTGATCTTTTGGGCACGCCGGTCGTTCACAACTTCACAAGGATGAGCTATACGCAGAGCTTTAAGACGATGCTTCAGACGCTTGAAAAGGAGTATTGCCTTAACAGCTGGAAGAAGATCGATTACGGTTATCTGCTGAATGAATATCTTCCCAAGGTTGAGGAAGCGGAAAAGAATAAGGATGAGGCTGCTTATGCTGCGGTTATCGCAGAGGTTACATACAGGTTTTACGATTCGCATGTATATGCGCAGATCGGTGATGAGCCTTATGAGGGCGCAATGAAGCGCCTGGCAGGAAACGATTACGGTCTCTCCATGGTGAAACTTGATGACGGCACCGTTGTTGCCGTTTTCGTTGAGCCGGAAAAGGGCGCAGTCTACGACAAGCCGTGCGATCTCAATAAACTTGGCATACATGACGGAACCAGGATCGTCTCCTGGGACGGCAAGGACATTAATGAAGCGATGTCAGAAGTGGAATGCATAAATCTTTTCATGCAGTTCCCGGTAAAGAGCAACGAGGACTTTTTCAGACCCGCATTCCTTGCAGGCAAGGGCGGAGATTCCGTTGATGTTGCCTTCATCGGCGATGACGGAAACGAGCAGCACGCAAAACTTCAAAAGCTCGGTGACTATTCAGACCGTTTGTCTTACGTATTCGCAAGATTCCTGCAGCTCCATGATTACACACCGAATTACACTTCGAAAATGATAAGCGGCAAATGCGGTTACATAAAGATCAGAGCCGAGCATTACGACACTCTTAAAGATAACATTGCTGTTCTGAAGGAAGGTTACTATCCCGAGCTCACGGAATTCTTTGCGAAGAAGATAGAGGATCTTAAGAGCCAGGGCATGGAGTACCTGGTGATCGATATCAGGAATAACGTCGGCGGTTACGATAACGTCGCAGGCGCACTGGCATCTTTGTTTACGACCGGGAAAAAGCATCTGTGCGCTTTCGGTTACGAGGATGCGCAAGGTTACCACATAACCGAGAACGAATACATCTTCCCTGACGGAAGATATAAGGATCTTCCCGTTGCAGTCCTCGTAAATGCCCAGTGCGTAAGCGCGGGAGACGGCATGGCAAAGTTCCTCGGCGAATGCGATAACGTAACGCTGATGGGCATTACGGCAAGCGCCGGAGTCAACCAAAATAACGGCGGACTGATCTATCTTACGAAGAACATTTCGGTCTCATACCCGATCGCTCTGACGCTTTCATCTGAAGGCGTTCCCCTGATCGATACGGACAGCACGAGGGAGAACAGGATCCCGCTTGAAGTGAAGATCCCCATGACGAAAGAACTCGCGCTTAAGATCTTCACTTACGGGGAAAACACCGAAGATCCGCAGCTCGATTATGTGATCGGGTATCTTGAAGGCACACTGAAGGCCGGATGAAAAAGAATGGGAAAAGCGTGTAAAATATACTGAAGTGACAGAGGCAGGCATTTAGAACCGATCAGGGTAAAGGAGAAAGGAAAATGTCAAACAACACACAGGCTCCGGCCAAGAAAAAGAACAAGGCGGGCGGCGTTTTTACTTCGATAATCGCGATAGCGCTCATTGCTTTCGCCGGTTATTATTTTCTGACCAACTATGTTCTCGCAGCAAAGCATACGATCGTGATAAACGATAAAAAGATCGATCTGAGGAGCAGCATAGATGACATTGAGAAGCAGGGATTCTACATTCTTAATGGAACCGCGCGTGTCAAGGATCTTGGTAAGTCGGTAACGCGGAAGCAGATCCATAACACCGTGTACTACATCGGCATTCCTGACGGCGATAGCAGGGGGATCAGTACCGGAGTCGGCATCAAGGTCGCAAACTTTAATTCACAGAACCAGTCGCTCCGCAGATGCACGATTTTTGAGCTTTCATATTTCCCCGAATATCAGGATGAAAGCGTAACCGTTCTTATCGACGGTAAGGACATGCGCAAGGCTTCACTCGATGACTGGAACGCTTTCTTCAAGGAAAAGGGATTCCCGTTCTCAGACAAGGAGCTTGAGGATTACAAGTCGGGCAAATCCTCTTACATCGCCAATACGCAGGGAAACTACAAGTACAGCGTCTCGCTCAACAGGACGTCCAAAGCCGAGGAAGGCACGAATGACATAAAATATGAGTACAGTTTCAAGTGTCTCCAGATAACCAGAGACGTAAAGGTAAAAACCATTTTCACCAAGTAAGAACAAAGAATTACCATACTGGGGATCCCGTGAAAACGGGATCCTTTGTTTTTTTCGGCGTTCAGAATTGATATAATAAGATATAAGTCAATTATTTTTAATATAAGAACCGGCGAGGCTTTAATGGATAACCAGAACACGAAAAGAGTCTTTATTATCATCTTCAACGTGATGATCATAGCCGCGATATTAGGCTTTGTTGTCTTCTATGCCGGTTTTGCGAGCAGGGATTCTTACCGCAGGCAGGTTGAGTACTTCGAAAACAGCACGGTCACCATGGAAAAGGTTACGGCCAATTACATGGAGGGCGAGCAGAGAGTCTGCGACATATGGGCGCGCTACATTGAAAACAGCGCCATGACCATGGAAGAGGCTGCAGGATACATACGCACCTCGCATGTGATTAAGAATACATCGGCACACATTGTTTTCCTTGACACGCTCACGGGTCTTTCAACCCGTCCCAGACAGGGTACGGCAGATGATTACAAGGTTTCATATGAACGCGTCGATCTTCTGAACAACGTGAACTGGGGCGATGAGATCGGAGATTCGATCAAGATCACACGCGCCTATACAAACCCGATGAACGGTGAGCAGTCACTCGCTTTCTGCAATAAGATCACTCTCCGAGATCCAGACGGCAATAAATCCAGGGCGGCAGTCCTGATGCGCATATTACCAATCTCGGAACTTGAGCAGAAATGGATCTTTGCGCAGACGGAGTTCGTCAATGCGGAACTGTCCATGATCGATGCTGACGGCGATTACATTCTCAAGGGCTCAGGATTTAAGAATTCCAACTTCTTTGAATTCTACAAGTCCTATAATCAGGAAGACCCTGAATCGATGAAGCAATTGTCCGAGAAGATCACTTCATCGACGGGTTCCGTCACGATGACAGATTCGCACGGGGACGAGTGCATACTTGCCTTTACTCCCGTAGATGCATATTCCGGATGGACAATGCTGGGCCTCGTTCCGGCAAGTGACCTTAACGTGACCAGACAGAACTGGCTTCTGATCGGAGTCGTTTCTGCAGGCCTGCTGATACTGTTCCTCTTTGATATGTTCCACATGCTCATCCTTAATAAGAGACTTCAGGCAACGACAAGGAAAGCCGAATCCGCAAATAAAGCAAAGACGGATTTCCTTTCAACCATGTCACACGACATCAGGACCCCGATGAACGCGATCATAGGCCTTACGACCATCGCTGAGAAGAATCTCGGTGATGTGGATGCAACTGGTGAAAGCCTCAGAAAGATCAGTCTTGCGAGTAACCACCTGTTGACTTTGATCAATGACATTCTGGACATTTCGAAGGTTGAGAGCGGAAAGCTCAAACTCAGCCCTTTGACTTTCTCCATCGTGGAAACGGTCGAGAACCTCGTAAACATTTCGCAGCCGATGATCAAGGAGAAGAACCTCGAATTCAGTTTCCACATCAACAAGATGGAAAAGGAATACTTATATGCAGACCAGCTCCGTCTGAACCAGATCTACATCAACATTCTTTCCAATGCCATTAAGTACACGGAACCCGGCGGAAAGGTCAGTGTCGATCTGCGTGAGGAGCAGAGTTCCAAGCCTGACTCTATACGCCTGATCTACACTGTCGCAGATACGGGCATCGGCATGAGTCCAGAGTTCATAGAGGACATGTACCAGCCGTTTTCGAGGCAGGTGGACAGCCGTGTCAACAGCATTCAGGGTACGGGCCTGGGCCTCGCCATCACAAAGCAGATGGTCGAACTGATGGAAGGTACGATCGAATGCAGCAGCGAGCAGGGCAAGGGTACGACGTTCACCGTAACGCTCGACATTCCTTTGTCCGAAAGACAGCGTGAGGAAATGAAGCTTGATCCCATAGACGTTCTTATCGTTGATGACGATGAGGTCATGCTCGCCACGGCTGCAGATACACTTGAGTCTCTTGGTGCTTCTCCGGAGCAGGCGAGAAGCGGAATCGAGGCTCTTGGCATGATCGAACACAGGCACCTTTCGGGTAAGGATTACGATGTCATCATCGTTGACTGGAAAATGCCTGAGACCGACGGTACCGAGACCATAAGAAGGATCCGTTCGGAGATAGGCACCAAGACCCCGATCCTGCTCATCTCGGCATATGACTGGTCCGACATAGAAGAGAAGGCAAAGGAGGCAGGTGCGAACGGCTTCGTCAGCAAACCGCTTTTCCGTTCCACACTGTATGACAAGATCAATGCTCTTATCGGCAAAGAGCCGAGATCGATCGAGCCTGAAGATGATTATTCCGATCTGCAGGGCATGAACATCCTTGTGGCTGAAGATAACGACATCAACTGGGAGATCATATCCACACTGCTTTCGATGTACGGGATCACGGCAGAACGTGCGGAAAACGGTCAGATCTGCGTGGATAAGATCCGTGAAGCAAAAGAGGAAAGCTATGAGCTGATCTTCATGGACATCCAGATGCCTGAGATGAACGGCCTCGATGCGACAAGGACGATCAGGAAGCTCGAAGAACACTGGGCTTCATCCATACCGATAATCGCCATGACGGCTGACGCATTCTCCGAAAACGTAACGGAATGCCTGAATGCGGGAATGAACGGGCATATCGCAAAGCCCATCGACATAAAACTTGTCATCAAGGAGATCCGAAGGATCCGGGAAGGAAGGAAAGAATCATGAAAAAGATCATCTGCATGTTTTTGTCCGCACTGATGGCCCTGCAGCTCGCAGGATGCGGTTCCGGAAACAAACCGGCTGACAAAGCCTTTAAACCTGCTCTTGATACGAACACCAAGTGCCAGATCAACGTTGCCGGAGGATACGACAATTTTGAGGCGCTGGAGGCCGAATTCGACCGCTTCAACAAATTCTATCCCAATGTGGAACTTAAATACACGAAGATCGATGACTATAACAACATGATCGGCACGGTCCTGAACGGAAAGGATGCGCCTGACATCTATGTCAATTACTCCTGGATGTACGGACGCGAAAAATACAAGTCATCCATAGATCATGCGGAGAACCTTGCAGACAAGTCACTGGGACTTGATCTGAACTGCATCAGAAGCAACATCCTTTTGAAAACGGATGACGGATCGCTTCCCATGGTCCCGGTATTCTCAAATACCTATGGAATGCTCGTTAATGAAGACCTTTTCAAAAAGGAAGGTCTTAAGGTTCCGACAACTTACAAGGAACTCATCAACGTATGCAATGCTTTCCGCGAAAAGGGCTATAAGAATCCGATGATGGGATTCTCCAAAGAAGAGACGACATCGCTCTATACTTTGGCGATATATCCGACCTTATTCGAAAGCGTGGCGAAAGATAAAGAGGCAATCAAAAAACTCAACTCGCTCGATCCTTCCGCAGGCGTGTATTTAAGACCGTCTCTTGAGAAGATAAAGCAGTTCATGAATGACGGCTTAGTTGACGTTAAGAACTGTGATGAGATCAAGAACAACTACGATGCCGTCATCCTCCGCTTTTTCGAGGGCGACGTACCCATGATGACCGCTTCCGGAGATACCGTTTCGGGAACGGAGAAACGTAAGAGCCGCTCGGAGGCATTCATCGCTTCGCCCTTTAATTTCAGTTTCGTTCCGATCCCCATGTCGGATGAAGGCGCAACCTTCGTTGACATGCCGAATCTGCAGTTCTCCGTCAACAAGGACAGCGGCAATCTCAAGATGGCAAACGAGTTCATGCGTTTCCTTATCACGTCAGCGGAGCTGAGCAACATGGCGCAGAAGAAGGGCCTTATGTCGCCGACGAAAGATCTGTCATTTAACAGCATGTACGCTGCCTTCGGAAAAGTTAAGACTTCCCGCATCATTTCACCGGAAGAGATCGGTCTGTCAGACGATGCGTTATTGCAGATGAGACAGGCTGTATATAAGGTCGGAACCGGAGCAATGACCATAGACGAGGCTGCCTCTGGTTACGGATCTTTCAGCAAATAACGGAAGCCGGTCTGAAATACAAAGAGGAAAAATCATCGGATAATGATTTTCGATGCCGATGGTCATACAAAGGTCACATGCGTATTGTAGTATTTCCCCAAGGAGGGAATTCTGATGGTCAGGATCTTAATCGTTGAGGATAATGAAGAACTGCTTGCGCTTGTTGCCGGTTATTTCAAGAACAAGGGCTCTTTTGATGTCTTTACCGCAGCGGACGGCACTGCTGCGCTCAGACTCGTAGACGAAAAAGATTTCGACATCGCGATACTGGATATCATGCTTCCCGGACCGAACGGATTTGAGATCTGCAAGGCATTGCGCAATAAGAGCAGGTGTCCCATTGTGTTCCTGACTGCACTCGGAAATGAAGACAACATCCTGAAGGGCTATGAGATCGGCGCCGACGAATACATGGTCAAGCCATTTTCGCCTAAGGTCTTATATGCCAAGTGTCTGGCGCTCCTGGGCAGGACTGAGGCTGAGCTTACAAAGGAAGTCGTCATCGAGTGTGGTGACATCAAGCTTTATCCGCTTCGCATGGATGTCGAGGCAGGCGGACAGAAGATCAAGCTTGCTCCCAAAGAATATTTCCTCCTTAAAGCTCTTATGGAGAACAAAGGCATTGTCCTGGACAGAGACAGGCTTTTGGACATGGTGTGGGGTGTCGGATTTGACGGTACCGACAGAACAGTCGACAGCCACATCAAGAAACTCAGAAAGAGTCTCGGCAGTTACGGTAACGCGATCAAGACCGTTATTGGAGGCGGTTACAAGATCGTCTGAACTGTTTTAAGGAGTTGATCTTATGATAAAGAAATCCATTACTGAGCCTAAGTTCGGCAGAATATTTGCCGTCAGGTTTTTGATATCACTGGTAGTCTTTGCGATATTGGCATCTTATGCTTTATACCGGCTTGATGATTATGTCTGGCAAAACGTTGATAAGCAGCGGGAAGAAATCCTCAAGAGGATAGTTGAGGTCACCAAGACCATGAGCAAAGAGGATCCGGATTCGGAACAATACAAAAAGGATCTGGATGTGTTGAAGTGCAAGATTGCGATTTATCAGAACTTTGACCATTCGTATGTTGAAGTTACCATAAAAGATAAGCATATTACTGTTGGTGATACCGCGAGATTCAGTATCGTTGATGCGAAGCCTGATCCGAATAACCCCAAAGAGGCCATTGTGAAAGAAGATATTTTTTTCATCGAAAACATGTCTTATCTTGATCCCGTGAACGGATACATGAACGGCATGTTTGATGAGAGAAAGCAAAATGAGATGTACGATAAATGGGCAAGGGATCCTCTCTTTGACAATGCTGAACATGTGGGAAAGTTTGATTACTTCAGAGCACACAGGCTGATGACCGTTTACGTTAACCGTGAAACCCGTACATTCCTTCCGGGAATGGTAAAAGTAGTTTACATGAACCGTGAATATCTGATCGATTGTACACCTGCGGATACAAAGGGATATGAAATGATCGATTTTTCCAAAGAACCAAATTACAGTGATGGCACATACATTTGGCTCAATTACAGAACGTCACCGGAACTTACCTCTGCTGATTTTCTGTATGTCATCGTTCCAGATTCCGAGCTTGATACCAATGAGATCGAGCCTAATGAGTATCTGGATAAATTGTCGAAAGGCCTTATGAGCGATTACGGCTGGTATATCGGTTACACCCAACCATATTATCCGTATCCCCCTGTCTTTATGCTTGCTCCGGTCTCTTCAGCGATCATAATAGCTGCTGCCATAGTACTCGCAGCGGTAACGGCATTTGTTTTCGCGATCGTCAGATACCAGAAAGACAAGACCGTCTGGAAGATCTTCGAATACAGGGTCGAGACAACGGAGGCCATGGCGCATGACCTCAAGACGCCGCTGTCGACCATGATGTTCTATCTCGACAATCTCGAGGAATCATCCGAAGATCCCGAGAAAGTGCGCGAATACGCTAAAACGCTTAACGATAAAGTCGTTACCATGGATCACGCTATCGCTGACATCCTTCAGTTCTCGAAGGGTGAATCAGGCAAGGCCAAACTGAATAAAGAAGAAGTGAATGTTAAAGAAATCGTTACTGAAGCGCTGAAAGAATTTCCCGAGATGAATGCGGAGATCAAAGGCGGTGACGTTACTCTAATGACGGACAAAAAGGTACTTTCACAGGTGATACTGAACCTTCTTTCGAACTGCGACAGATACGGCAGAAAGGATAGCACCGTTGATATTGCGATCGATACTGATGCGCTCACGATAACCAATAAGACTGACAGGAAATACGATGACGTTGATTCGCTCAAAAAACCTTTTGTCAAAGGCGATGATCACAGGGGAAGCAAAGGCACGGGCCTGGGCCTCGCCATTGCAGACAACGACCTGTCGCTCTTAGGCTACAAGCTCGAACTCTCATCCGGGTCTGATGAGTTCAAGGTTAAGGTAAAGTTCAAGTCCTGACCTGAAACGCAATAAATCAGGGTGTTACCAATATGGTGCGTGATTTTCGCTTCTTCGTCATACATACTGAAACAAATGGCAAGCGAAGGAGGATCAGGCACATGACCAATCACGGTTCACGCTACAGTAAGCTCTGCATTACGGGATTGATAACGGCAATGGGAATAGAGCTGGCCATATTTGTGTTTTTAGCGGGAATATATCTGCAAAGATCAACGTTGAACCATGAACATGACCTCGTACAGACCGGCAATCCTTCTGAGATAGAGTCGGTCAAAGCAGAGTTTGACCGGCTTATGAAGGGTTATGACAATGAATACCACCTGAAGTTGAGACCCGATTATTCGATTGTCCGTGACGATAAAAAGCACCATGAATCGCTCAAATGGGTGATCAAGCATGATGGACAGATCATACGTGAAATGGATGCGGACGGGGTATTGGTGCTTTCTTCTGAAGATCAGTGGACAAAAGGCAAAGATGGGGTTACCATCGTTTATCTGAAGGCCAGGATCGACGGGAAGTATGAGAAGGTAAGCAAAGCCATCCAATATATCATTGTGCCCGCCAAGCGGTCGCATCAGCTGGAAGTGTTCAGGTAACGACCGGTCTTCCGGATTACGGGAATATCCGCACCATTAGTGATATAATCTACCGGCTGATCAGGTGCGGAGAAGATGGATAACAAAAAACTTAGCAAAAACTCAATGACCGAAGGAAGCCTCTGGAATAAGATCCTGGGGTTTGCTTTTCCTTTGGCACTGACCGGAATACTTCAGCAGATGTTTGCTGCCGCGGATCTTGCGGTAGTCGGTAATTTCACCGAGGGTATGGGAAAAGCCTGTATGGCAGCGGTCGGTGCAAACACGCCGATAATCAGCTTCATAATAAACGGATTCCTCGGCATATCTCTCGGTGCTAATGTTGTTATCGCCAATGCCGTCGGAAGAAAGGACGATAAGACCGTACAAAAGGCGGTCCACACTTCGCTGATCATCGCTTTCATCTGCGGTATCGCCACGGCTCTTATCGGCCAGATAATCGCTGAGCCGCTCCTCAGATCCCAGAACATTTCGGATGAAGCAGTTGACATGGCCATAATCTATTTCCGCTTTTATGTCGGAGGACTTCCCGTGATCCTGCTCTACAATTTCGAGGCGGCGATCTTCAGAGGCATCGGAAATACCAAGCTTCCTTTTATTGCGCTGGTCATATCGGGAATCGTAAATGTCGGATTGAATCTTTTCTTTGTGCTCATCCTTCGCCGCAACGTTGACGGTGTTGCGATAGCGACTGTCATATCAAATCTGATCAGCAGCGTAATACTTCTCATATGCCTGAAGAGGAGCACCTCGGCTGCAAGATTCGACGTGAAAAAACTTCAGATAGACAAGAAGATATTGAAGATGATCTTGAAGATCGGAATACCCGCAAGCCTTCAGTCCTGCGTATTCTCATCTGCCAACATAATCATCCAGTCAGCGATCAACAGCCTTGGAACTGCTGTCGCCGCTGCATCCTCAGCGGCTTTCAATCTCGAGATATTCTCTTACTATGTGCTCAACAGTTTCGGACAGGCATGCACTACTTTCACGGGTCAGAATTTCGGTGCGTGGAAACTGGACAGGTGCAAGAAATCCCTTAAACTCTGTCTGCTTGAAGGCATAATAATCGAAGGATTCATGGTATCGATGCTGCTCTTGTGCGGCAAGAGCATGATCGGCATATTCACACAGGAACCGGAGATCATAGAGATCGGATACATCCGGGTGCTCTTCATCACGACGGCGCACCTTTTCTCGCTGTTCTACGATGTCATGAGCGGCTACATGAGAGGATTCGGAATATCGCTTTCACCTGCACTCGTTACGACGGGATGCATCTGCGGAATAAGAATATTCTGGATATACGTGATTTTCGAGCAGTTCAAAACTTTTACATGCATAATGACCGTTTACCCGATAAGCCTCGGAGTAAACGCGATCGCCATCTTCATCCTGCTTCTCATCAAGCGCCCCGCGAAAAGATTCTCCGTCAGGGAAGTACAATAAGATATGGTCGGTCAGCCTTGTCACTGACTTCTTTAACTGATAATCTACGCAATAAGAATTGCTTTTGTAAGCATTGACTTCGGGTGATCAGTTACGGGAGTTTAAACGTGGGCTTTTGGCTGCAGAATAATTATCTGGATATTTCGGACAAAACGGTCGATCTTGGCGCGATCAGGAGCGTCGACTACAGAGAAGTCACGGATGAGATCATAAGCTCCATTGCCGCCGAAGATAAATTAAAGTACATCCAGATCTCGAAGGAATTGCCTGATAAAGCATATCAGATAGTTGACCGTATCCTTGCGGCAAGACCTGACATGACGTTCCGCATTTGGGGACTTATTTCCCTGAAGCATTACGACATCTCATATCTTCACAGGATGCCTCATCTTAAGAATCTGATCATCAGCTGCCACCTGAGTTCCACGCCTGATCTCATAGATTTCAGTCTGCTTAAAGGTCTGCCTCTGAAGTCGCTCGGACTGGACACGTATGACCTGAAAGATTACAGCTTCATCAAGGATCTTTCCGGGGATATCGAACAACTGACGGTATGCGCCGACGCCAAGGGCAGGAACGTGAATTTCGACTGCAGATGGCTTCTTAAGTTTAAGAAAATGAAATCACTGTTTCTCGGAAGCAGAGAGAAGAAAAACATTTCCTGCCTCAGCGAAATGAGCAGCCTTAAGGACCTTTCGATCCGCGGCATCACCCTCGATGATCTCTCGTTCCTGAAAGACATGAGACTCGAGAAGCTCTCGATATACAGGAACCTGAATTACGATCTTTCCGCATTGGGTGAAGTGACAACTCTTAAGGAAATAGATCTTTGGAGAGTCGAGAGGATCAGCAATGTTGATTTTCTCGAAAAGCTCACGTCACTTGAAAAGATAACCCTTGAATCACTTAAACATGTAACGGCTCTTCCCGATCTGAGCGGACTAAAGGATCTCAGATCGATCGAACTTACCTACACAGGAATCAAACCTGAAACCATAGATGAGCGGCTCAAACCGATAACCGTGTTCCATGACATCAGACCTGCAGAACACAAGCCCGTAAAGAAAGAGAAAAACAAAAAGAAGAACATCTACACGGCCAGGATAAACGTGGATGACGAGCTTTTGAGCGTTTTGGGTCCTGACAGGACAGGATGTATGGAGACCTGGTATCTGCAGAGCAAGGGTGCGTCTTATACGGCATATCTTTTTGTTCCGGATCTCAATAAGACTGACACGTTCTCTTTTGATCTCCTGTTTGACGATGAATTCCGCAAACATAATGACTTAAAGATCGGCGATCATTTCCCGGTCACGATAACGCATCCGGACATGCTCCGTCAGATCGAGATAACAGGCATCACGCAGGGCGAGCCCATCAATAACCGGGAGAATAAGAGACCGGTCAGGCACAGATTAAGTGAGACAACGCACATGTTTGACTGGTACCTGTATCATTATCTGAAAACGGATGAATGCCGCGGTGAAGACGGCTGGTTCAGCATTGAAGAACTGATCAGGAAATTCGCTGATATGTGGTATCTGCTTGATCTTGAGACAGTGGAAACGATCGTCAATAATGATGAAGATCACCGCTACATATTGAGTGACGACAAAACAAAGATCCGGATCAGCCCTGAGCATCCTGCACCGAAAACAGTGGAAGAGCAGTTGAAGACCGTTGACGGCCTAAAGGTCAAATGGTCAGCATTTGTCCAAAACAAGCTGCCGTCAATAAAGAACAGGAAACTCGGCATTCACGTTGAATGCAGCAATGGCACGTGCTTTGATTTCCCGTATCAGACGAACAAGATCTTCTTTATGGATGAGAAGCACTTTTTCATGCTGGTGGAACAACATGAAGATCCGATGCTGGCGGTGAGTTCCTACATGTGTAAGGACGGAGGCTATCGGTACAGGACAGCCATGAAAGGCTTTCCTGATGTGATAAATAATCTGTATCCGGATTATCCCGATTTCATCGACTTCGAAGACAACATCTATCGGTTTAAGTTCACCGGAAGACCCTGAATAGTTTATAATGTACCTGTATGGATAAGAGGGCAAAACTCAGGAAGATAATCACTTTCATATTCGCAGCGGCACTTATCGTCATTGCGGGTCTTTTCTTAAAGCTTATAAAGAACGGCAAGATCTGAGGTATTCTAAGTGACTGCGCCAAACAATCTGCCTGACAAGATCAGGGCCCTGATATCCGGCAAAACTTATACCGTTAACGGCATCGGCAAATCGAATGCCAGCGTCATGGTCTTTGATGACTCAGTTCTCAAGATCGAACCTTATCAGAAGGAAACTGAAGAAATGGTCGGCGTCATGCGCTGGATGGAAGGCAAGCTCCCCGTTCCGCAGGTGCTCTGCTTCGAATCCGACAGCGAAAACCAGTATCTTCTCATGAGTAAGATCCCGGGAAAGATGTCCTGCGACGAATACTACATGAGCCGTCCTGATGTGCTGATATCGGGACTTGCCGAAGCGTTCAGAATGTTCTGGAATGTTGATACCGAAGGCTGCCCGAGAACGCTTGATCTTGACTCAGAGCTTAAAGAGGCGAGAAGAAGAGTTGAAAACGGTCTCATCGATCTGAGCGATTCAGAGCCTTCCACTTTTGCGGAGGGCGGATTTAAAGATGCTTTTGATCTTCTCTCCTGGCTCGAAAACAACAAGCCCCGGTTTGAACCCGTTCTTTCCCACGGCGATTTCTGCCTGCCGAATATATTTTTCGAGAACGGCAAGGTAAGCGGATTCATCGATCTCGGAAGCGCAGGCATCGGTGACAAATGGAAAGACATCGCACTTTGCTACAGGAGCCTGAGATGGAACAGCGAGGGCGCGTACGGCGGAAAGGTCTATCCGGATGTCCGCTCGATGAAGCTGTTTGACGCGCTCGGGATCGAACCTGACATGGATAAGATCAGGTATTTTATCCTCTTGGATGAGCTGTTCTGATACCGCTGAACAGCAGATCTTCGCGTGATCTCATTCTTATCTGCCTTGTGATCATGTTTAAAAGAATGTTCACATAGTCCATATATGGACAGAAATTCAAATCTGATTCTATCTTTTGCTCCATTTTTTGAGTAAAAGATGGAGTGATTGATAGAATGAAGGGCAAAAAGTGAGGCCATTCTATCATTTGCTCCATTTTTTGAGTAAAAGATGGAGTGATTGATAGAATGAAGGGCAAAAAGAGAGGCCATTCTATCTTTTGCTCCATTTTCGAGATAAATGTTGGAGTGATTCATGGAATGAAGTGATAGACTTTCATTGGTGAAGAGAAATCTTCCGCGGCGGTAATCATGAAAAAATATCTGTCAAAGAAGAACGAATTCCCAAGCCGTTAAAGAAAGTAAACTTGAGTGTGGACCGTGGAATAATGAAGCGCATCATTACGACAGACAGATTGGTTATCAGGCCGGTGGAAGAAGGCGACTGCGAAGCGGTACACGAATATGCAGGAGACCCTTCGATCGACATGATGATCTACCTGCCCAACGATACTTTTGAAGAGACAAAAGAATTCGTAAAGTTTGCAGTTTCCGAATGGGAAAAGGAAGATCCCGAAGACATGGAATACGTCGTTCTTTTGGGCGGCGAGATCATCGGCGGAGTCAATCTTGAGAGGATCGGAGACGCCCGAGTTTATGAGATCGGGTGGACTTTGCGCAAGGATAAACGCGGATACGGATATGCGACTGAAGCTGCAAAAGCACTTATGGATCACGCTTTTAAAGTGCTGGATGCGAAGCAGGTGCAGGCACACTGCGACAGCAGGAATCAGGCATCCGAGAAGGTCATGAAGAAGCTCGGAATGGTACTTGCTGACGATACCGGAACGAGGACTTATCCGAAGACGGGAACCGTTTCAGGGGAATACTTTTATACTTTGACGTCAGATGTGTATTTTGCAGGTTGATTATTTGAATATGTAGAAATATAATGTGCATGATTTAAGCACGCTTACCTCTTGGGAAGCATGCAAAAGACAACGGGGAGCTTGTGTTACAGGCTGAGAACAGAGATGTGATCCTGGACCCTTAAACCTGATTTGGATAATGCCAACGGAGGGAAATGCCATGAGTAAAAGACATTAGTTAAGCAGATATATCACAGGCGGATATATCTGTTTTTTTATTTCAATTTTCAGGAGGAATAGAAAATGTTAGGTTCTTGTTTGGAAAATGTACGCAAGTCAGTACCTTTGGTACACAACATCACAAATTACGTAACGGTCAACGACGTTGCAAACGTTCTTCTCGCTTGCGGCGGAAGCCCGATCATGTCGGATGAGCCCGAGGATGTCGAGGACATCACTTCGATCTGCGGAGGTCTCAACATCAACATCGGAACGCTCAACCAGAGCAGCATCAAGGGCATGTTCCTTGCAGGTAAAAAGGCAAACGAACTGGGACACAAAGTCCTTCTCGATCCCGTGGGAGCAGGCGCTTCAAAGCTTCGTACGGACACTGCGGTTAAGCTCATGGATGAGATCAAGTTCACGGTCATCAGAGGAAACATCTCAGAGATCAAGACACTTGCATTGGGCAGCGGAACTACCAAGGGCGTTGACGCTGACGTCGCTGATGCGGTAACTGAAGATACTCTCGATCAGGCAGTTGCTTTCGTTAAGAGCTTTGCAAAACTTACAGGTTCCATCGTTGCGATCACGGGTGCGATCGATCTTGTAAGCGACAGCGAAAAGTGCTACGTGATAAGAAACGGCCGCGCGGAGATGGGAAAGATCACGGGAACGGGCTGCCAGCTTTCAGGTATGATGACCGCATTCATTGTTGCAAATTCCGGCAATGAACTCGAAGCGGCTGCAGCAGCAGTCTGCACGATGGGTCTTGCAGGCGAGATCGGCTGGGCAAACATGCAGCCCGGCGACGGCAATTCGACATACCGCAACCGCATAATCGATGCCATCTACAATCTGGACAAGGACACTCTTGATAAGGGAGCAAAGTATGAAATTAGATAAGAAAGACCTTTTGCTCTATGCGGTAACTGACCGCCATTGGCTGGGCGGAAGAACGCTCTATGAAGTAGTAAAAGAGAGCCTCGACGGAGGCGTTACCTTCGTCCAGCTCCGTGAGAAAACACTCGATGAAGGCACATTCCTTGAGGAAGCAAAAGAGCTTCAGAAACTCTGCAGGGAATACAAAGTTCCGTTCGTCATCAACGACAATGTCGATATCGCGCTCGCTATGGACGCAGACGGAGTTCATGTCGGACAGAGCGACATGGAAGCAGGCGATGTCAGAGCAAAGCTCGGACCTGACAAGATAATCGGCGTGTCTGCAGGAACCGTTGAGGAAGCAATCCTCGCTGAAAAGAGAGGCGCGGATTACTTAGGTGTTGGGGCTGTTTTCCCGACCGGTTCAAAGGATGATGCGATCGACGTTCCGCACGAGACCCTTAAGGCCATATGCGAAGCAGTAAACATCCCTGTCATTGCGATCGGAGGAATCACTCAGCAAAACGTGTCTGAGCTTGCGGGAAGCGGCATCTGCGGTATCGCTGTCATCAGTGCGATCTATGCACAGAAGGACATTAAGAAAGCTTCAGAAGATCTGAAAGAAGCTACTGCAAAGATGGTAGAGTCCAAATGATAAAAGGGATCATTTTCGACATTGACGGAGTGCTGCTCGATTCACTGGGTATCTGGGATGACCTTGGAGCAAGGTATCTTCAGAGCATCGGAGTAGAGCCTGAGGAAGGCTTAAACGAGATACTCTTCTCAATGAGCATGGAGCAGGGCGCTGCATATCTTAACGAGCACTACAATCTGCAAAAGACGGATGCGGAAGTTCATATGGGGCTTTCTAAGATGCTCGAGGATTTCTATTTTTATGAAGTTCTTCCGAAGCCCGGCGCAAAAGAACTTCTGGAGTTTGTTAAAGCGAAGGGAATCAAGATCACCGCCGCCACTTCAAGCCCGAGGATCCATATCGGGAAGGCTCTCGAAAGAAACGGGATGCTCATGTTTATCGAAAAGATCTTCACGAATGAAGAAGTCGGCGCGAGCAAGCATTCGCCTGAGATCTACAATCAGGCCTCAGCATTTATGGGGACAAAGCCTTCGGAAACTCTTGTTTTCGAGGATTCGCTGTACGCGCTGAAAACGGCTAAGAATGCAGGCTTTAATACGGTCGGAGTTTACGACATGAAAGGCGAGACCGACCAGGAGGGAGTAAAGAACACGGGTGATCATTACGTTTTGGAACTGAGTGAATGTCCCGCACTTCTTGAACAATTCTACTGTTAATAACAGAGCGATCTGTTAGAAGCGGCATACCGGGGGCACCACCTTATGCCGCTATAGAAAATTAATGCAAAACAAATTTACGAAAGAAGGTAAATGAGATGAAAACAGCATTAACGATCGCGGGAAGCGATTCCTGCGGAGGCGCCGGTATACAGGCAGACATCAAGACGATGACGATGAACGGCGTTTATGCCATGTCGGCGATCACCGCTCTTACTGCCCAAAACACTACCGGCGTAACAGGGATCATGGAAGTGACGCCGGAATTTCTGGCTTCGCAGCTCGATGCAGTCTTTACGGACATCTATCCCGATGCAATAAAGACAGGCATGGTAGCTTCAAGTGATCTTATCAGGGTAATTGCATCAAAACTCAAAGAGTACAATGCAAAGAACATCGTAGTCGATCCGGTCATGGTCGCAACGAGCGGCGCAAAGCTCATCAGCGACGATGCGATCGATACGCTCAAGACTGAGCTCCTGCCTCTGGCTGACGTCATCACGCCCAACATTCCCGAGGCGGAAGTATTGACAGGCATGACGATCAGGAACGAGGATGACATGGTCAATGCGGCAAAGCTCATCAACGAAAAGTTCGGATGCAGCGTTCTTTGCAAGGGCGGACATCAGATCAACGACGCAAACGACCTGCTCTACCGTAACGGCAGCTATGTATGGTTCAAGGGCAAGAGGATAGACAATCCGAATACACACGGAACGGGATGCACTCTTTCGAGCGCGATCGCTTCAAACCTCGCAAAGGGTGAGGATCTGGACAGTGCCGTAAAGAACGCAAAAGACTACATCTCGGGCGCTCTTGCGGCAATGCTCGATCTCGGCAAGGGAAGCGGGCCTCTGTGCCACAACTACAAGATCCTTTAATAAATCTACGACTGAATTTGGAGAAATATAATGAGCGAAGCAAAACAGAAATTTGACGGATATGCAGCTAAGTACGATGAGTGGTTCATGAAGAACGAGAACCTCTTCATCAGTGAATTAAGGCTTTTCAAGAAGGTGTTGGGCGACATCACGGGAAAGAGACTTCTTTCCGTAGGATGCGGAAGCGGACTTTTCGAAAGCTACATCGACTGCTCTAACATCGAAGGAATCGAGCCTTCGGAGGACATGGGAAACATCGCTGTTAAGCGAGGTGTAAACGTAATAAAGTTCGGCCTCATCGAGGACGTTGATCTTCCCGATGACGAATACGACATCATCTATTTCAACGGCAGCTCAAGCTACATGGAAGATCTGGTTCCCGTTTATGAGAAGTCACTTAAAGCTTTGAAGGCAGGCGGAAAGCTTATCCTCCTGGACGTTCCCAAGGAGAGCGCTTTCGGCTTCATGTACCTTCTCGGAAAGAGCCTTAACACTTACGATCACGAGTATCTTGAAGGCACAATGCCGGAGCTCCCTTATCCTCTCGCGCTTGCGTCATCAGGCGTATGGCACACCACGGAGGAGAAGATCGGTGTACTTAGGGATCTGGGTGTCAGCAAGTTTGATTTCTATCAGACACTCGTAAAGAATCCTCTCTATACAAATGAGGAACCCGAGGAAGTCGTTGAAGGATACAAGAGCGGCGGATACGTTGCAATCATCGCAGAGAAGTGAGGCACATTATGAAAACATCTGAAAGACTATTTTCGAAAGCAAAAGAAGCATGGGAAATAGCGGCAGAGAAACCTTTTGTTCTTGCAATGGCGAAGGGAACTCTGGACCAGGATCTTTTCAAGCGTTACATGATGCAGGATTATATGTATCTTCTGGAATATACAAAGATCATCACCCGCATCAGGGATATTTCCGAAGATGAAGAGCTTACTGAATTTCTGAACAATGTAATAGTCGTTGTAAAAGAGGAGATCAAAAGCGTTCATCAGTTAAATCTGGAAAAACTCGGAACAGCTGATGAGGAAATCAAGAACAACAGTATATTTCCCGTTATCACTGAATATACCGGTTACATGAGCAAATGCATCGATGAACTTGGCGCGATCGGCGGCTTTACAAGTCTCCTCCAATGTTCATGGGTCTATGCTTACATAGCAGAGAAAGCTTTCAAGAACCACCCTGATGAGATCAGCGGTTCGCAGTACGGTTCCTGGTTTGAAGCATATACGAGCGAGGGTTATCTTACCAACAATCAGATGTGGATCGATCTTTTGGATAAAAAGACTGAAGGTCTTGATGAAGCTACCATCGAAAAGCTGTGCACGATCTTTAATAAATGCGCTCTATACGAGAATGAATTGTGGGATGCCCTGTTCGAGTAACAGGGTTATTCCTTTTGTTTTCTGAAGTCGTACTTATCGAAAGTGTATCGCTTTTTCGGTGGCGTGATGTCGCCGTAATCGATCGCTTCGACGGGACAATTCTGGATGCAGGACATGCAGTGGGCGCACATTTTTGCGTCCCACACAGGCCTGCCATTCTCATCCGGAGTGATGACCTTGAGAGGGCAGAGATTAGCACACTTTCTGCATCCGATGCACTTGTCTGAGGCGCTGAATTTCTTCACTCCCTGTCTTATCCTTGTCCATACCGGAGTGAAGGGAATGGTGATTACCAGCTCAAACAGCCAGACATGTTTGGAACGTTTGACGAGTTTTTGGCCGCTTGAAATCAGATCCGCGATCTCCGGGATGAGCTTATATGAATTATCGATCCTTTTCCTGATCTCTTCTTCGGTAAGCTCGGGATAAGCATTATTCGCTATGTAGTTCCTCGGCATCTTGAAGTCGGCGGAACCCATGTAGTTAAGGCCTTTTCTTCTTGCCAGACGCTTTGCCATGGAACTGCATATTCCTGAATAGCCGCCGCTCGTAAAGATGAAATAGATATTCTTATTGCCTTCGAAAGGAGTCTTAAGGATCAGTTCTTTGATGAAAGGCGGGATCTCGCATACATATACCGGAAGGCAGACTACAAACGGTTTGTCTGATCTTATAGGCGAAAAGTCTTTCTCCCTGATCCTCTTGAGCAGATTGAGAGAATCGTCGCCTGTTCTTTTCGCCAATTCATCTGCAATGAATCTTGTATTACCCGTTGCGCTGAAATAAAGTACCATAATAACCGCCTGATCTTCTGATGTAATTACAATACAGGAAATCAGGCGGTGACTCAACAAAATTGATTTGAGGATTAACTGATGTCAGGCTGATATTCAGTGACCTTCATCATGTCCAAGCTCTTAAGCTCAGGATGATCTTTTGTCTTCTTCAGGTAAGAATCGAAAAGTTCCAAATGGATCCTGCAGACATTCTCATGCATGAAGTCGGGATCGAGTTTGCCTACGATCGCTTTGATCGGGATCATGTGCTTCATGTCCGAGAAAGCTATGTGCTGCATCTTCTCAAACAGCACGTGGTAAACCGTTTTTGTGTGACCGATGTGGGGTCTGGTCTCTGCTTTGATATTTGTTTTGCAGCTTATCTGTATGAAAGGCTTTCTTAAGATCTTGCCCTTGTTGTTGCCGAAAAGTGCGCCGTCAAGATTTGCGCCGCATGCGAATTCTTCGTTGTCGAGGCAGAGCATGAATGCGGTGGCACCGCCTAAAGAATGGCCTGCTGCGCCTATGCCGTTAGAGAAGTCGATGATGTCTGAAAGGTTTTCTTTCGCATAATCGACTGCGCAAAGAGTATCTTTTACCCATTCACCGACTCTGGACATTATGTACTTACAGTATTTGTTCTGGATCACATCCATTCTGTCGGCGAGCTCCTTGTCGGTACCCTTGGAGTTTGTCAGTTTGAGAACACTGACAGCGCCCGGCAGGAAAGGCTCATACTGCTTCTTCATTGTGTCTTTGTAAAGTTCGATCTTTGTTCCGTCATCCAATTCTGTCAATGAGGCATCGTATGGATGACCTACCGAGATCACGACATATCCGTGGGATGCCAGATCAAGGCAGAGAAATGAATTCGCTTCCCTGTATGAAGCTAATCCGTGATTGAACATTATGGGAGGAAACTTCATTCCTTCTATCTTCGGAGCATTCTCATAACAGTCGGAAAAGTTATCTCCGGCGGCATCGCTCTTGTCGTACTTGATAGGTGCGTGAATGAATTTCTTGAGGGCATTTGCCATGTCTCTGGACATGTATTTGATCTTGCTCATGCCTTCAACTGATGCTTTCAAAACAGGGTAGTAGACTCTTACGGGAACGGTTCTTTTCATGCCCGGCGCGTGAACTTCATCTCTGTCTGTCCGGATCGTATGTGTAAATGTTCCTACTGCGTATTCGCCGGAAGGTGAGGGTTTATTAACCATTAGTCTTTCCTCCGAGTAAGAGGATTATTGAATCGGCAAGCGTCCTGAAAAGCTTATGGGGTTCTGCTTTTGCGTTCGGCGCACATGTTCCGTAACATGCTGACATGATGCAGAATTTCTCAATGCCCGTGTATCCGGCGGAAATGAAAAGACCGATGTCTTCAGGCGCTGCAACAGGGTGATAACCTAATTTATAAGCTCCTTCGATCAAACGCGGCATTGCATTCTTTTCCAGATATTCAAGGTTGCCGGTTCCCTTGATGCCTGACATTATCTTTGCTGCGCGCTCAGGCTCGTTGATCGTAAGAACTCCCAGGTCGAAGTTTATCTTCTGGATATCCATCAGGTGGCTTTCCATAGCGTCGGCAAGAAGGTCGCAGACCCGGTAGGTCAATTCTTCTATCGTTGCTTTTTTATCGGAAAGGACCAGCTCGAAAGAATCGATGATATTGTAGTCACTGCGCATCTTTGTGGCCATGTCTGCGAGTATCTCATCAAGGCCTGTATAGTAGCGATATATGGCGCCCTGACTCATGCCGGTCTCTGCGATGACATCTGATATCGTGACCATCTCAACGGGTTTGCGGAGGCACACCTGATAGGCGCAGTCCACGATCATGCGGCGCTTCTCTTCAAGATATTTCTCAGTAACCTTAGGCATTTCAAAGTCTCCTTGGACCAAAAATGAAACAAGTTTCAATAAATGAAAACGGTTTCATTTTAACATGAACCCCACGTTTGTCAACATCCCTGTTTTCGAAAACATCTACTAATAAGAAAAACTTGATATAATGAAGAAGTTGGGATCAGGAACGCAAAGGATCGAAGAAGGGAACTGTAAGATGAAGTGTAAAACGGAAAGGATGAGTACCAAGCTTTTCTCGGGAATCATATGCTTTGTTTTCATCATTGCAATGCTCCCTTTAACTGCATTTGCGGACAGCAAGTCCGTCACGACCGTACGCGTAGGATACTACGAAAATGAGGTCTTCCAGGAAGGCGCTCAGGAAGGTTCCGTAAAGACCGGATATGCGTACGAATACTATCAGAAGATATCCGAATACACAGGCTGGCGCTATGAATACGTGTACGGTGAATTCAGTGATCTGTACCAGATGCTGTTGGACGGCAAGATAGATCTTCTCGCGGGACTTGCTTACAGGGAAGACAGAAAAGACATCATCGGATATCCCGATGCCGCGATGGGAAACGAGACATACAGTCTCGTAAAGCACGATGCGGACACTGACATAACTCTTAACTACGCTACGCTGAACGGTAAGAAGATAGGCGTTCTGGACAGCGCGATGGTGCAGGTCCTGGAGAGCTTTTTGAAGGAACACAATATTCAGGCGGAAGTCGTCAAGTTCCGCGATTACGGACCTCTTTTCGAGGCGTTTGACAAGCATGAGATCGACATCCTCGCAGCTGAAGGCGACGGCGCGCACGGAAGAGATCACGCTGAACTTCTCTGTCCTTTCGGAACGTCCGATTACTATCTCTGCGTAAGCAGATCAAGAAAGGATCTTCTCGCCGAATTGAACAACGCGCAGTCGGAGATCTCGGTCAACGAGCCGAACTACGTCAATTCACTGAAGAACAAATTTTACCCTGTCAGCATTTCGAGCAGAGCGTTCTCAGAGGCTGAGAAGAAGTGGCTGTCGGAGCATGACAAGTTAAGGGTCGGCTATCTGAAGAACTATCTCCCTTACAGCGATACGGACAGGAACGGAGAAGTTACGGGAATCGTAAAAGATATTATTCCGAAGATGCTCTTAACGCTCGGAATAAGCAGCATTGAAGTATCTTACACGGGTTACGACAGTTATGATGCGATGATCGGCGATCTCGAAAAAGGCAGCATAGACACGGCATTCCCGGTAGGAGGAGGACTCTACTATTCAGAGGAAAACGGCATCTTCCAGTCGACCTCGGTGATCTCGTCATCGACCGAACTCGTATATGCCGGCGATTACACGGATAACACGACGAGGCATTTTGCCGTCAACGAGAATAACAGGATGCAGTACTACTTCGTAATGAAGTACTATCCGGATGCGAAGATAACTTTCTACCCGTCGACAGACGCGTGCCTCAAGGCGGTAGGCAACGGTGAAGCGGGATGCACCACATTGAATGGTCTCAGGGCAAACGACATCCTGAAGAACAACCGCTACAAGAAACTGTCAATGCTCCAGACCTCATATGAGGACGACAGGTGCTTTGGCGTGCAGATCGGAAATGCGGGACTTCTTAGGCTCCTTAACCGCGGTGTGAGAATGATGGGAACGGAATATCCGCAGAATTTCGCATTCAGATATACGGATCAACTGTACTCATATTCGGTCATAGACATGATCCGCGACAACATGGCGTTCTTCGGAACGGTGATCCTTGTCGTAGCGGCAGTAGTCATCATACTTCTCGGACGTGACATGAGAAGATCAAAGCGTGAGATCTCAAACAAAGAAAGCGCGCGTCTTGAGCTCGAAAAGGCGAACAAAGAACTTGTGGAACAGTATAACCACAGGGAACAGCAGGATAAGATGATCACGGCTCTCGCATCGGATTACAGATGTGTTTACCACATCGATCTGGATAAGGACGAAGCCATCTGTTACAGGGCGGATCCGGCCGATACCGACCAGCCTTCGGAAGGCGAGCACTTCAAGTACTACGAATATTTTTCGCGCTACGCCGCAAACTGCGTAACGGAGAGCTACCGCGAGGATTTCCTCGATTTCATCGAACCGGATAACATACGGAACGCATTGTCGAAAAATCTGATAATCGTCTACCGTTATCTCGCAAAGAGGAACGGAAAAGAATACTACGAGATGATCAGAATGGCAGGCGAGCGTCACCCCGAAGACCGTGACGACAACATCGTTCACACGGTCGGATTAGGACTCACCGTAATCGACGAAGAAATGCGCGATACGCTGAAAAAGAACCAGGCGCTTGCTGAAGCTCTGGAAGCAGCGGAGCAGGCCAACAAAGCGAAGACCGCGTTCCTTTCGAGCATGAGCCACGAGATCCGTACGCCGATGAACGCCATCATAGGTCTTAACAGTCTCGCGCTGCGCGACGGGACGCTCTCTGAAGACACGAAAGAATACCTTGAGAAGATCGGCGGAAGCGCAAGGCATCTTTTAGGTCTCATCAATGACATCCTCGACATGAGCCGCATCGAATCGGGCCGCCTCATAATCCGCAAGGAAGAATTCTCTTTCAGCAACATGCTCGAGCAGATCAACACGATGGTAATGTCGCAGTGCAAGGAGAAGGGCCTTAGCTACGAATGCCGAGTAACGGGCGGCATCAGCGATTACTACATCGGCGACGACATGAAGCTCAAGCAGGTGATAATCAACATTCTTTCCAACGCGATCAAGTTTACCGAGGCTCCGGGAAGCATCCAGTTCACTGTTGAAAGGACCGCGGTATATGAGGACCATTCAACTCTCAAGCTGACGGTCAAAGATACAGGTATCGGCATGGAGAAAGATTTCCTTCCCAGGATCTTCGACGCGTTCGCGCAGGAAGATAGCAGCCGCAACAACAAGTACGGCAGCACGGGTCTGGGTCTTGCGATCACCAAGAACATTGTCGAACTGATGAACGGAACGATCTCCGTAGAGTCCGAAAAGGGTGTGGGCACGGAGTTCCAGGTCGTTGTAACGCTGAATAACTGTGAGCACCAGTACGCTGCGACGAATAGCATCAATCCGAATGACATGCAGATACTCGTAGTCGATGACGAGGAAGTCGCTGCGGAACACGCGCGTATCGTCTTGGACGAGGCAGGCATCAAGGCAGACACGTGTTACAGCGGCAAGGAAGCGCTCAACATGCTCGAGGTGCGTCACGCGAAGCACGAGCCGTACAACCTTGTCCTTCTTGACTGGAAGATGCCTGAGATGGACGGAATCGACGTTGCAAGGCAGATCCGTCAGAGATATGCGAAAGAGACCACGGTCATCATCCTAACGTCGTTCAACTGGGATGAGATCATGGATGAAGCGCTACACGCGGGTGTCGACAGCTTCCTCGCCAAACCGCTTTTCGCATCTAACGTAATAGATGAATTCGAGCGCATCGCGAGAAAGAACAGCATGAGCCTGTTCAAGGAGAAGAGCCGCGCGGAGCTTAAGGGAAGACATATCCTGATGGCGGAAGACGTTGACATCAACGCGGAGATCATGGAACAGATAATCATGGTCAGAGGCGCTGAGATCGACCGCGCGGAGAACGGTAAGATCGTTTTGGAGATGTTCGAAAAGAGCAGGCCCGGTTACTATGATGCCATCCTGATGGACGTCAGAATGCCGGAGATGGACGGCCTTGCTGCAACTGAGGCGATACGCGCGCTCGACAGGAAAGACGCCAAAGAGATACCGATAATCGCCATGACTGCAAATGCCTTTGACGAGGACGTTCAGAGATCACTTCAGGTCGGCATGAACGCGCATCTGTCGAAGCCCGTTGAGCCTGACAGACTGTATCAGACACTGGAAGAACTGATATGGGATTATGATCAGGAACGTAAATGAAAAAAGGGCTGCTCAATTAAGAGCAGCCCTTGTTATATGCAATCGTTAAAAGATTACTTCTTGGACTTCTTGGAAGAGTTGACCTGGTCCTTGAGTGCCTTGCCAGCCTTGAACTTGGGAGCTGTGCAAGCAGGGATCTTTGTCTCTGCGCCTGTCTTAGGGTTACGGCCTGTTCTTGCAGCTCTCTTGGATGTCTCGAATGTACCGAAACCTACGAGCTGTACCTTTCCGCCGTTCTGAAGCTCTTCGGAAACTACCTCGATGAATGCCTTAACTGCCTCATCGGATGCAGCCTTAGACATACCTGTCTTGTTAGCCATTGCTTCAACTAATTCTGATCTGTTCATGATAGAACCTCCATATATGTAAGTACTATGCCGGCGTCAGTCTGATGCCGACAAGGAGTAATTATAACGATTTTCGAAAAATAAAACAGGGCAATTTTGGGTGAAGCCCCGTTTTTACGGCAAAACTTAATATTAAGCGCAAATAATTTAACGATTAGCATTAAAAAGTTGTTGACAAAGATAAAATACGGGCGTATCATCCAATCATCAGGAACGAGGGATCCAACACATAACAACCTGAAGAAATGGAGTAAGTATATATGGAAGAGAATGAAAAGATCACGAAGATAAAGAAGAGCTGCAGTGTAGGAAAGAAGATATCAGCAGTATTTTCCATTCTTGCAATCGTAGGCTGTGTCTGCGCACTGGTCGCGTCAATAGCGATCTTCTCGATGGGAAAGAAGTTTGACGAAGAAGTGCAGAAGGGCATTGAGAAAGGTATCGTCAACGAAGACGACGAGTTCGGTTCGGTAAAGCTTTTCGATTTCAATGTCAAAAAGATCGAGAAGATCAAGACTGATGTTCCCGCTCTGCAGGAAGTATTGGACAGCCAGCCCTACAGCATCACATACGGTTTCTACTGCCTGGTGATCTCCATCGCCTGTGCAGGTACAGCGGTATTGCTGAAACTCGTAAGCGGTGCCTTTGAGCTCATAATCAAGGAGAATACGCCTTTTACGGACAAGGTCATCAAGAGAGTACTGATAGTCATGATCGTTATCAGCGCGATTCTTCTCCTGACCACGAGCACCGGATTCGGCATCCTCGGAGGCATAACCACATGGGTCGTTTACACCATCATGGATTACGGCAAGACTCTCCAGATCCAGTCTGACGAGACACTGTAAGGAGGGCTTATGGGACAGATTATCTTAAGATTGGACAGAGTAATGGCGGACCGGAAGATCTCGCTCAATGAACTCTCGGAGAAGGTCGGCGTATCCAACGTCAACCTCTCGAAAATGAAGAATGGTAAAATATCAGCCATAAGGTTCTCAACGCTTGAAGCCATCTGCGAAGCGTTGGACTGCCAGCCGGGCGACATCCTGGAGTACGAGAAATAACATGAGTAAAAGCATTCATGTCAGGTGATCCATGAGAAAAACAGGAATAAGGATAACTTCACTGATACTGGCGGCTGCGTTCATTGCGGCCGCCGTGTCATGTTCGCTGATAAAGAATGGAAGCAAACTCCTTGAACCGGAGTTTACCGAGTTTCCCACCAAGGCATACAATGCCGACACAGTCCATCCCGTAAGGAAACCAGGCAAGTTGTCAGGTGATGCGGCAGCAACTGAACTCAGCGCGATCGAGTGGGATTACATAAGACATGACATCGGCAGCAACTATGTTAACGCGAACTGGTCCTTCAGCGATCTTGAAGCAGCAGGCATCAAGATAGACAAGCCTTCTTTCGGACAGGTTGGTCCCGGTGACTGCAAAGCCGAATGCGGGTATCTGGGCGGACTTCTTGAAAGGCTTTATAAGATCGATTTCGAGAGCCTGGATAAGCAGGACAGGGACTTCTACGACCAGATAGTTTTCGATCTCGAGGAAGAAAGATACATAAAGCAGTACGAGGGCTTTGCTTACATGCAGCCCGCGCTTACTGCCGAGAGCGCCAGCGCGTTCTATGTTACGCTCAGCTATCTGGATGTCAGGAATAAGAACGAGGCGGATCTGTATATCGGGCTGATGAAGGACGCTGACAGGTATTTCAGCGAGATCTGTGAGTTTGAGAAGAAGCGTTCCGAAAAGGGGTATACGTCCGTTGCGGATTTCTACACGAAGAGCAGCGTTGCTTACTACATGCTCACACAGAAGAGCAGGACAGAGCCTTTGAGGGAGTCTTTCATCGAGCGCATTAACGCCATTAAAGAACTGGGTGAAGAAGAGAAAAACGCTTACATTGCTGAGTTCGACAAGGTCATGAATGAGGTCATGATCCCAAGGTTCCTTGAGTGCCAGAAGGTGTTTGCGGATCTCGTGAAAACAACAAAGAACGAGAAGGGCCTGTCGGGAATGGCTCACGGCAAGGAACTTTATGAGCACCTTCTGAGAAAGCAGATCGGCAGGGACCTGGATGTCGCAGGTCTTGCAAAGGAACTGGACGAAGCGCTTAAACTTCCTCCCGGCGGCGTAAACAAGCCTGCCCCGGGCTCAAGTAACCGCGAGCGGATGGATTATGTTGAGAAGAAAGCCGCGGAGTATTTTCCTGAACTCAAGATCAATTACGAGATAGACATCCTTCCGGATTCATTCAGGGCCGTGGGAATAGCAGGAGTATATGCCGCAAAACACTACGACGATCCTTCAGCCGAGATCATCTTGCTTCCGGAGTTCTTACGCAATGAGTCGGTGATCTACCACGAAGGCATCCCCGGCCACATGTACCAGTTCAACTACCATAAGACTACGCTCAAGCACAAATACATGCTGTTCAAATACAAGGATACTTATGTGGAGGGCTGGGCGACTTACATAATGGACAACCCCGCCTCCATGTACGGCAGGACCGGCAGCGAACTGACTTATAACGGTAATTCCTGCAGGCATTACATGATACAGGCGAGAGCCGATATATGCCTTAATTACGAGGGACTTTCCGAATCCGAGACAGCGAAATACTTATCCGGGATCATGCAGGAAAACGTAAAGGTATTGTCAGATTCTATTGTAATGACCCCCGGAATCGGAATATCATATGGAGTGGGAAGCTACATGACGATAAAGACCCTGGAGTCGATAAAGTCTTTAGATCCTGACATGAGTTTACTTAAGATGCACACGCTCTATCTTGACGCTGGTCCGGGATGCTTTGACAGGATCCTGGCATCGGTCAGAAGACAGTATGAAGGAGGATAAGCATGGAGTGGTTCCTTTACAATGTGGCAGCTCCCGGTGACCGTCCGAATGCGCCCTCTCTGCTGCCATTGCTCATACTGTCGCTTGTCGTGATCCACATCACTTGCATCGTCTCGCTTTTTGTTCTCCTCAAGATCAAGAAAAAGACCGAAGAGAATGAGAAGAACAAATAACATCTTCAGATCAGCCAAAGTGTTTGCCGAATTACGGAACCTTTCAGCCGGTAACGCGTTGTTTTCGCGAATGATATAATAACCGTGTCTGAGCAGTTATATGTCTGAAGCGGTGATCTATAAGGAGGCTTGACAGCATGGAAAATACAGAGGCTGAGAACAAAAAGACCGGGACTGATGAGGCAAAGAAGTCTTCAAATAAATCAGTCCTGATACTGTCCATAGCACTGGTTATTGCAAGCATTGCGATCATTCTTCTGGGTATCGCGGTCTGTTTAAATGCCTCCCAGGACAACAAGCTTTCCAAGCGGGTCAGGGATCTTGAAGTTAAGAGCCTTGAGAACGCACAGGACATCCAGTTCGTTCTCTATGTCGGAACAAACGACAAGGATACCAACCAGCCGGTTTTGTCCAAGGAAGAAGCTAAAAAAGCAGCCGAGGAGATCCTCCTCAGACACTTCGGCGGATACACCATCGAGGAGGCTGAAGGCGGCTGGAAAGACGGTGATAAGATCTACAGGGAATACACGCTTGTCATCTATCTGAGCGATACTTCCATCGGTGCCGTACGAAAGGCTTGTGATGAGCTGATCGATACATTCCATCAGAGTTCCATCCTCATCCAGTCGAACAAGACCTCGACCGAATTCTATTCAAAGAAATAAACTGTCCGTTCCCCCGGAAGCTTTGAAAAATAAGCAACATAACATTGTTACACTGTTGATTAAGCATCAAAAACGGCCCTGATCAATGATTGGGTCATCTTCATTTGCCCACGATAATGGTAACAGGCAAAGTACGGCCATATGGCCGTATCAGTCTTTGACGTAATGACCAGGATTACGTGGCAAATAAAGTTGAAAGGAGACTTGATCATGAACGGTGTAAAACAACTTGATCTGGACGAGCTCGATCTTGTATCGGGCGGCAACTTCGGCGCGACAGCTGACGACAGCCGGTTCCTCAAGGCCGTAGGCTTGATGAACAGGTCTTACTCGCTTTTGGGAGTAACGTTCAATTGGCTCGACTATACGGCCAATGTCTGCAAAGGTTGGGCAGGTGCGGGCATTCTCTGTTACTCGAATTCCGGCGGCGAGAACGAATACAGCTACCACGGCGAAAAGATCTCAAGACGCGAAGCGTTCAATATTGCATTGGAGAAGACGGGGGCTTCCTTTGACATTGCCCCGTTTTTCAGCAGCTTCTATTAAGCGTCATGAGCTCCGGATCTCTCCGGAGCTTTTTGCTGCTTATCAGGAAATGCACGGAAGATAACTGATCCATGGTGAAGACGAACAAAACACAGGTCGAGAATTTTACACATAATTATACGCAGGCGTGTATAATTAATAATATTCGCAACATGGAATATATAGTTTAGGGAGGAGGAACTATATGAAATTTAAACGGACAATGGCATTCCTTGTCAGTGCGGCACTCGTTGTCGGCATGATGCCGGCTCTCGTTTTCGCGAAAGAATTCGACTACGAGCCTGAAGAAGCAGGCGTGGAAGAACCCGCTGAGACAGAAGCGAAAGAGACAGAGAAGAAGCCCGCAAAACACAAGGAAGAAGAAACCAAGGCAACAAAGCCTGCGGAGACAAAACCTGCAGAAACAAAACCTGCGGAAACAGAACCTGCAAAGACTGAACCCGAGGAAAAGGAACCTGCTGCAACAAAGCCCGCAGAGACCAAGCCCGAAGAGAAGGAACCTGCAGAATCCAAGACTGAAGAGACAAAGGAAACTGCTGAGGATAAGACGGAAGAACCCGAAGCAACCGAACCTTCAGAGCCTGAAACCGGTGATGCTGAAGATGAGGATGATGACAACGGTGAAGACGCTGAAGTATTCGCCACAGGCAAGATCGACGGAACCAAGAGCACCGTTACCGCAAAAGCGGCAAGCGGCAAATGGGGCAGGATCAAGTGGAGCTTCGGCGGCGGCAGGCTTACCATAAGCGGAAAGGGCGCAATGCCCAATGCATCATCAGCGGCGGGAGTACCGTGGCACTCATACAGAAACAGCATCACGTCTGTCTTTATCAAGAAGGGCATAACCTCGATGGGTGCATATGCATTCGCACAATGTCCTAACCTCTCGTCCGTCATGTGCTACCCGGGGATCAAAGCCATTGGAGCTTATTGTTTCTTCGATACAAATCTCGGCTCGATCAGACTCCTTAAGGGCATAAAGACCATCGGAACAGGTGCTTTTGAAGGATCAAGCATATACGCCATCTCATTCTCGAGAACGGTAAAGACCATCGGAACCGCGGCATTTGCATATTGCGTAAATCTTCAGTCAGTATCAATACCGGCAAGTGTTACATCGATCGGAGCTGGTGCTTTCTACAACAGCGGATTGAGAAGCATTACGATACTCGGAAAGATCAAGGAAATCAAAACTGAGACATTCCGTTACTGCGCTCTTCTTACGACCGTTAAGCTGCCCGGAAGCGTAAAGACCATCGGCCCGGTTGCTTTTGGCCAAACAACATCGCTTAGCAGCATCACGATCCCTGCCAGTGTTACAAGCATCGGATTAGGTGCTTTCTACAACAGCGGTCTGACAAGCATTACTCTTCCTTACGGTGTTACGAAGATCGACAGCGAGGTTTTCGAAAACTGCGAAAAACTGACAAGCGTTACGATCCCCAGCAGCGTAACGTCGATCGGTGAGAAGAATTTCGCAAACGATGCGAAGCTCAAAACGGTCAACATCACCAAAGAATTGTACGCTAGTGCCAACGCCAATAACTGGACCGGCACCGCCTTCACTCCGAATTACCTTAAGAATAATGAGATGAACGTGAAGGGCAAGGTTGCAAAGGTAAGTAAGAAGAAGGTCAAGAAGAAGAACCAGTATCTGACAGTATCCAAGGTCCTCTCGTTCAACCCTTTGGGAGAAGGCGGACATATCTACGCCAAGGCATCAGGCAACAAGAAGATCACGATCAACAGAACGAACGGTAAGGTAACCATTAAGAAGAAGCTTAAGAAGGGTACCTACAGAGTCAAGGTCAAGGTCATTGCAACAGGTAACGACACCTACAGAGCATCTGATGTTAAGGTTGCAATAATCACGATCAAAGTCAAATAATCGACTTCGAAAAGAAACCACGGGAGCCGGAGAGATCCGGCTCCTGTTTTTTGATCTTTTCGCGGTAAAACAACATAACCTTCCTGAAGTGTCGATTAATCAACAAAGGCGGCGTTCATTGTTCATGGTATTTGGCATTGGCGAATGATTAAATCATGCCATCGATCAAATGACAACTACAAAAAAGGAAGGTCAACGACATGAACAAAAAGTTTTTGGTTCTTTTAGCGACAAGCGCGGTGCTCGCATCCACGCTTCCGCTTGCAGGTTGTGCCGCAAATAAGCACGCTAGCAGTACACCTGCTGCCTCGTCGATAGTCGAGACAGCAGAACCCGAAGAAGATGAATATGAGGACGAAGACGAAGAAGACGAAGAGGAAGAAGTTTTCGCTCCCAGAAAGATCGCATCAGACGATCAGGAATCTGAGGACGGAGAATCAACTCCCGAGACATCAGTTCCTAAGACAATTAAGGCAGCTCAGGCTTCCGGCGCAAAGAAGGGCGCAAAGGTAGTCAAGGCTTCCAAGAAGACAACAAAGAAGACAACGAAGAAGACCGCTAAGAAGGCTTCCAAGAGTACAGTTTCCAACAAGCCTGGCAATAACGATGACGGCAATGAGCCTGCAGAGCCCATCTCCATCGTAGGCGATCCCGTTTTCTTCAATCCCGGTCCGGTCAACAGCGATCCCGACCAGGTAAATCCCAACCCTAAGACCCAGGACGATCAGTCCGGTGACAAGGACAACGGCGGTTCAAAGAAGAACGCTGATAAGTCAGACGACAAGTCCGGTAAGAATGGTTCCAAGGACGATTCAAAGAAGCATGACAACAAAGATCACGGCTCCAAGGATCATGGTTCAAAGAAGAACGATTCAAAGAAGAACGATTCAAAGAAGAACGACAGCAAGGATCATGGCTCCAAGGATCATGGTTCAAAGAAGAATGATTCCAAGAAGGACTCCAAGGATTCTAAGAAGAACGTAAAGAAGGATTCCAAGAAGCCTTCCTCAAGCAAGAACTCCAATAAGACCTCAAAGAAGACAACAAAGAAGACAGCTTCAAAGAAGAATTCAAAGAACTCTTCATCCAAGAAGTATTCCAAGAAGACATCCAAGAAGTCATCTTCCAAGAAATATAACAAGAACTACAAGAAGACATCTTCCAAGAAGAGCTCAAAGAAGAATTCCAAGAAGAATGCATACAAGAACCTCGCTAAGCTCATTAAGAAAGCAAGCAAGAAGGCATCTTACAAGCATCATTCTTCAAAGAAGCACTCTTCCCACAAGAGCCACAAGATGTGCTTTTGCCACTAATACCCGAAAAGATTAACTTACATAAGGGCTCCGGAGAAATCCGGAGCTTTTCTTTTTGCATACTGTGATAAACTTTCTATTAGTTAAGCAAAGCGGTATATAGCGGTATGCGGTGAGGATCAGAGTGATGAAACTTACAAGAGACATCAGGAAGTGCAGGAATTGCAGGACTGAATTCAAGACGATATCTTTCTGTCTTGAGTTCGGCGGATACGGTTATCTTGTCGGAAGAAACGAAGCCGGCAACAGGTTCTGCATGGTCGAACTGTTGAATAACGATACGTATAACGAATTCTGCAGGCTCTATGCAGAAGAGACCGGCGACAGGAGCACCATGAGGGCACAGCATATGTTCAGGTTGGCATGTGATCCGGTTGACGGAGCAAGCGTTTATTTCACGGAGCCTGAGAGGGTCTGCATCAAGTGCGGAGGAGACGATCTCGAATCCGTTCCCAGTCCCGAGCCTGCAGCGACTGTAGATTCTTTTGAAGTTACTTATACCAAGTGGAACAGTTTGGATGAGGGTTCGAAAAGAACTCTGATCCGCGAGGCATATGAGGAATCCAAATCATGAAGAGCGGCATCATCAGTCTTGTCATAGTCAACATCATCTGCCTGGCGTTCATGGCGTTTACATGTTATGCGAGGTTCGGGACGGATATCGATGTCGTCAGGGACATTGATGCGGTTGCTTTTGAACTCGGTGCAACATCTACCAAACACAGGAACAAGGGCATGACGTATTACAGCATCAAACGCAAGATCCTGATGAAGACGGGAGAAGATTTTAACAACAGGACTTTCTGGGTCGACGCGGATGTTGTTTTCGGCACAAACGACAGGGATAAGCTCAAGGAACTGGTCGATTCAAAAACGCATGTCAATCTGAACATATTCATTAATCCCGAAGATAACGAGGTTATCGGAGTTACGACAAAAGGCGATTCGTTAGCAGCGCTTTTCTATGCAAACAACAAGGTCGTAAAATACGGTCTGATCATACTTCCCGCCGTTGACGTATTCGTGATCCTGATAATGGTATTGTCGAACGGCGCAAGCAAGAGAAAGGCAAAGAAGAAGCAGGCAGCCACATGATCCAGGATATTTACCCGAGCAGAATAAACATCTCATACCGCGCGCACGAAATAACTGACAAAGATCATCTCTTCGTCTTTAACTCTGAAGGAAAGATCCTTCTGGGCAAAGAAGATGACAAAATCGTATTCCCGAAAAGCGCTGACAAAAGCGACGCGATCTATCTTTTCGCGATCGGTGAAGAGAAGTTTTTCCTTTCCACTAAGACTGTCGAAGACCCTCCGGAAGGCTTTGAATACTACACCGTAAGGGAAGTCAGGAAGCTGTTTTCCGGCAAGGAGGTTTTCGCAGCATTTACTGCATATCATCTTTGGAGATGGTATGCGGATAATGTGTTCTGCGGCAGGTGTTCCGCAAAACTATCTCTTGATGAAAGAGAAAGGGCGCTACGCTGTCCCGAATGCGGAAACGTGATCTATCCGAGGATCAATCCCGCTGTTATCGTCGGCGTCATCAAAGACGGAAAACTACTGATAACAAGATACAGAACGGGTTTTGCGCATAATGCTCTTGTCGCGGGTTTTACTGAGATCGGAGAGACTTTGGAAGACACCGTAGCGCGCGAAGTAATGGAAGAGACCGGCGTCAAAGTCAAGAACATCAGGTATTACAAGTCACAGCCATGGGGAATGGCACAGGACGTTCTCGTGGGATTTTTCTGCGAGGCGGACGGTGACGGAACCATACACATGGATGAGGGAGAACTCAAGTACGCAGAGTGGGTAAAGCCCGAAGACATTGAGCTTCAGCCTGATAATCTCAGCCTTACGAATGAGATGATGACTGTCTTCAAGAACGGCCGTTACAAGATCTGACGTTTTGCGTCTATTTTGCCTAAAAGTTTATTTCCGCGAGCACTATAATTGCGTTGGGTAAAATGGTGATTTGAATAATAGTATGATCGATTACGAAACGATAGCCAGAAATAACCACAGCAGCGGAATGAACTGCGCAATGGCGGTTTACGATGCATTATGCTGCGGTGATGATTCAAACAAGACCGAAGCTCCGCGCCCGAGAACCGAAGGCGGTAAATGCGGTGCGGTACTGGCTGCTGAGCAATACATCAGAGAAGCCGGAAGAACCGAAAAAGACATCGAGGAATTCGAGAGACGGTTCAAAGAAAAATACAAGTATTTAACATGCGCTGAATTAAGGGGAAAGGCATCGGGAAGATGTAACGATTACGTCGGACTTGCCGCATCCATAACAGGAAGCATGGGAATAATAACAAAGAGGTGATTTAAATGAATAAGAAGATACTGGCGGTGCTCATGGCATCATGCACATTGTTTTCGATGGCAGCATGCACAGGCAAGGGAGGCTTTGAGCCTTTTGCCAGCACGACAATGCCTACAACGGCGACGCAGGCAACGGTGCCTTCCGAGTCAGAGACGACAACTGAATTGACAGAGGAAACCACTACCGAAGAGACTTCTGAAGAGACAAGTGAAGAGACTTCAGAGAGTAAGGCCGCACCTGAAGAGTCCACTTCCGCATCAAAGGTTACCGAGACCGATCCGACAGAGACTAGCGAGACGACTGCCAAGCCTACTGCAAAGCCGATCGGAAAGACTACCGTAACCAATGCTTACAAGAGGACTTTCTCGGTTACCGGCTACGGAAAATTCACCACGAAGTATCCTAAGGTAACGATAAAGGGCGTGAGCACGACCGCCATCAATAAGGAGATCTCAAAGAAGTTCAGTTCGATCGCAAAGAAGAACGACAGCGTTGTCTCCTATTCTTACTACATCGGTAAGAAGTACGTCTCGATCATCGTTGCGGTCCAGCTTGACGCGGGTAAGGAAGGTTCTGAAAAGTATGTCTACAACGTCTCGAGAGAGACCGGAAAGAAGCTTACTAAATCACAGATGCTGAAGCTTATCGGCGTATCAAGTTCCTCCTTCAATTCGAAGGTAAAGGCTTCCGTCAAGAAGTACTGGAATAACAATATCCTGAAGAGCGATAAGTCCGCTGCTACCAAGAAGATGTACAACACCGCGATCGCTTCAAAGTCGATCAATTCCGCGGTTCCTTACATGAACACCAAGGGCAAGAAGTGCTTCCTGATCCGTAAGATGAAGACTCCCGGACAGAGCGTAAACATCGACTTCTCATCAACGTACTGATCGTCAATAACACAGGGTGGGGTTAAGGTATGGTACTGAGTATTATCTCAATAATCCTAAATGTGGCGTTTTTCGTCATCCTTAACCTTGACCTGTATACCGATAAGGCGCATATGGCTGACGGTTCCGTCAGAACGTGGCAGAGAAGTCCTTTGGACAGACTGGATGTTGCCGACAAAAGATGGATGCTCTACCTTCAGATCTTTTTCGCTGCAGTCAGCGTGATTACGGGCATCATGATAATAGCCGGAGTCAGGAACAACGCCGTCAAGATCACGAGGCTTGTCGCCACGATAGCATCCGCCGTTATGTTTATGGTGATCCTGATCGTATCGAAAGGGATACATCCGAAGTATTAAATCTTTACCGTTTAATGTAACGGGTTGGATATCTGAAGAACACATGAGACCCCTATAATCGTTCTTAAGCTGAACGGTTATGGGGGTTTTTTATGGGATCATTACTGAAGAAAGCAGTTTCCGCAATGATGGCAACGTCGATGCTTCTGTCGTTTGGATCATGCAGCGCAAAGGATGCATTTGAAGGAATCACGCTTACGGAACCGCAAAGAGCATGGTCTAATCCTGATGCGAAATACAAGGCAGTCCTTGACGAATATGCCGATGATTCATTGACCGGCACATATGTTGTTGCAACGGATAAGGACATCGTCTATCTGTATGCCGAAAAAGAATTCGAAAAAGACGGCAAGACGCTTGAATCGCAGGATACCGTTTTCGACATCGCGTCGGTAAGTAAAACGTTCACTGCTGTAAGTATCCTGCAGCTTGCGGAGAAAGGGAAGCTGAAGCTTGATGATACTATCAACAAGTATTTTCCTGAGTATGAGACAGGCAAAAAGATCACTATAGATCACCTGCTTCACATGAGTTCGGGCATTCCCGATTACTGTAACAACCCGGATCCTTTCTGGAACATCTCAGGCGCGGAAGCGGCGGATAAGATGCTTTCTGACATCTATCTCGACAAGGTTACGGATGAGCAGTTCCTGGCTGCGTTATACAAGGCACCTTTGGCGTTTGAACCCGGCTCTTCATACGAATACAGCAATACGAATTACCGTCTTCTTGCGTTCATCATCGAGAAGCTCTCGGGAATGAAATACTGTGACTATGTAAAGAAAAACATTTTCGATAAGTGCGGCATGAAGAAGACGACATCGATGTCATCAGGCGACATGACTTATAAGCCCGCCGATTACGAAGAGCTCGTGAAATACGGTTTTACCGATAAGGATGGTTTCCCCGCATGCCCGAACAATTCCAGAGGAGACGGCGGAATACATTCGTGCATTTCCGACATGGTCAGATTCGACCGCGCGCTCTTCGGAGGAAAACTTCTTAACAAGACTTCGATGGAGACGCTTCTTAAAGAACAGAACGGTTACTGCTGCGGACTTATGAAGGATGAAAAAGGCTATTCGCACAGCGGCTCGTCTTTTACCTGCATGTCAAACAACAAGATCATCAATTCGGAGGAATTCGGGCATATCTATGTGATAAAGCTTGAGAGAAGAGGCGCTGTATCTCAAGCTGACAGCGACGATCCGATGGCAGGTACTCGTTATGCGAAGGGCACATTTAATGACGGAATCTATGTAAATGAGTATGCAAAGATCAGATTTAACGTTCCGGAAGGATTTACACAGGATCCCGAGAAGGAACTTGCACAGAGAAAGAACATGGGAATCTCTTTTGCAGAGACCAAGAAGGATAAGACGATGCTGAAAGCCCAGGCTTATGACGCTTCTTTCTGGGAAGAGGCAACAGGCATCTGCGTAGAATTCAGTTTTTTCAATAGCAAGCAGGCAATGCCCGGAGACCCCGCATATAACGAGGATAAGCTCCTCACGGATTACATTGCGTTCAATAGATTCGGCGTTAAGGAAGCAGGCGGAACGCAGGATGAGATAAGCAGAGGGAAGATCAAACTCGGCGGACAGGAATATCTTAAGGCTGAGACCGTTATCAGTATCGGAGACATGCACGTCTGTTACTACGCAAGGAAGATCGATGACGACGTGATCCTTTTTATGAGCATCAGCTTCCCGAAGAACAGAACGGCAGAAGAGTTCGAAAAATGTTTTGAATAGTTAGTCTATAATGGTTGGTAGTATTGCGTTGGGGAGGCGTTCAAAATGGCAAGGATCCTGATAGTCGAAGATGCCCAAGAGCTTCTTTCGCTTGTTGCCGGCTTTTTCGAGAGCAAGGGATCGTTTGACGTTGACACCGCTTCTGACGGCAATACCGCACTTAACCTTATAGGCTCGAACGATTACGACATCGCGATTCTGGACATCATGCTCCCGGGTGCGAGCGGCTTTGACGTGTGCAAGGCCCTACGCTCGAAAAGCAAATGCCCCATCGTTTTCCTGACGGCGCTCGCAAATGAGAGCAACATCCTCAAAGGCTACGAGATCGGCGCGGACGAATACATGGTCAAGCCCTTTTCGCTCAAGGTGCTGTACGCAAAATGCCTGGCGCTCCTAAACAGGACGGACACGGGACTTCAGAAGGAGATCGTGCTTGAGTGCAGCGGGATCAAGCTCTATCCGATGCGCATGGAAGTTGAAGCTGAGGGTAAAAAGATCATTCTTGCTCCCAAGGAATACTTTCTTCTCAAGGTCCTTATGGAAAACAAGGGTATGGTACTCGGAAGAGAGAGGCTGCTAGACCTCGTGTGGGGTATCGGTTTTGACGGTTCTGACAGAGTCGTCGATAACCACATCAAGAAGCTCAGGAAGAACCTGGGCAAGCCCGGGGAAGCAATAAAGACGGTCATCGGAGGCGGCTACAAGATCGTGTGATCTTCGGTTAGGAGGTTAAGTATGGCTAAGGTAAAGAATGCAATAACAAAGCCCAAGTTCAGCAAAATATTTGCAGCCAGGTTTGTGGTTTTCTTTGTGATATTCATGATCATCGGCGGGATAACGGTCGAGTTGATGGGCGGATACGTAAATTCGAAAAACTACAACGAGGCCTACCGCAACAAAGTCGGAACGTATGCCAGACTTTTATATGAAGCAAAACAAAAAGGTGAGGATTACGAAAAAGCTCTCGATGAACTGAAACTGGCAATGTCCATCTATCAGATGGTCGAAGACAACTATGCTGAAGTTCATATCGGATCTGAGACCATTAAAGTCGGGGATACGGCTGCCGTATTGCTGGGTGAGGGAACAAGAAAGATATTCTTCATAGAGGACGTGTCTTATCTTGATCCCGTCAATGAATATATGGACGGCAGATTTGATATCAGGAAATTTAATCAGTGGGGAAGTAAAAACCAGTATGAGATCGTTTACTTAATTGCGTATAACACATTCGGATACAAGGCAAGAAATTACTATCTCGAGAATGCGTATGTTAACTGGGAGACCCATACATTTATTCCGGGAGTAGTGCATATCACGGAATCGGGAAAAGAATATGATGTGGACTGCACGCCAAAAGATACCAAAGGATACGAAAAAGTAGAGAGCGGTTATTCGGTTTTTAATCTTAATCTGCTCTACAGAGTCGCACCGGAAAAAACGTCAAAAGATGTCGATTCATTCATAATACCTGACGAACGCGGCAATCCATGGGATCTTCAGGGTTTTGATTTCGATCATGATGATCCGTCCAAAGATGTCTACGGCAAACCCTGGTATGTCGGATACAGTGAAATCCCTTACAGCAGGTCAGCCTTTGAGCTTGCTCCGGTGACAAGCACATGCATCCTGATCCTATCTTTCATATTGGCTGTCATAGTGACCTTGATCGTCTCGTTCATCAAGTACCAGAAGGACAAGACCATCTGGAAGATCTTTGAGTACAGGACAAAGACGACGGAGGCGATGGCGCACGATCTCAAGACCCCGATGGCGGCCATTGCGGCATATGCGGAGAGCATGGAATCCGTAGCGGGCGACGCTGATAAAACGAATGAATATTCGCGCAAGATAAGCGAGAAGATAAGCGCAATGGACCACATGGTAGAAGACATCCTCGCGCTTTCCAGGAGTGAATCGGGCAGCATCGACATTACTGCTGAGGAAGTTAATGTCATGGAGCTCGTGACGGAAAGTCTTAAACAGTTCCCTGACCTTAAGACCAATATCAGCGGCGGGCAGGTGAAGATAAAGACAGACCGGAAACTTTTCAAGCAGGCCGTTGATAACCTTTTGTCCAACTGCGACAGATACGGCGAGAAGGGAAGTGCTGTTGAGATCACAATCGATGACGGCGGACTTCTGATCTCTAACAAAACACCGGAGAAATATGCCGATGCGGATTCTCTCAAGAAGCCGTTCGTCAAAGGCTCTGATTCCAGGAGCGACAAGGGCACCGGACTGGGACTCTCGATCGCGGACAACAATCTGAACATATTGGGATACAGGCTCGAGTTAAAGTCGGAGGACGGATCGTTCAAAGCAAGGGTCAAGTTTAAGAATTAGTGAGCGTTTTATGCCCCCGGATGAAGTATAATGTATTAACACAGAGTATTTCACCTTGTCAGACTGGAGGGGCGTATGACCGAGGCGATAACTGAAAATACGAAGAAGGACAAGATCCTGAGGGTGGTATTCATCACCTATATGGTATCCGTCGTAATGTTCCTTGTTCTTTTGTATGACACGGTCAGATCAAGAGGCGGTCTTTCCGCACTTAATCTCGACAGCACGGATTTCCTTGCGAACTGTCTCAGGATAATCGCGGATACCATGATCATCGTGGGTATCTGGAACCAGAGAAAGAACGCTCTCCTGATCGGAGGGTTCCTTCTCAACATAGTTCCGCAGGTATTTGAAGTATTCCTTCATTTCCGCAGATTAAGTGACAGCATGCTCTCGGGTCTTCCGCTCGTGGCTACGGTCTTTCTGATATTTTTCTACATCATGCTGATCGCGATAATCATTCGCGGGACGCTGAGTAGCGAAGCATATATCTTCACGAAGATCGCCGTGATCAGCTGCGTGTTCTTCTGGCTTGTATCAGATGTACTGAACCTCGCGGCTGCAGGTGTTGAAGGTCCTTTCACCGTCATATTCCTCTGCGCTGATTTCCTGCAGATGGCCACCCTCGTAACCTGGGGCGTCATGTTAACGGATAAGCTGAAGACAGCCGAAAACTGATCGGCAAGCTTTAATGCGACACTAAAGAAAAAGGGCTGACCCCGGATGGGATCAGCCCTTTAAAGTAATTGTCCGGCGTTTTGGCCGTTATCTTACGAACTTGTAGACGAGACCGTCTGCGTACTTGTACCAGATCGAGTCACCTTCGTTGAGGCCGGAGAGAATCTCCACGTTCTTACCGTCGGATATGCCGGTCTTGATCTCGACTTCGCCTGACAGCTCGTCCTTCTCCTTGTCATAGGAGGTGTAAACGAATGTCCTGTTGTTCTTTTCGATTAGGGCCTCTGCAGGAACGCTGAGGACTTCTGCCCGGCTGATGTTTGCACGGACGGAAGCAGTCATGTTCGTGAGCATTTCGTTGGTCCTTTCGAGCTTGATCTTAACGCTGTACTTGGCGTTGCCGTTGCCGCTCCTGACACCCTCGGTATCGATGGAAACGATCTTGCCGGTGAATGTCTTGTCCTTAATGGCATCAAGGGTAACGGTAACCTCCTGCGTGGAGTTGATATTGATTACATCGAGCTCGTCAACTGAAAGAGTTACGGACATCTCATCGAGATTCACGATGGAAGCGATGAGAGTCTCTTCGACCTCATAGGTCTCTTCTTCTTTCTTCTCACCCGTACCTGTAGCTGCGCCTGTGCCGGCACCTGTCATGCCTGCGTAGCTTCCGCCGAATCCGCTGAATGAACCGCCGCGGCCTCTGCCGCCGAAGATCTTGCTCCAGTCGATTCCGCCTCTGCCGCCCCAGTTGCCGTGACCGCCCTGGCCACCCTGGTCCTGACCGCCTTGACCACCCTGGCCGCCCTGGCCGCCTTCGCCGCCCTGGCCACCCTGACCGCCTTCACCGCCGGAAGACTTGGCAGCGTATCTGATGATCCATACGGCATCGCCTGATGCAGTCATCGTAATTACCACGGTATCGCCCGTAGCAAGCTTATCAACGGTTTCCTTGGACCAGAGCTTCTTGGTGCTGTCGTATGAATAGATCGATACGTCGGGTGAATACTTTTCCCAGATCGTGTACTTGTAAGTTGAAAGACTTACGTTCGTGGGAGCCTTTGTGTAATCGTCGATCTTGAGCTCTGAAGGAGCGCTTTCCTTGTTCGAATTGAGGTTGATAGTTGTCTTGCCGCCTTCAGTGCTGAATCCGCCCACAACGAAAACATAGTTTAAGAATTCAGATGAACCCTGCTTGTCTTCGGGAGGATTTGCGTTGGCGTCATCGATCTTTATCGAGAGATTGCCCAGCTTCTTGGATGCGGAAGCGAGCTTCTCCGTCTTCTCGGTATCTTCTTCCTCTTCTTCCTCGTCACCTTCGTTGATGCCGGCAACCTCACCGTCGTGGTCCGCGTATATGATGCCTGTCTGATAGAGGTCGAAAAGCTTCTGCATCTGATCTTCCAATACGCTTCTCTTATACATCAGGTTGCTGAACTCGCCGGAATACTTTGTGCCGGTGAGAGTAAGGAGTTTATCGCCCTTTTCGACGGTCTGGTTGAGCTTTACCGAAACGCTCTTGATCTTGCCCGCATAAGCGATGATGGGGAGAACGCTGTGAATGTAGAGTTCTGAAGTGCCGATCTGTTTGCCTGAAGCATCGAGTACGGTGACCTTATCCTTGTATGATGCTTTCTTGTCGGAGATCGCGCATGTAACGTAATCGGTGTTTACCGCAATGATGGAACCGGCGACCTTTGTCTTGTTGGAAAGAACTACGGTGATGGAGTCACCGAGCTTGGTGTTCTCCGTTTTGTCGATGTCGCATGCCATGAGGCCGTCAAGGGAAAGAAGGATCAGCGCACCGTTCTTGGTGATCGTGCTCTCAACGTTGCCGCCCTTCTTTGCATATACTTTCTTGACTCTTGCATCTGAGTCAGCCTTGATGACAGTCTCATCGTCAGAAGAGTTGATCGAGTTGAGTTTCTTGTCGACTTTCTTGAGCATGTTCTGAACATCAACAATTGCAGACATTACCGATGCCCTGGATACTGATGCGATCTTGTCGCCCTTGCTGATGACGTCGCCGTTCTTTACAAAGAACTCGTCGACTTCGATGTCGCCCGCTATCTTAACATCGTATGTCTCACCGGCCGCAAGTGTGCCTGAAGCGGTGAAATCCCTGACGATATTTGTTTTCGCGACCTTGTAATCGAGAACCTTCTCGTTGACGTTAACTGCTGAAACATCAACCTTCGGAGCGATCATTCCGAGGAGGTTAGGGAGAAGGATCGCCCCTGCCGCGATTACTGCGATAACGGCTACGAGAGTAATGGTCCTTCTCTTGCGGCGCTTATGCTGCCTTCTGATCTCCTCTTCGGCCTCTTCCTCGGTCATGTCCTTGAAAGCGTCGTTGGTCTTTCTCTTTTTGGACTTTTTCCCGGAAGGAGCTTCGGGCGCTGCAGCTGCAGCCGTCTCGGCTTTTGCTTCAGCGGGCTTGTTCTCTTCGGCCTTTGCGGGAACCTCCGAAACGGGAGCAGCCTTGAAAGGCGAATCTATGTCCTGGAGGGGAGCCTTGTTTCCGTTCTCCTTCTCCTTGGGTTCGCTGATCTCAGGGGTCATTGCGGCTGCCGAGCCGGGCCTCTGCATCGGAGTGTTGTTTTCCATGGCCTTATTCTCTTTATTCTCAGACATAACAGGCCTCCTTATTCACTATAGTGGAGCGCATCGATCGGCTTCATCTTTGCTGCTTTGTTTGCAGGATAGAGACCGAAGACAACGCCTATTAAGAAACAGAATGTAACTGCTACGATAACTACCGCACCGTTCATCTCGAAAGACAGGTCGAGGCTCGAAACGACTACTGAAACGAGTCTCAGGAAGCTCCATGACAGGAAGATGCCGATGGCGCATCCGATCATGCAGAGAACGACTGCCTCGATAAGGAACTGTCTGAGGATCGCGCCTCTGGAAGCGCCGATGGCCTTACGGATACCGATCTCCCTCGTTCTCTCCGTGACGGTAACGAGCATGATGTTCATGATGCCTATACCGCCTACGACGAGTGAGATACCGGCGATGCCGCCTAAAAGGATCGACAGGATCGCGGTGATGTTGCCCATTGCGTCCTCGATCGAATCCGTGGACTGAACATTGAATGCATCCTCATCGTAGTTGAATCTCTCGAGCATGATCCGGTTGATGGTAGTCTTTACTGATTCAGTTGTAGCGCCCTCAGCAGCTGAGAGATAGAACGCTTTGATATAGTTTGATGTGTCGGTTGAAAGCCTTACGTGGCTTGAATAAGGGATGTAGGCATCAAGGTTGCCGCTGCCCATGATGGATGCGAGAGCTGACGCATCTTTGTTTTCCTTAAGAACGCCGATGATCTTGAACTTGGTGCCGTTGAGAGAGATCTCCTCATTAAGGCAGCTTGTGAAGCCGACGAGTTTTTCTGCCGTTTCCGAACTGATCACGCAGACGTTGGTGTGGTTTTCGTAGTCGGAGTTCTTAAGATAACGTCCGATGGAAAGTTCAAGATTTCTGATCTTGAAATAATCCTCGGTAGTACCGTATACCGTTACGGTCTTTGACGTGCTGTTGTACTTGCCGGTCATGGAACCTGAAGCGACAGGTGCTGCAGAACTGATGTTGGGCCGTTTTACCCATTCGTCGAGATCTTCTTTTCTAATGGGGTTGCCGTAGTCGTTGCTGACGGAAACGCCAACCAGATTGCTTCCCAACTTGTTGATGGTATCGGTAACGGAACTTGTTGTGCCGCTGACAAGGCTGACCAGGATGACCAAAGCCATTACGCCGATGATGATGCCGAGCATCGTGAGGAATGATCTCATTTTGTTTCCGCTGATGGATTTCAGCGCCATTTTAAACGATTGAATCATCTGTCGCCTCCGATACTCTGCCGTCAAGGATGTTTACGGCTCTTTTTGCCTGATTCGCGACATTCCTGTCATGAGTGATAAGGACTATCGTGTTTCCCTGCGCGTTGAGATCGTGGAAGATGTCCATGATCTCCTTACTTGTCTTGGAGTCGAGGTTGCCCGTAGGCTCGTCCGCAAGTATGAGGGAAGGTTTGGTTGCTATTGCCCTTGCGATCGCAACACGCTGCTGCTGACCGCCGGAAAGCTCGGTAGGGAAGTGATCTGCGCGCTTGACGAGGTCGACCTTTTCGAGAGCTTCCTTAACGCGGGCCTTACGCTCGGACTTCTTGAGCTTCTGATAGATGAGCGGAAGCTCGACGTTCTCGGCTGCCGTAAGCTTGTTGATGAGATTGAAGCTCTGGAAAACGAAGCCGATCTTCTTGTTTCTTACGACCGCGAGCTCGTTCTCCGAATAGTCCTCGATCGGGATGCCGTCGAGAAGGTATTCGCCCGAATCGGCGATGTCCAGGCATCCGATTATATTCATCAATGTTGACTTACCGCTTCCCGAAGGACCGATGATGCTTACGAATTCACCGTCTGCAACATCGAGTGTCGCGTGGTCCAGCGCGTGGACGACCTCGGTACCGATGCGGTAGGTTTTGCAGATGTCTTTAAGATTGATCATTGATTACCGCCTCCTTCATCAAATGTAGGATGAAGATCTTCTGCGGCTGGCGTTACCCGATCCGCCGTTGCCGGTCCTGTTGTAGCCGCCCTGAGGTCTGTTGCCGCCGTTCCAGTTGTTATTGCCGTTTCTGCCGGATCTGTTGTTGCCGGATCTGTTGCCGTTGCTGCGGTTCATGTATCTCTCGAAAGGATTCTCCTCAGGCTTCTTGTACCAGATCTCATCGCCTTCCCCGAGGCCTTCGGTGATCTGTGCGTAAGAATCGTTCTGGATGCCGACCTTGACTTCCACCATTCCGCCGAGCTGCTTGGTCTCTTCATCGTAACTTGTGTATACGAAATAAGAGGAACCCGTGTTGTTGAGAGCTTCAACGGGGATGACGATGGAATTCTTATACTCGGTTACTGCGATGAGGACCGATGCAGACATTCCGGCGAGCATGCCGTCAGTCTTGTCGATGGTGATCTCAGCGGTGTAGCCGACAGTACCGTCAGTTGTAGTGCCTGTCTTGTCGATGTCGGTGATCGTGCCGGTGAATGTTTTTTCGAGCGAGTCGATCGTGACTTCTGCGGACTGGCCTTTTGAGATGGAGAGGATGTCTGTCTCGTCGACAGATACCTGCACGGTCATCTTCTTATCGGGGCAGATCTCAAAGGAATTGCTCTTCTCCGTCGTGGTGTCAGTCGTTGTGGACTGGCTGCCGTAGTTGCCGTAGTATCCGGAATAAGAGGAGTTATTGTTTGTTGATGTTGAAGATTTAGACGTTGCCTCTGATTCCTCTGTGGAAGGAACGGACTTAATGGTTCCTGAGATCTGAGCGAGGATGGAACCGTCGTTGTAGATCCTGAGAAGTTCTGCGAGGTCTTCAGCGAGATCGGCACGCTCCTTGATGAGCTTGTCGTAGTTTGCCGTATATGAAGTGTTGGAAAGCTTCATCAGAACCTTTCCTTTCTTGATCGCCTGGTTGACCTTTACGTTGATCGAAGAAACCTTGCCTGCGTAAGATACTACGGAGAGGGGAGAATTGACTTCGAGTTTTGCGGTGCCGTAAGTCGTCTTTCCGTCTGCCGAAGTAACGGTTGCGTCTGCTCCCAGGGGAGTGCCGCCGTCGGTGAGAAGGACTCTTGCCTTGCCGTCGGTTACATACTTTACCGTTCCCGTGTATTTCTTGCCGTTAACGGCAACCTTGACCTTCTTGCCTGCAGTAAGATCGCCTGCGTTGACCTCGACCTTCATGTAGCCGTCCATCGAAATGATCATGAGAGCATTTTTCTCTGTCATGGTCTGGATGACGTTGCTGCCCTTCTTGACGTAGATGGCCTTTACGCGTCCCTTGACCGTTGACTTGATCGTTGTGGCAGCCTTCTGCTCGGAGGCTTTCTGAAGCTGCTTGTCTATCTCGTCCATCTTGTGCTGCACTTCGTACATTGCAGCAAGAACGGAATTTGTGTTGATAGTTGCGATCGTCTGACCCTTCTCGACCTTGTCGCCGACTTCAACGACGACCTTATCGATCTCAACGTTTTCGGGCATCTCGAATTCTTCCACATCAGTATCGGCAAGAGAACCCGTACCGGAGACCCTTGTGCTGAGGTCCTGAACGGATGCCTTGACGGATGTGTATTCCTGACTGTTATCGGCAAACTTCTTTGAAACGTACTTTCTCAGATAGACGACGCCGATGGCCGCTGCCGTAACAAGAACGCCAACGATGATGACGATCTTTATTATGGTTGATTTCTTAACCTTCTGCCTTCTTGCCATGTTTTATTACCTCGCAAATTACTAGCTGTGATGATTATACGGAGGAAACTTAAATCAAACTTTAAAATCTTTTGGCATAATTAATCCAATTATTTTTTTATTTGTTAAATTTCCTTTATTGAATCTGACGATATTCAGAGGTTCACCTCGCCCCACTGTTTGAGCTCAAGCAGTATTGGAATAAGGGTTTTCGCCCTTTCCGTGAGGGTGTATTCGACCCTGACCGGCATCTCGTCGTAAAGGTGCCTCTCGACCAGTCCGTCAGCCTCCATTTCCTTTAAAGAAGAAGCGAGCATCGTGTTCGTGATGCCGTAGATGGTCCTTTTCATCTCGCCGAAACGGCCGATCCCCTTTGCGTCGATGTAACAGAGGATCAGGATCTTCCACTTTCCGCCGATGATCCCGATGATCTTCTTGAGGCCGCAGCCCTGACCTGTGATGCTTTCGCAGAGCATCCTTGAATCGCCTTCAGTTTTTGTCTTTGTTTTGGTCATAGTAATAATTTCCTTACCAGATGAGTTTATTCTGCGTACTTGATAAGTTTTCCGTACCAACTATACTGATATCAGGAAACGAAAACAACTCGAAAGGAGTGCAAAACTATGGCAGAAATTATCCTTACGTCAGATAACTTCGAATCAGAGGTAATAGCATCAGAGATTCCCGTATTGGTTGACTTCTGGGCAACCTGGTGCGGTCCCTGCAAGATGCTCGGACCCGTCATCTCCCAGATCGCGGATGAATACGAGGGCAAGGTCAAGGTCGGCAAGGTCAACGTTGACGAGGAAGAGGAGCTCGCTGCTCAGTATGGCATCCAGAGCATTCCCACAGTCCTGCTTTTCAAGGGCGGCGAGGTAGTCGAGCAGTCCCTGGGATTCAAGCCGAAGGCGTTTTTCGAGGGCTTGATCGGATAAGTAATCTTCGTGTGCATGAGGGCCGCCTTCGGGCGGCCTTTTTGTATGGCGGGGATGGGCGCGAGGGCGCGTGGCACGACGGCTACACTGAAATCTACACTTTCAAGGCGTTTTCGGTGTAGATTTTTGTGTAATTTCAGGGGATCTACACTAAAACCTACACTAAATGAGCCGAATCAGTGTAGATTTTTGGGTAACTCATGGATGATTCACGAAAAGCTTCACGGTTTTGGCTGTTTTCGTGACGGAAAACGTGAATTTCGCGCCGGATTCACGAAAAACTTCACGATTTGACCTGTTTTCGTGAAAAAAGCGTGAATCGGCCTCAGGAACTGCCAAAAAAGGCTCGTTTTATGTGGAAAAACAGCTTTTCTTTTGTTAAAATGCTCGAATACTCTGCACAGCGGTTCTGTGCATAAAACTCTGGAGGAGGTTTTTACAATGGAAAAAGAAGAAGTATTGAAGGTGTACCGCCACTCTCTTGCTCACATCATGGCGAAGGCCGTTATCGAGATCTTCGGTAAAGAGGTGCAGTACGCGATCGGTCCTGAGATCGAAGACGGATGCTACTATGATTTCATCCTGCCGAGAGCAGTCACCGAAGAAGATTTTCCCGCAATCGAAGAGAAGATGCATGAGATCATCAAGCGCCGCGAGGACTGGACCCGCAAGGAGCTTTCCAGGGATGAAGCACTTGAGATCTTCAAGGGTCAGAAGTTCAAGACAGAACTCATTCAGGATCTGCCTGAGGGCGAGGTAATCTCAACTTACAACACAGGCGACGATTTTATCGATCTTTGCCGCGGTCCCCACGTAGACAATTCACAGGAGCTCTTCAGCGCCGCATTCAAGATCAAGAATGTATCAGGCGCTTACTGGAGAGGCGATGAGAAGAGGGATCAGCTGCAGAGAATATATCTTTTCGCTTTCCCGTCCAAGGACGAGCTCAAGGCTCACCTTGCATGGCTCAAGGAAGCACAGGAGAGAGACCACAAGAAGATCGGAACGCAGCTTGACCTGTTCATGTTCCGTGAGACTGCTCCGGGCATGGCTTACTGGCTCCCGAGGGGATGGGTCCTCTATCAGGAACTCATGAAGTATTCCCGTGAGATCCAGCTCAAGCACGGCTACACCGAGATCTCCGCGCCTCTTATCAACAATAAGAAACTCTGGCTCATCTCTGGCCACTGGGCACACTATCAGAATAATATGTTCATCGTTCCGGGCATCACGAAGGGCGTTAACGCCTGTGCTGCGGTAGAGAGCGATGAGACGGCTGAAAAGTATTCCGTAGACGCTGAGGACACCATGGCTGCCAAGCCTATGAACTGCCCTAATGCAATGATGTCTTACAAGCGCACGATGCATTCTTATAAGGAACTCCCCATCCGTTACAGCGAATATGACGTTCTCCACAGAAAAGAGAAGTCCGGTCAGATGAACGGTCTGTTCAGAGTTCAGGAATTCCGTCAGGATGATGACCATACGTTCGTCACACCCGATCAGATCAAGGATGAGATCAAGGACGTAATCGCTATCGCGGACGAGATCTACAAGACGTTTGGTATCACATACCGCGCTGAGTTCTCCACAAGACCTGAGGACTACATGGGTGATCTCGAGTCCTGGAATGCGGCTGAGGCGGCACTCAAGGAGATCCTCGACGAGAAGTACGGTGACGGAAACTATGAGATCAACGAAGGCGACGGTGCTTTCTACGGCCCGAAGATCGACCTTCAGATCAAGGACGCATTAGGACGTGAGTGGCAGTGCGGTACAGTCCAGCTCGACTTCCAGCTCCCTCATAACTTCGAGCTCACATTCGTCGACAAGGACGGCTCACAGAAGATGCCTATCGTCATCCACCGCGCTATCTTCGGTTCTTTCGAGAGATTCATCGGTATCATCACTGAGCACTTCAAGGGTTCGTTCCCGTTCTGGCTCAACCCTTACCAGGTCGCAGTCGTACCGATCAGGCCCGAACACAACGACTATGCGCAGAAGGTCGTATCAGAGCTTACTGCCGCAGGAGTACGTGTCGAGGCTGACTATACTGACGTCAACATGAGAGACAAGATCAAGAAGTTCAAGCAGATGAAGGATCCTTACATCCTCGTCGTAGGTGACAAGGAAGCTGCTGAGAACACTGTCGCAGTCAACGTCAGAGGTTCAAACAAGCAGGTTCCGGGCGTTGCATTGGACAAGTTCGTTGAGCTCTGCAAGAAGCTCAACGCAGAAAGGACTCTGGAGCTCCCTCAGGAGATGTGATCTGTAAGATTACTGAATTAACGGGCCGCGCCATCGGGTGCGGCTCTTTTTTTGTTTAAGTATCGTGCGCGAATTGAATGTCTGGACCCAATAAAGCAGGGCAAAACTTTGATTATCAAATTATCAAATTACACTTTCAGGGGTGCCTGAGGGTCAAATTTTTAGGTAAAAATCCTAACGAAAAACAACTTTAATTGAATGACTGTTCTTGATATTATTCGTATTGCTATAAAAGGGGGCAACAAGTTATGTACAAACAGGAAGGTACCAAGGTCGCCATTATCGGCGCAGGTGCGGTAGGATCAACAACCGCTTTCGCAATTGCAATGCAGCAGCTTTGCTCAGAGCTCGTTCTTATTGACGTTAATAAGGAAAAGGCTCTCGGTGAGGCTCTTGATATCAGCCACGGACTTCCGTTCATCGGCGATATGTATATCCATGCAGGTGACTACAGTGATGTAAAGGATGCTGACTGCATCATCATCACCGCAGGCATCCCGAGAAAAGAAGGCGAGACAAGACTTGACCTTGCAAAGAAGAACGTCAAGCTCGCTCATGTAATCACAGACAGCATCATGGAGCACTACAACAAGGGTGTCATCATGGTCATCTCCAACCCTTGCGACCTCGTAACATATAAGGTTGCAGAGTGGTCAGGACTTCCTTCGAACCTGATCATCGGTTCCGGTACGAACCTTGACTCCGCACGTTTCAGAGTCCTCATCTCCAGAAAGCTCGGCGTTGACGTTAGAAACGTTCACGGCTATATCCTCGGCGAGCACGGCGAGACACAGTTCCCTGCATGGAGCCACACTCACGTTGCAGGCATGGGCATCGATGAGTACGCAGAAGCCATCGGCATACCTTTCGGCCAGGATGTCAAGGATGAGATCGCACAGCAGACAAAGTCTTCCGGCGCGCAGATCATCAAGCTCAAGGGCGCTACCTTCAACGGTATCGCAGTAAGCGCTGCCACACTCCTCAGGAGCATCACGGAAGACGAGCACACCATCAGAACAGTATCCACGAGACTTAACGGTGAGTACGGCATCAGCGGCGTAACGCTTGACGTTCCCGCACTTATCGGCGCTAACGGCGTTGACAAGATCATCGACATGCGTCTTACCGATGAGGAATATCAGCTCCTCAAGAAATCCGAAGCAAACATGCGTGAAGCCATCGCTTCCGTTGAGGATCTCTGATAAGTATCTGACCTCGAAAAACGACTGACCCTTCCGGTTTACGGAAGGGTCTTTTTCTATGTTGCATTTTAAGGACATTTTGTGGCACTCTGCCCTTTAATAAATAAAGCAAGAAAGTAAAGTGCTATAATAACTGCACATCCGCAAACACTACGAATGGAGACTGAGGTATGCTTAACGGACTAAAGAAGTTCACTTCGGCGGTTATTGCGCTGGTTATCGCATTCACCGTGGTGGGCGCTTTTTCACGCTTAAACAGCAATCAGGTAAACGCAGATACCACTACACCAAATACGGCGCAGCTGACCCTCTCGGGCAAGGTGCGTCAGAAGTCATATGGCAATAAGAACGGAAAGTTCAGCAACGGCGTGCTCACGCTCGGCAAGAAGGGCAAGGGCAAGGACGTCTATTCCGTCACGATCAATTTCAAGAACAATACCCAGTATGAAGGCGGACTCCGCTACAGGGTATATCTGAAGTCCAAGGGCTGGACCGGCTGGAGCCAGAGCGGCTACAAGGCCGGAACCACCGGCAAGAAGTACAGGATCGAAGCCATCAGGATCGAGCTGACGGGCGAGCTTGCAGAGCACTACAGCGTCATCTACAGTGCATATGTGCAGACCTACAAGGGCAAGCAGAGCTGGGTAAGTGACGGCGCGACCGCAGGCACCCAGGGTGAGAAGAAGAGACTCGAGCAGATCCAGGTCAAGATCGTTCCCAGGGAAAGGATGGGCGAGCAGCCCACTGTCGCTTACCGAATGTACAGAGACAAGTACAAGTGGTCTCCCAAGTGGTCCAGGAACGGCGAAGTCTGCGGCGTTACTTCAGGTTCTTACCAGAAGCACGAAGGCCTTGCGATGACAGTCGTCGGATCGAAGTACACGGGTAAGATCGAGTACCGTGCAAGAGGCGCAGGATATTCCTGGATGACCTGGAACACGAATAACGGAATCACGGGAAGAGCTGCGACCGGCAAGCGAATGGAGGAGATCCAGATCAGGCTGACCGGTGAGCTTGCCGAGCATTTCGATGTTTACTACAGAACCTGCGTTAAGAGCAAGGGCTGGCTCGGATGGGCAAAGAACGGCGAGAGCGCAGGTACCGAGAAATACGATTATTACATCATGGCGCTGCAGTGCGTCATCGTTCCGAAGGGATCGGAAGAACCCGGCAATCTCAAGAATGTAAAGAGCAAGTACTCGTCTTCATATCTCGTAAACGGCAATCCCACGCTCAAGTTTGCTGATTTCAAGGCACAGTACAAGAAGTCCAACACTATACTCGGAATCGACGTTTCCAAGTATCAGGGAGACATCAATTTCAAGAAGGTAAAGGCTGCGGGCTGCGATTTCGTAATCCTCCGCTGCTACGTAAGAAACAACTACTACGACAAGACTAAGAAGAAGTACGTCTGGTGCAACGCGCCCGATACCAAGTTCGAGCAGAACTACAAGAACGCAAGGGCTGCAGGACTCAAGGTAGGCGTTTATTTCTTCACTTGCGACTATACCGAAGATAACATGCGCAAGTACACGAAGGACATGATCGCCAAGTGCCTCAAGGGCAAGACGCTCGATTTCCCGATCGCATTCGACTGGGAGAACTTCGACTACTACAAGCGCGCACACAAGAGCAAGGGCTGGTCCACGACGACAATGAACAAGAACATTGACGCGGATCTTAACAAGATGCTCGCTGTTTTCGAGGAAGAGGTCGAAAAGGCAGGCTACACGGCATCCATCTACGGAAGCAAGTCCAGGCTCGAGGGCACATGGGCTCCTTCCATCAAGGCGATGAACGCAGGCAAGAACCACCTTTCCATCTGGATGGCCCACTGGGTCACGAAGTCTTCCTACAAGGGAAGCTACTACATGTGGCAGGTCAACTCTCACGGTAAGATCGACGGCATCAGCGGCGAGGTCGATCTCGATGTCGCATACACCGACAGACTGCCGTCGCCTACATTCCCTGTTCAGGGCAATCCTGACAATAATACGAACAACCCGCCTGCAGGCAACGCACAGAAGCCTGACGAGACGACCGTACCTTCAGAGACAACAGTTCCTGAAGAGACCACCGTACCCGAAGAGACGACGGTTCCTGACGAGAGCGTAACGGATCCTACGGACGAGACGGCTCCTACTGAGAGTTCTGTTCCTTCCGAGACGACCGGTCCTGATGAGGACAACGGCGGTGACGAAGGCAACGCAACGCCTGACGACGGCACGGGCGATCCTGTCGAAGGCAACGAAAATCCTGATGAGACCGTTCCTTCAGAGAGCAGCGGCGAGAGCCAGAAACCTGAAGAGACCACGGTTCCTGAGGAAACCAAGCCTACTGAGAGCAGCGCAAAGCCCGCGGAAACCGCAGGTGAGACGGAAGCTCCGAAGGAGACGACGGTCAAGGAGACTGCGCCTTCTAATGAACCCGCGAAGGAAGAAGTAACGGCACCCGCTACGACGACCACTGCTCCGAAGGTAACCAAGGAAGAGAAGAAGGACGAGGACAAGGACAAGGCGCCCGCAAAGCCCGCTCCTTCCAAGGAACAGCCTGAAGAGGCAAAGACGGAAGAACCAAAATAACAAAACTCAAAATATAAAAACCGAGGGAAAACACAAATGGAAATCAGCGCAGTTGTAATGGCCGCAGGCAAGAGCAAGAGAATGAAATCCAAGCATTCCAAGGTCGTATTCCAGGTATCCGGTAAGGCGATCATACAGTGGGTGGCGGACGCACTTTTCGATGCGGGCTGCAAGGATCAGGTCTATATCGTAGGCGAGGCACAGGACGAGATCAGAAGCATCCTGGGCGAGAACGTTGCTTACGTTCTTCAGGAAGAGCAGCGCGGAACGGGACACGCCGTAATGCAGGCTGCACCTTTCCTTGAGGGAAGGGACGGACTTACGATAGTACTTCCGGGCGACTGCCCGATGGTCTCTGCTGAGACGATCAGGAAAGCACTTGAGGCATTCGATTCCGCAGAAGGAAACTGCGCGGCGATCCTCATCACCGCGGAAGCTGACGACCCGACCGGATACGGAAGGATCGTAAGAGGCGCTGACGGCAACGTCGTTAAGATCGTTGAGCATAAGGACTGCACCGAAGAAGAGCTGAAGATCAACGAGATCAATTCTTCGATGTATGTCTTCAAGACACCGCTCCTGCTTTCCGCTCTTGGAAGGATCGGCGCGAATAACGCACAGAAGGAATACTACCTTACGGACACCATCGGTATCCTCATCGGCGACGGCTACACGGTCGGCGCGGTTATCTGCGATTTCGATGACACGCGCGGAGTAAACGACAGGATCCAGCTCTCGCAGGTCCAGTCGATAATGAACCGCAGGATCCTCGAAAGACACATGAAGAACGGCGTTACCATCATCGATCCCGCTTCTACATGGATCCATAACGCAGTCGAGATCGGCCAGGATACAACGATTCTGCCGGGCACGACGCTCATGGGCAACACGGTCATCGGATCTGACTGCCTCATCGGCGAAAATACGAGAATCGACTGCTCCGAGATCGGTGACGAGACAGTCGTTGATAACTCCATCGTAACCCAGAGCCGCATCGGAAAGGACTGCCGTATCGGACCTTACTCTCACGTAAGACCTGACTGCGTGATCGACGATCATGTCACGATCGGCGCATACGTCGAGGTCAAGGGTTCCAACATCGGTGAATATACTCGTGCAAGGCACCTTACATACATCGGCGACTCCAAGGTCGGAAGAAACGTTAACTTCGGATGCGGAACCGTTACCTGTAACTTTGACGGTCAGGACAAGGTCGGATGCACCATTGAGGACAACGTCTTCATCGGAGGCAACTCCAACATCGTATCCGCAGTCGTTCTCGGCAAGGATTCCTACATCGCCGCAGGTTCCACGATCACTACGGACGTTCCGCCTCTCGCTCTCGGCGTTGGCCGTTCAAAGCAGGTCAACAAAGAGAACTGGGTATCTGACAAGGCCCGCATGAGAGGATCCAACTACATCCGTCTCGACGACAGACGTTCCGAGCTCTGATCTTCGCGCTATGTGGATAATCGCAGGGCTCGGAAATCCGGGCAGACAGTATATGTATACATGGCACAACATGGGCTTCCTCGCCGTTGACATGCTGTGCGAAAAGCATGGCATCTCCCTTGATAAGGATAAGTTCAAGGGTATGTACGGCAAGGGAAAGATCGCGGGTCAGGACGTTATCGTCATCAAGCCCGTAACCTTTATGAACCTTTCGGGCGAGTGCCTCGTTGAGGCGAGCAGGTTTTTCAAGGTCGATCCCGCACACATCATCGTTGTGTATGACGACATCGATATCAAGAAAGGCACGATCCGGGTCAGGCCGAAGGGAAGCGCGGGCACGCATAACGGAATGAAGTCCATAATCCAGCTTCTCGGAACCGAGAATTTCCCGCGCGTACGGATCGGAACGGGTCCGGTCCCCGAGCATTTTGACCTCGTAAATTACGTGCTTTCCGAGGTTCCTAAGGAAGAACGCCTCACGATGAACGACGCTTTCGTCGAGGCATGCGCGGCCATTGAGGGCATCATCGCAAATGAATCAGCAAATAAGTGAACTGCTTTCGCTTATCAAGTCTGATGAGGCCGTGATAAACGGTCTTGAGCAGTCCCGAAAAGAAAGCAGACATCTCAATATCTCCGGCGTATGCGCCGAGCAGAAGGCGTTTCTCATAAGCGCCCTTGCTTCGTATAAGAAGAAAAAGCCCGTAGTAATCGTATCTGACGCCGCACGCGCAAGGACGATGTCACGCGCTCTCGCGGCTTTTACCGACGGTCCCGTTGCGGTATTGATGCCCGCTGAACTGTCACTTCTCACGGCAGAGGCATCTTCACGCGAACTCGAGCTTACAAGGTGCGCGGCATTATCTGAACTGATCACCGTTGATTACGGCGCGGCAGTCATCACTTCGGGCGCTCTGATGGACAAGCTCCCGCTGCCTTCGGAGTTTGCTTCAAGGATAATGGAACTCGAGGTCGGAAAGACGACCGAACTTGATGACATGATCGTAAGCCTCACCGAAATGGGCTACGGGAAGGTCCCGCAGGTAATGGAAAGAGGCGAGTTCGCGAGAAGGGGAGACATCATAGACATCTTCCCCGCGGACATGACAGAGCCTGTCAGAATAAGCTTTTTCGACGATGAGATCGACCAGATAAAGAACTTCGATCTTGAGACGCAGCGTTCCACGCAGATGCTTGATAGCGTCCGCATAATTCCTGCAAGGATCTATTCCGCAGGCGATGAGGATGCCCGAAAAGAGGCCGCTTCGCAGATCCGCATCAAGGCCGAGGAAGACATCTCACGCATGAACAGGGATTCAAAAGAGGCGAGAAGGGCAGCAGAACTTCTTACCCGTACCGCAGAATCCGACGCGCAGAAGATCGAGATGGGAAATGAGCCCACGGGTATCGCGAGATGGATCGGAATGCTCCTGGACAGAGCTGCCACGGCTGCTGATTATGTTGAGTTGAACGGCGCTTCAGACGTATTGTGGTTCGCGGATGAATTAGTTGAGATCGACGCAAGAATGAAAGCGTTCTCGGCCGAGTATCTTCAGAGATGCGCTGAGTCATTGGAAGCCGGAACTGCGCCGTCCTGCGCATCGGAGGCTGTTTTCGACACGTCTTACATAATGAAAAAGATCGACGGGATCGCAAGGTTCGTTACGCTTGCGACGTTCTCATCCACGGGCGGAGGACTGCCCGGCGGAGTCAACGTGTCGACTTCGGGATTCCCGTCTGAAAACTATTCCGGAAGGATAAACGAACTTGCCGAAGCGTGCAGGAACACGAAGGGCATCAGGATCGTCCTGCCTGAAGGAAGAAGGACTGAATCGCTGAGAGACAGCCTGATCGAGGGCGGTGCGCTGCCTGACATCATATACGCTGATCTGCCGTACGGATTCTCTTATCCCGCGCTCGGGATCACGCTCCTTGGAGAGCAGGAGATCTTCGGAAGCGGAAGGGCCGCAAAGCCAAAGAAAAAGGGCGGCGCGAGGATCACGTTTTTCGGTGACATACATCCGGGCGATTTCATCGTTCACGACAAGCACGGCGTAGGACGTTACGACGGTCTCGTCAACATGAAGGTCGGCGACACGCGCAAGGATTATCTCAAGATCACTTACGCGAGGGACGAAGTCCTTTACATTCTTCCCGAGAATCTCGATTCACTTCAGAAATATGTCGGTCCGGGAGAGCGTGAACCGAAGCTCTCGCGCCTCGGCGGAGACGAGTGGAAGAGGCAGGTCGCAAGGGCCAGAGAGTCAATAAAGAAGGTCGCATACGACCTTCTCAAGATATACGCTGCAAGAAGCGTGAATACCGGTTTTGCATGCCAGCCTGATGACGAGCAGCAAAAGCTTTTCGAGGACAGGTTCCCGTTCGTTGAGACCGAGGACCAGCTCCGCGCGTGCCGCGAGATCAAGGCCGATATGGAATCCGAAAGACCAATGGACAGGCTGCTTTGCGGTGACGTCGGATTCGGCAAGACCGAGGTCGCTTTCAGGGCGATCTTCAAGGCGGTAATGAACGGAAGGCAGGCGATAATGCTTGCACCGACAACGCTTCTCGCGCAGCAGCACTACCAGAATTTCGTTGAGAGATGCAAGGACTTCCCGGTCAACGTAGTATTGCTCTCAAGGTTCGTTTCACCTGCTCAGATAAAAGCGAATCTGATCGACATCAAAAACGGCAAGGCAGACGTCATCATCGGAACGCACAGAGTGCTCTCAAACGACGTAAGACCGCCGCATCTGGGACTTCTCGTAGTTGACGAGGAGCAGAGGTTCGGCGTCAATCACAAGGAAAAGATCAAGTCGATGAAAACCGACGTCGACGTTCTTTCGCTGTCTGCAACGCCCATTCCGCGTACGCTTCACATGTCGCTGTCAGGAATCAGGGACATCTCCGTTCTTGAGGAAGCGCCGTTCAACAGGCGCGCCGTGCAGACCTACGTCATGGGCTACGATGAGCAGATAATCGTGCAGGCATGCATGCGCGAGATCGCGAGAGGCGGCCAGATCTTCTACCTATACAACAAGACTTCAGACATCGATAAAGTCGCCGAGAAACTGGAAGAACTGATGCCCGGTGTACGCGTTATCTACGCGCACGGACAGATGCCCGAAAACGGCCTTGAAGCGGCCGTCGGCGATTTCATCGAAGGCAAATACGATATCCTGGTCTGCACGACCATCATCGAAAACGGCGTCGACATGCCGAACGTAAACACCCTGATAGTCGAAAATTCCGACCGTTTCGGACTCTCGCAGCTCTATCAGATAAAGGGACGTGTCGGCAGATCAGACCGTCAGGCATACGCTTACATCACATACGACGCGGATGCTCCTCTTAACGAGGAAGCGACCAAGAGATTAAATGCTCTGCGCGAGTTCACGGAACTCGGTTCAGGTGTCAGGATCGCCATCCGCGACCTCGAAGTCCGCGGCGCGGGCAACCTGTTAGGAGCAGAGCAGCACGGCCAGATGGATGTCATCGGTTACGAGCTTTACTGCAGACTATTAGATGAGGAGATCAAGACTCTCGGTGCAAGCGAAGCCGAGAAACAGAAGGCACTTGAAGGTGTTGATGATCTCACTGTCACAGGCGACATTACGGTCGAAGTCGATTACGACGCATACATTCCGTCTTCCTACATCTCGGACGAAGCGAGTCGCATGTCCACATACAGAAAGATCGGCGTGATCAGCGATTTCGAGCGTTACGATGATTTCATGGATGAGATCACGGACCGTTTCGGCGATCCTCCGAGAGAGATCTACATCCTCTGCGGTATCTCCTTGATCCGCGCAATGTCAGGCAAACTGGGCTTTACCGGCGCATCGATAAGAAGCACCGGCGTAAGGCTTTATCTGGATCCCAAGCTCCAGCTGGACATGAACGCTTTGGGTGCCCTGATGCGCGATAATTTCTATGGCGCGAGGGTTACGATCAATGCCATGAGCGACCGTCCGTATCTGCTCTACAAGCCCACTTCAACTAAGCAGGCGGCAACGATCAACGAGATCAAGGGGTTGCTTAAGATACTTAACGACAATAAGTCGAATACTGTATAATACTGCTTGCCAGGCTCCAATAGTCTAATGGATAGAATAGCGGTTTCCGGTACCGTTGATGCGGGTTCGATTCCTGCTTGGAGCGCCAAAGCTACAACCCTTTGCGATACGTACGAACAGTCCTCGGCGAGCGTTGCTCGCCTGCGGAACTAGTATCGCAAAGGGTTGATATCTTTGTATGGGCGGAACTAATTTCAGAAGGTCTTTTACGTGGCGTTATTGCTCGCCTGCGGAACTAGTTGCAAGGTGTATTTTGTTGGCGTAGTGGCGAGGTGAGTTAATCCTCTTCTTTTACTTCCGATAACTTCTCACTTTTGAGGGCGTTGAACTTTTCAAGGACCTGCTTGATGAGGTCGCGGTCCATGGCGGTGTATTCCCTGATCTCACCGATGCTGAAGTACTCACAGCTGCTGCCGCCGGAGGCGGAGCAGTCGAATTCGATGCTGAAGCTCCAGGGACTGTAGTCGGTGATGAAGTCGCTGGATTTGCGGCGCGTGGAGAGGGAGACGAAGTTTGTTTCCTTGATGAAGTTTTCGAAGCCTGATGCTGCTTCAGGTGATACCGAATATGTGATAACCGTCTCCGGTCCGGAGTGTTCTTCGCGGTCGGAGGTGACGAAGATCCAGACCCCTTCGGCGTTCTTTTCGAGCAACGAGCTGTGGCTTGCGCCGAGCATGTCGCTATAGCCGGGACTGTAACGGAAGGACTTGAGGCTGCCTTTGATCTTCTTTTTGAATAAACCGCTGAAGATGCTCATCCGGATCTCCTTTTGTTTTTCCATATCATATCAATTTTGACAGCCGTGATCGAAGGAGCAGACGGAATGTTTTATTTGCCACAAATATGCAATAATCAACAGATTGAAGTAATGTATACTCGAATAGGCTTTTTGGAGCACTTTTTACAGGAGTTTGGGGATCTATGGGTACTTTGACCGAAAGCATTGTCCATGAAGTTAAGAAGGTTATTTCCGGTAAGGATCATGTCATCGAAGAGACGCTGACGGCGATCCTTGCGGGCGGACATATTTTGATGGAGGACGTTCCGGGAGTGGGAAAGACCACTCTGGCGCTCGCGTTTTCCAAGACGATGGGACTGAATTTCGGAAGAGTCCAGTTCACTCCTGACGTACTGCCTTCGGACATCACGGGATTCTCGATGTACGATAAGAATACCGATACGATGAAGTATCAGCCGGGCGCGATATTCCATAACCTGTTCCTTGCAGACGAGCTGAACCGTGCATCTTCACGCACGCAGTCGGCGCTTCTCGAGGCGATGGAAGAGGCCAACGTCACTGTTGACGGCAATACTTACATGCTCCCCAATCCGTTCATTGTTTTCGCAACGCAGAACCCTACGGGCGCATCGGGAACGTCGCTTCTGCCTGACTCGCAGATCGACCGTTTCATGGTCAGGATCTCGATGGGTTACCCGTCCGCGAAATATGAGAAGATAATGCTCGATCAGCGCAAGAACGGCATCAATCCGATGGACAGCGTCAGGCAGATGTGCAATGACAAGATGCTGCTCGAGATGCAGACCAGAGTCAATAACATTTTCGTGCACGATGCAGTCACGGATTACATCATAGCGCTCGTTAACAAGACGAGAGGACACGCGGATCTTGAGCGCGGCGCAAGCCCCCGTGCGACGCTTGCCTTCACTTCAATGGCGAAAGCTCATGCTTACCTGGCTGGAAGGGAATACGCTGTCCCGAAGGACGTCCAGGCGGTCTTCCTGCCCGTTATCACGCACAGGCTCATTCTCACGCCTGAAGCCGAGGTAAACGGCAAGAACACAGTTGAAATCGCAAAAGAGATCCTCGCATCTACTTTTGTTCCCAAGGTCTGATCTTATATGGTAAAGACCTGGGTCGTTTACTCAGTCTCTTTGATCTCATCCTTCATCTTTTTCCTCTGCTACAAGATGTGGGTGTCTTGGATATTGCTCCTTGTCGTGCTGATGGTACCCTTTCTGTCACTGATAATGAGTCTTCTTGCTTCGCGCACGCTGAAGTTCACTTCGGAATGCACCGGCAACGCACTCATCGGAGACCCCGCATTCGTTAATGTTACGGTCAGCGGCATAGCTTCGTATTTCTCATTCTGCAAGGTCAGGATGACCGTCACTGACCGCATGGCCGGCAAGACCGAGAAACATGTTTTCACGATCCACGACAGAGGTTCATCACAGATACCGGTCGACACTTCACACTGCGGCTCTTACACGTACAAACTGACGTGGCTCGTGGTGTACGATCTTTTCGGACTCTTCCACACGAAAACAAATCTCAACCAGACCAACGAAGTGCTGGTAAAGCCCGTTCCCGTGATGCCTGAGGTCATGCCCGACATGTACGGATTCAAGGCGAAGAACCTTCGAAAATCCAAGCAGGCGGGTTCCGAGATCTACGACATCAGGGAGTACCAGATCGGCGATCCTTTGAGGTCGATCCACTGGAAGATGTCCGCCAAGAAAGACGCGCTTCTCGTCAAGGAGCCGCTCGAGGAATACGGCGGACATTCGCGCGTTCTGCTCAGGCTGACCGGCGACAGGGACGAGATGGATCTTCATCTCGGACAGATAGTCTTCACATCGAGATTCTACATAGAGCACGAGACACCGCACAGGATCAGGGTCATTCCGCCTGACAAGGGTGAGCTCGCTTTCGAGGTCGAATCGGATACCGACCTTGAGAGGACGCTTGTTTTCATACTCCGCATGAGGCTTCCCGATGAGGATCCGCGTGAGAAAAAAGAGTCAGAAGGGAAGTCCAAAAAGACAGCAAAGAAGGGTGCTTCAGCGGAGAAGACTCCGAAGATGAAACCTGAGAAAGAGGCCGGCGATGAAGAGTGAGACGGCTGTGGCTTCAAATGCGAAAAAAACTCCGAAGCTAGTCGCCGCGCTGGTGGCGATCGGCATCTCCATGACCCTTTGCACGGGATTCATCAAGATGCTCGGAAGCACGTTCGACATATCGTTCAACACCAGACATCTTGTTTTGGCTTCGTTCGCGATCTCGCTGTTTTATACGTTCATACACGCCTTCAACAAAAAGTGGCTGTCTTACACGGCGCTCATCACCGCGCCGATCGCATGCACGGCGGCCGTTTTCTTTAACTGGCTTCAAGTCAGGCAGGGCATTTACTCGCTGCTCCACTACATCAAGCTCTACGTTTTCCTGTGGATCCCGGGCGAGTTCCAGGAGGACATCAATGCGGACAAGACGGTCCTCGCGTTCCTTCTTGCATACTGCCTCACGGCGATCAGCATATCCACATTCGTCCTGATGAAGAGAAGATGGATCCCGGCGGCACTCGTATTCTATGCGCCGCTGTTCCTCTTATCGGTTACCAACACTGACATAAGTCCGAAGCCAACACCGTGTCTTATCGCGGGTTCCGGCGTTATACTGCTCCTTTTAAGCAACTCCTTGCGCAAGAAGAAACAGGTCACTTACGATAAGATGCTCCTCATTCTGACGGTCCCTGTTTTCGCGTTCATGTTCATGCTGGGAGGCATGTTCCCGGTGGAAAAATACAACAAAGACAAGCTTGCGCAGAACATCCTGATCGATCTCAGAGACCGCATCGAAAAGGCGGCGGGAAAGGACAACCCCTTAAGAGACCTTATCTCCAGGGCTTTGAACGGCCTCGAAAACACTGATTTCGACGACAGCTTTGATACGATATCTCCTCTTTTTGCGACGCCGACGAACCTCTCAAAGGTAGGTCCGTTCAACCCGTCAAACGCCGAGGTCCTTAAGGTTGAGAGAAGCAGAAACCCCGATTACGACGGAGACGTTTCCGTTTACGCCGGCAACATTTTGTATCTCAAGGTCGAATCGAACGACCACTATGCGAACAACACCCTGACCAGCACCAGGATCAAGGGCGACGTTTTTGCAAAAAACGTTGATCCCGTTACCGAGAAAGCGCAGTACAGCATTACCGTCACGCCGTTAAGGAGCGCTTCTGTCGACATCGTGCCTTACTATACGGATTTCTACACGATGAACAATATCACGCCTGCGAAGGTCAATCCTTACAATGCGACGAATGCGCACATCTTCAAGTTCGCCTCGGGAAACCTGCCGGTAAAGACAGGCGTCATCCATTCACAAAAATACATTAACGATTACGTTTACACCACCTGTGTCGAGGTTCCTTACTCGACCGAAAGGGCGCTTATCACGAGCGGCGTGCTGCCTCAGTGGTACCTCGACGTTTACAACGGCCGCACGGAAATGACCGATTACGAGAAGGTCAGGAGCGTAACCGAATTCGTCAGAAACCTTCATCCGTATAACACGCAGACCCCGTATCCGACTGAAGGCGAGGACTTCGTCGTCTGGTTTGTAAGAGATGCGAACTCGGGCATCTGCGTTCACTACGCAGTCACTTCGATGGTGCTCCTGCGCATGATCGGCGTCCCCACAAGATACGTGCGCGGCTACGTTGACCAGAATTCCGGCCTTGATAAGGAGAGTACGGTTTACGCTTCGCAGGCGCACGCCTGGTTCGAGGTCTACCTGCTCGGATACGGCTGGGTAATGGGCGACGCGACTCCCGGTTACAACAGTGACGAGAATTTCTTCAACATTGCAGCACTCGCAGAGGTTCATCCCGAGGTCCGCAATTCATCGTCAGGTGAGGAAAACGGCGAGGAGCCCACGACCACCACTACCACGGAAGAAACCACGACAACTGAAGAGACGACGGATGAAACGACGCGCGAAAACGATCCTACAGAAAACACCACGCGTGCCACGGACGAAGCGGGCAACTCTGAGGGCGGCGATGAGACCATGCCCACATCAGCTTCCGAAAACAAGAAAGAAAAACTTGAGTGGCCCGAAGGCGCCGTCAAGACATTTAAGTTCATCGTGACGTTGACCATTATCGTGACGGTCGCCGGCGTGCTCATCCTTATTGGAAGAGTGGTCTTCATGTTCTACTGGGCAGCCAGATTACAGACCGAAAAGATCAACGACAAGGCCATAGCATACTATCACTACTATATGCTGATAGCGCACGTTTTCAGGATCGTGTATCCGTCTGCCGTAACCGAGATCGCTGAGAAAGCGACCTTCTCCGGCAAGGACCTGACAAAGAAGGAATACGACGCCCTCATAATGACATGCAAAAAGATCACGAGGTCGTCCGCAGCGGACTTCTCACGTCATAAGATGATGCTGTTCAGATTGATGCAGCTGCCCCGCTTAGATGACGGAACTGCTAAGAACAAAAAGGCTGACAGTACGGATAAACCTGATCAGTCGCAGGTGTAACCCGGCTTCACATATAAGGAATCCATTTCAGGCGCGATCTGTGCGTCCCAGGCAGCGGGCTTCCAGGATTCCTTTTCGATCTCCTTGATAGCTACGGAAACGGCTGTGATATTGCAGCCCATCGTCTCCGAGACGGCCTTTGCGACTGCTTCTGCGCATTTGGTCTTAACTTCTTCCGTTCTGCCCGGATAGCATTTGATCTCTATGTGCGGCATATGTGCCTCCTTTTTCCGATTACCCGTTTGCTCCTCCATTTTGAATCAAATGGAGGAAGTAACAGGTAATAATGCCGTTTTTATGTCCTGATTACCCATTTGCTCCTCCGTTTTGGATCGAACGGAGGAAGTAATGGGTAATATTGCAGTTTTTTGGTCCTTATTACCCGTTTGCTCTTCCATTTTGGATCAAATGGAGGAAGTAACGGGTAACAGATCCTTTTTCATGCAGCCTGCTCATCTTGGCCAAAACGCGGCAGGCTGCGTGGTATGAATCATTACAGTACGACGTTGATCCCGTCGAGGTCCAGTCCTGCGAAAGGACCGGGGATGATCTCGCTTCTCTTCGCGCCAAAGTAATCGGTATCGAAAACGATGTCACTGCCGTCCCTGTCCTCAAATCTCTGCTGCGGCTCAAAAGCCTTGCCCAGCACTTCGGTCGTGACGAGCGAAGCGGTGAACGCGCCCATTACGTCCTTGAGGTTGGTGTCAAGATATACCTTGTCGCCGTCTTCTTTTACGTTGACGTAGACCTTTGACGTGTCGTCGACCATGTAGTTCTCTTCCTTGCAGTAACGGAGCGCGCCGCCGAGGTAAGCGTTGCCGTCGATCCAGACGGGGAGATGGTCGAAGTGAGCCTTGGCGATCTTCATCATGTCGGGCGTGTCGGAATCCATGTCGAATCTCTTGATCCACTCATCATAAGTCGGATACTGATCCCATACGTGAGTGCCTACGACGCGCTCTTCGACTTCGACCCTGCCGTCGTCAAAGCGCGAGACGAGGGAAGCCTTGGAGTGCTTCTGGAAGAAGATGTTGTTGTAGAATCTGTCGTCACCGTGGAGGATCGTCATGAAGCCCATGACCTCGGTCCTGTGCGGCATGTGATAAGGCGTGTATCTCCAGTCAGTTCCTGCGCCTACGGATGTGAATGCGCCGCAGATGAGGTTGTGGACCATTGCAACGCCCTGTGTTGCGATACGGAGAGTTGCGTCGGAGAGGAGGATGTTGTTGTCGATCAATGTTGGACCGTGACCTACCTCAACGAAAATATCCTCGCTGCCCATGCCGCCTTTCAAAGGCTCAGCGTATTCAGGTCTCTGGTTGTCGTGCAGGAGGTTCTGCGTGATGCGCGTACCCTGTGCTTCCCAGTCTGTCCAGATGCCCATGACGCAGTGATGGATGTGGTTTCTTCTCATGAGGACGTCAATCGCCGCGTGGAGCTTGATGCCCGCGACTTCAGCGCCGCCTAATTCCATCATGTTGTTGATGTGGTGGATGTGGTTATCCTCGATCGTGGAGAAGACCGCGCCCATGCGTCCGATGATGCCGCCCTGCTCGCAGTGGTGGATGTTGTTCCTTCTTACGATGTGGCTTCCGATGTTCTCCTTGAGCCATCCGTGATACTGGCCCCTGCAGACCGCGTCACGCTCCATCTGGGTAGGACTCTTTAAGTGATGGTATGTGAAGTAGTGGTTGTTCTCGGGATCCAGATATTTGCCTAAGCCGATGCCAGAGCACTTGGAGAAATAGATCTCGTTGTCTTCGATGATCCAGCCCTTTGACCAGTGGGGACCGATCATGCCTTCCTGCCATGCGGCCGGAGGTGCCCAGTTCGTAGCGGCCTTGCAGATCTTGAAGCCCCTTACCGTGATGTAATTCCTGCCAGTCTCCTTGGGGAAGAAGCACATTCTCCTGACGTTGATCTCAGCCATTTCGCTGTTGGGTTCAAGACCTCCGAAGTTTGCGTAGATGTAGGTCTGGTCGCCCTTGTCTTCTGCAAACCACTTGTACTTGGATTCCTCGGGAACCCATGAGCATTTATAGACCTGAGCCTTGATGACTTCCTCGACGGAAGCTGCTTCGTAGAGTCTCCTGTCGTTGACATAGACACAGCCGACGTGTCTGTTCTTGCCTGCGAAATACCAGTCGCCGTAGCAGAACGTCGTGTAAGGATTGTAGTCGGGATCGAAAATACTGTTGTCGACCTTTGCGAGATAGACGTCACCGTCGTACTGAACCCAGTTTGTGATCTGCTCAGCGCCCGAGATCGTCGCGCCCAAAGGCTCGTCACTCACATAGGTGATGGGGGCATCTTCGGTTCCGCCGTTTGCGGGTGATACGTATTCCCTGTAGAGGCCAGGCGCAACGTGCACCGTGTCGCCTGCCTTTGCGACCGCTGCCGCTTCGGAGATCGTGCCGAAAGGCTTATCCTTTGTGCCGTCGCCTGAATTGTTAAGGAATCTGATGTCTACGTAAAGTTCCATGGCGGTACCTCTTTTCGCAAGATTTGTATATGAAATAACTATAACAAACGCAAAAGAGATAAGTATATAAAAACAGAAACATTATTGTTATGGAGGCGAGTTATCTGATCGCGGATTCACGTTTTTTTCACGCCAGAGGCTGTTTTCGTGACGGTTTTCGTGAATCTGAGGCGGAATTCACGAAAAGCTGCACGTTTTTGCTTCATTTCGTGAATTATCCGTGAATCGTGCGCGAAAAGGAAAAATCCCTGTTGACATCATTTTCGGGCGGTGATATATTTACTCCGACAGTCGTAGTACGACAGTCATAGCAACGGCAGTCGTAGCAAATGGACCGTCACAATAAGGGAAGGGAGAAAGATCAATGGCAGAGATAAGCAGCGATGTCATCAGAGGCTACAATGACATAATCATTCTCTACCTGCTTCTTAATGACCCGTCTTACGGATACGAGATCTCAAAGCAGATCCGCACGTTGTCCGAAGACAAGTACATTATCAAAGAGACCACGCTCTACTCGGCATTCACGCGAATGGAGAAGAACGGATTCATCGAGTCGTTCGTTGATCAGGATCTCGCAGGCGGAAAAAAGAGAACTTATTACCGCATCACTCCGGCCGGTAGGGAATATTACCGCGCCAAGTGCGAAGAGTGGATGCTTACTAAAGAGGTTATTGAAAAGTTTATTGCAGGTGAGGGGTGCGTAGTATGAATACCATAAAGAATTATCTGGACAACATGTTCCGTAATCTTCCGAATACAGACGCAGTGAGGAAGGCAAAGGCCGAGCTCCTGCAGATGATGGAAGATAAATACGAGGAGCTTATCAGGGAAGGCAAGACAGAGAACGAAGCAATCGGTATCGTAATTTCCGAATTCGGCAATCTCGATGAGCTCGCGGATTCTTTGGGCATCGGCGAACAGGTCAATGAAAGCGCTGACGAATCAAAGCCGATCCTTTCCATCGACAGGATCAAGTCTTACCTCTCCATGATCAACCAGAGAACTCTCCTGATCCCCATCGGAATCGCGCTCTGCATCTGCTGCGTTGCGTCTCCCATAATCGCAGAATCACTTCCTTTCGACCTGTTGGGCGGAGTCGGCGGAATGTTCACCATGATCGCCGCAGCGGTAGTCCTTTTCGTTCTTGCAGGCATCAAGGGCAAGGAGTATGTGGAAGTCAGAAAAAAGGAATGCTCGCTCAGCGTTGAAGGCGCAGAGTACGTAAGAAACGAGAGATCAAGCTTCAAGAGCTCTTACGGAATGCTTACTTCGATCGGTATCGGACTCTGCATCCTGAGCATTCTCAACCCGATCGTTTTCGACAAGATACCTTATCTGGACAACGGCTTTGGTGCGGCCATGATGTTCGGCTTCATCGGCCTCGGCGTGTTCCTTATCACATATGCCCACACCAAGATGAAGGGCTACGACAGGCTCCTTGAGCTCAACGTCGGCATGGGAGAGGAATTCGTTCCGGAGTCTGACAGAAAGGTCAACAAGCTTCCGATCGTCATCTGCGCGCTCATCGTCGGAGGAGTCATGATCACTTCCATGGGTACCAGATTCGTTCTTCCGTTCTTCTCAGGCACATTTTTCAATGACAACGGTGAAACGGTCGCAACAACATATTCCATTAACGAAGGGGAAAGCGGAATGGATAACACTAAGGGCAACATCAACTCCATCAACATCAATCTCAATGCATGCAAGATCATAATCGAACCTGCGGAAGGAAACGGCCTCGTTGATGTGGAATATACGGGAGACAAGAGACTTAGGCCGGACGTCTCATTTGAGAACGGCAAACTGACTGCCAAGAACAATGCTGCAGGCGGATTTAATATCGGATTTAACATTAACAAGCCGGTACTCACTATCAAGCTCGGAAAAGAGACTAAACTCGACAATCTTGAGATCAAGGTTAACGCAGGTGACATCAGCCTCGATGGCGTTAACGCAGATTACTTCTTCGGCGATTTTGACGCTGGCAACATCTCGATCAGGGATTCTGTTTTCCGCAAGGCCGATATCGATGTTGACGCAGGAAATATCTCCGTTGACGGATTGGAAGCAAAGATCCTGAAGATCGATGCTGATGCCGGAAATATCGATATCAGAAAGACAGGATTAGAAGATGTCACCATCGATGTTGATTTCGGCAGCGTTAATATCAATGACTTAGGTTCTGTTGATGCATACTCTTACGACTGCAAAGTCGATGCAGGCATCATCAACATCGGAGGCGACGGTGCGGGAAGAAAATACAAAGCAACCGGCTCCGGCGCAGGTAATATCAAGATCAACGTCAACGCAGGCAATATCGACATCAGATAACAAACAGGACCGCGGCACCCCTCAAAAGGTGCCGCGGCCTTGGAATAAGGGATAGATTATGAATTTCGGATTTTCTTACATCGGACTGATATGGCTCATCATGCTGACAGTTCCGAATCTTATATGGACAAAGAACCAGCCGAAGGGCTACGCTGATTACTCGTCAAATGAGAATAAGATCCTTCTGGGATTTGAGAGATGCGGCCAGGTTATCGTTACGACCACGGCGCTGATATTCTCTGATTTCAACTTCAAGGGATTCAACTTCTGGTTCACGGTCCTTGCTGTGTCTTTCATTCTCATGGTGCTCTACGAGCTTTCCTGGATCAGGTATTTCAGGAGCGAAAAGACCATGAAGGACTATTACAGAAGCTTCCTGGGCATTCCCGTCGCAGGCGCAACGCTTCCGGTTATCGCTTTCTTCCTGCTCGGAATCTACGGCGGAAACATCGTGATGCTCGTTGGAACGATCGTTCTGGGAATTGGTCACATCGGAATCCACCTGCAGCATGAAAAAGAAGTAAACGGACCGAAGAAAAAGAAGAGTCTCGGTATGCGAATCGTCAGAGGATTCCTGAAAGCGATCTGCATCATACTGGCAGTCGTCATCGGAGGCTCTTTCGTATTTGTCATCGCGGTCCGCAATTACAGACAGATCAGCCGCGCGGTTACTTATAAGGACGGCGTCAATGAGCAGCTCTATGTGCAGCTGAACGACCAGCAGGAATATATTACGATCTGCGGAAAGAACAGATCCAATCCGGTCATCATCTCGCTTCACGGAGGCCCGGGATCTGCAACGACATACTCCGATTATTCCTGGTTTGATCTTCTCACCGATGAGTACACGGTCATTGCATGGGACGAAAGAGGATGCGGAAGGTCTTACTACAGGAACGAGAAGCAAGATCCCGACAATAAGACACTGACCTTTGAGCAGCAGATTAAAGATCTTGATGCTCTTGTTGATTACGCAAAAGAACGTTTCGGACAGGATAAGGTCATCATCATGGGCCATTCTTATGGAAGTCTTTTGGGCAGCAGATATGTCCTTTCCCATCCCGAAAAAGTCTCTGCATATATCGGTATTGGCCAGGTCGTAAACGAGAAGGATTATGCAAGCGAGACCTATGCCTATGAGGATGCTCTCCGCATTGCAAAGGAAAGAGGCGACGATACTTCCGAAATGGATGCGGCCTATAAGAAATTCATGTCAGATATGAGCATATCCAATCTTCAGGCGCTTAGAAAACTGGTCGAAGCATATCATCCTGTGACTGAAACGGCTGATGCATCGACTTTCCCGACAGTGACAAGCCCGTACATCGGAGTCGATGATGTCAGATGGTTTATCCTGGTTTTAAAGACTCTTGCCGGTGACAAAAGGTTTGAGCAGCTGCAAAAGCCTCTTGATGACCACATGATGGGATTTAATGCGTTTGAGACAAATGATGAGTATCAGATGCCTGTACTGTTCATCTCGGGTTCTTGTGACTGGACATGCCCGTTCGGCCTGATGCAGGAATATGCGGAAAAGATCAAAGCACCTTCGGTAAAGGTAAAACTCATGGAAGGCTGCGGACATTCTCCGATGGGCCAGCGTCCCGTTGAACTCACGGATGAGATAAAAGCATTTCTTAAAAGATAAGAGTAAAATCAATAATATAAGTAAAAGTGAGGGGTAAATAAGTGGTCGCATATTATGAAGTGTTATTCGGTCTGTCAGTCCTTCTGACGCTGATATATATCTTCATCTGGCATAAACATTTCGATACGCATATCTCGCTGATCTTTGCGTTCATTCCGGTCGCGAACCTGGGCTATGCGATGCTTGCGCACGCAAGGTCTCTGGATGCGGCGATCGCGTCAGCAAAGATCACTTACATAGGCGGATGCTTCCTCGCTCTTTTCATCACCCAGAGTATCTTCGGTCTTTGCCACATAAAGATCAGGAGCTGGATGAACGTTGTCCTCATGCTGCTGTCTCTCATGAGTTTTTCGTTTGCTCTTACGATGGGCAGCAGGCCGTGGTTCTATAAGACGGTAAGCTTTGAGATCGAAAAGGGTGCGGGCAGGCTCATAAAGACATACGGTTTTGCGCACACGCTGACATATGTCGTGATCACTTTCTTCATCGTGATCAGCTTCATCGCGATGGTCTACAGCCTTGTCAAAAAGAAGGATGTATCGAGCAAGACGATCATCCTTCTGATGTTCCCGGCGACTGTCTCGTTCCTGAGTTATTTCATGAACAAGGCGCTCCCGGAAGGCATGGATGCGATGCCGCTGTCTTATGTTTTCGCGCAGTTAATATTCCTCATCATAGTAAGGCGTCTTTGCCTTTACGACGTGACCGATCTGGCAGTGGATTCGCTTGTTAACAAGGGCGAGACGGGATTCATATCTTTCGATTTCGATGACAATTATCTTGGCTCGAATGAACCCGCGAAAAAGGTCTTTCCGGAGCTCTCTAAGCTCAGGGTCGATTCATATGCGGGAAGGCATCTTCAGATAAAGAACACCATTCTCAAATGGCTCGATGACTTCAAGAGGGATGAGACAAGAGACCGCTTTTACCACGAGGCGGGAGACAGGATCTATCTGGTCACCATAAGCCATCTGTATGACGGAAAGCACAGGGTCGGCTACCAGTTCTTCATCACCGATGACACCGATTCACGTAAGTACATGAAGCTCCTTGCAAACTATAACGACCAGCTGTCGGCGGAGGTATCGGAGAAGACCGAGAGCATCGTGCAGATGCATAACAGGCTGATCCTCGGAATGGCAACCATGGTTGAAAGCCGCGACAACTCGACGGGCGGTCACATCAGGAGAACGAGCGATGTTGTTAAGCTCCTGATAGACGAGATAAAGAAGGACTCTTCAGATAAAAAGAGCATGCTTCTCCTGTTCGGAAGAGAAGGCCTTACCGACGAGTTCTGCGATGATGTTATAAGGGCTGCCCCGATGCATGACTTGGGCAAGATCGCAGTTGATGACGCGGTCTTGAGAAAGCCCGGAAAGTTTACGCCCGAAGAATACGAGAAGATGAAGGCTCACGCGGCGGAAGGCGCGAGGATCGTCGATTCGATACTTGAAGGAACTGAGGATACGTCATTCCACAAGGTTGCGGTCAATGTCGCACATTACCATCACGAGAGGTGGGACGGCTCCGGCTATCCCGAAAAACTCAAGGGCGAGGAGATCCCGATCGAGGCGCGCATAATGGCGATCGCCGACGTATATGACGCGCTCGTCAGCAAGCGTGTTTATAAAGACAAGTTCTCTTTCGAAGACGCCGATAAGATCATGATGGAAAGCTTCGGAAAGCATTTCGACAAGAGGCTCGAGAAATACTATCTCGCGGCAAAGCCCAGACTTGAGGAGTACTACAGCGCGCTCTGACGGATCACGCTGATCTTACGCGTCGATGTCTCCGATTCCCATGTTCCTGGTGATCTCGAATCTGTTCTTACCCATGTGTTTTGCATCGTACAGGGCCGAATCCGCCTGAACGAACATTTTCGATGAGTTGGCATGCTTGTCCGTCCAGACGATGCCGATCGAGATCCCCGAAGTGTCTCTCGTCCCGTTGGAAGGGTCGAATCCGGTCTTGCGGCAGCCTGATTCAAAGAGCATGTTGTCGACTGCTTCGATGATGCTCCTTGCCTTGTCTTCGATCTGCGCGGGACCCGAGACATCAGCCATGAAGGCGATGAACTCGTCGCCGCCGTAGCGTGCAAGGATGTCCGAGGGACGGAACTGCGCCTTCAGGACGCCCGCGAGCTTCTTAAGGATCTCATCACCGAAATCGTGGCCGTACGTGTCATTGATATGCTTGAAATCATCAACGTCAAGGACGAACATGACGTGATATCTGTGGGGCGGATTATCGGCGAGTTTCTTGATCTCTTCGAGGCCTGCGGTCTTGTTGAGGAGACCCGTGAGACCGTCATGCTTCGAAGTGTATTCGAGCTCTTTGGTCTTGCCGCTCATCTCCATCAGCTTGAAGGAGAGATCGCCCTCAGCGACCTGCGGAATGCCCTTCCGGCTCTTGGCGTCGTTCAACTGCTTGAACGCTTCGGCATAGAGCTTTGCGAAATCACAGTCATCGTAATCTTCCGCAAAGACCGCGGAATAAACGTATTCGATGGGGCAGTCGGGATTCTCGCCGTTGTACTGCTCGATCTTCTGGTCGATCCTGTCGAGATAATCCTTTTCGGCGCCGGGCCTCAGGACGTTGAAGAAAACAATGAGCTCAGCACCGGTGTATCTTCCGATGAAACTTCCCGCGGGGAGCGAGCCGGACACGAGATGCGCGAACTGGTAAAGCAGCATGTTGCCGATGTCGCGGCCCAGCGTGTTGTTGAGATATACGAGGTTCGTGAGATCGAAAAGCAGGATCGAGCTGTTTTTGGGATCGAAGTTGTCCTGGATCCTGATCTCGCTGGAATTCTTGTTGGGAAGGCCCGTGACCTGGTCCTTTCCGAGCTTGAGATTGAGGTCGTGGTTAAGCTTGTCGAGGTGATTCCTTTCCTGGCGGTAAGTCATCGAGACATCGGACTGGAGCGTCGCGATGAAGCGGTGGGCGGAATCGTACCACTGGAACATTACCTGCTTTCTGCGGACCTCGCCGTTCTTTATCCCTACATCGAAAATGATGATGTAGGCATCTTTCTCTTCAAGCTGTTTTGTTATGTTTTCGACGGAGATAATGTCGCGCAGAGGAATGTCGCCGTCCGATTTTCCGACCGAGCAGATCAGGTCGCAAAATTCGTTGTCATAGCTGATCTTGTTGTCGGTGGTGATGCCGGGCAGGAACCGTGCGAGCTCGCCCGATACCGTCTCGAAAGTGATAGTTCTCTCTTCCGCGTTGATGAGCGCGATGCATTCGCAGACCGAGTTGACCGCCATAGTCGCGATCTTCCTGAACTGCCTGAGCCTCGAGAGGTCCTTCGTGATGAAGCTGGCGATCAGGTCTCCGGACTCCATGTCCTTCATGATGACGACCTGTGTCATGGCAAAATGCGTGACCTTCGGTGTGTGCATGTCATAGACGAGATAGTATTCGTTTCTTCCCTCACCGAAAAGCTTTAATAAGCCTTCGTGGCTGAAGTGCCTCAGGAAATCAACCTGTGTCTCCTTGTCGCCGACCATGGCGGCGCTCTTCAGCAGGAAGTCACGCGTTTTCGGGCTCTGATCAGCAATTCCGGGACAGAAGGACAGCGCATATTCGTAGAAGCCCTCCGGAGGGTTTCCGGGAGCGAACTTGCTCGTTGCAAGACAGGTGAGCATCGTGTCTTTGGTCACGTTGAAAGTGCTCGCGCTCAAGACCGGCGCATTCAAAATGTACTTATCGAAAAAACTAATCTCATCAGAGAAATAATCTGATATTCCCGCCATCGTAACACCTCGCGATCGGTATGGATCAGCCTGCCCTTATCCTTTGATTATACTATCTGAGAACTTTGCTGCCTATATAAAGTACTTTGCTTGTACTAAAATATGATTACGCACGTAATGGCCACGCATAAACAAAAAAAGAATATAAAAGCCACTTTCATAAGAGAAAACGGTCTCTTATTTTTGTATCATTCAAACATCAACTGAGTTTTGGAGGATGTCATATGCCTGAACTGGTACTTGACTGGAATAAATACCGCGAGGCCGCGATAGAGGCAGCTGCAGAAGGTATCGTCATGCTTAAGAACGAGGGCGAGGCTCTCCCGCTTAAGCGCGGTACGAGGGTCGCCCTTTTCGGAAGGATGCAGACGCATTACTACAAGAGCGGAACCGGAAGCGGCGGCATGGTCAACGTCAACCACGTCACCGACATCCGCGAAGGTCTTGCAGCTTCTCCTTCCATCACGCTCGATCCCGGGCTGATGGACATCTACGATGAGTGGGAGAAGGAGAACCCCATCGAGGAAGATCTCGGCTGGGGCAAGGAAGCCTGGTCACAGCCCGAAATGCCCATATCCTCTGAACTTGCGGAAGAACTTGCCGCACGTAACGACGCTGCTGTCATCATCATCGCGCGCACTGCCGGCGAGGACCGCGACAACACCGCAGACAAGGGATCATATTTCCTCAGCGACAGCGAGGAGGAGATGCTCGCTTCGGTTTCCGCCGCCTTTGAGAGGACCATCGTTCTCCTCAACGTCGGCAACATCATCGACATGTCATTCGTCTCCAAATACGGCATCAAGTCCGTCCTCTACGTATGGCAGGCCGGCATGATCGGCGGCCATGCCGCAGCAAAGATCGTAACCGGCGAAGAGTCTCCTTCCGGCTGCCTTACCGACACAATTGCCGCAAGCCTCGAAGACTATCCTTCGAACGACAATTTCGGCAACAAGGACATCCACGAAGACATCTACGAAGAGGATATTTTCGTAGGTTACAGATACTTCTCCACATTCGCGCCCTCAAAGGTCGTCTATCCTTTCGGCTTCGGTCTCTCTTACACGGAGTTTGACCTCAAGGCCTCGGGATTTGTTTTCGACGGAAAGACGGTGAAGGTTTCCGTTGAAGTCACCAACACCGGCAAGACCGCGGGCAAAAAGGCCGTGATGCTCTACGCTTCCGCCCCTCAGGGCAAGCTTTCCAAGCCTTCGCGCGTTCTCGCGGGCTTCGCGAAAACAGGTCTCATCCCGCCCGACGGCAGCGAGACGGTCGAGATCACTTCAACGGTCCGCGCCTTCGCATCCTACGATGACGACGGCAGAACGGGCCTCGGCACGGGATTCATCCTCGATGCCGGCCACTATTCCTTCTACCTCGGCGGCGATGTCACGACCACAAGCGAAGCCGGTTCATTCGACCTCGCTGAGCCCGTTCTCGTTGAGTCTTTCGAGAACGCCATGGGTCCCGTCAAGGCATTCAGGCGCATGACCGCCGTGCCTTCCGATTCCGGCACGGGCTTCATCAAGGGCAGTGAAGACGTTCCGCTCCAGACCGTAAACTTCCTGGAGACCCGCCTTTCGCGCGTTCCCGCAGAGATTCCCCAGACCGGCGACAAGGGCATCAAGCTTAATGACGTCAAGCAGGGCAAGAACACGCTCGATGAGTTCATCGCTCAGATCTCCGACGAGGAGCTCTGCCTCCTTATCAGAGGCGAGGGCATGGGCAGCTCCAAGGCCACGATAGGCACGGCCGCCGCGTTCGGAGGCCTCAGCAGGGGGATCAAGGCAATGGGCGTTCCCACGCTCTGCTGCTCCGACGGTCCTTCCGGAATGAGGATCGACTCCGGTAAGAAAGCTTTTTCGCTGCCGAACGGCACGCTTCTCGCATCGACCTTCAACATTGACCTGGTCGAGGAACTCTACACATACCTCGGCATCGAAATGGTCTCCAACAAGATCGACTCGCTCCTCGGCCCCGGAATCAACATTCACAGGCATCCGCTGAACGGCAGGAACTTCGAGTACTTCTCCGAAGACCCGCTCCTGACCGGTCTCATGGCCTGCGCACAGATCAGGGCATTCGAAAAGAACGGCGTAACGCCCACGATCAAGCACCTCTGCGGCAACAACCGCGAGACTTCCCGCCGTGAGATGAGCTCCGTCATTTCCGAAAGAGCTCTCCGCGAGATCTACCTGCGCCCGTTCGAGATCGCCGTCAGGGAAGGCAAGGCCCGCAGCATAATGTCGAGCTACAACCGTGTCAACGGCGTCTATACCGCAAACTTCTACGACCTGAACACCATGATCCTCCGCGAGCAGTGGAATTACACCGGCATCGAGATGACCGACTGGTGGGCATATATCGGCGTAACGGGCGGCGACACTGCGGAGTATTCGCTCACCGACCACTCCGTCATGGCACGCTCGCAGAACGACATCTACATGGTCTGCTCGAACGTTGAACTCGAGTGCCTCGACGAGGCAGATACCTTCAGGGAACTCCGTGAAGGCGACGGCTCAAGGATCGTACGCGCCGAGCTCCAGAGGAACGCGGCGAACATCCTCCGCTTTGCGATGAACACCCCCGCTATGGACAGGGTCAGCGGAACGCCTGCCGTTGTCAGCCACATCGACGATCCGTTCAAGGAAGATGACGTATCCGTTGATGTCGACGAATTCTACGAAGTCGACGACGTGCTCGTCATCGAGCGTCCCGAAAACACCTGGACCGACAGGGACTTCGTTTTCGGCATCACCGCAAAGAAGCAGGGCTTCTACGAGATCGAAATGACAGGAAGCAGCGACCTTAACAGCCTCGCGCAGATCCCGATGCAGATGTACATCTCGTCCATCCCGTTCGCGGTCGTCACCTGGAACGGCACCGAAGGCAAAGACGTCACGCTGAAGCAGCAGACTGTCCTCTTCACACGGAACGGCGTCATGCGCTCCCATTTCTCCGCGCCCGGCGTCAAGCTCAAGAAGATGACCATCAGGTACATCAGGCCTTTCACCGAGAACGACACGCTTTGATGTTTTAGGTTTAATAAGAATACTTTTTGTTATAAAATAGTGGCTGTGTGGAAACCCGGTTTCCGCGCAGCCCTTTTTTCGAGGGGCTATCAAACAGAAGGAGGGTGGCTTTTCCTTGCGCAGAGATTACTTCACTTGCGTATTTCTCGGCCTGATCGCAGGCGCTCTGATGTTTGTCTGCTTCGAACCGCTGTATTTCCAGTACGGTGCCGCCCCCGTAGCCAGAGATTTCACCCTTTTCGAGCGCATGATGAGCCTGCTCTACGCAGTGTTCTTCATCATTTTCCTGCCTTTCTTCTCCGCATTCCGCAGCAAGGTCTGGGTCAACTGGGGCCTCGCGGCATACGGAGTCCTCATTTATCTCCCGGCATACCTGTATCCCGCAGAAGAGGCCATCTCCGGCTCCGACCCGAGCATGCTCCAGCTTCTCCGCGCCGCATGCCTCCGCGGCATCTACGCCATGATGCAGGCGCCTTTCGCGGCCCTCTCGCCCCTGATCGGCGACAAAGCCGCAGCCTCACTGGTCTACTGGATCCTTCCGACGGCGCTCATCTGGCCGTTCGTCCTGAAGGTCTTCCGTTTCTACAGACGCGCATACCTCTCCGAGCAGCTTAACCCGATGCCGAAAGTCAAGCCCACCGTGACTTCAGCCCATTCCGGCCCCGCGGTCAAGCCTGAGGTCCTCGGCACGGTCATCTCCGCGCCCGAAGTCGCCGCATCTCCTGACGAGGTTAAGGGCAAGGCCGCCCTCGCCAAGAAGAGTTCCGCCCGCAAGAAGGCAGAGCCTGAGCCCCCCGAAAAGAAGGAGGAACCTCCGATCCAGCTCGGCGCTCCCGCCGCAAAGGAAGAGGAGCCCATTCAGTTGGACGCACCTGCCGAAAAGAAAGAGGAAGCACCTGTTATTCAGCTTGGTGCGCCTGCCGATAAGAAGGAAGAAGAGGCTCCCGCCATCCAGCTTGGCGCGCCCTCATCATATTCGTCTGATGCGGATGATTCCGAATCATCCGGCGAAGTCCGCAAATCCGGCCGAAGCGACAAGGTAAGGCCTGCAACACCCGACGTCATCCAGCTCGGCGCGCCCCTTGAAAGCAGCGCTGACGGGCATTCCGATGATAATGTTGAAAACGATAACGACACCTTGTAAAATATTACGGCTGACTAAAAGTATTGGAGTTCTCATCTGATGGCAAAGAATACGAAATTCTGGAAAACCCACCTCGCAAAGAGCGACGACAAGAAGTACGCCGCTGCGACCGGAGAGGATCCGCTTGAAGAAGGTCTCAAGGACCTTACATGGTTCGAGAATTCCCGTCGTGCAGTAAGACGCGGTCTCAACAAGACATACGAGACTTTCGGTGAGGAAGTCGGCAACTCCATCACAACCGGCGTTCCCGCACTCTACCTTCTGGGACTTTTGCCTTTTGCATCCATCAATACATATTTGACGGCTGTCGCCAAGCCCGGCGCCACCCAGGCTTCGATCGTCATGTCAGTTCTCGGCATTTCGGCGTTCGTCATCACACTGTTCCTGGCACTCCTTTTTGCGACGATCTACCACTTCATGAAGCACGGCACACCGCACAAGCGCGTCATGAACAAGATCAACCGCTCGGTCGCTTATTTCGCGATCCTCGGCGCATACACACCCATCTGCATCCACTTCCTGGGTACAGTATCCGGCGCAGTCCTTTGGGCATTGGAAGCCGCAATGGCGCTGGCAGGTGTTCTCGTAACGGCGCTTGCTTACCACACCAAGGTCGGAAAGGGCTTCTCCTACTTCATCTACGCTCTGATGGGATGGGCGATCATCTTCAGAGTCGTTGAGTTCTACAACAACGCGTCACATATCTGCTTCTGGCTCCTGATCTCCGGCGCGATCGTCTACTCGGTAGGAATCTTTTTCGCTCCCTCATCAAGAAGATTCAAGTTCTCCCACATGGTATGGCACCTCTTCGCCCTCGCCGGCGTAGTGCTCCACGTACTGGGATTCGTCTACTTCTTCGGCTGAGCTGATCTTTGAATCACCGCGCGCTCCTTCGGGGGCGCGTTTTTTGTTTGTGGTGGCGGGCGAGGCACAAAGCTGCATGCTGATTCACGATTTTTTCACGAAAAGGCATGAAATCGTGAAGGATTTCGTGAAAAACTCTTATTTTTCACGTTCTTTTCACGAAAACAGGTCATTTGGTGAAAAATCCGTGAAACTGCTATTTATTTGCACAGAATTGTTCCGTAAACAGCACTGTTAAGCTTAGCTGCCAAATATCGGATATCAAACGGCATGCTATCAGTGTCGTGAGTGAACAATACGTCGATGTCAGTAATCAAACCTGCACCGGTATAATTACCGTACTTTGTCTTTGTATCTCTCATATAGTCAGCCGAGTGCTTCATTCCCAGGTGTTCATGGAACTTGCAGGTGTCCAGTTCTTTTAGGTATAAGACAAAGTCTGGATTGATCGTATAAGGCAATCCTAGAAGCGTTATTTCCGGCTCATATTTGAAAGGTATTCCCATTTCTGTATAGAAAATGGCGATCTCACGTTCAGCAGCCGAGCGGTAATTGATCCCGTTAAAAAAGTAACCAGAGGTTTTGGGATGCTTGGTATTGGCATCGTTTTTGAGGCTGTCGAAAAAGGCCTTATCCATTACTATCCTCTTATCATAGTCTACAGCCAGAGTCCTTATGACTTTGCGTGCGCAAAAATCAGGAGGAGAACCTTTAAAACAACAGTCCCATATAGTCTCATACAGATGGAGTTCACTCGCCAACACATCCCGTTTAAGCCAAACATCATACAGTTGCTTTCCTTTAACGGAATCCAGGTTATGTCTGTGTCCTCCTGCCGTTACCCTCTTTACCAAAACTCCATCAACGTTGTGTTCGTGCAGAACGACTTCCGGCAGCCCTGCAAGCTGCTTCCTGCAGTAGTTGATCTTCAGGGCGAGGTATTCTCTGGGGATGTATCTGTTAGTCATTTCCATATCCTGATTATGATGCCCGTAAAGCGAAAAACAACCGACAAATACCGACAAAAACCGACAAAGAGAGGGCGGGGCAAAAGGATGAAAAACAACAGGCAAAAAGCCGCGAAAGCCAAGCAAATAAAAGCCCCGCAGCGGACTGCGGGGCAAGTGGTTATCTATTAATACCTACTATTAACCGAAGAGTGTCAGGAGAACGCCTGCTGCGATAGCAGAACCGATAACGCCTGCAACGTTCGGACCCATGGCGTGCATGAGAAGGAAGTTGGAAGGGTTCTCTTTCTGACCGACCTTGGAAGATACACGTGCTGCCATAGGAACTGCGGAAACGCCTGCAGAACCGATGAGAGGGTTGATCTTGCCGCCGGAGAGGACATACATGAGGTCGCCGATGAGGAGGCCGCCGACTGTTGCGAGAGCGAAAGCGGTGAGGCCGATGATGATGATCATGATCGTGCGGACCTGCAGGAAGTTCTGACCAACTGCTGTAGCACCGACTGATGTTCCGAGGAAGATCGTGACGATGTTGCACATTGCGTTCTGAGATGTCTCGGAGAGACGCTCTGTTACGCCGGACTCTCTGAAGAGGTTACCGAGCATGAGGCAGCCGAGGAGAGGTGCGACGGAAGGGAGGATGAGAACGCAGACAACTGTAACGATGATAGGGAAGCAGATCTTCTCAACCTTGGAAACAGGTCTTGTGAGCTCCATCTTTACCTGACGCGCTTTCTTTGTCGTCAGTGCTTTCATTATCGGCGGCTGGATCATAGGGATCAGCGCCATGTATGAGTAAGCTGCGATGGCGATAGCGCCGAGGAGCTCAGGTGCGAGCTTGGATGTGAGGTAGATTGCCGTCGGGCCGTCAGCGCCGCCGATGATGCCGATAGAAGCGGCACCTTCAGGTGAGAAGCCGAGGAGGATGGCAACTACGAATGCGAACGAGATACCGAACTGAGCGCCTGCACCCATGAAGAAGGATGAAGGACGTGAGATCAGGGGTCCGAAGTCTGTCATCGCGCCGACTGCCATAAAGATGAGGCAGGGGAAGATATCCATCTTAACGCCGATGTAGAGGAAGTCGAAAAGACCCGGATCGATGTGCTGACCGAGCTCGTTGACGTAATGTCCGCCAAGAGCTGCCCAGTTGATGTCGCCCTGGAACCACTCGGGGTGGAAGATTCCGCCACCCGGCCAGGGAAGGTTCGTAAGGAGCATACCGAAAGCGATAGGGAGCAGGAGAAGCGGTTCAAACTGCTTCTTGATCGCCATGTACAAAAGGACGAATGAAAGAAGGATCATTACACCGTTCTTCCAACCTTCCTGTGTGATGAAGAACTGGGCAAAGCCCGAAGTCTCCCACAGATTTTTCAATACTTCTAACATTTATAATTCCTCCGCCGTCACTTATGAAATAGTAACAAGGGGCGTGCCGGTGTCGACTGAAGCGCCCTTGGAGGTGAGGACCTGTGCAACGGTACCTGCGCAAGGAGCGTAGATCTCGTTCTCCATCTTCATAGCTTCGAGGATGCATACGAGCTCGCCTTCCTTGACTGCCTGGCCGACAGAGACCTTAACGTCGAGGATCGTTCCGGGCATAGGTGAGTTAACAGGTGTTGTGCCTGCTGCGGCTGCGACAGCGGGTGCTGCGGGTGCAGGTGCGGCAGCGGGAGCTGCTGCGGGAGCAGCGGCGGGTGCGGCAGCAGGAGCGGGAGCAGCTGCTACAGCGGTAGTTCTGATGAGATTGGCCTTGCCTTTCTCAACTTCTACCTCGTAAACCTTATCGTTGATCGTAACGTTGTATATCATGTGTGGTTATCTCCTTTACTTCTTTTCGACGAGCTTGATGGACTTGAAAACGAGCTCTGAGAGCGGGATGCCGGTGTCATCGGCAACGATTGCCATGATCATCGCGGCGGTTTTCTCGTCGCATCCCTTCAGCTTAAGTGTGCCGGAAGAGAACTCCTCTTCTGCGGCAGCCGGGGCAGCAGCTGCGGGTGCAGCGGCAACGGCGGGCTTGGCTTCAGGCTTTTCGCCGCCCTTGGTGGCAGTTGCGAGGATCTTACCCGCAAGAGAGATAAGGACGTACATGATGAAAAGAACGACGAAGACTACGAGGATTACGATGCCTGCATTCATGAGCATCTCACCGGTGCCCATCTGAGGCTTGAGGAAAGTGAAGACGTTGGACTCGCCGCCTGCAGCTGCAGTGGTCTCACCGGCTTCTTCACCGGCGAGCAGAACGAGCTCCTTCACTTCATTTAAGATGAGATTCATTGTCAGTCCTCCTTCTTCTCGATGGTGTAGCTGACAGTGTTGGATTCCTTCTCCTCACGTGCTGCGAAGAACTTCTCTGCAACCTGAGGAAAAGCGATGTAGGAGAGAACATCCTCGTCGGAACGTGCCTTGTCGCCCAATTCCTTCTTGGTCTTCTCGAAAACGGGCTCGAGCGAATCAGCATATCTGCCCTTAACGAGCTCTTCGGGCTTCCAGCATCTGTCGATGAGTTCCTGGTTGACTTCGCCCGGTGCTCTGCCGTACTCGCCGCGGAGGTAAGCCTTGATCTCCTTGGAGATGTTCTTATATCTCTCGCCTAAGAGAACGTTCTGGACTGCCTGGTTACCTACCATCTGAGACAGAGGTGTAACGAGCGGGGGATAACCCATGTCCTTACGTACTGCAGGGATCTCTGCAAGAGCTTCGTCGAACTTATCAAGAGCGTGCATATCCTTGAGGTTAGCGATCATGTTGGAGAGCATTCCGCCCGGAACCTGATACTTGAGGATGTCAGCCTTGATGCCCATGACTGTAGGATTGAGTGTTCCGTTGTCGAGGAACTTCTTTCTTACGGGTACGAAGAAATCAGCGATCTCCTTGAGCTTGTCCATATCAAGGCCTGAATCGTAACCGAACTGGCCCATTGTGTAAGCCATTGTCTCGGTTGCAGGCTGTGATGTACCGCCTGCCATTGTGGAGATAGCGCAGTCGATACCGTCAACACCTGCTTCGATGGCCTTCATGAGAGTCATCGGGCCCATGCCTGTTGTGTGGTGTGTGTGGAAGAAGAGAGGTACCTTGATCTTTGCGTCCTTGATAGCCTTTACGAGATCGTAAGCTTCCTTAGGTGAGCAGATACCTGCCATGTCCTTGATAGCGATGGAGTCAACGCCCATGCCCTCAAGCTCTTTGCACATCTCAACGTACTTTTCGATCGTATGAACGGGAGAAGTTGTGTAGCAGATGCAGCCCTGTGCATGCTTGCCGCACTTCTTGACTTCGTCAATGCAGACTTCAATATTGCGGAAATCGTTGAGAGCATCGAAGATCCTGAAGATGTCCATGCCGTTCTCGGCAGCCTTGCGGCAGAAGAGACGGACTACGTCATCCGGATAGTGCTTGTATCCGAGGATGTTCTGGCCGCGGATGAGCATCTGAAGGGGAGTCTTTTTGCAGACAGCCTTGATCTTTCTGAGTCTCTCCCACGGATCCTCGTCCAGATATCTGAGACAAGAGTCAAATGTTGCGCCGCCCCAGCACTCGAGTGAGTAGTAGCCGGCGTTGTCCAGAGTCTCAAGGATTCCCTCGAAATCGGAGAAAGGCATACGTGTTGCGATGAGCGACTGCTGAGAGTCACGCAGCACGGTTTCTGTGATTTTTACTTTCATAATGAAGTCACACTCCTTGTATTAATAAATAACCTTACCAAGTATAATGGCTTTACTTAAATAAGTGAATAGCAAATTTTCTCATTTTATATTGATGATTTTGCCCGCCAAATGCACCGCCGCGCGAAAAAAATAACCGTTTACATTTAAAAAAGGCGGGTGTATACTGAATTGCTCGCAAAGGGGACTTTGTGCCTCTATTGTTGCGCAAATCTTAAGAAAGGAGATGTATTGATGCCAACGTTCAATCAACTTGTCAAGACCGGAAGACAGGATAAGACCTATAAGTCTGCTTCACCTGCACTTCAGTTTTCGATGAATACGATCAGAAACAAGCAGACTGATCTTAATTCACCCCAGAAGCGCGGCGTTTGCACAGTTGTTAAGACAACGACACCTAAGAAGCCTAACTCGGCTCTCCGTAAGGTTGCACGTGTACGTCTTACCAACGGCTACGAAGTTACGGCTTACATTCCGGGTATAGGACACAACCTTCAGGAACACTCTGTTGTTCTGATCAGAGGCGGACGTGTCAAGGACCTCCCTGGTGTACGTTATCACATCGTCAGAGGCACGCTGGATACAGCAGGCGTAGCTGACCGTAAGCAGGGCAGATCCAAGTATGGTGCGAAGAAGCCGAAGGCCGCGAAGGTTAAGAAGTAATCCTGTTTATATGAGCAGGATATGGACATAAGTGATCAGTACATTGTTCATATAAACGGGACACTGTCACGGATGACACTTACACGGGTCCAATAACTGAATCGTGAGTACCTATGGTTTCAAGAATTTTTTGATAATCATGTTAGGAGGGAAGCAAAGTGCCAAGAAAAGGCAATACCCCAAAGAGGACCGTTCTTCCTGATCCGGTCTACAATGATATCAAGGTGAGCAAGCTCATCAACAATATCATGCTTGACGGCAAGAAGGGCGTAGCCCAGAAAATCACATACGACGCCTTTGACATCATCAAAGAGCGCACAAACGAAGAGCCTCTCGAAGTATTCTACAAGGCTCTTGAGAACGTAATGCCCACCCTCGAGTGCAAGGCACGCCGTGTCGGCGGTGCCAACTATCAGATCCCTATGGATGTTAAGCCTGAGAGAAGACTTACTCTGGGACTCCGTTGGTTGGTCCAGTACTCGAGAAGCAGGTCTGAGCGTACCATGAAGGAGCGCCTTGCGGCTGAGCTCATGGATGCAGCTAACGAGACCGGCGGCGCATTTAAGAGAAAAGAAGAAATGCACAGAATGGCTGAGGCTAACAAGGCTTTCGCGCATTTCAACCGCTAATAAACCGGATAAGAAAGGGACATTAATACTATGGCAACTAGAGCATATCCGCTTGAAAAGACCAGAAACATCGGTATTATGGCTCACATCGACGCCGGTAAGACAACGACCACCGAGAGAATCCTTTACTATTCCGGTATCAACCGTAAGTTAGGTGAGACTCATGACGGTACGGCTACCATGGACTGGATGGTTCAGGAGCAGGAGCGTGGTATCACGATCACATCCGCTGCTACCACAGCACCTTGGAAAGGCCACCGTATCAACATCATCGACACCCCCGGTCACGTTGACTTCACAGTTGAAGTTGAGCGTTCGCTCCGTGTACTTGACGGTGCCGTTACGGTCATGTCTGCAAGAGGCGGCGTTGAGCCGCAGACGGAAACAGTCTGGAGACAGGCTGAGCACTACGGTGTTCCGAGAATGGTTTTCGTCAACAAAATGGATATCGTAGGCGCTAACTTCGATCACGTCTGCGATATGATCAGGGATCGTCTCAAAAACAACCCTGTAGCTATCCAGTACCCTATCGGTAAAGAGGACAGCTTCACGGGAATCATTGACCTTCTCACACTCCGTGCCGAGGTTTATACCTCTGAGGACGGTAAGGAATACGAGGACCGCGAGGTTCCGGCTGATATGGCTGAACTTATCAAGGCCAAGAGAGAAGAGATGATCGAGAAGATCTGCGAGACAAACGACGAGCTCACAGAGAAGTACCTCGAAGGCGAGGAGATCTCCAACGACGAGCTCAAGGCAGCTCTCAGAAAAGCAACATGCGAGTGCAAGCTCATCCCCGTCACATGCGGTACGGCACTTCGTAACAAGGGCGTCCAGATGCTTCTTGACGCTATTGTCGACTACATGCCTTCTCCGCTCGACGTTCCTGCCATCAAGGGTGTAAACCCTGAGACAGAAGAGGAAGAGGACAGACCTTCTTCCGATGAAGAGCCTTTCTCAGCTCTCGCATTCAAGATCGCTACAGACCCGTTCGTCGGTAAGCTCTGCTTCTTCAGAGTTTATTCCGGTGTTCTTACTGCAGGTTCTTATGTTCTTAACTCATCTAAGAACAAGAAGGAGCGTATCGGACGTATCGTGCAGATGCACGCTAATGAGCGTAAAGAGATCACGGAGGTCTTCTCCGGTGATATCGCTGCCGCTATCGGACTTAAGGATACAACGACCGGTAACACACTCTGCGACGAGGAGCATCCTATCATCCTCGAGTCAATGGAGTTCCCGGAGCCGGTTATCGAAGTAGCTATCGAACCTAAGTCCAAGGCTTCACAGGAGAAGATGCTCATCGCTCTCCAGAAGCTCGCTGAAGAAGATCCGACCTTCCGTACCTATACAAACCAGGAAACAGGTCAGACGATCATTGCCGGAATGGGCGAGCTCCATCTCGACATCATCGTAGACAGACTTTTCCGTGAGTTTAAGGTCGAGGCAAACGTAGGTGCACCTCAGGTTTCCTACAAGGAGACCATCAGAAAGACTGTCGAGGCCGAGGGACGTTTCGTACGTCAGTCCGGTGGTCACGGTCAGTACGGCGACTGCTGGCTCAGACTTGAGCCCCAGGAACCGGGCAAGGGCTACGAGTTCGTCGATGCAACAGTCGGCGGCTGCATCCCCAAGCAGTTCATCGCACCTATCGATGCCGGTATCCAGGAAGCAATGGGCGCAGGCGTTCTCGGCGGATTCCCCGTTGTTGACGTTAAGGTTACCGTTTTCGACGGTTCTTACCACGATGTCGACTCTTCGGAAATGGCATTCAAGATCGCCGGTTCCATGGGCTTCAAGGCCGGTATGCAGAAGGGTGATCCGTGCCTCCTCGAGCCTATCATGAAGGTAGACGTTGAGATCCCGGATGAGTACCTCGGTGACGTTATCGGCGGCATCAATGCACGCCGTGGCAACATCAAGGATATCGAGCCTATGAACGGTTCTCAGCAGGTTCATGCTGAGGTTCCGCTCGCAAACATGTTCGGTTATGCAACAGACCTGAGATCCACAACCCAGGGTCGTGGTACTTTCGTCATGCAGATCAGCCACTTCGCTGAGACACCGAAGAGCATCATGGAAGACATCCTCAAGAGGTAATGTCTTTCAACGGTCAGCTTAGACCGTACAGCTAAATAAATACTTTATTTTCTTATATTCCATGTTGAAAGTGGCACGGAAAATATGTAAAATGTTGTTTATCGCTGTATTGATCTAAGCGTCACAAAAATTGATTCACTTAATTCTAGGAGGAATTAAAATGGCAAGAGAAAAGTTTGTACGTAGCAAACCGCACGTAAACATCGGCACCATTGGTCACGTTGACCACGGTAAGACCACACTCACAGCTGCTATCACAAAGTATCTTTCTTTCGTTGGCGGCGCTAAGTTCGAGGATTATTCCCAGATCGACAGCGCACCGGAGGAGAGAGCTCGTGGTATCACGATCAACACAGCACACGTTGAGTACGAGACAACTGCTCGTCACTATGCACACGTTGACTGCCCTGGCCACGCCGACTACATCAAGAACATGATCACAGGCGCTGCTCAGATGGACGGTGCTATCCTCGTAGTTTCCGCTTCTGATGGCCCGATGCCTCAGACACGTGAGCACATCCTTCTCGCTCGTCAGGTTGGCGTTCCTTACATCGTTGTATTCATGAACAAGTGCGACCAGGTTGACGACGAAGAGCTCCTCGAGCTCGTTGAGATGGACATCCGTGACCTCCTCAACCAGTATGACTTCCCTGGTGATGACACACCTATCATCCGTGGTTCTGCTCTCCAGGCTCTTGAGTCTACATCTACAGATCCTAACGCTCCTGAGTATGCTTCCATCATCGAGCTTATGAAGGCTGTTGATGAGTACATCGCTACACCTGAGCGTCCTGTTGACAAGCCTTTCCTTATGCCTGTTGAGGACGTATTCACAATCTCCGGCCGTGGTACAGTTGCTACAGGCCGTCTTGAGAGAGGTACAGTTAAGGTTGGTGATCCTGCAGAGATCGTTGGTCTCCAGGACGAGCCTAAGTCTACAACAATCACTGGTGTAGAAATGTTCCGTAAGTCAATGGATCAGGCTGAGGCTGGTGACAACATCGGCTGCCTCCTCCGTGGTATCGACCGTAAGGAAGTTGAAAGAGGTCAGGTTATCGCTAAGCCCGGCACAACAACTCCTCACACAAAGTTCACAGGCCAAGTTTACGTTCTTACTAAGGAAGAGGGTGGACGTCATAAGCCTTTCGTAACAGGTTATCGTCCTCAGTTCTACTTCAGAACAACAGACGTTACAGGCGTTATCAAGCTTCCTGAGGGAACAGACATGTGCATGCCTGGTGACCACGTAACAATCGAAGCAGACCTCATCACTCCTATCGCTATGGAGCAGGGTCTTAAGTTCGCTATCCGTGAGGGTGGCCACACAGTAGGCGCTGGTACAGTTGCTACAATCATCGAGTAATCGATAATCGGTTAACAAACTGACTTTAAAGGGCTTCGGGTTTCCGGAGCCCTTTTACTTTGCCTGTATGCTTTTGTGTGGTGTGCCCGGCTCCCGAAAAGGCGATTCACGAGAGATTCACGAAAACAGCTCTTTTCGTGAAGGAAATCGTGAATAAGAGCCAGGATTCACGAAAAACGGCACGCTAAGAGGACAAATCGTGAAGGAAATCGTGAATCGGTGATCAGCTGATGAAAAGAAGAGGGAAGAGGACAAATAAAAAGGGCTCCCGCTAAGGGAGCCCTTGTGTTTGATCAGTTGTAAGGATCACTCAGCCTGCTTGAGGTTTTCCTGTTCATGCTGCTGTGCTGCTGCGAGCGCAGGAGCTACGTGAGCGGATGAAGCAGGAGCGACTGCTTCGGTTGTCTCAGCCTTGGGCTCAGCGTTTGCTTCAGCCTCTGCCTTGAGGGCAGCTTCGAACTTTGCCTTTTCCTCAGCTCTCAGAGCTGCAATGCGGGCACCTTCCTCAGCCTGCTGTGCTGCGATGCGTGCTTCTTCCTCAGCCTGTCTGGCTGCGAGGATTGCTTCCTCAGCTCTCTTGGCAGCGAGACGTGCCTTCTCGAGAGCTTCCTCAGCGGCCTTACGTGCATCTTCCTCAGCCTTGATGGCAGCGAGACGCTCGTCTTCCTCGTTCTTCTTTCTTGCTGCGATGAGGGCTTCTTCTTCAGCCTTGCGGCAGATCTCAGCAGCCTCTTTAGCTTTCTGCTCAGCCTTTGTAGCCTCGATCTCAGCGGTGTGGACTGCAGCCTTTGCCTGCTCTACGGAAGACTGAGCGGCGATGCGTGCCTTCTCCTCAGCTTCTCTTGCGGCAACCTTTGCGTCTTCTTCTGTCTTCTTGAGCTGTGCGAACTTAGCTGCTTCCTGTGCCTTCTGGTTGGCAAGGAGAGCCGCCTCTTCAGCCTTCTTTGCGAGAGCCTTGGCTTCCTCAGCCTGAGCTACGGCAGCCTTGGTCTCTTCACTTGCCTTGAGGGCAGCAGCCTTGGATGCTTCTTCAGACTTGAAAGCGGCAGCCTGAATCTCTTCAGCGCGTACAACTGCAACCTTGGAATCCTCGAGCTTCTTGAGGGCGGTCTTAGCTGCGAGAGCGGTACGCTCTTCCTCAGCCTTTGCCTTCTTAGCCATCTGCTCTGCGCGCTCTGCGATAGCCGCTACGGAATTGAGCGGTACCGGAGCTGCTTTTTTCTGCTGCTTTTCTTCTTCCTGCTTCATTGTAGCCATAGCCTGGGCATGGTTAACGGAAGCGGAGATGGGACGCTTGATCGGGGGTTTGAGAGTGCTTCTCAAAGTGCCGGTATTGTAAGGATCATCGGACTTGGTGCCTCTTTCCTGATTCTTTCTTTCAGCCTCCATGGCCTTACGGGCAGCGATCTGCGCCTTGGCTGCAGCTGCTCTTTCACGTGCGAGCTGCTGTGCAGGTGACTGATAAGGCTGATCAGAAGTTGAGGAATGAGAAGACGAAGAGGAAGATGTCATGCTTCCCGGTCTTCCGGCACCCTCGTGAACAGGTGTTACGTTAGAAGCCTGCGCGATGTTCGCAGGTGCGGGACGTACGGAACTGTCGTGTCCGCCTGCGCCTGCTCCGCTCAGCGCGAGACCGTTGTTCCTGTCGTTCTTGTCTTTGCTAAAATACCCTAATACTCCACTCATTTTCAACACTCCCCTAAGATGTAAAAATGTAAACAAACTGTAACGAAGCTCTTTCAACTTAATTATACTTATGGAGGAAAGAATTTCAAGATAAAAACCACCGTTTTTTGACATTTTCAAATAATAAAAATGTTTAGAAATACTTTACAGCGAGTTTAGCGAGGAGTATAATCTGCCGGTTACCGAAAATTTAGTATTATTAAACTTTGAGTTTAGGATGGAGTAACCGGTGAACATTGGTGAGAAGATCAAAAATCTTAGATTAAAGAACCGTCTGACGCAGGAGGAGCTTGCGGACAGATGTGAGCTTTCCAAGGGTTTTATTTCACTTGTTGAGCACAATCAGACGTCGCCGTCGATAACGACGCTGGGCGATATCCTGGATGCGCTCGGTACCGACTTCTCAAAATTTTTTAAAGAGGACGTTCCGGAAAGGGTGGTTTTCGGGAAAAAGGACTTTGCGGTCAAGACCGATGAGGAACTCCGAAATGAGATCACCTGGCTGATCCCCACTGCCCAGAAGAACGAGATGGAGCCGATAATGGTCACCATCGAACCCGGCGGATCGACTTATCCGGACAATCCGCACGAGGGCGAGGAATTCGGCTATGTCCTCGAAGGTACGGTGACGGTGGTAATCGGTGACGAGGAGTACCTGGCGAAGAAAGGCGAGAGCTTCTACTTCAGTTCAAATAAGCCCCACATGCTCGAAAACAGGGGCACAAGGCCGGTAAAGGCGATCTGGATATCGTCGCCGCCGAGCTTCTAAAAAGAAATCATATAAGAGGGGAACGGAATATGGCATACAATCAGATACTCGAGGACGATACAGGCCGCGAGCACATCATAGAGATAAAGAATCTGAACAAGAGCTTTGACGGAACAAAGGTCCTCAAAGACATCACTTTCTATATCAGAAACAACGAGTTCATCACGCTGCTCGGCCCTTCGGGCTGCGGTAAGTCCACGACTCTCCGCATCATCGCGGGCTTTGAGACCGCTGATTCGGGCGTGGTCAATTTCGAGGGCAAGGACCTTCTGAAGATCCCTGCCAATAAGAGAAATATCAATACCGTATTCCAGAGATACGCGCTTTTCCCGCATCTCAACGTTTTCGACAACGTTGCGTTCGGCCTCAAGATCAAGAAGGTCGCAAAGCCCGAGATCAAAGAGCGCGTAAACAAGGCTCTCGCAACGGTCGGTCTTGCCGATTACGGCGAGAGATACATCGACCAGCTCTCAGGCGGACAGATGCAGAGAGTCGCGATCGCAAGAGCCATCGTTAACCGTCCCCGCATCCTCCTTCTCGACGAGCCTTTGGGCGCTCTGGACCTCAAGATGAGGAAGGAGATGCAGCTCGAGCTCAAGAGCATGCAGAGAGAGCTCGGTATCACATTCGTTTACGTTACGCACGATCAGGAAGAGGCCCTCACGATGTCCGACACGATCATCGTCATGAAGGACGGCATCATCCAGCAGATCGGCACGCCCATCGATATCTACAACGAGCCCAAGAACGCTTATGTCGCTGATTTCATCGGCGAGTCCAACATCGTTGCGGGCACCATGAAGAAGGACTATGAGGTCACTCTGTCCGGCGGTATCACGTTCAAGTGCGTTGACCCCATGTTCAAGGAGTTCACTGAGGGCGTACAGAACCTTGTTGACGTCGTCATCAGACCTGAGGACTTCTATGTTGAGGAAGAGAAGGACGGACGAATCAACGGTACGGTCGAGTCGATCGTATTCAAGGGCGTTCACTATGAGATGCAGGTTAAGTCTGACGACGGGATCCTCTGGATGGTCCAGAACGTCGATCCCTGCAAGATCGGTCAGAGAGTCGGCCTCTATGTCGATCCCGATGACATCCAGATCATGAGAAGATCAGAGCTTTCACCTGATTTCGGTTCTTACGGCATCAAGAAGCCCTTGGACGATCAGGCAACGGTAACAACTGAAAGCGATGCTGCAGCTACAACTGCAGACGCTCAGTAAGAGGAGATACGGAAGTGGTTGCAGAACTCAAATCAAAGATAAAAGTGATGCCGCTTCATGCGTTCGTGATGATATTCGCGGCGCTGGTATCTTTTGTCTCGATCTTCATTCCGATGTTCGAGCTTTTCGTGCAGTACGTTCCCGTAAAGAACTACTCGCTTTTCACGCTGATCCTCCAGCCGTTCTACCACTCAAAGGTGAGAAGCGGCCCGGTCGATCTTGATTTCCAGATCTTTGCAGCATGGGCATTCGTCGTAACGATCGTTCTCGCGGTCGCGGCACTGACGCTCTCGCTTTCTTATCCTTTCTATGCAGAATCAAAGAGTAAGAAAAAGATCGGTTACTTCTCGGTCCTCGTTCTCTTCGTAGCAAGAGGCGCAGTCCATGTTCACACGCTTTCCACGATGATCACCGAGGAGATGATCAACAGCAACAACATGACCCCTGAGCGTCTTTATGTCGTACAGGGCTTCGCGGGCAACATCCTCACGATCGTGCTCTTCATCGGCGCCGTCGCTGCACTTTATGGCGGCCTTGGTCTTCGCATGAGCTATAAGCTTTTCGCTTATCCTTACATCGTATGGATCGTGCTTTTCACCATCCTGCCTCTGATCCTCATCTTCTTCCGCGCTTTCTTCAAGCAGGCTGCGGGCGGCGGATATGAGTTCACGACTGCCGGATTTGCGATCCTTTTCGCGAAAAAGACTGTCACCACGACATTCTACGGAATGAAGGTCACGCTCCAGGAGTATTTCTCCATCTTCATCAGGAGCTTCGACTACGCCGTCTGGACCACCATCGGATGCCTGATTCTCGGTTATCCGGTCGCATATATCCTTGTATCCCGCGCGAAAAAGGCTCACTCCAGCGGATCCCGCCTTTTGCTCCTTTTCGTGCTCCCCATGTGGATGAACACGATGCTCAGGACTTATGCGTGGAGGGCTTTCTTCAGCGAGACGGGCGTTCTCAACACGATGCTCCAGAGCATGAACCTCATCGATTCACCGATCATGTTCCTCAAGAGCGAGATCCTCGCCGACATCATCACGAAGCTCGTCATGACCAATGACTTCCTGCCGTTCATGATCCTGCCGATCTACTCGGTACTGGTAAAGATCGACGGCTCTCTGTCGGAGGCTTCGCTTGACCTTGGCGCAAACCGCGTCCAGACGTTCACGAAGGTAATATTCCCGCTGTCTTTCCCGGGCGTCATCTCGGGCATCCAGATGGTATTCATGCCTTCGCTCACTTACTACATGATCCCCGACATCCTCAACGAGGGTTCCAAGATGACCATCGGCAACACGGTGCAGAACTTCATCCTCAATGAGAGCTCGACATACAATCAGGCAGGTAACGTTTTGTCGCTCCTGCTGCTCATATTCGTACTCATTACGATGGGCATATTACGCGGCCAGGATAAGGACGCGGGAAGCGGAGGTATGGCATTATGAGAAGATTCCTCAAAAGACTCGTTCCGGATGTTTACCTCGCGCTCATCCTGATCTTCATCTACCTGCCGATCGCAGTACTGATCGTATTCTCATTCAATGCGCTTCCGAAGTCGTTCCTCTGGGGAGGCTTCACGCTCAGGAACTACGCAAGCCTTTTCTCGGGCTCGGACGGTACGGGCATCCTTGATTCACTCATCGAGACACTCAAGGTCGCAGCGATCGCTTCAGTGGTATCGACTCTGATCGGCGTCATGAGCTCGCTCGGAATCGCTTATCTCAAAAAGAAGATGCAGGGCCTCGTAATGACGATGACTTACGTTCCGAACGTAATGCCTGACCTCGTTACCGGTATCTCCTTCATGCTCCTGTTCTCATTCCTCGGAGTGCAGAAGAGCGAGTTCACGCTGATCATGTCGCACATCGCTTTGTGCGTTCCTTTCGCGATACTGTCGATCAGCCCGAAGATCAAGCAGATGGACAAGAGCCTGACCGAAGCCGCAATGGACCTTGGTGCTACGGGTTTCCAGACCTTAAGGCTCGTCATCATCCCGGAGATCATGCCCGGAATACTGTCATCACTGATGCTTACGTTCACGCTCTCGGTCGATGACTACCTCATCAGCAACTTCAACGTTGACAGCTCGATCCAGACGCTGCCGATGATGATATATTCGATGGCCAAGCTCGGCGTCAACCCGAAGATGAACGCGCTCACGACACTGATCTTCCTGGTCGTATTCGTCCTCATGATCCTGTCGAACCTGTCATCGTTCAAGAAAACCAACAACAAGAAGCTTAAAAGATAAAGGAGTAAAGAAGAAATGAACAAGAAGCTTAAGAAGATTATGTCCATGGTCTGCATGACCGGACTCGTGGCATCGATGGTGCTTTCCTTCGGCGCATGCTCGTCAAAGACAAAGCTCATCATCTACAACTGGGGTGATTACATCGAAGAGGGTACCCTCACGAAGTTCAAGGAAAAGTTCCCTCAGTACGACGTTGTCTACAGGACTTTCGAGACAAACGAGACGATGTATCCCAACCTCTCCAACGGTTATGATGTCATCATCCCTTCAGACTACATGGTCTGCCGTCTCATCGAGGAAGACAGGATCCAGCAGATCGACTGGAGCAAGCTCCCCAACGTCGAAAAGAACATGGACCCTATGTTCCGCAAGGTTAAGTACTGCGAGGATCAGAAGATCTCCGATTCCGTTCTTTCATATGCCGTTCCTTACCTCAGCTGCACGGTTGGTCTCGTCTATGATGCCAACAAGATCACGCTTCCCGAGGGAACAACGGATCCCAAGGTTATCTGGCAGCCCCTTTTCGATGAGGCAAACGCAAACAAGGTCGGCATGTACGATTCAATGCGTGAGTCCATCGGCGTGGCTCTGAACTACCTCGGATACTCCATCAACTCAATGGACGAGGCTCAGCTCAATGAGGCTAAGGAGCTTCTCATCAAGCAGAAGTCAACAATGCATCCCGCATACGGCATCGACAACCTCAAGGACAAGATCGCAGGCGGCGAGCTCTCCTGCGCAGTGGCATGGTCCGGTGACCACATCTCAATTCTCGACAGGATCGAGGAGCTCGGAAAGAGCGAGGAGATCGACCTCAGATTCGCACTTCCCAAGGCTTCCAACTGGTCAGTCGACATGATGTGCGTTCCCACAAACTGCAAGAACTATCAGGGCGCAATGGATTTCATCAACTTCATGTATGAGCCTGAGATCGCAAAGCAGAACTGCGAGTACGTAGGTTACTCAACACCCAACGTTGCCGCAAGGGCAATGCTCGATCCCGAGGTAGCCAACAACAAGTACTACTATCCTGACGCTGAGACATTTGCAACTCTTGAGTTCTACTACACATCCGACAAGATCGAGGAGAAGTACACTGAGCTCTGGAACACCGTAAAAGCAAGCGCGTAATCGGTGCACCCGCCCGAAAACATACATTGGAAGGACCGCGCATCCGTGTGCGGTCCTTTTATTAGGGGCGGTGTTGACAAGATTTTTAAGTATTAGTAATATCGCATTCAAAGGGTGAACGGAGATTTCATATGCACGTCGTAATAGGTTCGATCTTACTGGTTGCAGTTATAGTACTCAGTGTTCTTCTGCTGTGCGGTCTTCCGCTCGGAGACCTTACCATGGGCGGAAGACACAAGGTGTGGCCCAAGAACATGAGGCCCATTGCGATAGGACAGCTCGTGATCCAGGTTTTCGCGCTCTATGTCCTGCTCGCAGGAGGCAAGGTGATACCGTCATTCATGCCTCAGGGACTCCTTAAGTTCTTCGTCATCCTGTTCTCCGTAGTCTTCCTCGGAAACATGATTATGAACGCTTTCTCGAACAGCAAAAAGGAGAAATACATAATGACGCCGGCGTCGATAATCGCCGCGGTCTGCTTTGCAATCGTCGCGCTGAAGATGTAAGTCTCCGTCGATCATCAACCGGAACGCATTAAGCTGAAACCCTTGAAACTCAACTGTTTCAAGGGTTTCAAGTTTTGGCGCGGTGGTAAATGCGCAAGGAATGTGTTAAGATTCTTTTATCGCTTAGGGCTTGTAATCAGTGCCCCGCAGGGGTCTTCGTAAGCGAGAGGGGAAGTTTTGAAAGGCAGCGCTAAAAAATACATAAAGATCATGCGGCTTGATCACTGGATCAAGCAGTTGTTTATTTTGCCGGGTCTTTTCGCTGCGGTCTTCCTGATCAAAGCCACTGTCGATACAAGTCTTCTGTTAAGGCTCATTCCCGGTTTCTTCGCAACGTGTTTCATCGCTTCTGCAAATTACGTTATCAACGAATGGCTCGATGCGGAATTCGATAAGTTCCATCCGACAAAGAAGTTCAGAAGCGTCGTCTCCGAGGGCGTTAACGGCAAGATCGTCTGGATAATGTGGGCATGCCTTTCGCTCGCGGGATTCGGACTGTCGCTCCTCGTGAACATCCCGTTCCTCTGCATGAGCATCTTCCTGTGGGTAATGGGACTTCTTTACAACGTAAAACCCATAAGGACCAAGGATGTCCCGATCCTGGACGTCCTCTCGGAATCGGTCAACAACGCGATAAGGCTCCTGATGGGCTGGTTCATCGTATCGGGCGTCACGATCCCGCCGTCGTCTCTCATCTTCGGTTACTGGATGGCAGGCGCTTTCCTGATGGCGACCAAGAGGTTCGCCGAATACAGGATGATCAACGACAAGTCGACCGCAGAGCTCTACAGGAAGTCCTTCAAGTTCTATAACGAGAAGTCGCTTCTCCTGACGTCGTTCTGCTACGCGATGTGTTCCGTTTTCTTCGTGGGCATCTTCCTCATAAAGTACAGGATCGAACTGGTACTTCTGATACCCGTCATGATCGGTCTTTACGCATACTATTTCTACCTTTCGTTCGCTCAGGATTCAGCGGTGCAGAAGCCCGAAAAGCTTTTCCACGAGAAAGGCCTTATGATCTTCTGCTTCGTGTTCATCGTCCTTTTCGCGATCCTGATCTTCGTGGACATCCCGTGGCTTAAGATCTTCACGGACAGCACGATCCTCAACCTTCCCGGAGCCGGCAAATGATCCGCAAGGGACTTACAAGGTTGTTGCAGATAGTCCTGATCCCCTTGGTCTGCGGAATAATAGGCCTCGTTCTTCTGGCGGCCGCTTTTCTGATCCCGACTGACCGCATCGAAAAGAACGTCAGGGATTCGGTCCCGGGCATACATTCGGAATCCAATTACTTCTCGATCACGCCGAGAATGAAGGGCGGGATCTTCGACAATTACACTGATGCGGACTATCTGAACGAAGCGCTCGTAAGCACAAAGGATGCGGGCCTGATGGGCTGCATAATGTACGGCTACCGCTTTGTTCCTGAAGATGACCACCGCATCGGCAACGTCGAGCTTCTCTCGAAAGTCGCTGAAAGCCGCGAAGGATATAAGCTCTCGGCTGAGTACGAGAGGTTCTTTAACGGCTACATGATAGTCCTGAAGCCTTTGCTTCTCGTGACCAACTATTCGGGCATCAGGCAGTTCAACATGTATGTCGGAGTCTTCCTTACGCTTGCCGTACTGTATCTGATGTTGAAGCGCGGATTGAAGAAATATCTGCTCCCGGTCACCGTATCACTGCTGTTCATAAGACCCCTCGCGCTCATGGCCAGCATGTCTTTCTTCGGCTTTTACGTGTGCATGATGGTGCCCTGCATCATCATCCTGATGTCTGACGATAATAAGCTCAAAGAGCGACTGTGGCTGCTTTTCGGGCTCACGGGAACGCTGACTTATTATTTCAACATGAACTACATTCAGCTTTTGAGCTTCGGCATTCCGATGCTGTTCTTCTTTATGGTTACGGGAGTGCCTGAAAAGCCCCTGGAACTGATAAAGACCATGGCTTACAGCTTTTTCGCGTGGGGCGTGGGACTTGTCGGCATGATGGTCTTCAAGTGGCTTGCCTATGTCGTATTCATTGATTCGGGCATAATAAAGCGCGTGGTCGACCTGTTCCTTTACCGCACGGACACGAACGACAAACCGAGGCTTTTCGGCATCGTGTTTAACGGCACTTCCGCATTCGGAAATCCCATGTGGAATGCGCTTGAGATCGCGTTTATCTGCCTTATGGTGATCTTCTGGATAAAGAACAAAAATAAGCTCAGGATCACGATCTCGGAGGTCTATCTTCTCGTGCTGATGCTCTGCCTTACGATCGGAAGATACGTGATCTTATCCAACCACGTAATAATCCATAACTGGGTCACATACCGTCTTTTGATGATCCCCATACTCGCGTTTAACCTGATACTTGCGAAGCAGGCGTGCAAAGAGGATAAAGAGGAGAAGATCCCTGATCAGGGAAGCTTGTTGTAGCTGTAAGTGATGTCGGTTACCGTGCCGTTCGCGAAAAAGAACGTCAGATCGGTAGTTCCTAAAGTGTAAGTGATCGAGTTGCCGTTATCAGTGTACTGGCTGCCGTATGTCTTGATGACCTCTTCGCTGTCTGCGCCGAAGCCGATTCCCTCAGGTGTTACGGAATCCTTGCCGGAGAGGATGATCCTCGTGATGATGTATTTTCCTTCGGCATTCTGCCTTGCATAGAGAACGAAATTAGCGAAAGCATAGCTCTTTACCGCGATCTCAGTGCCTTTTTTGTCTGTCTCGACCGCGTCCGTGATCTTGCAGTCCTCGGTGATCGAAGCGACTGCCTCGGCAGCATCTGCGCCGGGACGGATAACTATGTTCTGGTATCTGTAAGCGAATGATTCACCGGTCTTGGGAGAGGTGGGAGCGGCGATCACGTCGTCACCTGTCGTGGCAGTGCCGGAGACTGACTCGGAGGGTGCGCCCTGAGTCGCGGATTCATTGGGGTTCATGGTGACGATGACGCCTGCGGTCTCGCCGTTTGTAAGCGTTACGGAAGTGCCCCTGGCGGTCTGGTTCGAACGGCACGCTGCCGAAAGAAACGACAGTGAGAATAAGAGTCCAGTCAGGGCTATATGTATTGCGGAGCGCTTGAATGCGCTGCGTTCAGGATCATTCATATCAGATAAATTACTATTTTACTGGGCTGTGAAGAAGGTCCCGACGTCTTCCTGATCGAGGATCCTCTCCAGGGTCTGAGAACCGGAACCGTCGGCAATTACACCGCAGATGCCGTTCTCCGTTACTTTCTTCATGGCGGTGATCTTGGTCATCATGCCGCCTGTGCCGAGCCATGAGCCCTTGCCTGTCGTAAGGTCGACCATATCGGGCGTAACCTTATCGACGTAGGAAATGCGCTGGGCGTCAGGATTCTCGCGCGGATTGGAGTCGTAAAGTCCGTCAACGTCTGACAGGATCACGAGCAGATCGGCTTTCGCGAGGCATGCGACATCAGCTGAAAGCGTGTCGTTGTCTCCGAAGGTTCCGTTGTGCATGATCTCAGTCGTGGAAACCGAGTCGTTCTCGTTGATGACAGGCACGATGCCCATCTCGAGGAGTGTCTCGATGGTGTTGGTTACGTTTGCACGTGTGAGCTTGTCGGTGATGCCGTCCTTGGTAAGGAGGATCTGTCCGCAGCGGTAGGAATACTCGGCAAAGCTTCTGGAATAGGCGTTCATCAGTTCGCACTGGCCTACGGAAGCGATCGCCTGCTTCTCTCTTGTGGATTCGGGACGCTTTGTGAGTCCGAGATAACCGATTCCGACACCTATGGCACCGGAACTTACCAGAAGGACTTCTTTTCCGCGGTTCATGAGGTCGGCAATGGACCTGCAGAGCTTATCAATGCTTCCGAGGTTCATTTTGCCGTTATCGTAGGTCAGGGAAGAGGTACCGACCTTGACTACTATTCTTTTCGCAAAATTGACTGCGACACGATCTCCGCCGTTAGTGCTCAAATCCGCAAAACTCCTTGATTTCTTGCCTTTTCTGCGACTTACAGATTAAAAGGCACAGTAATAATATCTTTTTATTTATTAAAATGCAAGGAGGCTATTGTGATGCTCCTTCAGCCGGAGTCGGTTGAGGTGCCTTGGTAGGACCCGGAGTAGGTGCTGTATGGTACTTGCACGGCTTGTCTTCCCTCGGGATGAGGTAGCTGCCCTTGACGAAATAGTCGGAATGGATCGTCTTCTTATCCTTGCAGATGGAGTTGGGATAGAGTCCGGAATTCTTGCAATAGCTTACCTTTACGACTGTCGCGGGCTTCTTGAAGCTCGTGGCGGGCTTGTCCTTGTGGATACGCTGCATACAGTATTCCCAGATCCTTCCTGCATTGTAGAAGTCGGTCTTCGGGATCTTCGTCTGCTTCAGACGGTTGTCGTAGCCGTACCAGACGGCCGCGGCATAGTATGAAGTAAATCCGCAGAACCACTTATCGTTGTTGTCTGATGTCGTTCCGGTCTTGCCGGCAGCATCGACCTGCTTGCCCTTGCCGTTCTTGATCTGACCGCCGTAGTGACGGATCCAGCCGGAAGTAACGACGTCCTTAAGGATGTCCGTAAGCAGGAAGCATGTCTCCTTGGAGTAAACACGGTACTTGATGGGCTTTGCCTCTATAACGAGCTTGCCGTCGGAATCAAGGACCTTGGTGTAGCCGTAAGGAGCGGTGTAGGTTCCGCCGCAGGCGAAAGTGGCATATGCGGCAGCCATTTCGAGCGTTGTCATACCCTTCGAAAAACCGCCGACGGACTGTGAAGGATAAGCACCTTCGCTCGTACGGTCGATACCGACCTGCTTGAGATACCACAGAGCGGTCTCACCGCCGACCTTCCACCAGACTTCGGCCGCGATGGTGTTACGCGACTTGGCGAGTGCATGACGGATGGTCATGGCGCCTGCGTAGTTACGCTCGTAGTTAACGGGCCATGCTCTTTTCGGGTTGTTGGGGTCAAGATAGACCTTGCGGTCGTTGACCATGGTGCCGGGAGCGATGATGCCCAGTTCAAGCGCCGGACCGTAGTCGATCAGAGGCTTGATGGATGAACCCGGGTTCCTGTATGTGGATACCGCGCGGTTGAGGGAAAGGTTCATGGTCTTGGGACCGTAACCGCCCTGCATAGCCGCGATGGCGCCAGTCTTGACGTTGATAACTACCATTGAGCCGTTCGGCTTCTCAGGGTACGATGCCAGAGCGGACGGCTTCGTCTGGAACAGCGTCTGGCTCTGGAATGCGTGATCCAGGATGTCCTGAACGGGCTTCTCCATTGTGGAATAGATGTGATATCCGCGGTTGTAAACGAGTGAAGCCGCAAGGTTCTTTGAAATGCCTCTTGCCTTCGCCAGATCGGAGATGACCTCGGAGATTACATACTCGGTGAAATATGAGTTGATCGTAGTCGACTTGGTGTTGCGTGATTTGAAGACGACCTCGGTGTTGAGTGCGTTCTGATATTCCTCATCGGTGATCTTGTTCTGGTCGTGCATCATGCCGAGGATGATCCTCATTCGGCGGAGGGCGTTTCTGCGGCCTGTCTCGCGGAGAGGATTGTAGTAAGAAGGGCTCTTTGGGAGGCCTGCGATGAGAGCACACTCTGGAAGAGTGAGGTCTCTGGCATCCTTGCCAAAATAGTTCTGCGCCGCAGCCTGGATGCCGACGTAGTTGTTGCCCATCGGAGCGAGGTTGATATAAAGCTCAAGGATCTCGTCCTTACTGAGATCCTGCTCGAGGGACATTGCCGAGAACCACTCCTGGACCTTACGTGAGGTGGAGTGCTCGTCCTGACCGCTTATGAGCTTGACCGTCTGCTGTGTGATCGTGGAACCGCCGTATGTTGCCTTACCGCCGTGAGCGATGGCCGAGAGCACGGCACTTCCGATACGCTTGAGGTCGATGCCGGAGTGGGTGTAGAAACGCTCGTCCTCGACCGCGATGATCGCCTCATCGATATATGTGTGTCTTACGTCACTGTAGGATACAAAGACTCTGTCGACGTTCTCGCTTCCCGTAAGCTTCGCCATTACGTTGCCTTCGCTGTCGTAAACGAACGAGGTCTGCGATTCTTCCGCCGAAGTGAGGTCTCCGATCGAAAGAGGCCTTGTCGTTGAAGCGTATCCAAGGAGCATTCCGGCTCCGAAACCGCCGAAAACAAAGCAGACGCAAAGGACGAATACGATTACGATCCTTATGCAGTCCCAAATGAAACTTCCGGCTTCGCGTATCCAACTGCGCGAAAAGCCGGCCTGCGTGGGCTTGCCTTTTAGTCTGTGTCTGAGTTCATCCGCCAGAGCGCTGTTCTCCGGCTTGACCGGTCTGGTCGATCTTGATCTTTTGTCGTTACCTGCAGCCATGCAGTCCCTCCTTGGAATTCTCCTAATTTTACCACGACTTAGGTATAATAACTTTAAAATTATGTGGCAAAAGGAGTGCGGGCGTTGGAAGAGCCGTTTGACGCAGTGATCACGGGCCTTGACGAGGCCTGTTATCATGTCTTTAAGGCAAATAGTTTACGTGTCGCTCTGAAGCGTGTTATGACAATGGTAAAAAGTGAAATCCAAGCAAACTTGAATGTGATCAAAAGCAATAACATGCCTATATGCGGAATATTATCTCCCAGTATCATACGGATGAGATCGTCCCACGGGAATGAGTTCATTTCAATAATGTGAGCAATCAATGCGACGATGCTGTATTTCCCGATAAAGCAAAAGGGGCGGGTTATTAAGGGTATGTATTTCTCAATCAGGAACGAGAAACATATTACTACGGCTGATGCGCATAAACTGGCAAACACATCCCGAAATCCTCGTCCAATATCGCAATTGACTAACCCAAATGATTCGAAATTGATAACAAATTCTCCCCAAACAACAATCGAGAATAGTATGAGAAGTGCTTTAATCCAAAGCTTTAGTGTAGCAAGCCGATCGGAGTTTTTTCGCCAAACATATCCTGCATAAACATACAGAACTGCCATGCAACCTGGCAGAATGCTAAGTGGTGGGAAGAATACGTATTCAGCTATATACTTTGCTGCGACAACCAGTGCGGCAACAATCAAGATTCTCGGTATTGTCGGAAGTATTTTTATAACCCGGAAGATCATCACACCCCAAAATGATGCCCATAAGAACCAGATTGCTCCTATGCCCAGAATGAAGAATGGAACATACCAGTTTTCGCCTGCTGCATATACTGATGCGATAAGATTTAATTCCAATAACTTGAGTATTCCTTTGATGTTTATGTGATCTTTAAAAACACGGATTATTATGGAAGACAGGGTGAGAAGGAAGCAGGCAATATAATATGGAATGATAAGGGATCTTAGCTTCTTTTTGATGAGAGTGATTATATCGGTATTCGGATTGATAAAGTATCCCGTGATGATAAAAAATACCGGAAGGTGGAATGTAAAAACGAAATGATTGATTGCAGGTTCGCCCAAGTGACCGAGGACGACTGCGATAAAACAAAGCCCTTTGGCAAGATCCAAGTAATCCACCCGGCTTTTGTTCAATGATCTTGAGGGGGAAAAATCTGTTTCGCTTGCTGGAGCCATGCAGTTCCTCCTTGGAATTCTCCTAATTTTACCACGACTTAGGTATAATAACTTTAAAAATCTGTGGCAGAAGGAGTGCGGGCGTTGGAAGAGCCGTTTGACGCAGTGATCACGGGCCTTGACGAGGCAGGACGCGGCATAGGAAAGATGCCTTCGGGCAAGACTTTCTTCTGCGAGGGCGTCTTCCCCGGCGAAAAGATCTCATGCCGTGAGATATCCTCTTCCGCAAGATACTCCGTATGCGAGGCGCTTGCAGTTTTTGAAACGTCCCCCTCAAGATTGTCGCCTTTCGAGCCCGGAAAGCTTCTCTGCGGAGGCCTTCCGCTCGCTTTGCTCAGTTATCCCGCACAGCTTGAATTCAAAGCATCCAGGGTCAGGGAGTGCCTTGAGAGGATAGGACGTTTTGACGGGAATCTGCTTGATTCCGTAATGAATCCCATCGTGCCCTGCGATCCGCCGAAAAGATACAGAAACCACATGCAGTACGCCATCGCAGGCGGCAGTGTAGGCCTTTTCGCATCGGGCACCCACGAACTTGCGGATTACGACGGTGAACTGATCGAATATGAGATATTCACGCTTCTTCGCAGCGCACTCGAGAAATGCTTTGAAAGGGCGCCGACCAACCTATTCGAAGGACTTGTCCTCAGGGCATCAAGAAGGACAAAGCAGCTTCTTGCCGAGTTTGTCAGCGGCAGCACCGCCCCTCATGAGATAGTCTTGAGGGACTGCACCAATTACATCATGTCCGCAGGGGTCCGTTCCGCATTTGAGGAGACATGCAAAGAGAACGGTTATCTGCTAAACGGGATCACGCTGAGGATCAGCCCGGACAAGGCTTCCAGGCGCACCAGGGGCGGAATGAGAGCAACGCTCTGCGGAAAGGATTACTACGACGAGGAGTTCTGCGGAAGACATATGCGCGTCAAGGCCGGCTCGTTCTTCCAGGTGAATACCGAACAGGCTGAAAAGCTTGCTGAGCTTGCATCGGAGGGGTGTTCTGACGCAAAGGTGATCTTTGATCTTTATTGCGGCTGCGGAACGCTCGGGATCGGCATCAAGAAGCCGGGGCAGATCCTTTTCGGGATCGAGACGGTCCCTGAAGCCGTGGAATCAGCCAAGATCAACCGTTCGCTTGCTTTTCCGGAAGGCGGCGCAGACGAGTGCAGCTATATCTGCAAAGACGTTCTGAAGACGGACATGAAGGCTCTGATAAAGAACGGAAAGCTCTCACATCCGGATGCCGTGATCGTTGATCCGCCGAGAAAGGGAATGGATCCCGGCGTTATCAACAGGATAACGGAGATCGCCCCGGAGAGCGTGGTCTACGTGTCCTGCGACCCGGCGACGCTCGCAAGGGACCTTAAGATCCTTACGAAAGATTATGAGATAAAGAAAGTGACTCCGGTGGATCTTTTCCCGCACACGCCGCACATCGAGACGGTCTGTCTGCTCGTACCACCAAAAGAAAGACTTCATTTCAGTGCCGTATGAACCGAAGAATGAGAAGTAAGGCAGGAGGTATGAGATATGTTGAGGGAAGCCGCATTTGACGATCTGAACGCTCTTTTGGAGCTGTATCTGCATCTCCACGAAGAAAGCATTCCTGAAGATGGCGAGCAGCTGCGCTCGGCCTGGGAACAGATAATTGGCGATCCAAATCACCATCTCATCGTCAATGAAGTCGACGGCAAGATAGTATCGTCCTGCGTCTGCGTGATAATACCGAATCTGACGCGCGGCGTACGGGCTTACGCCTTCATCGAAAACGTCGTGACTCACGCTGATTACCGCTGCCACGGCTATGCGCGCGAATGCCTCGACTATGCAAAGTCTCTGGCTCAGAAAGAGAACTGCTACAAGATGATGCTCCTGACGGGTTCCAAAGACCCTGCGACGCTGAGATTTTACGGGAACGCCGGATACAACAGCTCCGACAAGACCGCATTCATTCAGTGGCTTTGATGCAGTGAAAAAGCAGCCTCGCATTTGAGACTGCTTTTCCGTTTGGGTCGTTATATGTTTAGGAGTTGTTGTCAGATCCCGAGCTTATAGTCTGTTGTGTTTGTGATCTCGCACTTGCCCTCGAGGTTCTCATAGACAGTTACGAAAACATAAGATACAGCGCCGTTCAGTTCTTTTACGGAAGGAGTCATCTTGCAGAGGATGTAGTGATTCTTTCCGGATACGACCTGTGAACCGATGTAGGCAACGGGCTCATATGTTGCACCTGTAAGTGTTGCGGAAGCCTTTTCGATGATCTTCTTAACTTCATCGGTGATCTTGTAATCTTCTGCGTTTTCCCAGCCGCCGGGCACCTGTTCGCCGCTTCCGGGAAGGATGTCCCTGTCAGTCTTGATGAAATCAGCTTCGCCCGAAGGTTTTACGTTGACGTATGCGATGACGGGAGAGAGAGGACCGCTGGAAGACCTTCCTGTTGACACGCAGTAGAAGCAGTAATTCGTTCCGTTTACGACCTGTGTCGCAAGGAGCGCGACAGGTTCGTGACCGCTGCCGGTGCCGTCATACTTGCTGCATGCCGCCTGGTAATACTTCTTGAGTTCTTCGGTGACTTCCGTTGATTCGGGGACCTTCCATCCGCCTACTGTCTGTTCGATCTTTGTCTGTGAATTCATTTCGGCAGCGCCTCCGCTCTTTGTAGTCTTGCATGCAGTGACTGCGCCTGTGAGCAGGATTGCGGTAAGTCCGAGTGCCATGATCTTTGTTGTAAAGTTCTTCATTTTTATGTGCCTCCGTTTGTGGTTTGTGATTTGGTTTATGCCCTAAATACAGACCGGATTTCGAAAATGTTGCATGGATTCAAAAAATTTTTGAAAGGCATTCGAAAATGATGTGCCGTTCAGCACGTATTTCAGATGACCGTTTTCTCCTCAGGTGCTTTCTGGGGCACGGGATCCATGTCCATGAACTCGCCTACAAGTTGCTTGTATTTCTGGAGAGACTGAACTGCCTCGGTGCTTTTCGCCTTGTGCATGTCGGACAGCTCCGCCACCTCTTTTTTGGCAGGACCCATTCTGGCAATGATGCGTTTTGCTGTAATTGCTTTCTTTACGTTGTAGCCGATCACGGCAGCCAATATTATTACCGCAACAACGATGAAGAACCACCATGCATGGCTCCAGATGGCGACTACGGACAACGTCAAAGGAATGACGGACACGACAATGCCGATTGCATCGCGTTCGCCCTTTTCCAGTTCACGGTATTCTTCGATCTGAGATGTGAATCTGCTGGCATTTATGGTGTACTCCTGTTTGATCTGGTCGTACACTTTTTCGGCGGTTGTCTTCTTCTCATCGATCTCACGGGCTTCATCCAGGAGATCCCTGTAATGCTTAAGTTCATTAAGTGATTCGCGGACTTTCTCAAAGTAGCTTTTGTGTTCGGGAAGACAGTTCTCTAACGCATTGAGCAGAGCGGGATCATCGGCTGTAATATGAACGACGCTTTCCTTGAGCATCGGGTGCATGGTCTTCCATTTGTTTTCGCAGAGGAAGAGACCTCTAAGCGCCTCGAAGTCGTGCGGATCTTTTGTAAGCATGAAATCATACGCGTCTTTGGCCGAACCGAACTCGCTTCTGTCTATCGCTTTGGAAGCAACGTCTTTAACGTTATCCTCGCGGAAATATTCGTAGTCGAAAGAAACGCCGCAGAAACGGCAAATATACATCTGCTTGTCAACATCTATGTCCAGCAGTCCGCCGCATGTCGGGCAGAGAGTACTCTTTAAAACAGTCAATTCCATCCTCCAATTCCAAAGTACCGGCATTGGTACTTAGATAATAATATCAATAGCAAATCAGGCTGACAATAATAATCGGACGGCATGCCTTGCAATATCTGTTAATGGATAAAATTATATCGAATAACAATATAATTTTATTGCATATCAAAATGAAACGTGTTATCATAGCCCCGGATACGGAGGTGGATGACATGTTTAAAAATCCAATCAAGAAGATAAAAATCTTTGTAGCCGCTATGGCGCTCTGCGTGGCAGCGCAGTTTACCGGATGCGCCGGGATCATGTTGCCGGGCGGAAGGGCACCGGAGCTTCCGGCGAATGCGCAGTCATTTAAGACGCACGGTGCTGACAGTTCGAGCCTGACGTTTATCGATGTGAACGGAAGGACTTATGCGTCTTTCGGAAAGCTTAACGGAAAACTCAGAAACAGTTCATTGCAGGATTGCCTGGGCTACGTCGACAACGACAAGAACGACAGGATCTATTCGTTAAATGAAGAGCCTTTCGGCAATTATCTGATATCGAAAAATGCAAGCGGGATCGCGGGACAGACGGTGATCTGGCGTGATTTCGCCACATACGGGGAGGACATATTCACCCCTGAATACATCGTTTCCAAAGACGACGTGGAGTGGGGAAGATCAGGCTGCTATCCGGAGATGAAGGAGTTCAGGATACAGATCGATCTCGATGCGGATGACGTCAAGGAAATATCTATGCAGTACAAAGTCAACGGTCAGGATTGCGGCTCTGCAGGTGTAAGAAATGCGGTCGGAGGACTGAAGAACCCTGACGGAAAACTGCCGATGAAAAGAGGGGAGAAACTCACCTTATCGATAAGCGAACTGTCGTTGTACGGGAAATTCGACAGGGACAAGCTTTTCGATGCGGAATGCATGTTCAGCGTTGAAAGCGTTAACGGAAAGAATCAGGAACTTGAATACGTCTATATGGGCAAAGTGAAGCTTGGAGACGAAGAAAAGCTTACTTTGACGGGCAATGCGGAAGACGGATACAAGCTTAAGAAACAAGTCTGACAAAAAAATGTAAATCAAAAAATATATAAACGACCATAGTCTGTATGATTCTTCTTATAGAATGGACGCATAAGTCATAAGGAGAACCTTCAGATGAATAAACTTTTGCGTTCAATTTCGGCCGCCCTATTAACGGCAATGACCATTCCCGCTCTTTTGAGCTTCAATGCTGAGGCGGCTGCGAGCATCGCGATCAACAGTACCAATTTCCCCGATGCTAATTTCAGGACCGTAGTAAAGGAATACGATACGAGCAAAGACGGGTATCTCAGCAGCGCGGAGATATCGAGAGTCATCAACATCCATTGTGAGGGATGCAGAATAAAGAGCATAAAGGGCGTGGAATTTTTCACGGCTCTTGAAGGATTGTGGTGCGCAAACAACAGCATCAGCTCGATGAATATCAGCAAGAACAAAAACCTTCATGCCGTATGGTGTTCCGGCAATCCCCTGACTTCGCTTGATTTCTCGGGCAATCCTGAACTCGAGTGGGTTTACTGCTTTGACTGCAAACTGACATCACTCGATTTCTCGAACAATCCTCACTTGTCTTATCTCGAATGCAATACGAATACCGGTCTGAAGAGCCTCAACATTTCAAAGAACGCAGAACTCGAGCACCTCATGTGCGGCTCCTGCGCCCTCAATAAACTTGATTTCAGTGCCAATCCGAGACTTACGCATCTCGATGCGTTCAGGAACAACATGACAAGCCTGAACATAACCAAGAACACAAAGCTCAAGCGGCTCAACGTCTGGGACAACCCCGGTCTCGGCAATGTCAGCATCAGCCATCTTCCCGAGCTTCAGTACTATAACTGCATGAATAACAAAGTGACGGAGATCGACGTGACGAATAACAAGCAGCTTCAGAAACTCGTCGTAAGCTGCAACTCGATCAAGACCCTCGATCTTTCCAAAAACCCGAGGCTTGCGTATCTGGATATCGGAAGCAACCCGATAGCAAACATCGATCTCAGCAATAATCCGCAGCTTTATTTTTTCCAGTCGTACATTAATCAGTTCACCACGCTTAACATCGGCAACAACAGCCGTCTCATCAAGACTTACAAAGACGGCACAAAAAAGAACGAGCCCAATGTTGCGGGATACTCTTACTCGATCAACTACGGCGGAAGCGATGAGTTCGGAGACGAGCTCTTGTACTTCCTTTGCGTCGGCAATAACTGCACGAAGATCGTTACGACCGCAAGCAATGTTCATGACATCCCCGACAGCACCACCGAGATCGATTCCGGAAGTCTTCCTACAGACGATTTCATGACCCGCGAAATGGTCATGGAAACGCTTTATGAACTTGCCGGAAGTCCGAGCGTTGCAAAGCTCAAGACCACCTTTACGGATGTTGACGCGGGAGCATGGTACGAGAATGCGCTTAAGTGGGGACAGAATAAAAAGATCAGCCTGGGCTATCCCAACATCTGCTCGGATACTTTCGGCGTCGGCGTAGACGTAACGAGACAGGACCTTGCGCTCATGCTGCACAGATATGCGACGGTGATGGATTACAAGACCGGCTTCGACTACGGCAGAACAGACTGGTTCGATGATTTCAAAAAGATCGATTACTACGCATGGGGTCCTTTCACATGGGCGATCCAGTGGGAGTATCTGGTTCCCGACAAGAGCGGAAAGTATGCGGATCCGCGCGGAAAGGTCTCAAGAACCGATCTGGAAAACGCCATAAAGGCCATGCTCGAAGACAACGGCAGACCGGTTCCGAACAAGATACCGATCCCGTCATCTGACATAACGGATCTCGTCAAGGTCGAAGCGAAAGCCGCGACCTGCACGGAGAACGGCAACTCCGCATATTGGAAGAGCAAGAGCAGCGGGAAGTACTATAAAGACGCGCTTGCAAAGACCGAGATAGCATTTGAGAGCTGGATAATCCCCGCTCTCGGCCATGTCATGAGCCACGTTAACGCCAAGGCTGAGACTTGCACGACGGCGGGCAACATCGAGTGCTACAAGTGCACGAGATGCGAAAAGTTCTTTGCGGATCAGGACGGCAATCAGGAACTCGCACAGGATCAGGTGATCATCCCTGCAACCGGTCACGCAATGGAGAAAACGGAAGCGAAGGAAGCAACCTGCACCGAAGACGGCAACAGTGAATACTGGACATGCAGGACATGCGGAAAGTTCTTTGCTGACGCCAACGGCGAAAAGGAGATCAAAGAAAACAGTTGGATCATTAAAGCCTCACATCATGGAGAGGATAATGTCATTCCTGCAACTCTGAAAAAGAACGGAAGGATCGTTACCACATGCACCGTCTGCGGCGAGATCATAAAGGATGTGGCGATACCTCACATTGATTCGGTCACGCTGAAAGCGGAAGAATATACCCCTGACAGCGGGTTGTCCGCATTTGTAGTGGTTACTGATGTGGAAGGAGATAGAGTGTCTTCCGAGTATTACGATGTTGTGGTAAAAGACGTTAACGGCAATGAAGTGGCTGAGCCGAAGACTGTCGGAACATATACGCTCTCGGTAATCTTCAAGGGTAACTACAGCGGAAAGGTCGAAGACCTTGAGTTTACGGTAAGCAGGAGAGCAAACACCCTGAGCATCAAGGGAGGAAAGACTTACAAGGTCAAGTACAAGAAGCTTAAGAAGGCCAAGAAAAAGTTATCTTACACAAGCGTCATCTCTTTCTACAACAAGGGTCAGGGAGGTCTTGTTTTCGTTAAGAAATCCGGCAACAAGAAGATCACCATAACCAAGTCCGGAAGAGTGACGATCAAGAAGAAACTCAAGAAGGGAACCTACAAGGTCAAAGTTACCGTAAGAGCTCTGGGCAACGATGAATACGCACCTTCTGCAACCAAAGCGGTAATATTCAAGATAAGGGTCAAGTGATGTAAAGGATCTAAACGGCGCTCTGATACAATAGGAAAAAAGGAGGCGGCCGATGGAAAACAAGGAAAAGTTTCTGACTAACCGCATCATCGAGGACATGTCCGAGGGCGTGGTCGTAATAAACTTTGACGGCAAGATCGTACTCCTCAACCGTGCTGCCGAGCGCATATTAGGCACGACCCAGGAAGAACTGAAGAACAAGACGATCGCCGAGATGATCAGCACGACGGACGAGAACGATGAGTTTTTCGAGCTGGTGCTCGACGCGATATATACGCGCACAAAGGTCACCAAGACGATACCTTATTTCTGCAATGACGAGATGAAGTATCTGAGGATCACGACTGACTTCATGACCGAGAAAGGTGAAAAGATCGGCGTCATCGCGCAGGTCGGAGACATAACCGAAGCGACGCTCCTGTTCCTTTCGAATAAGCAGCTCGCAAGCCAGATCGCCAATCTTATGCGTTCCTTCGTTGAGGTCATGGTAACCGCGATCGAAGAAAAATCGCCCTACAACGCCAACCACACAAAGAGCATGGTCGGATACGCAAAGCGATATCTCACTTGGCTTTCTGACAAGGGGACTTTGACAGAGCATACGAACGGCGAGACAGATCCGTTCCTCATGAGCATCTGGCTTCACGACATAGGCAAGCTCCTCGTTCCGCCGGAGATCATGGACAAGCCGACGAGGCTCGGAACGGCTGAAAAGGACATCCTTCACCGAATAGAGACGGCGCTTCTGATGCTGAGGATAAAGAGTCTGACCGAGCCCGACAGCATGGCTGCATGCGAAGAGAAAACAGAGAAGATAATTGCCGCAAGGGATCTGATCTTAGAAGCGAATACGAAGGGCATACTTGATGAGGAGACCGTCCTAAAACTGAAGGAAGCTGCTAAAACAGAGTGCCTGACCGCAGACGGCGGGGTTACTTCACTCCTTAACGATGAAGAACTGGAGGCCATCACGGTTGTCAGGGGAACGCTGACCGCTTCTGAGAGAAACATCATTGAATCGCACGTAAGCCTGACCGCGAAGCTCCTCTCGAAAATGGAATTCACGGGCATCTACGAGCAGGTTCCCCGCTGGGCGGGCGGACACCACGAACTCCTGGACGGATCGGGCTATCCCGAGCATCTGAAATCTGACAACATTCCGTGGGAGACGAGGCTTCTGACGATAATCGACGTATACGACGCGCTGACTGCCGAAGACAGGCCGTACAAGCCGCCGATGCCGCCTGAGAAGGCATTTGCGGTCCTGGAGGACATGGCTGAACACGGCAAGATCGATAAAGACCTGTTGGAAAGTTTCCGTGAGAGCAAAGCGTGGTATTATAAAGAGACTTTGAACAACGAAGGGGAACAGGAGTAACAGGCATGAACAATTCATCCGAGGGGCAGAAAACAAGATTAAGCTATCTGGATCTCTATAAAGGGATCGTCATCATATTCGTAATCTTCACGCACTATTCGCACTATTTCTGGAACGACCGTATGAGACAGATCTGGCTTTTCCCGTTCTGGATCGACATGGCAGTACCGATCTTCATGGTCATCACCGGATACGTATCGGCACTCTCTTTCCAGAAGAAGATAAAAAAGTTCTACGAAGCGTATAACCCCAGGGACATCATCTGCAAATGGCTGAGATTCCTCATCCCTTTCCTTATCGTATTCATTCCGCAGAGCGTTGCGCTTTACCTTCTTTCCGACGAGAAGTTCTCTGTCGGAGGACTGCTTTATAACTTCATTTCGGGAGGAAAGGGTCCGGGTTCTTACTATTTCCCGATCATGATCCAGGTCGTTCTCATGATGCCCCTGATCTGGGCAGCCGTAAGGAAGTTCTACATCAAGGGACTTGCAATGTGCTTCGCGGTAAACGTTTTCTATGAGGCATTCAAGAGACTCATCGGCATGAGTGAAGCAGTCTACAGACTTCTCGCTTTCAGATACATCTTCATCCTCGCTTTCGGCTGCTACCTCTACATAAAGTTCTCCGAGAAGCGCAAGGACAACCCCGTCTGGATCTACATAGCAGGCGGTCTCGGCGTTGTGTATCTCATCCTCTATAAGTATGTCGGACTGACTCCGTTCATCACCGAACAGTGGACGGGAACTTCCGTTTTCGCAGTGCTTTACATACTTCCGATAATGTATCTGCTCATGAAGCCCAACAAGCTTCACTGCTGGTTTATCGAGCTGCTCGGAAAGGCATCGTTCAACATCTTCCTCGTTCAGATGCTTTTCTACTGGTCAGTCTCCGCAAAGATCGACAGCATGCTTCCGGGCCTTGCATTAAAGGCAATCGGAAACATCGTCATCTGCTGTGCGCTTGGCGTTCTCTTCTATAAGATCGAGAACCCGATCACGCAGAAGATCATCAAGGCGATCAAGAAGAAGTGAAACACCCGATCCCTCCGGTATTTGACAAGGATTCGAGGATACTCATCCTCGGAAGTTTTCCGTCTGTCAGATCGAGGGAAGCAGGCTTCTTTTACGGGCATCCGCAGAACAGGTTCTGGAAAGTGGCGGCTTTTGTTTTCGGTGAGGAGACTCCAAAAACCACCGAAGAAAAGAAGGCGTTTCTGCTCCGCAACCACATCGCAGTCTGGGACGTGATAGCATCCTGTGACATTGAGGGATCCGCTGATTCAAGCATAAGAAACGTAGTTCCTAACGACCTCGAAGTCATACTGAAGACCGCTGACATCCGGGAGATATACGTGAACGGCAAGACCGCTTACCGTTACTATCAGAAATATACCGGGGAAATGACCGGAAGGCCCGCTGTTTGTCTGCCTTCAACAAGTCCTGCCAATGCCGCATGGACATTCGGGAAGCTGGCAGATGCATGGAAGATCATCAAAGACTGCAAAGACAGCTGAATTATAGTATATTATCTGAAGGGATAAACTAAGAGGATAGGTTACATGAAAAAGAGAAGACTGGCTTTTGCATTACTGATACTCAGCTGTCTGATACTGGGTATATTTGAATACTTTTCGCAGCAGAAAAGATCGTATGACAAGTATCTCTCCGGAGAATACTATTTCCGCTACAGCGCTCACACGATAAACATACATAAGAACGATGACTGGTGGGCGACCGAAGAAGCGCAGAACACTGACTATACGATCCCGAAAAACACTCTTAAGAGAACTGACAACGTAAAGGTCTGGGTATGCAATCCGCATAACGGTCTTTGCACGGTCTACTATGGCAAGGATACCGTCATCGAGGACTATAACATAGCTGATCTCCGGCTCGATGACATTGATACAGGATATTTCTATGGAACGAAGAAATACACGCTCAAGGAATACGTCGATATCCTGAAGAGAATGAGCAAGGATGAACGTAAGAGCGAAAGGATAAGCGACAAGAAAATGGCCCGCTTTGTCGATCTTAAGTCGAGCGTGCTCATGCTGGCCGCAGCCGCGCTCGGAGTGGCGCTCATAAGCGTCATTTTATATTTACATGAAATGGATTTTGCATTGGATCTTGCACTGGGCATCGGTTCGGGATATTCACTGCTCATGTGGATCCTGATCATGGTATTGCACAGGTAAACGGTATGGCAGAGAAGTTTCTGGCATTGATGGCAGATCTTGATGAGAACACGCAGGCACAGATGTCTGAGTGGTATAAAGCCTTGCAGGATGCGGGATTCAAAGGCGTTCAGACGCCGGATCTCCCGTACCACATCACGATGGCGATCCTGCCTTTGGACATGGAAAAAGAGGCTGTGGACAGAATGCAGAAGGTCGCTTCAGAATTCTCCGAGTTCCCTGTGCATTTGAGTCACATGGGAATGTTTGCGGGAGGAAGAGTCCTTTTCGCCGCGCCCGAGAGAGACGCTGCGCTTAATGCGCTCCATGAGGCACTGGAATTCGACGTTCCGCAGGAACACCCGTGGACGCCGCACGCGACGATAATCATCGATGAACCTGAGACGATACAGTCCGCGCTGCCTCTCGTCGTGAAGTCTTTCAAGCCTATCTTAGGAAAGATAACGAGGCTTCATCTTTGTGCGTTCCAGCCGAAAAGAGAGATAGCTTCTTTTGATCTCCGGAACAAAACTTTATGATGGAATACCTATACAAATACGGATGGCTGGCACTCGTGATCGCCATGACAGGGGATCTTCTCGTATCTTTTATCCTGTCGTTTTTCTACAAGGGCTACAGCAGCAAAAAGATGTCCATCAGCGCTTTGGGAAATCCAAACAGTCCGGTAAGAGTTCCGTTCAACATCTGGATGATCATCGAAGGCCTGCTGTTCTTAGCAGCGATCCCGGCATTCTTCAAATACTATGCGCAGGTATCCAAAGGCCTTACGGTCACATCGGTGATATTCATTGCGGTCTTCGCAGTCGGAGCATGCATCTTCACCGGGTTCTTCAGCGTAAACGAGAGCAAGGAAGAGGTCACGACGGCGTCAAAGATACACGGTGCGGGTTCTGCAATCGGATTCATGCTGTTTCTTTTTGTTCCGCTCCTGATGGCGATAATGTCGTTTAAAAATTCGGAAGGATTATTGGGTATAATCAGTGTAGTGAGCTTTGCCTTATCGATCGTGTTTTTCGCGCTCTTTGTAATGTCGGACAAGATTGAATTCAAGGATACCGCGGTCAATAACGAAGGACTCTGGCAGAGATTAAATCTCATCTTCATGTATTGTCCGCTGGCCGTCATCGCGGTAAAACGGTTTATGGGGATGTAAAACATCAGGAGGTACTACTAATGAGCAGAACGAATTTCGGTGCGAGCCCAATCATGTTTCCCCAGCCGGTGCTGATAATCGGTACCTACGATGAGAACGGCATTCCCAATGCGATGAATGCGGCATGGGGAATCACCACTGATTTCAAAGAGATCACGATCAGTCTGTCAGAGCATAAGACGACTGACAACTTCAAGATCAGGAAAGCTTTTACGGTCAGCATGGCGACCGAAGACCAGGTCATTGCATGCGACTATGTCGGCATCGAATCCGGAAGAAAAGTGCCGGACAAGTTCGCAAGAGCGGGTTTCCACGCAACAAAGAGTGAATTCGTAGATGCGCCTCTGATCGATGAGCTTCCCATGGCACTCGAGTGCAAAGTGAAGAGCTTCGAGGACGGCATCCTGATCGGCGAGATAGTAAACGTATCAGCTGACGACAGCGTCATCACCAATGGCAAGATAGACCCCAAGAAGCTCAGGCCGATAACGTTCGATCCTTGCAACAACACGTATATCGGACTTGGCGAGAAGGTCGGAAACGCTTTCCAGGACGGAAGAAAACTTCAGTAAGACCGGGGTATCGCCATGAAAAAACTGATGTTGGTCATCGGCATACTCGTCATTGTTGCCTGTGTCGTAGCTTTGCTTCTGGCACTCTTGAGCATGTTCGGATATTACAACGTGCTCGACGGATCCCAGTCTTTATACGACAGGCTTCACCGAAGGATGATCCTCTCTTTCGTCATCGCGGGCATACTTGCTGCCGTCGCGGCAGTCTGCTTCATCGTACGCGCGAAAATGTGATCTCTTAAGGTTATGACGGATTAAAACTTCAGGATAGAGGGTGTGAATACCGCATCCTTGAGCTTGATGCCTTCATCAATGATGCGGGAACCTGCATCTTCGACGATCTCCTTGTAATCGGGGAGCTTGAAGAGGTTATTCTGCTCAACGAGATTTCCGAGAGTCACGGGCGTTGCAGCCGGAGGGGGTACTATGAGGCCGCCGGTTACGTTTTCGAGCTGTTCCATATCTAATGTCTTTTTCATTGTTTTATTCTCCTTTGAGTCAGGTTTTGTCTCATACCCGAATTATCATCAAAGACCCCTGACGCAACAATCAGCAAAGATTTCCGGATATGTGCGTTAAGCCACAGAACAGTGGCTGAGTGTTGAATTAAGGAATATTTAAGGAATAGACAATACTTACATAAAGAATTCATAAGCCCAAGGGGATAAAGTAGAGTCATCAAGAACGGAAGGTGAAATGCTGTGACTGACTCGAAAAACAATTACGGAAAGTTCTTCCTGCTCTGGGCAGGTGAATTCATATCCTCCATCGGCGGCGGCCTTACAAGCTTCGGCCTCGGTCTTTACATCTTCCAGAAGACCGGCAGTGCAGCCGACATGGCGCTTCTTACGCTTCTCGGATTCCTTCCGGGTCTCATCCTCAAGGTTCCCGCGGGCGTTCTCGCAGACCGTTACGACAGACGCCTCCTCATGATGATCGGCGACGGTCTCTCGGGTCTCGGTGTTCTGTTCATCCTCATCTGCATGTTAAGAGGCGACTGCGCGCTCTGGCAGATCTACCTCGGAACGACGCTCAGTTCCGTTTTCTCAGCTTTGCTCGAACCCTCATATACGGCAACCATAACGGACCTTCTCACCAAGGAACAGTACTCCAAGGCAAACGGTCTCGTATCGATCGCAGCCAGCTCAAGATACATTTTCTCGCCTGTAATCGCAGGCTTTATCCTCGCGGTAAGCGACATCAAGCTCATACTCATCATCGACATCTGCACGTTCTTCCTCACGGTTATCGCTGCGGCAGTCGTAAGAAGCGGGATCAAGACAAACACGCCAAGCACTACCGAGCCTTTCTTCAAGAGCATGAAAGAAGGATGGAAGGTCGTATCAGGCAACAAGGGGATCGTCATCCTCATCGTGGTCACTTCCCTCATCACTCTCTTCATGGGTGTGTTCCAGGTATTAGGCGAGCCCTTCGTTCTCTCGTTTGCTGATTCCAAGACACTCGGGATCGTTGAGACAGCAGCCGCTTCCGGCATGCTGGTAACGAGCATCATCTTAGGCGTAAAGGGCATCAAGAAAAACTTTGTAAGAGCGCTCTGGCTTGGACTTGCAGCCTCCGGCATCGGCATGGCGATGTTCGCAGTCACTCAGAACAAGATAATCATTTGCATCTTCGGATTCATGTTTTTCGCAGCACTCCCGTTCGCTAACAACAGCCTCGACTATCTTGTCAGGACCAACATCCCCGACGAACTTCAGGGCCGCGCGTGGGGTCTCATCGGCTTCATCTCTCAGCTCGGATACGTCGTTGCTTACGCTCTCAGCGGCGTGACCGCGGATCTGGCCGGCAAAGTGACAGGCAAGGGCGTGGGAACGGGTTCGGCCCTGACGATAATCGTTTCCGGTGCATGCCTCGTAATTGCCGCACTCTTCATGTCGAGGATAAAGAAGATAAGGGAACTCGAAAACAGCAGTGTGGAGGCATGACATGGGACGGATAAAGAGAGGGATAAAGAAAGTGCCGTAAACTCATTGTTTACGGCACTTTTTGCGTTCTTATCTTACTGTCTCAAGGATGCTGTCGGATCCTATTCCGCAGCGGGAACTGCCTCAGAATTCTTATAGTTTTTCCATGCTTTCTGGAACGTGAAGGTGGAAATTATCGCGTAGATGGCGATGACCAAAACGATTATTCCGCCGGGCTTGCCCGTCATCATGTACATGACGACGATATTCAATACGGCGTATGCTGCGAGGATGATGGCTGCAACGCGGCTCTGAAGCAGATGGATGAGAAGCGACATTACGATAATGAGCACTGCATCGAGGATAACGTTATAGTTCCGGCTCTGGATGATGTTGACGATCGCGGAACCGACTGCAACAGCGTAACCGAGTGTGGCACAAGCGATGATGTTTGCGCGTGTCTTTTTCATTTGCGGGGTCTTAAGGAATTCTCTTCTCGTCATAACTGTCCCTCCCTTGTGGGCGAAGCGGTGAGGCGGGCCGTGAGTACATTAAACTATTTAACATTATAACATTTTCGGGCGAGTGATAGAATTAGTATGATGTCGATCATGAGGATAGGATTATGAGACTTGAACGGTTGAGTGACAGGATCTGGGTATATCCATATGAAGAGAGAAGAGACCGCCCGAACCTCAGTTACATAAAGGGCGACAACTGGAGCCTGGCTGTCGATGCCGGCCATTCGGCCGACCACGTCAGGGACTTTTACGATGCCTTGGAGGAAGAAGGCCTGCCGCTTCCCAAGCTTACCGTTCTGACGCACTGGCACTGGGACCACACTTTCGGGATCCACGCGGTGCACGGAATGACTCTCGCCAACGTTAAAACCAACAAATATCTGATTGATTTCGCGGAGCGCATCAGAAAGGAAGGACCGAAGTTCTTCATCGGAATGGACCCGAGCATCTGGCATGAATATGAAGACGGCAAGCCCGTCATAGTCGTTCCCGCGAGCACAACGTTCAGCGAAGAACTGATGCTCGATCTGGGCGGCTGCACGGTAAAGGTTTTCGAGGCCGAAGCGCCTCATACCGATGATTCGACGCTGGTATTCGTACAAGAAGACAATGTCCTGATCCTTGGCGACTGCACCGGAGGAACATTCCCCGACGGGGATTTCGATCAGGAATTGGGCAACAAACTCGCCGGAACGATAAAGGAACTGAACCCCGAGAAATGTCTGCCGGGGCACTGGTCCGTGCTGCCGACGGCGGTGGTGATCAAGGATCTTCTGGAGGGCGACGATTGAAAAAGATACTTGAGACGGAGAGGCTCTATCTCCGCGAGATGGATAATGACGACTTTGAAGCGCTTTACAAGGTGCTCGCTGATAGCGAGATCATGGTGCACTATCCGTACACTTTTGATGAGAAGCGTGTCAGGGAATGGATCGAACGCAACATGAACCGCTACAGGGAAAACGGATTCGGTCTGTGGGCCGTGTGCCTCAAAGACACAGGTGAGATGATCGGCGACTGCGGCCTGACGCTTCAGAACATAGATGGAAATATGTTGCCAGAAATAGGTTATCATATCCGTAGGGACTGCCAGAAGAAAGGCTATGCGAAGGAGGCCGCATCTGCGGTGCGCGACTGGGCTTTTGCAAATACTTTCTACCCGGCGCTCTATTCGTACTGCAAATATACCAATACCGGTTCCATCAAGACGGCGGAATCGATAGGCATGCATTTCATGAAGGAGTATCCCGACGAGGCAAACAAGATAACGCATGTCTCGGTCATATACAGGGAAGGTGTAGCAAGATGGACTACGACATAAGGTTAGTTACGGCCGCAGATTACGATGCGCTCTTTGAACTGTGGAATTCCACGGAGCAGAGCAGGCGGGCGTTAAACCCCGTTGACGATTCGCGTGAGGGCATCGAAAAATACCTGAAGAGAAATCCCAACACCTGCTTTGCGGCAGTGAAGGACGGAAAGATAATCGGCGTCATCCTCACGGGTCATGACGGTAGAAGAGCGATAATCCACCATATGTGCGTGCATCCGGACTGCAGGAGGATGGGCATCGCGGCAAAGCTCGTAGCGGAAGCTGAAGAAGCCCTGAAAAAGGAAGGGATAAACAAGATCTTCGGACTTGTTTTCAAGGATAACGACGGAGCAAATGCGTTCTGGGAATCCCAGGGTTATTCTCTCAGAACAAACCTCAATTACCGCAACAAGAGTCTTAATGACGGCGTTCCAACGGGTGAATAAAACTTATGAAGATCAAGACGAAAAAACTGAGTTACGATGAGGTCATGAGCCTTCCTTCATGGGAGCACAAGAAGCCGAAGAAGCCTTCGAAGTTTCTTGCGGGTGTTGCCCGCATGCTTTTTAAGGGCGAGCTCAGGAAGGTTCATTTCGAGTGCGAAAAGATCGACATGGAGAAAGCCGGCGACGGCCCCTGGATGATCCTCATGAACCACTGCAGTTTCACCGATCTAGCGATAGCTTTCGAGGTCTTGAAAGGCCGCCCGTTCAGCATTGTCTGCACGTCAGACGCACTGGTCGGCAAGGAATGGTTGATGCGTTCATTAGGCAACATTCCCACGCGCAAATTCGTCTCTGATCTCACGCTCATCTCCGACATGGACTATGCGCTCAATACGAACAAGGCAAGCGTTCTGATGTATCCCGAAGCAGGTTATTCGCTTGACGGAACAGGCACGAGGATTCCGAGAAGATTAGGCGTCCTTCTCAAGAAACTCAAGCATCCCGTCGTCATGATCACCACGTTCGGTGCGTTCACGAGAGACCCACTCTACAACAATCTGCAGAAAAGAGACGTCAAAGTCACCTGCAAAATGAAGTGTCTTTTTACTCCCGATGAACTTAAGGAGACCAAGGTCAGGGATATCGACGAGGTCCTCGATCAGGAATTCACTTTCGACTATTTCAAGTGGCAGCAGGATAACAACATCGTGATCGACGAGCCTTTCAGGGCAGACGGTCTCAACAGGATCCTCTATAAATGTCCTCACTGCATGACCGAGGGAAAGACTGAAGGCAAAGGCATCAATCTCACCTGCAAAGAGTGCGGCGCAACATACGAACTCGATACACTGGGAAGACTTAAGGGCGTCAACGTCGAGCCGAAGTTCACCCACGTGCCCGCCTGGTTTGCGTGGGAACGTGAGCAGATGAAAGAGGAACTTGAGAACGGAACTTACAAGATGGATGTTCCGTGCGACATAGCGATACTCAAGGATTCCAAGGCGCTCTACATGGTGGGGTCCGGAAGGCTCCATCACGACGTTAACGGATTCGTTCTTGACGGCTGCGACGGCAAGCTTCACTACGAGCAGTCACCGAGCGCTTCCTACAGTGTCAACTCAGACTACTTCTGGTATGAGATCGGAGACATCGTCTCGATAGGCACCAACGACTGCCTGTATTTCTGCTTCCCGAAGGAAGGCGACATCGTCGCGAAAACGAGGCTTGCCGCGGAAGAACTCTATAAACTTTCCAAGGGAAAGACTTCATCAGAATGACCATGAAAGGAAAAACGGAAAGAGAACCGTCAGGCAATGTTTGACCCAAAGACAAACAGATTTCCATATCCTTTGGAAACAGACAAACACTATCTGGAAATACATAAAGACAGAGGATATGTTTTCGATACCAAGTATCCGTACATAGACCGCTCAAAAGGCTTCCTGTTCAGACAGGGAGTTGTGCGCTTCCTCCTCAACGCTTTTGTTTTCTGGATCGCAGCCGCAAGACTCGGCCTGAAGATCGAGGGAAGAGAGAACATCAGGAAGAATAAGGAGATCCTCAAGAACGGCGTGGTATCCGTCGCAAACCACGTTCACATGTGGGACTACATCGCCGTCATGACGGCAATCCGTCCTTTCAGATCCAATCTTCTTGCGTGGGCTCCGAACATCAACGGCGAGAACGGAACACTGATCCGCATGGTCGGAGGTATCCCGATCCCGGAAGGCAACACTGCCGCCACCAAGACATATCTGAAGGTCATCAGGAATCTTCTTCAGAACGACCACGGCTGGCTTCACATTTATGCCGAAGGCAGCATGTGGGAATACTACAGACCCATCCGTCCGTTCAAGCGCGGAGCGGCTCACATCGCCTGCGATTCGGACAAGCCGATCCTGCCGCTCGCGTTCTCCTACCGCGAACCCGGATGGATCAGAAAACACATATTCAGACAGATAGCAACGTTTACGCTCCATGTGGGTGAACCGTTGTTTCCAAATAAAGAGTTAAACGCAAAGGAAAGAGAGAAAGACCTCCTGATCAGGAGCCACGAAGCCGTATGCAGGCTCGCGGGGATCGATCCGGAGGAAAACCCGTACCCGCCTGTTTTCGCTGACTCGAAGCGTGTCGACTACTACACGTCAACTTACGGCGTCGGCTACAAGGGGTCACATTAAAGAGAGGAATCTTAAATGTTTAACGATAAGTTCAAAAGAAGAATTGCGGCTGCGGCGCTGACATCGTGCATCCTGCTCACAGCCTGCGGCAATCAGGTTCAGCAGACAAATCAAAGTCAGGCCCAGTCTCAGCAGGCGGCAGGTACTACCGTCGAACCCACAACGGCTCAGCCGCTCAACCCCGGTGAAGATCTTTCAAAGTACGATCTGAAAGACGATGATAACCTGGAGACCATCGTCTCGAAAATGGAGCAGAAATACGGTATCGACATCGTTTACGGCAATGACATAAGGACAGAATTCAAGGACGAGAATGAGACCTTAAGAGCAAAACCGAACACAAATAACAAGGATATCGAGGCGGCGCTCAGGTCGATCAATGAGGGTTTAAATGCACTGCCTCAGGGATTCATAAAGCAGCTTCCGTATGGTGACCGCGGCATACTGAAGGTCTATCTGACAGGCGAGATCACCATCGACGGGACCCCCGGCAGTAGTATTCCCGCTTTTGCAAGTGACAGCGATCCTGAACTGTATCTTACGATAGAAGTCCTGGATCAGGGCGTTATCAACGTACCCACGGTCATGCACGAGCTGACGCATATCATCGATTTCAAGCTCAAGCACGACGGCGTGATAAGTGAGGATGAGTGGTCCAAGCTCAATCCTGAGGGATTTACTTACGATAACTCCTATGCAGACAGCCTTGCGGGCAAGAAAGATCCCAAGTACTGCTATACGACGGAACACTATGTTCCGAATAACACCGGCAATTCAGATGATGACATCTGGTTCTACTACAGTTACTCCAAGGTAAATGCCTATGAGGACCGCGCCACGATGCTCGAGAATCTGGTCATTTACAAAATGTGGAATTACGAGGTCGCGCCGGGCCTGTATAAATGTCCGCACATGAAAGCAAAAGTGGAGTATTATCTGAAACTGATCGAAAAATCTTTCGCCATGAGCCAGGCTGACAAGGATGCCTGGACCAACGCATACAAGGCGATATCGTAGGAGTAAACAACGTGACTGACAATAACGAGATCTATCTTGAACTTCAGGATAACGAGTGGCCGTTCGACCATATCACTCATGACAGGAGCATCGCGAGGGCGATCTGCATTGACGATGAAGGTTTCTTCTATTTCTGCAGGATCAACCGCGACGACTATTTCGGCAAGTGCACCATGATCGAGACTTCAGGCGGAGGCATCGAAGAGGGTGAGGATCCTTTCACGGCGATCGGACGCGAACTCAAGGAAGAACTTGGCGCAGAGAGTGAAGTCATCTGCAAGATCGGAGTTGTCAGCGACTACTATAATGCGGTATACCGCCACAACATCAACCACTATTTCCTCTGCAGGATCAAGTCTTTCGGCGAGACAAACCAGACTCAGCAGGAGATAGAGGATTTCCACATGTCGACATTGAAGATGACATACGAGGAAGCGGTAAGCGAATACGAGAAACGCAGGGAAAGTCCACTCGGACGCTTGATTGCTAACCGCGAATTGCCGATACTAAAGAGAGCAAAAGAGATTTTGGATAAAGAAGGTTGATGCCATGATACTGCTTCGACAATACAAACCGGAAGATGCCACGACAATATGCAGCTGGATCCATTCAGAGGATGAGCTGTACAAGTGGTCCGCGGACAGGTTCAACAAGTTTCCGCTTCCTGACTACATAATGAATATCAGTTATTCCGAACAGGTGAAGGACGGAAGATTCTTCCCGTTTACGGCTGTTGATGACAACGATAAAGCAGTGGGTCATTTCATAATCAGATATCCTGATGAGGAAGACAATTCCTCCGTCCGTTTCGGTTTCGTCATTATCGATCCCGCTTGCAGAGGCAAGGGCTATGGCAAGGAGATGCTCAGACGCGGAATCAAATACGCAAAAGAGGAACTTAAGGCAAAAAGGATCGATCTCGGCGTTTTCGAGAACAATCCCAGCGCCAATCACCTGTACAAGTCCCTCGGATTCAAGGCATACGGACAGAAGAAAGTCGAGATGCCGGTCGGCACTTGGAACTGCATAGAAATGGAACTCATCTTTAAGGAGTTCTGACTCCACGGAGCGTGGGTACATTCAAGGTCTGCCCTGTGATAGGCTTGCCCCATGAGGAGGCGAAAGCTTATGGATAAATATGTAACCGGAGCAGTGATAAAGAAGCTCCGCGAAAACAAGAAAATGACACAGGAAGAGCTCGCTGACACTTTGTTCGTCAGCAGCAAGGCCGTGAGCAAGTGGGAGACGGGACAGGGTTTTCCTGACATCAGCCTTATCGAACCCCTGGCAAAGGCACTGGATATCTCGGTCATAGAGCTGCTCTCGGGCGAGGATATCCAGAACAGGAACCAGTCTTCAAACATGCTGAAGAGCAAGTTCTATGTATGTCCCGTCTGCGGCAACGTGATAAGGTCAACGGGCGAAGCCTTGATCAGCTGCTGCGGGATCACGCTCCCGCCGCTAGAGCCCGAGGCTTGTGATGAGGATCACGGCATCAATGTTGAGATCGTGGAAGACGAATACTACGTCACGGTCGGCCACCCGATGCAGAAGGACCATTACATCTCGTTCCTTGCAGCGGTATCCGATTCGAGAGTGCAGTTCGTCAAGCTCTATCCGGAAGGTAATGCCGAGGCGAGATTCAAGATCGACCGCGTCAAAAAGTTCTATGCGTACTGCAACAGGCACGGTTTGTTCCAGGTGCTGAAGTAACCTGAGAGCCAACAAAATAAGCCACATCGGAGATGTCTGGCGCCTTTAGGCGACAGGCATCTTCTTGTTACTCTGTTTTATTGGTGCTATCCTAAAAATTGGGTGAAATCTGTCTTCTTAACTTAAAGGAGTGATTCGAAATGAATTTTTGCCCTTATTGCGGTAAGAAAATCGATGATTCTGATACATTTTGCGGTTATTGCGGAAAAACCGTCGAAGGTTCGTCAGGAGCATTTGCTCCAGTTTCTCAAGCCGCACCCCAACCTCAATACCGGCAACAACAGCAACCGCAGCAACCTCCCAAGCGTAAACCGATCGGATTAATAATCGGAATATCTGCCGGTGCTGCCGTTTTACTCATCGGCGCAGTATTGGCAGTGGTTTTGCTGATCGTGAATAAAAAGGCTGATGATTCAAGTTACCGTGTTGAAACGTCTGCAAGCAAGAAAGAAGACGTAGAAAGTAAGAATCCGATGACGACTACCGTTTCAACTACTTCTGCCTCGGAAACCACAGTTGATTCTGCTGTTATCACGGATAAGCAGGCTGAAGCTGCAATTGAGAACTACATACTGAAAAACTATCCTGACGTTAAGACAGCTCCCGCCACTTGTTATTGGGGACTTGATTCGACTAAGTCTACTCACGACACAGCAGTGGTTTTCTTCAGGTCATATACGGGTGCGCATATGACGTACTACATAAACCGTGCAACGGGAGAAACGTATGAAACGAGTTATCTTCCCAATATCGATCCGGACAAACCGGAAGAGAAGACCGGCGTGTCGTTTAATGTCAAAGACTATATGAACGGTTCGGAAAGCACACCTGCAACCGATACTGCTACGGAAACCTCTTCCACGCCAACGCCTACGCCCAGACCTCAAATACTCAGAAAGGTTAAGGTGACTGATGCTTATAAGAAGTCTTATAAGAATGAGTTCGGCTATAAGGTTACTGACCGGGTTCCGAAAATAACGATTGAGGGCGTAAACACAAACGCCATCAACAATGCGATCTATAACAAATGCAAATCCCGTTTTAAGTATGGCGGTATGTCTTATTCTTATTACATTGGAAAGAATTACATCTCGATCATCATTAATATGGAACCCTGTATGTCTGATCCGAGAATCGAAGTGTTTAATGTTTCAAGGTCAAGCGGAAAACAGCTTTCCAGAAGCCAAATGCTTAAATTGCTCGGTCTCACGAGTAAGAAGTTTGAAGCGAGAACAAAGAAGTCCATTGCAAAGACTCTGAAGCGAATCGGAACATACAAATCGCTTTATAAAAAGGCTACTACCAAGAAAATGTTGAAGAGCGCAATCCCTTGCGTCAATTCCAAAGGGAAGGTTTGTTTCTATATGAGACAGATGCCTGACGGATGCGCGTCTGATAGCAATGATCATGTTGAACCTATCTGATAATTCAAATTGACATGGATATAAAAACCGATAATTATTCTTTAAATAATGTTTCTGAGGGAATTCGTTAATGAAGTGTGCTGAGTGTGGCCATGAGAATAAAGAAGGCACAAGGTTTTGCGGTCGTTGTGGTGCTAGAATGGCAAAACAATCAGTGATTTCGGATACCGGGAGTGCTCTTCGAAAGATATATAACGATTTCGGATATGAGAAGGTCTTTGAGGATTCAAGGTATATCACATCTGCTTTGAATGACATGATCCCCGATGCAGAAATGGTATGTTCGAGCATTGAACATGCTTATCGCGCAGGATTAGGAAAACTATATGAATCACAAGTTAAAAGCGGCATCCGGCCGGATGCAAGTTTTTATCTCCGCGTAAATAAGCTGATCACTGACGATGCCGGCTTCTCTGAGAAAAAAGCAAAGCAGTTGATCCAGATCTTTGATGAGATGCTCGGATGGGATACGCAAGTTATTCCTAACAACGTTACAGCACCTAAACCTGTTATTACTAAAACAAATGTAGCTTCAGTTAATCGCGTTGCGCCTGTAAAGCCCGCTCCCAAACCTGCTGGACAGGTTGGTTCTTTCGGTACAATTCAGAATGCGGCTGCAGTTCCGCCCAAGAATCTTACCAAGCCATACAGTCAAGCTGCACATGCCTATATAAAGACCGCAACCAAGCCCAGACGGAACATATGGAAGGTCATTATACCTGTCATAATTGTTGTTTCCGTAATCTTTGTTGCTTCTATCGCTGTTATACTGACCGATGCTTTTGTTCACATAACGTCTAACGTTGAACAAACTACCATAGCCGGACCGATTAGCAGTTCACAGGCATATAGCGGAATTGAAAACTACGTAAGATCTAATGAATCTGAAGAAAACAGAACATTGAGAATTGATTCAAGCACGGATGAAGTATTAGTAGTTTATTATCACCCCGTCGGCGGAGATGCTTACAAGTTTCACATCGACCTTAATACGGGAGATACTTACGTCACAAAACGCGATCCAATAGGTGGTTATGATTTGCGTACGGGAGTGACTTTTAACGTAAAGAATTATATAAAATGAAATGACATCAGTTAGTTTTAGGAGAGCAGTTAATGAAATGTATTGAGTGTGGGCGTGAGAATCTGGATGATGCCAAATTCTGCAGTTATTGCGCTTGCCCTTTGGTAAAGGAACCTGAAATCACTGATACCGGAAGTGCTCTCCGTAAGATATATAATGATTTTGGACATGAAAAAGTATTCGAGGATCACAGATACATAACGTCAGCGCTCAGCGACTTTGTTCCTGATTCCGAAATGATCTCGAACAGCATCGAAATGGCTTATCGTGCCGGTTTGGGAAAAGTTTATGAGGCACAGATCCGTAAAGGCGGCAAGCCAAATGATGTTTTCTACAAGCGTGTTAAAGATTTAATAACTGAGGATGCAGGTTTATCCGAAAATAGAGCGGATAAGATAATTGGCTATTTTGATGAGATGCTTGGATGGAAAAACCAAGACGTTCATGACAGCACCCCGGCTTCTGAATCTATTGTTAAGTCGGTCGAGCCTGAAAAGCCGGCTCCTGTAGATGTCCCAAAGCCTGAATCTAAACCTGAAATTGTAGTATCTGAAGAGCCGGTAATGTCGGAACCTGAGGATGAAGTGCTTGCGGCGTTAGCTGATGAAGGAATCTTTCCTGAAAAAACTGATATTTTTGCCAATCCTCTACCAGAGCCCGATCCTGTTGAAGTATTATCCGAAGAAGACCCCATCAGGTCGATACCTCAGGAACAGGCACTTGCAGAGCTGCAACCTGAAGAGATTGAACCTGTTAAGAAAACAGAAAAGCTCTTTTTGAAGATAGAGGAAAATAAGGCAAAGAGTGAAACTGACAGTATCGAACGTAAATGCAACGCTAAAGAGAAAAAAGAGGTAAATCTTGCACCTGTTGTGATCATTTCACTGATCATTATCGCATGTATAGCGTTTGTAATCGTTTGGACGATTGTGATTAAACCAAGCCCAACTCAAGAAAACAGTAACACACAATCCAAAGTAGTATCGCTCTCAGAAGCCGAAATAGGTTCACATGTATTATTTGGCTCCTATGAGCAAGACAATGATACTTCAAATGGGAAAGAGGATATCGAGTGGATCGTGCTTGCCCGTGAGGGAGACCATATTCTCGTGATCAGCAAATACGCTCTGGATTGCCAAAAGTACAATAATTCATTCGATACAGTCACATGGGAAACCTGCTCACTTCGCAAGTGGCTAAACGAAACATTTTTGAACACTGCATTTTCTTCAGAGGAGCGCGGCAAGATCTCTGTGGTAACAGTCAGCGCTGACAAAAACACCAGTTACAGTACAAACCTGGGCAATGCCACTACGGATCAGGTATTTCTGCTGAGTATCACGGAGGCAAACAATTATTTCAGTTCGGATAGTGCCAGGACGTGCCAAGGAACTACTTACTGTTATGCTAAAGGTGCATATATGGCCGACAATGGCAATTGCTGGTGGTGGCTGCGGTCGCCCGGTCAATTTTCTCACTACGCTGCCTTCGTCCACTATGTCGGTTATGTCCGCTACGATGGTTACTTTGACAGCAGCGACGATTACGCAGTTCGGCCCGCTTTGTGGATAGATATAGGCCAGAATCCCAATAACACCAATGGACCTCAAGAAAGCAGCAAATCGCAAAGCCAAAAAGAATTGCTTTCAAAAGCCGAAATAGGTTCACATGTAATCTTCGGCTCCTATGAGCAAGACAACGATACTTCAAACGGGAAAGAGGATATCGAGTGGATCGTGCTAGATCGTCAGAATGACCGTATTTTTTTAATTAGCAAATATGCTTTGGACTGTCAGCCTTACAATACAAAAACCCAAAATGTCACATGGGAAACCTGTTCACTGCGTAAATGGCTAAATGGGACATTCATTAATACTGCGTTTTCTGAAGAGGAGCGCGGCAAGATTCCCTTGGTAACAGTCACTGCTGACAAAAACCCCAGTTACAGTACAAACCCGGGCAATGCCACTAATGATCAGGTATTTCTGCTGAGTATCACGGAGGCAAACAAATATTTCAGTTCGGATAGCGATCGGGATTGCAAGGGGACCACTTACTGTTATGCAAAAGGTGCATATAAATATAATAATGGCAATTGTCGGTGGTGGCTACGTTCACCCGGCTACGGTTCCAGATACGTTACAGGTGTCCACCGTGATGGCTTGATCCACGACCGCGGTTACGGTGTCATCCGCACCGATAACGCAGTTCGTCCCGCTATGTGGATAAACACTGGTTCTTGAGGCTTTTAATCAGTTTTTTTGATTAACCGTATTCACAGAATCAAAAGATCTGTGTCCTTTGTAATTGTCGTTACCCGTTATTGGTATAGTTGCCGTCCACTGCATCCTGCTTGAGCTCGGGGGAGAAGTTTTCGCCCCCAAAAAAGGCCTAAAACAGAGGCAATCACCCCAAAAGATTGAAAGTAGCAAAAACGGCATATATAATTATTTTTGTTTTTTATTCTTGAATAAGGGGTAAAAGTTGGGGTGAAAGACGATATAAAGCGTATTGGAATACTGATTTCGGTACTCTTTTGTGCTGTCATTTTGTGTGCCTGCCCTTTGAACATCTTCTCGAAAAAGCCCGAGCAGGAGACTGAGACGAGTGAGACAACGGAGACTACCGTTGCCACTACTGCTTCTTCTGTGACCGTTCCGAGCGAATCCGCAACAACAGAGACCGAGGCGGAGACGAAGCCCCTTACTGACGAAGAAGCTCTTTCGGCATTTACGAACTATCTGTATTTCAAGGTCAAGAATCTTCAGGCGATCCTCGATGAAGGTAAGTATCCCTGCACATGGGGAATAGCTTCGAGCAGCAAGAATAAGGTCATGATAATGTACAAGTCGCACACCGGTGCGCTGCTCCGTTATCACATCGACCGTAACAGCGGAAAGACCTATGTTACGAGTTATTCCGTTGAATCCAATTCATACTACAGGACCAAAGAGACTCTGAATGTCAGGGACTACATCGACAGAAAGCCGACCCCGACGCCTTATGTCATCAAGCCTTCCGGAAAAGATAATGCCAAGCCTACCGAAAAGCCGGTGGTAAAGGTGCTGAATGCAGTCGACAAGACAAGCGTGATAGGCGGATCCAAGCATCCTTACAAGATCCCCAGGGTCTCCATCTCGAACAAGAATACGGAATCGATCAACAAGAAGATGAAGTCCGATCTCAGCAAGTATGCGACCAAGGGCTCGAATGCGCGTGAGATCACGTATTCTTACCATATAAGCGGCAAGCTCGTCTCGATCCTGGTCCACATCACGGACTGCAAGGATTTCCACAGGTACAAGGCTTATAACATCTCGGTTGCGTCCGGAAAGCAGGTCAAGAACAAGACCGTGGTAAAGCTTGCAGGATGGTCGAGCAGCAAATTCCTTTCAAGGGTCAAGACCACATACAAGAACTTCGGAGGAGGACCTTCCGCGCCTGCAGCTGCCGCAGCAAAGTGCGTCAAGGCAAACAAGAAGAAGGCTACTTACAAATACGTTGAGCCGTATGTCGCCAAGAACGGCCACATGTGCTTTATCGGATACGTTTACTATTCCGGCGGCCAGGGAGACCGTGTTTTCGATGCGACTTCGAAAAAGTGCATCGCCTGATGCCTTAGCAACGAAAGCTAACATAAAATCATCCACAATGTAAACTTTGGTTGGTGGACTCTTGATATCTTTGCATTTAGACTTGTGTTAAGAATAATTGCAAAGGTGGGATATGTATGAGAAAACACTATTTGGACAACATCAGATGGGTAACGGTCGTAGTGGTCGTACTCTATCACGTTCTTTACATGTACAACGCGGAAGGGATACTGGGCGGAGTCGGAAAGATCACAAGCCTGAATGTCCAGCATTACGATGCATTCATGTATCTCGTTTATCCGTGGATCATGCCGGTCCTGTACATCGTTGCGGGGATCAGCTCAAGGATCGTGCTCGAAAAGCATACCGCGAAGGAATTCATAAGGAGCAGGACGAGAAAGCTTCTGGTCCCTTCGACGATCGGTGTCCTTGTTTTTCATGTCATACAGGGTTATGTCAGCATGTCGTTCGGTGATGCGTTCACGGAACTTGGTAAAGCAGGTGTTCCGGCTCCCGTCATATTCATTATAATGGTCGCTTCGGGAAGCGGAGTGCTCTGGTTCTGCCATCTTCTGTGGATCTACAGCCTCATCCTGGTACTCATCCGCAAGATCGAGAAAGGCCGTCTCCTGAACCTTGGCGCAAAGACGCCTCTCTGGCTCATTATCCTGCTCGTTCTTCCGATGTGGGGAGCTGCGCAGATACTTAACGCGCCCATAGTCCAGGTCTACAGATTCGGTTACTATCTTGCTTTCTTCCTTATCGGATACTATGTATTCTCAAACGATCAGGTCATCGAAAAGCTGAAGAGATACGCTGTGGTCTTCATGGCTCTGGGAGCAGCTTTATGCATCGCGTTCACGGTCATTTACTTCTGGGTAAAGGGCGGAATGAACTATGCGGACAAGCCTGTCAACGTGGGACCTTTGTATGTTGCATGCTCCTATTTCGGTTCGCTTGCCATGATCGCCGGCTTTGCAAAGTTCGGCGACGTCAGCAACCGCTTTACCGCCTGGATGAGCAAGAGGAGCTTCGGACTCTATGTCTTCCACTATCTCGGCATCTCTTCAATGGCACTCATCTTCGCCAAGCCCATGTTGTTGCCTGCGCCTCTTTGCTATATCATCAGCTTGACGGCAGGATTTGTGTTCGGTTACGGCCTCTATGAGATCTTCTCGAGGATCCCGTTCTACCGCTGGGCGCTGCTTGGCATAAAGAAGGAGAAAAAGAATGTTCAAAGATAATCTGGTCCATCTTCGGAAGATAAATCAGCTGACGCAGGAAGACGTAGCCGCAAAAGCCGGTGTCTCCAGACAGGCAATAGCAAAATGGGAATCGGGCGAGACAGTTCCCGATCTTGAGAAATGCAGGCTCCTGGCTGAGCTTTTCGGCGTGTCTCTGGATGATCTTGCAAACTTTGAGCCTGATGAGAATCTGGGAATGGCAGTGCCTCCGAAAGGAAAGCACATGTTCGGTTTGGTCACGGTCGGCGACAAGGGCCAGATCGTGATCCCTGCCAAGGCCCGTAAGTTATTTGATATTTCTGCGGGAGACCAGCTCGTCATAGTCGGTGATGAAGGTCAGGGACTGGCCATTTTGAAGCCTGAGTACTTCCTTTCGATGGCACAGATGATCGAAAAACAGAAAACAGATAACAGATAATGCCCTCTGTGGTAAACTCTTTATATTTAATAAAGAGTAACCGGACTGGAGAGCTTTATGTACTACAAGATAGGGGAGAGGATCGAGCCTTTCGAGCCTGAAACGTTTGACAATATCCCGTTTCAGTATGTTGCCGTCATCGGATCCGAGGAGTGGATCAATTCCAACCGCAAGTTCGACATGGGTATCGAGTGGGATATCAATCTTGACGATATCTCAAATACCGGCTGCGAGGTGAACATCGATTCACTTACCGGAACATTCTGCATCCCGAGCCGTGACAAGATCAACGAGGTCTACCACAATTTCGCGTTCGCTCTGGACGAAAAGGGTATCGTCTTCATTGACGATGAGGGCTTCGCGTCAAAGATAATCGAGAGGATCGCTAAAACCAAGAAATACATCAACCCCTGCCTTGAGAAGTTCTTATACGATTTTCTGGAGAGCATAATCCACAGGGACTATAAGATCCTCGAGAAGTTCGAGATAAAGCTCGATGCAATGGAAGACGACATCCTGAAGGGTGAGGCGGAGGAATCGATAATCGAACTCAGCGACATCAGGAGCCAGATCAGAGATCTCAGGATACATTACGCTCAGCTTCTGGATCTCAGCCAGGAACTGGAAGAGAACGAGAACGAGTTCTTCAAGGAAGACAACGAAAGATACTTCCACCTGGTCGCCCAGCGCGTCAGGACTCTTTACGACATGACGACCTCGCTTTCGGATTACACTGCGCAGATCAGAGACCTGAGCCAGGCGCAGATCGACCTGAAGCAGAACAAGATAATGACCATCCTCACGGTCATTACCAGTATCTTCATGCCGCTCACGCTCATCGCGGGCTGGTACGGAATGAACTTCGTCTACATGCCGGAGTTCCAGTCTCCGATCGCTTATCCGATCGTCATCGGAGTATCCGTACTGATCGTCATCGTCAGCCTTGTCTTCTTTAAACGAAAGAAGTGGCTCTGATTAGTGGTATACTTCACAGGAGAGAAACGGACTTTTAAAGTTCCGTCGGAGGAATAGATTATGGGGCGTATGCCCAGAAAACTTACATCATCGCAGATAATCGTTCTCGGATTCCTGGGAGCGATCCTGCTGGGAGCATTCCTTTTGATGCTGCCCATATCGACCGCTGACGGCAAGGGTGCCACCTTTGTTGACGCGGTTTTTACCGCGACTTCCGCAACATGCGTTACGGGTCTGGTAGTTCAGGACACGGCAACATACTGGTCCGGCTTCGGCCAGGCGGTCATCCTTCTTCTGATCCAGATCGGAGGAATGGGCGTCGTTACTTTCGCCGTTGCGATCACCGTCGCTTCAGGCAAGAAGATCGGTCTCATGCAGAGAAGCACGATGCAGGAAGCGATCTCTGCCCACCAGATGGGCGGCATCGTACAGCTCACGGGATTCATCCTGAAGACTTCGGCGATAATCGAGGTTACCGGCGCACTGCTTCTTTCTCCCGTATTCATCAAGGAATTCGGTGTCGGAAAAGGCATCTGGTATTCATTCTTCCATTCGATATCCGCTTTCTGCAATGCGGGCTTTGACCTGATGGGCGTCAAGGAGAAGTATTCGTCTCTTACGAGTTTCTCGGATAATCCCCTGGTCAATATCGTCGTCATGCTCCTGATCATCATCGGCGGTATCGGATTCCTTGTCTGGGACGATATCAAGACGAACAAGTTCCACATCAGGAAATACCGCATGCAGACAAAGATCGTTCTGCTCACGTCTGCGTTTCTCATCCTTCTTCCAGCGGTCTATTTCTTCCTCGAGTTCGCGGGAATGGACATCAAGTCAAGGATATTCAACTCGCTTTTCCAGTCGGTAACGACAAGAACGGCCGGCTTTAACACATACGATCTGACAAAGCTCAATTCGGGCGGGATCTCCATCATGATCGTTCTCATGCTGATCGGAGGCTCTCCGGGATCGACCGCAGGCGGTATGAAGACCACAACTTTCGCAGTCGTTATCCTTACGGCGTTCTCGGTGTTCAGACGCAAAGAGCACACATCCTTCTCAGGAAGGAGCATCGCTGACAGCGTTCTCCGTAACGCCATAGCGATAGTTACGATGTACCTGATCCTGTTCCTTACGGGCGGCGTCATCATCACGGCCGTTGAAGGTCTTCCCATGATGACCTGCATGTTCGAGACTGCATCTGCTGTCGGAACCGTGGGACTCACATTGGGCATCACGCCGAACCTCAGCATCGTATCACGCGTAATACTGATAATTCTCATGTACATAGGCAGAGTGGGCGGCCTGACGCTGCTCTTCTCGGCTGTCACGCCGACACAGAGCTCGATGTCCAAGCTTCCCCAGGAAAAATTGACGGTAGGATAAGGAGAAGAGATCATGAAATCAATCTTATTGATCGGATTAGGACGTTTCGGCAAGTACATTGCCATGAAGCTCAACAGCATGAACCATGAGGTAATGGCGGTCGATCACGATGAGAACCGAGTTAATTCGGTTCTTCCTTTCGTAACCAATGCGCAGATCGGTGACAGTACAAATGCCGAGTTCATGCAGTCTCTCGGTGTTGACAATTACGACGCATGCATCGTGGCGATCGGAGACAACTTCCAGAACTCACTCGAGACTGCGTTCCTTCTTAAGGAGCTCGGCGCGAAAAAGGTTATCGCGAGAGCCTCCAAGGGAACACAGGAGAAGATCCTCTTAAGGAACGGCGCTGACGAAGTCGTATATCCTGAGAAGCAGCTCGCAGCATGGACCGCGATCAAGTGCACGTCAGACAGCATCCTCGATTACATCCAGCTTGAAGGTGATTTCGCCATCTTCGAGCTCGCTGTTCCCAATGAGTGGATCGGCAAGAGCGTTGTCGAGATCGACATCCGTAAGAAATACGGGATCAACATCCTTGGAACGGTCAAGAACGGAAAGATGAACGCGAACCTCGGACCTGATTATCTTTTCGAGCCCAACACATCGGTATTCGTATTGGGTCAAGACAAGGTAGTCCACAGGGTATTAAAGGTCTGATACGTAACCACAGTGATAATTCATAAGTAACGGGAATTTTGCTATAATTTTCCCGTTATTTATTTTATAGGGTGATATATGAAAAAAAGGGAGAACGGCGTAAAGCAGGCTGAAGTCGAAAAGACTTTGCTCGAGTTAAGCGGACTGGAGCAGAAAGCTCTTTTCGAAAGATACCAAACGGATGAAGACGGACTTGATCCTGTCCAGGCAGATGACCGCCTTGAGGAATACGGAAAGAACATAATCGATTTCGGTAAAGAAAAGAGCCTTGCCGTACGTATCAAGGATGCCATAATCAATCCGTTCAATATCGTTTTGCTCGTAGTCGCCCTTATCACGTTCGTTACCGATGTCGTAATGGCTGACGAGCCTTCGTTTGCCACGTTCATAATGCTCGTTGCGGTAATAATCATCTCTGCCACGATATCGTTCGTTCAGGAAGAGAAATCCAACAACGCGGCCAAGAAGCTCCAGGGCATGATCACCAACAAGCTTGACGTCATCCGCAATGCCGTTGAGATGGAAGTCGAGATCGAAGAACTGGTTCCGGGTGACATAGTCAAGCTCGCGTCAGGTGACATGATCCCGGGTGACGTAAGATTCATCGAGACGAAGGATCTCTTCATCGACCAGTCGCAGCTGACGGGTGAGAGTAATCCCGTAGAGAAATTCACGACATCCGATACAAACTGCGGTGTCACGGACCTTGCGAACATCGGCTTCATGGGATCCAACATCGTATCCGGTTCTGCAAAGGCGATAATCCTCACGACAGGCGGAGACACCTACTTCGGAAGCATGGCCAAGAGCCTTAACTCCTTTGAGGAGAAGAGCGCATTCGAGAAGAACCTCGATTCAGTAAGCAAGCTCCTCATCAGGTTCATGCTGATAACTGTTCCGGTCATCTTTATCGCGAACTTCATTACCAAGGGTTCCTGGCTCCAGTCACTCATGTTCGGAATTACCATCGCTGTCGGCATCATGCCGGAGATGCTGCCCGTCATCATGAACTCTTCTCTTGCGAGAGGCGCCATCAACATGAGCCGCAAGAAGACCATCGTTAAGCGTCTGGGCGCCATCCAGACGTTCGGCGAGATGGACGTTTTCTGCACGGACAAGACGGGAACTCTGACGCAGGACGAAATCATCTTAGAGAAATACATGGACGTTTTAGGCCGAGAGGACAAGCGCATCTTAAGGCACGCTTTCCTTAACAGCTATTTCCAGACGGGTCTCAAGAACCTCATGGACGTTGCGATCATCAGCCGTGCCGAGAAGGAAGAACTGTCTTTCCTTAAAGAAGCTTACGTCAGGGAAGACGAGATTCCGTTCGATTTCTCGCGCCGCAGGATGAGCGTCGTGTTAAAGGACCAGAACGGCAAGCGCCAGCTCATCACGAAGGGCGCTGTTGAGGAGATCCTTTCCATCTGCTCATTTATCGAGATAGACGGCGAAGTAAAAGACATCACGGACGAGCTTAAGGCTAATGCCAAAAAGCTCGCTGAGGATAACAACCTTGAAGGTATCCGCGTCATCGCGGTAGCACAGAAGAACAACGTTCACGGCGTTGACGTTTTCGGCGTTGAAGACGAGAGCGACATGGTCCTCATCGGATTCGTCGGATTCCTCGATCCGCCGAAGGAATCTGCTGCAACGGCGATCAACGCTCTGAGAAAGAACGGCGTCCGCACGGTCGTCCTCACAGGCGATTCCGAAGGCGTTGCCATCAACATCTGCGGAAGGCTCGGCTTCAGAACGGAGATGACACTTACCGGTGCAAAGATCGACGCGATGAGCGACGAACAGCTCGCGGAAGCATGCGAGAACTGCGATATCTTCTCCAAGCTCTCTCCTTATCAGAAGCAGCGCGTTGTTAAGATGATCCAGTCTAAGGGTCACATAGTCGGATACATGGGTGACGGTATCAACGACAGCTTGCCTTTGAAGCAGGCAGATATCGGCATCTCGGTAGATAATGCGGTAGATATCGCAAAGGAAGTCGCGGACATCATCCTTCTCGAAAAGGACCTCAACGTGCTTGATGAAGGCGTTGTAGAGGGCAGGAGCACATTCGCGAACATGTCCAAGTATCTTAAGATGTCCGTTTCCGGCAACTTCGGAAACATGTTCTCGGTACTCATCGCGAGCATCTTCCTTCCGTTCCTGCCGATGCTTCCCGTACACATCCTCGTGCAGAACCTCTTAAACGACTTCGCACAGCTCGGCATGCCTTTCGATCACGTTGAATCCAAGTACATCGAGAAGCCCAAGAAGTGGGACTTGGGCGGCATCAAGGGATTCATGGTGTCATTCGGACTCCTGAGTACGGTCCTTGACGTACTGTGCTTCCTCGTATTGTGGTTCATATTCGGATACAACAATCCCGATATGGCGGGCTACTTCCAGTGCGGCTGGTTCATGTTCGGCGTTATCTCACAGACGATGGTAATCCACACGATCAGGACACCGAAGCTTCCGTTCATCAACGACAGGGCATCGATCCAGCTGACGCTTTCGACACTCGCTGTCATTGCGGTTACGCTCATAATCGGCTTTACGGGTGTATCCACGCTGTTTGACCTGCCTGCGATGCCGGTCAGCTACATGCTCTGGCTCGCGCTCCTCATGGTCGTCTACATGATCTTTGCCCAGATCATGAAGGTCATCTACATCAAGAGACATAAAGACTGGTATTGATATGACAGAGAAGAAGTCCGGTTCAAGGTTTAAGAAGACGGTAATTACGATAATTGCCGTCCTTGTCTCGCTTGTTGTTCTTGTGATCGCAGCGGCAAGACTCTATTTCATGTTGCCTGTGAGAGCTTACTACAAGGCATCCGAAAAAGCTTTTAAGATACCGGGTCTTACGGATAACATGGTGCCTCAGGGACTCGACTATGTTGAAACATACGATACATACCTTGTATGCGGATATCAGAAGAACGGTTCTCCTTCACGCGTTTACAGGATTGACGGAAAGAGCGGGAAAGATAACGGCTACATCATCATGGGAGATGAGAACGGCAAAGCCATCAGACCGCATGCGGGCGGTCTTGCCGCGAACGGCAAATATCTTTTCGTGGCAGGCGATGAGGATGCGCTCATAAATGTTTACGAGTTAAGTGATGTCCTTTCCGCGGAAAGCGGAACTGTCGTTAAGAAGGCCGGAAGTTTTCCGACGCAGTTTTCAGGTGACAAGGTCAATGTCGCATGGATCTGCTTTACTGATGACCGCATGATCGTCGGTGAGTTTTACAGAGATCCGAATTACATGACGGATGAATCGCACTGGATCAGGACACCGGCAGGAGAAGAGAACCGTGCGCTTGCCGTGACATATAAGTTCAGTGCTGACGAAGATTCGATTTTCGGTATATCAAGGAACCCTTCCGAGATATATTCGATGCCCGGGCTCGTTCAGGGTATGGCGGTAAAGGACGGAAAGATCTGGATATCCCAGTCCTACGGAGCGGCAAGATCCAAGATCAGATGCTATGACATATCCGGTTCCGAGCCGGTATCGTACAAAGCCGGATCCGATATTTCCATGCCGGTCTATGCTCTCGACAGTTCCACACAGACAGCATCGTTTGATGCTCCGCCGATGGCAGAGGAGATAATCTTCGTAGACGGGAAGATGCTCATCATGTGTGAGTCTGCGTCATCCAAATACATCTTCGGAAAGTTCACGGGCGGCAGATGGTGCTACGCCACGGATGTGAATAAACTCAGATGATCGTTCAATTACATAAAAGGACCCTTGAAGTGAGCTTCTTCAAGGGTCCTTTATGTTGGAAATCCAATTGGCTTTTATGCTTATTTAATCCTGGAAAAGAGGAGTTGAGAGGTAACGGTCTCCCGTATCGGGGAGGAGCGCTACGATAGTCTTGCCCTTGTTCTCGGGACGCTTTGCGAGCTCGATCGCCGCCCAGAGAGCCGCGCCGGAAGAGATTCCTACGAGTACGCCTTCACTATGACCTAAGAGCTTGCCTGTTGCGAATGCATCATCATTTGATACGGGGATGACCTCGTCATAGATGCCTGTGTTGAGGACTTCAGGTACGAAGCCGGCGCCGATACCCTGGATCTTATGTGCACCTGCAGTGCCCTTACTCAGAACGGGAGAGTCAGCGGGCTCGACTGCGACTACCTTTACGGATGACTTTTTCGACTTGAGGAATTCACCGACACCCGTAACTGTTCCGCCTGTGCCTACGCCGCCGACGAAGATGTCAACTTCGCCGGCTGTGTCTTCCCAGATTTCGGGACCTGTCGTTTCTTTATGTGCTTTAGGATTTGCAGGGTTAACGAACTGGCCGGCAATGATGCTGTTCGGGATCTCGGCCTGGAGCTCCTCGGCCTTGGCGATAGCACCCTTCATGCCCTTTGCGCCCTCTGTGAGAACGAGTTCTGCGCCATATGCCTTGATGAGCTGTCTTCTCTCAACGCTCATCGTCTCAGGCATTGTGATGATCAGTCTGTAACCTTTTGCCGCTGCTACGGATGCAAGACCGATACCGGTGTTGCCGCTCGTAGGCTCGATGATGACGCTGCCTTCCTTAAGTCTTCCGGATGCTTCAGCGTCCTCGATGATAGCCTTTGCGATACGGTCCTTAACGCTTCCTGCGGGATTGAAGTATTCAAGCTTTGCAACGAGCTTTGCATCAAGGTTCAATTCCTTTTCGATGTGTGTGAGCTCAAGAAGCGGTGTCTTTCCGATAAGCTGATCGGCTGAGGTGTAGATCTTAGTCATGGTGATTCTCCTTCATATTATTATGTATTAATGATAACAGTTAATTACCGTTATGTTCAGATGGCTGCGAAGCCCTTTTCGAGGTCAGCGATGATGTCATCGATGTGCTCTGTACCGATGGAGAGACGGATCGTGTTCTGATAGATGCCTACATCGTTGAGCTCTTCCTCGGAAAGCTGTGAGTGTGTCGTGCTTGCGGGGTGGATTACAAGGCTCTTAACGTCAGCAACGTTAGCGAGGAGTGAGAAGATCTCGAGGTGATCGATGAAGTCGAATGCTTCCTTCTTGCCGCCCTTAACGTTGAACGTAAAGATGGAACCGCCGCCGTTGGGGAAGTACTTCTTATATACTTCGTGATCGGGGTGATCTTCAAGAGCAGGGTGGAAGACCTTCTCTACCTTCGGATGATTCTTAAGGTATTCAAGAACCTTATTGGTGTTCTCGATGTGACGCTCTACGCGGAGAGAAAGTGTCTCTGTGCCCTGGAGGAGCAGGAATGCAGCGAAAGGTGAGATGGAAGAACCGGTGTCACGGAGCAGGATGGCTCTGATGTAAACTGCAAATGCTGCAGGGCCTGCTGCCTCTGTGAACTTAACGCCGTGATAGCTGGGGTTGGGTTCGGAGATCCAGGGATACTTGCCTGACTTGGCCCAGTCGAACTTGCCGGAATCAACGATAACGCCGCCCAATGTGGTTCCGTGACCGCCGATGAACTTTGTTGCGGAGTGGACTACGATGTCTGCACCGTACTCGATGGGTCTGATGAGGTAAGGTGTGCCGAATGTGTTGTCGATAACGAGCGGGATGCCTGCCTCGTGAGCGATCTTAGCAAGTGCTTCAATGTCCGGGATGTCAGATGAAGGGTTGCCGAGTGTCTCAATGTAGAGAGCCTTTGTGTTAGGTCTGATTGCAGCCTTTACTTCGTCCAGATCATGGATGTTGACGAATGTTGTCTCGATACCATAAAGGGGAAGTGTGTGTGCGAGAAGGTTCTCGGAACCGCCGTAGATCGTCTTCTGTGCTACGATGTGCTCGCCCTTGACTGCGAGAGCTTCAATAACGTATGTGATAGCTGCTGCACCGGATGCTACTGCAAGTCCTGCAACGCCGCCTTCAAGCGCTGCGATCCTGTCCTCGAAAACTCCCTGTGTTGAGTTTGTAAGTCTGCCGTAGATGTTGCCTGCGTCTGCAAGACCAAAACGTGCTTCAGCGTGTGCTGAGTTGCGGAATACATAAGATGTCGTTGCGTAGATCGGTACTGCTCTTGCGTCGCTCGCGGGATCCGGCTGTTCCTGGCCTACGTGAAGCTGAAGTGTTTCGAATTTATAATTGTTGTTGCTCATAGTTGTTTTCTCCTTTGATTTGCTTTTGGTTTTTATTTTTTGTTTTTTGATCTCTGAATTTTGCATTAAAAAAGGGACCTTCTGCGTGCCCCTTCTCATCGTCTTTTTATTTTCGGTTCCGGATTCACATTCGCGTATCCTGTTCGAGATAGTGACAAGAGAAGCACTTGATTTCTGTCATGCTACAACAAGGCATCATGCACATGCTGCCCATCTCACACATCTCCATGGAAGTCTGATAATACTTTGACATTGAGTTGCTCCTCCTTTCCTCGGCTATCGCCTACCTGTTTAGTGGGTAATATACACGACATCGAAAATGATGTCAACCCCTGATCCGAATTTTTTTTTATGCCTTGACTTTACGGCTTCTGCGCGTATCATAGTATTTACCAACCAAAACGGTAGGAAATAGGATAAATCAACGGTATTCCGTTTTAAACAGGAGGAAAAAATGATATACGCTGATAATGCGGCAACGACAAAAATGAGCCGTACTGCGATCGAAGCAATGCTCCCTTATATGGATAAGATATATGGTAATCCTTCAAGTCTTTATTCGTTCGGCCAGGATGCAAAAGAAGCACTGGAGGATGCAAGGGCTAGGATAGCATCTGTATTGGGATGCGAGCCAAGGGAGATAATCTTCACGTCCGGCGGAAGCGAAGCTGACAACCAGGCGATCTTCTCTGCTGCAAGACAGGGCGAGAAGAAGGGTAAGAAGCACATCATCTCAACTGCATTCGAACATCACGCAGTTCTTCATACGCTCGAAAAGCTGAAGAAGCAGGGTTTTGAGATCACTCTTCTCGACGTTCACAGCAATGGTATCGTGACACCCGAGCAGGTTGCAGACGCGATACGCGAAGACACATGCCTTGTAACCATCATGTTCGCAAACAACGAGATAGGTACGATCCAGCCGATAGCGGAGATCGGAAAGATCTGCAGGGAAAAGCAGGTACTCTTCCATACCGATGCAGTACAGGCTGCAGGACATCTGCATGTTAATGTAAAGGAACAGAATATCGACATGCTCTCGCTTTCAGCGCACAAGTTCCACGGCCCCAAGGGTATCGGCGTTCTTTATGCAAAGAAAGGCATCATATTGGATAACGTCATTAACGGCGGTGCACAGGAAAGAGGCAAGAGAGCAGGAACCGAGAACATTCCCGCGATCATGGGCATGGCAGCCGCTTTAGAAGAGGCTGTGGCAAATCTTGACGCTAATTCCACAAAGCTCATCAAGCTGAGAGAACGCCTTATCGAAGGCCTTGATAAGATCCCCTACGGCGAGCTTAACGGCGACAGGACAAACCGTCTTCCGGGCAATGTTAACTTCTGCTTTGAAGGCATCGAAGGCGAATCGCTCCTTCTGCTCCTCGATGACAAGGGTATCTGCGCATCTTCGGGCAGCGCATGCACATCAGGTTCACTTGATCCGAGCCATGTGCTTCTTGCGATCGGCAGGCCTCACGAGGTCGCTCACGGATCGCTCAGGCTTTCCATCAATGAAGAAACAACAGAAGAAGACATCACTTACATGATCGAAGCAGTAACGGATGTGGTCACTTACTTAAGGAACATGTCACCGTTCTGGCGCGACCTTGTAAACGGCAAGCGCACACACGTTTTCGCAGAATAAGACAGGAGGATCAATATGGCATTATATAGTGAAAAAGTAATGGATCATTTCAGGAACCCGAGAAACGTAGGCGTCATCGAAGATGCTGACGGAGTAGGTGAAGCAGGAAATCCGGTCTGCGGAGACATCATGAAGATCTACCTGAAGATCGATAATGACATCATCACGGACGTTAAGTTTGAGACATTCGGCTGCGGAAGCGCGATCGCATCAAGCTCAATGGCAACTGAGCTTATAAAGGGAAAGCCCATCAATGAGGCTGCAGCTCTTACAAACAAAGCCGTAACGGAGGCATTAGACGGACTTCCTGCACACAAGCTTCACTGTTCAGTATTGGCTGAGGAAGCGATCAAGCTAGCTCTGAAAGACTATTTCGATAAGAACGGAATCGAATACGACAAGAATGAGTTCCCGGATGAAGCACACTGCGCTCACTGCGGCGAAGGCTGCAACTGACCGTAAGATTTGAGTTTATGCCTGCTTTGTGGCAAGATTTGCTGTAAGGATGGTATTGGAACATGATGATATCGACAAGAGGGCGCTATGCTCTTCGCGTAATAATCGACCTTGCGGAAAACTCGGCTGACGGACTCATCCCGATGCATGAGGTGGCCAGGCGGCAGGGCATCTCACTTAAGTATCTTGAACGCATCTTACCTGAACTTGTATCAGGCAAACTGGTTGAAGGCGTTCACGGCAAGGGTGGCGGATACCGTCTTACCAAGAAGCCGGAAGAGATATCGGTTGCTGAGGTCTTAAAGCTTACCGAAGGTGACATCGCGCCTGTTGCTTGCCTTGAGGATAACGCGGTTGCATGCGACCGCATTGAGGACTGCAGAACGCTTCCCGTATGGAAGGGCCTGAACGACCGCATCAATGAATACCTTGAAAGCGTAAAGGTCTCAGACCTGATGAAGACAAAGTGAGCTCGTCATGGATGCTCTCACGATTGAAAACGATCTCAGGAAAGATCACGATCTTCACGACAGACTTTTTTCAAGATTTACCAAAGCAATAAGAAAGTATGAAATGCTAGCGCCCGGAGACAAGATCGCGGTATGCATCTCGGGCGGCAAGGATTCCATGCTAATGGCAAAGCTTTTCCAGGAACTGAAGCGCCAGGATAAGTTTCCTTTTGAACTGACGTTTTTGGTCATGGATCCGGGCTACCGGAAAGAGGTCAGATCTCAGATAGAAGACAACGCCGGGCTCCTGAATATTCCGGTTACGATATTTGAGACAAAGCTTTTCGATGCGGTATCGGAAAGCGGAAAAAAGCCCTGTTTCCTGTGTGCAAGGATGAGGCGCGGCGTTTTGTATCAGAAAGCAAAAGAACTTGGCTGCAATAAGATCGCTTTGGGCCACCACTACGATGATGTCATAGAAACAACGCTTATGAGCATGCTCTGGAGCGGACATGTTGAGACCATGATGCCCAAGCTGAAGAGCAGGAATTACGAGGGAATGGAACTTATCCGGCCGATGTATCTCATAAGGGAAGAAGACATCGAAGTCTGGCGTGACAGATACGGACTTGAGTTTGCTGACTGTGCATGCAGCGTTACGGATGACAGGAACGAAGAGTTCTCTTCAAAACGCAAAGAGACAAAAGAGCTCATTAATGAACTGAAAAAGACCAATCCCGATGTGGAAGCGAACATAATGAGCAGTATGGAAAACGTCAATCTGGATAACGTCATTTCATACACGAAGGACGGCGTCTCCCACAGCTTCATGGACGAATACTAATTCTGCCCCGATTTTCTAAAAATAACAACATAATCAGATACGGTGCAATAAAATCCCTTTGATATAATTCGGGCATCTGAACAAGTACTTAGGGAGGTGCTGAAATGAGCATTGATCTTTCAAAGATGCCCAAGATCGGATTCGGTCTTATGAGACTGCCGGAGACTGACGGTAAGATCGATATTGATAAGGTCTGTAAAATGGTTGACGGCTATATCAATGCCGGATTCACGTATTTCGACACGGCATATGTTTATCACGGCGGCAACTCCGAGAAAGCCGTCAAGGAAGCCATCGTAAAGAGATATCCCAGGGATTCTTTTACGCTCGCAACAAAGCTTCCCGCATGGTGCATCCATTCATATGAAGACAGGGACAAGATCTTCATTGAGCAGCTTGAAAGATGCGGCGTTGATTTTTTCGATTTCTACCTCCTTCACAGCATCGAAGACGGAAATAACTACGATACTTACGAGAAGTATGACTGCTTCAACTGGGGCATGAAGAAAAGGGAAGAGGGCAAGATAAAGCACCTGGGTTTCTCTTATCACGGCACACCCGAACTTCTCGTAAAGGTATTGGATAAGCACCCCGAGATCGAGTTCGTCCAGATCCAGCTCAACTATGCTGACTGGGACAACAAGATCGTTCACTCAGGTGAACTTTATAATATCCTCGCCGATAGGAACATCCCGATAATCGTCATGGAGCCCTGCAAGGGGGCAAGCTCGCAAATCACGATGAGGAATGCCAAGCCATCCTTAAGGGCGTACGTCCCGACAAATCGATAGCTTCATGGGCGTTCCGTTATGTAGGAAGCCTTCCCGGAGTTACGACGATCTTAAGCGGCATGTCCACACAGGAGCAGCTTGAAGACAACATGAACACATTTAAGGATTTCGAGCCGCTTTCCGATGAGGAAAAGGAAGCCATCGAGAAGGTCAAGGAAGTCATGTTCAGGATCGAACTCGTCGGATGCACCGCGTGCAGATACTGCGTGGAAGGGTGCCCGATGAAGATCGCCATCCCCGACGTTATCAGCGCGGTCAACACAAAGCGCAAGTTTCCTGGCGATATCAGACCAAACTTCTTCTATGGCGGCCTCGTCGAGAGAGACGGCAACGGAAAAGCATCACAGTGCATCGGCTGCGGACAGTGTGAAGGCGTTTGCCCTCAGCATCTTCCCATCATCAGCATCATGAAGGAGGCCACAGAGAAGTTCGAATCCGGTAAGTGATGTCGTATACTATCTCTATGAGCAAAGAAACCAAACAATTCATAAAGGTCCTTGCGATCTGCATTTTAGGCATGGTGATGTTCGCCGGAGTCGGCATCGTCCTGTGCCTTGATATTGTTGATAAGTCCACTGTTCGCGAGAAGATGATCTACGGAACGGTCTCGTTTCTTCTCACGGCTCTCTGTTTCGGTACGGCGATCCTTACTTCCTGTGATTTCTACAATAAGAGGGTCAAACCGAGAAAACAGGATGACCCGAAGACCGATTACGATGTCAAAAGGGAAGCCGCCATACACAAGAAACTTCCCGGCAAGGACATGTATGAAGTCATAAGACTCTACAGAAAAAGGAACTATTCGACCAGGGTGATAGCGATACTGGTCTGCTGCTTCCTTCTTGTCATCGCCATCCTGATAAAGATGTCTGGCCAGATGCACATCGACGTAAGGATTAGCATCGCGGTGGGCGTATTGTGCATAGCATTGGCTTTTGTTTTGGCGGGAAGAAAAGAATTCTCGTATTCGAGCGAACAGGATTTCCGCAAGGCGATAGAAAGAAACGGTGCAGATCCCGTCCGTCTCAACGCGGATTTCATGATGGGCTCCCACTTCACTCTCAAAGACGGTCTGACTGTACTCGGAAGGGATTATCTCGTCATCTTCGCGAAAAGCCTTTGTGAGGTATTGAACGTTGAGGATATATCTCATATTAACAAGGACAGTTTTACGCAGAAGGTTCAGGGAACGGAACTCACAATATTCAGGCTTAAGATCACGCTCAATAACGGAGCATTTTTGTGGATAGGCCTGAGAGATGAGAGGGAAACCGATCTCATGATCAACGAATTCAGGCTCCTTAACGTGCCTTGCGAAGATACAGCACATAAAGACACAAAGTGATGTCTGAAATCTGACATAAAAGCACTCCACATGCCAGAAACATATCATTTTCCGGTTGACATACCTCTGTCTCCATAGGATAATTAATTTAGCAAAAGTAAATTTTGCAAAAGTAAACGAAAGGTGACGGACGGTATGAAGGATTCGAAAAAATACGATTCCCTTAAGCTGGATAATCAGGTTTGCTTTCCTCTTTACGCTTGCTCGAAGGAACTGGTCAACCAGTACAATCCTTATCTTAAAAAGCTGGGTCTCACATACACCCAGTACATCGTAATGATGGTGATGTGGGAGCATGAGAGCGTCTCATCCAGAGACCTTGCGTGCAAGCTCCATCTCGATTACGGAACCCTCACACCCGTTCTCAAGAGACTCGAAAGATCCGGTTATGTAACAAAGGAGAGGGATCCCGAAGACGAAAGGCTCCTGATAGTCAGGATCACGAAGAAAGGTGAAGAACTGAAGGAAGAAGCCGTCAAGATCCCGCCCTGCATCGCCGGATGCGTGGGGCTCACACCGGAAGAGTTCAAGACGCTTTACGAATTAACTTACAAGGCGCTCGCGAACATGGAAAATGCTCAATGCAAAAGAAAGAACTAAAGCCGAAAAGGAGGCACAGAACATGATCTACGATTACGAATTAAAGACACGCACAGGTGAGATGCTCAAGCTTTCAGAATTAAAGGGAAAGGTAATCCTTATCGTTAACACTGCAACTGGCTGCGGCTTCACTCCCCAGTATGAACCCATCGAGCAGCTCTACAGGGACTATCACGATCAGGGTCTTGAGATCCTTGACATTCCCTGCAACCAGTTCGGCGGACAGGCTCCCGGATCTGATGACGAGATCCATGAATTCTGCACACTCCATTACAACACGACATTCCCTCAGATGAAGAAGGCTGACGTCAACGGAGAAAACGAGCTTCCCCTTTACACATATCTCAAGTCCGAGAAGGGCTTTGCAGGATTCGATGAGCATGAGCTCAAGGCACTCCTCGAGCAGATGTTCTCACAGGCTGATCCCGAGTGGGACAAGAAGCCTGACATCAAGTGGAACTTCACGAAGTTCGTAGTCGACAGGGCAGGCAACGTTGTTGCAAGATTTGAGCCCACGGCTGACATGAAGAAGGTTGAAGAGTGCATCAAGGCACTGCTGTGATTTCGGAGGTAATGACATGAGCGTTTACGATTTTACCGTTAAAGACAAGAAGGGCAATGATGTATCTCTGTCCGAATATAAGGGCAAGGTCCTCCTGATCGTCAACACCGCGACGAAGTGCGGACTGACTCCTCAGTACGACGCACTCGAAGCTCTTTATGAGAAGTATCACGACCAGGGATTTGAGATCCTCGATTTTCCGTGCAACCAGTTCCTTGCACAGGCTCCCGGAACGGTTGAAGAGATCGACAGCTTCTGCACACTGAGATTCAACACGAAATTCCCCCGTTTCGGAAAGATCAAGGTCAACGACAAGGATGCAGATCCTTTATATGTTTACCTTAAGGAGCAGAAACCCGGAAGGATCGAATGGAACTTCGCAAAGTTCCTTATCAATAAGGAAGGTAATGTCGTTGAAAGAGTTGCATCAAAGACAAAGCCTGAGACGATGGCGGAAAGCATCGAAAAGCTGCTTGCAAAGTAAAAGAGGAGAAGTTGAATGAGATTCGCAGTCAGATACTATACTCAGACGGGCAATACAAAGCGCCTGGCAGAGGCAATCGCAGAAGAGATCGGAGTCGATGCGATGCCCATCACCACACCAATAGATGAAGAAGTCGACGTGCTCCTTCTCGGAAACTCGTACTATGCTTTCTCGATCGCTCCGGAAGTTGCGTCTTTCGTATCTTCCCTCAGCAAGGACAAGGTCGGAAAGATCGTTAATTTCGGCACGGCGGCAATGATGAACTCAACATACAAGAAGGTCAGGAAGGTCGCAAACACCGTAGGCATTCCGGTCCTTGATGAGGAATTCCACTGCAAGGGCGAGTTCAAGGGAATGAACAAAGGCAGACCTAATGAGGATGACCTTAAGGCTGCAAGGGAATTCGCCAAAAGATTAAAGGAGACTCTCAAGTAATGAAGACTATAAATATAGTTAACGGTCCTCAAAACGTATCGTCAATAATCCAGGGCTGCATGAGAATGCCCGGACTTTCCAAAGAGGATGCGGCAAAGGTCATCAGGACAGGCTATGACTGCGGGATCAATTTTTTCGATCACGCCACATGCTACGGTGAGAACGGCGCTGCCGAATCCAAGTTTGCCGAAGCATTTCCTCTTACCGGACTGAAAAGGGAGGACATCTATATCCAGAGCAAGTGCGGACTCTGCTTTGACAGGAATGAGTTCGACTGGTCGAAGGAGAACATCCTTGCAAGCGTTGATGACAGCCTTCGAAGACTTAACATCGAATACCTCGATACGCTCCTTCTCCATAGGCCTGACGTCATCTACGATCCCGAGGAAGTCGCTGAAGCTTTCGACATTCTCGAGAAGGCCGGAAAGGTCCGTTTCTTTGGTGTGAGCAACCTGGTTCCGATGCAGATCGAACTCCTGAAGAAATACGTAAGACAACCCCTTGTCATCAACCAGGTACAGCTCTCACTCGAGCAGTCCCAGCTTATCGATCAGGCGCTCTACATGAACAATAAGCAGACTGAGTTCTCGGTCAACAGGGACGGTCACGCTCTTGATTACTGCAGGCTCAACGACATCACGATACAGGCATGGTCACCTCTGCAGTTCGGCATGTTCGGCGGATCCTTCATCGACAATCCCGATTTCCCGGAGCTTAACAAAGCACTTGCAGAGATCGGCGAAAGAGAGAACGCCTCAAAGGCTGCGGTCGCCATCGCTTGGATACTCCGCCACCCTGCAAAGATGCAGGCGATAATCGGAACGATGAATCCCGCTCACGTCGAGGACATCTGCAAGGCAAGCGAAGTGAAGCTTTCACACCACGACTGGTACGCGCTCTATCTCGCATCGGGCAAGTATCTTCCGTAATAATTCTGTTCTTTAATTTTCGGGCGTAGATAGTATAATTCATTCTTATGAATACACTATTTACGCCCGTTATTAATCTTCATGCAATACTGGTCGCCGATTTCATCGGCGTTGCCATCCTCCTGGTCATACTGGTCACGAGAGGATGGAATCTGCCCGGACGCAAGGAAGAAAGCCGGATCATGCTCCGCATGCTCATCGTTTCAGTATTTAACTGCTTTGTCGATCAGGTCGTTGCTTACTGCGACGGCAGGATCGGAGCAGGATACATGTTCTTCCACTGTCTGCTCTGCGCCGGAAATACATATCTGTACATATACAACGTTATAGTCGGCGTGTTCCTTGTTCACATGATCGTAAAGCACATAGACAGCAAGGCTACGCTGCGCCACTTTACGGTGTTCTGGCTCATAGTCATCGTGGAGATGGTGCTTCTGGTGGCAAATGCATTTCATCCGCTCGTTTTCGAGATCGATACGAACAATGCTTACCACAGAGGACCGCTCTACATGTTCTATGTCATAGCGGGATTCGGACTCCTTATCTACGGCTGTGTCTATTACATTATCAGCAAGATCAAGAACCCGGCTCTCAGGTATTTCCCGGTAGTCGAGTTCCTTTTGCCGATATTCCTCGGCACGTTACTTCAGAGCATGATCTACGGAATATCGCTTCTGCCCGCGTGCTTCGCGGTGTCGTTTGCGGGTGTGGTCATCTCGCTCCAGAACGAGTGCATCTACATCGACAAGCTTACCGGTGTCTATAACAGATTTGAACTCGACAGGGAACTTAAGAGATTGCAGCAGAGGAAAAAGGACAAGATCGTCGCATACATGCTCGATCTTAACGGCTTCAAAAAGATCAACGACGACTATTCGCACGAGGAAGGTGACCAGGCACTGATCGCTTTCGCGGGGATCCTTAACGACGTATTCGGTTCTGTGGGAACGGTGATCAGGTTCGCGGGCGACGAGTTCGTGGTACTGATGCTCAAGTCGCAGGAGTCCGACATCGGTCTTTATAAGGAAAAGACGATGAAAGCGGTGGAAGATTATAACGATAGATCGGGAAAACCATATAAGCTCGCAGCGGCCGTCGGAGGAAAGGTTTTCGATTTCAGCAAGGAAGATTCACAGGATCTTGTTGTGGTCATCGATAAACTGATGTACAAAGATAAGGACGATTATTACAAGGACCACGTAAAGGAGAGGTGATCTATGCTTGAGGCTTTCGCAGTGTTTTCTCTTTGCATGCTTAACAGGAAAAATGCCATCGCCAGAGGCCAGAGACCCGGCGGATTCATTGCTTTGACGATAATCCTCTGGGTGGTATTTGAGACCATCGGAGCCATTATCGGAATACTGATCTTCGGAACTGAGAACAATTTGGCCACGGTAATGTTCGTTGCTCTTCCCTGCGCGGCTTTGGGAGGACTCATATCATTCCTTTGCGCAAAGTTCGGACCTCAGGGCAACTATGTAGATCCTAGTGCCACAAAGGTTGCGGGTCCGTACTACGGAAATAACGGCATGCCCGTTTATACCAATCCGAATACCGCTCAGATCCCCTTGCAGCAGCCTGCATACACATATGATCCCAATATGGTCCGGTCTGCGCCCCAGCCCATGATGGCACAGCCAGTCCAGCCGTTTGTACCTGCACAGGCCCAACCCGTTCCGGCAGCGGCTTCCGGCGTGCGTTACTGCAGATACTGCGGCGGTGCGAATAATCCCGGCAATAAGTTCTGCGAATCCTGCGGACAGAATATCGAGTAAGCCTTACCGAGAATGCTGATGAAGCGGGACCCGGCGGCCCCGCTTTTTGTTTTGAATGGCAGTTGTTTAATAATTTTGCATTTGATACAATTCTCGAACTGACTCTATATAAGAAAGCAAAAAATGACGAAAAGTAAGAACGACAGATCATACATAAGGAAGCTCCTTCTGATAGCCATCCCCATGATGGTTCAGAACGGAATCTCCAACTTTGTTAACCTTCTTGACAATCTTATGATCGGAAGGGTTGGTACGAACTCGCTTTCAGGCGTTGCCATCGCAAACCAGCTGATCTTCGTCTTCTACCTTGTCATTTTCGGTGCCACGGCCGGTGCGGGAATCTTTACCGCTCAGTACAAGGGAATGGACGACAACGAAGGCATACGTTACACATTCCGCTTCAAGCTCGTATTCAACACGATAATCGCGGCTGTTTGCGTATTCGTATTCGCGATGCTCGCACCTACTCTCATCAACCTTTTCCTTTTGGGAGAGGGCGATCCTGCTGACGCTGCCGAGACACTGAAGATCGGCATCAGCTACATGCGCATAATCCTCATAAGCCTTATCCCGATCGGGATCACGCAGGCATATGCGGGCACGCTCCGCGATCTCGGATCCACCAAGGTTCCCATGTACGCTTCGCTTTGCGCGATCTTCGTAAACCTTGTCGGCAACTGGCTTTTGATCTACGGAAAGCTGGGTCTTCCGGCTCTGGGTGCAGACGGTGCCGCCATTGCGACCGTTATCTCGAGATTTGTTGAACTTACGATCCTGATCGTTTATACGGGAAAGCATTCCAAGATGTTTCCTTTTATCAAGGGCGCTTTCAGGAACTTTACGGTACCCGCAGGACTGGTCGGAAAATTTATCCTTAAGTCACTGCCTCTGATGTTCAACGAGACCATGTGGTCACTCGGAATGACCGTCATCAATCAGAGTTATTCGTACAGAAGTCTGGATGCGGTTGCGGCAATGAACATACAGTCGACCATATGGAACCTGATGGGCGTGTCTTTCCTTGCAATGGGAGAGGCAGTCGGCATCATGATGGGACACATTCTCGGTTCAGGAGAACTCTCCGAAGCAAAGCAGAAAGCAGATCAGATGCGTTGGTTCACCGTCGCCTGTGGCGTGTTCTTTGCGATGTTAATGGCTGCCATCTCGCCGTTTTTCCCGATGCTCTACAATACGTCTGACCAGATCAAATCCCTTGCTTCTGGATTCATTCTGATCGCTGCATGCACGATGCCTTTCGTAGCGTATACGCACGCCTCGTATTTCATCATAAGATCAGGCGGAAACACGCTCATCACAGTGCTTTTCGACAGTATCTACACATGGGCGATCGCGGTATCCGCGGCATTCTTCATGAGCCGTTATACCAATCTCAGCGTTTCGTGGATGCTTGCGATCGTTAACGGACTTGAGGTCATCAAGTGCCTTATCGCATTCTTCTTCGTAAGATCGGGAATGTGGATAAAAAACATTGTGCGTAAGTAAAAGAATTTCTCGCTAAGGTTTCCGGGAATGTTTTTACAGAGTTTTACTCGAAAAACGTTTGATCTTCAGGGTTAAAAGAGCGGCATCAGTTTGCACTGGACGATTCCGTGGCTCCAGAAATCCTTGCGGGGAAGGCCTTTTGCCTGTGTGAGCATGCAGGAGTTGAGAGCTCCGTGTCCCACTATGAGAACGTCTTTGCCTGCCTCTTGAAGGGGCATTATGACCTCATCGATAAAGTCTTTCACCCTTGCGAAAAGTTCATCAAGGCTCTCGCCGGCATCGGCGGGAGCTTCGTATTTTTCGGGAGCATTGAAAAGAACGTTGATGGGGCAGTCGGGGATGTCAAAGCTCCGTTCGATGCCTTCATATTTGCCGAAAGCCATTTCCTTGAGCCTGTCATCGATTATGATCGGAACATTCCTGTCTTTGAGGATTATCTCAGCGGTCTCTCTCGCCCTTATCAGAGGCGAACAATAACATACGTCGAAATGAACACCGGCGTATTCTTCCGCTGCTTCACGGGCCATGACACGTCCCTCATCGCAAAGGGGAATGTCAGTGCGGCCCTGCAGCTTTTTGAGTTTATTCCATTCGGTTTTTCCGTGTCTTAAGATGTAGATCATAACTGTACAAGTGTACCCCAAAACTTATGAAAATACATATTTCGTGAAAAAGTGTGAAAAATCGGTGGAATGTCTTATATCAGGTTTACATCGCGCGGGCGTTCGTTTTATCCTTAAGAAAAATGCAAGGAGCCAAGTAGTATGAAGGTATTATTTATCGGCGGAACAGGACAGATCAGCAGCGCGATCGTCAGGAGACTTGTTTCTGACAAAGCTTATGAAGTATGGCTCTTGAACCGCGGCAACAACCCGGCTCCCGAAGGAGTACATCAGATCACCGTTGACGTGAACGATGAGGCTGCGGTCGCTGAAGCGATCAAAGACTATACCTTTGATACAGTCTGTGAGTTTATCGGATTCGTCCCTGAGCAGGTCGAGCGTGACTACAGGCTGTTCAAGGAAAAGACGAGGCAGTACATCTACATCAGCTCTGCTTCCGCTTACCACAAGCCTGCGGCAAGCTACGTGATCACCGAGGGAACCGCGCTCGCAAATCCCCACTGGCAGTACTCCAGAGACAAGATCGCCTGCGAGGAATTCCTCATGAAGAAGTACAGGGAAGAAGGCTTCCCCGTAACCATCGTAAGACCGAGCCACACCTATGACGAGAAGCACATCCCGCTCGGAGTCCACGGCAAGAAGGGCTTCTGGCAGGTCATCAAGCGCATGATGGACGGCAAGTCCGTCATCATTCAGGGCGACGGATCTTCTCTCTGGCACCTGACCTTTAACGAGGATTTTGCAGTCGGATTCACCGCTCTCATCGGCAACCGCCACGCGATAGGCGAGGCTTTCCAGATCACGGGCGATGAGGTTCTCACATGGAACCAGATATATCAGACCATCGCTGATGCTTTGGGCGTAACGCTCAATCCTTACTATGTTTCATCCGAATATCTGTCTGCCGTAGGCGACAAGTACGGCTTCGATTTTGAGGGAAGCCTTACGGGAGACAAGTCTGTTTCCGTTGTTTTCGATAACAGCAAGCTCAAGCGCCTTGCTCCTGACATGAAGACGACGGTCCCGTTCCATAAAGGCGTCAGGATCGCACTCAAGTACGTTCTTGACCATCCGGAGTGCCGCGAGGAAGACCCTGAATTCGACCGCTGGTGTGACCGCGTGATCGAAGTGCTCGAGAAAGCCAAGGAGAGCATCTGACACCGCCAAAACATATTGACAGTGCTGTTGGCACGGGTTATATTTGTTTTGTTAAACCGAATGACCCGGAAATAGTACCCGGAGAACGCTGAAGAACGAGAGAGCCGCAGATGGTGGGATTGCGGATCTGAGGCGCCGGAGAATGGATCCGAAGACGGGCGGGCAGGAAATGGCCCGACGGGAGCTCCCCCGTTATCCGCAGAGCACGTTTGTTGGAACGTGAACCAGAGTGGACTGCCAACCTCATAGAACCCGGCAGTCAAAACAGGTGGTACCGCAGTATATTCTGTCCTGTGTCGTTTGACACGGGACTTTTTTATTGCGACGGAAAGTAAATATCGAACACCATGCTTTCCGGCAGGCCAACATCTTGCCGCCAAGATGAAAGGAGCCGACTATGGCAGACAAAGCAAAGAGAATTTTTCTGACGGAAGATGAGATGCCTAAGCAGTGGTATAACGTCCGTGCGGATATGAAGATCAAGCCCGCACCGTTGATCCACCCCGGCACGCATGAGCCTCTTACGGTTGAACAGATGTCACCCATCTTCTGCGAAGAGCTCTGCAAGCAGGAACTGGACAACGACACACGCTACATTGACATTCCTGAGGAAGTTCTTGAGTTCTACAAGATCTTCAGACCTTCACCTTTGATCCGTGCTTACCAGCTCGAAAAGGAGCTCGGTACACCCGCTCACATCTACTACAAATTCGAGGGTAACAACACCTCCGGATCCCACAAGCTCAACTCTGCAGCAGCGCAGGTCTACTACGCAAAGAAGCAGGGTCTTGATTCCATCACGACTGAGACCGGTGCAGGCCAGTGGGGAACAGCTCTTGCCATGGCAAGCGCATTCTTCCATATCCCGCTCACCGTTTACATGGTTAAGTGCTCCTACGAGCAGAAGCCTTTCAGAAAGTCAGTCATCCAGTCATTCGGAGCTGACATCATCCCTTCACCTTCCGATACGACGGAAGTGGGAAGACAGATCCTCGCTAAGTTCCCCGGAACGGGCGGATCTCTCGGATGCGCAATCTCCGAGGCTGTCGAGAAGGCTACACATACTCCCAACAGCAGATACGTACTGGGTTCCGTTCTTAACCAGGTACTTCTCCACCAGTCCATCATCGGCGAAGAGGCTTACATCCAGATGGAGAAAGCAGGAGAGTATCCTGACATCGTAATCGGCTGCGCAGGCGGCGGATCCAACCTGGGCGGAATCATGTCAGCATTCATGAGAGACAAGCTCACAGGCAAAAAGGATCCTGAGATCATCGCCGTTGAGCCTGCTTCATGCCCTTCACTTACAAGGGGAAGATTCGCATACGACTTCTGCGACACCGGTCACGTCTGCCCGCTCGGCAAGATGTACACACTCGGTTCAGAGTTCATGCCTTCACCTTCACACGCAGGCGGTCTGAGATATCACGGCATGTCCCCGATCGTTTCACAGCTCTATCACGACGGTTACATGAGAGCTGTCGCAGTCGAGCAGACAAAGGTTTTCGAGGCTGCAACACTTTTCGCAAGAACAGAGACCATCCTTCCTGCGCCTGAGTCTTCACACGCCATCCGCGCTGCGATCGATGAGGCTCTCAAGTGCAAGGAGACAGGCGAAGCAAAGACGATCCTCTTCAACCTCACAGGTACCGGTTACTTCGACATGACGGCATATCAGGCATATCACGACGGTAAGATGTCTGATCTCATCCCTACTGATGAGGACCTCGAGAAGGGCTTTGCAACAATTCCCAACGTAGAGTAATTTCTTTTCATTCTTTGTGATTTCGTTTTCAGCCCCGGATGTCAAATGACGTTCGGGGCTTTTATTATGTTTTTTTGAGTTTATAATATATACATAAGGGTGATTTATATCGAATCTATTGTATGGAACTGGAAGGATGAAGAAATCTAAGGCGTTCTTTTCGTCTTTAAGCACAAAAATGATGCTCCTGGTTGTCATCGGAGCTTTTTTGCTTGCTCTGACATTGGTGGCGATAAGCGGAATCCTGACGAACAGGATCCTGACCGAGAATGCCGCGTCTCAGATGAACCTTTTCTGCGAGGAACGCGGCGATGACCTTAATACGGAATTTGTCAGAGTAGAAGACGCAGTCGGTTCACTTGCCAGGTGGACAACAAACAAGATCCCCGACGTTAAGACCATCTCCGAAGACGGCAAGCTGAGGGATTCGATCGTAAAAGACGCGGATGATCTCATCCGTTTCATGACCGAGCACAACAAATTCATACAGGGTGCTTACATTCATTACACGCTTGACGTTACCGGCGTTACCGACCGCGAGGAAGGTGTCTACTACACCAGGAATGCTGAAGGCAAATTCGTTACGTATCCTTTTACCCAGAAAGAGATCGAAGAAGATCCCGTCGCTGATTACTGGTACTACGGGCCGATAAGGAACAAGAAGGCCGGATGGACCAAGCCCTATTATGACGCAAGCGCGAACGATCACATGATCTCTTACGTCGAGCCGATCTTCATCGGTGATAAACCGGTCGCGATCATCGGATTAGACATCAGTTTTACCAGACTTCTCAAATGGGTAGACTCGTTCAAATACCAGTCGAGCGGCTATATGTATCTTAAGGAAGCGGACGGAAGCGCCCACTATCATCTTGACGATCTGGGAAAGGATCATCTGCACAACGATGAAGATGACCATTTGACCGAAAATGCCGAGCTGATGGGTAAGCCCGCAACCGGAGAAGAACTGATCCGTTATGAATTCCAGGGCGACGACCGCGCGATGGCTTTCATTACCCTCAGAAACGGAATGAAGATCGTTCTCTGCGACAGCTACGCAAGCGTCTTCAGTTCAAGGGACCGCGCGATAAGGATCATGATCTATATCAGCGTCGGCATGACGATCATCCTTGCGGCCATCGCGGCTTTGATGGCCAACCGTTTCACGGGCCCTTTGAGAGACCTTACGTCCGCTGCTAACGAGATCAGCGAAGGCGACTACGATGTCGTTCTGCCTCCCGAGAAAGACAACGAGGTCGGAGAACTCTCGAGGGCATTCAGGATCGCGATAGACAACATCCGTGCAAGATCGGAAGACATCAAGGCAAGGATCAGGGTACAGGAGCAGAGGCTCGAAAAGAATGCCCAGACGATGAAGCAGCAGGAAGACGACCTGCTCACGATGAGAAACCTGGCATATGTCGACTCCCTGACCAACGTCAAGAACAAGACGGCATATGAGGATACGGTCGGATACATCGATGAGCAGATCAAGTCCGGAACAGCTGAATTCGCGGTAATAATGTGCGACCTGAACTACCTTAAGATCATCAACGACAACCTCGGACATCAGGCCGGAGACGACGTTCTCAGGAAGGCATCGAGGCTCCTCTGCAAGGCGTTCCCTTTGAGTACCGTATTCAGGATCGGCGGAGATGAGTTCGTAGTCATCCCTTCCGTAGTTGAGTACGCAAGAATGGACGAGATGCTCGGAACGCTCAAGGAACTGCTGGATCAGGAGAACGAGGAGCATGAGAATGTTCTCGACCGTGTATCCTTCGCAGTCGGAAGCGCGGTATACGATAAGGAGAAAGACCATTCGTTCAAGGATGTTTTCGAGCGTGCAGACAAGAAGATGTATGAGGCAAAACAGGTAATACACGAACATGACGGCTATGCCGGCGGCACGCGTTAACGTTCGGACAGAGAGTTAAGGAGTTAAGAATGAAGAAGATCAAAGTCATGGCACTTGCAGCATTAATGACCGCAGCTATCGCAGCGGCAGGCTGCAGATTTCCCATTCCGTCAGTAAATGAACCTACGGTGATATCAACGTCAGTTTCTGAAACGGCTTCAGAGACGGAGGTCACAGTATCTTCCGAGACCACGACAGTTGTTGAAACAACCGTTGAGACTACGAAAGCGCCTGAAGATGAGAAGCTTCCGGGACAGGATTTCGATGTCCGCGAGGAACTCTTCAAGTTCCGTCAGGACAGCACCGTAAAGCAGATCCTTTTCATCCGCTGCGATGAGGGAACAAAGGGATTTGCGCAGTATCTCGTCAAAGAGACCACCGAAGACGGAAACGTAACATGGAAGATCGCCCGCGAGTGCGACGCTTACATCGGACTTAACGGTCCCGGAAAGACCAAGGAAGGTGACACAAAGACACCTCTCGGTGTTTTCGGCGTTAGGGGAGCATTCGGCATCAAGAGCAATCCCGGCACAAAGATGCTGTTCACCAAGATCACGCCCGACACATATGCATGCGGCTGTGAGAAGTACTACAACCGCATCATAGATGCAAAGGTAACAGGCCACAAGTGCACGGAAGGCGAGCAGATGTACTACTACAGCCCCGAGTACAATTACGGACTTGAGACCGATTACAACCCCAACAACGAGTACGGCAAGGGTTCCGCGGTATTCATCCACTGCATGGGCGTTAAGCCTTATACCGGCGGATGCATCGCGATCCCCGAAGACGTAATGAGATACATCCTTCAGGACGCAGAGTCCACGATGAAGATAATCATCCAGAAGTTCTGAGACCGGTCAAATAAAGAACATAACAAAATCCCCCAATGTTTTTATTTTATTGGGGGATTTTACATTATTTGCTATTAAATACAGCCTCTGAGTGTATAATCTCGTATGATTCGGAGGAGAACACATGGCAAAGAATTCCGGGGGTACCCGGGTAATAGATGAAAAGACTTCACTGTTCGTGATCGCGGGACCGATGTTCCTGGAGCTGCTCCTGAACATCCTCCTTAACAACATGGACACTCTTATGCTGAGCCACTATAACGAGAATTCCGTCGGGGCAGTAGGCAATGCCAATCAGGTCATGTTCCTCTTCATAATCATGTTCAACATCATCGCAACCGCAATATCCGTTGTAGTTGCGCAGTATCTCGGTGCGAAAAAATACGGCGAGATGAATAAGATCTATACACTCGCTTTCATCGTGAACATGGTGTTCGGAATCGTCCTTTCGGCATTCCTTGTCCTTGGAAAGGGCATCATCACGTCATTCCTGAACGTATCTCCCCAGATGCTCCCCGATGCGGGCACTTATCTTGACATCGTCGGCGGAGGCCTCTTCCTGCAGGCAGGCTACAACGTAATGCTCCAGATCCTCCGTTGCAACGGATATACGAAGATCGGCTTTTACATTTCGATAGTCATCAATCTGATAAACATCGGCGGTAATTATCTTTTCTTATACGGACCTTTGAAACACTTGAACCTTGGTGTTGCAGGCGTCGGAATCTCAACTGTTACCGCAAGGGTCATCGCGCTTATATTCGCGGTAATGTTCTTCTACAAAAAGAAGATCGGCAAGTTCGGCTTTAAGTATCTGAAGCCTTTCCCGGGCAAGCTCCTCGCGAAAATGATAAAGATAGGACTGCCTTCCGCAGGCGAAAACTTCGCCTACAGCATGTACCAGCTCGTGCTGCTTTCTTTCGTAAACACAATGGGCGACGACTCGGTAAACGCGCGTGTTTTCTGCAATTCGCTGATCTCGTTTTCGATGGTCTTTTCAAACGCGAGCGCAATGGCCACCCAGATAATCACAGGTCACCTCGTCGGAGCGGGCAAGGAAGAAGCGGCATACAAGAGAGTGTTCAAAACACTGAAGCTCACACTTCCGTTCACCGTCATGATCGCAGCCACCAACTGGATCTTATCGCCGTTTACGCTCAGGATCTTCACTGCTAATGAGAACATAATAAAGATAGGGTTTCTGATAATGGCAGTCGACATCTTTGTCGAGATCGGAAGATGCCTTAACATGACAGTCGTAAGCAGTCTCAAGGCTGCCGGAGATTATATCTATCCGCTCATCGTCGGCCTTATCACCATGTGGCTGTTAGGAGCCGTCGGAGGCTACGTCTACGGAGTCGTCCTGGGATTCGGTGTTGCAGGTATCTTTGCAGGCACTGCTTCAGATGAATGCATCAGAGGACTCATCGTCCTCAGCCACTGGCGCCGCCGCAAGTGGATAGGCAAGCGCGTCGTAGATGACGAAGATGAAAAAACTCCTGCAAACTGATAGAGTTTGTCGGTCTATTTATTTCTTCTTTCAATTAAAATCTAATATAGAGGATTCTGCCTTACAGCGGGCAGGGTGATCAATATTCGATTGGAGGCATTATGAAGAAAAATCTCGAGAAGATCTTCGCGTTGGGAATGAGTCTCGCGATGGTATTTGCCAGTGGCTGCAAAGCAGGAACACCGGCTGCATCATCTGTATCAGCGGCACCCGACGCGGTCCAGACCGACATTCCGGATCTTTGCAAGTCGGTTGCAAGCGCTGACGGACTCGGCGAGGACGCTATCGTCGGAACATGTTTCGGCAACAGCACTTACAGTGATCCGAAGGTTATGCAGCTCGTGACAAAGCACTTTAACGCAGTCACGCTCGAAAACGAGCTCAAGCCTGACTGCATGTTCGGCTACAACAATGCAGCACCCAAAGCAGGAAGCATTCACAAGGAAGAATTAAACGGCGAGCAGATCGACGTTCCCACTCTCGATCATTCAAGAACGGATCCGATCCTCGACAAGATCGTTGAGTGGAACAGCAAGAACCCCGACCATAAGATCCGTGTCAGGGGACATGTTCTTGTTTGGCATTCCCAAACTCCCGAATGGTTCTTCCACGAAGGCTATGACAAGACCAAGGATTATGTTTCCAAGGATGAGATGAACAAGCGTCTTGAGTGGTATATCAAGACAGTTCTGACTTACTACACAGGCGACCAGAGCAAGTACAAGGATCTCTTCTATGGCTTTGACGTAGTAAATGAAGCCATCAGCGATGCTACCGGATCATACCGTACGGACGCTGAGCAGGGCGGAGATAGTCTCTCAGATGATACACACGGCTCCAAGTCCAGCTGGTGGAAAGTATACGGCAGCAATGAGTACATCATCAACGCATTCAAGTTTGCGAACAAGTACGCGCCTGCTTCAGTGGAGCTCTACTACAACGACTATAACGAGTGCGACGGCAAGAAGCGCGCGGGAATCATCCAGCTCATCAACGACGTTAAGGCCGCTGAAGGCACAAGGATCTCCGGCTTCGGAATGCAGGGCCACTACTCAGTAAACGCTCCTTCCGTAACCCAGTTTGAGGAAGCAGTCAGGGATTATGCAAAGGCCGTAGACAAGGTCATGCTCACCGAGCTCGACCTCAAGCCGTCTGCCACATTTGACGGTTCAGAGGCAAAGCTTGCTGACGAGCTCAACCGCGAAGGTGATTACTATGCGCGTCTTTATGAGACAGCGAAGAACCTTAAGAAGAGCGGCATTAATTTCTCCGGAATCACTGTCTGGGGCGTAATCGATACCAACTCCTGGCTCCAGGACGCAAACAACGTAGGCGGCGCTTCTGACGGCAAGATGAAGGTATATCCGCTTCTTTTCGACGGTAACTATCAGGCAAAGCTCACATACTGGGCATTCGTAGATCTCACCAAGATCGAACCCGTGGAAGCTCTCAAGAGACCTACGATCGAGATCGCTCAGGGCACCATCAGCGTTGACGGCGAGATCGATGAGGCGTGGAAGAACGCGGAAGTAGTCAAGCTTACGATCGTTGTCCAGAGCGTTGCGGTCACATGCGAAGCAAGGCTCCTCTGGGACAAGGATAACCTCTATGTCCTGATGGACGTTAAGGACAGCGACCTGAACGACAAGAGCAGCGATGAATGGCAGCAGGATTCCATCGAGGTCTTCATCGACGAGGATCACAAGAAGCCTGAATCCTATCAGCCTGACGACAAGCAGTACAGGATCAACTACAAGAACAAGCTGAGCTTCAACGGCGAAAAGTGCAAGGCTGAGAACATGAAGTCCGCCGTTAAGCTTACGGACGGCGGCTATCTCGTCGAGGCAGCGTTCAAGTGGACAGACATCACTCCTGAGGCAGGAAAGACCGTCATCGGACTTGAACTCCAGGTCAACGATGCTACTTCGGCAGGCTCCAGAACGGGAACTTTGAGCTGGGCTGACGATACCGGAAACGGATATCAGAACCCTTCAGTATTCGGAAATGCAAAGCTGAAATAAGCTTAGGACCTCCTTTTGCCCCGCGGGTAACCGCGGGGTTTTTTAATTTATAAAACTATTGATTAACTATTTGTAACACCCCGAAAAGTTACTCCCGAGTGTGATAAGATATTGTCAGTTTTAATTTATTAATTGGGAGGTTTCATATATGGAAAACAAGAAGATGCGTCTTGTTACGAGAAGTGATTTCGATGGCCTGGTTTGCGCCATGCTCCTTAGAGAACTCGACATGATCGACGACATCAAGTTCGTTCATCCGAAGGATGTCCAGGACGGTAAAGTTGAGATTACCGAGAATGACATAACGACAAACCTCCCCTTCGATCCGAGGGTAGGTCTCGCTTTCGACCATCACGAGACAGAGCTCATCAGAACTGACGAGGATGATTTCGGTGAGAAGTTCGTATGCGTTGCAGGCGCAAAGTCTGCGGCCAGAGTAGTTTATGAATTCTACGGCGGATCTGACAGGTTCAAGACCGTTACCGAGGAGATCCTCGAGGCAGTCGACAAGGGCGATTCCGCTGACTTCACTATCGATGAGATCCTCAACCCGACAGGCTGGGTCCTCATGGACTTTCTCATGGACGCAAGGACCGGTCTCGGCCGTTTCCACAACTTCAGGATCTCCAACTACGATCTCATGATGGAGCTCATCAGCTACTGCGTAGATCACAACATCGATGAAGTGCTCGCTCTCCCTGACGTCAAAGAGCGAGTAGATATGTATTTCGAGCAGCAGGAACTCTTCAAGCAGCAGCTCAAGGACATCGTAAGGATCGAGGGCAAGGTCGCCGTCATCGACCTCAGACCTCTCGACATCATCTACACGGGCAACCGTTTCATGGTCTACGCAATGTGGCCTGAAGTGGAGATGAGCGTTCACGTAGCGTGGGGCTTCAAGAAGCAGAACACGGCAGTCATGATCGGCAAGTCTATCGTCAACAAGGCAGGCACCGTGGATATCGGTGAGCTCTGCTTCTGCTATGGCGGCGGCGGTCACGCAAACGCAGGCACATGCCAGCTCGACAATGACGTCGTCGACAAGGAACTCCCTGAGATCATCGCAAAGCTCAACGAGCATCCGTGATCCCGGGCGGGTAAAGAAAACTAAGCAGGAAAGCATCAGACCATCAGCGCGGAATGCGCGGGTGGTCTGATAATTGAAAGATGAAGTTAATAAACAAGAAGAGACATATTTACCGCCGTCTGGTGAAGGCAGTCATTCTGGTGCTGTTCATAATGATCTGCATAGATAACGTCACCATCCATACGACTTACACGAGAGTGCAGATCGATGACCTTCCCGAATCCTTTAACGATTTCAGGATAGTTCAGGTGTCTGACCTTCATAACAACGTATACGGAATAAACCAGTCGGTCCTGATGGATAAGATAAAGGCGTGTGAGCCTGATATCATCGTCGTTACGGGTGACCTGATCGACCGCAACACGGCAGACGTTGACAATGCCATGATGTTCATCAGCCGGGCGGTAAAGATCGCTCCGGTTTACTATGTCTCAGGCAACCATGAATCGGGCGTCCCCGAAAAATATATAGAACTCGTCAGACGCATGACCGAAGCGGGTGTCGATGTGCTCCAAAATGAGAGCGTCACGATCTTCGATGACGATGACTACATCGTGATCGGAGGAATAGCGGATCCCGCATTCGATTGGTACAACCCTGATGTGGCGATCGTGGACCGCGAGATCAAGCAGGCATTCGCAAACGTTGAAGAAGGTAAGGTAAAGATCCTCCTGAGCCACAGGCCCGAGCTCATAAAGACATATTCGGAGAACGATCTTGACCTCGTCCTTACGGGACACGCGCACGGCGGCCAGGTTAGGCTACCGTTCATAGGACCACTTTTCTCGCCTTCGCAGGGACTGTTCCCGAAATATACTTCAGGCCTTTATTATGAAGGCCGTACGGCTATGTACGTAAGCCGCGGAATTGGCAACGGAATAGCACCGCTGAGGTTCAATGACGGACCGGAACTGGCGGTCATTATCATCGAACGCGCGGCTGATTAAGTACCTTTTTTGTAGATGACGACACAGCCTTCGCTCTCGGCGAAACGCGTGAATCCGTTGGATTCCAAGATCGCGACGGCGCCTTGTGTATTGCCGTCTTTCTCATTTAAAACAAAGTAATCATACTTGTTGATGTCCTTGATGCTGAGGACTTTTCCGTTTGCGGTGGAGAAGTCCTCCTCGCTCAGGAGATATATCTCTTTTCGCGATGCGACGTGCGGGAGATAGTTGGTGTCTGCAATGACGCATGCATCAGCAGGGATCGAAGTCAGGCAGGTTTCGATGTTCTGATAGTGGACTTTGTTCTTTGAGTATTCCTCAATGTGGTTGATGTTGTAAGTCAGAAGCGGAGCGGCTGTTATGATGGCTGCGGCCGCGGCTGCAGAGATCACCGTTCTGCGCGTATCTTCCTTCAGATCAGCGGTGTTGATCAGCGCCATGTAGATCAGCAGGCAAGCCGTTCCGAAAGTGTAGTGATATCCGAGATCAGCGGCATAGTGGTAGCCCGATCCGATGACCAGGTTCATGATGACGAACGGCAGGAGCAGGAAATGACGGTGGATCTTCGTTGTCACGAAAGGCAGGAAGAGTAGCGGGAGCATCATCTGCAGGAAGAACTTCAGAGCAGTCTCGGAGAAGAACAGGCTGAAGAAATACGAAGGGTTTGTCAGGATGTTCGTTACCATTCCGGTAAAGCCCGTATTGTTTCCGAAGACCAGATTTGAGAAGCGCTGTTCCATCATCATGTCCGCGCTTCCGGTGGTTCCGAGTATTTTCATTATGATCACGAAATAGACGAGTGAGAGTGCTGCGAGGATCAGGCCGTGGAATCTCTTTTTACTCTTTTCGTCGGCGAAAAGGAACAGTCCGATGCAGATTATGTAGAGCGGAGCGTCTTCTTTGACCATGCAGGTGAGGACCGACAGGATGTAGATCAGGACGGTCTTTCTAGAATCAACGGCGTAGATAAGCCACATCAGGATGGGAGCGAGGAAGCAGTTCTCGTGAAAGTGGAAGAAACAGGGCGAGATGAGGCCGCTGTTGAAGATGTAGATGCAAGATGCGAATACTATGAAAAGGCCTTTGAATCCGTGCTTCCTGGCGATGAGAACGACCGGGATCACGCCTGAGAAACAGAGGATGGCCTGTGAGATCACGAGCGTTATTGCACTAGGGAACAGCGCGTAAACGGGCAGGAGCAGGTAAAGGATGAACGAAGCGTGGATGCTGAGATGTGAGAGAAGATAATCTCTTTCGCAGGTCGTGTTGGCCGTGAAATCCAGCTTCATCTGATGGTACATCTGGGTGAAGATCCCCATGTCGAAGCATGCGGTGTTATACGTCATGTGCCTGCAGTATGAGACGATGCAGACGAACGCGGTAACGGCAACGGTGATCACTGCAACGATAAGGACAGCTGCCACTGAAGGGAGTTTTTCTAAAGAAGACGTATCAGTTCTTGATGACGCGTAAGCTGCAAAGACAGTGCAGACAGCGAAAACACCCAATCCGAGATAGAAATCCTCGCTCTTAAACAATACCGAGCAGGCAAAGAAAACGCTCGACACGAACAGTGCGGACGAATCCAAAAGATCGGGAGTCTTGGTCTTTCTGAGAAGGAATCTTGCGATGGTGAGGATTGCGAAAGTGATAACGGTCCTGATAATCAGAACATATACGGGTATCGCCTCGATGAAGGCCTGCCAGCTTACCGCAGCCTCGGTGCCGGATTTCCTCAAGAGGATGACGTCTATGCCGGCGAAAAAGAAAAAGACGGCTATGAGCCTTGGCAGACCAAACGATCCGAACAGCTCAACAAACTTGTTCTCTTTCCTGACCCGAGTCGTTTCTTCAGACATCTGAGACCTCCCTGACGGATACCATTATAATCGGTTCTATCAGGTCTGTCGCATATTTTTCGGGATCGCCGGATCTTATCATCTGTTTTATCGTCTTGGGAGTGACCACTTTCTCTATCTCTTCGAGGAGCTTTCTTGACTGATCGTGGTCCATATTATTTTCTGCTCTGACACGCTCATATTCCACACCTAATATCTCGAGCATGCGCTCGCTGTCGCTCATGTAGTATCTGGATGAGACCTTGTCGAATAATCTCCCCATGACGAGGCAGGCTAATATCGATACGATGAAGCCGGTGATGAAGCCGCCGATCTCAGCTAAAAGACCGGTATCGCCCAAAAGGGATTTCGCGGCCAGTTCCCACAGAAAGAACGCGATCGTTCCCCATGTGATGACCCAGATGTTGCTTATGAGATTGACCAGCAGCTGACGTCCGGTCCGCTCTTTGCGAAGCCAGATAATTACATCGTAAAGCGTGAATAATGCCAGCGTGATGACGGCGGTAATGACATTCGCCATCAGGGCTCTCATGAGGCTCCTTAAGATGGTGACTGAATACATGCGCGAGCCTGATCTCAAAACGTTGGCCAGGACTCTTGCACTCCTTGCGCCCACGCGCGCGGTGGCTCTTCCGCCCGATCTTACGATACCCTTGCCAATGCTGCTCTTTAAGACCTGCCTTCCGGCTGTCTTAGTATAAACGGGTATATGCTTGATCCGGGGTCTGTCACTGCTGCCAGGCATGTTTATCCGACGTAATAATCCTTGTTGACCGCGGTCTGGACGTTGTTTATGAATTCGGCCTTCTCGCCTTCGTTAGGGAAGCTTAAGATAAGCTCGCAGATCCTGTCAAAAGCCTCTCCGCTTGCCATGGTCCCGCCGATCTTCGTTTTTACCTTGTCTTCTTTGTCGTATGAGATCAGATTCCTGACCCATCCGTCCCGATTGTTCATGTAAACGGAAACCTCCTGGCTCTCCAGAGGGTTTGCCTTGACCAGTTCGTAGATGTTCTTATATTCGAGGTTGGTCAGACCTATCTTCTTGCCCCTGTAGATCTTGCCGTTGAAAATGCCGTACATCTCAAGAGTGCAGTCTGTTCCTATGCGGTAATGCTGCTCCCATCTCTCGTTCTTCTCTTTGGTGCCGGGCTCATATACCGTGAGCTCAATAAGATATTTGCCCAGATCGGGATCCTTTGCCATTGAAGGCGCATCACCCGTATTGGCAGTGTTGATTATGGAGGGGACGTTAGTCGGCTCGGGCTTTTTGCCGCATGCGCTGGCGAAAGAAACTGCCATAGCGGCCGCCATAAGAATGGATGCTGTCTTGACTGCTTTTCCCATAGTGCTCCTCCCGTTTAAGATATATATCATTTTTGCATATTTTTATCAGATTCCCAAAACAATAGCGAATAATGCCCCGATTTTTCAATAATTCTTCGGGGTAAAAGTTATTTATTCCTTGTTGAAAGTTGGAGTTCCATCGTGTTAGGATTTTTTTAGATTTAGAAGAATGAGAGCGAGGTTCCCCCATGAGCGATCTGGATCACAGAAAAGCAACCCGTACCATAAAAGTCACGGATTCTAATGGCATGCCCGTCAAGAACGCAAAGCTCAAGCTGACCCAGAAGAGCCATGAATTCCTGTTCGGATGCGGAGGCTTTGATTTTGTTGCCATGTTCATGGACGGAGATGCGCAGAAACACGAGTATTTCAAGGACATAACCGACAAGTGGCTGAAGATATATAACTACGCAACGCTCCCGTTTTATCTCGGCACATTTGAACCGGAAGAGGGCAAGCCCCAGACGGAAAGCCGGATGAAGGCCGCAAAGTATCTTCAGGAAAGAGGCGTCACGGTCAAAGGCCACCCGCTCGTATGGCACACGGTCTGCGCTGACTGGCTCATGGCTTACGACAACAAGACGATACTCGACAAGCTCCTGAAGAGGATCGACCGCGAGGTCACTGAGTTCAAGGGCGTCATCGACAAGTGGGACGTCATCAACGAAGTCGTCATCATGCCGGTCTTCGACAAGTACGACAACGCAGTCACAAGAGTATGCAAAGAGTACGGCAGAGTGCCGCTCGTAAAGGCTGTTTTCGATGAGGCTCACAAGATGAATCCTCAGGCGGAGCTCCTTCTCAACGATTTCAATACTTCGAGCAAATACGAGGAACTCATCGAAGAGTGCCTCGATGCCGGAGTGCCCATAACAACCATAGGAATTCAGTCGCACCAGCACCAGAAGTACTGGGGCCCTGACAAGATCTACGATGTCCTTGAAAGATTCTCCAGATTTGGCCTTCCGATCCACTTTACGGAGAACACTCTCACATCGGGCGATTTCCTCGTCCCTGAAGAACTGGAAGATCTCAACGACTTCCAGGTGACGGCTGAGGAGTGGCCGTCAACTCCGAAGGGCGAGGAGCGCCAGATGAGACAGATGGAGGAGATGTACAGGATCTTATTCGGCCACCCGCTCGTCAAAGCGATAACGGGCTGGGATTTCACAGACGGCATGTGGCTCAACGCGCCGAGCGGAGTAGTCCGCCGTGACGGCTCGGTCAAGCCCTCTTATGAGCTTCTCGATCACCTGATCAACCACGAATGGCATACTGAAGAGACCGTTGTCACGGACGGCGGCGGAATGGTTACCGTTACGGGTTTCAAGGGAAGCTACGATCTGGTTCCGGAGGATGATCACGTTACGCTTTCAGCGGAATCCAAAGCATTTGTTCTTTAAACTTTAGGGATAGGGGTATGAAAAACAGGATAGCGGTTTTCGCGAACGGGTATAACCGGCATTGCACGTTGAAGGCCCTCGAGGGCATGAAGGCGGTAGGCAGTGAAAAAGATTTCGACATCGATGTCTTTGTCGGCTACGCTTCATATAATGACAGCACGGATTTTAACAAGGGACGTTCAGGCATATACTGGCTTCCCAAGCTCGAAAACTATGACGGCGTCATCGTCTTTTCGGGACTTATAAACGATTTCGACACCGCAAAACAGATCTGCCTTAACGCAAGGGAAAAGAATGTTCCCGTCGTAAGTATCGGCGCATATGTTGACGGCATCCCTTTCGTCGGATCAAACAACGAGACCGGCATGAGAGAGCTCGTAGAGCACCTTGTCAAAGAGCACGGCATTAAGCGTGCGGTGTATATAGGCGGCAGCAGGGAGCATATTGACACGAGCATCAGAAGAAGCGTTATCGAGGATGTCTTCAAAGAGAACGGCCTCGAGCTCAAGGAAGAAGATATTTACTATGCCGACTGGGTCAATGAGCATGCTGCAGAGATAGCAAGTAAGATCGCTAAGTCCAAGGCCGGCCTGCCCGATGCGATGATCTGCGCAAATGACATCATGGCGCTCGCAGTCTCAGGAAGGCTTATCCAGATGGGTTATAAGCTCCCCGATGATCTCATCATTACGGGATTTGACCACATTGAGGAAAGCGAGATCACATATCCGGCCCTGACCACGGTAGAGCAGGATTATTACACTATCGGATCGAACGCGGCCAGGCTTTTGTTCGACATCATAGAGGACAGCACAAGCACGGTCAAAGAAGTGGTCTCTTCACACGCGGTGATCGCGGAGAGTTGCGGCTGCAGGAACAACAGAGAGTACGATGAAGCCAGAAGGGTCTATTGCAGAACGGTCCACACCGTCAAAAGAGACCTTGAGTTCTTTGAAAGACTTTGCCGTATGGAAAGAAACGAGATCCTCAAATCGAGCGGATATGAGGATATGAAAGAACATCTGAGGAATTTCTATAAAGACAATAACTATGTTGTAGGCTCTGATTATTATATGGTCCTCAACAGAGAATACTTTATCGATCCCACTCCGGAAGACAGCCTTATCCTCAAAGACGGCTATAATGCAAAACTTGATGTGACTGTCGCATTAAGGAACGGAAAGATCGTTGACGGCAAGCTTAAGGCAGGCGAGCTTATCCCCGGCTATAAGAAGAAGCCCGGCAAGCAGAGCCTGTTCTACTTTTTCCCGCTGAGCTCGGGAAGATACAACTGCGGGTATTTCGCATTTAAGGAGACTCCGGTCATGATCTCGGAGAACTTAGGAGTCTATTCTTACATGGAAAAACTTGAGCAGTCCTTCATGGAATACCGCCTGAAGATGAGGCTCGATGAGGCCAACAGGGAGTTGTCGGACCTCTATAACAAGGACCCTCTGACCGGCCTTTACAACAGATTCTGCTTTGACAGCATCGCCGATATTTTATATGAGGAATCAGTTGAGTTTAAAAAACCTTTGGCGATCATGTTCACGGACATCAACTACATGAAGAATATCAACGACAAGTACGGACATGCTGCGGGCGACCGGTCCATCATTGCTGTTGCGGATGCGATAATGGCCAGCATCGGTCCTGATGCACTTGCCGTCAGATACGGCGGAGATGAGTTCATTGTCCTTTCGCCTGATACGGGAGAAGCTGATTCAGAAGCTCTGCGCACAAAGATAGAAAAATATCTTAAAGAGTTTTGCAAAGCCAGAAAGATACCCGGCAAAGTCTCTGTGTCCTGCGGTTACGTGATAACCGATCCGGAATCCGGAAAGACCGTCAATGAGTATATAAACGAAGCGGACAAGGTGATGTATTCCATCAAGAAAAAGATCCACAAAGAGGACTGATCAGGCAGGTCTCCAGAAGATCCAGACAAACAGATAACCCGCGATGACCGCCGCGAGCGTAAACGGGATGCCTATCTTCATGAAGTCGCGGAACCTGACCTCGTATCCTTCTTTTCTAAGCATACCGACACCTGCGATGTTTGCGGAAGCTCCGATGGGAGTCAGGTTGCCGCCCAATGTCGCTCCTACGAGAAGTCCGAAGAACAGGAAATACGGTTCGATGTTCATCGTGTCAGCGACGGTTGCAAGGAGCGGGAGCATCGTTGCGGTGTAAGGAATATTGTCTATGAATGCGGAAATGATGACCGATCCCCAGACGACGATCGTGAAGAGAACGAACCTGTTGTTGCCGCCTGCCTTGGCGATGACGTTTGCAACGTCCTTGATGAGGCCGACTTCGTTTATCGCTGCAATGACAACGAAAAGACCTGCAAGGAGAGCCATCGTATCATAGTCCATCGCGTTGAGCGAGTGGAGCATGCCCTTGATCGACTTCTGCTTGATGATCTCCCAGATGATGGTTAAAACACCGCAAGCCATGCAGATGTAGCCGTTGATCATCTCGGGAGTGTTCGGGATGAATGAAGCGATGATGAGAAGGACTACATGGCCGACCATGGTGATCGTGGGAACATAATCGGTTACCTTGGTGTGCTCATCACTTGTAACGGGAGCCTTATCCTTGCGGAAAAGGAACATCATGATCGGGACAGTGAGAAGCGCGCCGAGCTCGACCGCAAAGAACATGCCGGGCCTGCCGTGCATCCAGAAGAAGTCGTTGAAGTTCATTTTCGCTGCGGCCGCGAGCATGATGGAAGTCGTATCGCCTACGAGCGTAGCGGCACCCTGGAGATTGGATGATACCGCGATCGCGATGATCATGCCGACGGGGTTCTTATTGAGCTTCTTGCAGATCGCAAGACCTACCGGAGCTACCATGAGGACCGTTGCGACGTTATCGATGAAAGCCGAGATGATGCCCGAGAACAGTGACATCAGGATGGTCACCCAGATGACGTTAGGTGCGAGCCTTAAAAGGGCCTCGGCGATCTTGTTCGGCATCTTGGATTCGATGAAGTAATCGACGATGACCATCGTGCCGAAGAGCATCATGAGCACGTTCCAATCGATCGCGCCCGGCACTTTGGCTATGGGAAGGATCTGCAGAATGACCATGACGGTAGCTGTCGTAAGCGCGACGATGGCGCGGCGCTTGGGGAGCAGCACCAGCAGGACATACATCACCACGAAAAGGGCGATGGCAAGATATTTCATGTATGTTGCATTAGTAAATAGTTCACTCATATTTGTCACCTTAAAAATCCTTAACAAGGATAAAAGACGGGAATAGGCAAGTCAAGGTTGGCTCTAATTAAAGATTATTATGATAATATGGTCTCATATGGATGAAATGACCAAGACAGTACCGATCGTAATACCTTCGTACGAGCCTGATGACAGGCTCATAACCCTGCTGAACGACCTGAATGCGGCGGGGATCGGACCCGTCATAATCGTCAACGACGGAAGCGGAACCGAGTACGATGAACTTTTTTCGCAGGCCGCAAAGCTCATTGAACCCAACGGAGGCAAATTCATAGCCTACCGTCCGAACAGGGGCAAGGGCAGGGCTTTAAAGACAGCATTCCAGTATATCGCGGACAACATGCCTGACGCCCTGGGCTGCGTTACCGCGGATTCCGACGGCCAGCACACGCCCGGATGCATCGCTTCGATAATCGCAAAGCTCAGGGAGAATCCCGAGTCGCTCATTTTGGGCGTCAGAAGCTTTGACGGCGAGGATATCCCGTGGAAGAGCCGTTTCGGCAACAACCTCACGGTCAAGGTCTTCTCATATGTGTCAGGCGTTAAGGTCAGCGATACCCAGACCGGTCTTCGCGGCATCCCTTTCGATTTCATGAAAGACATGATCGACTGCAAGGGTGAGAGATTCGAGTACGAGACACAAATGCTCCTTGAGTGCGCGGGAAGGGTCAAGATAACCGAGGTCCCGATCAAGACCATCTACGATTCAAAGGAAAACCACCAGACGCACTTCGATCCGTTCAAGGATTCCATCCGTATCTATAAGATACTCGGAGTAAAGTTCGTTAAATACATGTTCGCGTCGCTCTCTTCGTTCGTCGTTGACATCATATTGTTCAGCATTTTCTGCAAAATGCTTGCGGGAGCGGTACCCGAAGCCTATCTCGTACAGGTTGCTACGGTCCTTGCGAGGATAATCTCGGCAACCTACAACTACATCATCAATTACACGCTGGTCTTCAAGAGCCGCGCGGGCAAGGGAACCTCGCTTCTCAAATACGCGGTCCTCGCTTTTGTCCAGATGCAGGCGAGCGCATGGTCCGTCGCAGGAATCTGTTTCCTCCTGCCAATGGTTCCGAAAACGCTCATCAAGTGCATCATCGATACGCTGCTGTTCCTTTTGAGCTATTCGATCCAGCAGAAATTCGTATTCTCATCCAAAAAGAAAAAATCCTGATAAGCAAAAACAACGGCCGGTTAACGGCCGTTATTTTTTGGGATAGGGATGGGATATGGTTATGAGTTATGAATTATGATCTTTCTGCTGATTCGAAAACTTTGTACTGCAGGACTGCCATGAATGCGAGGACTCCGGCGAAAATGAAATCCATCATTACACTGGGTGTTGTTGCTGCCATTCCGTTGAATGCCATTGCGTAAACTCCTAAGAGAGCGAGAACGCCTGCGATTACGAAAGTTACTACGAAGATTAATGATTTGCCGTCCATTTTGTTTTCCTCCTGTTGATTGGTAGTGTTTGTTTTGTGTTTGTGTTTGTCTTTGTTTGATGGCTTCATTATTGCAGTGAGAAAGGCCTCAAACCATCAGCAATCAAGGGGCTTTCTGATGTTTAAGCAACACCTGAGGACGACGTTGTTGATTATCCGCAAAAAAGTTTGGATCTCATTCTATGATTTGCTCCAACTTTTGCCTTAAAGTTGGAGTGAATGATAGAATCCACCGTATTTTTGGCTGTCATTCTATGAATTGCTCCAACTTTTGCTTCAAAGTTGGAGCGGAAGATAGAATACAGATGCATGTTGAGCATATTTGCACCGGTGAAAAAATGCGAAAAAAGACGGATAAGAACTTATCTTATCCGTCAATAATTAACTTACTTTATAGAGTATGACGTTACTGTCAGTCTGCCGCCGGCTGTTTTTTGAACATGCTCTTAAGCAGGATGGGCACTACTATCGAACTGAAGAGGATCAGCATGATGACGCCGGTGAAGAACTCCGGCGTGATGAGCCCGACCGCAAGACCGGCTTTTGCGGTGATGAGGGCGACCTCGCCTCTGGTCATCATACCGATGCCGATCTTGATGGAATCATTGAAATTGAACCTGCAGAGCTTTGCGACCGCGCCGCAGCCGATGATCTTTGCGAGACAGGCGACGATGACGAAAGCGATGGAGAAGAACAGGAGCTTGAGGTTCATCGTCTCGAAAGAGACCTTGAGACCGATGCCTGCGAAAAAGATGGGCGCGAAGACCATGTAAGCGCTGATGTCGACCCTTCTCTCAACGTACTTGGCATCATGGAGGTTGCAAAGGACGATGCCTGCGGCATAAGCACCGGTGATCTCGGCAATGCCGAAGAAGGTCTTGGAGATATAAGCCATCGCAATGCAGTAAACGAGGGCGATGATCGGTATTCGCCTGGTGTGTTCGTAGCGTTTGTCGAGCCACTTGAATACCTGGTATACGATGAATCCGCTTATGATAGCTACCGCAAAGAAGAGGACTGCCTTGAGGATGATCATCCAGACGTTGGTGTTCGTATCCTTTACGCTCAGGACGAAGGTCAGGACGATGATGCCGATGACATCGTCGATGATGGCGGAGCTTACGATGGTCGTACCTACGGTTCCGTTAAGCTTGCCGAGTTCCTTGAGAGCTGCGACCGTGATGCTGACGGAGGTTGCGGACATGATCGTACCGATGAACAGACCCTTATAGAACTGCTCGCTGCCAATATCACCGAAGCCGTAGAAGCACATGAAAAGGATCGTGCCGAGGATTATGGGGACGAAAACGCCTGCGCAGGCGATGGCGGTTGCCTTGAGTCCCGTCTGCTTGAGCTTCTTCATGTCAGTTGCGAGACCTGCCTCGAACATGAGCATGATGACGCCTATCTCGGCCATCTTGTTGATAAAGTCGGTCTCGCTGACAAAGCCCAGAAGGGCAGGTCCTATGATGACACCGGCGAGGATCTCACCGACGACTTCAGGCGCATGGAGCTTACGGGCAATGATGCCGAAAGCCTTCGCACTGAACAAGATTATCGCCAAATCCTTAAGAAAAGAAAAATCTTCCAAAATACCGCTCCTTTTTTAACCCGAATGCCATAATAGCACGCATTTCAAACGCGGGTATAATACAGAGTGCTAAAATGTTATATTATTATTTATATTTATTTTGTTCATGGGGGCTATATGGCGATTAAAGAATTGGAATATCCGTTCGATCCGGATTATATCCTGCGTAAAAAGAAGGCCATAAGAAGGCGGTTGACAGAACGCGAAGGCGTTACTTACATAGATAAGAAGATAGCGATCCTCGGCGGATCCACCACCAGCGACATCAAGCTCATCCTTGAGCTTTTCCTTTTGAACTACGGCATCAGGCCCGAGTTCTACGAGTCCGAGTATAACCAGTACTATGAGGATGCGGTTTTCGGGAACGAGGAGTTAGACAGCTTCAGCCCAGATCTCGTGTTCATCCACACGACGTCCCGCAACATCAAGAATTTCCCGGTCGTGACCGACAGCGAGGAAACGGTCAATTCGCTCGCAGATGATGAACTTGCCAAGTTCACCCAGATCTGGAGCAAGCTTGAAGAGAAGTTCCACTGCACGATAATCCAGAATAATTTCGAGCAGCCTTACTACAGGCTTATGGGCAACAGCGATGTCTCCGACATCCACGGAAGGCTCAACTTCATTAACAGATTGAACGAGCGCTTCTACGAGTACGCAAGGACCCACGAAAACTTCTTCATCAACGACATCAACTACATTTCCGCGGTCTACGGCATCAAGAAGTGGTCAGACCCGAGCGACTGGTACAGATATAAGTACGCTGTTGCGGTATCTGCCATCCCCGAATTCGCATTTAACCTCTCACACATAATCAAGGCGGTCTACGGCAAGAATAAGAAGGCGTTCGCGCTCGACATGGACAATACCCTCTGGGGCGGAATCGTAGGTGACGACGGCCCCGAGAACATCCACATCGGACACGAGGACGCCGAATCGGAGCTCTTCACCGAATTCCAGCAGTATGTCAAGGCGCATAAGGATCTGGGCATCCTCCTGACTGTCGCTTCAAAGAATGACGAGGAGAATGCGCTGGCAGGCCTCGCACGTCCCGATTCGACCCTGAAGCAGGATGATTTCCTCATCATAAAGGCAAACTGGGATAACAAGGACATCAACATAAAGAACACCGCCGCGGAGATCAACATCGGTGCGGACAGCTTCGTTTTCGTTGACGACAACCCCGTCGAAAGAGCATTGGTCGAGGCACAGGTCGCAGGCATCAGCGTCCCTGAAGTTGGCGCCCCGGAAACATACATCGACATTATCGATTCGAACGGTTATTTCGAGGTCACCGGGCTTTCCGCCGAAGACCTCAAGCGTAACGGCATGTACAAGGCGAACATGGAAAGAGCCAAGGCATCAGCGTCTTTCGACGATTACGATGACTACCTCCGTTCTCTCGAAATGCAGGCTGAGATCAAGCCTTTCACTCCGCTTTACATGGCGAGGATCGCTGAACTCACAAACAAGAGCAACCAGTTCAATCTCACGACCCTGCGCTGCAGCCAGGCCGAGATCGAGAAGTTCGCGGCTGATCCTTCGTACATCACTCGCTATGGAAGGCTCGAGGACAAGTTCGGTGACAACGGCGTGGTAGCGGTATCTTTCGGTCACGAGGCTGAGGAGAACGGCGAAAAGGTCTTCCTGATGGACCTCTGGCTTATGAGCTGCAGAGTCCTGAAGCGCGGCATGGAGTTCGCCATGATGGACGAGTTCGTAAAAGAGTGTAAGAGCCGCGGAATAGCCAAGATCAAAGGCTTCTATTATCCGACCGCTAAGAATAAAATGGTTAAGGACTTTTACAGTATGCAGGGATTTGATAAAATCGCTGAGTCGGAAGACGGGTCTGCCGTTTGGGAACTCGATCTGTCCGCACCCTATTTCAGCAAGAACGTTGCCATTAAAGTCAATTGACATAAGGAGATAACATAATGACCAGAGATGAAGTTTTCGTAAAGCTTAACGAGATATTCCAGGATGTTTTCGATGACGAGGACATCAATGTAACCGAGACCACGACCGCAGCTGACGTAGACGGCTGGGATTCTCTAGAGCACATCAACCTGCTCGTAGCCATCGAGAGAGGCTTCGGGATCAGATTCACGATGGGCGAGACAACAGGCCTTAAGAATGTCGGCGAGATGGTCGACAAGATCATGGCTCACCTCGGATAATCCGTAATGTCGCTCGTATCTGCTGCTTTTCTTGCGTTTGTCGCCATAACGGCGCTCATTTACTATCTCGTACCCGGCGGTGCGAGAAGATGGGTGCTTATCGCGGCCAGCCTTGTTTTCTGCGCGTCATGCGGATTCTATTCGCTCATATTCGTGCTCCTGGCGGCAGTTACCACGTTCATCGGAGGCATGCTCTCCGGTCCTTCCAAGAGTAAGGGATTAAGAAATGCGGCCGCTGTCATAACGGTGGTCCTTAACCTCGGCATACTCTGTGCCGTCAGATATTACGGCGTCATCGGGCTTTTCGCCGAGAACCTGAACAAGATCTTCGGCGCGACGGCTTCCACGAACACGTTCATGTATTACGTCGTTCCGGTCGGCATGGCGTTCTACACTTTGCAGCTCATCGGCTACACGCTGGACTGCAGGTGGGAGAGGACCGAGCCCGAAAAGAATTTCTTCAGATACCTTCTTTTCGCTACATACTTCCCGTATTTCACATCGGGACCGATGAATTCCTACGCGGACCTATCGGTCAAGCTGGACGGGGCAAAAGATGCTAAGTTCTCTCTTGAGAGGCTCAGAGACAGCGCCATCAGGATCGCGTGGGGCTTCTTCAAGAAGCTCGTTATCGCTGACAGGATCGCGGTCATAGTCAATTCCATCTACGGCAATCACGAAGTTTACGGCGGCCTTTACGTCTTCATCGGAGCGGCGGCTTTCGCCATTCAGCTCTATGCCGACTTCTCCGGATGCATGGATGTAGTCCTCGGAACATCTCACCTCATCGGCATCGAGATGCCCGAGAACTTCAACAGCCCGTTCCTTGCCCACACGATCCGCGAATACTGGCAGCGCTGGCACATCACGCTTGGCGGATGGCTTCGCGACTATCTGTTCTATCCGATGCTCAGGACATCCGCATTCGTTAAGATCGGCGATGTCTCCAAGAAGCTTTTCGGCAAGAAAAAGGGCAAGAAGGTTCCCACTTATTTCGGTCTCATAATCCTCTGGGCAGCGGTAGGCTACTGGCACGGCGGTCTCATGAAGTACGTTATCGGTACTGGTCTTCTCCATTGCTTCTACATCATTCTGGGCGAACTTGTCGAGCCGATCTCCGTCAAGCTCAGAAAGACGCTCCACAGCGAAAAGATGCCCTACAAGATCTTCCAGACGGCAAGGACTTTCTTCCTTATCTGCCTCGGACACATTTTCTTCAGGGCAAATAACGTGCCTGACGCGATCGAAATGTACAAGGCCATCTTCAGACCTTTCACGATCAACGGCGAGTGGATCGCTTCCCTCGGACTCGATACGGGCAACCTCATCGTACTTCTCATATCGTTTGCCGTTCTGGTCGCAGTCGATATCTATAAGTACCGCGAAAAACAGGAGGAAGAGCCCCGCCTCGTTCTCCAGACCATCGCATCCAAGCCCGTCGTGGTTGCCTGGGCAGTATTCATGCTGCTCGCCGTAGCGGTCCTGATCTTCGGCATGTACGGTCTCGGCTACGATTCCGGAGCATTTATCTACGCAAGAATCTGATCTCTTTTTGAGTTGAAATACAGGAGGAAATAACATGAACATTGTTTGTCTTGATATGGAGGGCGTATTAGTCCCTGAGATCTGGATCGAGTTTTCGAAGGTGTCCGGCATCCCGGAACTCAAGCGCACGACTCGTGACGAACCCGATTACGATAAGCTGATGCGCTGGAGACTCGGCATCCTCCGCGAGCACGGACTCGGCCTCAAGGAGATACAGAATGTCATCTCCCAGATCGACCCGCTTCCCGGCGCAAAGGAATTCCTGGATGAACTCCGCAAGGACATGCAGGTCATCATAATAAGCGACACATTCACGCAGTTTGCAATGCCTCTCATGGCAAAGCTCGGCTATCCGGCACTCTTCTGCAACTCTCTTGTTGTAGGCGAGGACGGCATGATCGAGGACTTCAAGATGAGGATCGAGAACTCAAAGCTTTCGACCGTAAGGGCTCTTCAGTCCATCGGCTTTGACACGATCGCTTCCGGCGACTCCTATAATGACCTCGACATGATCAAGGCTTCCAAGGCGGGATTCCTTTTCAAGAGCACGGAAAAGATCATAGCAGACAACCCTGATATTCCCGCATTCGAGGAATTCTCCGATCTACTCGCTGCGATCAAGGCAGTTCCCGATTCAAACTGATGGATATTTCCAGAGAGATCGTAATAGATTACATAAAAAGTCAATACGGAGCGGAACCGGAATTCCCATGGGAGGGAGATCCGGTTTCCTGCGTTTTCAGGCACTGTGACAACCGCAAATGGTTTGCTCTAGTCATGCGTGTCAGGAAAGACCGTCTCGGCTTGACTGGCGACGGTTCCGCTGACTGCATGAATCTCAAGATAGATGATCCCGTCCTTCACGACATGCTCTGTCACAGCGAGGGAATAATACCCTCGTATCACATGAACAAAAGGCATTGGATAACAGTCTTGCTCGACGGCACGGTCCCCGGCCAGAAGGTTTTCGAACTGTTGGATGTCAGTTACCGGGCCACTATGAGTAAGCGGAAGAAATAGTTCAATAAAAGGGCTGCAGCAAGCGGCCCTTTTTGTATGAGGTGGCCGTTGCTGTCCGGGCTGAGACCGGTGCGTTGTGGTGCTGTGGCAGGCGTACTTACGAAAACCGGTTTTTCTTTGATTTTATATGTGCATTTCTGCCATTTTTGCCCCTGTCAGCGAAAAATGCACTTACGAAAGCAGACTTTTTCCGGAAAATATATGTGCGCAAAGTCTTTCAGAGGCTGTTTTCGATGAAAACGCACATATAAAAACGGTCTTTTCTCGAGTTTCGTAAGTAAACGCAACCGCACTTACTTATTATTTTCGCGAAAATTCGAAAAAAAGGCAGGTTAAGAAAAAAGGGCACAGCATCAAGCCGTGCCCTTGGTTTTTATATGGGTAACAGATTACTTCTTGATGAGAAGTGACTCGCCGGTCATCTCTGCAGGCTGGGGCAGGCCCATGATCTCGAGGAGAGTGGGAGCGATGTCGCAGAGGCGGCCGCCCTCACGGAGTGTGTACTCGGGATCGTAGTTGTAGAGGATGAACGGAACGGGGTTCGTTGTGTGTGCAGTGTGAGGCTGCATTGTCTCGAGGTTCATCATCTGCTCTGCGTTGCCATGGTCTGCACAGATGAAGAGAACGCCGTTCATCTTCTTGACTGCTTCAACAGCGCCGCCTACGCAAGCGTCAACTCTCTCAACAGCCTTGATGGCAGCTTCGAGAACGCCGGTGTGGCCGACCATGTCAGGGTTAGCGAAGTTGATGATGACTACATCGTACTTGTCGGAGCAGATAGCTGCATCGAGCTTCTCGGAAACTTCGGGAGCGCTCATCTCAGGCTTAAGGTCGTAAGTAGCAACTGCGGGTGAAGGAACGAGTGTACGGTCCTCATCCTTGTTGGGCTCTTCGATACCGCCGTTGAAGAAGAATGTAACGTGAGCATACTTCTCTGTCTCAGCGATACGGAGCTGCTTTAAGCCGTTTGCTGCAAGATACTCACCAAGAGTGTTCTTGATCTCTTCCTTCTTGAAAGCGACGAACTTGTTAGGAATCAATTCATCGTAATCCTTGAAGCATACATATGTGAGAGGCATGAAGCCGTTAGCACGCTTTAAGTACTTGATGCACTTTGTGTCGGAAGCGTCACCGGGCTGAGCTGCGATGTCCTCATCGGAGAAGCAGAAAGCCTTTGTGATCTCTCTTGCGCGGTCAGGACGGAAGTTGAAGAAGATGACGGAGTCGTTGGGCTTAACTACTGAAACGGGCTTGCCCTCAGCATCTACGATGACCGTAGGGAGGACGAACTCGTCTGTTACGCCTGCGTCGTATGACTTCTGCATGGCTGCAATGCAGTCTGTATCCTTAACACCCTCACCGAGAACGAGTGAGTCGTAAGCTGTCTGGATTCTGTCCCAGTTGTTGTCTCTGTCCATTGCATAGTAACGGCCGGACATTGAAGCGACCTTACCCACGCCGATCTCAGCCATCTTGTCGACAAGTGCCTGGAGATAATCCTTACCGGATGCCGGGGGAGTATCACGACCGTCGAAGAAGGGGTGAACGTAAACCCTGTCGAATCCTTCTCTCTTGCAGAGCTCGAGGATCGCATAGAGGTGTGTGTTGTGTGAGTGAACGCCGCCGTCGGAAAGAAGGCCCCAGACGTGGAGGTCTGAATTCTTCTCTTTGCAGTTGTTGATGGCGCGGAGGAGGTCCTCGTTCTTAAAGAAGACGCCGTCCTCGATGTACTTTGTGATGAGGGTGAGGTCCTGATAGATGATCCTTCCGGAACCGATGTTCATGTGGCCTACCTCGGAGTTGCCCATCTGGCCGTCAGGAAGTCCTACTGCCAGACCGGATGCGTAGCCTTTAACGAAAGGGCACTCAGCCATGAGCTTGTCGATGACGGGAGTGTTTGCCATGGCGATGGCATTGTATTCCTTGGTGTCGGTAAGACCGAAACCGTCAAGAACCATGAGAACTACAGGTCTTCTTTTCATAGGTGTATCTCCTTGAATTTTGATTATGGTCAGGCGAAAAGCACTGATGTGCCTGCCGTTATATTTTGCCGGCGAAATTATAGCACATCACAGATGTATTTTCTTTATATAAAAAGGCGGTTTTCGCCGCCTGTTTTCATGTTACGGGGATGAATTTGTTCAAACCCTCGTCGTATTCGTAACCTATACCGCGGAGCGAGGTCTTGACCTCGATCTCGTCCAGGTCAAGTGATCTGCAGAGTTCAGCGAGTGAATCGTAGGTGTCCCTTAACTGCGTGTTGATATAGCTTAAAAGGATATTGGGATCTTTAGGCATGGTAAAACTCCTTTTCAGTGATCGATCTTCGGCAGGTTCCAGCCGAAATGCGCCGCAAGATAGCGGATGCCGACGACTATGAAGAAGCCGGCGAGCATAGCTGAAGCGGCCGAGCCCGTGCCGAGGAATATGAGATATGTTGCCGTTGCGCCTATGATCGAGGCAATGGCATAGATGTGCTTTACAAAGATATAAGGCATCTCGAGCGAGAGGACGTCACGAAGGACGCCGCCGCCGACACCGGTCACGACGCCGAGGAAGATGACCAGGAACCAGTTGTTCGAAAAAGAGGTGAAAAAGCCCGTGTGGACACCGTCAACGGTAAATGCCGCAAGTCCTATCGTGTCGCACCAGAAAAAGACTCTGTCGTAGATCTTCTTAGCGTTCTCGGGGAGCTTTTTGCCTGAACGGCGCTGCCAGTAAAGGAAGATGAATGTCAGGTTGGCGGCGATCGCGGCAAGGATTACGAAAAACGGATTCTTGAATGCAGTGGGAGGTGTTGATCCGATGATGAGGTCACGGATTATTCCTCCGCCGGTTGCCGTCAGGATAGCAAGGATGTTGACACCGAAGATATCCATCTTCTTTTTGACGCCTGCGAGGGCGCCTGACACCGCGAATGCGATGGTTCCGATTATGTCGGTTATGAGGATGAAGAGTTCGGTCGTATCCATAACAGCAATTATATATGTTTTCACGAGGAATGACAGTTGAATGTGTCCATCTTTTTGGCGTTATAATTGAAACATGAATGATGTAGGAAAGAACAAAAGGGTGCCCCTGATAGTGCTGCTGGTGGTATTTGCCATCTGCAACATATTTGATTGTCTGGTTGTAAACGAGTATCTATCAAGAGCGACGACTTCATTTTATGAAAGAGATTTTTTCAGCACCTATGTATCATTTTCTGAAGATATCGAATGCGTCAGTCCCATCTCACTGGTGAGCCGGGAGATCGATGAGGCGTTGGGCAATAAAGAACTTTCGAAGATCAAGACTCTAACCATACAGAAAGGGAAAAAGTATAAACTGAAAAGTGACTTTCTTATCGTCGTCAGAGGGAAAAAGAGGGACTACAGAGATCAGATCAAGCTCGTTTTGGATGACCACGAAAGTCTGCCTGTTGATCTTTATAGTGCTGACGGTAAGACCAAAGAGTTCCATGATGAGTCTCTGGACGGAACGTACTATACCGAACCTCCGATGTCGAAGGTTGAGTCTTATGAGGAGCTGCTTTCTGAGTACAAGAAAGCAAGAAATGATTTTATTTCCTCTCAGCACAAAAAGATCAACCTGACTAAGTTTTTACACAGCATAATCATTCCGCTCACCGTATCAGTTGTAATATCCGGAATTGTTCTTCTTATCCACAGACTCCTGATGGTGAAAGGGAGATCCGCCACGCCATTGGTCATTACAGTTGCGATATTGGATGTACCTATGGTTGTGTTTGCCGTCTTTTTACTGGTGGCGTTATGGTAGAATTAAACAATCTACTAAGCGGAGGCATTTTGCATGGCAGCGGTCACGGATTGTGAACATCTTGTACAGTACTATGAGACAGACCAGATGGGGGTTACCCATCATTCGAACTACATCAGGTGGTATGAAGAGGCGAGGACCAAGCTTTTCGAAGAGATAGGCCTCGGCTACAAGGGCATGGAGGAGATGGGCATCATAAGTCCCGTCGTAGGCCTTACCGCCAAGTACAAGACGATGGCGAAATACTGCGACACTGTCATCATCCGCGCTGAGGTCACGAGATATACCGGCGTAAGGTTCGATATCAAATACACGGTTTTCGATAAGGAAACGGAACAGGTAAGATGCACGGGAACGAGCGAGCATTGCTTCATCAGCCGTGAGGGAAAGGTCATCTCTTTGCAGAAGGCCAACCCCGAGGCTCATGCGAGATTCGACATGCTCGTCAACGGAAAGGAAGGCTGACACATGGCGGACATCATCATCGTAGGCGCAGGTCCCGCAGGACTTTCGGCAGCAATTTACGCAAGACGCGCAGGCATGGAGACCGTAGTCTATGAAGCATCGACTTACGGCGGACAGATCATCAATACGCCTGAGGTCGAGAACTACCCGGCCATCGCAAAGATCTCAGGTTTCGATTTCGCAAACGACCTTTATAACCAGGCGACTAACTTGGGCGCTTCGGTCGAATTTGACAACGTTACCGGCATCACGGGTTCTGCCGAAGAAGGTTTTACGGTTGAACTTGAGTCCGGTGCGAAGAACACCGCAAAGGCAGTGATCCTTGCAGTCGGAGCCACCAACCGCCATATGGGCATCGACCGCGAGGAAGAGCTCACCGGCAAGGGCGTTTCCTATTGCGCTACCTGCGACGGTGCTTTCTATAAGGGAAAGACCGTTGCCGTTACCGGCGGCGGAAACACCGCAGTCGAGGATGCTATCTATCTTGCAGGCATCGTCGAGAAGGTCTATCTGATCCACAGAAGAAACGAGTTCCGTGCGGAAGAGACCCTCGTAAATGCAGCCAGGAAGCTCGAAAATCTCGAGATCATCACACCCTACGTCATTAAGGAACTCAAGGGCGCACCCAAGCTTGATACCATCGTCATAGAGAACCGTGAAGATGCAAGTACCAAGGATATTGCCGTTGACGGACTTTTCGTTGCGATCGGACAGGAGCCCAAGACTGCGGTCTTCAAGGATCTCGTAACGCTCTCAGGCGGATACATCGAAGGCGGTGAAGACTGCAAGACCAACGTTAAGGGCATCTTTGTCGCAGGCGACGTCAGGACCAAGAAGGTAAGGCAGCTTACGACCGCATGCGCTGACGGAGCGGTAGCTGCCCTTGCGGCGATCGATTTTATCAAGCTCGGATAACTTGTTTACCCGCGGTTTGCGGTGTATCATACATAGGCTTTAATTATTTATTTCAGTTCTTTGGAGGACATTATGGCAAAGAATGTATTCGACACGCTTGAAGAAAGAGGATATTTCTCACAGGCTACACACAGGGAAGAGATCTACGATCTCCTCAGCAAGCCGGGCGTATCGTTTTATATAGGCTTTGACCCGACTGCTGATTCGCTTCACGTAGGCCACTTCGTCCAGATGATGGTCATGAGCCACATGCAGAAGGCAGGCCACAGACCCATCGCTCTCATGGGCGGCGGTACCGGCATGATCGGAGATCCTTCCGGCCGTACCGACATGCGTCAGATGATGACAGTCGAGACTATCGACCACAACGTTGAGTGCTTCAAGAAGCAGATGGGCAAGGTCATTGATTTCTCTGACGGCAAGGCTCTCATCGTAAACAACGCCGACTGGCTCAGAGACCTCAACTACATCGAGTTCTTAAGAGACATCGGACCTCACTTCTCGGTAAACAAGATGCTTACCGCAGAGTGCTACAAGCAGCGTCTCGAGAAGGGTCTGTCCTTTATCGAGTTCAACTACATGCTCATGCAGGCATATGACTTCTACTATCTCCACAAGAAGTACGGCGTTAAGCTCGAGTTCGGCGGAGACGACCAGTGGTCCAACATCCTTGCAGGCATGGAGCTCATCCGCCGTAAGGATCAGGAAGAGGCATACGGTCTTACATTCACTCTCCTCACAAACAGCGAGGGCAAAAAGATGGGTAAGACAGCTAAGGGTGCTGTATGGCTCGATGCAGAGAAGTTCCCTGTTTACGACTTCTATCAGTACTGGAGAAACGTTGACGATGCTGACGTCATCAAGTGCATGAAGCTCCTCACGTTCCTTGAGATGGATGAGATCAACGAGTATGCAAAGCTCACCGATGCCGCCATCAACGAGGCAAAGAAGAGACTTGCTTACGAAGTAACAAAGATCATCCACGGCGAAGAAGCTGCAGAGATCGCAAAGAAGACAGCAGAGGATATCTTCGAGAACGCAGGCAGATCCGAGGACATGAAGACCACCGAGATCACAAAAGAAGAACTCGGCGCAGGCATGCAGATCGCTGACGCTCTCGTTAAGGCAGGCCTCATGAAGTCCAAGGGCGAGGCAAGGAGAATGATCCAGCAGAAGGGCGTTTACCTCAATGACAAGGTCGTTGAAGATCAGTTCTATGCACTTGCAGAGTCTGATTTTGATGACAACGGCGAGGCCATCGTCCGCAAGGGCAAGAAGGTCTACCACAGACTCAAGATCAACGTATAAAGGCTTTTCAGAAGTTTTTTGCAAGAACAGTCCAGATTATTGGACTTTTCTTTTTTGCCCCGTTTACAAACATATGTTCGGCGTGCTACAATGACCTCACTTTGATGAAGGAGGTTGGAATTCATGGACGGCTACATCCGGAGATTCAGTTATGACGGTACTCTCGAAGGCTTTCTCTGTACGGCTTTGAGGATCTTACGGGTCAAGACGATGCCTGATGAGATCTGCCCGGAATACCGGGCTGATGCCTCTGCTGAATATGTGCCCGTGAGAACCAGCATATCGGAGGCCGAGTACGTTTATTCGCTCATCGGCAGGCGCGGAAGCGCAGAAGTACAGCAGATGGTATCCGACCTTTTCCTGACCGATACTCCTGACATGGAGAAGCTCCTTTTTGAGATGATATACCTTGCCTTAAGAGACGGCGGGAAGATCGCCGGAGATTACAGCAGCGACGTGATGCGCCGCGTGCACGGGGCAATAAGGGATCTTTACAGAGAGGCGCAGTCGCTCCTTGTGAACATTGAATTTTTCCGCGGGGAGGAAGCATCATGCGCGGTCATAGATCCCCGCAATTCGGTGCTTCCTTTGATCAGGAAACCGCTTCTTAAACGGATAGACTTAGATGATGTAATAGTTTTCGATAAGCGGCATTGCCTTATGCTTGGAAGGACGGGGGACAGGGACATGCTCTCCGACATGAGGCGGGTGGCGCTGACCATGCCGGACACGGGCAAAGAAGCCTATAACGTTCTCTGGCCGGCGGTCAAGGGTGCAAAGTTTGAAGTAAGATTTGCCGGAGGCACTGACATAGTGCCCGGAAGAAGGCGCGACTACGATCCTTTGTGGAGCATGGCCTGCTGACATTCAAAAGAAAGGGGCCTCCCGCAAAAGCGGAAGGCCCTGATAACACATAAACCCAATAAGGAGGAATTACTTCTTGTTGTCGTCGTTTCTGATGGCTTTTCTCATGATCTTGCCGTTGAAGGTCTTAGGAAGCTCATCAACGAACTCGACGATACGGGGATACTTGTAAGGAGCAGTCTTCTCCTTGACGTAGTGCTGGATCTCTTTCTTGAGTTCCTCAGTTCCCTCGGTTCCCTTAACGAGCGTGATGGTAGCCTTTACGACGATACCTCTGACGCCCTGCGGGTCAGGTGCACCGGTAACAGCGCACTCGAGAACATAAGGAAGCTCCATGATGACGTTCTCGATCTCGAAGGGTCCGATACGGTAACCGGAAGACTTGATGACGTCGTCCGTACGGCCAACGTAAGAGATGTAGCCGTCCTCATCCATCCATGCGGTATCGCCTGTGTGATACCAGCCGTCGTGCCAAGCATCGGAAGTGAGCTCGGGTGCGAGGTAGTACTGAAGGAAGAGTCCCTTCGGATGATAGTTCTGTGTGTTGATGCAGATCTCGCCTGTCTCACCCGGCTTGCAGACGTTGCCGTCGGGATCGAGGATCTTAACATCGTAGAGCGGATTGGGCTTACCCATGGATCCGAGCTTGATCTTGGAGCCTACGAGGTTTGCGATAACGAGCGTTGTCTCTGTCTGGCCGAAGCCTTCCATGAGCCTGATGCCCGTAGCTTCCATGAACTTGTTGAAGACCTCGGGGTTCAGAGCTTCACCTGCGGTAACCGCATATTTGAGAGAAGAAAGATCGTACTTGGAAAGGTCTTCCTTGATGAAGAACCTGAACATTGTCGGAGGTGCGCAGAATGTTGTGATGTTGTATTTCTTGAACATCGGGAGGATCTCTTCGGCCTTGAAGCGGTCAAAGTCGAATGTGAAGACGGGAGCTTCGCAGAGCCACTGACCGTAGAGCTTGCCCCAGAGAGCTTTACCCCAGCCTGTATCGGAGATGGAGAAGTGGAGACCGTTAGGGTCTACGTTCTGCCAGTACTTAGCTGTAGGGATGTGGCCGATCGCATACATGTAGGAGTGCAGAGCCATCTTAGGATAGCCTGATGTTCCTGATGTGAAGAACATGACCATCGGATCGTAGCCGCATGCATAATCGGCGGGACGCTCGAAGACATCAGAGAAACTCTTAAACTCTTCGTTGAAGTCGTGCCATCCGGGTCTTGAACCGTTGCAGAGGATGAGAGTCTCAACTCCGCATGCCTTTGCCGCCTTCTCGGCTTCGTCAGCAGCATCGTCGTCAGCGGTGCAGAAGACAGCCTTAACGCCTGCGGCGTTGAAGCGGTACTCGTAGTCGTGGTCACGGAGAAGGTGGGTAGCGGGGATCGCGATGGCACCGAGCTTTTCGAGACCCATCATGGCGAACCAGAACTGATAGTGTCTCTTGAGTACGAGTACGACCTTGTCGCCCTTGCCGATGCCCAAGGATTTGAAGTAGTTCGCTGTCATGTTGGAATACTTCTTGATGTCTCCGAATGTGAATCTCCTCTCGGTTACGCAGTCTTTTGCGACCCAGAGCATTGCGAGCTTGTTGGGGTTCTTGTCTGCTATGACGTCAACGCAGTCGAATGCGAAGTTGAACTTCTTGCATGCGGGAACGTTTACGTCGACATCGACCATCGTGCCGTTCTCATCAAGGATGCCGTTGAGATAATGAGCATAGACCGGATCTTCAAGATTGGCAGCGTCAACGTTGGTAACGTTGTCGGTGCGGAGCTCTTCGGAGTTGTAAGGAGTGGTGTAGTTCTCGCCCTTGCCCCATGCCTCAGGGTTGAGGATGATCGCATAGAATACGCAGTCCTCGCCGCCCAATGCAAACTCGCCGTGAGGCTGTGTGGAGTCGAAATAGATGGAGTCGCCTTCGTGAAGGACCTCGGAGGAATCGCCGATGATTACCTTGAGAGTACCCTTAACGACGATGTTCATCTCCTGATAGTTGTGTGAAACGAGGTGATACGGAGGGTTAAGAGCTTCCTCGGAATAAGGCACTACGACACGGAAAGGCTCGCAGAGCTTATTCTTGAAACGTGATGCAAGACGCTGGTACTTATAGCCCGTACGTCTTGTGATAGGGCTTCCTTGGCCGTTTCTCGTTACGGCATATTCCTTGAGGGAAGGAGAAGATCCTTCCATGATGTCTGAGATCTCAACGCCTGCGAGGTTAGCGAACTTGTAAATGAACGTAAAGTTGAAATCCTGGGTTCCTTCTTCAAACTTGAGATATTCTTCAGTCGAAATATCAAGCTTGGAAGCAACTTCTTCAGGTGTGAGACCCATGTCGAGTCTAAGGCCGTGAACTCTGTCTGCAACTTCCTGTAGTCTTAACTCTACGTTGCTGTTCTGATCTGACATACGTTTTCTCCTTTTCTGTCAATCTTGTTTGTGCCTCGTCGGGGCAAAAAAAAGCGCCCCAACATCCTTCCTGGACATTGAGACGAATAAAATCCGCGGTACCACTCAATTTGCAAGCCTTGCGGCTGCCACTTTCGAAGTCTAACAACTCCTTTACATTAACGCAGCATAACGGGCACTGTCTACTCGGGAAAACCCTTTCGGAATGCCGGCTCGGAAGTGATAGTCTATTGCAGTTATCGAAGCACCGTTTCTCAGCTAACCCGGCTCTCTGTAAGATCAATAGATCTGCAGACCTCTTCGTCACAGCCTTTGTGATAATATTCAGTTGTGAGTTCCCGAGGGAACGTTCCTAAAGGATAGACTTGAAAAACCGGATTGTCAATAAGCAATTTCCAGCCTGATTTCCATGTTTTTCAATGATTTAAGAAGAAATATGTAACACATATTTAATAAAAAAGTTCCTAAAAAGATTTACGGAGCTTTTATTCGTGAAATACAATAAATTGTAGGCTAAAGCAATTCTGTTTGCATATTCATAAAGGAAGAGAGGAAATCTGCATGTCAGTAAAGTATCTGGTATCAGGCGGAGAAGGTGCACTCGGTAAAGTTATCGTAAGTCTCCTTCTGGAACGTGGTGAAAAGGTAAGAGTGCTTGCGAGCGAACTCTCAGACACATCGATATACAGGGGCAACCCGAACATCGAGATCAAATACGGTATCTCAACAGACAAGGATTCCATGAAGGAGTTCTTCGATCTTGAGGATCCGAGAAGCGCGATCTTGTTCCATACGGATGAATATATCTCACTTACGGATAAGACGAATCTCACAATGAGAAGAGTTAACGTCATCGGTGCCGAAAACGTTGCGGACATGTGCCTTAAGCGTAAGATCGGCAAACTCGTTTATCTGAGTTCCGCATACGCCATCAATCCCGAAGCCGTACCTGACGGACTCAAGATGAACTTCAACCGTAACCTGGTCGAAGGCGAATATGCCAAATCCAAAGCTGACGCGGCAGCCTACATCATGGAGCGTGTTACGCTCAACAGACTTAATGCGGTCATGGTCCTTCCGACATTCATCATCGGTCCCGGCTATTCCGAGGACTATGAGATCAACAGGATCATCACCAGCTACCTCAAGAACGGCACACTTCCTCCGAAGGAAGGCGGCCACGCATTCGTAGACGTAAGAGACGTTGCCAACGCAATGATCGCTCTCGCTGACAAGAGCGTTGATCCGGGTTCCGGATACATCATCAAGGGCGAATACAAGACCAGTTCCGAGTTCTTCGCGGACATCAACAAAACTCAGGGAATCGATGCTCCGGTCAAGACAGCATCCAAGTTTGTAATGAGCGAGTCCATGAAGAAGTTCGTTGATTTCTATTTCAAGATCACACACAAGGAGAATCCGAGAGAAGTCTACACATTGTTCAGGGACAACCCCGAAAAGAAGTTCTCTGACAACAGTGAGGGCGTGATTCCTGAGAGCAACTTCGACTTTAAGTCATCGATCAGCGACACGATCAACGGCGTCAGCGGAGTAAGCCAGGTTGCAGGAGACGGAAAAGCTTCCGCAGAACCCAAGATGTCTGCCGTCGCGATGTCTGCCAAGCTCAAGAAGGACGGCGCTGAAGCTTCCGCTGAACCCAAGGCTCCTGCCGCAAGACCCGCAGCAGCTGCGCCGAAGGCACCTGCTCCCGCAGCCAAACCTGCGGCTCCGGCTCCTGCCAAGAGCATCATCCCCGGCAAGGATGCACCTGCGCCCAAGGCACCCGAAGAAAAGCCGGCTGCACCCGCTCCCTCCAAGAGCATCATTCCTGACATTCCGGCAAAGAAACCGGCCGAGCCGCCGAAGGCTCCCGAAGGAGGAAGCCAGGCTTGAGTAAAAAGCTTATCCTAGCAAGCGCGTCGCCCAGGCGGCGCGAATTGCTGTCTATAATTACTGATGATTTCGAGATAATCACAAAAGAGGTCGACGAGCGTTCGGCCGAGATCGAAATGGAAAAGAACGGCACGCCTGTACTGAAGGTCAGCGAGGGACTCGCGCTCATAAAGGCGAAAGCTGTTTTCGATGAGCTTCCCGAAGAAGAAAAGAAAAATGTCCTGGTAATCGGAGCGGACACTTCGGTCATCCTGGACAACGAGATCTTCGGTAAGCCGAAGGACAAAGAAGAGGCCGTCTCGATGCTTACCAGGATGTCCGGAAGGACGCACATCGTGGCAACCGGCGTGGCCCTCATCACCTCTGAAACGGTTAAATGCTTTACTGAAGAAACCCCGGTGGAATTCTGCGGATACGATCAGTACCAGAAGGACCTGATCGAGAGATACTGCAGCTCCGGAGAACCCTACGATAAGGCCGGCGCATATGGGATCCAGGGCGGCGGCGCACTCCTTGTCAAAAAGATCGACGGCGACTTTTCGAATGTCGTCGGACTCCCTGTGTCGAGACTGGCACGCGAGATGGAATCTGTGATAAACTGATATGCAGGTTTAAGGGTCTTTTAAGAAGACAAAGGGGGTAGAAAGATGAATCTCGGTTGGCTTATCAGGCTGGGTTTGTCTATTAGCGAAAATATCAGAGCACAGCAAGAGATAGAGAGGGCTCATGCACTCGAAGCGCAGGCGCGCAGCGAGGCGATGGCCCAGTCCCAGCGCGCAAAGGCGGAGACCGCCAGTTATAAGAGAACTGCTTATGAGCAGAAGATCGCCAGAGAGAGCGTTGCCGTTGAGTGCCCGAACTGCGGTTCCACCAATACAAGGATCAGGCTCGGATCTGCGGCTAACTGCTCATATTGCGGAACGGCCATAAGAGTCAGCATGCAGGGCATCGCATATGTCGCGAGCCCGCTTAACCGCGCTCAGGCCAAAGTGGAAGAAGATATCCGTAAAAAGGACGGCGAAGAGAAGAAATGAGCGAATCATCAGTTAAGGAAGCGGACACTAAGAAACAGGGAAGCAAAAAGACTTCCGCCGGCGACGTTATCAAGCTGATACTCATCTACGCCGTGATCTACATCGTCTGCTCACTGATGTTCGTGGCACTTTTCCATACGGGTCTTTTGAAAGGAATGAATGTCCTTATGTACAGGGGCATTGCTTTCATAATCCTTACCGGAATCGTATCCGCTATAGTAATGGGCGTCGTCAGAAAATTCTGGAAGTTCGTTACGATCAGGGACATCATCATGATGTTCGTCATCTTCTGCTGCGTGAACACGGTCATCTTTACGCTGGTACCCGTTACCGTTGAGCGTTCGGTATCCGTTTTCATGCTCAGCTACATGGACGAGAATTCCGACAAGACTTTCACCCAGGATTCGGTCGGAGAGATATTCACTTCTAAATACGTCAACGATTACGGCGCTTTCGAGAAGCGTTTCAATGAGCAGGTCGTAACCGGTACGATCAAACAAAATGAAGACGGCACCTATTCGATTACCGAAAGGGGCCGCTTCATAGTTTCAATTTTCAGAAATCTTGCCGAATGGTTCGATACTGACAGACGTCTTGTTTATCCGAACAAATATTAATCTGAAGTTTTGATCTCCTTCCAGATCTTGGTCCATCCGCCGCTCGCCCTCTGATAGAGGTGAACCTTGAGCGTCTTTCTGTCGTACTTGGATATGTCGATGTCAACGGAGTATGTTGCGCCGTTGTCTTCGCTGACCCTTGTCAGAGCGTAGTACTCAGGATTGTTGAGGGAACGCTTATCCCATACATATACATAGACAACGCCGATGTCGTTCGGGTTCTTGAAGCCCGAAGCTGTTATGGTCATGGTCTTGCCGTCGGCAGAGAAGCTGACGCCGGAGTTGCACTTCTGGCTCTTGTCGACCTTTCTCGATCTCTCGAAAAGAACGTTGTTCGAGAAGAAGCCTGACTCTGAATAAACGAGATGCTCGGTCTTCTTGGAATCCCTTGCGTAGATCTCGAGTGTGCCGGGAGCGCCTGAAGCGAGATTGGTCACTTCGAGCGTGGCGTTGTAGATCCTGCTGTCATCAAGCTGCATCTCGCAGGAATCGATTACGGATCCGTCAGCGCCCTTGATGCGTGCAACGTAGCCTCTTGTCTTTGCGTTGATGTTCTCGGCACCGAAAAGACCGACGAGGACATATTTCTTGTTGCCGTCAACGCCGAACTTGATGTCGGTATTGAGAGCGTGTGAATAGGTAAGAGTGTTGAAATCGAAAGGATCCCATCTGCTTATCTGTGTGTTTACGAACTCGGAGTTCTTGGAGAGCTCGGCGTTTACGAAATCCTCGCCGAATTCTTCGAACAGTGTTTTCTTGGAAGAATAGAGGTTTGTTCCGAGACCCAGTCTGTCGCCTTCGATCTTGCATCCCATGGCGGCAAGCGTCGTGGGGAACAGGTCGAGTGTGCAGAAGAGGCGGCTTCCTTTTTCTTCTCTCTCGCATGCCGGGTTGATAATTGCTGTAAACGTCTTCCTGTCGTACTTTGCGTCAATGCTGTTAAGGAAGTCCTTGTCCATCGTAAGGTGGTCGCCGTTCAGGACAATGGTGGTGTTCTCATAGAAATCCTGCTGCTTTATCCAGTCGATGAACTCCTTGACGCGCTTTGAAGAGCAGGCAATTACGTTTGCATACTGGGTATCGAATTCGTTCTTGCAGTCTTCGCAGGGATAGCCGTCCTCGAAGTGGGTGTCTACCGTGAGGAGCGTGAGATTGAAAGGAGCATCCTTTGAAGAGAGGTCCTTCAGTTCTTCCTTTGCGAAATCGAAGAGCTTCTTGTCTTCAAATCCCCACCAGACATAGTAGTCGCTTGTGGGAAGCTTGCCGCCCTTCAGAGCGAAATTGTAGTCGAAGATCTTGTGGTCGCCGTGAGTGGTGTAGTAAACGCCTCTGCCGCCGAATTCAACGGGGGAGCCGACCATGAGCTCATTTGTGTAGCCTTCGCGCTTGAGGATGTCACCCAATACGGTTGCTCCGGGATAGAAGGAATCCTGCTGGGATGCGGCATTGCCGATTCCTCCGACAACGGGAAGACCTGAAGACTGAGCAACCATTCCGCCCATCGTGTAGGTCGTTCCGAAGGAGACCCTAGCGCCGTTAAGGGTGTTCTTGTCTCCCGAGAAGCAGTCGTTTTCCATGGCGAGCTTCGTAAGCTCAGGGATGCAGTTGTAATCGAGGGCGCCGCCCGACTTCTTGTCGGCATAGGTCATCTCCACGGATTCGAGGAAGATGTAGACGAGGTTGCGCTTTTTCTCGGGGAAGGTAACGGATACCTTTGAAGGATCCGCATAGTTCTCTCTGATGAAGTCTGAGTTCTCGCTCTTTGCGGTGAAGTACTGGATGACCTTGTATCTGCTTGCGAAAATGGAAGCTGAGACAACGAACAGTACGGCAAGAGCCAGAACCATGATGATGTTTGCCTTTTTGACCTTTTTCTCATCCTTTTTCTTGAGGATGACCTTGAGGACCACTGCCGCTGCGGTGATAACCGCGGAGGGCAGGAGAGCCCTGAGGCAATAATCGACGAGAAGGTTTGAACCGGTTCCCGCGATGGGTGAGGTGATGTGGAATACTATCTGGTCGAAAGAAACATCAGGCCAGACATACATGGTCCAGAATACCGAGAATGAAAGAAGGGCCAAAAGAAACAGGGCCAAAATGAAAAGTATCTTGGTAAGGACCTTTCCGATCTTTTTCATGAAATACTCCCTTGGGGCATCAGATCCTTCCGAATCCTACTGCCTTTCTGACTTTTTCGTATTTTTCGGCAGCGATGGCGATGGAATAATCGCGTCCTGCATCAAGGATGTCGTTGATCCTTCCGCTGCTTAATATCTCGTTATATTTCTCCTGCATGGGCATGATCTTCTCAACAACTGCGTCTGCGGTTGCCTTCTTGAGATCGCCGTAACCGCCGCCTTCGAACTTGGCAACAGCGTCCTCGATGGAGCTGCCTGAGAAGACGGAATAGATGGTGAGGAGGTTGGATACGCCGGGCTTGTTCTCTTCGTCGAACTTGATGACGCCGTCAGAGTCCGTAACTGCGGACATGATCTTCTTGCGGATGACCTTTTCGGGGTCAGAAAGGAAGACGGAAGCCTTCGGATTATCAGTGGACTTGCTCATTTTCTGCTCGGGGTTCTGGAGGTCGCGGATCTTTGCGCCGATCGTGGGGATCAAAGGCTCCGGGATCTTGAAGAGTTCACCGTAACGGTTGTTGAACCTGATGGCGATGTTTCTTGCGAGCTCAACGTGCTGCTTCTGGTCGATTCCGGTGGGAACGTACTTCGGATCGTAGAGAAGGATGTCTGCAGCCATGAGGTCAGGGTAGGTGACAAGACCTTCGGTGAAAGTCTCGTGCAGGGCTGACTTGGCCTTGAACTGGTGCATTCTCGTGAGATCGCCGTGGGGCGTGTGGCACTCGAAGATCCAGGAGAGGTTTGCGTGATAGAGGTTCTCTGACTGGATGTAGATGTGCATGTTGGGCAGATCAGGGTCAACGCCGCAGGCGATGTACATTGCGATGGCGTTGATGATGTTGCGGTGAAGAGCCTCAGGATCCTGAGGTACCGTGATCGCGTGCATGTCGGGAACGAAGAGGAATGTCTCGTAGTCGTTCTGATAGTTTACGATCTGGCTGATGCCGCCTGCGTAATTTCCTATGGTAAGGGCGCCGCTGGGCTGCAGTCCCGTAAGAAGTCTGTCCATAATTATAGCCTCCGAATTTAAAACAAGGATAATATTATACTCTGATTATAAGTTTTACAAGCAAATTGAAGTTTGCTATACTCTGCCCTATGAAAAATAAGAAGTATGTAGCCCTTTATACCTTAATATTTGCCGTGATGTCAGCGGCTTTCGCTTTAACCGTCTACCTTAACGGCAAGACACAGATCTGTAATTTCGACGGTGACGGCCAGCACATCAAGGCTCTCATCTATTACTCGGACTGGCTCAGATCGCTCCTGAAGAACATCTTCGTGGATCACCGGTTTGAGTTCCCTGCATGGTCGTTCTCTATAGGATACGGCGCGGACATTCCGACGTCGCTCCATTACTATGCGGTAGGCGACCCGTTCGCGCTTCTCTGCGTGTTCTTCCCGGCACAGCACATGCGTATTTTCTATGAGCTCTCCATCTATCTGAGACTCTGGTGCGCGGGACTTGCGTTCTCTTATTTCTGCCTGGGCAAGAACAATTCAAAGATGACTTACTGCTCAGTTATGGCTGGCGCTTTCACATACATCTTCTGCGCATTCGCGCTCGTAAACAGCGTCAAGCACATCTTCTTCCTGACGCCGATGGTATTCCTTCCGGTCGTTCTCATCGGAGTCGACAGGCTCCTTACGAAAAAGTGCCCATGGGTATTCATTTTCGGAGTCTTCTTCTCCGCGGTATCGAGCTTCTATTTCTTCTACATGATCGTATTCCTTACGGTTCTCTATGCGGCATTCGAGCTGTTCATTCCTGTTAAGAAGATCGACATTAAGGAAGTGCTTAAGAACATAGGAAAGCTCGCAGGCTACGCGATCATCGGCGTAATGATGAGCGCCGCGCTGCTCCTGCCGGTCATCATGTCATTCTCGGGCGATTCGAGGACTGAGAACAAGGTCATTTTCGACATGATCTACCCGGTCATCTACTACGAGAACTTCCTTTCGTCATTCCTCTCGTTCCATGCGGTCGAAGGCGGCGAATGGGCAAACCTCGGTTATGCTTCACCCGCGCTTGTGGCGATCTTCCTGCTCTACAAGGGTAAGACAGATGAGGATGAGAAGAAGAGACTGCGCGTATCCTTTGCGGTACTTACGCTGTTCTTCATGATCCCCATCGTACAGTATGTCTTTAACGGCCTGTCATATCCTTCTGCGAGATGGCACTTCGGATACAGCCTCCTGGTCGCTTACATTCTGACCTACATGTGGCCCGAGCTTACCTCTCTTGCGAAAAAGACTGCCGTAATACTCGCCATCGGACTTGCTGCATACCTCGCGGTCTGCATGATCCTTCCCATGTCGAGGACTCTTAACGTGGCGATCCAGATCGGCGTTGCCCTGATCACGGTCGCAGCATGCTTCCTGCTTTCCGCAAAGGACGGCGAAAAGAAGCACAAGACGGCTGAGATCGTAACCCTCACGCTCTGCATCGCATCGATAGCGGTTAACGCCGTATTCGGATTCATCGAGTTCTTCGATCCGAACATCGCGCCCACAACGCTTAACATTGACCAGGTGGCAAACAGCATCGCTCCCGAAGAGGCTGCAATCGTTGCAAACAACACTGACAGGTCGACCTTCTCGAGATACACCTATGTTGACGGAGACATCATCGTATCCTGCAACGACGCCATGATGTACGGTCTCTACAGCACCGGCTACTACATGAGCATGGTAAGCCCCGCGGTCTCCAAGTCATTTGCCGAGAACCTCGTTGAGCTCAAGATGGTCTCGAGATTCCTGGGACCTGACTCCAGGACCGCGCTTGAGAAACTGGGTTCCGTCAGATACGTTGTCGCAAGCAATCCGATGCTCGTTCCTTACGGCTATGAGAAGGTTTTCGAGGGCGCAGGACAGAATACCGGAAAGAACTACGCGATCTACGAGAACAAGAACTATCTGCCTCTCGGCTACACATACGACACGCTCATCACAAGAGAGAAGTTCGACAGCCTTGACGTGCCCGCAAGACAGGAAGCCATGCTCCAGGGCGTGGTCCTCGACGGCTACGATAACGCTCTGGGCTTTGCCAAGGACAACTTCACTCTGACGGGCGAGAAGATCAAGTACACCGTTTCCGGACTGAACGGAATCGTAATGGATCAGGACGGATCTTACGTTGCGCTCAGCAAGAACGCTACGATCAGCCTTACCGTTAAGGTGCCCGAGAAATGCGAGACATACCTCGGCATCAGGGGCATGAAGTACATGGGAATCAGCGAGTACCAGGCTCTCCAGATCAACGGAAAGTGGGATTCGAAGACGCCCGAGCAGCAGAAGAAGATCTTAAGCGACAACAGATACTACATCGAGCCGACCGCGCAGATGATGACGGTCCAGACGATCGGAGGATCAGGCATCTCGATGAGGATCTTCAATTTCGTTACCCGCAAGTACCAGAGATATAACGGCCGTACCGATTTCTTCATCAACACGGGATACTCTGAGAAGTCCAAGAACATGATCACCCTGACGCTCCCTGAGCGCGGTAAATATACGTTTGACGAACTCTACGTCTTCTCACAGCCTATGACGAACATCGATTCCCAGGCTGAAAAACTCCGTGAGAACGTCCTCGAAAACGTGGACCTCCACCAGGTCGGAAGCTCAACAAGAAGAGTCACCGGAAAGATAACCCTGGACAAGGCAAAGGTCCTTTGCCTCTCCATCCCTTATTCAAGCGGCTGGACGGCCTTCGTTGACGGACAGCAGACAAAGATCTACGAAGCAAATTCGATGTACATGGGTCTCCCTCTCGATAAGGGCACCCACGAGATCGAACTCGTATACAGGACACCCGGAAGCCAGATGGGCACAGGCATTACCGAGATGGGCGCTGCGATCTGCATCATGCTCTTCATTGCCCGCCGCAAGAAGGCTAAAGACGCAAAAGCTGCTGAAGCAGCTCAGTAAGAGCCATGCTTTATGTGCTGACCGCGCTTAAATGCGAAGCGGCCGCGCTTGACGGCCTGCCGGGAAAGCATATCGTCACGGGCGTGGGAAAGTCCGCGCAATCAGCACTTCAGAAGATAGAACTTGGTCCTGACGACAGCATCCTGAATGTCGGGGCTGCGGCAGGCAGGACCGGCGGATGCTATCTGGTAAATTCCGTAACGGATCTTGAGACGGGCCGCAGGTACTATCCTGACATGCTACTTGATTCAAAGCTTCCCGAGATGCCGCTGATCACTTCGCCGGCTATAGTTACAGATCCCAAAGAAGGTTTCCTTTACGACATGGAAGCTTCTCTGATATTAGATCACGCGATGAGAAAGACCGCTCCTTCAAGGACCGCTGTCGTAAAGATAGTCTCAGACGACGGCAGCAGAAGGCCTTCCGCAAATGAAGTCACCACTCTGATAAGAGGTTACCGTGAAGAGATAGGCAGGCTGATCGAAGAACTTGACCGCGAGAATTTACGGAAAGACTACATGCCGCTTCCGGAATCAGTTATGGATGAACTTAAGCTGACGCAGTACATGAGGTGCGAATTTGAAGACCTCGTGCACTATTGCGTGGTATCGGGAAAGCTGGAAAAACTCAATTCCGCACTTGACCAAATGCGCGCGGACGGGCGGCTCCCGGTTAATGACAAAAGGCAGGGAAGGAGGGTGCTCGATGAGATTTTCGCACGTTTACGTTGAGGAAAAAGCAAGGAAGTATCCTCTGACAGAAACGATCCTCTCAAAGACCGGTTCTGCTTCCGTAATTTCGATAGAACACTACAAGGATGTCTTTGACAGGCCGAGGCAGGACACGGTCTGCCAGAAGAACGCTCCTGCACTGATACTGGCGGTCCGTGAAGGTGCGAGGATATTCAGGGGCGCACCCGTCTGCCAGTCTTTCGGACAGAGAAATTTCTACTATTCGAGTTCCATGATGAACTGTCTTTTCGACTGCGAATACTGCTATCTGAAGGGCATGTATCCGTCATCGAACATCGTTGTTTTCGTGAACTTCGAAGACTACGAGAATGACGTGTTAAAGCTCCTCGAAGAAGGTCCGCTTTATGTCTGCGCTTCTTACGACACTGACCTCATCGCGTTAAACGGCCTTACGGGACTTGCTGACCGTTGGACCGGACTTGCGAGAAAACACGAAGACCTTCTGGTCGAACTCAGGACAAAGGCTGCTCTGCAGAAGTTCGAAAACGTAGATAACATCATATATGCGTTCACCATATCGCCTGATGAGATAGCCGGAAAATATGAGAGGAACGTACCCTCTCCCGGAGCCAGGATAGATGCCGTGTCCCGTGCGATAGAGTCGGGCTGCAAAGTAAGGATCTGCTTTGATCCCATGATCCTCACGGATGGCTGGGAAGACATATACGGAAGACTGGCCGATCAGGTCGCTTCGAAGATCGACATGAATAAACTCACCGACGTGAGCGTCGGATGTTTCAGGATATCGAAAGAATATCTTTCTTCAATGCGAAAAAGATGCTTGGATTCTGAGATTGCGTGGTACCCTTATGTTATAAGGAACGGTGTCGCCCAATATGAGGAGGACACCGACAAAAAGATGCAGGAATTCATGTACAAGCGGCTCGTCCGCCATATCGCAGAGGAGAAGATATTTACATGGAACTGAAGACCGCTATAGTTACAGGCGCATCGTCGGGTATCGGATACGCGATATCGAAGATGCTTTCCGAAGAAGGTTATAAGGTTTACGGAATAGGCAGGATCTTCAAAGGGGACGTGTCTTTCTTTGAAGAACGCATCTCGATGGACATCAGGGATACGGACGTCCTGATTAAGAAACTCTCTTCATTCAAGAAGGTCGATGTTCTGGTCAATGCCGCGGGGAGCGCTTATTACGGACTGACCGAGTTCATGACGCCCGAGCAGATTAGCGAGATGTGCAGGACTGACCTGGAAGCTCCCATGATAATAACTTCTGCACTTCTTTCGAAAATTAAGGACACAAAAGGTTATATTATTAATATAGCATCGGTGACTTCCACCAGGATCAATACCCACGGGGCGTGCTACGGCGCGCTGAAGGCGGGACTTAGAAGCTTCGGAAGAAGCCTTTTCGAGGAAGCGAGGAAGCACGGTGTTAAGGTCGTGACCATCTGCCCGGATCTTACGAGAGGGACAGGACTCTACAGGAATGCCGATTTCGAACCTTCAGACGATGACGGATGCTTTCTTCTTCCGGAAGATACCGCAGAGTGCGTGAGAAGCGTCCTTAACATGAGGGACGGCGCGGCAGTCACCGAGATCGAAGTCAGACCGCAGCTTAACCGCGTAGAGAAGAAGCAGAAAGGATGATGAGCCGATGAGAATTGAACTTAACGACGGCTGGGAATTCACCCCGAACTACAACGATGAGCTCAGCGCTCCCATTTACAAGGTCGGCGACGCAGTAGAGGTCCGCATACCCCACAGCGTGAAGATCACTCCGTTCAGCCACTTCGACAGTTCTGAATACGAGATGGTCTCCGGCTACCGCAAGGTCCTTTTGTTCCCGAGAGAGTGGGAAGGAAAGCGCCTGTTCCTTACTTTTGACGGCGTTGCTCACAGCGCCGAAATCAGGGTCAACGGCTCCTATGTAACGGAGCACCACTGCGGATATACTGCCTTCAGATGCGAGATCACGGATCTTATCACCTTCGGAAGAGAAAACATAATTACCGTCAAGTGCGACTCCAGGGAGAGCAACAACATCCCTCCGTTCGGAGGTCTGACAGACTATCTGACATATGGCGGAGTCTACAGGGAAGTCCATCTCGATGTCTATGACGGACCTTTCATCAAGGATGTTTTCGTGACAGGCGACATGAACGGAAACGTAAAAGCCGCGGTCAACCTGGACGGCGCTGACGGCAAGGACGTCAAGGTCAAATACCTGGTCAGGGACCTCGGAACGGATGAGGCCGTAAACCAGGGACTTTTCGAGGAGGGCACCGCAGAGTTCACGATAAACAACGTAAAACTCTGGGATACCGAATCCCCGAATCTTTACGCGATCGAATGCGCGCTCATCGTTAACGGCGAAAAGGCTGACGCGAAGGACGTGACCTTCGGCTGCAGGACCGCAGAGTTCAGATCTGACGGCTTCTATCTCAACGGCAAGCTGTTGAAACTCGTAGGACTCAACCGCCATCAGAGCTATCCCTATGTAGGCTACGCGATGCCTGAGAACATCCAGCGTCTGGACGTTAAGATCCTCAAGGAAGAACTGGGCGTCAACGTCGTAAGGACTTCGCACTATCCGCAGTCACAGCATTTCATTGATGAGTGCGACAGAAAAGGACTCCTGGTAGTTACCGAGATGCCCGGCTGGCAGAACATCGGCGACGACAGCTGGAAAAAGCAGGCCGTAACAAACTGCCGCGAGATGGTCGAGCAGTACAGAAACCATCCGTCGATAATCGTATGGGGCGTCAGGATCAACGAGTCCGCTGACGATGACAAGTTTTACAAGAAGACCAACGAGGTCGCTCACGAGTGCGATCCGACAAGGCAGACGACGGGCGTAAGAAACTTCGCGAAAAGTTCCCTCCTCGAGGATGTTTACGCGTTCAACGATTTCTCGCATTCGGGCTATAACCCCGGCGTAAAGGAGAAGAGCAGCGTGACCTCGGATCCGGAGAAGGGTTATCTGATCACGGAGTTCGGCGGCCACATGTTCCCCTGCAAGTCTTTCGATCCCGAATACATCCGCATCGAGCATGCCCTGCGCCACAGCAACGTCCTTGACGCGGCGATGGGCGCTGAGGGAGTGGCAGGTGCCATTGGATGGTGCTTCTTCGATTACAACACCCACGCGGAATTCGGAAGCGGAGACAAGATCTGCTACCACGGCGTCTGCGACATGTTCAGAAATCCCAAGCTCGCGGCATCGGTCTATGCGGCAAGGGGAACGGAAAGGCCTTTCGTTACGGTCAGCTCCTCCATGGATGCCGGCGAGCATCCCGCCGAGAACCGCGGCAAGATCTACATCTTCACGAACTGCGATAGCGTAAAGATGTATAAGGAAGATGTTTTTATTAAAGAATATAAGCACGGCACGGATCTTTATCAGAACCTGAAGAACGCGCCCATCCTGATCGACGACTATATCGGTGACAGACTCGTCAAAGAAGAGAAGTTCGATGAGAAGCGTGCAGACGTGATCAAGGATGCGCTGAACTTCATGGCAGGCGTGAAGGACAAGATGCCTTTCGGCTTCAAGCTGAAGCTGGGCATGGCAATGAACCGCCTGAAGCTCACGCCTGACGACATGGACAGGCTCTACAGAAAGTATGTCGAAGCAAAGGGCAGCAAGAAGCAGGCCTTCAGATTCGAGGGGATCAAGGACGGCAATACTGTTGTCACCGTCACGAAAACCCCTTCGAAGGAGATAAGGCTCGAACTCATTCCGAGCGCGGATGCACTGAGGGAAGGCGCCACATATGACGCCATGGAAGTAAGAGTCAGGGTAACGGACGAGTACGGAAACGTCATGCCGTTCTATAACACGCCTGCGAAAGTCACCTGCAAGGGCCCTGTCGAGCTCATCGGAGGAGGAACGGCCGGAGGCAGTTCCTGTGACTGTGACATTTTCGGAGGTCTCGGAGGCTTCTATGTAAGGACCGTCAAGGACGGTTGGGGCAGAGCCGACATCAAGGTCACGCTTCCCGAAAGGGATGTGACGGGAGTTGTCAGGGTCGACGTGCTCGAGGTGTGATCTTTTTACCACAAGATCCCGGTCCCAAATATGGGCCGGTGAAGTGAAAAAAGACCCCAAAAATCCATAAATATTGTCCGCATATTCAGGGCGTTAAGAGGGTAAAATTTCCTTGAAACGCCCTGTATCAATGAATTTTGCGAAAATATTTCATTCTTGTTACAAATAGACTACAGCCACAAAATGTAGGGGTTTTGGCTTGACTTGACCACAAGATATGGGTATCCTTTAGGAGCGCCTCGGGTGAAAAGCGAGGCGTTTCGCACCTAAAAAACAGGGTTTTGCGAAGGAAGGAATCGGTAGGAAATGAGACTCGGCGGAATTCAGAAACTTACACTTTTGGATTACCCCGGTACCGTCGCCTGCACGGTGTTCACCCTTGGCTGCAACATGAGATGCCCTTTCTGCCATAACGCTCTTCTTGTGACAAAGACCGAAGAGGCAGATGTGTATCCCGAAGAAGATTTTTTCGCATTCCTCGGCAAGCGCCGCGGGATCCTTGACGGAGTATGCGTCACCGGAGGCGAACCGCTGCTGCAGAGCGACGCCGGCGAATTTATCGCCAAGATCAAGGCCATGGGCTTCAAGGTAAAGCTTGACACCAACGGATCCTTCCCGGACAGACTCGAAGAGATCTTAAAGTCCGGCAACGTGGATTACGTCGCAATGGACATCAAGAACTCGCCGGAAAAGTACGCTGAGACCGTGGGGATCCCGGGCTTCGATGTCTCAAAGATACAAAGGAGCATCGAGATCATTAAGGCTTCAGGCGTTGAGTACGAATTCCGGACCACCGTCGTGTCACCGCTTCACGATGCCGAGAGCATTGCGGGGGCAGCAGAGATGGTCAAGGGTTCTCCCAGGTACTTCCTGCAGAATTTCGTTGATTCGGGGAATCTGATAAACGGTGAGGGAATGAGCGGACTCACCGAAGAAGAGTTAAACAAAGCGCTCGCAAAGGCTAAGGATTTTAACCCGCAGGCAGAGATCCGCGGGGAAAAATAAGAAGGAGAGGAATCATGTACAGTATCATCAAGAGGGACGGAAAAGTCGTAGATTTCGACTTGAGCAAGATCTCAGGAGCCATCGAGAAGGCTTTCGTAGCACAGAAGAGAGAGTATAACAGACAGATCATCGATATGCTCGCTCTTAACGCAGTATCCGATTCAGAGGCCAAGGCCGTTGACGGAAAGGTAGACGTCGAGTCTATCCAGGACAGCGTTGAGACTACGCTCCAGAGAATGGGTTATGAGGACGTTGCAAAGGCATACATCCTCTACAGAAACCAGCGTGAGAAGATCCGTAACATGAATTCCGCGCTCCTCAACTACAAGAACCTCGTTGACAGCTATGTTAAAGTCGAGGACTGGCGTGTTAAGGAGAACTCCACGGTTACATATTCCGTAGGCGGACTCATCCTTTCAAATTCCGGTGCAATTACAGCAAACTACTGGCTTTCCGAGATCTATGACAAGGAGATCGCTGACGCTCACAGGAACGCAGACCTCCACATCCACGATCTTTCCATGCTCACAGGTTACTGTGCAGGATGGTCACTCAAGCAGCTCATTCAGGAAGGCTTGGGCGGAATCGTCGGCAAGATCACTTCAGCACCTGCAAAGCACCTCTCAACCCTCTGCAACCAGATGGTCAACTTCCTCGGCATCATGCAGAACGAGTGGGCAGGCGCACAGGCTTTCTCATCCTTCGATACTTACCTCGCACCTTTCGTAAAGATCGACAACTTAAGCTACAAGCAGGTTAAGCAGGACATCCAGTCCTTCATCTACGGCGTTAACACACCTTCAAGATGGGGCACACAGTCTCCGTTCACGAACATCACGCTCGACTGGACTGTTCCGAACGACCTCGCTGAGCAGAACTGCATCGTCGGCGGCAAGGAAATGGACTTCAAGTACAAGGACTGCAAGGCCGAGATGGACATGGTCAACAGAGCTTTCATCGAGATCATGATCGAAGGCGACGCCAACGGCCGCGGATTCCAGTATCCTATCCCGACATATTCGATCACAAAGGATTTCGACTGGTCAGAGACTGAGAACAACAAGCTTCTTTTCGAGATGACAGCCAAGTACGGTATCCCTTACTTCTCCAACTACATCAACTCCGACATGGAGCCTTCCGATGTACGTTCAATGTGCTGCAGATTGAGACTTGACCTCCGTGAGCTCAGAAAGAAGTCCGGCGGATTCTTCGGTTCAGGCGAATCAACAGGTTCCGTAGGCGTTGTTACCATCAATATTCCCCGTATCGCATATCTTGCAAGCGATGTTGATGACTTCTACAAGAGACTCGACCATCTCATGGACATCGGTGCAAGATCTCTCAAGATCAAGAGAAACACCATCACCAAGCTCCTCGAGGAAGGTCTCTATCCTTACACGAAGCACTACCTCGGAACATTCAACAACCACTTCTCAACGATCGGTCTCGTAGGTATGAACGAGGCATGCCTCAACGCTAAGTGGCTCCGCAAGGATCTCACTCACGAAGAGTCACAGAAGTTCGCACAGGACGTTCTCAACCACATGAGAAACAAGCTCTCCGACTATCAGGAGAAGTACGGCGACCTCTACAACCTCGAGGCTACACCTGCAGAGTCAACATCCTTCCGTCTTGCCAAACACGACAAGGCTAAGTTCCCCGACATCATCACGGCAAACGATGCTTCCGGCGTATACTATTACACCAACAGCTCACACCTGCCCGTCGGATACACAGCTGATATTTTCGATGCTCTCGACGTTCAGGATGAACTCCAGACACTGTACACATCAGGAACCGTTTTCCATGCATTCCTCGGAGAGAGACTCCCTGACTGGAAGGCAGCTGCCTCCCTTGTACGTAAGATCGCTGAGAACTACAAGCTTCCTTACTACACGATGTCTCCTACATACTCCATCTGCTCCGCTCACGGATACCTCGCAGGCGAAGTAAAGGCTTGCCCCGTATGCGGCAACCCGACAGAGACATACAGCCGTATTACCGGTTACTACCGTCCTATCAAGAACTGGAACGACGGTAAGACTCAGGAGTTCAAGGACAGACAGACATACGACATCGAGCACTCCAACATGCGCCCGAGAACGGCTACCGTAACCGTTACTCCTGCAGCAGAGAAGGATGTTCCTGATCTCATGCCTCTCGAGAACGGCACAATGAAGCCGATGCTCTTCACGACACATACATGCCCCAAGTGCAAAGTCGTTAAGGCAATGTTCGATGAGCAGAGCTTCGATTACGATCTGATCTATGCAGACGACACACCTGAGCTTGCACAGAAGCTCGATATCGTTAACGTACCCACTCTCGTAATTCCGACCACGGACGGAGTGAACAAGTACACGGATGTACCCGCCATCAGGCAGTACATGAATGACTGCAAGGGCATCAAGGCCTGATAAGTTATCTGTATTGGATTAAAAAGGAACTGCCTCGAGCAGTTCCTTTTTTATTGGTTGGCGGATGGATCACTGAAGAAGAGGATTCTTTGAGGCAGATGAGCTTGTACCTGAAAAGTGTTCTGAAAGAAGTGTTTTTGAGCAAAAAATAGAGCAAAAATGCCCAAAGTGTCCTAAAAAGTGTTCTGATTTGGCCGATTTAGGACACTTTTCAGGGAATTGATATTCAGGAAAGGGAATCAGTACGGCAGAATGTCCGGATCAGCGCTTCGGTCAGTTCTTCATCTGAAGTGACCGTGATGTCAGGCGTGATCTCTTGAGGACCCAGGAACCTCCGGTTGATCCACAGTGCGTGCCAGCCGGCATCGAGTGCACCTTTGATGTCATGCTTATAGGAGTCGCCGATCATCCAGAGGTCGTCAGGATTAAGGCCGAATTTCTTTTCGAACATGTGGAACAGTTCTATGTCGGGCTTCATGTACGGAGTGTCGCCGGAGACGACTATGTTTTCGCGGTCGAACCATCGGTCTAAGCCGAGCATGTCCACTTTGTTCCACTGGTGCTTGGATTCGCCGGCAGTGAGGATTCCGATGACTGTTGACGGATCGCGTGAGAGCTTATCGAGGACACCGGTCATGTCATCACTTACTTCCATGTGCGTCTGAAGTTCGAGGTAAGTGTCAGCTGCTTTTCCGCCGTACTCCTGCTTGTAAGGGAGACCGAGTATGCGGAAAGTCTCGTTGTAGCGCCAGCCGTTTATGTCGTGGGTGGAGACTTCACCTGATTCGAGCATCTGCATGTTGACGTCGCTCTTCTCGTAGTAGATGCGCATGAACTCCTGCCAGTCGGGAATCTTTACGCCAAGTACGGTCTCAGCTGCCTTGATCAGCATGGTCTGTCTGCAGTAGAGCGTATCATCGATGTCGAATACTATTCCTCTCATCGGATCCTCCGGATTCACAAAGTAAAATAACAATAGTGATATTATATTCAAGTTATCTTAATTGGAAAAAGGGAGTTTTATATGGAGATCTTCAGAAAAACCGCGGTGCTGATATTCACGCTGATGATGTCACTGTCACTTCTTGCCTCGTGTTCAACTGCACCTGAAAAGAAGGAAGAAGAGAAGACCTACGAGGGTACTCATGAGCAAATAATCAATGCCTTCTATGAGGATCACAAGGATACGGCAGCAGGCTTGATGGTCGGAGTATTCGACAAGAACGGCACGGTCTATGAAGGCTACTACGGTTATTCCAACATCGCTGAAGGCATCAAGGTCGATGAGAACACGGTAATCGACTGGGGCTCGACCACGAAGACGATGGTCTGGGTAAGTGTCATGCAGCTCTGGGAGCATGGAAAGATCGATCTCGAAAAGGATGTCAGAGAGTACCTTCCTGAGGGGTTCCTTAAGAATCTGAGATACGACAAGCCTGTCCGCATGATCGACCTGATGAACCACAGGGCAGGCTTCCAGGAATACTACACTGACATGTTCCTTCGGGTCGGCAGCAAGTTCCATACGCTTGAGGAGGCGCTTACACTCGATCAGCCCGAGCAGGTATTTGAACCTGACACGATCACGGCTTACTCCAACTGGGGCGTCTCACTTGCGGCGTACATCGTTGAGCGCATATCGGGACAGAGCTTTGCTGATTATGTTCATAAGCATATTTTCGAGCCTTTGGGAATGAATGATTCCGCACTTGCCCCGGATCTCATGGATAATCCGTCCGTCAGAGAAAGGCGCGACAAGCTCGTCTGCTATCAGGGCACCGTACCTGCCGGCAATGCTTTCTACTACATTTCCATGTATCCTGCGGGTGCCTGCGTATCGACGCTCAAGGACTACATAAAATACGGTTCGTGCTTTGTAAAGGACAAGTTCCCGCTGTTCGAAAAGCAGGAGACATTTGACGTCATGATGTCCGCGACTTCTTATTATGCCGATTCGAAGATCGCGAAAAACGCACACGGATTCTGGGCGCTGCCGTACGGTGAATCGGTCTACGGTCACGGCGGAAACACTCAGGCATGCTCGTCTTACATCACTTTCGACCTGAAGACTAAGATAGGATGCGTTGTCATGACGAACCAGGCGGGGGAACAGAACTTCAATATCAAGATGTTCGAACATATCTACGGGAAAAATGTTTGGGAGGATCCTTCTGCCGAATCCAAGGTCAAGGACGGATTCTATCATCCGGCAAGGTCCGTGCTCAAGGGACACTTTCAGATAATGGGCGCAAGCTACCTCTCCAAGGATTCGTTTAAGGAATGGTACTGGACATATAACGAGAAGGACGGCATTCCGAAGATCGAGGAAATGTATGGCGACTACTATCTTGCTTCACCGGCTCATGCCATCTTCGAGTGCGTACTTATCTACGGCTGGGCGGTCTCGCTCGTGTTCGCGTTCATAAGCCTGATATTAAAGGGGATCAGGGCGATAGTCCGCAAGGTAAAGAAGAGCACAAAGAAGATAGTCCTGGGCAAAGAGACCGGTTTTATGTCACTTATCATACTGATTCTCGGTCTCATGGGACTAATCATAATGACGCTCGTTACGATGTGGTTCCCATATCCCACATACACGTGGGCGTTCCCGGCGTGCGGCGTTCTGGCGCTCGTGCTTGCCGTGCTGACGGTCTTCTCAATCGTTAAGTTCATTAAGACACCAAAGAAGGATTCTTCTGTCATACGAAAGATCTATAACATCGCCGCAATCCTTTTCGCCGTGCTGAATGTGGTCTTCGTCATATATCTGAACCTCTGGCATTGAACCTGATAAAACCTTGAAGAAGGGGCTGTTCCGACCGGTTCGGGACAGCCTTTTTTGTCACGAAAAAGTAATCTTGTAATCAAACAGTAATATTATTTTTCTGAAACAATTCAAGAATTTCAGATTTTTAGTAGTAGAATACTGAAAACGCCACAGGGGTGATGAGTTATGGAAGAGATCACGAATTCTTACAATAACCATGAAAGTGAGCAGGGCTCCACAGGCGGTACACGCGCTATAGTTGTTTCCCTTACCGAGGAAGTAGAACTCGACAAGGTCGATTTTGAGACGATGCTCGAGGAGATAAGAATCTGACAGAGAAGTCTCAGACCGGTCGATCAAAATCTAAAACTGAAACCACTAAAACCTCCGGAATTTCCGGAGGTTTTTTGCATAGCGGTTACAAGTTGATTAAGAATAGGTCAAAAACAAAAAAAGAAGTAATAAGAGCAATACAATCAAAATGCGAGATGGTCTAACCAGTTCAGCTTGGAGGTTGTTATGCGTAATACGTTGAGGGGTTTTGTAGTATTGCTTTCGATGTGCTTCTGCATCAGTCTGTATCCTGCCGGGATACTCTCTGCCGCTGCCAACAAAGGCACCTGCGGTGACGGACTGAAGTGGGAATGCGCAGGAGATAAACTTGTCATTACCTATACGGGTCTTGGATCGGGAACGATGGATAACTTCGAGGAGATCGAAGACACCATCACAAGGTCCGGAAACGAGGAATATGTTTACCATTACAGCAACCCGTGGAATTCCTACAGGGATGACATCACGGAAGTCGTAATCTCAAGCGGCGTGACAACCATCGGCAATCATGCGTTTGCCGCATTCAAGAATCTCAAGACAGTTAACATTCCTGAAGGCGTGACCGAGATCGGTGAAGGCGCTTTTGAAGACAGCGGCTTTTCAGGCGGCATCAGGGTTGTCATTCCCGGAACCGTAAAAGAGATCGGCAAGAATGCTTTTAACGGATCCACGCTCGTAAGCGTCGTCATTTCAGAAGGCGTTAAAACGATAGGCTGGGGCGCTTTCATGGATTGCGCAAAGCTCAGGAGCATCAACATCCCTAATAGCGTAACAACGATCGAGAACTTCGCCTTCTACAGATGCAAGTCTCTTGTGAGAGTCTCAGGCGGAGCAGGATTGGAGACGATCGGCGCAAGCGCTTTTGCTTACTGCACCAAGCTCAAGATGTTTTCGATCAATTCAACCGTTCTGAGCAAGATCGGTCATTACGCATTCAATCAGGACAAGAGTCTCAAGGTCTTAAACATCAGAAAGACTTCAAAGTTAACAAAAGACGGCGTCGAAAAGTCTCTCAAGGGTTCAAGGATCAAGCGCGTAAGAGTAAGGAAAGCAAGCGTTAAGGCTTACAAGAAGATCTTCAAGAAGTCTAACTCTGGTAAGAAAGTAAGCGTAAAGAAATAACAAAAAGCGGGTTATTTGGAGGGGTTTGTGCTTAGTTTCGGTTTGGCAAAAAGAGGTCTGAAACTTGCCGCAGCGGGCATGTTCGCGTGCACGATCGCGTTCACGGCAGTCTCGAGCTTTACTTATGAAAACGTATCAGGAGCATCTGTCAGTCAGCCTGATATCGATAAACATTCCTATTTTGATGATTGGTATGCTGTCGCTCCAACAACGTCCGGCATAGTCAGGCTCGATGACGGCGGATACATGACCTTCAAGATAAGGGAATGGTATAACAGTGAAGAACCTTATATCGTTGAATACTACGATTCATCGTTTAACCTTGTCAGTATCAAGGAAATTGATGAGGAACTCCCGTATTTCGGATGCTTTTACGCGGATTCAAATTACTACTATGTTTTTACCGGTCAGGAAAACCCAAAAGAGTCAGCCGATGTTGAGTGTTTCCGCTTGACGAAATACGACAAGGATTGGAAAAGGCTCGGTTCGTGCGGATTCTATAATTGTAATACGATTGGCCCGTTTATTTTTGGCGCGGCCGACATGGTGTCTTACGGAGACCGCATGGTCATCAGGGTGTCCCGCCAAATGTATAAGTCCACTGACGGTCTGAATCACCAGTCAAACGCAACGTTTCTGGCTGATACATCAACGATGAAACCGATTGCGTACGAAGGTCAGACCTGTGGGCACTGCTTCAACTCATATGTAAAGATCGACGGCAACCGTCTTATAGCTGCCGACCAGGGAGACTGCTTCCCGAGGGCCATGCAGATCGTAAGCTATCAGGGAGACATTACTACATATAAAAACTTCAATGCAAAACATGATTATTATTATCCGTTAGAATTTGGCGGTTCCTATGAGAACGACAGGAATTATACAGGCGCCTGCCTCGGCGGATTGGAGGTCTCAAGTACCTCATACATCATTGTCGGAAACAGTGCCGATCAGAACAATTTCAGTTCCGATATCGATGAGGACTATGATGATACCGCGTGTGGAAGGAACATATTTGTCAGCACGGTTAACAAGTCTTCCGGTGAATGCAAGACGACATGGCTTACAACGAATGCAACGAGGACATCGGGTTATTACAATCCCTACATAGTCAAAGTTAACGACAACAGCTTTTGTGTCATCTGGAGTAAGACCGGCATAGAGAATACGGTCTACTATGCATTCATCGATGGTAACGGAAATCTCCAGGGATCCATTTTGTCCGGATCCGGGTTCATCACAAAATGCCAGCCCGTATTGTCAGGGAACAGGATAATCTGGTTCGGTGATGAAATTAACAACATGTATCAATGGAGATGGGATGACTTTGAATACCGCACGTTTTTATACAGCATCAATGTTTCTGATAAGAGTTTCAGTTCCAAGGGTCTGTTTGAAACGGATGTGACCTGTTCAAAACACGGAACGGCAACGTTATCAAGGCTCAAGGCTTCTCCGGGAACCGACATCACGGTCAACGTCAAACCTGATGACGGATACGAACTTGATCTCATAACGGTTAACGGAACAAAGATCGAGGGTACCGGATTCAAGATGCCCAATGACTTTGCCGATGTAAAAGTCTTTTTCAAGAAGGAGGGGGCTCCGAGCATCGGCGATACGGTAACCGTTGATGATCTGGTTTATACGGTAATGAATTCCGATACCGACGGCTATGGAACCGTAGCGGTCTCCGGCGTTGCCAACCAGACCGAAAATGTGATCATACCAAATACTGTTGTCATCAACGAATGCACCTATACGGTCAACAGGATCGCGGCGCAGGCGTTCATGAAAGACACAACGGTGAAGACGGTCGTGATCGGAGCGAATGTTGTGGTCATTGATGCCAAGGCGTTTTACGGATGCTCGTATCTTGTAAAAGTTTCGGGCGGAGCAAAGGTCGTAACGATAGGCCAGACGGCATTTGGAGGCTGTCCGAGATTAAAGGTATTCTCGATCGGTTCGCCTGTTCTGAAGAAGATAAGTCCGTATGCTTTCTATGGTGATAAGAGTCTCAAGACCATCTACATCCAGAAGACGACGAAGCTTACAAAAGCAGGTGTAAAGAAGTCTCTCAAGGGATCTAAGGTCAAGACCGTCAAAGTTAAGAAGGCCAAGGTCAAAAAGTATAAGAAATACTTCACCAAGAAAAACTGCGGAAGAAAAGTCAAGGTTAAGAAGTGATCGGAGGAATATATGCTTGACTTCAGTTACATAAAAAGAAGCATCAGACTGGCAGCAGTTGGTCTGATCGCATGTGCGGTCTCATTTACTTCGGTTGGCGCATACCGGCAGGCGGATGTTCTGGCTGATCCCGTAAAACAGACCGTGACTGACGGAAGAAATTACAGCGGCAACTGGAGCATCCCTGACAAGTCTTATATCGTTCCTCTCGATGACGGCGGATACATGACTTTCTCTGTGGTCTCGGGAACTAACGGTTATACCGTTGAATACTTTGACAAAAACTATAATCTGACCGGCACCAAGAAGATCGCCATCGAGCTTGCCCGCTTCGGTGCGTTCTATTCTGATGCTACAGGATACTACATCCTTACCGGTCAGAATAATACCGGTGAGTCCGCAAGCGTTGAGTGCTACCGTCTGACAAAATACGATAAGTTATGGAACCGAAAGGGTTCGTGCGGATTAAAAGACTGCAATACCTATCAGCCTTTCGATGCCGGTGCTGCCAGCATAGCCTCGTCCGGAGATTACCTGGTAATAAGGACGTGCCATACGATGTATGCGGGCAGTGACGGATTACACCATCAGGCAAATGTCACGATCCTCGTCAACACACAGTCGATGACGATCCTCGATTCCTATCACATCGTCATGAACGCGAGCGTGGGATACAGCAGCCATTCATTCAATCAGTATGTAAAGATCGACAGCAATCACATTATCGGTGCCGATCACGGTGATGCTTATCCGAGAGCCATGGGCGTATGGTATTACAAGACGGATCTGACCACGGGAAAGCTTTTGACCAAAGGCGTTACGTACTATGAGGCATTTGCCATAAATGGCGCGACCGGAAACAACTATACCGGCGCTACGCTCGGCGGACTGGAGGTCTCCGATTCATCGTATCTGATCGTGGGAAGCAGCATCGTTCAGGGCAGTTCATCGTCTAAGAACAAGAACATCTTTGTCACCTCGGTCAACAAATCTTCGGGAAGCAAGACAACAAAGTGGCTGACATCCGATGCGGCAAGCAAAGGAAGCTACAGTAATCCCTATATCGTCAAGGTAAGCTCTTCGAGCTTTGCCGTCATATGGAGCAGGAGCAGCACGCTTTACTACGCATTTATCGACGGCAACGGAAATATCCAGGGCGGTGTTAAATCAGCCGCGGGTTCTCTTTCCGACTGTCAGCCGGTACTCAAAGGAAACAGGATAATCTGGTATGTCAGAGGCAGTTCCACGATCTTCAGTTATATCGATACGACGGACAAGAGCTTCCATTGCATAAGGAACATTACCGTTGCAGAACAGTCGCACGGCAAGGTAACACTTTCCAAGGACAAGGCTTATGAGGGTGAAGAGATCACCATAACGCCACAGCCTGACGAAGGCTATGAGGTCGATCTCATCACCGTGAACGGAACAAAGCTGGAAGGCAACAAGTTCACCATGCCTGCTGCTAATGTTACGATAAAAGCTTTCTTCAAGAAGATCGGTTCGCCGAGCATCGGTGATCAGGTAACCGTAAACGATGTTGAATACAAGGTGGTGAATTCGAATACCGACGGTGCGGGCATCGTTTCTGTCACTGGCATTGCGGTTCCTTCCGAATATGTCGCCATTCCGAACGTGGTCGAGATCAACGGCAGTTACTATAAAGTCAACAGGATCTGCGAACAGGCATTCTTTGGCGATACGACCATAAGATCGGTCAGCATCGGCGCTTACGTCGCGGTCATCGACACGAAGGCATTCTACGGATGCACTCAGCTTGTTAAGGTATCGGGCGGCGCAAGGCTTGTCACGATAGGCCAGATGGCGTTCGGAGGATGTCCGAGGCTCAGGGCTTTCTCGATCGGTTCGGCGATCCTCAGGAAGATCAGTCCGTATGCATTCTATGGAGATAAGAGTCTTAAGACCATCTACATAAAGAAGACGACAAAGCTTACAAAAGCAGGCGTCAAGAGATCTCTTAAGGGATCGAGGATCAAGACCGTAAAGGTTAAGAAGTCAAAGGTCAGAAAGTACAAAAAGATATTCAAAAAATCCAATTCTGGCAGGAAGGTTAAGGTTAAAAAGTAATCCGGACCTTTCGTAAAACTGGAAAAGGGGCAGCCTCGTGCGGCCCCTTTTCAAATTAATAATCAAAATTCTTTAAAAGTTTGCAATTAAAGTCTTTAAATCGACGTCTTCCGCTCTTATAGTTTAATTATCAGTTTCTTTATAGGAGGGAAGATCCATGCTCAAGAATATGATCAAAGCGCAAAGACCTGCGGATGAAGAGTTTACGGCAAGAATTGCGGATGAGAGATCAAGGCTTTTCGCAAGCCAGATGAAGATAAAAGATGCGGGACTTCCCGTAATGGTCATCTTTGAAGGATGGGGCGCGGCCGGAAAAGGAAGTGTCCTCGGAAAGATAATCAAGAACATCGATCCCAGATTCTTTAAAGTTAAGACCTATGCTGCTCCAACCGCTGAAGACAAGAGATATCCGTTCCTCTACAGATACCTCAAGGACATCCCCGAGAAGGGCAAGTTCGTCTTCTATGATACCTATTGGATGGAAGAGATCACCGATGCCAGGATAAGCGGGAAGATGGACGACAAGGACTACGAGGAGAAGATCGATTCGATCGCAAGGACCGAAAGGTCGCTCGTGGATAACGGTTATCTCATAATGAAGTTCTTCTTCCAGATCGGTAAGAAGGAACAGAAGAGAAGACTGGATCTCCTTCTTTCCGACAAGGATACGAAGTGGAGAGTCGACAAGTACGACCTGCACGAGAACAAGCATTACGATGAGAGCATTGAAGTTTACGACAAGTACCTGAAGGATACGAACAGCCCGACTGCGCCTTGGTACATCATTGACGCCAAGGATAAGAAGCTTGCCGAACTCCAGGTTTTGGAATTCCTGAATCAGGGCATCGAGACCGCACTCAAGAACAAGGGACTTGCTGCACCTATCCTGCAGAATACGTTCCCTCTGAAGAAGACTCCGCTCTTAAAGGAGATCGATCTCAAGGGCAAGACTTTAACTGATGAAGAGTACGATAAGAAGCTTGATGATCTTCAGGATGAGCTCTCACAGCTTCACTATAAGCTCTATAGAAAGAAGATCCCGGTCATCATCGCTTACGAAGGCTGGGATGCCGCAGGCAAGGGCGGCAACATAAAGAGGATCACCGGCGCTCTGGATCCGAGAGGATTCGAGGTACAGCCGATCGCAAGCCCCGAGCCTCACGAGAAGGCGAGACACTTCCTCTGGAGATTCTGGACGAGGCTTCCGAAGACCGGTCACATCGCGATATTCGACCGTACCTGGTACGGGCGCGTCATGGTTGAAAGGATCGAGGGATTTTGCAGCGAGAATGACTGGCAGCGCGCATATAATGAGATCAACGAGTTCGAAAAGGAGCTCACCGACTGGGGCGCAGTCGTCATCAAGTTCTGGGTACAGATCGACAAGAGAACGCAGCTCAAGCGTTTCAAGGAACGTCAGGCTACTCCTGAGAAGCAGTGGAAGATCACCGATGAGGACTGGCGCAACCGCGAAAAGTGGAACCAGTACGAGCAGGCGATCGATGAAATGATCCAGAAGACATCGACTGATTTTGCTCCCTGGTACATCCTCGAATCGGTCGATAAGAAGTATGCGAGGATCAAGGCACTCGAGATCGTGGTCGAACAACTCAAAAAAGCTTGCGATTCTAAGTAAATAAGGGTCCTCAGAGACCAGAATGTCAACAGAATAGTGATGCCCGGGGTGTTTTTTTGACAAATTGCCCACGGGCATTATTCGATTGCCGTGATACAATAAAAATTAGTTATTATACCCCTAAAATTTGGATTTACAAATAGTTTTTTCTGAAATTGTCAAAAATATATAAGAAAGGTGGTCTATATGAGCTTTAAGGTTGGAGACAACATTGTTTACGCTGGCAGCGGTGTGTGCCAGATCGATGCTATCAAGGACATCAGTTTTTTCAAAGAAAAACCGCAGAAATATTATGTTTTGAAGCCTCTTTTCGTAAGACAGTCACAGGTCGTATACGTGCCTTTCGAGAATCAGGCGCAGGTCGACAAGATCCGTCCGGTACTGTCAAAGAAAGAAGCAATGGCTCTTATAGACAAGATCCCTTATGACAAGCTCGAGTGGATCGAGGACAGGAACGACCGTAAGGATGCGTTTGCTGACATCATCGTCAACGGTTCACGCGAGGATATCATGAGCATGATCCACCTGATCAAGATGCATGCGAGAAAGCTCTCCGGAGAAGGCAAGCACCTCAATGCCCAGGACGAGCGCGCACTGAATGACGCGAAGGTCAGGATGAACAATGAGATCGCATTGGCGCTCGATATCCAGCCCGAGAATGTTGTCGAGCTTATCAATGAGAAGACGGGTGAAGTGGATTTCGCCTGACACCTTGACAGCACTTACGTTTGTGTGTTTTAATTACCGCAGTTTTTCAAAAGGAGACATCTCAAATTGAAGACTGCGGTTTTCTTTTTTGCGTATAACTATTATTACTACTTCGGAGATAAAGTCTGAAGCGGCTTTTGTTGCGCGAGAAAACCTTAATTAAACCAAGTTAAGAATCAACGCTGCAAGGGTACGCAAAGCCCGGGCAGCGTTTTTGATTTCAAGAGAAAGAAGGAGAACAGGAAATGATTGCAGTACTTAAGAACACAGCTACGAAGGAACAGATAAAGAATCTTGTTTCATGGTTTGAGAGCATAGGCCTCAAGGTCAATGAGTCAAAGGGTGAATATTGCACGGTATTGGGCCTTATCGGAGATACATCCGCAATCGACATCAACCTCCTTCAGGGTCTTGAGATCGTTGAAAGCGTTACGAGAGTATCTGAGACATTCAAGAAGGCAAACAGAAAGTTCCATCCTGAAGATACGGTTGTCGATGTCAGCGGCGTAAAGATCGGCGGAGGCAATTTCGCGGTCATCGCAGGACCCTGCTCCGTTGAAAGCGAAGAGCAGATCATGAGCTGCGCAAAGGCAGTTAAGGCGGCAGGCGCAACGATCCTCAGAGGCGGCGCATTCAAGCCGAGGACTTCTCCTTACGATTTCCAGGGACTTCATGAAGAAGGAATCAGACTCCTTCTTGAAGCAAAGAAAGAGACGGGACTTCCCATCTGCTCCGAGATCATGAGCCCCGAGCAGATTCCGGTCTTTGAGGATGTCGATTTCCTTCAGGTCGGCGCACGCAACATGCAGAACTTCGACCTTCTCAAAGCTTTGGGCAAGACAGGCAAGCCTATCCTTCTCAAGCGCGGTCTTTCCGCTACCATCAAGGAGCTCCTCATGAGCGCTGAGTACATCATGAGCGAAGGCAATCCTAACGTTATCCTTTGCGAGCGCGGAATCAGAACATACGAGACTTACACGAGAAACACTTTCGATGTAAGTGCGATTTCCGTTCTCAAGCAGATCACGCACCTTCCCGTCGTTGGAGATCCTTCTCACGCGACAGGCAAGTCCAACCTCATCAAGCCGATGTCCATGGCAGCGGTCGTATCAGGCGCGGATGCTCTCGAGATCGAAGTGCATACCTGCCCCGAGAAGGCTCTTTCGGATGCGGCACAGCAGCTTACTCCGGCTCAGTTCACTGATGTAATGGACGCGATCGGAAAGGCAAGGAGTATTCTGTAATCACCAGACGCCGGAATTACGGCGTCTTTTTTATCTTACCGAAAAGGAAGTGCATTATATGAAGATAACAGTCGGTGTAGTCGGATTAGGTCTGATAGGCGCATCTTTCGCGAAGGCCTACAAAGAGAATTCAGAGTCAACGGTCTATGGCTGGAACCGTACAAACAGCACGACACAGATGGCTAAGATGCAGGGCATCATCGATGATGAACTCACTGATGAGAATCTGGGCAAATGCGATCTCGTTATCCTCTCACTCTATCCCGAGGCGACCATCAAGTGGATGGAAGACCACAAGGATCACTTCAACAAAGACGGTCTGGTAATCGATGCATGCGGCACCAAGAGATTCGTATGCGAAAAGGGCTTTGAGATAGCCAAAGAAGCAGGCTTCTTATTCGTCGGCTGCCACCCCATGGCAGGCACGAAGTTCTCAGGCATGGCATACGCAAAAGGCGACATGTACAAGGACGCGCCGATGGTCGTTGTGCCTCCGGTATTTGACGACATGTTCCTTTTGGACAGGGTCAAGGAACTTCTTGAACCTTGTCAGTTCGGAAGCTTCCATCTTGCTCATGCTGACGAGCACGACAAGATGATCGCCTTCACTTCACAGATGGCGCATCTTGTCTCCAACGCATACATCAAGAGCCCCTCTGCAAGAAACCACAAGGGATTCTCAGCAGGTTCATACAAGGACATGACAAGAGTCGCATGGCTCAATCCGACAATGTGGACACAGCTTTTCCTTGAGAACAGGGACAATCTCATTTTCGAGATCGACCATCTTCAGGAAGAACTTGCCAAGTACAAAAAGGCTTTGGAAGATGAGGATTTCGACGGCCTCCGCAGCCTGCTCGATGAAGGCAGGAAGATCAAGGAGGAGGTTGACGGAATATGAGGACAGTCCGTTTTCCGGCAGCTTCAAAAGAGTACGACGTTATCATCGGGAAGGGCGCTTCCAAAGCAATCGGTTCCGAAGTTAAGAAACTCTGCCCGGGCACGGTCAAGGCTTTGATCGTATCAGAGACTAATGTCGCTCCTCTTTATCTTGAAAGGGTAAAGGAAGAATTGGTTGGTGCAGGGATCGAAGCCATTGACTATGTTTTCGAGGCGGGCGAGAGATCCAAGGGAATCGAAGCCGTTGCCGCCATGTGGAACAAGATGGCTGAAGCAGGCTTTACGAGAACTGACATCGTAGTCGGCCTTGGCGGTGGCGTGACCACCGACATGGCAGGCTTTGCCGCGGCAACGTTCCTCCGCGGAATTAACGTCATTCAGGTTCCCACTTCGCTTCTTGCGATGGTCGATGCGTCGATCGGAGGCAAGACCGGAATAGACATTGCCATGGGCAAGAATCAGGTCGGCGCTTTCTGGCAGCCTGCAGTAGTTATAGAGGATATTTCTTTTCTTAAGACACTGCCTGAAGAGGTTTTCACCGAGGGAATGGGCGAAGTCGTAAAGCACGCTTTCATCGTCGATCCTGATTTACTTGAAAGACTCGAAAAAGCAAACGGCAACATCAGGGATGACGAAGATCTTCTTGAAGACATCGTTGCCATGAACGTCGCTGACAAGGCAAGTGTCGTCAGGGAAGACGAGAATGATAACGGAAGACGCCAGATCCTCAATTACGGACATACGATCGGTCACGTAATAGAGCGTGACAGCGGATACACAAAGCCGCACGGACTCTGCGTTGCCAAGGGAATGGGCATTATGATCGACGCATGTGTCAGGGCAGGCACGCTTGACGTTAAGACCGCTGAGAGGATGAAGGATCTCATGAAGCTCTACAAGCTTCCGGTAAGTGACGGCATCACTCCTGAGGCGATCGTCAAAGGCGCGATGAACGACAAGAAGAAGCGCGGCGGCACCATTTCGGTTATACTTGTTAACAAGATCGGCGAAGCCGAGATCAGGAAGATGACACCCGAAGAATTCATGAGGTTCCTTTCAACATGATCATAGCCTGCAAGAACCTGATGCTTGACCTCAAGGCTCCGGCATCCAAATCGGCATATCACAGAGAACTTATAGTCAATTTCGTACTTGGTGCGAGGGGTGATTACCTGAACATCAGGAAGGACGACAACGATGACGTCATCGCGACGAAAAGGTGTCTGGCAGAGCTTTCCGCGGCTTCCGAAACAGGCGATGATGACATAATTCTTCCCGCAAATGAGAGCGGTTCCACACTGCGTTTCATGATCCCTCTGGCACTCGCGCTCAAGGGCTCTCCCGAGAGAAAGATGGTCTTCACGACAAAGGGACGTCTGGTTGAACGCCCGGTCGAAGATCTTGCTTCCTGCCTTGCACCTTTCGGTGTCACCATCGAAAAGGACCTCGAAAAGCGTACAGTTACCGCAGCAGGTTTTCTCATGGCGGGCAACTACACGATCGACGGAAGCGTCTCATCACAGTACATTTCAGGACTTCTGATGGCTCTTTCCAATTTCAACAAGCCTTCAACGGTAACGGTTACGGGCGAGATGAGTTCCATCCATTACATCGAACTCACGGTATCAGTCTTAAGGAAATACGGCATTGAAGTAACCAGGGAAGGCAATGTTTTCACCGTTCCCGGACGTGCCGGAATCGCTGTCCCTTCAGGCAGGTTCACAGTCGAAGGCGACTGGAGCAACGGAGCGTTCCTCCTCTGTCTCGGTTCTCTCATGAAGAACGGCGGTGCCATGATCACCGGCCTTGATACTGAATCGGTCCAGGGCGACAGGGCCATAACCGGTTTCCTTGAAGGCCTTGGAGTGGAAGTTGATACGGAAGACGGCGCGGTATCCGTAATGGGACCTGACGGCGAGCCTCCGGTCGATGAGATAGAAATGAGCTGCAATGACATCCCTGACATCGTTCCTTACATGGCGGTTACGGGAGCTTTCAAAGCAAAGAAAACGATCCTTACCGGAACAAAGCGTCTCCGCGTGAAGGAATCAGACAGGGCATCCGCGGTCTGCGAAATGCTTGCGGCATGCGGCATCAAAACGGAACTCGAAGAGGATTCCATCACGGTCTACGGGGCGGTCAGAAGCGATATCCCCGAAGAGATCTCGCTGACTTCTTCAAACGATCACCGCATGGCAATGGCTGCTGTCCTCTGCGCGGCGGGAACGGGAAGAAAGGTTCAGATAGATGATATCTCCTGCCTTTCAAAATCCTTCCCTGAATTTAAAACGATAATCGAAAACGGAATGGCGATCTTATGAGCATGCAAAGCACTTATCACGGCAGCAGACTGGAACTTCTGATACACGGCGAATCTCACAGCGAGACCATCGGCGTGTATATCAAGGGGCTGCCTTCAGACGTAACACCCGATGCCGGATTCATTAAGGAATTCATGGCGAGAAGAGCACCCGGAAAGAACGCCTGGTCTACTCCACGAAAAGAAGCCGATGAGGTCATTTTTGAAACTGAGGATGGCGTGCTTCACGGATTCATATACAACACTAATACAAAGCCGAAGGACTATGCTTCGATAATGAACTGCCCGAGGCCTTCACATGCCGATTACACGGCTGGAATTCTTTACGGAGAAGAGGCTTCAGCTTCAGGCGGCGGTATTTTCTCAGGAAGAATGACCGCTCCTCTTTGCATCGCAGGAGCAATCGCCCTGACGGAACTGAAGAAGATGGGTATTGAGATACATGCGCATCTGAAGTCTGTTTTCGATGTTGAAGACGATACTTATTTCGCTCACGGACCTCGTGATGAGAAGTTTTTGGAAGACCTTGCAGCATGCGCGAAAAAGGATTTCCCTGCGATCTCTGACGAGGCAGCAGAGAAGATGAAGGCTAGGATAGAAGAAGCACGCATGGATCAGGATTCCGTGGGCGGAGTCATCGAGTGCGTGATATCAGGACTTCCCGCAGGCATCGGAGGTCCGATCTTCGACGGAATAGAGGGTAAGATCTCGCAGATGATCTTCGCGATCCCGGCAGTTAAAGCGGTCGAGTTCGGTGCAGGTTATGACAGCACCATCCTCAAGGGCTCCGAGAACAACGATGCTTTTGTCTTTGATGAAGAAGAAAAAGTCAGGCTTAAGACAAACCGCTGCGGAGGAATACTTGGCGGGATCAGCGTCGGTGAAGCAGCTCCTGTCGTTTTCGATTGCGCTTTAAAGCCTACGCCTTCCATCTCCAAAACGCAGGAGACTGTTGACCTTGCGGCGAAAAAGAATACGACGATCAGCATTGAAGGCAGGCACGATCCCTGTGTCGCGCCGAGAGCGGTGCCTGTCGTGGAAGCAGCCTCAGCGATAGCGCTTTACGACATGATCCTTTCCAAAAAGTAAAGTTGAAAAAAGAGCCGGGACAATCCCGGCTCTTCTCATTGTTGAGTTATGACCTCAGATCGTCAGAGCGCTGCGAAGTTGATCTGATCTGCCAGCTTCTCGATATCCGCTTTCGTCAGGTTGTTTAGTTCGAGGTCGTCGTTCCATGGAAGGACGTTTACGGACACAAAGCTCTTTTCGAGATCTGCGGAGATGAATGCCTTCTGGAATTCGCCGTCTTTAATGCTGTATGCGATGTTGACGGTTACTCCGCTCTTTGTCTTGTAAGTCCACTGCTCATAGCCGGTCCTGTCTCCGATGTTGAGATAGGTGTTATCGAAATAACCTCTCATGTTTCTTATCAGCTGGAAATGCATGCCGCTAAAGGTCGAATCCATATGGAATGTTCCGTCAGCATACATGTATCCGGCTCCGGAAGCGCTGCCTGAAAAGACGTCTATGCCTTTATCCTTGAGGATCTTCTCGTTGCAGTCGGCAAATCCGGTATGCAGCTTAAGGCTGTATTTTGCGGTTATCTCTTCGAGCTTGTCTGCCATCTCCTGTGAGTAAATGCCGTAATTGCCGTATTTCTCACCGAACGGGTCCTTTTTGGTTTTCTTGCATTCCTTGTCGTATGCTTCCATTATCGACATGTCGGTATCGTAGCTGTTCTCGAATCTTAACCACTCATCAGTGGCTTTGTATTCGGGCGAATCGGAATAACCCTGAAGCGAGATGTACTCGTGAGTAGGCATTGAGTTCTTTATGTCTTCCTCGATCGAAGGCCCGTATGTAACCTTGCCGAAGGTCAGGCTTTCAAGTCCTCTTATTGCCGCATAGACCGAGAGTCCCAATGCAGACACTACTGCTGCGACCAGGAGAACCGTTACGGCTTTCTTCTTCGTGCTTTTCTTAGGCATCTGTGTAACTTCCGCAGGAGCGGACATAAGCAAATTTCTCATTTCCATTTTTCTGGTTCCATCCATTCTTATTTTGTTCGAGGTGTCTCTCATAGATATTCCTCCAGTCCTATCCTCATCAGCGCTTTGCCTCTGTTGATCCTTACACCAACTGCTGATTCGGATATTTTCAGTATTCCTGCGATGTCTTTGTAAGAGTAACCTGCGTAGTAATACAGGTAGATAGGCATCCTGAACTGACCGTCCAGGTTCATGAGCTCATCAAATACAGCCTTGTTTCTTTCGTTGAAATCATCGAAATACTGAAGTTCGTTTTCCGCAGACTCGAGATCGACTCCGGTCTGACGTGATGCTGACTTGAGATAATCCTTGCATTTGTTGGCCGTCATGGTAAGGAGATACGTTTTCTCCTTGTTAGGTTTTAATTCGACATGATTACCGAGGAGTTTCAAAAACACGTCCTGAACTATGTCTTCAGCGTCGTGTTTGGAACCCGAATAATAAACGGCGAACCTGTAAAGATCATCAGAATAAGCATCAAATAATCTGACTACATCTTCGTTTTTCAAAATTCTCTGCCTCCGGTGTTATTTGAGATCTCACCTATATAACGATTCAGGATGCACTTTTCTTACAGGAGTATATCGTATTTTTTTACCGATAATAATTCCGCTATTCGTCAAAACGGGTTCGAAAAATGATATTATTCTTTCATATGGAGGTAATAGCCATGGATGATCTTGATAAGCTTCGCAGCGAAATTGATTCCATTGACCGTGATATCCTCGATGCCTTCGAGAGAAGGACGGCGGTCTCGCGCAGGATCGGCAATCTGAAGCGTGCCGAAGGAATGGCCGTCGTTGACGGTGCCAGGGAAGAAGCACTGTTCGCAAAGCTCAAAAAGTCTGCAGGCTTTGAGAGCAGACCGTATGTTGAAGATCTTTACCGCGAGATTCTTAAGCTTTCCAAGGCTCACCAGAACAAACCCGCTTACGGCGTTTTAGGCCGTTCACTGGGGCACACGTATTCTCCGGAGATCCACAATCTCCTGGATCCCTCATATACATATTCGGTTATAGAAAGAGAGCCGACCGAGCTTGACGAGCTTTTCGGGGGCAAGGTATTCAAGGGCTTCAACGTAACCATTCCCTATAAGAAAGAAGCCGCGGCACGCTGCGACGAGCTCGATGAGGCGGCTGAAGAATGCGGAAGCGTAAATACCGTTGTTTTCGGAAGCGACGGAAAGACTTACGGCTATAACACCGATTACTACGGATTCATCTACATGGTCAACCGCAAGGGCATAGAGATCTCCGGCAAGGACGTCCTCGTTCTCGGAACGGGCGGAGCCGCTGCCGCGGTCAGATACGCGCTCAAGACTTTAGGCGCTGCCAATATCCTTTCCTGCGGCCGTACTTCGGACATCAACTACGATAACGTTTATGACATGGCGTGCAACGTCCAGGTCATCGTAAATACCACTCCGGTCGGAATGTATCCGAACGTCAGTGAGAGGCTCATCGACCTGTCGGGATTCCCCAGGCTTGAGGCATGCTGCGACCTTATCTATAATCCTTCACGCACGAGATTCCTGCAGGATGCGGAAGACCTTGGTCTTAAGTTCTGTGGCGGACTTTCGATGCTCGTGGCCCAGGCTTACAAGGCTTCACTGCTCTTCAAGGGCGAGACGGATGCAGCAGCTAAGCTCGGATATGAGAAGAACGAGACGATCGAGCAGATAATCAGATCGCTGAAGCTCAAGATGAGAAACATTACCCTCATCGGAATGCCGGGATGCGGCAAGACCACGATGGCCAAGCGCATTTCCGCCATCACGGGAAGAAAACTCGTCGACCTTGACTACGCATACAGGGACAAGTACGGAATGACTTCTGCCGAGGCGATCTCAGGTCTCGGAGAGGATGCCTTCCGTGACAATGAGTGTGAGGTCGCAGCCGAGATCCTTCCTGAGAGCGGACTCGTCATCTCCTGCGGAGGCGGCATCGTAACTCGCCCCGAGAACAAGTTCTTCGTAAGATGCAATTCCTACGTCATCTATCTTGAGAGGCCTTTGGAGACGCTTTCCGACCACAACCGCCCGGTATCGATCCAGCACGGCGTCGAAAAGCTCTTCAGCCAGCGCAAGGAGAAGTACGAGACATGGTGTGATTACAGGCTTCAGCTGGATACCTATCCTGACAAGCAGTCTTATATAGACAACGCGCCGCTCGAAGCAATGAAACTAATCGAAAAGATCGAGAGAGACGCATGAAGATACTCGTATTAAACGGCCCCAACCTCAACATGCTCGGTATCAGAGAACCGGGCATCTACGGAAGTTCCACCTATGACGACCTTGTAGCAATGATCGTCAGTCACTGCAGTGCCAAGGGAATAGACGTCGAATGCAGCCAGAGCAACCACGAGGGCGATCTGGTCGACATGATCCAGCAGGCATATTTCGACAAGGTCGACGGTATCGTCATCAATCCGGGCGCATATACCCACACGTCGGTAGCACTTTTGGACGCTCTAAAGGCAGTGTCCATTCCTGCCGTTGAGGTCCATATCTCACAGGTCAGCGAGCGCGAAGAGTTCAGACAGATCTCATACGTGTCCTGCTATTGCTTCAAGACGATTATGGGAAAAGGCTTTGACGGATACATCGAAGCGATCGATCTTCTTGAGGAGAATTACGGAATCTCAAGCAATCCCTGAAGTTCTTTATAGCTTCCCGCAAAATAGTTGATCTTATAGCCCCGGGTGTTTTCGGGGAAAATGCCGTCATGCGCGAAAAGCACGCAGTCCATGCCCATGTTGTTTGCCCCGAGGATATCGGATGACAGGCGGTCACCGACTAGCAGGTAGTTTGAGACATCGTGATCGCAGATCTCGTTAAAAGCATATTCAAAGAACTTGGGTGAAGGTTTTGACGCGCCGATCTTCTCGCTTATGAAAATGCCGTCAACGTACTTTTCGAGACCTGAAGCATTGATCCTTCCCATAACCGTGAATACGGGACCGTTGGTGGCTATGTAAACCTTATACTTGCCTGAACCGTGAAGCGCCTTTAAGAAATCTTCCGCGCCCGGAAGCCAGTCGTTTCTACCTGCAAGATTGTTGATAAACATCTCATTGAGCCTGGGAGAATCCACGCCCCAGTCTTCGCTGAAGATGCCGAAACGGCATGCCAGGAGCTGTTCGCGGTTGATGAGACCCTTCTCGAGTCTTTTCCAAAGCTCGTCATTGGTGTGGCTGAAGCGGGAATAATCGTATTCGGTAAACTTGAGGTCAAGGCTCTCCATAACCCCTGCAAACGCAGCTTTTTCAGACTTCTTGAAATCAAGAAGCGTCATGTCCATATCGAGCAGAAGATAGCGGTAATTCATATCCATGGCAGAATTCTACAACAATATGTGATAGAATTCTCAAAGTATTTATTTATTGATTATTTTATTGGAGGCTCTATATGGCGTCTAATTTCTGCCGTAACTGCGGTGCAAGATTAACAGAAGGTAAATCGTTCTGCGGTAATTGCGGAACCATGGTCGTAAGACGTGAGCAGGCACCTGCTCCCATAATGGCAGCACCCGTTGCAGCGGCTCCCGTAGTACCTGTTGCTCCTGCAGCACCGGCAGCTCAGGCAGTGCCTGTCGCTCCCGTAGTACCCGCTGCCCAGGCAGTACCCGTTGCAGCACCTGTTGTTCCCGCGGCACCTGCACCTGCTCCCGCAGCAACAGTCGCAGAACCCGTAATCGCTGCAGTTCCCGCATCAGAGCCTGTCTCTGAGACGGCAACCGAATCAGAGATCGCAGCTGTAGCACCTGCAATGCCTCAGCCCATGCAGACTGTTGTCACATATCATCCCGAAGAATCTGTAACTGAACAGCTTCCGCCCGAAGCACTTATTCAGGCACCGGCAATGGTTCCCGCGGCTGAACCCGTTCAGGCGTTGGAAGTCGTTCCTTCAGAGTCTTCCGTTTCTTCTGTTCCTGCAGTACTTGTCGCTCCGGCAGTTCCCGCAGCTCCTGCTGCTCAGACAGCACCTGCTGCAGCACCTGCTTTCCCGGCTGCCGCTCCCAAAAAGAAGAAGCATACGGGTCTTATCGTTGGAATCATCTGCGGCGTTGTCGCACTCCTCGCATTCATCGGAATCGCCATCTTCGGCGCCTATGTGTTCATGGGCGGCAAAGGTTCAGGCACTGTGCTTGACCGCATTGAGGTAATGGAAGAGTATTCTTCAGGCAAGTATTACACCATTTACAACAAGGATTTCGAGAAGAACATCCAGGATGTAAAGTGGTGGGATTACGACGGCAAGCTGAAGAACGATAACGTTTATTACTGTGATGCCGATAAGATCGCTTTCTCCGTCAAGGTTGACGAGAACACCGGCGAGAAGATCTATTACGCTTTCTACTACAGCAAGGACGATAACTTCACGAAGGAAGACCTCAAGAATGCTGAAACCAGCGCTACGATCGCTCCTTCTTACTACAAGGACGGAACCGCTTACTATAACATCGAGTGCGGCGAGTCATTAAAGCCCGGTTATTACGTTGTTATCGTAAGCAAGGATAAGTCTTTCAAGACGCCTTACGCCGTAGCTTACGCCAAGGTTATCGACGAAGTATCCAGACGCTGAGATCTTTTCTTCAGTTTTGAATTGAAATATCAGGGGTGCTGACAGCCGATCTCTTTGCAGAGATTGTCGATCTGTCTTTCGATGTCGCTCCTGTTGTCGCTTGCCATCATGATGACTACCGTCTTGTCCTTGAAATAAAGGACGTCGTGATAAGCGATATAAGTCTTTCCGTCGCTCTGGCTGAGGCTTCCGCTGATCAGGACATAGCCGTTCGTATCGGTTGAGCTGTCGGAATGGATGCCGAAGAATCCCTTGCCGGTCCAGACTTCCTTGTATTTTGTGTAGTAATGCTCGAAAAGGCTTTTCGCCATGGCCTCATCGGTGCATCTTACATAGCTGAAATAGTTCTCGTTGTCGGCATTGGCCTCGAGGCAGTACTCGTAAGTGTACATTTCCTCTTCTTCGGTGAACTTGAAGGCATGGTCCCTGTGGATCACGTGCTTTTCCTTGGGCACGCCGACGGTCTCCAGAGCGCTGATGAACTTATCCTCTCCGCAGAAAGCGAAGGAGGACATATCGACAGAAGGTTCACTGAACCTCATATTGCAGCCCGTTACCGCGGCAACTGTCATGATGAATGTCATCAGGAGCGCGAAAAACTTACGCATCGGATAAACCCCTCATAAAATAAATACCTGTGCATTATAGTAGAGAATAAGACGATAATCAATTCAAGCATTTATTGTCAACGCAAAATGTCTGTGATATACTTCTAAGGCTGTTTAAGTTCTGCCCCTATAGCTCAGTAGGTAGAGCGCATCCATGGTAAGGATGAGGTCGCCAGTTCAAATCTGGCTGGGGGCTCCAATTATCCCGTTCGGTCAAGCCGGACGGGATTTTTTTATCTCTGTATGAGCATAAGGATTCCGGTAGCGGCGAGCGTTGCAAAGCAGGCGCCCAGGGCAACCGTGAGAAGCGATCTTTCAAAGAAGCTGAGGATCAGAGCGACAACGAGGCCTGCACATGCCGTCGGGAGAGAACCCGTAGCATAAAGGATTGCAGGGAAGGTCATGGCCGAAAGGACAGTGTAAGGTATCAGGTCAAAGAACGCTTTGACGCGCTTGCTGGTGATCTTTCTTCTGAAAAGCGTAAAGGGCAGGGCACGGACCAGATAGGTTGTAAATGCCATTACGAAGAGATATGTGAGGAAGACTGATACGTTCATGCTTCAGCCTCCCTTCCGCCCTCATCGTCGTGAGGGAAGCAGAATACTCCTACGAGTGCTGCGATGACCGCCGCGATTATTATCGCGAATCCCGAAGAGATATGGGCTTTGAGCCACGGGACATAGAAGAGCAGACACGAAATGGCACACGCGATCAGGGCGCATACCATTATCATGCGGCTGTGCTTTGCCTTGGGGATGACGATCGAAATGAACATTCCGTAGATGCCTACCGCAAGGGCATTCGTCAGGAATACGGGGAAGATCCCGCCAAGGATGGAGCCCAATAAAGTGCCCAGGACCCATCCGATCACCGGGAGGACCGTGAGGCCGAAAAAGTATTTCGAGCCGACGTCATGCTTTTTGCTGACGGCTACGCCGAATATCTCGTCGGTCAGACCATAGGAGAGCAGGGCACGCTTAAGAGTCGACATCGACTTGTCGGTCTTCTGGGAGAGCGAGATCGCCATGAGCGAATATCTAAGGTTGATAACTATCTGGGAGACCATCATTTCGATGAGACCGCCCGAGGATGCCATTATGCCGACGCCTGCAACCTGGCCTGCGGATGTGATGTTGGTCAGTGATACGAGGCACGCCTGCCACCAGGAAAGACCCGAGGCTACGGCAAGGATACCGAAAGAGAAGGATACGGAGAGGTATCCGAGGCCTATCGGGAGACCGTCTTTTAGTCCCTCGTGAAAAGTCCCGCCGTTTGCTGCGGCGGGAACTGAAGCATTATGGTTTGTCTTTTCGGGATCAGCCATACTTTGCGAGTATCTCGTCCATCGTGAAATAAAGGTCAAGCGTCTTCTGGGTAACTGCCGCGGTATCTGAACCGAGCTCTACGACCTTGACTACCGACTGCGCCTCGTAATCGAGCTTATATACTACCTTGTTCGCAATGTAGTACTTCTCGACGGGCTCATATGTTCCGTCCTTGTAGACCGTGGTCCTTGCGATAAAAAGGGCATCCTTGAGGTCGAAATACTCATCCATGACCGTCTTGTCATCGTATGTCTTCTCCTGCTGGAGGATGCGGTAATATCCGTCAGGGGAGACAGTGAACTTGCTGTGGCATGAGATTCCGCCCAGAGTCTTGTCATCGAAAGTCTTGATGCCGCATTCGGACAGATGCTCGTGCATGTAATCGTTGAGCTTGGCATCGTATGTCGCCAGAGCGGCGGAAAGCTCGGAATATGCGAGTGCCGCAGGACTCGGAGTCGTTGCGATGGTGGTGGTCATGTTGGGATCGGAATATATCTTTTTGCCGCATCCGGAGAAGAGCATGAGAGCTGAGACCAAGACCAGGATCACAGCCGTCGTCTTTCTGGTTAAAAATGCTTTCATTACTCATTCCTCCATCGGGCTAAGAATTAAACCGCTCAATTATATCATGAAAAACTCTTTCAAGTTGACAAAGCCAGGTAAAGATTATACAATCATTAAGCATTTTTTGGAAACGCATGGAGAAGTCGCCTAGCCTGGTCGAGGGCGCACGACTGGAAATCGTGTAAACCCCAAAAGGGTTTCGAGGGTTCGAATCCCTCCTTCTCCGCCAAAACAAACCTCTCAGGCTTTGCCCGGGAGGTTTTTTCATTTCCGGGCAACCCGGAGTATAATCACCTGTAAGGAATAAGAAGGTAGGAAAAACAAATGGTCAGGGAAAAGATCACGTGTATAGTCATTGCAGTATTATCAAGCTGCCTTTTGGCGGGCTGCTTTTTCAGGCTGCAGACATCTGAATTCAAGATCGATGAGATCAAAGGCGACATAGAATGCGAATTTAGAATAGGCAATAGTGCCCAGTTTTCCAAGAATAAGGTCATGACCGACACGGTCTTTGACAAGGAAGAGTTCATCGAGCTCTTTAACCTGCGCGAATCGTATAACCCGAACTACCTCAAGTATCATCTTGACGAGTGCAGCCTGAAGATCGACACCCGCGAAAAGCCTGAGGAGTTCGAGAAGATCGACCGTTCCGAGATAAATATCAAGATCCTCTACGATGGTATGGAAAAAGACCGGTTCAGCAGCGTTTCAGTTTATGAATATAATTCCAAACTGTATTTCTTCGTGCTCTGCATGGGCTCAAGGAGCAAGGACGACGAGATAGGCTACTACTACATGGAACTGCCCGAGGACATGCAGGAATACTGGAGTCCTATCCTCGAAAAGGTCAGAGAAGACGACCGGGCAGCCAAAGAAAAGGACTACGGCAGCTTTACGGTAGAGCGGACCTACACGCACGACAAGAAATACTACGCCGAGTGCACGGTACAAAACAGCGGCATGGTCCTCATTGAGATCAGTACCAATTCAAACATACGCGTAAGTACTTTCAGGCCCTGCAGGGCGAGTGATTTCTGGGGCATCAGCTGGGAGTATGACAACTATAACCTCTGGATACAGTCTTCGGATGTCGGTTACATCTGCTACAGCTACAACGGCACTGAATGGGAGCTGAATAAAGAAGCTGTTAAACCCGATTATCTGATCGGAAGACATTGATTCCCTGTCACGGTTCCTCAATCGTATTATCTCCGGAATTCTTTAACAGCACCTCAGGAATACTGTGTGTATTATTCTCGTACGGGTTTTCCCCGTATTCCGTAAAAAGAAATCTTTTCTCCATGGCAGGAGCATCATCGACCGTGCGGTAATAACCGATGCCTCTTTGGGAATATTCATCCAGCTTGCACGAGGAATCTCCGAAGTCGCTGTATTTCCTTAAGATCAGGTAGGTGACGAACACGGCATAAGACAAGGCCGTGAATATCATCATGCCGCTGTAGACCAATATGACCAGAAGTGCGGAATCACTGTTTGACATAGCCTTATTCCTGCCTTTTCTTTACGAATCTGAAGATGGCTTCAGACTGCGTAAGCCTTAAGTTCTTGAATATCCTCTTAAGACCGACGGTCCCGGTGGTGAAGCACAGCATGGACGTGGCAAGAAGACCCGCTATGACATGCATATAGAACGTGTTGATATGTTTACGGAATCCGAACGCGATCCCGCCGAAAAAGAATCCGATGAATGCGAGGATGATCAGAAATACAGTTATTGCGACCGCCCAGATACGCTTATTTTGCCACGGCATGGTGCCGACGACCTTTCCTGTCTGTCCGTTTACGAGGATCGTGTATGGCTTGCCGTCGTGCTTGAACGTGAAGAACCATACGGGCATCATCATGTAGATGGGATCATCGTGGATATCTATGTGATAGACCGAATCAACGATCTTGACGTCTCTTGCGCTCCGGTCGACAGAATTAACGACATCTTCGGCATAGAGCGCGTGGCATCTGCCGGCGGCTGATCTTCTCAGGTCGTAATAACTCAGATCGGATATATTTGAATAGAAACCGTTCAGATAATCCTCATCGAATTCCGTGGAATCCTCGAGATAGAAAGGCTCGAGTTTTCTGCTCGTGTCGTCATTTAATATCCTTGAACCGTCGATGGGAACGTTCTTGCATGTCATCTCTCCGGCTCTTGAGTAATAACGGGTCTCGCTGCTCTTTCCGCGCTTGACCGTACCTTTGATCCAGTCGGCTTCGGTAAAGTCTGCGTTTATCAGCCAATAGGGGATATAGATACCTCGCAGATTTTCCGGAGTAAGTTTATTCTTTATTTCCTTGGGAATGATCGGGTTCTTGAGGAACTTCGTCCTGATATTGTCGATCGCCTGCTGCTTGGTTATCTTGAACGGAATGATGCCGTCGGGTCTGTATTCTCTGGATATCCTGTTGAAAACGATGGCCGGATTGCCGCAATAGACGCAGAATGTGGATGATTCGGTGTCGCTCGTGATCACTTCCGCGCCGCAGTGTCCGCAGGTATATACTCTGGTGTCGTAGAACTTCGTGTCAGAGGAAGCATAGATATCTTCAACGTCCTGTGGCCTGTATGAACTGCCGCATGTATTGCACTCCAGCTTCTGCGAAGCGGGATTGAAGATAAGCTTGCCTGCACAGTTTTTGCATAATACCGCCATGGCGAAGATCCTTTCTTATTCCATAAAATAAATATACCATAAAAGAATCATGATAATTACCGCGCCGGCTGTTATTTCCTTGACCATCCTGACTTTAGATGATAGATTATTGCGTGCCTGCGGAAGACTTCCCGGGCCGGCAGTTCGTTAGTGCCATCCTGCCGTTAAACAAAACCAGGACTTCAAAGATAATTACCAGGCGTGTTTTGCATGCTTGTATTGTTTTAGAAGGCTCCTGGATAGGAGCCGTTTTTTATTGGAGTTTAGGACCATGAATGAATCAAAGAACGTATCAAGACTTTTCATGTGCATAGGGATTGTCTTCGTGACATGCCTTCTGCTCTCAAACCTCGTTGCAGGGAAGATGTGGGCTGTTACGCCTGACATTACGCTTCCTGCGGCCGTAATCCTTTTCCCGGTAACTTACATCATCGGCGATGTTTTCACGGAGGTTTACGGTTTCCGAAAAGCAAGGACCATCATATGGCTGGGATTTGCGTGCAGCTTCTTTGCCGTACTCGTCTATCTTGTAACCATTGCGCTTCCGCACCCGGGTTACTGGGAGAACCAGGAGGCATATGCGATAGTCATGGGAACCACCCCCAGAGTCGCAGTTGCATCTTTCTCAGGTTATCTTTTCGGAGAGTTCTCCAATTCGATCATCCTTTCCAAACTGAAAGTTGCCACAAAAGGAAAGAAGCTCTGGGTCCGCACGATCTTTTCGACGATCATCGGCGAAGGCCTTGATTCCGTCATCTTCATCGTCATCTCGTTCTGGGGAACAATGGAGAATTCCATAGTTCTGAAGATGATCCTTTTCCAGTATCTGTTCAAGGTCGCTTACGAGATCATCTTCACGCCCGTAACCTATCTGGTCGTAAAGGCAGTCAAGAGGGCAGAGGGCATCGACGTTTACGACGAAGGCCTCAAGTACAATCTCATAAAGGGGTGATCCTATGCGCGAAAAAGAAGGACTCACAAAGCTCGGCAGCAACGGCACTGTCTACAGTCAGGATTACGATCCGTCCGTTCTCGAGACGTTTATCAACAAGCACCCGGATAACGATTATTTCGTAAAGTTCAATTGTCCGGAATTCACGAGTCTCTGCCCGATCACCGGGCAGCCTGATTTCGCGACGATCACGATCTCTTATGTGCCTTCGGTCAGGATGGTCGAGAGCAAATCGCTCAAGCTCTATCTCTTCTCATTCAGGAATCACGGCGACTTCCATGAGGATTGCGTGAACATAATAATGAAGGACCTGATAAAGCTCATGGATCCCAAGTACATTGAGGTCTGGGGCAAGTTCACTCCGCGCGGAGGCATCTCGATAGACCCGTACTGCAATTACGGCAAACCCGGAACAAAGTGGGAGAAGGTAGCCGAAGACAGGCTCTTCAATCACGACATGTATCCCGAGAAAGTGGATAACAGATAAGAGTCAGAACATTGCACAGGCTTCTTCGACCGTCTCTGCCTTTCCGGAACTAATTAGATCTATGATGATGCCGACCTTTTCGCTTGTACGGTAGCCTGCAGGTACGAGAGGCTCGAATTCATGAGCCTTGATAATGTCTTCCTCAAGGATCTTGATGGCTTTTTGGTTTGCCATGCCACGGTTGTATTTCTCGTCCGCGATCTTGTTCAGGTATTCGGTCTCTCTGTTGGAATAATTCCTCTTTCTCTTGGCGACCCTGATGCCGAACAGTATTATGATGATAACTACGATGGCGGCACAGATCATGCCCGCCATTGTATCACCCATCATCTGCGAAAAGGCGAGACGGGCGGTGCCCGCTGTCCTTATGGTGCTTTGCATGGCGATAAAAGCTGTAGCCATGTAGACCACGTAAAATGCTATGATCGCCGCTACCATCCAGGGCCAGAAAAACCTCATGAAAGTCTTCTTCTTGAGCGGTGCAGGCGGCGTTGTGTGAGTATCGCCGGGCGACTTGATGAAAGCACCGAGTTCTTCCGTCTCTGCCAGAAGATCCCTGTACTCCTTAAGCCGGGCGATAAGTTCCTGGTTAGCCATAAATACCTCCCGATATAATCTATCCCTTTTATTTCAAAAGACCTGCGCATCCGCACAGGTCTCTGATGACATGATAAAACCTTATTCCCAGCAGACCTTGTTGCGTCCCGTCTGCTTTGCCTGATAGAGGAATTCGTCAGCTCTGCTGATATTCTCTTCGATCGATTTGGAAGGATCGAAAAGGGCACAGCCGAAGCTCAATGTGCAGTTGAGCGTGTTGCCGTCAGCTTCGATGTCCGAGTTCATGAGCTTGACCCTGATATCGTCCGCTTTCTTAACGGCGCCTTCGAGATCGGTATCGCGCATGATCATTACGAATTCCTCGCCGCCCCATCTGTAAACGCAGTCCGTTTCCTTGCAGAAGGACTCGACGAGGTGAGAGGTGAAAACGAGAACATCGTCACCTGCGTTATGTCCGTACGTGTCGTTGACGCGCTTGAACTTATCGATGTCGCAGATGAATACAGACATCTTTTTGCCTGATTCGGGAATGAGATACTCCCTGTATTTCTTGGCGAAATCGTAGTAGAAGCCCATTCTGTTCTTGAGGCCCGTAAGCCTGTCGTGGTGTGAATCCTCGAGGAATGTCTCGGACTCCAGAGCGATGCCGCAGACGAGGGCTGCGAGCGAGAGCTTCTTGGGATCGATCTCTTCATCGAAACCGCCTTCGCCGTTCTTGTTGATGAGTTGCAGTGCGCCGATGAAATCGCCGTTGATGTCAGCGACGGGAAGAACGAGGATGGACTTGGTCTTGTATCCGGTCTTGATGTCGATGTCTTTATTGAAATCGGGATCCGAATAAGGATCATTAGTGATGACTGTCTTCTTGAGTCTCAATGCCTTGCCGACCAGACCGGTGTTATCGGGAATGACGATCTTATCGACTCCCGTAGCAGACATCGTCCAGAGCTGTTCCTTTCTCTTGTCCCACTTCCAGAAGCTTGCCCTGTCAGCATCAACGATGGTCTTTCCAAGCTCCGTAAGGTGAGTGAACAGGAGCCTGTGATCAGGGCTGCTGTTCATGCACATATCCCTGTAAAGGTTGTCCGTGATATCGAAAATTCCGTCGAGCATCCTGCCGGTATCTTCCATGGTGAAGCCGCCGCGTCTGAGGGGAGCGAATTCCGCGCCGGTATCCTTCATGACTGCAGCGATCCTCTTCTCGTCATCCATGTGCATCAGATAAACGTGAATGCCTCTTGATGTATATTCCCTGACCTTGTCGAGCATGTCGACGCAGTAAAGGTGAACGGGTGAACGGTAAGCCGACATCTCGAGATAAGCGTAGCATCCGTCTTCGATGTAAGGCTCGAAAGGTTCGATCGTATTTGTATCGCCGGTATAGACGACTCTCTTGCCGCCTACGTTCAGGCAGTAGCCGAAGCACTTGCCGTCAAGCTGCTCGGTGTGGGTGGTGGGAATTGCGCAGACCAGCCAATCCTTTTTGAAGTTCTCCACGCGGGTAAGTTCATACCAGGAATCCCCGCAGCCTTCCAGCTTTGAGAAGTAGTATCTGAGATCATCTTCGACTTCCTTTGAGGGTGCGATGATGGTGATGGGAGTCTTTACTGAAAACTGCAGAAGATCGATGAGCATCCCGATCCCGCTGATGTGGTCACCGTGTGTGTGAGTGACCAGAACATATACGCGGTTAAACAGCGTCATATTCATATCGTTGAGTTTCTCGAAAGAACTCATCGGACAATCGATCAGGATAAGGTCATCGTTCTCGACGAAGTACGCGCTGTTCTGCTCGTCAGTAAATGCAGAACCTCTGCCCAAAAATGTCAGCATAATTTCCTCCCGTGAGCAGAACTCTAAAAAAAATTTGCTCAACTTCTATTATAGACTTATTGAACGATTAATAAAATCTTAAGATTCAACAGGTCCGATAAGGCGGAGAATCTCGAATCCGTCAGCTTTACCCTTAAGCTTAATGGGCTTTTCGAGCGGTTCGTAGGTCATTCTTCCTTCAACTGCATCGACTACCGAACGGCTGACATAGACCGTTCCGCCCGGAGCGTTAGCCTCGAGTCTCGCGGATGTGTTGACCGTATCGCCGATGGCCGTGTAGTCCATTCGTCTTTCGGAACCCATGTTGCCGACGACGGCAGGACCGTAGTTGACGCCAACGCCGACGTGGATCTCTTCGCCTACCTCGGCCTTGAGCTTGGCTGACAGTTCATCTGCGCCTTTGACGATGTCGAGGGCTGCCATGCACGCGTGATAGACCGCGTCGTCATCCTTGATCGGAGCGCCCCAGAAAGCCATGGTGGCGTCACCGATGAACTTATCGAGCGTGCCGTTGTATCTTTCAACACAGGCGCTCGTCATGGACAGATACTGGTTAAGGATGTGAACGACTTCTTCAGGAGAGAGTCTTTCTGACATTGTCGTGAAGCCTCTGATATCAACGAAAAGGACCGCGATATCAACGGTCTTGCCGCCGAGTTTCAGGCTGTCGGTTCCCTCCTTAAGGATCTCCTCTACGACGTTGGGCGCAACATATCTTTCGAAAGTCTTCGTAACGTTCTGCTTGGCGAGTGCCGCGCTGATGTAGTTGAGACCGACGCTTATGATGAAAAGTACGAAAAGACCCAGAGGGATCCACAAAGCGTGGGTTATTATGCCGAGCGAGAAGAGCCACATGGAGATCGCTATGGACAAGCCTTCGCATATGATCAGGGCAGGAACGGTGAAGAGGGGCTTTCTGTTGTAGCAGAACAGGAAGAACGCAAAGCAAACGAGCCAAAGGGCACCGATCTGGAAATAATCGGGAGCCTTATGCTTGTAATTGCCGTCTAACAGACACTGGATAACGTTTGCCTGAACTTCGATACCGTACATCATCTCACCCTTTTCGATGGGGGTGATGTAGGAGTCCTGGAGACCTGTGGTGAAAGGTCCTATGAGGACTATCTTGCCTGCGTAGAGCTTCGGATCGATCTTTCCGTTGATGAGCTTGCTCAAGTTGAAGTCATCGTAGAAATCACCGGGCCTTCCCGAATAAGTTACGTAGAAGTGTCCTCTTTCGTCAGTCACGGGTTCCTGGATCGTTCGGCCCTGCGATCGGGCATAGATCCTTGCCGCTTCGAACGGCATGGAGTAAACGCGCTTGCCTTCCTCGGGCTGGACATAGAGGAGCGAATGACGCGCGATACCGTCCTGGTCGTACATGATGTTGATGCAGCCCTGGGTCGTAACGTCCTTGAGTTCCTTGTAGGGTTCCTCATAGTTAAGGACTGCAAAATAGTCCTCGACTACGAGCATCGCGTTTCCGAATGTTCTCTTCGTGCCGAAGGTTGCCTGGGTTGCAGTGATTACGTTTCCGAGATCTGAAGCTGCCTTTACGAGTCTTTCATCACTTGCGGGATCCATGTTGCCCGAGAACTGGATATCGACCGCGACAACCGCGGGACGCTTCTCCGGATCCGAATTCAGTTTCTCCAAAGCACTTGCGATGACAGTCCTGTCCCATGAATGGTAGGGACCGAATTCCTTGATGTCTTCTTCATCGATACCGATGATGACGATGTCATCCGGGACATATACGGGCTGCTGGTAGAGCGTATCCTCAAGCCAGAGTTCGGGGCTCCTGAAAACGTCCAGAGCACATAAAAGGGTGATTATCGTTGCTAATATCAGAGAAGCCAGAAGGCTTTTGGTGCGGCCTTTGTTCATGTTATCTCACCATCCCCGTAAGATTGCCGCCGGAATGAACAAAACAGTGCGTTCCGGCATTCCGATTATACCATACAAAAGAATACCGGCTGAACCCGTAAGACGGGTCCGGCCGGCATGAAATGCTTGGATTTATAAGGCTCTTATGGCTTGAAGAAGACCTTTCCGCCGTAATAGAAGACCAGATACTCATCGTTATCACTATCTTCCCATTCGTATTCCAGGTCAACCCATCTGCCGCTGATGTACCCTTTGTATATCTCGTTATGCTGGTGGATTATATAGATCTTCCTGCGGCCGTAAGTCTTGTTCCAACCGGCGCTGTACTTGCTCCAGCCGCTGGGAACACTTGGAACGGAAGATGTTTTCTTCTTTTTCTTTGTTGTGGTCTTTTTATAAGTCTTCTTGGTTGTTTTCTTCCTGGTTTTTTTGGTTGCTTTCTTTTTAGTTGCCGGAGGATTGGCCTCAGGTTCATTTTGTCCGGGCTGTTCCGGATCGGCCTCTGACGGCTTTTGAGGCTCGGGATTTACAGGTTCCTCAGGCTTTTCGGGTTCTTTGCCGACAGGCGGCTTGTCAAGGTCGACACCTGCGTTCTTAAGATCGGCAAGCATGTTTTGGAGATCGCCCTTGTTCCAGCCTGAAGCATTGCAGATCTGGTCAACAAGACCGGGATACATGTTGAGCATTTCATACATGAAATGGGTGAGGTCTTTCTCGGTGAGCTGCTTGAGGAAGAACTCGACGGAGTCTTCAGTCCTGTCTGAATACAGATAGACTTTAACCTGCTGGCCTGCCTTAAGAGTGATCGACTTGGTCTCATGCGTATCAGGATTTGTGGCAGTGACCACTGTCTGTCCTTCCAAAAGGGCAAGAGTATCTCTGTTATTGTCTTGCTTATCCTGATAGACAACGATCGTCGTGCCTCTGATGCCTGCGGTCATTGTTGATGTCTTGATCTCGAATTTCTCGTCAGCTTTGAGCTTCTGAGCAACGTTTACGAAAAGAGCACCCTTGGTGAGCTTGAGTTCCAGCTGCTTTTTCTTCTTGGTGAATTCTGCTCTGCTGTCGTGATCAAGGGTTACGATCTTTGCGTCGTCGAGACCGACGGACGCAAGTCCGTCAGCACCTGTGTTAAGTGCTTCTCCGGACTGGAATCTCAGGTTGTCGCTGACGGGTTTTGTCCCGCCTTTCGCATCTTCGATGCTGACGGTGCCTTCGGCTTTAAGAAGCCTCATCGTGGTGGCAAGATATCCGCTTCTCGCGAAAATGATGCAGACTGCTGCGATGGCAACAACTGCCACGGCTGCGCACGCGATTATGATCTTTTTCTTGTTGGAGTTTCTGGCTGTATCTGTCCCTGTCATAGTCTTCACCCCTGAGATGCTTAAAATAATGACTTTGTGACTTCTCTGATTATAACATGTTTACGGAACGAACATTACCGATTTGGGTGTCTGGCTTACGGAAGAGTTGCTCTTGTAAGATTTTGAAGTCTTCTTTTTCTTCGGCTTCCTCGTGGGCTTTCTGGTAGGCCTCCTCGTCGGTTTTCTGGTCGGCTTTTTCTTAGGCCTTCTTGCAGTCGTGGATGTGGTCGTTGTATCCTCCGGAGTCTCGGATGTGGAAGACTTGGGAGCGGTGGTAGTTGTGGTTGTCGTATCGGAGGGCTCTGTTACTTTGCTCAGATCATCGACTTCCTTAAGGAGCTTCTTGAGCTTGTCCTTATCCCAGCCGGTATAGTCGCAGACTCTCTGCATGAGCTCTTCGTTTTCGGCGAGCATGGAAAGAGTGAATGCGGAAAGGTCTTCTTCGGTTACTTTATCAACTTCGAACTCGACGCTGTTTTCGGTTCTGTCGCTGTACAGATAGACCTTGATCCTCTGACCGCCTTCGATCCTTGCGGTCTTTGTCTCGCCTGTATCGGGGTTGGTAGCGGATACTTCGACGGCACCGTCCGTAATGATGAGAGACTCTCTTCCTTCGTCAGCGGCATCATAGTAAACGAAGCCTGAAGTTCCGCGGATGCCGGCGGTCATGGTGGATGTCTTTACTTCGAATTTCTCATCGGATTTGAGCTTTTGAGTAACGTTGAAGAATACTGCGCCTTTGGTGAGTTTTAACTCGAGCTGCTTGTTCTTTTTCGCGAATTCGGCACGGCTGTCGTTCTGAAGGGTAACGATCTTTGAATCATCGAGACCGACTGAAGCAATACCGTCAGTACCTGTGATCAGAGCATCTCCTGACTGGAAACGGATGTTGTCGGTAACGGGCTTTGATCCGCCCTTGGAATCCTCGATCGTTACGGTTCCTTCCACTTTGAGAAGTCTCATCGTGGTCGCGAGATAACCGTTATGTGCAAGCACGATGCAGACGACTGCCACTGCGATAACGGCCAGTGAAGCTGCGATGATGATGCCGAGTTTCTTTGCGGATTTGTTTTTCGATTTGTCGATTTCCGTCATAATTCTTACCCCTCTTGTTAGTGTTTCTTGAATTAAGCCTGTGAGATTATATCATTTTGTTTTTTGTTGAAAAGTCAAAGATTTCAAGCCTGTCCGGGCTCCGGTACAACGTGCCGTAAACAGGGAGGAGCCACCATCGCGGAGGCAGCAATAACAGCCGCCCGAACAGCAGCAAAAACAGTCTTCTTTTGATTGGAAATAACTTTGAAAATGTCTGTCAGAGACATAGATCCCACCCTTCCGGTTTGTTCTCTAACAAACCATATCAGTATATCACAAACTTCGGCTTGGCAACACCTTATTGACAGGCTAATTTGAATTAGCTATAATTTGGCTAATTTGGATTAGCCAACTGTCCGGGAGGTGGATATGGACACAAAACAGCGGATCCTTGATGAAGCGTTAACGCTCTTTTCGGAGAAAGGATATGCCAATGTGTTTGTGGGTGACATTGCCGAGCGTGTGGGTATAAAGGCACCGTCGCTTTATAAACACTATAAGAGTAAGAAGGCGATCTTTGATGCCATCATCGATGAGATGAACAGACGTTTTGCCGAGCAGGCAAAGGCCATGCAGATCAACGGTACGGATGCGGCACAGGACGCGGGGATCTATGAGAATCTGTCAGAGGACCGGCTTTTGAAGCTGGGAAGGGAGTTCTTCCTTTATTACCTTCATGACGACTACAACAGAAAGATCCGCAAGATGCTCACGTTAGAGCAGTTCCATGACAAGGAACTCGCAAAGGCATATTCAAAGCTTTACGTGGATGACCCGCTCTCATATCAGGGAATGCTGTTCGGTTATCTGACAGCTGCCGGATTACTCAAGACAGACAATGTGGAGATCATGACGCTGCATTTCTATGCTCCGATCTACTATCTGCTGACGGTATGCGACAGGGAGCCGGATAGGGAAGAGGAGATGCTGAATAAGCTCGATCAGCATATCATGCAGTTCGACAGGCTTTACGGGAGAACAAAATGAAGATCACGGTAATAAACGCAACAGAGAAAAAGGGTGTCACATATAAGCTCAAGGAAGCTTTCCTGGAGCCGTTCAGGGACAATGCGGAGATAACGGAGTTCTATCTGCCAAAGGACGGCCCGGGTTTTTGCATCGGATGCACACAGTGCTTCCGTGATAATCAGGATATGTGTAAGGATGCGGAATGCATAAGGAAGATCGAGAAGGCAATGCTCGAAGCAGATCTTCTGGTCTTTACGTCACCTGCTTATGTTTTCCACACTACAGGCGCGATGAAAGCGATGCTCGACCATTTCGGATACAGATGGATGCCTCACCGTCCCGCGAAAGAGATGTTCGGAAAGCGTGCGGTCATCATCACCCAGTGCCTCGGAGCAGGCGGAAAGTCGACTGCAAAGGATATCGCAGACAGCCTTTCCTGGTGGGGCGTCACCTGCATAAAGAGACGCAGCTTCAGACTGATGAGCGAGATAGACTGGAATAAGATCACTGACAAGAAGCGGAATGAAATGACTTCCAAACTTACGTCGCTTGCAAGAAAGATGAAAGCGATAGATTACACAAGACCTGCGCATACAGGCATTATCGTGAAGATGAAATTCTTTGCCGTCAGGATGCTTCAGACTGATCTTGGAAAAGCAAATCCTGAATATACGGATTTCAAGTATTGGAAAGCCAACGGCTGGCTTGATAAGGAAAGACCCTGGAAGTGAAATCACATATGAAGTCCCGGACATGATCCGGGACTTCCTTATATATCAAATATTTCAGAGTTAAAATCACTAAAACCCTATGATATGATTTTAAACGAGTGGGATATTTCTCTTTATTTCGTTTGTTGGGTGGGGTGATTATATATGGCAAAATGGATAATCGTCGTAGATGACGACACTGCCAATCTGAAGATGGCAGGTCATATCCTGAGCAAGAATAACATGCGTGTTACTGCTCTCAAATCAGGCAGTTCATTCCTTGAATATGTTAATGAAAACGGTATGCCGGATCTTGTCCTTTTGGACATTAAGATGCCGGTCATGGACGGTTTTGAGACTCTCGAAAAGTTAAGACAGATCGAGAAGCAGAAAGGCCTCATGAAGACGCCCGTTATCTTCCTCACGGCAGATGAAGATGTTGATACCGAGACCAGGGGTTTTGAGGTCGGCGTATCTGACTTCATCAGAAAGCCTTTCAATCCTGACGTTCTCCTCCGAAGGATCGACAACATCATGTCGAACTCACAGGAGATGCATGACCTCAAGAGCGAGGCCACGATAGATAAACTCACCGGTTTCCTCAATAAGGGCGCGACCGCAGTTGAGCTCTCCAAGATGTGCTCTGAGAAGACCGGCTGCCTCATGATGATCGACCTCGATTCATTCAAGCTCGTAAACGACATTTACGGACATGCGATGGGCGACAAGGTGCTCATAGCATGTGCTGAGATCATCAAGAAAAACGTTCCCGAGGGAAGCCCCTGCGGAAGACTTGGCGGCGATGAGTTTGCAACATTTGCAGTAGGAGTTTCCTCCGTATCCGTTGTTGCCGACATCGCTGAAAAGATCAACGCGGACATCACGAAGAGCGCAAAAGAACTCATGGGAGATGACATGAGCATTCCTCTCGGAGCATCGATCGGAGGAATCTTCGTACCGAGATTCGGAAACGATTACAACACTCTGATCAAGCTCGCCGACAAGTCGCTCTACATCGTAAAAAAGAACGGCAAGCACGGCTACGGACTCTATAGTGACGACATTGAGGATGACAGCGAGACATCGATGTTCGACATCCATACCATATCCGAGATCCTTGGTGAACGTTCGATCCAGGATGTGGCGCTCCAGCTCGACAAGGAGTCCTTCTCACCGGTTTACCGTTACGTAATCAGATACATAATCAGACATCACATCAGCGGATGCAAAGTGCTTTTCACGCTCGAACCCGCCAACGGCGAGAAGGATGCCAAGTTCTACGAGAATGTCGATGAATTCGGCAAGCGCATCAGAGGTTCGCTCCGTAAGTCTGACATCTTCATGAGGAACAACAAGAACCAGTATTTCGTATTCCTCACTGACATAAGAGCAGATTCCGTGGAAAAGGTCATCACGCACCTTGTACACGACTGGAATTTCAACGACTCTAAGGAACTCGTCATCACACACGAGACAGAACTTGTCGGTGACTGTACCGATAAGCTTAATCTTCGCAAGACAAAGAAAGTCGTTGTCGTTGATGACGATGTACTTAACCTTCAGATCGCAGGAAAGATCTTAAGTTCCGGCGGTATCCATGTAAGCGCGCTCAAGTCGGGAGACGCTCTTTTCGAGTATCTGGCAAAAGAAACCGAGTTGCCGGATCTCATCCTGCTTGACGTCAAGATGCCCGGCATGAGCGGATTTGAAGCGATCAAGAAACTGCATTCTCTCGAGTCGGCTGCATCAAAGATACCCGTGATCTTCCTTACTGCAGATGAGAGTGAAGGCGCCGAGCGCGAGGGCCTTTCACTGGGCGCGATGGATTTCATCAGGAAGCCGTTCGTCCCCGAGGTACTCCGTCTCAGAGTCAACAACCTGATCGAACTCGTTACATTGCAGAATACGCTTTACCGCGAAGTTGAGGAGAAGACACACGAGAACAAGGCGCTTTTCCTCCAGGTAGTAAGTGCTCTTTCAACGGCGATAGACATGAAGGATGCTTTCACGAAAGGCCATTCGAACCGCGTCGCCGAATACTCCAGGATGATCGCCAGGAGATGCGGCTTCCCTGAATCAAGGCTCGATGAGATCTACATGATCGCCCTGCTGCATGACGCAGGCAAGATCGGCATCCCCGACGGAATCCTGAATAAACCCGGCGCGCTTACCGATGAGGAATTTGATGTCGTTAAGAAGCATTCACAGCTTGGCGCATCGATCCTTAAGAACATCGAAAACGATCCGAAGTTCGAGAAGTGCGCGCTTTATCACCACGAAAGATATGACGGAACCGGATATCCTTCGGGCATCAAGGGCAATGACATTCCCGAAGAGGCAAGGATAATCGCGGTGGCTGACGCTTATGACGCGATGTCTTCCGACAGAAGCTACAGGGCTCATCTGACGCAGGAAGCGATAAAAGACGAACTTAAGAACTGCAGCGGAACGCAGTTTGATCCGAAGTTTGCGGAGGTCATGCTCGCAATCGTTGAAGAAGATAAAGAATTTAAGCTGAGAGGCTGAACTGTATGAGCAAGAAAAAAGAATACAACGATCTGTTCCAATCTTCACACCTCACGATATTGGTCAGTTATACCGTTTTCGCGGCGATCCTGGTGGCGGAATCATTACTCCTCGGTTGGGAGCGATGGGCACTTATTCTCATTATCACCGGAATAATAGCCGCATGGGTACTTCACATAAGACACAACACCCCTTCAAATGTCCGCCTCTGGTTATACGCGATACTCATGATGGGGTGCTATTTTTTCTACGGCATACATCAGACGAGCACATTTGACCTGGCACTGGTAATGTCGGCGATAATAATGCTCCATACGATGACGGGCAGAAAACCGCTCATAATACTCTGCCAGTTTACATTCTACGGTACGATGGCTTATGAGATAGTCAACATGGTCCAGAACGGTGAGGCTTTCGATGCTCTGGTCATATCGAGGATAATACTCCACGTCGTCATGGTCTTCATCGTCGGCTGGTTTGCAAAGACCATCATCGATCAGTGGATGTACGTTCTCAACCAGTCCAAGGATGAAGTCGAGCAGCTTACCGAAGCTACGGAACACCTGAACGATTTCCTTGCAAACGTATCACACGAATTGAGGACGCCTGTAAACGCGATCATTGGTCTTACGAGCCTCTGCATAGACAAATCCAGACACCGCGAAGTTGAAGGTGACCTCATCGCCGTAAGGGATTCCGGACGTAAGGTCGCAGAGCAGATCAGCGACATACTCGACTACTCCGAGCTCGACCGTAAAAAGGCCGTATGCAACAACGAAGATTACATGATGTCTTCCGTTCTCCACGACATCGTTACCGACGTCAAGCAGTACAAGTCCAAGAACATCGAGCTCATCATTGACGTCGATCCTTCTATCCCCGCGGTAATGAACTCAGATGTCGCCAAGATCAAAAAGATCCTCAGAGCCCTCATCACCAACGGTCTCAAGTACACGCAGAAGGGCGGCGTTTACGTTCGAATCACGACTGAAAGTCATGATTACGGCGTCAATCTCTGCATCGAAGTAACCGATACCGGTAAGGGCATGACCGAGTACGAACTCGAAAAGGTCTACGACAGCTTCTATCAGGCAGACTCCTCAAGAACGCGCCAGGGCGGCGGATTGGGTCTCGGTCTTGCCATCGCATCAGGTTTCGTGTCCCTCCTCGGAGGCTTCATGACGATCGGAAGCAAGCCAGACGTGGGAACTACGGTAACGGTCAGTATCCCCCAGAGAGTCATCGATCCGATCAGCTGTATGTCTGTTGCCGCACCTGACAAGCTTTGCATCGGTGCGTTCTTACATTTCGAGAAGTACGATCATCCGGCCGTACGAGACTACTACAATGCGATGGTACTTAACATCGTAAAGGGTCTTGGAGTCCAGATGCACCGTGTTAACAACGCTTCTAACCTGAAGCTCCTCAGGAACTCCGTAAAACTGACACACCTGTTCATTGCGGAAGAGGAATATAACGATAACGTTGATTTCATCGAGAGTCTCGCCAAGGAAATGGTCGTTGCGGTCGTCGCAAACGAAGGACTCATCCTTCCCAAGAACACCAACGTTAAGATCCTTGAGAAGCCGTTTTATTGTTTCCCTGTCGTATCCATACTTAATTCGACGGTCGGAAGCAGGGAAGAGATCGTGAAGAAACTGCGCTGCGACGGCGTCAGGGCACTCGTTGTCGATGACGAGTCGATGAACCTCGTTGTTGCGAAGAGCATCTTCGGAAGATACGGAATGAAGGTCTTTACGGCAACCTCCGGACAGGAATCTATCGAGATCTGCCGCGAAAAGGTTTTCGACATCATATTCATGGACCACATGATGAGCGGAATGGACGGCGTCGAGGCAATGAAGCGCATCAGAACAGACGTCGCCGGACTGAACGGATCGATCCCGATCGTAGCGCTCACGGCAAACGCGATGAGCTCTGCAAAGCAGATGTTCCTTGCCGAAGGCTTTGACGGATTCGTAAGTAAACCTGTCGAGATAGAGGAACTCGAGCGTGTTCTGAAGCAGGTGCTCCCGAAGTCCGCTCTGTCTTTTGTTGATGCAAACGGCATTGTCGAGGAAGCAGAAGAACCCGAACCCGAGCCGGCTCCTGCTCCCGTTGAGGAGAAGGATTTCCTCACGGAACTCAGAAAGAGCGGCATCGATACTGACGCAGGTCTCAAGTACTGCGTTGGCGACAAGGAATTCTACAAGTCACTCCTGATCCAGTTCGCGACCGAATCCGCAGACAAGATCGGCAACATGAAAAAGTACTACGGTCTCCATGACTGGCATAATTACGAGATCCTCGTTCATGCCCTGAAGAGCACCGCCAAGATGATCGGAATAGCCGATCTGTCCGAGAAGGCAAAGGCGCTGGAGCATTCCGCTAAGAACAATGAAGAAAATTACATCCTCGAAAACCATGAGGCCATGATCCGCGATTACGGCCGCATCACTGCGGAGATCAAGGATCAGCTCTTAAATGACGAGAGCGATGCCGATAACGATGTTTTCGAGTTTGAGCCTGAGACAGACGGAGGTGATAAGGTATGAAAAACATTCTGAGATATCTTTTCAAACCTGCGTCCAATGACCGTGAGGCGACGAAATCAGCTTATTATGAATCGGTTGCGCCTACGTTTGTCACGATGATAATAACCCTTATCGCAGCGGTCACGTTCATGATCCTGACCATTGTGTATCCGCCTTACTTCGGCGGCACGACCGTCCTTTATCACCAGATCTGCTATGCATGGGTAATCCTGATCGCGCTGATCTGGATCTTCGGTGTCCGTCACGCCATGAAGGACTATGCAGTGAGATACAAGACCGTTTTCGTATTGAATCATTTCATGGGTGTATCGCTCTATCTGTGGGTTGTATCCCTCATGATCGTCAATTACATGGCAAGAGGCACCGTTGACACGACGCTTTTCATGACGGTCGCGCTGGTCGTTCCTCTCTGCGTTTACCTCAATCCGCTGGTCTATTTCGGCATAGCCATTTTGTCCAACATCGGAGTGATCTCATTCCTTTATTACGCCGCGAGCATCGGATCGATCGAGACGAACGAGATGGCGAACTTCCTCATCTTCTCGGTCTTCCAGGTCGTAATGGGAATGATCATGTCCTATACGAGATTCAGGCTCAACGAGCAGCTCGTAACTGCAGAGAAGCAGCGTCAGGAGATCTACATGCTCAACAAGTCGCAGAACAGCTTCTTTTCCAACATGAGCCATGAGATCAGGACTCCGATCAACACGATCATCGGTCTTAACGAGATGATCCTTCGTGAAGACGTAAGTGACGAGGTCATTGAGGATGCCGTCAACATCAAAGCTGCAGGCAAGCTTCTGCTCAACCTCATCAACGATATCCTCGACATGAGCAAGTTCCAGTCCGGAAGCATGCAGCTTCTCATCGAGCCTTATCATACGGGCGACATGCTCTCCGACATCGTCGGCATGCTCTGGATCAGGGCAAAGGACAAGAAACTTGATTTCAATGTCGACGTATCGCCTGACATCCCTTCGGAACTCGTCGGCGATGAAGTCAGGATCAAGCAGGTCCTCATCAACGTAATCAACAATGCGATCAAGTACACAAAGGAAGGTTCTGTCTCGCTGACCGTACAGTGCGAAAGGACTGAAGGTAAGATCTGCAACATGATCTACACGGTCTCTGATACCGGCATCGGCATCAAATCCGAAGACATCCCTTATCTGTTCTCTGCATTCAAGAGAGTTGATGAGACCGTAACCAAGCATATCGAAGGTACCGGTCTCGGTCTTTCCATCGTTAAGCAGCTCGTTGATCTCATGGGCGGTAAGATCACCGTCAACAGCGTCTACAAGAAGGGTTCCACGTTCATCATCGAGATCCCGCAGCGTATCGAAAGAGACGGAACGGTCGGCAATTACGATTTCGCGAAGGCCGGAACCAACACAAAGAAGAAAGCGTATACTCCCAAGTTTGAAGCTCCTGAAGCAAGGATCCTTGTCGTTGATGACAACGAGGCCAACCTCATGGTCGTAAGCAAGCTCCTGCGTGACACCAAGGTCAGGATCGATACTGCCACAAGCGGCGCGGAAGCACTCAGGAAGACGCTGAACATCAAATATAATGTCATCTTCATGGATCACCTGATGCCTGAAATGGACGGCGTCGAGTGCAGAAAAAGGATCAAGGACCAGACGGGCGGAAGATGCCGCGACACGGCGATCATAATCCTTACCGCGAATGCTGATGAAGAGAACAGGGCTCTCTATGAGCGCGAAAATTTCGACGGTTACCTTGCAAAGCCTGTCAGCGGCGAAGCTCTCGAAAACGAGCTCTATGCACATCTGCCCAAGGAGATCGTCCGCATCACCGGCGACAGGAGCGAGATCGCCCAGGAATCCATCTCCTGGATGAGCGGCACCAAGAAGCGTAAGAGCATCGTCATCACAACGGAAAGCGTCGCCGATCTGTCGCCCGAGATCATAGAGAAGTACCAGATCGCGGTCATTCCTCACAAGGTCCGCACCGAAGAAGGTCTTTTCAAGGACGGCAAGGAGATCGAGACATTAGGTGTCCTCAAGTACATGGAAGATCCCAACCATACGGTCCTCCCTCAGGGTCCTACGGTAAGAGAGGCTGAGGAGTTTTTCGCGAAGCAGCTTACATTTGCCAATAACGTCGTCCATATCTCGATATCAAGCAAGATCGAGCACAGCGGATACGCCCCCGAACTTGAAGCTTCAAAGTCGTTCGATAACGTATTCATCATCGATTCCGGACACGTATCGAGCGGTCAGGGCATCATGGCCATAATCGCCGCAAAGATGGCAGAATCGGGTCTTTCTGCCGAAGAGATCGTAAAGGAACTCGAAGCATACAAAAAGAAGATCCACACGAGCTTCATTGTTGACAACCTCGACTTCCTCGCAAGAGCAGGACAGGTCGGTCCCGGGATCGCCAATGTCGTCAAGTCGCTCATGGGACGTCCGGTATTAAGGCTCCGCAACGGCAACATGGGTGTCGGCATGACATATTTCGGTGCGAGGGAAAGTGCCTGGAAGGCATATATCAACTCGGTTCTCGGCAATGCGGCTAAGATCGATACGAGCATCCTGTTCGTAACCTATGTAGGTCTTTCAAAAAAGGAGACCGACTGGATCCGCGATCAGGTCGAAAAGTACATGCATTTCGATGAGATCTACTTTAAGCAGGCTTCTCCTGCGGTATCGGTAAACTGCGGTCCCGGAACGTTCGGTCTGCTTTATGTGGAAAAGTAATTATTTAAACTACTGATTAAGTGGTAAAATACCGCATATAAAAACAGACACCCGGAGGCCCTAGTGAAGAAGTCTTTAAAACTGACAGCCGTCTTATTGCTTTGCTCGATCTTTGCTTCAACTGCCTGTTCGGCATTGAAGCCGGCACAGAACCAGCCTGAGACATCGCAGACTGCTGTTGCCACAAGCGAAACGGCAAAGCCTGCTGAGGCTTCAAATGACTCCTGGGATCAGGAACTTCCTTCGGAAGAAAAGGAACCGGTTAAGAGCAATGACATCGTTATCCTCGTAACGAGCGATGTCCACTGCTGTCCCGATAAGGGATTCGGATATGCGGGACTTTACCGTATCCGTGAGAAACTCAGGAATGAAGGCTGCGAGGTCCTCCTGGTTGATGACGGTGACGCGATCGAAGGCCATGGCGAGTTGTTCGGAACATTCGACCAGGGCTATACGGTCATACAGATGATGAACAAGATGGGTTACGACGTTGCCATTCCCGGAAACCATGACTTCGTCTACGGTCCCGACAGACTCATCCAGCTGGCGCAGGTAATGAAGTTCAACTATCTTTCCGCCAATCTTTCAAGAAGCGGAACACGTATCTTCAAGCCATATGTTATCAAGCAGGTCAACGGTAAGAAGATCGCTTTCATCGGGATCACGACCCCGAGGTCGATGGGTTATTACAATTCCAGAAGCCTTTTCAAGAATGAGAACGGCAATGTCATATACGATTTCAGGGACGGAGGAAACGGCCAGAGGCTTGCCACGACCGTTCAGGCCAACGTCAATTACTGCAGGCAGCAGGGTGCCGACTATGTTTTCCTTGTCTCCCACATCGGACAGGCAAAGAAGTACAAGAGTTATGAGAACATTTCCTACTATATCGGAAAAACAAGGGGCATCGATGCCGTTCTCGACGGACACAGCCACGATTCTTACAGATACGAGTTCCCGAATGCCGACGGCAAGATGATCCCCAGGATCGGAATCGGAAGCAAGCTCAGCAGGATAGGTTTTGTAAGGATCTCGGCCGAGACGGGAGCGATCGAAGTGGGCCTCTATTTCTGGACAAACTCCACGCCCATGAGTGAAGTCTTCTGCATCAAGAACGAGATGAGCGAAGAAGTCGATAAGGCCATGGATTATTATGAGAAAACGTTCTATGGCAAGATCGGAACCAACAGGAATAAACTTATCTGTACCGATCCGCAGGTTACCGACGGCGAAGGCAAGGCGGTATCGCTTGCGAACAGAAGAGAGACCAATATGGGTGATTTCTGTGCCGATGCCTTCAGAATGTGCACGGGCTCGGACGTTGCCTTTATCTGCGCGGACAAGTTCTCCGATTCTTTGGAGCCGGGTGATGTCTCCATGTACGATCTTTACAGGATACTACCAGCAAGGAAGACTGTTACTGTAGAGGCGACCGGCAAACAGATCTGTGATGCTCTCGAGTGGGCATGCCGTCACAGTCCCAGCGCTTACTGGGGATTCCTGCAGGTATCCGGCGTTTCCTTCACGGTAAATACCAAGACCAAGAGTTCGATCAAGACCAAGAAGGGCAAGTTCAAAGAGGTCAAGGGTCAGAGAAGGGTAACCAACGTCAGGATCGGCGGTCAGCCGGTCGATCCGAAGAAGACCTATACCGTAACTTCATATATCAGCCTTATCAGGGCACAGGACAACGGATTTACGATGTTCAGTGACTGCAAGGCGGTCAAGACAGATAACAGGCTCGACTTCCAGATCCTTTCCGACTATGTAAAGGACTATCTCAAGGGAACGATCGGAGACAAATACAAGACTTCGGCGGGAAGAATCTCCATGATCTGAACTACGGCCCTCCGGGGCCGTTTTACTTGTTTGCAGTTTTTCGGGGTAAATGAAGTATAATATGCGCATGCTCAAAGGAAAGAAGATCACATCTGCCGCTTTACTGGCGGCATTCATTATTGCGGGAATATCAGGCTGCACCGAAAAGCCTGAGCCGACCACCGTCAGGCAAACGGTCCATACGACATGGCAGGAAACTACCACGATGCCTGTTGAGACCACGACTGAAACCACCACCGAGACGACTGCTGATCCCATTATGCTGAGGGATCCTTTCGTAGGCAAATGGGTCGGCATCCTCAAAGTCGGCAACAGAAACCTGTTCTATACTCTGGTCTTTAATTCGGACGGAACCGGTTCACAGTCCTGCTCGGGAAACATTCAGCATTTTATTTACGATGTTCCCGACACGGCAAAGAAGACGATGAAGGTCACGTCTGAAAACGGTGCCGGATACACGATCAGCTATACAAACGGATCCAATGCCTCCAACAAGACATATACGTTCTCGGACGGAATGGTGGTAGACTGCCAGGTCCCGAGCGTTGATTGCCTGAGGGTCAGGGCGACCGATCCCGCGCTGGTCGGAACATGGGTCACCGGAAAGGGCAAGAAGCTTCAGACACTCGTGTTTACGGCTGACAACATCATGAAGGACAAGAACGGCAGCGTCCCTTATACGATCGAGCGTACGATCGACGGGCAGCAGGTCTTAAGACTGCTCAACGGAGACATAAGATACAAGGTCGAAGGCAAGACACTTACTCTTGAGACGAATAACACCGATATTGAGAAAGAATGGACAAAGAAGGCAGGTTGATCAGTTCCGGCTTCCCGCAGCGGAAAAATATAGGTTATTTTGTTGTAATCGTTATTTAATCTTATAATTTGCAAAAAAGGGTATATAATTGTGGTCGTATGCTCTCGGGCAACTTAATTAAAGGGTAACTTTATTAATGAAAAGAAATGTATTGCTTTTAGTGGTTTTATTGGAGGCGGCTTGTCTCTTCCTGATCTGCTGGTTTACCCCGCGTGCTAAAGCTGCGGAGAAATTCAACAACGCTTCAATTACCATTACCGGCAAAGTCGAACTTACACTTGCAACGGATACACAGCTTAAGTCCCAGGGTGGCGCCAATCCTCTGAACCTCAAAACGGGTGACAAGGTACGCGTCAGACGCCTTACTAATAACTCAGTCGAGTTCTACGGCGATGAGACAAAGGATTATCCGGGCACTCTTCCTGCCGAGTCTTTCAATGAGACTGACAAGATCAATGAGCTTCTCGCCCCTGCAAGGAATGCCGAAGAGATCAGAAAAGAAGAGTACATTGAGGATTCCCTCATCAAGACCGTAGTCATCATCATCGATTTCATCGCCATCGTCGGCGGTCTTTCGCTTCTCGCTTCGATCAAGTACGACTGGATGGGATTTGTCGTTAACGTGATCCTTATCGCAGTCATGCTCATCATCATCCTTGCAGCCAAGGATACGATCGGAGCAATGCTGTTCTAAAGGAACGCTTTTCTCACTTAAATACGTGGATCTCCTGGGAATCTTTGTACATTCCCCAGCCGGGTTCGCCTTTTTGCGCGAACTCTCCCCAGACTTTGCGGAGTGTTATTCCGAGTGCGTCGGCCTCGGGATCGAACGAAGTGTCGGCAGGCGCATTTGAATTCCTGTCAGGTTCTGATTTTGAACCGAAGAGTACGGGGACCTCGTCTGCGTGGCGGCAGAGTTTTGCGTACTGGTAATCGTAGACCCAAACGTTTCCGCTGTAAGAAGATGCGATGTCCTTAACGGGCTTCTTATATACCTTATCGGTCAGATCGTCTGAGACACGGCGTCTCAGGTTCTTTCCCCATTTTGTCTTGAGCTTGAAGAGCCTTGGCGTATAGGGAATGACAAATGACGGCAGGCCCTGGGTAAAAAGATCGGCTTCGTGCATTACCGTACCGATAAGAAGAGGCTTGTTTGAAGCTTTTACGAGGTTTCTGGGGTAGTCTTTGAGAGTCTTTCCGTCGATGACGGGGGAGAAGACGCAGGTTACTTCGCCGCCGGCCCTGACGCGGATCTTTATCTTCCTGTTTGCTCTGTAGACCTTAACGGGGTCCACCGAAAAGATCTTTTCGGGCGTCTTTCTGCTTATTCCTATCATCCTGAAATACATTTTCGTGAGCTTCTGGCTCTGTTTGGGAGTCCAGAAGGAATCAACGCAGGCCGACTGTACTATCGCTTTGGCAAAAAGCGGCTCAGCCTCGGGCATCGTCATCAGGGCGAGTATGCAAGCAGCTCCTGACGACTGGCCGAAAAGAGTTACGTTAGAAGGGTCTCCGCCAAACGCTTCAATGTTCTTTTGTATGAATTCCAGAGCCTTGATCTGATCGTAAAGACCGCAGTTCATCTCGAACCTGTCACTCAGGAAATTCATGTTCAGGAAGCCGTAGAGATTGAGCCTGTAGTTGAAATCGACGAGGATCACGCCCGTCTCTTTTGCAAAACGCGTCAGGTCGTAGACCATGTCATCGGTGCGGTCGTTTAACCTTCCGGTACCGCCCGTGGCATAAGAACCGCCGTGGATCCAGACAAGAACGGGAAGCCCCGGTCCTTTGTTCTCGGGAACGCAGATGTTCATGTAAAGGCAATCCTGGCCGTTGTAACTTATGTAATGTCTGGAACTGTATCCCTGAATGGCGTTGCGGCCGCCCTTGTCGGCCTTGAAAGTGCCTTCCCACGGTTCGGGATCTTCAGGGTGACGGAAGGCAAGGTCATTTACCGGAGCTTTGGCATATGGAATCCCGAGGTACTCACTGCATCCGTTTTTGGAGATGCCGGTGATCTTTCCCAAGGTTGTCTCAATCTCTTTTACCATAAGTTCAATGTGTTTAGATCATTTTCGCCGCCGAGACTATACATTTATTGCTAAACAGATAGCAAGATGTGTCAAATAGTGTCATTTTAACTACTGCAGGTTACATTTTAAGAGTAACAATTTGTTCATATTCTCTTTAAATTTGTTCACAACCCGATTATAATACAAATTGGTATTTGTTTACGTTTATTTTTGAGGGATTTTTTATATGGTTCGTTTAAAGATAGTAAAGAGTCTGACTGCATTCATTGCGGCCTCAGCTATTTTATTGACGGTACCGGCAGCTGCGGCACCGTCTTTTACTGTTTTTGCAGAGGAAGAGGTCCAAGAGACCACTGCTCACAAGACAGCCGAAACTACAAAGCCGAAGGAAACGACAAAACCCACCACAAAGGCTACCTCAAAGCCTGCGGAAACAACAAAGCAGACATCTGCATCCAAGCCCGCTGAGACTTCCAAGCAGACAGAAGCCACCAAACCGGCAGAAACAACAAAGCATACTGAAGCTAAGCCTGCCGAGACTACCAAAGCCACAGAATCCAACAAACCGGCGGAGACAACGAAGCACACCGAATCTTCAAAGCCCGCTGAGACCGCTAAAGAGACCGGAACGGCACCCACGTCCGAATCCAACAAACCGGCGGAGACAACTGCTCCGACGGAGTCCAAACCGGTAGAGACCAAGCCGACGGAAGAATCCGCAAAGCCTGCTGAGCCGACGGAATCTTCTGCTGAGACTGCGGAAACGACACAGCCTTCAGAGACAGAACCCGGCCAGGAAGAGACAACTTCCACTGATCCTACGGAATCAACGGAACCCACTGAATCTACCGAGACCTCTGAGACATCCGAGACTTCAGAGACATCTGAGACGACAAAGGTCCAGATGGTATCCAGGATCGGCGCGAAGGGCAAGTACAGCGGTATCGCGATCGACGGTCAGTTCTCTGATTGGGACAGCGTCGTAAAGTACAACTTCCTCGAATCTGATAACAGCAAAGTCAACTATGCCGCAATGGTTTGGGACGGTGACTGGATCTACATCTACATGGATGAAGTCCAGCAGAATTCCGCAACATGGTCAGGTCCTCATACAAACGGTTCTTTCGTTATCAAGACAGACACGGGCAAAGACCTTGTCATCAACCTCACTGACAACGGTAAAAACGGCAACAAGGTTAAGGTATCCAACAAGTTCACGGGCAAGACGCTTACATCAGAGAACGGCGGCGTTAAGGTTGCCTTCAACGATCAGTATGCCGAGTGGGGCGCTCCTACCTTGACGGAGATCGCCATTCCCACATCTGTTCTGCCTGATTACAAGAAGACCATTTCATTCGGTTTCTATCAGGGCGACCTCATTATCAAAAACGTCGCAAATCTCCATCCCGTCCAGTCTGAAGATCCTCATGAACACGATGACAATGACGGAAGCAAGATCAAGATCGACGGTAAATACACCGACTGGAAGAACTATCCGCACACGCTCATCGAGTACGATACGGACGGAGCCCACCACAATTTCGCCGACGCTGAAGGCGGCATTTACCAGAAGAGCTCCAAGACCGTTTATGTTCACGCATATACCAACGACTTCCAGGAAGGCCCGCCGGATTACTACGGCGGTAACCAGTTCCTCGAGATCACGCTGAAGTTCGGCGGCAAGTACACCAAGATGGTTGCATGCCTCGTTGACAGTAACGGCAACATAAACTGGAATTCCTCAGAGAATGACAAGCACTATAAAGAGGGCACTTATAAGTTTGCTCTTTTCGAGCAGTCCGGAAGTCATGCCACGAAGAACATGAACAACATCGCTCCGGGCGATACTTTCTACGGATATCAGTATCTGACCGTCCGTCCTTATGTTGATGAGACGGAGTTCAGCATCGATACCGAGGCTCTCGCTAAGCATCTAGGCCTGACACTTACGCAGGCAGCCGAACTCAAGGTTTATTTCCACCGTGTCGGTAAGGAGCCTCTCGTTGCTTCCGGCATCTCCACGGGTCCGGTATTCACGGTTGCTCTCACATCCGTTGCAGCAGGTTCGTATTACGTTTTCACACGTAGGAAGAGAAGGCAGGCTTGAGTATTGTAATTGCTGTTTTAGCAGTCGCATTATGGATTGGTTTGCTCGAAATCCTGCGCAGGGCAGGACTGAAATTCTGGCGTTATCTTGCCGGAAGCTGCGGTGCATTCCTGATCTTGATGATACTTGTGCGCCCTATTGTCACAACTCCCCTCGCAAGGCTCGTAACGGCATTTGCGGGGATCATCGGTAAGGTGACAGGGGTCTTTCAGGCATACTTCAGATACGGGGTCATCTTTATCGAATCGGCAAAAGGCGCGATCACGGTCAATATCGATCTCGAATGCTCCGGCGTTATCGAGATATCGGCATTCCTCTCGCTCCTTTTTCTTTTCTCGGTCTATAACATCCCGGAAAGGATCTACATCGGCATTATCGGCACCCTTTACACGATCGTAACGAACGCGTTCAGGATCACGATAATCTGCCTGTTCATCCATTTCTGCGGAACCGATTTCTACTATTTTGCCCATACGTTCATCGGAAGGATCGTATTCTACGTCCTTCAGGTAATCCTTTATTTCTATGTATTTACCAGACCTCAGATAAAACGTACAAAGACCGGCGGTTTCTCATATGCCGCAGAGACGGAAAAGCATCTGGCTGAAGTGGAAGCAGAGGCGGAGGAACAGGCATGAACGAGTTTATGATCAACTTCGTAAATCCTTTCTTCTACTGGGTCGCATGGATCATTATCCCGATCCTGGTCGAGGTAGTGCCTTCGATCGCGTCATTCTTCAGCCTCCTGATCCACAGGAACAAGCACAAGAACGCGCAGGATCCCATCGTCTGGCCTGACGTAGTTCTCGTCATCCCGGTATACAACTCCGGAAAGAGCCTCGAAGAGTGCCTCAGATCCGTTCACGAGAGTGATTATCCCAACGACAAGATGGAGATCTATCTGGTCAACAACAAGAGTTCCGATGACAGCTTCGAAGCGTTTACACGCGCCCAGAAGAAGTTCGGAGAGCTCAGGATGTCATGGCTCAATTCGGGACAGGGCAAGTCACGCGCCCTTAACCTCGCTATCTACAACAGCCACGGCAAGTACATGATCAACATCGATTCTGACGGTACGCTCGAAAAGTCGGCTCTTACAAGAATGGTCAGACACATGGAGAACGAACCCGAGGTATCCTGCCTCACGGGTTCCATCCTTACAAGCCCCGAAGAGATCGAGCGTATTAAGACGTTCAAGGGAAGATTCCTCAGACGTCTCGAGTTCTGCGAATATGCCCAGGCATTCCTCGCGGGAAGAAACTACGCTTCCGAAAAGGGAAGGATGTACACGCTTTCCGGCGCTTTCTCGGCATTCAGACTTGATACCATCAGAAAGTCGCATCTCTATAATACCGAGACCATCTCCGAGGATACCGAGATCACATTCCAGATGCGTTACCTCCTCAAGCAGAAGGTCGGCATCTGCGTTGACGCACTTTATTTCACAGACCCGCTAGAAGACGTAAACAAGCTCTATACCCAGCGTCAGAGATGGCAGAGAGGATCACTCGAGGTTGCACAACTCTATCCGCAGAGCCAGCTTAAGCCCTGGAGATTCATCAAGGACGTCAACGTAAGGACACTCCTTTTCGACCATACATTCGCTTTCCCGAGAATGATCTGGTATCTCGCCCTGATCTACCTGCTTACGAACGGTTATTCGAGCACAGTGGTATTCACTTCATTAGGTGCGATATTCCTTTTCTACATCCTTTGCGGATTCCTCTATTTCCATATCGCAAGCTACCTGATGAAACCGTTCCCGGAGATCAGGAAGTACTACCGCAAACAAAGGCTCGCAGTAGCTCTGCTGCCTTTCTATAATTTCGTCGTCTTCTTCATAAGACTCGCCGGCATCATCAACAGCATGAATACCAGAAGCTCATGGAAGACAGACAATCTTACGAGGGAATTGGATAAGTTCATGACAACTCTCAGAGCCGTATTCAGGGGATTTGCAAACGGTCTGAAGAGATTCAGGAAGAGCATAAATTATGAGGATAGGTACAATGACTAATTCAAGAACGAAGTACATTGCTACAGTTACCATATGCGCGTTGCTGATCGCGTTCATACTGTCGGCTTTTGCATGGTGGGAGATCCGTAACTACGAGAACGGAGTAGCAGAGCTTTACGCCCAGGAGCAGGACGGTTACGTTGAGATCGTCGCAAGACAGATCGAGCGTTACGGTGATGTCGCGGGTGACAAGTTCGTTGAGGATACGATCGAGATGCTCGACTCGACATCCCAGAGATACTGGACGCTCGATAACACGCAGTATTTCCTGTTTGTTAAGAGCATCAACGAGACTGATGTCTATAAGACATTCTCCACTGATACGTTCTTCAACACACAGAGTGCGCAGAGCTTCCTTCAGACTCTGAAGAAGGGCATTGTCACACACTCTGTCATCAGACTGGAAGGTTATAAGTACATCGCTTCCGGAATCATTTTCGAGTATGCGGGAACAGACTACAGACTCTGTCTGCTTACCGATTACGACGTAATGCTCACCAACAACGCATATCTGAGCAGCAAGCTCTATCTGCTCATCGATCTCATCCTCATGGTCGCGATCGTAGTCATCGTAACCATCTTCTTCGCGATCCGCTTGTCTGCCGAAAGGAAGAAGGCTCAGGATGTAAGACACGTAAACAAACAGCTCAACAGATATATCGACTTCCTTGACAATGCGGTCATGGGAAGAAATTCCACGGCCATCATCACCGGAGAGGGCAAGATAATGCACCTCATCCACAGGATGGAAGAAAGGAAGATCTACCCCTGCACGTTCATCGACGTAAAGCTTGATACGGATCAGATGATGCCTTTCTACGACGCATACAGGGAGAAGTTCAAAAAGGGCATCGTCTGGCTCAGATACAGCAGGGATAACTACATCCTTGTATTCGGTAAATTGAAGAAGGAAGAGGCTCTTAAGTATTTCGAGAGCTCAGTTACGGAGTGGAAGCAGAATAATACCGACTCCGTTATGGAAGTAAGGGCGCTGGAGGCAGGCGCTGCCACAGGAGCACTTACGGTATACAGGACACTTGCAGCCGGCAGCGGCTCGAAGATCGAGGAATAAGGAGGAAAAGAAGATGCTCAGATACTACAGGATCAAGGCATATCTTAATGCGAACCATTTCGTCGTTTTCGACGGCACAAAGGGAAAGACGCACCCTCACACATGGGAGTTCGTTGCCACCGTCTATACAAAGAATGACAACATCGTAAAGTTTACAGATACCGAAAAGGCGATCATGAAGGTTTTCGAGCCTTATCAGGACCGCGTCTTAAATGACGTTGATCCGTTCTCGGCGATCATCCCGTCACTCGAGAACATCACCGAGTATTTCGCAAGCCTCATTGCCGAATCGGTAAGACCGTTTGATTACCACCTCAGAAGATTCGAGGGAAGTGAAACGCCCGTAAGAACATACGGCGTCAGGTTCCCTGAGGTCGGAGACGGTTCAGAGGATGAAGATGCCGACAATGTCGAGGCCGCTCTTGCGCGTCTGGAGGAGGGCAGTGGATACAAAGGCTGACAGAATAAAGCGCGCGCTGTTCCTGTGCGCCGATATCCTGATAAACCTGGCGATTGCTGTCGTTATCGTCTGGTTCGTTAAGCAGAACGCCCTTCTGGTGAAGGGTTCTGACTCCATGTACCATGTGTACAGGGGCAGCTGGATCTATAACGAAGTCAGTTCGGGCAACACATGGCCTCTTATCAATCCTGTCTGGTACAACGGCGTTGAGCTCATGCGTTACTGGCCGCCGGCCGCCGCATATCTCATGGCGTTCTGCAGATGGATCGCAACGCTCATTCCTTCGTTTGCGGATACGAACGCAGCTTTCGGAGGCTTCGCGGTCTATTGCGGATTCATTTTCTTCATCGGCGCGGTCTGCTGGAACATCGTAGGTCTTAAAAAGAACAGGCAGCTGTTCGGAACCATAGTCGGAATACTCTGGTTCTTCATGCCTACGGGAATCCACGTTCTGTTCGGTGAGGGCAACCTCCCGAGAAGCCTTATAATGGCTGTCTGCCCGCTCCTTTTCCTTTTCATGAACGAGTACCTCAAGCGGGGACATAAAAAGGATTTCATCGGCACGGCCGTAATGTTCTTCGTAATGTGCTGCTGCCACGTCGGTTATACCGGAATGGTCGCGATCGCATGCCTCATCTACCTTGCCGTTTACAGACTCTGCTGTTTTGCGGGTTCAACCAGGCTCGAAAAGGGCAGACATAAGGACTTCGATCTCATCATAGCGATAGTCGCAGGCTTCCTCATGAGCGGCATCTTCCTGTATCCGGCATTGAACGGAGGACTCGTATCCAATTCGGGACATACCGATCAGACGGCAAAGAGCTTTTTCCAGAGCATGTACTACACGCTCAATCCCTGGGAGAAGTTCAACAACGGTTTTGCTGACGTTTATTTCGGAATCGTATCTTTCCTGGTAGCCATCTTCGGATTCATCGGAGCAAAGAGAAGGGCGAGACCCGGATTCCTTACCGCGCTCATCATCGTACTTCTCACTTCGAATACTGCTTATCCGATCGTAAGTTCACTTCCGGGCGGACAGTTCCTCTGGATGGCGAGATTCCTTCAGATAGGATCCTGCATGATCCTTTTCTCGATGCTCGAATGGGACAGCCTCAAAAAGCCCGTCCTTGCGGTCATCACGGCTCTCCTGATCATCGACTGCTTCTCTGTCTCTCCCATGCTCAGGAAGACTGAAGGCATCAACAGGGTCGAGGACTATTTCGAGCAACTCGAAAATGAGACTGTGATCGATGACGCAAAGAAGTCCACATATAACCGTATCGCAGTCATGGACAGCGGCAAGGTTATCCTGAACGGCGTTTATTACCTTACTGATTACAACGGCGGCGTACCCCAGATCTTCGGACAGGGATGGGAAGCTGCATCGACTTCAAGACAGATCGCCCAGATCAACGAAGCATTCGACTACGGTTACTATTTCTTCATGTTTGACCGTCTGGTCGAGCTCGGAAGCGACACCATACTCATCAGGAAGGATGCTCCACAGAAGTTCCCCTACGATGAGGAAGAAGCTGACAGGGCGGCTTTGAAGGCCGGCTATGAGAAGATCAAGGACGAGGAGTCGTACGTGATCTTTTCGCTGAAGGACGTAACAGGCAATTACGGTACGGTAAGCAAATACAAGGGACTCGCGATCGGCGACGGCGCTTATTACATCACCATGATGTTCCCCGCGGTCGAGGAAGCTCCGGTCAAGTATGTTGACGACTATACCGTTGAGGAACTCTCTAAGTACCCGATAATCTACATGGACGGCTTCAAGTACCACAATGTCGACAAGGCTGAGGATATCATCAGACAGGTCTCCAAGAACGGTACGAAGGTATATATCCTCGCTGACGGAATGCCCATAAGCGAGAAGAGCCGCACTCACAGATTCCTCGGAGTAGAGAGCCAGGCGATCGAATTCGACAACGGCTTCCCGACACTCCACACCAAGAAGCTCGGAACCTTTGAAGTTGCTCTCTTCCCGGATGAATACAGACAGTGGAGAACCGTTTACATGAACGGTCTTACCGAGATCGAAGGCTGGTCTGAGGTCCTGGGTGAGACTCTCCCGTTCTACGGACAGGGTGAGAATGAGAACATCATTTTCGTCGGCTACAACCTCACTTACTACTACTCGATAACCAAGGACAACAACATCGGCGCACTCCTCGCGGGCATCACCCAGTCCTCGACAGAAGACCTCCCCGACAGAAGGACGGTTCCGATCAGTATTTCCTACAGCAAGGACCGTATCACGGTGGAAGCCCCTGAAGACAACGTCAACACGACGCTTGCCGTACATGACATGTTCAAGGGCAGCTTCACCGAGCGTAACCGCCTTGTTTACGTTAACGGCGGCAGGACGGAGATCCATATGCAGTATCCTTATCCCGTACAGAGCATCCTGATGTCCGTACTGGGTATCGCGATAGTCGCGGTGACCTCTATCTTCATCAAACCCCGCGGCAAAAAGGAAGCCTGAAAGAAGAGGGAAGTCCCTTATGGCAAATGAAGCAACCGAAAAGGTCAACGTAGTACTTTTCGAGCCTGAGATACCACAGAACACGGGCAACATAATGCGCACGTGCGTTGCAGCAGGGTGTGGTCTGCACATCATCAAGCCGCTCGGATTCGATATAGAAGATCCAAAGTTCAGGAGAGCTACCACCAACCACATCACATGGGCTGACTATAAGCTCTACGATGACTGGAAGAGTTTTGCAGCTGCCAATGACGGAGAGTATTTCTTCATGACGCGTTACGGGAAGGTTCCGCCTTCTGACATAGATTTCAAAGCTGCGGCAGAGTCAGGGAAGATATTCCTTGTCTTCGGCAAAGAGAGTACGGGAATCCCGGGCGAGATCCTGCGAGCTAACGAAGACAGGTGCTTCAGGATCCCGATGGCGGAAGAATGCAGGTGCCTTAACCTTTCCAATGCATGCGCCGTTGCCATCTATGAAGTCATGAGACAGTTGGACTATCCGGGGCTTTCAAAAACGGAAGCGATAAAAGGCGAAGATTTCCTGGAGAAGAATTACTCTTACGACGAGACACTGAGAAAATAAAAAAGGCTGCCGAAGCAGCCTTTAATTATTTGTTTGTTATTGGTGATCACTCGCCGAATGTTACCTTGTAACCGTCGATGAAAAGATCGCTGTCCATGGAGATAATGTCGTTGTTCTTTCTCTTTCTGGAGAGGCTGATGCTTCTGGAAATGCTGGAAGCACGTGAACGGCTGCGGCTGAGTGAACGGCTGAGTGAGCTGTATGTCTTTGTGTAGCCGGTGGATCCTGCAGAGAAGATCGCAATCGTGTAAGAAAGACCGATAACGATTCCGATGATGGAAAGGACGAAACCTGTGATGCCCATGCCCTTACCGTTGGGGTTCTTGAAAGAAAGGATGCCGAGGATCAGGCCTGCGATGGCGATAAGCATACCGAAGACAGGAACCCAGCAGAATACGAGACCGCAGATACCGAGGATGAGGGCTGTGATAGCAGCTCCCTTTCCGCCTGATGCGGGCTGCTGCTGATAGATGGGCTGCTGGTAAGCAGGCTGCTGATAAACGGGCTGAACAGGCTGCTGCTGATATACAGGCTGGACAGGCTGATAAACGGGCTGAACAGGCTGAACGGGCTGAGCTGCACCTGCTGATCTTACTGCCGCACCGCAGTTAGGACATACTGAGCTGTTGTCAGGGATCTGAGATCCGCAATTTTCACAAAACATTAGAAATTCCTCCTTTTATTCCAACACCCTTGTATTACAAAACCTTTTGCAGGAAAGATACCAAACGCTCATTTTGCGGGTTGGTGAAAATCTGCTCCGGGGTGTTTTCTTCGATTATTTTACCACAATCCATGAAAATAACACGTGTTCCGACTTCGCGCGCAAAGCCCATTTCGTGGGTAACGCAGACCATTGTCATTCCGGCCTTCGCGAGCTGTTTCATAACCTCGAGAACCTCGCCGACCATCTCAGGGTCAAGGGCACTCGTAGGCTCATCGAAAAGCATTACTTCAGGATTCATCGCAAGAGCCCTGACGATCGCGATCCTCTGCTTCTGACCGCCTGAGAGCTGTGACGGATAGGAATCTCCTCTGTCACCGAGGCCGACCCTGTCGAGGAGTATCTTGGCCTTGTTTTCGGCTTCGGCGGCAGACATGCCGAGAAGCTTCGTGGGACCGAGCGTCATGTTCTTCATTATCGTAAGGTGAGGGAAGAGGTTGAAGTGTTGGAACACCATGCCCATCTTCTGTCTCAGCTTGTTTATGTCGGTTGCCTTGGATGTTATGTCCGTTCCGTTGAAGGTGATGGTTCCCGAAGTGGGACGCTCAAGCAGGTTGAGCGAACGCAGGAAAGTGGACTTTCCCGAACCGGAAGGACCGATGACAACGACGACTTCGCCCTTGCGGATATCTGTCGTGACACCGTCTAAAGCCTTGATGGCTTCGCCATTGTAGTATTTTTTGAGATCTTTTACTGAGATGATCACATCTCCTTTTTCAACGATCACTGTTTCTCAGCCTCCTTTCAAGCAACGACACCAATCTGCTGAAGAAGATGACGATGACAAGGTATATGAGAGCGACCGCGATGAGCGGCATGAATGCTGAATAAGTCCTTGATCTGATGATGTCTCCGCCCTTCGTGAGATCCTGGAGTCCTACGTAACCGGATACCGACGTCTCCTTGATGAGAACGATGAATTCGTTTGCGAGAGCAGGGAGGACATTCTTGAAAGCCTGGGGAATGATGATGTGGACCATCGTGGCTATATAACCGAATCCAAGGGAGCGGCCCGCTTCGAACTGGCCGTTGTCGATGCTCATGATGCCGCTTCGGATGATCTCCGCAACGTAAGCGCCGGAGTTGATGCCGAACGCGAGGATAGCAACCAGGACCTTGTTGTTGGACGCGGCGAAAATGACGAAATACGCGATCATGAGCTGGACTACCATAGGTGTTCCGCGGATGATCGTGAGATAGAGGTTGGCAATGAAATTGAAGAAACCGAGAAGGCCCTTAAGGAAACCGGGGCGCATCTCATCCTTGAGCTTGTCGTGGGAAGATCTGATGAGGGCTACGACAATGCCGAGGAAGATGCCGAGAAGGGCAGCGAAAAAGGTTACCTCAAAGGTAATGCCGAGACCTTTTAAGAGATACATGTACCTCTTCTGGGTAATGAAGTTGTTTATGAAATCATCTTTAAGCCGGTTCCAAAGGTCGCCAAGCCCGCCGGACGAAGACTGTGAAGCCTCGCCCGCCAGCGCGATCACTCCGGCGTAAACACTTGATAATAAGGACATCATTAGAATATTCTCCCCCGAAAACAATTATTCTATTGTAAATAAGAAAAGAGCGGAAATAAAGTCTTATTTCCGCTCTTTGTGTTTTGTTAAGTTAATCGGGACGATTACTTTGAAGGAATGTACTTCTCGATGATCTTAGCGATCGTGCCGTCAGCAGTGAGCTCTTCGAGAGCCTTGTTGATGGCATTGAGGAGTGCCTCGTTGTCCTTGTTTACTGCGATGGCGTACTTCTCTTCAGTGAAAGGTGTGTCAAGGATAACAAGGCTCTTGTTTGCAGCAACGTAAGACTTTGCAGGCTCATTGTCGATGCAGACAGCGTCAACCTTGCCGGACATGAGAGCTACAACAGCGTCGTTACCGTTGTTGTAACGGTCGATCCTGTCTTCGCCTACGCCGCCGTTCTCGGCATCAGACATATAGATGTCACCTGTTGTGCCGGACTGAACGCCAACCTTGTACTTGCCCTTGATAAGATCGTCAATGGTCTTGATCTCGGAACCTTCCTTAACGATGATGCTCTGGATGCCTGTAGCATAAGAAGTAGAGAAGTTAACGGACTTAAGTCTGTCTTCGGTAACTGTCATGCCTGCGCATCCGATATCGTACTTGCCTGCCTGAACGCCTGCGATGATGGAATCAAATGCAACGTCCTCAATAACGAGCTCAAGACCGAGCTTGTCAGCGATTGCCTTTGCGATCTCAGCGTCGATTCCGACGATCTTGTCGCCTTCATGGAACTCGTACGGAGGGAAAGTAGCATTTGTAGCCATGATGAGCTTGCCTGCTGTGACTGTCTTGACCTCAGCCTTTGACTCTGCAGCTGAAGAGGACTCGGAAGCCTTTGTCTCAGCAGCTGTTGTTGTCTCGGAAGCAGCGGAAGAAACGGAAGTGGTCTTTCCGGAGCAAGAAGCGAGACCGAAGCAGAATGAAGCTGCAATGATCACGGACATCAGTTTGCGTGTTAATGATTTCATAACAACATCTCCTTTGTGTCTGTCTAAGAATAGAACAAAAGTATATTAACCTCGCCAAGCCTTGCGGGTAAATTCACAATTATCTCAAAAAGCACCATCAAAAGGGCCTTGTCGTTATGCAGTTTTCTATGCAAGATTTGGCTATTTTCGGTCATTTTCAAGTTGCCGTTTGTAAGTCTTTTAAGTAGAATAAGTGAAGATGATCTACAAAGGCGGCACTTTAGATGAAACGCATACTGATACTCGGTTGTAACGAGATTACAAAACGGCTTGTTCTGGCACTTTGCGCCGACCGTTCGCTTGCTTCAGGAATAGCTCTGGCTTCCCAGAAAAAAGAAGACTGTGATGACCTCAAGAATCTTGCCTTCAGACGCGGATTCCAGGTTACAACTTCGGCAATAAACCTCGATAATCCGCAGGGCGCGATGATGATGGCCAAGATCATTGCTCCTGAGCTCATCGTTAACCTCATGCCCCCGGAATTCACCCAGGCAGCCATGGACATCGCTGCCCAGGTAGGCTCTGACTACATCGACGGACGTCTTTGCGGCGTTCCGATCATGCCTCTGCCGACATCGCTTCTTTCAGACCAGTTCAAGAAGTTCGGTTCTTTCCAGCATGCCAAGAAGACGGCTGTCTGCGGCGCGGGCTTTAATCCCGGCGTCATCACGACGATCGTAAGAAATGCCGCTTCAACCGATTTCTCCGAGATCCACGAAGTAAACATCTGTGTCATTCCCGGTGATGCCCCGAGCAAGGCTGAGGCAAACAAGGAAGCCGAGAAGAAGGCAGACGAGACACAGGAAAAGGGAGAAGACATCCTTTATTCCGAAGACATCAAGAATCCAAATGCCGGCAAGGGCGTAAGCTCTGCCCATCCGGTCATCCATATCAAGGAAGGCAAGGCAGTCCAGGAACCCGAGTTCTACAAGGAAGCCAAGTCATCTGAGGGCAGACAGGTCTTCATGACCTCCAACCCGGTAGTCACGGACTTCCTCAAGGAAATGCCTGAGGTCTCCGAGGCTTCGTTCTTTGAGCCTGTCGTCAGACGTGAAGGCCGTAAGGTTCCCACCGCAAAGATCGAGATGCTCAGATCATTGGGTCTTCTCTCGGACAAGCCGATCAGGGTCGGAAGCGCTCTCGTAAAACCCATCGATGTCGTCGCAGAGGTACTTCCCAAGCAGCTTAACGCCGTCATTACCCAGGAAGAACCCAAGGAAGAGGACATCGTCTACAAGGGCGAGGCGGTCTACGAGATCTACGTGACCGGCAAGAAGAATACCAAGGAGTTTACGAAGCTTTACAAGATAACCGCAGACAACGACCAGATCAGAGAAAAGCACGGTATCTCCGCGATCGAGTATCTGGACGGTTCTGCGATAATCGCGGGAGTCAAGCTCATTTGCCTCGACAAATGGTCAAAGCCCGGTGTATTCACACCTGCCGCTTTCCCCGCTTCTGTTTATTACGAAGCCCTCAAGGCTGAGGGATTATTAATCGAAGAGAGCGACAGCCAGCCGCTCTGACATCTTTTCGCCAAGGCAAAACGGAGGAGACCATATGATAGATTTCAATGATCCCGCAACGAGAAAAAAGATCGACAAGATAGTGGTCGATACCATACGCAAGTATTCCACGGATACGGTCTACTTCAAGGATAAAGACTCCAAGTTCATCTGGAACAGCCTGGGCCACATCCAGCAGCTTGGCGCAAAAGATCAGGAAGAGGCTTTCGGCAAGACTGATTTCGACTATTTTCCGAAGGATTTCGCCCAGTCGGCAAGAGAGACCGAGCTTACGATAATGCAGACGGGTACTCCGATCATCAACATGGTCGAGGAACTTGTTCTTGACGATGAAAACGTCAGATATTATTTCTGTTCAAAGTATCCGCTTTACGACGATGACGGCAACATCATCGGAACATGGGGATCAAGCAAGGACGTTACCGAGCAGAAGAATCTTGAGAAGGAGCTCCAGCTCTCCTATTCCAAGATGGAACTGCTCACGAGAGTCGATGACCTGAGCGGACTCTATAACCGCAGATATCTCTATGAAGAGCTCGAAAAGTATGCCAGCATGTATGCTGAGCGTGAGGATAACACAACGTTCTCCATCATCGTGCTTGACCTCGATGACATGAAGTTCTTCAACGACCAGAACGGACAGCAGAGCGGAGACCTTCTCCTCAGATACACGGCTGACATCCTCTTATCCAACACGAGAAAAGCAGACACCTGCTTCAGGACGGGCGGAGACGAGTTCGCCGTAGTGCTTCCCGATACGGACAAGGTTTCAGCAGTGGCAGTCGCAAAGAAGATAATCAAGGAGATCTCTGATAATCCCTTCGTTAACGAAAACAAGAGAGTGAGCATTTCCGCTTCGGCAGGCGTAGCCGTATTCAACAAGGCTGACCCTGACATTTCCGATTTCCTCTCCCGCGCAGAGCGCAAGCTCAACAAGTCCAAGCGCGAAGGCAAGAACCAGGTTTCCTACTGATAAGGAAGAGACTTTTTAAAGCTTTATAAGCGGGACGCTCCGATCCTGGATGCTCCCGCTTTTATCATTTCGCGGGCAGCTTCTTCGGAACGGATTCCGCCTGCGGCCTTGACCTTAACGTCAGGTCCGATGTTCGCCTTCATGAGAGCCACGTCTTCAACCGTTGCGCCGGCTGAGCCGAAGCCTGTGGATGTCTTTATGAAATCCGCGCCCGCCACGGTCACGATACGGCAGAGAGCGATCTTCTCATCTTCTTCGAGGCTGCAGGTCTCGATGATGACCTTAAGGATGGCGCCTTTGGCATGAACGGCATCAGCTATGAGCTTTATCTCACGAGATACTTCATCCGTCCTTCCTGATTTGACGAAGTTGATGTTGATCACCATGTCGATCTCTGATGCTCCGTTGTCGCAGGCTTCAGTTGCTTCGAAGATCTTGGAACCCGTGGTCGAATAACCGTTGGGGAAGCCGATAACTGTGCAGATCGAGATCTTTCCATTTGCATAGGAAGATCCGTCTTTTACGAAGCACGGCGGGATGCATACTGAAGCGCAGCCCTGTGAAACGGCCTTGTCGATGAGTGCCTTTATGTCGTCTGTTGTGGCAACGGTCTTGAGATTTGTCAGGTCGACATAGCTCATTATGTTGTCATCGGACTGTACGGAAGAAGCCGCAGCGGGTACGAAGCGGCGTTCATACTTCCTGCCTAGGAGCGCATTCAAAACGATGCCGGAGATGTGGGTAAATCCTGCCAGTTCGCCCATGTTGCAAGGCACGTTGAAGCCTTCGCCGTAAACCATGAGGGGAACGCATTCGCGGGAATGGTCAGTTGATTCGGTGGAAGGATCGCAGCCGTGATCTGCCGTTATTATGAGCAGGTCGTCTTCTTTCAGACTTGCGATGACATCGCCTAAAGCATCATCAAATTCATGCATTGCATCGCAGTAGCCCTTGATGTCGTTCCTGTGGCCGTATTTCATGTCAAAGTCGACGAGGTTGACGAAGCAGAGACCCTTGAAGTCGCGGTCTGTCATGGCCTTGAGCTTTGCGATGCCTTCGGTGTTGCCTGATGTCGGATTGGATTCCGTGATGCCCCTCCCAGCGAAAAGATCGAATATCTTGCCGACGGAGATGACATCAAGTCCGGCGGCTTTCAGAACATCGAGCATGGTGGAGGAGGGAGCTTCAAGCGAAAAGTCGTGCCTTCTCGGAGTCCTCTCGAAACTGCCGGGTGTACCGGTGAAAGGCCTTGCGATGACGCGGCCTACCGCATGTTCGCCCTTCATGATCTCTCTTGCCTTGCTGCAGATGTCGTACAGTTCTTCAATCGGGACGATGTCTTCGTGTGCCGCGATCTGAAGAACGCTGTCGGCGGAGGTGTAGACGATTATTGAACCGGTCTTCATGTGCTCCTCACCGTAGTCTGCAATGACCTGTGTTCCGCTATAGGGCTTGTTGCAGAGGATGCCTCTGCCGCATGCCTTTGAAAGAGCAGTAGTTATCTCTTCGGGGAATCCTTCGGGATATGTCGGCTGCGGTTTGTCTGAAAGGACGCCTGCGATCTCCCAGTGTCCGATGGTCGAATCTTTTCCTGCAGAAAGCTCACGAACACGCGCATAAGAACCCATCGGGAAGGGGACTGACTCCTGCTTTGAAAGGTAGTTCAAAATGCGCGGATCAACTTCGCCGTCGATCGAGAAAAGCCCCATTTTCGCGAGGTTCGGAAAAGGTCTGTCCGAATATGAGAGTACGGCTGCAAGAGTGTTGCTGCCTTCGTCGCCGAAGCTTGCGGCGTCAGGAGCGCCTCCGATGCCGAAGCTGTCCAATACGATGAGGAATACGCGTTTTGCCATGGTGACAATCCCCCTGATAAACACTTTTACTAATTATAGCAATTAAACGGCAAAGGTTTTCGCCCTAAAAACACCGAAAAAAGTCGTATATTTAAAGTATAATTCTTTATGTATATTTCGGAGGAAACGGGAAAGTGAATCTGAGAATAAAGATTTATGCTGCGGCAATGGCGGCAGCAATGCTCCTGACCGCAGGCTGTACCAAGAAACCTGAAGAGACACCGGCTCCCACTGAGTCATCCACAACGGCAACATCTGCTACTGTCACGGAGTCTGAGACAACGACATCGGAGACGACCGCGGAGACCACACCAATGCCTCTCAAGGAACACGGTGACGGCGGGTTTACGGTCAAGACAGACATCGCAATACTGAAGAACCACGTAAACATCGATACTGTCATCAATACATATGACGGCATAACGGGTCTCGATAACGGATGGCACGGAACGCACTGGGTGGATATCACCAAATGGCTTACCGAGCTGCATGATTATAAGATCGAAGACGATTACTTAAAGTGCGGATCTCCCGAGTACAGATTCCACGAGGTCAAGGCAAAGAACGGTGTCACCATAACCTTTGTGCCCGTGAAGGAACTCGGCGGGAAGAAGACTTATGACGGATTCGATGAACCTGCCGAAGTGCCCGTTAATCTGGTCAACATCCAGATAACGCTCGAAGACGGTTTCAAGATCGTGATCGCGGACAGCGGTAATGACGACGAATACTACCTGTCAGGTTCCGGCAGAGGCTGGTACATGACACACGACCAGCTCGCCGCAGCTGAATTCCTCTTGGAACTTCTCGAGAAGGACGCGTCAAAAGATCCGATGTCAGACATGTTCGATCACGAGACAGTGAGCAGAAAGAATACATATACATTCTGACGGATAAGGATATCTATGGAAGACGAACTGACATTTGAAGACCTGGACCTCTCGCCTGAGGTAATGGCATCTTTGAAAAAGATGGGCGTTAAGCGTCCGACTACCATACAGCAGAAGGCAATCCCCCTGCTGATGGACAACATGAGCGTCATTGCCAAGGCTCCCACGGGCACGGGTAAGACGTTCGCCTTCGGCATACCGATCCTCGAGTATCTCAACATGGATGCCAAATTCGTACAGGCTCTCATCATGAGCCCGACGAGAGAACTTGCGCTCCAGATCACTTCTGAGCTCAAAGGTCTTGCCCGCAACATCGGCGGATTCAGAGTTGCTTCTCTGATCGGAGGACAGAGCATGAATCTCCAGAAGGAGAAGCTCGCCAAAAAGCCCCAGGTCATCGTGGCGACACCGGGAAGACTTCTCGACATGGTCGGCAGGAAATTCGTCGACATCTCACAGATATATACACTCGTTCTCGATGAGGCTGATGAAATGCTCAAGATGGGCTTCATCAGGGACATCAGACAGATAATGGCCCTGACTCCGAAAGACAAGCAGATCGCACTCTTCTCGGCTACTATGCCCAGAGAGATCCAGGACATCACATGGGAATTCATGGAGGGCGCTGCTGAGATCGATGTCATGCCCAAGCAGGAAGACCACCCCGATATCGACGAGTACATAGTCGAGTGTCCGGAGAAGGACAAGATAAGCTCCATCATGAGGATAATGGCGAAGGAAGACCTTAAGAAGGTCATCGTCTTCTGCAATACCAAGGACCAGACATCAAAGGTCGGCGCAAGGTTCGTGGCTAACGGGCTTTCCGCGAAAGTCCTTCACGGAGACATCGGCCAGGGAACCAGAAACCGCGTAATGGATGCATACCGCGCATGTAAATTCGATGTCCTTGTTGCAACTGACGTAATCGCCAGAGGCATAGACGTTGATGACATCGAGGCTGTATTTAATTTCGATATTCCCAAGGAAAACGAATTGTATCTTCACCGCATCGGACGTACCGCGCGTGCCGGCAAATCAGGCATGGCATTTTCGCTGGTCGCATTCAAAGACCGCGACAGGATGGATGAGATAATCAGATATACGAGGTCGGATCCCAAGCCTTACGAGCTTTGATCAGCCTTGTTTCCTTGCAAACAATCCCTTGAAAGCGCCCTTGTAGGTCATCGGAGTAAGGAAGATGATCAAGGGGAACAGTTCAAGACGGCCCGCGAGCATGTCGAATATAAGAACCCACTTGGATAATCCGGTAAGGAACGCATAGTTATTTGCAGGACCTACCAGCGACAGACCCGGACCGATGTTGTTTATCGTTGCCGCGACTGCCGTGAACGTCGTTGTGAGGTCATGTCCCTCTAAGCTTACGATGATGGTCGAAGCCGTAAAGATCAGCAGGAACACGAAGAAATAGACGGATACGGAACGCTCCAGATCCGGATCGATGGGCTTTCCGTCGATCTGAACTTTCTTGACGGATCTCGGATTGATGTAGCTTCCGATCTCCCTTGCGATCATCTTTGCCCTGATCTGAATACGCGATACTTTGACGCCGCCGCCGGTGGAACCTGCGCAGGCTCCGCAGAACATGAGGCATACCATTATGAGCTTGGACAGAGTCGGCCACTTGTCGAAATCCGTCGTGGCAAATCCCGTCGTGGTGATGACCGTCGCGACTTGGAAGAAAGCGTGTCTTGCGGCTTCAGCCGAGGTGCCGGTCATCCTTAAGATGTTGATCGTGATGGTGATCGTGGATATGAGGATTATCGCGAGATAGACCCTGACTTCGCTGAGCTTAAGAGCCTTGCCGGGCTGTTTTGCGATTATCAGATAGTAGAAGTTGAAGTTGATTCCGAAAAGGATCATAAATACGGCGACGATCCACTGGATGTGGGGAGCGTACGACGTGAAACTGTCGTTCCTTATACCGAATCCTCCCGTACCGGCCGTGCCGAATGCGGAACAGATACTGTCAAAAACAGGCATTCCCGCGATGATCAGGACTACGATCTCTATTATGGTGAGCGCCAGATAGATCGTGTAGAGAGCTTTCGCGGTCGTACGGACCTTCGGAACGAACTTTCCTACGGATGGTCCGGGGCTTTCCGCTTTCATCAGGTTAAGGTTGGAACCGCCTGACATGGGGACTACCGCAAGGAGGAATACGAGAACTCCCATTCCTCCGATCCAGTGAGTCAGAGATCTCCACATGAGTGAAATGTGAGACATGCCTTCGACATTGGTCAGTATGCTGGCTCCGGTCGTGGTAAAACCCGATACGGTCTCGAAAACAGCATCCGTGAATGAAGGGATCTCACCTGTTACCATGAAGGGCAGAGCACCGAAGATCGAAAGAGCGATCCAGCTTAAGGCAGTAGCTATGCATCCGTCCTTGAGATAGATGGTTACCTTTTCGGGCTTCTTGCGTGATATCAGGATACCTGCCGCGATGTAGAAGATCGCGAAAAGCGCATAGATCACGGCGTTTCTGAGTTCACCGTAGATCAGTCCGCATAATACGGGCAAAAGCATCAGGATGCCTTCGATGGTCATGACTTTGCCCAGGATGTAGATCTGCAGCCTTATCTTCATTTCAGTATGTCAGAGAGCTCGGTGAATCCCTTGTTCATGGTTACGATCATGACATTGTCGCCGATGTTTATCTGGTCGGAACCGGTAGGAATGATGATCTTTCCGTCACGTCCGATGAATGAGATGATGAGACCGGGTTTGAGCGGAAGGTCCTTAAGAAGAGTGCCGGTGACTCTTGAAGCCTCCTTGACCTTGAACTCGCATGCCTCGGCCCTGTCTCCGAAAAGACTGTACATGACTTCAAGGTTGCTTCCGATCTTGGACTGTCTTGATCTTGCGCTTGAGATGATCCTCTCCGCGGTGATGTACTTGGGATAGATGACGCTGCCGAGATTGAGGCTTTCGATCGCTTCAGTGAAAGTGATCTTGTTGATCTTGGTAATGGCTTTTGCGGTCGATACGGCTTTTGTATGAAGGGCGAGCATTATGTTCTCCTCATCAAGTCCGGTGAGCGCGATCACGCAGTCGACATCTTTAATGCCTGCCTCATCGAGGATAGCCTCGCTGGTTCCGTCGCCCTTTAATACCGTCGCTTTCGGGAGAAGCTCACTAAGCTGCTCGCAGCGGTTGGTGTCCTTCTCGACAAGCGTGACGTCGATGCCTGTTTTGATGAGCATGTCGGAAAGATAGTAAGCGCAGGTACCTCCGCCTACGATCAGCGCGGTCTTGACCGAACGGGTATTGTAACCGATCAGCTTAAGGAAGTTGAAATTGGTCTTGCGGGTGCAGATATAGGAAATGATGTCACCGCTCTTCAGTTCGAATCCGCCGTTGGGGATGGTGAAATCAGAGCCGCGCTCAACACCTGCGATAAGGATGTCGTTGGTGATGTTCTGTCCCAAATATGCGATCGTCTTGCCGTCAAGGATGTTGCCTTCGGGGATCTGGATCTTTACGAGTTCCGCCTGGCCGTGGGCAAACGAGTTTACCGAGATGGCGGCAGGGAGGGAAAGAAGACGTGAGATCTCGACGGCAGCCTCGTATTCGGGATTGATGATCATCTCGATTCCGAGTTTGGAACGCAGATATGAAACGTCACTGATGTAATCAGGATTCCTGACGCGCGCGATCGTCGAAAGGCTGTTGTTGAACTGCTTTGCGATAGTGCAGCAGAGGAGGTTGAGCTCGTCTGATTCGGTAACCGCGATGAAGAGGTCTGTCTCCGAAATGCCGGCTTCCATGAGGACCTCATGGCTTGCGCCGCTTCCGGTTATGCACATGCAGTCGCAGAGATTCGCGAGCTGAGTGAGACGTTCTTCGTTCTTGTCGATGATGACCAGATTGTGTCCCTCGTCTGCAAGACGGTTAACAAGGGTGTCACCAACTTTGCCCGCGCCGACGACGATTATCCTGAGTCCTTTTTTCGCCATTTCCTATCTGATTCCTTTGAGTTTGTTTTTTGTTTTATCCGGGTCTTTTCAGATTCCGAAAAGCTCCTTTACGGCATCCTTCTTGACTTCGGAGCCGATGACGACGATCTTGCCCGTGACATCGGATGAACCGGTACGTACTTCTGATTCGCCCGGAACGTAGTCGAAATGGATCCACTCGCCGTTCTCGCCTGCTACGATTCCCTTTGAACGGAGGATCATGCCGTACTTGGCATTCTCATCGAGAGAATCGAGTGCAGCCTTGATCTCATCCTTGGTGAAGTGCTTGGATGTCTCGAAACCGACGGAATCGAAGATCTCGTCTGCATCGTGGTCGTGATGATGGTGATGGTGGTGATGCTCATGGTCGTGATCATCATCGTCGTCATCGTCATGATCGTGGTGATGATGTTCATGTTCGTGCTCATCTTCATCATGATCGTGATGATGGTGGTGATGCTCGTGCTCATCCTCGTCGTCATCATCGTCATCGTCGTGATGGTGATGAGACCTGCACTCCTCGCAGTCACAATCCTCGCCGTGATCGTGGTGGTGATGATGCTCGTGCTCGTGCTTTTCGGCTTCGAGAAGAGCGGCAGCCATGTCTGCAGCCGTGAGCGGCTCTTCGATTGCCTTGAGGATCTGAACGCCTGAAAGTTCGTCCCAGGGTGTCGTAATGATCTGTGAATGATCGTTGATCGCGCGGATGAGTTCTATAGCCTGGTCGAGCTTCTCCTGTGAGATGTTGCCCGTACGGCTCAGGATGATCGTTCCTGCATACTTGATCTGGTTCTCATAGAACTCCTTGAAGTTCTTGAGGTAGATGCGGCACTTGGATGCATCGATTACGGTTACAGTTCCGCAGATCTCAGTGCCCTCAACGCGCTTGACTGCTGCAACAACGTCAGAAAGCTTGCCTACGCCCGAAGGTTCGATGAGGATCCTGTCAGGTGAGAACTTTTCGATAACTTCCTTGAGAGCAGTTCCGAAGTCTCCTACGAGGCTGCAGCAGATGCAGCCGGAATTCATCTCGGTGATCTCGATGCCGGATTCCTTGAGGAAACCGCCGTCGATGCCGATCTGGCCGAATTCGTTCTCGATGAGAACGAGCTTGGCTCCGTTATAACCGTCGGCAATGAGCTTCTTGATGAGCGTGGTCTTGCCTGCTCCTAAGAATCCGGAGAAAATGTCTACTTTTGTCATATGTATCGCCTCTTTCTTAATTGAAATAGATTACGTCGTTATCCGGCTTGGAAGTGAGCGCGTATTCCTCAGCCTGGAGGCAGGGAACGGCAACCTTCTGGCCGTCCGGGGTCTTGTCTTCGAAATATCTGACGGTGCCGGTTACCTTCAGCCACTGGCCTGCGGGGAAGCCGGGTTTGATCTGATACAGGCAGAGGATCCCCATCGGCTGGAGGTCTGCGGCACAGCAGGTGTAAGCCTGACGCTCGAGAGCGAAAGCCTTGCCGCGGTATTCGGGGATCGGGACCGCCTCGCCTATAAGGCTGATGCGCTTGCCGTCGTAACGGTTCCTGTTGTCCATGGCGTCAGTATAGAAAAGACCGAAATCGTCTGCCGCGATGTGGCAGGGACTCTGCTTAAGATCATAGGGAAGATGGTCTTCGATCCTGACTATCTCGTTTGTCTTGGAAACGAAGTTGATGCTCATGCCCGGGTTGACCGCCTTGACTGAAGCTCTCATCTTGGGGAGGTTGTCGTTGTCGGGGTCAACGCGGTTGAATATGACCGTATCGCCGTATCTGTAATAGTCGGCGAAGAACGTGGTCATGTTCTTAAGGGAATTTGAATATGTTGAAGCGTCGATGACTACGACGGCTGCAGCGAGTGCCCATCTGTCGGGCACGTCGACCTTCTCGAAAAACTCCGCAGGGGAGACGGTGCCGTTCCACTCTATGAAAACGACCGAGGGAGAATACTTCGCCTCGATATCAAAGGTCATTTCCTTCGTGACCTCGTCGGTCTCGCAGTTGATAACCACGGGCTTGACGCCGCCCAAGTGCTCCTCGTCGTATTCCTCGTCACCTTCTTCGGTGCAGATAACGACGGACTTGCGGTTCTTGAAATTATCGTTGGTAAGCCATGAACAGATGCAGGAAGTCTTGCCGCTGTCCAGGAATCCCGTAAAAAAATAAACCAGACAATCATCCATAAGCCAATACCTCTTTTTAACTCACGTGTATTATTTTGTTCTCTATGCCTAATTATTTCAAGATAAAAAAGGTATAAAATCGATGTCGTAGAAATCCACTATTTGGGAGAAATAATGAATTCTGTCAATATCGGCGGGGTAACAATACCGGGTAACGTCGCGCTCTCGCCCATGGCGGGGGTGAGCCACATCACGTACCGCGGGATCTGCAGGGAGTTTGGCGCGGCATATGCTCCCACCGAACTCGTATCTGCCCGCTCGATCAGATATAACGGCCTGGAAAAGAGCATGCAGTATCTGAGGATCGATCCTGCCTCGGAGGGCATTACGGCGATCCAGCTTTTCGGTGCCGAGCCTGAAGACTTCACCGCGGCGATCGGAAAGATAATGGAAGACGAGGTTCTTTCGCAGGTGGACATAATCGACATCAACATGGGCTGTCCGGTGCCGAAAGTAGTAAAGACGGGAGCCGGAAGCGCGCTCATGAACTCTCCGGAGACGGCTGCTTCCATAGTCAGAGCCTGCAAGGAGGCTTTGAAGGGACTTCCGAAAAAGATCCCCGTTACCGTCAAGACAAGGATAGGATTTGAAGCAGGTGACTGCGGAAAGCCTGAATTTGCCAAAGCAGTTGCCGATGCGGGATGTGATATGCTTTGCGTACACGGCCGCACGAGGCCCCAGATGTATACCGGTGAATGCAACCGCAAGGCCGTAGCCTTGATGCGGGAGGCAGTTAGGGGTTATGATATACCGTTTTTCGCGAACGGAGACGTGACGGACGGAACGTCTGCCGCTTCACTCATCGAAGAGACGGGCGCGGACGGAGTCATGATAGGAAGGGCAGCGAGGGGAAATCCCTGGATATTCGCCGAAGTTGCCTCATATCTGGACGGCAGGAGTGATATAGTCTTGCCATCCGAACAGGAAAAGAAGGAGATGCTCCTTCGTGAGATTAAGGGAAGATGCCGCTACTGCGATGAGGAGATAGCGGTCAGAGAGTTCCGCAGCGTAATGCCTTTCTACATCAAGGGCATCCGCGGTGCGGCAAAATTGAAGGTCAGGCTGTGTTCGGCGCTGACCGTGGATGAGATAAAGGAGATATTGGAACTTTGACAGAAATAATCCTGATGGCCGGAGGGCTGATCATCGGATCCATCTTGTGCTTCAACGGTTACAAGTTGTTCCGTCTTTGCCTTGCAGTGGTCGGAGGAGTTCTGGGTTACGTCGGAGGCTCGTTTGTCTGCGAGATCGCCGAAAAGCAGGGTTCGGCCCTGCCTGAAATAGCCAGGCTCCTGATTACGATCGTGCCTGCAATTGTCCTGGCGATCGCGTCATTTGCCCTCTACATGAAAGCGCTTATCGCGCTCACTGCACTTTTTTGCTCATATTTTGTCTATAAGGATTACGGCGACCTTTTCCCGGGAAGCGGTCCAACAAAGGCACTTTTGCCTCTTTTGACCGGTTTTGTCATCGGAATGATCTTAGGCGTAATTGTGTATTTTGCGCAAAAATGGACAATTTGCTTCTTTACGGCTTTTGTCGGTGCCCGAGTCATCGCGCTTGCAACCGCTCCGTATCTTTGGAACCTGCTTAAGGCGAATCCTTATGCTCTCTACATACAGGACACTCTTTTGGGTACCAGGGTCACCGACACACCAGCGCTGACCGCCTGCTTTATTATCGTTGCTTTCGGTGCGGCGGGATTAGTGGTGCAGCTGAAGTCCTCGAAAAAGAAATAACACCGGAAATTGCTAAAATGTCACTAAAAAATTATTTGACCTAAGGCTCTTATCTTGTTATTATTTGGCTGTAATGAGGCGTATTTGGATAGGGGACCTCAATTACGAGGTTCTAGTTTTTAAATCACGACAGTTTTCTTAATCTATCCCTTATTCCATGTCGATGGCATCTTGTTTCGTAACAAGATGCCATCGGTATTTTCGGAGATATTTTTTCCGGGTAAAGATCAGTTTACGACGTTGACCGGATTGCCGCTCAAAAAGGCCTTGAGATTATCGGCCGCTGCATCGATGAGACGGATCCTGGTCTCTTTGGGTGCCCAGGCGATGTGCGGGGTGATCACGCAGTTGGGCGCGCCGAGGAGAGGATTGTCCGGAAGCATCGGCTCGACAGAGACGACATCGGCTCCGTAGCCTCCGAGAATGCCGGAATCAAGTGCCTCCCTTACGGCTTTTTCGTCTACGACGGGGCCTCTTGCGCAGTTGATCAGGAGAGCGCCCTTTTTCATTGAAGCGAGACGCTCTTTATTTATGAGATGCTTTGTATCAGGAGTGAGAGGGCAGTGGACCGAGACCACATCGGCTGTCTTTATGCCTTCATCAAGTGTCGTGTAAGGGATCTTGTAACCGTCAACGGTTCCTTCAGTTCCGTCCGGATGATGGGGGACTGCCGAGACGTTCATGCCGAGCGAGGATGCGATTGCGGCAACGCGCCTTCCGATCTTGCCGAAACCGAAGACCAGCATGTTCTTGCCGTTAAGCTCGGTGAGCGGGGCAAGGAAATAGCTGAACTGCGGGCTCCTGCACCAGCCGCCGTCCATGACGTCGCTGCTGTGCCTTCCCGGGAGACATGCCAGTTCAAGAAGAAGAGCGATCGTCATCTGCGCGGTCGCATAGGTTGCGTATTCGGGAACGTTTGTCACTGTGATCCCCAATCTGCGGCATTCCTCGAGATCGACGACGTTAAATCCCGTTGCCAGGACGCCTATGTATTTCAGATCCGGAAGTTCCTTAAGCATGGCGGCATCGAAAACCGTCTTGTTCGTGATGCAGACCTCTGCGCCTTTGGCCCTTTCAACGACCTGATCTTTAGATGTGTAGTCGTATGCAGCGACTTCGCCGATGCTTTCAAAGGGTGCCCAGGAGATGTCGCCGGGATTGGCGCCTGCGCCGTCAAGGATAACAATTTTCATGACCGGAATCCGTCCTTTTCGAAGAATACTCAAATAATGTAACATTCGGGCTCCGTTATGGTAAAGTCAGAGTGATATCGTTTTGCCCGCTTAGTCCTCCTCACGTGCTCAGCACGCTTGTGCGGAAAACGCCCGCAAAGCGTATCACTCTGAGTGCGTTTGTGCGGAAGTCCGCTCACATAACGGATATAACTTTAGTGAGATAAAAGATTTCAGATACGGAGGATTTTTATGTATCTTCTTTGCTACGGCAGATCCGAAAGTGCGAAAAAGACCGGCCAGCGCCTGATAGACGGCATCGGGGGCAGATGGATCGACGGTGATGAGTTCCTGAGCGGAGGAAGCGTTCTTCCCGACATGACGGGTGACACTGCGATCGTAATGCTTCTGCCGCTGGAAGCGGCTGTAAGGATCACGAGGGAAATGATCCCCGAATCGATGAGAAGGCTCCCCGTAATATGCGTTTCGGCGGAAGGCCTTTTTGCAGTCGTCATCAGAAAAGGCGGGGCAAAGGAGGCAGTCTCCTGCCTTGGCATCTATGACGAGATAAAGAAGATATTGGGTGACAAGTGCTTCACTAAGTTCGGAGGGAGCGCTGACATCGGAGGCAGTCTGTCCGACGTGGCCAAGAGACTGAACATGGCTGTAAGCAATACGGAACTTCTGGAAAAGGTTGACGAGAGGCTCAAGAAAGGCCTTCCCGTAAGGATCTTTACCGATCTGAAAGTAGCTTACGGCGACCCTGTCCTTGATCCCATGATCTACGACCTGAGGAAATATCCTGCCGACATGAAGGAGGAATTCATCAAGCAGTACTACAGGTCAAGGCTCGAGGCTCAGAAAGAAGACTCCGCTCCGGACGTCTTCATTACCTGCGCGAAGCTTGAAGGCATAACGGATTCGGGAGTCTTGGGACTCGTTCCGAGGATAATGAGCATCGGCATGGAACAGCGTACCAGAACGGATCCCGAGTATGCGGCAGAGGGCATAAGGGCATCTCTTGAGAATCACATGATCGAGCCGCTTGCCGTAAGCACGGTCGCAGTTCCCTATACAACGAGGGAGAACGAGACATCCAAGAAGGTTGCGGAAGAGCTTGGCGCGCAGATCGTTTCATACGAGAGTGCAGAGCTTAACGGGGCAAGACCTCCGCTCAAGATGACTTTCGCGCCCGAAAAGATCAACGACACGGCCACTGCGGCGGCTTATCTCGCGAGCGGCGGCGGAGACATCGTCATCAGGAGGAGCTCCGCGGTATCAGGCATGGTCTTTTCGCTGGCAGTGAAAAAGGGTGCGCTCCTGCTCTCATAATTTTTCAGAATTGCCGAAATTGTCGTTCCCTAAATGATATAATTAGTAGGTTAGGACCTTATGAAATATTCAGTTTTGGAATAACGGAGGGATAGCAAATGTTTTTTAATCCGAAGAACAGATCCAGCAAGATAGTGGCAGTAAGTATCGCGGCTGCGATGCTGATCACGGTGATCACTGCCTGCAACATTGATTATGCGGGATTGAGCGAAGGCCTGAACGACCTTGGCAGCGCAGTGGATTTCTATAACAAGACTCCTGCTTCGCCCGCTTCGGAAGAGACGACTACGGAAACAGCTGCCGTCACGACCACAACTGAAACTTCCGGGGAGACTTCGGCAACCGCCTCTGAGACAACGACCGTACCTTCAGAGACAACAACCGAGACCAGCGGATGGCCTTCCGAGACGACCACTGAACCTTCCGAGTCTGCGACGGAGACAACATCCGGATACGGATGGGGCACGCCTTCTGAGACAAGTTCCGAGACGACAGAGACCAGCGGATGGCCTTCTGAGACAACCGTGACAACGGCTCCTTCCGAGACGACCACGACACCCGAGCCTACGGCTACGGAGACACCTACCCCCACACCTACACCCACCACTCATCCCTCAAACGAGAGAGTGGATTTCTCATACCTCACATCCAAGAAGATCGCTGAAGAGTTCGCAGTAGATTCCGAGACGTTCTCCGAGAGCGTAGATGCTGAATACAACAAGCCCATGGCAGTCTTCTCAGGAAAGAGGATGCTTGTCAGCAAGGCCGGAAGCGACAACGTAGCCGAGGCGATCAACCTGATCCTCGACAGCTTCTATCAGGAAGCTGCAGGCTTCTATGCGAGATATTCCGGCGAAGCAAAGGCTGCTTACAACCTTTCCGGCACCGTTGACAATGTCTACAACATCGAGGTCAATTTCGACTATTCATACAACAGCAGGATCCTTTCCGTCATCATGAGCTACAAGGTAACCGCTGCAAACAAGGTGCTCGCAAGCAAGCAGGAGTTCGCTAACTTCGACATGCTCACGGGACAGTACCTTACGCTCGCTTCCGTAGCAGATGACTGGGCAGGACTCCAGAATGCCCTCAAGATCAAGCTCGCCAAGAATGTCGGCATCAACAGACCTTCTGCGATCACAGATCTTTACGTTGCGGCACAGCAGCCCGGCGCCCAGACAGCTACAATTGAGATCTACGGTGTATTTAACGGACAGCAGTACCATACGACCGGAGACATGAACGAGTACGCCAAGTATCTCAACCGCTACGGAAAGATGATCTTCGGCATCAGCGAGACCAATACCTCAGGAACCTGATCCGGCGGGAACTCCCATGAAACTGACAAAGGTTGCCGCCCTTGCGTTGTCGCTTGCACTTACCGCCTGCGCCGCAGGGTGTTCAGGCACGCCTGCAGGGACGGACGCGGAAACGACGCCCGAGACGACCTTTGGAGCAACGGTGGCAGCGGAGACATCTGCCAAGGCTTCCGAGTCATCCGTACGTGAATCAGGAACAGGTTCATATGCCGAGAAACCCGTTGCCTCGGCTTCTGACACGGAAGGCGGAAAGCTCGTCATCTGGAGCTTTAACGACGATTTCAAGAAGATCCTGGAACAGTATTCTCCCGTAAAGGATTACGAATACGTGGTGATCCCGGAGGAGGATTACCAGAAGCACCTTGAAGAGGCATTTTCGACCGACGAAGCTCCCGACATGTTTGTATGCGGTTACGACAACGTGAAGCTGTACGCGGAATCTGACAAGACGCTCCCCATCAATACGATCGGCATTTCCAACCAGGCCTGCGGAGACATGTACGACTACAGCCTGAGACTCGCTGCGGACAGTTCCGGCAGCATAAAGGGTCTTGCGTGGGAACTGGAACCCGGAGCCGTTTTCTATCAGAAATCACTTGCCCAGCAGTATCTGGGCACTTCAGATCCCGTTCAGGTCTCGAATAGCTTTTCTTCCTGGGAATCCTTCATGCAGGCTGCCCGCAAGGTCAGCAAGGGTTCCGAAGGCAATGTCAGGATCGTAGCGGGTACTGATGGCCTTTACAGAAGCTTTATGGGAAGCAGGACCACTCCCTGGATAAGCGAAGGGAAGATGGAGTTTGACAATTCTGCCGTGGCTTATCTGGGATTTGCGAGGACTCTCGGAAGCGAAAACCTCACTTTCGGACATAGGCACGGCTCGGATGAATGGAAGCTGGGCATGAGGAACAGGACGGTCCTTTCATATTGGGGTCCTTTGTCACTTGTCAGATCCTCCCATTTCGCCCTCGATCCCACGACCGTGAGAAAGACCAACCCGACATCGGGAGACTGGGGGATAATAAGATCACCTTCTGCCTTTGCCAAGGGCGGCACATGGGTGATGGTATCGGTCAAGTGCGACATGAAGAAGTCCTGCGCGGACATTATCACGGCGGTCTGCCTCGAAAAGGGCAACCTTAAGGACATGCTTTCCACCGGAAGATGCGATTTCGTCAATTCAAGGAGCATCATTGCGGACGCGGCCACGGATGACCGTTATTCATTCGCATGGCTCGGCGGGCAGAATCCATATGAGGTGCTCGGTCCCGAGGCCGAGCGTATCGACGTCTCCCTGGCCGGATCTTCGGACAGCCGGATAGATGACGTTTTCACCCGCATCGTAAAAGTCTATGCAAAGGGCGGGATCAAGACCATAACCGACGCAAAAGCAACGTTTAGGGAGATCCTGATAGAGAAGAAGATAGTTCAAGGATAATTAATACCTTTTTACCTGAGAATAGTATAAAATTAGTTTACTTTCCGACAAATAAACCAATGAACACGGAGGCAGCCAAAATGAAATTTGGACACTTTGATGATGCGGCGCGTGAATATGTGATCGAGACGCCGAAAACACCCTATCCCTGGATCAACTATCTTGGAAACACGGCATTCTTCGGCCTTATCTCCAACACGGCAGGCGGTTATGACTTCTACATGGACGCGAGGCTCCGCAGGATCACTCGTTACCGTTATAACAACGTACCCCTCGATATGGGCGGCCGTTATTTCTACATTAACGACAACGGTACCGTATGGAACCCGGGATGGTCACCTGTAAAGACCGAGCTTGACTACTATCAGTGCCGTCACGGCATGGGCTACACGGTTATCACGGGCAAGAAGAACGGACTCAAGGCAGAAGTTACTTTCTTCGTTCCCGAGAAATATGACGGTGAGGTCCAGCAGGTCGTTCTCACAAACGAAAGCGACGCTTCAAAGGATTTCTCGATCTTCTCCATGGCTGAATGGTGCCTTTGGGATGCCCAGGATGACTGCACCAACTTCCAGAGAAACTTCTCAACGGGCCGCGTTGAGATCGAAGGCTCCACCATTTATCACGTAACAGAGTACAGAGACAGACGTAATCACTACGCTTTCTATTCCGTCAACGACAGCATCGACGGTTACGATACTGACCGTGACGCTTTCCTCGGCGGCATCTACAACGGCTGGGACAAGCCGGCAACGGTTTTCGAGGGCAAGGCTTCTGATTCATTCGCAGACGGCTGGTCTCCGATCGCTTCACACTACAAGAAGATCACCCTCGCTCCGGGCGAGACAAAGACGCTCATCTACATCCTCGGTTATGCCGAGAATCCTCAGGACAAGAAGTTCGCTTCCGAGAAGCCTGCTAATCTCCTTACAAGAGAGAAATGGGTCCTCAACAAGGAGAAGGCTTATGCGATGATCGAAAAGTACAACACTCCTGAGAAGGTTGCTGCAGGACTTGAAGAGCTCCGTGCGACATGGGACAACCTCCTTTCCATCTACAAGGCTGATACACCTGATGACAAGGTCAACCGTATGGTCAACATCTGGAACCAGTATCAGTGCATGGTCACATTCAACCTTTCACGTTCCGCTTCCTACTTCGAGTCGGGAATCGGCCGCGGCATGGGATTCAGAGATTCCAACCAGGATATCCTCGGATTTGTTCACCAGATCCCTGACCGTGCAAGAGCAAGACTCATCGACATCGCTTCAACACAGCTTTCTGACGGCGGATGCTATCACCAGTACCAGCCTCTCACCAAGAAGGGTAACGCCGATATCGGCGGTGACTTCTCCGATGACCCGCTCTGGATGATCCTTTCCGTTGCAGCTTACATCAAGGAGACAGGCGACTGGGGAATCCTCGATGCAAACGTTCCGTTCGATGACGATCCGGAAGGCAAGCACACGATGCTCGAGCACCTCGACGTTTCCTTCTATCACATCGTAAACAACCTCGGACCTCACGGACTGCCTCTCGCAATGCGTGCGGACTGGAACGACTGCATCAACCTTTCATGCTTCTCCGATACTCCGGGTGAGTCCTTCCAGACATACACCAACCCGAAGTTCAAGGCAGAAGGCGGCTACTCCAAGATCGCAGAGTCCGTATTCGTTGCTGCTCTCTTCACATACACAGGTCCCGCTTATGTCGGTATCCTCCAGCACCTCGGCAAGACTGAGGAAGCTGCAAAGGCGCAGGCTGAGATCGACAAGATGAAGAAGAACACGATGGAATCCGCATTCGACGGCGAGTGGTTCCTCAGAGCTTACGACGCCAACGGCGAGAAGATGGGTTCCCACGAGTGCGAAGAAGGTAAGATCTTCATCGAACCTCAGGGCTTCGCAGTCATGTCCGAGATCGGTAAGGAAGAGGGCGCTGACATCAAGACCCTCAATTCCATCGACAAGTATCTCAACTGCGAGTTCGGTCTCGTTCTCAACAACCCTGCATTCACAAAGTACTACATCCAGTATGGTGAGATCTCCACATATCCGGGCGGATACAAGGAGAACGCAGGTATCTTCACACACAACAACGCGTGGATCATCTGCGCTGAGGCTTATGCGGGAAGAGGAGACAAGGCTTTCGAGTACTACTCAAAGATCGCCCCTGCTTTCACCGAAGAGACATCAGACATCCATAAGACAGAACCTTACGTTTACGGTCAGATGATCGGCGGTAAGGACGCCAAGAACTTCGGTCAGGGCAAGAACTCCTGGCTCACCGGTACTGCCGCATGGAACATGGTAGCCATCTCCCAGTACATTCTCGGCGTTAAGCCTGAGTTCGACGGTCTCTCCATCGATCCTTCCATCCCTTCTTCCTGGAGCGGATTCAAGGCAACACGTAAGTTCCGCGGTGATGTATATGAGATCGAGGTCAAGAACCCGAACAACGTCAACAAGGGCGTCAAGTCACTTACGGTCGACGGCGCTGCTGTTGAGGGAACCGTCATCCCTGTCGCAGGAGACGGCAAGACACACAAGGTCGAGGTAGTCCTCGGCTGAGACTAATATCCGGTAGGGTATTTAACTTAAAACAAACAAGAGGCCCCGCGTTCATTTTTGAACGCGGGGGTTCCTTGTAAAAACAACAATTATGAATTAAACCCACGGAGGTCTTCTTATGGGATACAGAAGCGAGAGAGCCAGACAGGAAAAGTGCACCGCATCACAGCTCTTGAAAACCAAGTTCCGCGAAGCAGGCGTAGGCGGCGGTATTTCCGCTCAGTATGTCAGGTTCGGCACGTCACCGGTGGTAATAGGTGTCAGCGGACTTAAATTCGACAGCATGCTTATCAGCGTGATCGCCGAGGATAACGAGGTTTTCGCGAAGCTTTCAGAGTGCGCGGCAAACGGATACAGCGTCCTGTTCATCAACGACGGCGACAAGATCAGTGCCGTCACCGAAAAGGGAGGCGTTGTAAGTCCCGCAGACTTCTCCGAAAGCATCCTTGATTCCGTCAAGGCGGCAGTCAGAGCTTCTGAGACCTGGGGTGGAAAGCTAGATGCAAACGGCGAACTCGTATGCGATCCCGCAACACCTTCACCCGGACCTCACTACTATACAAATATGCTCATCGGCAACCGCATCGGTTTTGACCGCCCTCTGCAGTCAACTCCGAAGAGCGCCATCGACAGGATGGGCGGCGGTTCATTCAGATCCCATGCCGACAAGCAGGTTCTCGCCACAAGATGGGACTATCTCCCTGACGAGAACGGCTTCCCTGCAAACAGACAGTTCTATCTGACCGAGAACGGAAAGCAGATCTTCTGGTCCGGCGCAGCCAAGGCCGATGGCCTCAAGAAGGTCAGGACGATCCACTCCCAGAACAGGACCATCATCAGCTATGAGTTGGGCGGCGGTCTTGAGGTCAAGAGAACGATCTTCATCGTTCCCCAGCACGAGGGAATGCCTCTTGCAGCTGAAGCCCAGATGATCGACATCGTAAATAAAGGGTCATCTGCCAGGAATCTGAGACTTGTCTACACAGGCATGTTCGGTACGGCAGAGACACACGCTCTCTCTGAGGACGTCATCTTCACGACGGTCGTTACGCAGTCTGAAGTATTCTTCAACGAGAATGACGAGATCAGGGCGATCTCTTTCAACCCCAACGCAAAGTACAGAAAGGGCGACATCAGGTTCAACGAGCTCGTTGTCCATACCGATGACGGCAACGTTTTCCCTGACCAGTACGCTGCAAGATACGGCGATTTCGTAGGCGCAGGCTCGTTAGAGCACCCCGAGTTCATCGATCCTCTCGCATGCAGACCTTCAAGAAAGGGCCCGGGCTTCTTTGCCCTGTCAGTTCCTTTCACGGTCAAGGCAGGCGGCGCCGTACGTGCAGACAACCTGACATGCATGTCTTCCGATGCCGTAAACGAGGGCTTCATTCCCGATGTTACGCCGGTAGCAGAGATGGAGGCCGTATGCGCTTACATTTCCTGTGCCGCAAACCTTCCCAAGGACCTGGAAGACGTCATCAGCTTCACGAAAAAATATGCCGATTACATGCAGATCAGCCACAAGAACGCTGATTTCGAGGCTTACGTAAACAACAACCTTCCTTTCCAGGTCTTCTACCAGACATTCGTATCGAGATCACTCGACTGGACGCAGAAGGGCTACCGTGAGATCGGTTTCCGTGAGATCCAGGACATCTATGCTTCCATGTACTATTTCGCAGGCATGGGCATGGAGGACTTCGTAAAGAAGATGCTCGCAGGCTGGATCGAAAACGTTTACGAGGAAGGCTTCACGAACCACAACTTCTACTGGATCGGAAAAGAACCCGGCTGGTGGTCTGACGACGGACTCTGGCTCCTGCAGGCTGTTGATCGTTATCTCGGTCTTACAGGTGATTTCGCATTCCTCGATGAGGAGTTCGTAATGGCAGGCACAAAGGAGAAGCCGACTGATGAGGGCGTCAAGAGACCTCTCAAGGACACGCTCAAGGCCATCCTCATGTACAGCGGAAGGATCTCCCTCGGCAAGCACGGCATCCCTTTGATCGACCGCGCTGACTGGAACGACTGCTTAAGAGTCGATCCCGATTCCATCTCCGGCAAGGACAAGATCGCACAGTATAAGGACCAGCTCGCAGCAAGCGGCAAGGCTTACGGCGAGGTTCCTTACGATTCCGAATATTCCGAGTCCGTAATGAACGGCTTCCTCCTCAAGGTTGCAACTGACTGCGCTGCAACGATGTTCGAGAAGATCGGCGACAGCGCTTTCGCTTCCGAGATGAAGGAACTTTCATCTTCACTCGAAGCAAGGCTCAGGGACAACTGCTGGAAGAACGACTTCTACTGCAGAGTCCTTTTCAACCGTTCCAACAAGCCCAACCTCGAGTATCTCGGCGCTGCAGGCGACGGCCTCGCAGTCGAAGAGGGACATCCCGGATCTTACTTCCTCAATTCCTTCTCATGGTCACTCCTTGCGGAAGTCGCAACCGAGGATCAGATCTCCACGATGCTCGATTCCCTCGATAAATATCTGAAGTCACCTTACGGCTTCAGACTCTGCTCCACGGTTGATTATCCGCAGATCGCCCCGAAGATCGACGTTGCCCTCTACTATCCGGGCGACCGTGAGAACGGAGGCGTCTTCAAGCACGCAAACATGATGGCCTGCTCTGCCATGCTCAAGGCTGCAAAGACAGTCAAGAACAAGGAACTCGCAGGACGTCTCACCGATACGGCTTACTGGATCATCGACATGATCTGCCCGTTCAGGACACTCGAAGCTCCTTTCACCATCTGCGGCAACCCGAGATGGTGCACACAGTACAACAACAGCGAGTCAGGCGAGAACATCGGACCTACGCTCTCCGGCACGTCCACATGGCTCCTTCTCTCGCTCTTCCAGTGCTTCGGCGTTGAGTTCACCGCTGAAGGCTTAAGGGTAGAGCCGCTCCTCAGGAAGGACGATACCGAGCTTGATGTAAGAGTTACCATTGCCGGAACCGGATACCATATCCACATCAGCAAGCCCGAAGGATTCTGCCGTACACTCGAGGGCGTTAAGGTTACGCTCGACGGCGAGGAGGCAAACGGTACGCTCCTGCCTGTCGTAAAGGACGGCAAGGTCCATGAGGTCACCGTCAGTTTCTGATTGTTGGAGGTTAGTTAAATGCCTTTTTCAAGCGTTTTCCTGTCTGAGATCGTAAAAGCCTACGATCTTGAGATCGTCTATGATTCCGGAGACATCAACGAGCGCCGCATCTGCGTTGCAGACGTTACGCGCCCGGGCCTCCAGCTGGCCGGTTACTACGACCACTTCGGTCCTGACCGAATCCAGGTGATAGGCAACATGGAGCACGCCTTCCTGGATCACCTGACCCCGGAAGAGAGGCTCAAGTCAGTATCTTCGCTCTTCGAAAAGAACATCCCTGCGCTCGTCGTTACCCGTGACCACAAGGTCCACAAGGAGATAATGGATGCGGCGAAGCAGTTCTGCACGCCTGTTCTGAGGACATCACAGGCAACATCAGATTTCTCGTCCGAGCTCGTAAAGTACCTCAAGCTTGAGCTCGCCCCGAGAGTATCGATGCACGGCGTTCTCGTAGAAGTTAACGGTGAAGGTATCCTGATCCTCGGAGAGTCCGGCGTAGGTAAATCCGAGACGGCTCTCGAGATCGTTAAGAGAGGTCACAGACTTATCGCGGACGATCAGATCGAGATCAGAAAGGTATCCGAGACAACGCTTCTGGGAAGAGCTCCCGATGTCATCAAGCACCTGATCGAGATCAGAGGTATCGGCATCCTTGACGTTAAGGAACTCTACGGTGTATCCGCGGTCAAGCCGCAGGAGAACATCGATTTCGTCATCAACCTCGAGTTGTGGGACGAGAAAAAGGTCTACGACAGACTCGGTCTGAACGACGAGACGACGGAGATCCTCGGAATAAAGGTTCCTTCCGTAACCATTCCGGTAGGACCCGGACGTAACCTCGCGATAATCGTCGAGGCTGCGGCAATCAACTACAGAGTCAAGAAGATGGGCTACAATGCAGCCCTGGATCTTGTCTCGAGAGTATTCCCGGGGAAGTCTGATGCCTGATCTTTCAATTAAGGAAAACATAAGCCTTGCGCCGTATTCGACCTTCAGGGCAGGCGGGCCGGCAAGGTTTTTCGCTGAGCCGTCAAATGAGAACGAACTCACTGAAGCTTTCCGTTTTGCCGGGGAGAAGGGACTTGATGTCTTCATCCTGGGCAACGGCTCAAACTGCCTGATCTCAGACAAAGGCTTTGACGGCCTTGTCATTAAGATCGGAAAGCAGATGGGAGAGATCACGTCGGAAGTCCGTGAAGACGGTCTTACATATGTCACTGCAGGCGCCGGGTGCCTTCTTTCGAGATTCGGCAATTACTGCGCGGATCTTGGCCTTGAAGGCGCGGAGTTTGCGTGCGGCATACCGGGAACGGTAGGCGGCGCGGTCTTCATGAACGCGGGCGCGTACGGCCGCGAGATCAAGGACATCTGCGTAAGCGTCAGGTACCTTGAAGACGGAAAGATGAATGAGATCTCTGCTTCGGAATGCGGATTTTCTTACAGAACCAGCATCTTCGACAGGAAGGCTTCCAAGGGCGGGATCCCCGTCATCGTATCGATGACAGCCGCTCTTCCGAAAGGCGACAAGGACAAGATCCTTAAATATGTCGAAGAGTTAAGGCAGAAGAGAACTGCAAGCCAGCCCTTGGACGTTCCGAGCGCGGGCTCCACGTTCAAGAGACCGGAAGGTCATTTCGCCGCAAAGCTCATAGAAGACTCGGGTCTCAAGGGATTCGCTCTTGATGATTCCGGCGCCCAGGTCTCACCGAAGCATGCGGGATTTGTAGTTAACAATAACGGTTCGGCATCAGCTGAAGACATCCTGAAGCTGATCGATTATGTAAGCGGTAAGGTATTTGAGGATTCCGGAGTCAGGCTCGAGAAAGAGGTCAGGCTCATTGGTGAATTCGGGGGTAAAGCGTAATGGAACTAATCATTCTCACGGGCATGAGCGGCGCCGGAAAAAGTGCTGCCGTCCGTTATCTTGAGGACGAGGGATTTTTCTGCATGGACAACATGCCGCCCTATGTTCTTCCTGATCTGGTCAACGGTTTCTACAAGGGAAGGAGCGGCGAGGCTTTCACCGTAAGCAAGCTCGCGTTTGTAGTTGACGTGCGTTCGCAGGAATATCTTGACGGATTCTCCGATGCGATGGCGCAGATCGACGAGATGGGAATCCCTTATAAGATCATCTTCTTCGAGGCTTCAGATAACGTTTTGATCCAGCGTTACCAGGAGACCAGACGCAAGCACCCGCTCGCGAAAAACAGGTCTCTCACGTCCGCAATCGCTTTGGAGCGCAGCAAGCTTCAGAACGTAAGGAGCATGGCCACCAGCGTTCTCGATACCACCATGATGAGCGAGAGCAAGCTCCGCAAGAACTTAGGTGAGATTATCGATGCCGACGAGGCCGGCGGAATGGTCATTTTCGTTGAGTCGTTCGGATTCAAATACGGAGTGTCGGTCGATTTCGATTACTGCTTCGACGCAAGGTTCCTGCCGAACCCTTACTATGTTCCGGAACTGCGCAACCAGACTGGCGCTGATGAGGATGTCTCAAACTATCTCGAAGGCTTCAAAGAGACCGGGGAATTCATCGGCAAGGTCACCGACCTCATGAAGTTTACCATTCCTTTCTATATAAATGAGGGTAAGGGAAGCATCCACATCGGCTTCGGCTGTACGGGCGGCAGACACAGATCGGTCTATTGCGCCACCAAGGTGGCTTCACTCCTTGAGGAAGCAGGATACAAGTGCGTCCTTCACCACAGGGACATCGACAAGGAAGCGGCGCGTTACGGCAAGGCGGAGGGCAACTGATGGAAGGCGGAAGCTTCTCGGCATCCGTCAGGACTGAGGTCTGTTCGCTCCGCACGAAAAGCCCGTCAAGACGCTATTTCCTTACGGGACTGCTCTGCTCACAGGCAGCGGCGGATCAGAAGGACATGCCGCTCAAGGTCCGTTTTCACGGTGAGAACTTGGGCAGGATAGAGAGCCTTTTCGAAGAGGAAGGCTACAAGACCTCATACGATAACCAGATACTTACGATAACCCCGAAGAGCGCTTCGTCAGAGACCACGCTTCTTGAAGACATGGTCTGCGGATGTCTTTCCGGTCAGGTGCCTGAAGAGGCGGAATCCGATGAAGACGGCACGCACAGGTTTGCAAGATATTTCATGAGGGGCATCTTCCTCGGAAGCGGATACATCTCAGATCCGGTAAAGACATACAGGGCGGAATTCCACATCGCAAGCGGCGCATGCGCGATCCTGACGGTCGGGATGCTCGGCTCGCTCGGGATAAACGCCTCGCTTACATCGAGGGACAATTACGCTCAGATCTATTTCAAGGCAGGGGACAGCGTCTCGGATTTCCTCGGATACATCGGTGCGGTGAAAGCTGTTTTCGAGTTCGAGAACATCAGGGCCGCAAAGGAAGTAAACAGGCAGGTCTCGCGCACTTTCAACTGTGATGAGGGTAACTTCAGGAGGCAGTCGGAGGCAGGCGCTTCGAGAAACGAGCAGATCGAGAAACTGCTGAATTCCCCGCTTGCAAAAAAACTTTCGCCAGAGCTTCTGGCGGCAGCAAAAGCGAACCTCGAGAACCCCGGCGCGTCGATCGCGGAACTGGGCGCGATGATGGATCCGCCAATAAGCAAATCGGGCATGAGCCACCGTCTTTCCAAGCTTTTGGAACTCGCTTCGGAGCTCTGAAGAGCCCGTAAAAAAGACTAAAAAATTCCTTATAATTTGTGATAATTTTACGCCCGTGTTAAAATAGGCGTTATCTTTTGCAACGGTAGTGGCGAAGGGCTGCTTTTTTAACACGAGGAAGGCGTATGAACCGCGGGGATCAGTACATCGAACCCGATAACAGCTTTTACAGGCCGTCAAGGGACCCTAACGAAACGACCATGATGATGGTCGTCACGCTGACGGTGCTTTTCGTCATCCTCACATCCATCCTCGCAGCCGTTTATTTCCGTAAGACAACTTCCACTGAAACCCTTGCCAGCGTTGGCTCAGGTCAGTCTATTTATATCTCTGTCGCATCACCTACACCTTCACCGATCCCTCCCATGACGCCTAACCAGAACCCCGTGCTCTATCCGGGTCTCGCTGCCGTCAAGATGGATCCCGAAGCCAAGGTCGAGAATGACGCTTTGCCTTCAAAGCGCGGCATTTCCGAGCAGGTGTTCATCAACAAGAAGATCGTTGACGCGAAGACCGGATACAACAGAGGGAAGCAGATCTATTTCAAGGATCCCGTTGATTTCGGTTCAGTTCCGGGCATCTTCACCTTCAGAGGCAATAACTTCCGCAACTGCGCATCCTTCGGTTATACGAGCGTCGTCGCAGGCTCGCTCAATCAGAAGTGGGAATATAACAAGCTCGGCAAGCGTCTCGCTTCAACGCAGAGTTTCGAGTGGCAGGGCGTAAGATGGACCGGTCAGCCGCTGGTCGTTGAGTGGCCCGATGCTCTGAGACACAACATGAACATGTTCGAAAAGGCCAAGCAGCAGGCTGCACTGGCTGAAGTAATAATTGCTTCTCTCGACGGTAAGATCTATTTCCTTAACCTTATCAACGGAGAGCCCACGAGACAGCCGATCAACGTCGGCGCATCCATCAAGGGAACGCCCGCTCTCGACCCGAGAGGCTATCCTCTTCTCTATGTAGGACAGACGGATAACAACGGTGGCAATACTTTCGGTATGTACATCTATTCTCTCCTCGATGGTTCTCTCCTCTGGTCCTACGACGGTTCCGAGGACGGCGCTTACAGGAGCAACTGGTCCGCTTTCGACTCATCACCGATCGTAAGCGGCGATACTGACACGCTCATCTGGCCTTGCGAAAACGGCCTCATCTACACATTCGATCTCAACACGAACTATTCGCCGGGAGCGATCACGGTCGCTCCTGTCGTTACCCACTACAAGTATATTTTCGCTGACAACACGACATCCCATATGGGTGTTGAGAGTTCCATCGCATGCTACGGCAACTACGGTTATTTCGTTGACAACACGAGAAACCTCTGCTGCCTCGACCTTAATACTCTCAAGATGGTATGGACCGTAGTCTTAGGCGACGATTCAGACATCACACCGGTAATCGACGAGCAGGACGGCGTTCCTTATGTCTATGTCGGAACAGAGGTTGATAACCAGGGTGGTACGGGCAAATACAGCGGCGCCGCTTACATCTATAAGATCAACGGACTTACGGGCAAGGTCGAATGGCAGTCATCCGAGCCTTGCTACACGTTCAACGGAGAGACTTCCGAGACCGACCAGAGCGGCGGATGCTTAGGCAACCCGATCGTGGGAAAGAAGACCATCTCCAACCTTGTCATTTTCTCTTTTAGTATGACAAATGATCTCGCCGCGGGTAATAAACTTATTGCATATGACAAGACCTTGGGTACCAAGGTTTGGGAATATAATATGAACATTTACTCGTACAGTTCCCCGGTAGACTTCTACGATTCGGACGGAAACGCTTATATCGTTATCTGCGACTCGATCGGTCAGGTCCACCTCGTAAACGCCCAGACGGGAGAACGTATCAAGTATCTGCAGACCGCGAAGAATCTCGGAACTCCCGAGAAGACGTCTTCCGGCATCAATATCGAAGCATCTCCCGTTGTCTACAACGGAATCATGGTAGTCGGAACAACTACCGGAAGCATCTTCGGTATATCTATTGAATAAACGGGTGTTGAACATTTGATGGAATTTGATGTTGCGTATGAGAATATTACCGTTTTTGAAGTCGGCATCACGACTTTCGGAAACGAGGGTTATGCCGTAAAGTATGACTTTGTCAAAAAGGTAATCCAGTGGCGCGACAGCTATATGTGGAATAACAACTTTACCCGTTCGCTGAATGATTCCGATTATCAGACGCTTAAAGAGGAACTGCCCAAGAGCGGCATGCTCGAATGGATAAAGGGCTATAACAGCGGTCTCGAAAACGAGTTCGGAGACAAGACAACGATCCCCGGTGAATGGAAGATCATGGTCGAGTTCGAAGACGGCTCCAAACTTTCGGCAGGCGCGGAACAGCATTTCCCAAAGAAGTGGAAGTTTCTCAAGACTCTCATCGAGAAGACCACCGGCTGCAGTTTTGTCCTCAGATAAGACGCCGTCTGCCTTGCGGCACTATCCGTTGTAGGGTAAAATCAACAATTACACAACATATACTACTCGGAGGTTCCCGCATGAGCGACAAGAGAGCTGATTACCTGTCATGGGACGAATATTTCATGGGCGTTGCTTCACTTGCTTCAAAGAGGTCAAAGGATCCCAACACGCAGGTTGGTGCTTGCATCGTTGACAGCCAGAAGTACATTATTTCCGTCGGTTACAACGGCATGCCCTTGGGATGTTCAGATGATGAATTCCCCTGGGACAGGAGCGGCGGCACTCTCGATTCCAAGTATGCATATGTTACCCACGCGGAACTGAACGCGGTCCTCAACAGCAAGACCGCAGATCTTGAGGGTGACACGGTCTATACGACACTTTTCCCCTGCAATGAATGCACGAAGGCTCTCATCCAGAAGAAGGTTGGAAGGATCGTTTATCTTGACGACAAGTATCACGATACCGAGACTGCCCAGGCTGCAAGGCGCATGCTCGATGCGGCCGGGATCAAGTATGAGAAGTACGAGTCTTCCGGACGCGGCATAACGCTCGATCTCTGAGGTTTGATCTTATATGCGGCCCAATCAAATTACCCGCAAAGCATCACTGCTGGTCACGGTAATCCTTATCGTATGCCTGTTCCCGGTAACCGTTTTCGCAGCTCCGTCCGGAAAAGCGAAAAGCAACTGCTGGGGAAATGGCGGTCAGTTGACGATCCAGCTTTCAGGCTGCAGCGGCTATAAGACCATTACGGTTACGGCCGAGTTCTCGGGCAAGATCAAGAAGGCTTCAGGCTGGGGATTTGATTCCTACAAGATAAGCGGCAAAAGGGTAATAGCCACGGTCTCGTCATCCGGTCCCAACAGCTGGGGCTTTGACAGCAGCGTAGGCATCCAGGTCGAAGGAAGCGGCGTCAAGTCCGCCAAGCTCATATCAGTTAAGGGAAGCGGAGAGGCAGATTCTGCAACTGAAGCAGGCAGCGATCCCACCGTCCCTAATGAGAGTAACGAACCGGGAGAGACCGGTTCCGCCAAAGCCCATAAAGGTAACGTTACCGGCGAGAAGGGCGACGACTGGCTCACGACAGACGGTTCAAAGATCGTCGACATGAACGGCAACGAAGTGTGGCTCACGGGCTGCAACTGGTTCGGCTACAACACGGGAACAAACCTTTTCGACGGCGTATGGAACTGCAATCTCAAAGAGGCTCTTGAATCAATAGCTGACCACGGCTTTAACCTCTTAAGAGTCCCCATGTCATCCGAACTCATCCTACAGTGGAAGAGCGGGCAGTATCCGAAGGCTAACTACAACAACGCATATAACCAGGAACTGAACAGCATGAACTCGCTGGAGATCTTCGATTACGTTCTTTCGATCTGCGAACAGAACGGAATGAAGGTCATGATCGACATTCACTCGGTAAAAACGGATGCCGCAGGTCATAACCACCCGGTATGGTATAAGGACAATCTTAAGGAAGAGGATTTCATCGAGTCTCTCAGATGGATGGCCGAAAGATATAAGGATAATGACACCATCATTGCTTACGACTTGAAGAACGAGCCACACGGAAAGCCGCCGGAATCACCGATTGCGATCTGGAACGATTCAAACGATCCGAACAACTGGAAAAAGGTTGCCGAGAAGGCCGGAAAGGCTGTCCTCAAAGAGAATCCCCATGCCCTGATCGTTATCGAGGGCATCGAGATCTATCCCAAGGATATCAAGGCCAACAACTTCACTTCTACAAATAAGGAAGACTACCGCATTACCTGGTGGGGCGGAAACCTGATGGGCGTTAAGGACTATCCGATCGATCTCGGTTCCGAGGCACTCAATAAGCAGATCGTCTATTCGCCTCACGATTACGGCCCGATCGTCTATAAGCAGCCGTGGTTTGAGAAGGAATTCACCTACGACTCGCTCAAGAAGGATGCATGGGGGCCATTCTGGCTCTACATCGCAGATGAGGGAATAGCACCGATCCTGGTCGGTGAGTGGGGCGGCTTCATGCAGGGCGACAACCTCAAATGGATGAAGTTCATGAGACAGCTGATCGAAGAGAAGAAGCTGAACCACACGTTCTGGTGCTTCAATGCCAATTCCGGTGACACGGGCGGTCTGGTCAAGGACGACTTCAAGACCTGGGACGAGGAAAAGTACGCATTGGTCAAGGAAGTCCTCTGGCAGAGCGCATCGGGCAGATTTGTAGGTCTCGACCACAAGATCCCGCTCGGTTCGAACGGCATTTCACTGACTGAACTCACAGGTCAGAACGTAACTTATGCCCCTGACACGACCACCGCACAGCGCGAGACGACGGCTGCTGCCACTTCGGCTTCTGAGACTGAGACCGGAATGACCGCCTCTGAAGCAGAGTCTTCGGCAACTGAAACAACAAATGCGGCTGAAACGCCCTCTGTTTTTACACCGACGCCCGTGGTAAGAATCGTGCTGGCAGTTATAATATTCGTGATAAGCGCAGGCGTATGCGTTGTGTCGGTAATGGCAGGACTTCATGCGGCAAACGCATGCACCAAAGGTAATAAGGAGGACGCCCCGGAGGGCGGCGATGACGGCGGCTCTGAAGAATAAGCCGCAAGACGAAAAGAATAACGATGATAGTTTATAACGTCTTAGAAAATAACATGTTCCTGGAAAAGCTCCTGTGGATAGTGATACCTGCGGTATTGCTCGCCCTTGCGATCGCTTTTGCAGTCTGGCGCGCTCTTGAGAGACGCAAGGAAAAGCGCGAACAGGATTGGGCTGCCGAGAGGCGTAAGCTCGAGGTCGTTGACGGCATCGAGGATCGCAAGGACGACGGCGGCAAGAAGCTCAGAGAATATGAGAGAGCCAGAAGGGAAGCTGAAAAGCTTGCCGAGCAGGCAGCCGAGAGCACTAACACCCTGATCGGAGGAAAGAGTGAGGTTGAGCGCGGGGAAAGCACCGCAAAAGATGTTTTCGGCTCGCTCGGAATCTCATCCAAGAAAGCGGAACAGATGGACCGCGCCAGAGACCAGCTTGTTATCAACGGATATCTTCAGAAATCCAACACTGCGCCTATCAGGCCCGTTTATTCGAATACCCTTGAAGCAAGAAGGGAACAGAAGGCTGAACTCGATTCCGATTCCATAGGCGAAGAGGCTAATACTCCCGCTCTGGTAATGGATTCTGCAGCTCCCGCCAAGATCAAACCGACCGCACTGAAGCGCCCCACATCCGCCAGGGTCGGAAAAGGTGCCGTCGCGGAATACATCAGACGCAAAGCAACCGAAGACATCGAAGAAGAGGAGGATCCCATGCTCAGCGGAGTAATGCGTCCCCAGATCGGTACCGATGTCGAAAACGCAGTCGTAGAGCGTCCCGCCGAGGTTCAGGCTGAAAAGCCCGATATCATGAAAGTCGGAGAAGAAGCAATCCTTCCGGCTGCAGAGAAGCCGGTAGAAGGTTTCAAAGCCAAAGATGACAAGGGCCCGGTCAGACATAAGCGTCCGTCATCCAGCGTTAAGCGCAGCAGAGTTGAAGCGCCCACCCGCCCCGGCAGCGGAGAAGTCAAAGCTGCTCCCGATTCGATCACGGGACAGGGTTTAAGGAACGTATAAACAAATATCAATATTTTTTTCACCCGCCCAAATCTGCAAACGCACTAATATAAGGTGTTTGCGGAATTGTCAAATTTACCACATATTTATCCCGTCTCTTGTTTTTTCTTGTGGGGATTGTATAATTTAGGTGTTAACAAATTGTTAACGCTTCGTTTATTACATAATTCAGGGAGGGTCCTTGATGTCGACGGGCAATAAGTTGAGCAGGGTTATTGCGGTCTTTTTGTGTGCGGTTACATTTTTTGGCATCGTAACTTTCTTTTCACCAAGTTATGAAGTACATGCAGCATCATCTTCTGTCGCCAGCAACTGGGGAACCGGAGCGACAATTCACGTCACCGGTAAAAAGGGCGAATCAGTTACGATCGATCTGTCCAAGAAAATCAGCAAACTTGATCATGTGAAATCCATCACGGATAAATGGGGCTGTACCGTTTCGATCAACAGCAGCAACAAAGCAAAGGTTACTGTTAAGATCACGGAAGATTGGGGCACAGTAGGATTTAACTGTTCCTATGCCCCTGTTCCTACCAAGGCGCCCACAAAGGCTCCTACAAAAGCACCTACGAAGGCACCCACAAAGGCGCCTACAAAAGCACCTACTAAGGCACCCACAAAGGCACCTACCAAGGCTCCTACAAAAGCACCTACGAAGGCACCCACAAAGGCACCTACCAAGGCGCCTACAAAAGCACCTACGAAGGCACCTACTAAGGCACCCACAAAGGCGCCTACAAAAGCACCTACTAAGGCACCCACAAAGGCACCCACAAAGGCACCTACCAAGGCTCCTACAAAAGCACCTACTAAGGCACCCACAAAGGCGCCTACCAAGGCACCTACTAAAGTACCCACTAAGGTACCTACGGCAGTTCCTACAAAGACTCCCACAACTGCTCCGACCAGTGCCGGCAAGCAGACAAACAAGAGCAAGTCTTCCGGTAACAAGAAGAATTCTTCCAAGGATAGTAATTCCAAGAAGAAGTCATCTGACTCAAAATCAAATAGCAACAAGAATAAGAAGAAAAAGCCTATTCTTGCAGGTCTGGCGGCAGGCTCTGAGACTACGACCAGCGCCGTTGTTGCAGCTGCAGTAAACCCGTTTGACGGAACAACGACAACAGAGACTACTGAAGCAGAACCTACACCTGTTGCCGCAGCACTTAACCATAATGAATCCAAGAACAAGAAGTCATTTGCATGGCTCTGGTTTGTTCTTGTCGCTATCGCAGGCGGACTTTCCTACCTCAGAGTAAGAGCACTCAAGAACCAGGGTAAGGAAGGCAAGGATCTCATTCTGGACTTCATCCCCGGAGTCGGAGATCTCGTATATGCCTACAGCGGATCAAGCACAAAGTACGCTCCCATCGCATCTGATGCTCAGCACGGATACAGCTATAATCCTGCAGCAGGCAAGAAAGAGATCAAGGCGATCGACGAAGCCGAAAAGCAGGCTGAGATCGCAGCCAAGAGAACTACGACGGCTCACGCTCCCATCAAGCGCCCGAAGGAACTTTCTGTAAATCATGCGGCATTTGCAGCTGCGGAAAAGGCTCCGGCAGCATCAACTGCGCCCTCGTCCACACCTGCAAACAGCGCAAAGCTTGCCATGGAAACGGCAGCAGTCATGGGCTTCACTTCACAGAAGAAGGATGACAACAAGCCTGCTTCGCCTTTCAAGCCGGCAGAGGGCATAGAGCGCGCCAAGGCAGTCGATCCCAACGAAGTCTTCAAGACTGAAGTATCACATACAACTGATGAGATCATGTCATCGGCTTTTAAGCCTTCGGCAGGATCACGTCCCACCGAGAAGATCGTAACTTCGGCATTTAAGCCCGCTGCAGGAACACGTCCTTCAGACAAGATCGTTACTTCTGCAGTCAAGTCTTCATCCAAGTTCACTCCTCAGCGTGCTCCTTCTGCAAAGAGTGGCGCTGACAGCGAATCAATGAGACTTGCCAGGGAAAGAGCTGAAGCGGCCAGAGAGCAGCAGGCAATGCGTGCTGCCATGAGAACCGGAAGATCGGTTGCAGAAGTTAAGGGCGAACCTGTAAAGAACGCTCAGAACGGTCCTATCAAGAGACCTTCCGCCTTCGCTTCCAACCGCGCTGCCATGGCAGCAGCCGGAACTGCAGTTGCAGCCGCTCCGGCAAAAGAAGCATTCAATCCTACGGCAGCCGCTCCGACTTCACGAGTCAAGGGTTCTTCTAATTCCAACCAGCTCGGCAGCATGCTCGCAGGCAGGAACGGTTCAAACGGAAGACCTGTATGGGCTGCTCCGGGAACAGCGGGAATCAATCCTTTCAAGCAGACTGCTGAAGTTGAGGCAGCTGATGTCCAGGCAGAAGTTAAGACCGGATCTCAGGAAGAACCGGCTGAAAGACAGAGTTATGCGGATCAGGCAGTAAGCCATAAGTCAGCATACTTTTCAAGAACCACAGCAGGCTCCGCTGCTCCGGCAGCAAGGATCGAAGACGATCAGCATGCACGCAACACGCACTTCAAGGCTGCAAAGGGTTCTCAGCTTGAGGGTCACAGACCTAATATCTCAGACCCGGCGGCTCACGTAGCTCCCACGGCAACAAAGCCTGTCTTCGGATTCAAACCGATCGATCCCAAGCAGGAAGACTGATCAAAGACAACGTACAAAACGGCGGCGGTTTCCAAGGAATCGCCGCCGTTATTTTTTTCGCGTTAAAAACATAGTATTATTATCAGTGGAGATCATCGACGGAGGCAGATCAGTCATGAACAAAAACATCGCGATAATCACGGGTGCCTCGTCCGGTATCGGAAAGGCCTTCCTTGAGGAGATCGTCAAAGAGCGCGGTGTTTACGGCTGCGTTCCCTTCGAGGAGATATGGGCCGTTGCAAGAAGCGAAGACAAGCTCAATGAGATCAAGGCTCTCTTAGGTGACGACCGCATCATTCCGGTAATCGCAGATCTCGCTTCACCTGAAGACATGTCAGTATTCGCTGACCGCCTTGCGCTGGAGAAGCCGCAGGTGGGACTTCTCATCAACTGCGCGGGAATGGGTATGAAGGGCGCGGTGGAAGATCACCCCGCCAAGACGATAGAAGATACGGTCGACGTTAACTGCACGAGCCTTGCGAAGCTCACCAGGATCTGCATGCCCTACATGATCGCCAAGACTAATCTGTGGACGAAAGACAACAGTCCCAGGATAATCAACATCGCTTCATCGGCAGGATTCCTGCCGCAGCCCGGTTTTGCGGCTTATGCTGCAAGTAAGGCTTTCGTCATATCTTTTTCGAGAGCTCTCTACTATGAAATGATCGACCACAACATCGTGGTCACGACTGTATGCCCTGGTCCCGTAAAGACGGATTTCAACCGCAAGGCGACGGGCGGATTAGAGACTGATTTCACGGGCATCAGAAAGTATGTGGCGGCAGATCCCGTCAAGCTCGCAAAGGCCGCGATCAAGGCTTCCGCAAGCGGACGGCAGATCCTTGTTTACGGCTTCTCGCAGAAGGCTCTCCACGTCGCTTCAAAGATGATCCCGACATCATGGATCCTCTTCATCGAAAAGCAGCTGATGCCGGTCCGCAAGGTGTCAGGTGAGATCAAAGAAGAGGGAAGCGTACCTTATGTTCCCGAAGAGAAGAGGGAATTAGGCAGCGGAGCAAGCGTTGAGGGAATCCCGCTTCCCGAGCTCGAAAAAGACGAAGAAACAGAACCCAAAGCCGTAGAAGAACCGGCAGAAAATGAAGATAAGCATGAGGAAGACGGCAAGTCCGCAGGTAAGACGGACGAGACCGCGTGATCAAACGGGAGGAATCCATATGGCAGTCAAGACCAAAGTAGAACCCACATTTGCAGGCATTTTCAGAGCAGTTGAGCAGAGAGCCGCGAAAGCGAAATTCCTCAAGGATACCGCTACCCAGATCACATTGAAGGGCAATCTCGACAACCAGCCTTTCTATGTGAAAGTCGAGGACGGCAATGCTGAAGTCGCTCCTTATGAATACATCAACGCCCCGTTCTACATCGACGCGGACGCCGATGCCATCACTGCCGTACTGAACGGAGTCATGACTTTTGCATCCGCTGTGGCGCAGGGCTTCATTACCGTTAACGGTGATGCCGGACAGGCTTATCTTTTCATCACCACGCTGTTTTGAAAAGAAAATGACAATAACAAATGGTATCTGAATGGGTTATAATCGTTAGATATGGCAATCACGTTAAACGGTATCTTCAAAGACAACATGGTGTTCCAGTGGGGCGCTGAATTACGTGTATTCGGCAACTCGGATGTTCCGTGTACCGTCAGATGTGCGCTTTTCAAGGATGAAGAGACCATTCTGGTTGCCGAGGCTCCTACCGAGGAAGACGGAAGCTTCCTGATCTGCGCAGATCCCATTGAAGAACCCGGCGGACCTTACGAGATAATGATCTCCGCTGACGGTGTTGAACCCGTGATCTTGAGCAATTGCTATGCCGGCGAAGTCTGGCTGGCAGCAGGGCAGACGAATATGGAATATCCGCTTGCCAGGAGTGAATTTGCCAAATACCTGATCCCAAAGATAGGCAAGACTGAGATAAGGTACTACAAGGTGCCTCAGGCCGGCTTTCTGGATGAAGAACAGGCCAAGGCTGAAGAGGAATCACAGTGGATCGAAGTCGATTCCGAGACTGCAGGCGAGATGAGCGGTGTGGCTTTCTATTTCGCACAGTCCATCGAATCACGTGTCGATGCCAAGATCGGCATCATCCAGTGCACATTCGGAGGTTCCACGATCGACTGCTGGCAGAGCGTCGAAAGTCTCCTGACCACCGAAGAGGGCAAAGCATACATAAAGGAATTTGACGAACGCACGTCAGAATATACGCCTGAAGAATTCAACGCTTTCGCTTTCGAATTCGAGAAGGCCGAGAATGAATACAAGAAACTTCTCGATGAGGTTCTCGCTGAGAATCCTTATCTTACATATCTTGAGACAGACCGTCTCATCGGCAAAGCACCCTGGCCTCCGCCGGTTGGTCCCCGTGCCGTAAGACATCCGGGTTCTTTCTTCGAGTGCATGATCTTAAGGGTAGCTCCTTACACATTAAGAGGAGTTATCTTCTATCAGGGCGAGTCTGATACCGACGGTCACCAGACCGAGTACGGACGTGCTTTTGAGACGCTTATCAGGGAGTGGCGTGAAGTCTTCTTCGACGATGAACTTCCATTCCTTTTCTGCCAGCTCCCCATGTATATTTCCAAAGACCGTAAGTACATGGGCTACGATGACATGTCATGGCCGCTCATCCGTGAGCAGCAGCAGATCGTAGCGATCGACATGAGAAATGTCTATATGGCAGTAACGGCTGACTGCGGTGAATTCGATAACGTGCATCCTTCAGACAAGAAGACTCCGGGTGACAGACTCGCACTCCTTGCGCAGAAGTTTGTTTACGGATTCGAGAACACCGAAGCTGTCTCACCGTACATCATCGACGCACGACGCGGTGAGGGCGTCGAGATCACGTTCGGCGGAGACTATCTGCTTTTGAACCTTACGGCGGGCTTCGGTCCTGAAGATTCGGGCTTTGAAGTGGCAGGCGAGGACGGCGAGTTCTATCCTGCCGAGGCTACCGTAGACTTTGACGGCAAGACGGTCCTTCTGTCCTGCCCTCTGGTCGAGTATCCTTCAAAGGTCCGCTACGCTTTCTTCTCCTACGGCCCCACGCCGCTTCACGCACAGAACGGACTTACCGCAACTCCTTTCCAGGTCCGAATTGACAAGGATCTGGGCGGAACCTGATTTTCGGAGGCATGCATGAACATCGCTTTTTTTACACGCCCCAAGCAGGATGTAATTTTCGTATATTCCGATTCGACGGTTAGGCAGACGCTCGAAAAGATGCATGCCAACGGTTTTACCGCCGTACCGGTACTTGACCGCGAAGGCCATTATGTCGGAACGGTCAGCGAGGGAGATCTCCTTTGGTTCATCATCAAGGGCGAGGGAGGCGAACCTCACACCATGGCCATCGAGAGCCTTGAGCAGTTCAGGCTGACGGATCTCATCGACCAGACAAAGAAGAATCCTCCGGTCACGATAAGCGCTTCCATCGAGAATCTGATTATCAGGGCAATGGAGACCAACTTCGTACCGATCACGGATGACCGCGGAATGTTCATCGGCATCGTTACGAGACGGTCGATAATAAAGCATTTCTACGAGAAGAACATTTTCCCGAACGAATGATCAAGATAACAAAAACGCCGCAGCTTCAGTGCCGCGGCGTTTTGATTAGCTTGTTGTCAGACCGGCTTATTTGGCGATCTTGACCTTTGAGAGGTCAACTACGTACATGGGCCATGTCTTGTATCCCTCGATGCGGTTGCTTACGATCGTGATGGATGTGGGATCCTGGATGTATACGCAGTTGTGGTCATTTAACATGATTCCAAGGATCTGGTGATAGTACTCAACCTTCTTGGCTTCGTCTCTCTCTGCGGGGATGAGCTTGAGGAGCTCGTCGACCTTGGAGTTGGAGTAGTTGAAGAAGTTCTGACCGCTGTCAGAAGCATAACGTCCCAAAACGTCAAAGGGTGCGAAAGCACTGTCAACGCAGATAACCGTTGTGTCGTATTCTCTCTTGCTGTAGACCTGATCGAGCCATGTAGCCCAGTCAACCTGGTTGATCTTAAGCGTTACGCCGACCTTCTTGAGTTCGGCAGCGATCTCGACTGCGGCGTTAACGTGGGGAAGGTAAGAAGAGCAAACGGTTACCGTTGTCTCGAATCCTTCGGGGAAACCTGCTTCCTCAAGGAGCTTTTTTGCCTTTTCGACGTCGTATGTATATGTGCCGTCGAGAGAAGTATCGTAATACTTGCCCATTGCGGGGCTCATTGCCGTTGTAAGCTCAACGCCGTTGCCGTCTGTTGAAACGGAGATGATGTCTTTTCTGTTTACGGCATAGTTCAGAGCCTCACGGACCTTAACGTTGTCGAAAGGCTTGACCTTGTTGTTAAGGATGAAGATCTGAGGCATGTTGGAAACGTTGGAATCGACTTTGAACTTTGTCTGGTCGATCTGCTTTGCGCGGTCTGTCGTGAAGTGGGGGAAGATGTCGATGCTTCCGTTTGTAAGCTCGACCATGCCTGCATCGATGTCAGCGCAGATCTTGAATACTGCAGTGTCGATGGATGCCTTCTGTCCCCAGTAACCGTCAAACTTGGAGATGGTTACGTTCTGGCCGGGATTGTATGAATCGAACTTGAAAGGGCCTGTTCCGACGGGCTTCGTCTGGCAGTCCTCATAACCGGAGGGAATGATGCCTACGGTAAAGTAGCTCAAAAGTTCACTGCTCTTTTCCTTAAGCTTAACTACGACCTTGTTTGCGTCGTCCTTGCTGACCGATACTCCGGAAATGACCTTGAGCGCGTCAACGGGAGCGCTTTCCTGACCCTGAAGAAGTCCTGCCGCTCTCGAAAGAGAGAAAACAACGTCCTCGGGAGTCATCTCTTTGCCGTTGTGGAACTTAACACCCTTGCGGATGGTGAAGATGTATTCGTCCATGCTCTCGGAAAGCTCATAGCTCTCTGCGAGACAAGGATTGAGAACGCCTTCGGAGTCGAACTTGTAAAGTCCCTCGTAGATGTTAAAGATGATCTCGCGGTCACCTGCTGCAGTAACGGTGTGCGGATCCAGTACGGAAGGTTCCTGTGTGATGCCTACCGTTACGACGCTGCCGGCACCTGAACCCTTTGAGCATCCGCAGAAAAGGCCTGCGAAAACTGCGACTGAAAGAATGACCGAAATGGCCAAACGGGAAATGTTTTTCATATCCTGATCCCCTCTAAAAATGATTTATATAATTATACGGGCAGGTTTCCGAACGATATGAAGGTAACGCACACAAAAAAAGACGCCTGAAAACCCTAATTTTATTGATGTTAACTAAAAATTCAAATTTACAGAGTCAAAAAATCCAAACTTTTCTATTTTGAGGGAGTATAATAAAGCAGGTTATTTATGAGCCGTGCATTAAATACGGCTTCAATCAGGGAGAACAGATTATGAAGAGATGTCCGGTATGCGGTGTAATGATGGGCGATAACGTAGCCCGCTGCTCAATGTGCAAATACGACTTCCAAAAGGCGTCACAGGGTGATGTTAATTCTGCGGCAGAAGATGCCAAGAAAGTCCTTGAGCAAAGAGAGCAGGAGAAGATCGCTCGCGCCGAAGCAAAGCGAAGTGAAGAAGAGAAGCGCATCATTGAAGCCATGGAGAAGCTCGAGCGCGACTATAACACGATGCAGGACAAATTCAATTCCGAGAAGCTTAAGCTTGATTCGGAGTTCTCTGCTTTCCAGAAGAAGAAGCTCGATGAGAAGATAGCCCTTGAGCAGACCGTCGATACCATCCGTAACGAGGTCGGCGAAGCACGCGAGAAGCGTGACGCAATGCGCAAGGAAGCTGATTCCCTGCTCAAAGAGGCAAAAGAGAAGAACAAGAAAGAGCACGACGAGATGATCGCCGCTGCAAAGGCAGAGCAGAAGAGGATCCTCGATGAGGCTCAGCGTCAGACCGAAGAACTCGCAGTTCAGGTCGAGAAGGAATACAAGGAAGCCATGGCGAAGCGTAACGAGCTCGTCAAGCAGGCTGAAGAGATCCAGGCAATGATGGACAACGCCGACAAGATCAAGGCGGAGAAAGAGAAAGAACTCAAAGAGATCGATGACAACATTGTCAAGCTCAAGGAAGATTTCGAGAAAGAGAAGGTCAGGATTGCCGAGGAGTCCAAGAAGGTCTCCATGGAACAGGCTTCCGAAGCCCTAAAGATAAAGGATCAGGCTGAAGCTGACCGCGACAAGGCGAGGGCAGAGACAGAGAAGCTCATAGCTGCAGCCAACGCAGAGCGCGATCAGATCATCGCTGAACTCGAGCAGCGCAACAAGCAGGCTCAGGCCGAACTCGACAGCCTTACCGATCAGGCGAGGAAGGTCATGGCCGAGGCTGAAGAAGCTGCCGCTAAGCGTGATGAGCTCACGCAGCAGACTGCGACCGCAAGAGAAGAACTCAATAAGCAGGTAGAGAGCGTTAAGGCTGACCTCGCTGCAAAGGAGAAGGAACTTGATCAGAGGATCAAGTCCGCAAATGCCGATCTCGAAGTAGTTGAAGCAAAAAAGAACAACGCAGAGGAACTTACCAAGCAGTATGAAGCTGCCAAGGAAAACCTCGAAGGCGAGATATCCGGACTTAAGAATCAGCTTGATGAAGCTAACCGCATCATTGCAGATTCCAAGAAAGCTACCGTTCTTGCCGAGGCTGCTGCTCAGGAGATCGTTCTCAATGCCGAGAAGCAGGCCGTATTCCTCAAGGAAGCTGCTCTGAGCGAGAGCGAGAAGGGCTCCATGCTCAAGCAGATCGAGGATAAAGAAGCAAAGATCACAGAACTGGAAAAACAGATTAAGGAGAAAGAGATGGAGAAGGCTGAGCTTGAGAAGAAGCTTGCTGCGCTCGACGAGTCCGTAGCGGCACTTGAGAAGAGAGTCAGAGAGGGCATTTCCGGAGCTGGAGACGGCCCTAAGGAATACAGCGTCGAGGTAGTCGGACATAACCGTATGTCAGAAGTCGACGTCAAGGGTCTTAGCGAACTCCTCAAGAAGAAGTCCGGTGAAGGCTGGAAACTCGTTTCCGCGATCGATGACGACGGCGGAAAACTCATTTCCTCCATGGGCGGCGCAGAGACGGCATCTCTCTCCGGCGGTACTTTCAACTCCAAGGAAGACCGTCTCGTCCTCATTTTCGAGAGACCTCTCCAGGATAACAGAAGAGTCAGATAAGACTTTTATAAAACTTACAAACACCAAGAGGCTGCGGCATCGCAGCCTCTTTTTTGCTTTTGAGGCATTGGTGAGGCATTAAAATCAAATGCACAAAAAATATTTGAAATATGTTTCTTGTTTTGTGGAATTAGACTATCAAATATTTTATAATAGGAAAGTTATTGAAATTTGAACCCAAGGAGGAATGACTGATGGAGATTTATTCCGCAGACAAAATTCGCAATATCGCGCTGTTCGGACACGTCGGGTCCGGAAAGACGACACTCGCCGAGGCTATTCTCTACTACACCAAAGCGATTAGCCGTCAGGGCAAGATCGTCGACGGCAACACGACACTCGACTATGATCCCGAAGAGATCAAGCGTCAGATGTCTGTTAGCCTTTCTGTTGCCTGCTGTGAGTACAAGGGCAGCAAGATCAATATCATCGACACACCAGGTGATTTCGATTTCCTGGGCGAAGAGATGAGCGGTATAAGGATCGCAGATTCCGGCGTCATCATGATTTCCGCTAAGGGCGGTACTTCCGTAGGTTCCGAGAAGGCAATCAGACTCCTGAACGGCAAGAAGGTTCCTTTCCTGTTCTTCATGAACAGAATGGATGAGCCTAACGCAGACTTCGAGGCAGTTGCCGCACGTATGATGGAGCGTTACGGACCTTCAGTCATCCCGCTTTCATTCCCCATCATGAAGGACGGACAGATGACGGGTATCGTCGATGTTATGAACCGTAAGGCTTTCAACATCGAAAAGGGTACAGGCAAGTTCGTTGAGTTCCCTCTTCCCGAAGAGTACAACGAGAGAGTTGATGAGCTCCAGAACAAGGTTAACGAAGTCGTTGCAGAAGCTGACGATGCTCTTATGGAGAAGTTCTTCGCAGGTGAGCCTTTCACGGAAGACGAATTCCGTCACGGCGTACATGCCGGTTTCCGCGAAGGTAAGCTCCACCCGATCTACTGCGGTTCCGCTTACATGAACTGGGGTATCGACTTCCTGCTCAACTGCATTTCGAAGGATACACCTCCGGCTGGCAAGAAGCCCGCTCTCGAAGCTACGCTTCCTGACGGCAGCACACAGATGGTAGGCTGCTCGATCGACGAACCTCTTGCTGCATTCATCTTCAAGACGATCACCGACCCGTTCGTTGGTAAGATCAGCATCTTCAAGGTTAACGCAGGAACGCTCCGCGCTAACTCCACAGTCTATAACGCAACAAAGGGCAAGGACGAGAGGATCGGCGGCTTGTTCTATCTGCGCGGCAAGGAGCAGATCGTAACCGATAAGGTCACTGCAGGTGATATCGGTGCAGCTTCCAAGCTCGCTAACACAGACACCAACGATACACTCTGCGACAAGGCACGTGTCCTCGAGATGCCTAAGATCAAGTTCCCTACACCCGTTCTTTCAAAGAGCATCGTTCCCGATAAGAAGGGCGAGGAAGATAAGATCATCACAGGTCTTACAAAGCTCGCTGACGAAGACCGTTGCTTCAAGGTTGAGACCAACCCTGAGACAAAGCAGATGGTTCTTTCCGGTCTCGGCGACATGCAGCTCAAGGTTCTCATCAGCAAGCTCAAGAGTGTTTACAACGTAAACTGCACGCTAGATGCTCCCAGAGTTCCTTACCGTGAAGCCATCCGCAAGAAGGTTAAGGTTCAGGGTAAGCACAAGAAGCAGTCCGGCGGTCACGGTCAGTATGGTGATGTCTGG
>CAMJPC010000001.1 GCA_946407705.1 uncultured Clostridia bacterium | reverse complement strand
CATAAAAGTACCCCCATAAATTGTAACATCTGTCCAACTTATGGGGGTAACTTCATTGTTGTTGGCGGAGACGGTGGGATTCGAACCCACGTATCAGTTGCCCGATAAACGCATTTCGAGTGCGCCCCGTTATGACCACTTCGATACGTCTCCGTAGCCGTTATATTATAGCAACTTTCAAATTACTGTCAAAAACAGATTTTGCCCTTCATTATATCCGCAGCTTCCTTGCCCTGGAAGTATTCCACGATGGCAAGACCGAAGGGAACGGAGGTCCCCATAGCCTGGCTCGTGATGATATTTCCGCAGATGACTGCCTTGGCATCCTTGTCGAGATCGGCGCCCTTGGAAGAGAGGACATCCCAGAAACCGGGATTGCAGGTCGAGTGCTTGCCTTCGAGCAGGCCGAGGTTTGCGAAAATGGTGGGAGCTGCGCAGATGGCAGCGATTCCCTTGCCCTCGCCGTTAAATCTGACGACTTCGTCAGTAAGTTTCTTTGTATTGCCGAGATTCTCGGTTCCCTTGATACCGCCGGGGAGGACCAGCATGTCATAATCGTCAAAAACGATCTCATCGATCTGCTTGTCAGCTGTGATGACGATGCCCCTTGAAGCGGTGATCGTTTTCGAAGGCATTACCGAAATGATGTCACAGTCGATCTGTGCACGTCTTAATATGTCTGCCGGGGTTATTGCTTCAACTTCTTCGGAGCCGTCAGCTATAAAAATCGCAACTTTAGCCATAATCCTTGTCCTTGCCCTATCTTATTATTCTTTTTGTGGTAATATATGCAAATGTTATTCTAATCCTTTCAAGTAAGGGAGCGCAATATGAATCTGATCAATTACGAAGAAGTACAGTTTCCGGGTCTCGGAATCAAGTTTGATGTCAATCCGGTCGCCTTTTCGATCGGCAATTTCGAGATCTACTGGTACGGCATCCTGATAGCGTTGGCACTTGTTCTCTGCATCGTTCTTGCTCTTAAGCAGGCGAAGAAGAACAATTTCCCCGACTCTCTCATCTACGACACCATGCTCGTAACGATCCCCTGTGCCATAATCGGAGCCCGTGCTTACTATGTCATATTCAATTGGGAAGTTTACGCAGGCGATCTCAAGAGCATTTTTGATACAAGAGCCGGCGGCCTCGCGGTCTACGGCGGCATCATCGCATGCCTCCTCGGTCTCCTGATCATGTGCAAGATCCGCAAGATCCCTTTCACATCCCTTGCCGACTACTGCGTTGTATATCTGCCGCTCGGCCAGGCAATCGGACGCTGGGGCAATTTCTTCAACCAGGAAGCTTTCGGCTCAACTACGACAATGCCCTGGGGTATGTGGAGCGAATCCATCAGAGCTTACACCGCAATGAATCATCCCGAGCTGGTAGCTTTGTCTCCCGTTCATCCGACATTCCTGTATGAATCGTTTTTCGACCTGATCATATTCTTCATTCTCCTTCAGGTAAGGAAAAAGAGCTCCCACAGATTCGAGACGACATGCGCTTATTTCATTCTTTACGGCGCAGCACGTTTCTTTATCGAGGGCCTCAGAACGGATTCGCTTTATGTGGGCGGAACCGGTATACGCGTTTCACAGGCACTCTCACTGTTCCTCGTATTCTTCGGTCTTTTCTACATCGCTTATGCTCACCTGAAGAATTTCGAGAAGATCCCGTTCCCTGCAAAGCTTTACATTGACAACACAAAGGCTGCCGCAGAGGAGGAAGAAGAGGAATCCGAAGATAAAGAAAAGTCTGAAGACAAAGAGAAGTCCGTGGACGAAGAAGAGTCCGGTGAAGAGCCTGAGGAGAAATCCGAAAAGGCAGATAAGCCCAAGTCTGAAGACGACGAAGAGTCTGAAGACGAAAACAAAAAAGAAAAGGATTCCGAAGATAAAGACTGATGGATAACAGCAATAATTCCGGTTTTGTAAGAATGCGTGCCGGTGCCGTCTTAAAGACGGTCGACTATTATCTTGTCGTGCCCATCATGCTTCTTACGATAATCGGTCTTTATGTCCTTCAGAAGGTTCTTTCAAAAGGATATATCGCTTATCCAGGCAACTATTACAGACAGATCGCTGCGACGGTCGCAGGCATTTTCGCCGCGCTCGTCATAAGCCTTCTCGACATGCATATGCTGAAGGCTGTGGGACGCGTCATCTACGTTGTCTCGCTCTTGCTCCTCATTCTCGTTCCTATCGACGGTTATTCGCTCGCTACGTCATGGGGTGCTGACGCATGGCTCAAGCTCCCGATCATCGGTAACTTCCAGCCTTCGGAGCTTGCAAAGATCGGTCTCATCCTGCTCGCGTCCGAGGTCTTTGAGATGATGTCCCTGAAGAAGGTAAGCATCATTAAGGGCTTCGGCATACTCGCCGCGATCTACGCTCCGCCGCTCCTTCTGATCCTTACGCAGCCTGACTTCGGAACGGCAATGGTTATCCTGTTCACGTTCGTATGCATAATGTTCGCCTGGGGTGTTAAGTACAGATACTTCCTCCTGGCTTTTTCATCCGCGGTCGTCATCATCATCCCCGCGATGTGGAATTTCTATCTTGAGCCTTACCAGAAAGAGCGTATCCTCTCGCTGGTATTCGAAGGTTCCGATCCTAAGGCCGAGTACAATCTCATCCAGTCAAAATACGCGATCGCTTCAGGCGGTCTCATCGGTAACAAGACCGGGATCTATACGACGGTGCCGGTTAAGGAGAGTGACTTCATTTTCGCTGCGGTGTCGGAACACCTTGGCTTCATAGGTACGACCGCGGTAATCATCCTCGCATTTTTCTTCATCTGCCGCTGTCTTTACGTTGCGGCGAAAGTCCCTTCAAAGACGGCGTCTTACTGTCTTACGGGACTAGCAGGCTACTTTGCGTTCCACTACATCGAGAATCTCGGAATGTCAGTCGGACTTCTTCCGATAACGGGCATTCCGCTTCCTTTTATCAGTTTGGGAGGTACCGCCATGTTGATCAACTACATGGCATTCGGAATAATCCTGAACATTTCGATGTCGCGAGGGCGAGTGGGCGGATAACGTCTGAGGGGTTTTGAAGTGATAGGAAAATGGAGACAGAAATTACATATTGAACCGCCGGCGGGCTGGCTTAACGACCCGAACGGGCTTTGCTATTTCAAGGGAAAGTATCACGTATTCTTCCAGTATCTTCCGGGTTCCGCGGACGGGACCGGCAAGGGCAAAAAGTGCTGGGGACACTACGAGAGCTATGACATGGTCACGTGGAAATACGTCGGCGTCGCGATCGAGCCTGACACCGAGTTTGACCTGACTGGCGCTTTCTCCGGATCCGCAGTTGTTAACGGCGATACGCTCGAACTTTTCTATACCGGCAATGTTGAGCATTCCGGCAAATACGATTACATTACCGCGGGACGGGACGCAAACCAGATCCGCGTTTCCACAAAAGACGGCAGGGAAATGAGCGCAAAGGACATTCTCCTCCGCAACAGCGACTATCCCGAATACTGTTCCTGTCACGTAAGAGACCCCAAGGTCACGATCGAAGACGGCGTATGGCGTATGGTGCTCGGTGCGCGTACCCTTGAGGATGAAGGCTGCGTTCTCATATATGAGGGCACGGATCCTGATGATTTCAGATTCGTAAAGAAGCTTTCAGTACCGGATTTCGGCTACATGTGGGAATGCCCGGACATGTTCGACCTCGGCGGGAATACTTATCTTTCGGTATCGCCGCAGGGACTTAAACACGAAGAATTCAGATATCAGAATGTCTATTCAAGCGGCTATTTCAAAGTCGAAGATGGTAAGCTCAAGGATTTTGAGGAGTTCGATTACGGCTTCGATTTCTATGCTCCTCAGACTTTTGAGACCACTGACGGAAGAAGGATACTCATCGGCTGGATGGGCATGGGAAACGAGTCGGGATACACAAATCCGACCGTTGATTTCGGAAGGCAGCACTGCCTTACTTTGCCCCGTGAACTGACTGTTTCAACTGACGGTTCAATCCTTCAGAATCCCATCAGGGAGATCTATTCGCTCCGTATCTCACCTTCTGAGCTCCGCTCGGAAGAGAGGTGGTATAAGCTTCCGTTCGACATTGTAGTAAACGAGGTAAAGCCTGATTCCGACTGTACTATTGAGATCGGAAAGGCAAAGATCACGTGGCACAAAGAAGGCTATCTTGAACTGTCTTTTGCGGATGAACAGGCAGCGGGCGGAAGAACGGTGCGCAAGGTCAGGATGGACAATCTGAGCAACATCCGCATCGTTGCCGACAGGTCGAGCATCGAGCTGTTTGCAAACAGTGGAAGATATGTCATGAGCTCGAGATTCTATCCGGAATTCGAGACCGTGTCCGTAAGCGTTCAAGGCTTCAAGGCACAGCTTTTCGGGCTTGAGATAAGGAATACTCTGGTAGCGATCGGCGAGGCGCTCATCGATTTCATTCCCGACAGAAAGGGATGTGATTTCGGAGACGTATCCAATTTCTCGCCTGCTCCCGGCGGTGCTCCCGCAAACGTCACAGCCGCATTCTCAAGACTTGGCGGCAATTCGAGGATGATAACCCAGCTCGGAAAAGATCCTTTCGGAGACATGATAATCAAGACTTTGGATGATTCGGGCGTCGATACTTCCGCTGTCAGCAGAACGGGAGCTGCAAACACGGCTCTCGCGTTCGTAAGCCTCAGCCGCAACGGCAACAGGACTTTCTCGTTCTACAGGAATCCTTCCGCCGACATGCTCCTTACGCCTGAACAGATCACTCCCGACATGTTTGATGACTGCAGCTATCTGCATTTCTGCAGCGTCTCGCTCGGTAATTTCCCGATGAAGGAAGCGCACAGGACCGCGATACTTCTGGCAAGAAAGAACGGCGCCATCATCAGCTTCGATCCCAACCTGAGATTCATGCTCTGGGATGACAAAGAAGAGCTCAGGAGAGTCGTTCACGAGTTCATGACCGAACCCGACATTTTGAAGATATCCGACGAGGAACTTGAGTTCCTTACGGGCGAGAGCAACTTTGAATCTGCGCTTCCCAAGCTATTAAAGGGCAACGTCAAGCTCGTCATCTATACCTGCGGTGCTGACGGCGCTTATGCAGCTAACAACGAAGGCATCGTTTACGCTCCGGGACATGAGGTAATAACTGCTGACACTACAGGCGCAGGTGACTGCTTCATCGGCGCATTCTTAAGATGTCTTGAGCTTAACGGGATCAAGAAGGAAGACTTAGAACACACTGCTCCGGGCAAGCTCAAAGCTTACATCGCGTTTGCAAATGCATGCAGTGCGATTTCGGTCACGAGAAAGGGCGCGATCCCGTCTTATCCTTCACTTGAAGAAGTGCTTAGAGGCGGACTGCTGACTTAAGACCTGCCACCTCGCCGTCACTGAGTTCACGGATCGAACCCGTGTCATCAGCTGATTTCCCGATCACAATATTAGCAAGTGAGATCCTTCTTAAGGCTGTGACTTCCTTTCCGAAGTGCGCAAATATCCTTCTGACTTCATGAGTCTTGCCTTCGTAAAGCGTTATCTCCGCGGTGTTGTCTTCAATCGCTGAAAGCTCGGCGGGCGCTGTCTTTACGGGCTTATCCATGTCGGTCAGCGTGACTCCTGAAGCGACCTCTTTGATCTCTTTGTCAGTCCAGCCGGGACCTGTGAAAGTGACGCGGTATCTTTTCGCGATATGGTATTTGGGCGACTGAAGTCTGTGTGACAGTTCACCGTCGTTGGTTATTATGAGAAGTCCTGTCGTGTGATAGTCGAGACGTCCGACGGGCGCGAGTTTCTTGCCCTTTAATTCATCCGGGATGAAGTTGCCGACGCAGGGAAGACGGGGATCTTCCATGGCGGTAAGTACGCTGTCCGGCTTGTCGAAAAGGAAATACAGATTATCTTTGATTCCTATCTCGCTGCCGTTTAAGGTGATCTTGTCCGTCTCTTTGACCTGCATGCCGGGATCTTTTGCAATTACGCCGTTGACTGCCACACCGCCTGAAGCGATGAGGGAACGCACGGATGATCTCGTGCCCAAGCCTGAATTTGCAAGAGTCCTGTCTAATCTCATAAAAAGGATTATATCATGTAGTATAATTTTCTTTATTATGCGCGAAGGGATTACCTGTGATATGGCAGACGGATTTGAAGCAAAGTGGGAAGAGTTCGAGAATAAATGCCGTGCTTGCAATAACTGCGGCCTCAGGGAAGGCTGCACCAATGTGGTCATCTACAGAGGCGGCCGTCAGGCTCCCCTCATGATCATCGGTGAAGCTCCGGGCGAGCAGGAGGATATTCAAGGCCGTCCTTTCGTCGGAAGATCCGGCCAGCTTCTTCAGAATCTCATTGACTGCTACGGATTCACCGAGAACGACTATCACATCTGCAACATCGCAAAATGCCGTCCGCCGCAGAACAGAAGACCTACGCCTTCTGAGATCCATGCGTGCAAGCCTCTTCTCGCGGAACAGTTCAGGCTGGTCCGTCCCAAGGTCATCCTTCTTTGTGGCTCGACTGCTTACGAGGCCTTCTTCGGCGAGAAGCCGGTCATGAGAGATGTCAGGGGCTTCTTTATCGAGAAGAACGGTTTTTACATCATGACGACGTACCATCCGGCTTTTGCTTTGAGGAATCCCCGCAACAAACTTCCCATCTATGAGGACATGGGAAAGGTGAGGGCCAAGCTCACTGAGATCGGCGCGATGCCTCCGCTTCCGTCAATCTGATCAATAACAAAGAAAGATATTGATTTTCATATTCTGATTTGCTATACTTCGTTGGTCGTTAATCGACACAGCCGAATTGTGTAACGGTAGCACACCGGTCTCTGACACCGTTTGTCTAGGTTCGAATCCTAGTTCGGCTGCCAAAACGATATAACCCTCCGGTACTTGCCGCGAGGGTTTTTATTTTTCTATAAATTATCTATGCGTAAACGTCTGCCTTACCTGATCGCTACACTGGTGCTTCTCACGGTTGAAGTCTTTATCGGCCTGTTCGTCCATGACGGGTTCGTAAGGCCTTTTATCGGAGATGTGCTCGTGGTCATCTTGATCTATACGTTTATCAGGATCTTCATTCCGGAGAAGATGAGGTTCCTGCCGCTGTTTGTTTTTATCTTCGCGGCGGCAGTCGAGGTACTGCAGCTTCTCAGGATAGTCGAAGTGCTGGGGCTTCAGGACAATAAGGTGATGAGCACGATAATAGGCACTTCATTTGATATAAGAGATATATTATGTTACTTTGTCGGGTGTGTATCCTGCGGTATTTGGGAATATCTGAGACGTAGAAAGAATGAGAAGGATTCAAAATGAACTATAAAGTAATAGATAAAGAAACATACTACCGTAAAGGAGTCTTCCGTCATTTCTCGGAGGACTGCAAGTGTTCGGTATCCATGACATCAAGGGTCGACGTCACGAGACTCGTCGATGTGTCCAAGCTCTCGGGAACGAAGTTCTACATCAACTTCCTTTACCTTTTGACGAGGGTCTTAAATTCCAGAGACGACTACAGGATGGCTTATCTCTGGCAGACAAATGAGCTCATCTGCTACGACGTGATCAACCCCACGCAGTACGTCTTCCATGAGGATACCGAGACCTGCACGCCGGTCTACACCAATTACGATCCTGACTATAAGACATTCTACGGTAATGCTCTGGCCGATGTTGAGAAGGCGAAGGAGACAAGAGAGTACGGACTGGATCCGGCCAATCACCCGAACTGGTTCGATGCTTCCTATATCTCATGGCTGTCCTACGATTCGCTCAATGTTGAGCTCCCTGACGGGTATCTTTATTTCCAGCCCATAATCAACTGGGGCAAATACAGGGAAGAGAACGGCCGTCTCATGCTTCCCCTGACCGTGAGGATGAATCACGCGATAGCTGACGGTTATCTGGTTGCTAAGGTCTATAAGCTTTTGGATGAAGAGATAAAGAAGTTTGTTGACGGTTAATTGAGGAGATTAGAGATTTGAAAAGTTTCAAAGTAACGGCGGCACAGGACGGCAAGCACGTCGTAAAGGCTTCCTCGGAGGCTTTCCCGGGGCTTAAGCAGGCTGATCTTTTTCATGCGTTAAAGCGCAAGGACATTAAGATCGACGGCAAGCGCACGGCTTCTGACGTTGCGGTAAAGGAAGGACAGCTCGTTGAAGTCTGGCTTCCTGACGAGCTATTTGAGGGCAGCGCGAAAAAGGCTGAACCCGAAAACACGAAGGAACCGTTCAAGATCGTTGCGGAGACGAACGGCCTCATAATCGTAAACAAGTCGCAGGGAATCGCGGTTCACTCGGGAAAGAGCACCGGAGAGGATACCCTGATCGACCTCATCCGCAGCAGGACGAAGTTCAAGGAGGCTGAACTCTGCCACCGCATCGACATGAACACCGGCGGCCTCGTAATGGTCGCAAAGGAAAAGAAGGCTTTGGCAGACGCTGTAAGTCTCTTCAAGGACGGTCTGGTTACCAAGCGTTACAGGGCGCTGGTCCTCGGCACTCCGAATGTGGGCGAAGGTACTGTCTGCGATGACGGCACCATCATGTACGAAGTTACCGGATTCCTTGAAAAGACCAAGGACGGCAAGGTCTATATCCACGATACAAAGCAGCCGAGAGACCTCGCGATCGCAACGAGGTACAGGGTTCTTGAGACATACAGGGCAGCAGGTCCCGACGGCGTTGACGTATCAGACATCGAGTGCGAGCTGGTTACCGGAAGGACGCACCAGATCAGGGCACAGTTCGCACATCTCGGTTATCCGATCGTAGGTGACGGCAATTACGGAAGGGCAAAACAGAACTCGTTCTTCACGGCAATTGACGGCGGAAAGGTAAAGTACCAGCAGCTTTTCGCGTGCAGGATAAGCCTTGGCAAGATCCCGAGGGACAACATTCACTTTGATGTATCCGGAAAATCATTTAGAATAGAGCCTGACTATGGCGTAATGCTCAAGAGAGGCAAGAAGAGATAATGGCAGATACAAGACCCATCGGGGTTTTTGATTCAGGTATAGGCGGACTTACCGTCCTTCGCGAGATCTGGAAAGTGCTCCCCGGCGAGAGCACGATCTATTTCGGCGACAACGCCAGAGCGCCCTACGGCAACAAGTCGAGGAGCACGGTCATCCGTTATTCGCTTCAGAACATGAAGTTCCTTGAGTCCAGGGGAGTTAAGATGATAGTCATCGCGTGTAATACCGCGAGCGCGTACGCATATGAAGCATTAAAAGACAGATCTGACGTTCCCGTTGTCGAGGTGGTCACCCCGGGCGCTGAGGCTACCATAAAGGCCACAAAGAACGGAAAGATCGGCATCATAGGAACTAAAGCCACGATCTCCACGGGCGTTTATAAGCAGGCCGTTGAGCAGTGTGCTTTAAAGCACGGCATGAAAAATGTCGAGATATACCAGAAGACATGTCCTTTATTTGTTCCCCTCGCGGAAGAAGGCTGGTGGGACAACGAGATCGCAAGGCTTACCGCAAAGGAATACCTGACTCCCCTGAAGGAAGCGGGCATTGATACGCTCGTAATGGCATGCACCCACTATCCGCTCCTTGCTAAGGTAATAGCAGAGACTATGGGTGAGGGGATCACTCTGGTAAACACGGGAGCAGCAGCTGCTTCTGTCGTAAGGGACATGCTCGGCAAGGACGGCAAGACCGCTGACGGAGCCGTAGCGCCCAAAAGGGAATTCTATACGAGTGACGAGCCCGGGATGTTCGAGAGCGTTGCAACTCCGTTCCTGGGTGAAGGCCTGCCTTCAGGCACGGCCCATTTCAGCACTGACAGATATGAGGTGGAGATCTGATAATGGAAAAATGCGTATTACAGATAAAGAGCGGCATGTACGGTGAGCCCTTTTTCGCTGACGGACATTATTCCGAAGAAAAGGGGATCCTGAAATACAAGTGGATCGAGAAGCACCCGAACGAGAAGATCGCTTCGGATTTTGAGCTTATCTGCGATGCGAAGGGAAAGCAGGTCACCGTAATAAGGGGCGGAGACGTCTCCTCGAAAATGGTCTTCGAGCCCGGAAACAACACAAAAGGCTCTCTCAACACTATGTTCGGAGTCATAGAAGTCAATATCCTGACTGATTACATCAACTTCCCGTCAGTGCTTGATGAAGGGCTGGAATTCAGTTACACTATGGACCCGGATAGCGGTGAACCGATAAAAAATACATTTTCGATAAGAAGGCTCTTGCAAAACTCTGAAGAATAATGTATTATCTTCAAGCATTGTTTGAGAAAGGAATTGGAGGTGAAGATAAATGGCACATCCCAAGCGTAAATGGTCGAAGGCAAGAACAGCCCGCCACAGAAGCTTGTTCAAGCTTAACATGCCGGGTTTCGTTGAATGTCCCCAGTGTCATGCTAAGATGCTTCGCCGCACGGTCTGCAAGAACTGCGGTTACCTGGATGGAAAACAGGTTATCAAAGTCGGCGAAGAGGCCTGAACAAGACTTAATAGTAAATCAAGGCAGTGTTTTAACTTAAGGCACTGCCTTTTTTTATGACAAGAGCCATGAAAGGATCATTATGAGCAAACCGGTTGTAGCAATAGTAGGGCGCCCGAACGTGGGTAAATCAAGCCTGTTCAACACCCTATACGGCGAGCGTCTGTCCATCGTTGCGGACACTCCCGGCGTTACGCGCGACAGGATATACGCGGAAACCACTTGGAGGGGCCGCGATTTTCTCATGATCGACACCGGCGGTATCGAGCCGGGCAACAATGAGGACGTCATCCTCAAGCAGATGCGCCTGCAGGCTGAGATCGCCATCGAGACCGCAGACGTTATCCTTTTCATGTGCGACCTCAAGGCAGGCCTTACGGCTGCCGATGAGGAAATAGCGGTAATGCTCCGCAAAGCAGGCCGTCCGGTGGTCGTGGCAGTCAACAAATCCGATTATGTCGGTGATGCCCCGCCGGAATTCTATGAGTTTTACAACCTCGGCCTGGAGGATGTCTGCGCGATCTCTGCCGCACACAGGCTGGGCATCGGCGAGATGCTCGACCTCTTATATGAGAAATTCCCGCCCGAAGAAGAAAACGACGGCGCGGAAGAGTCGATCAGGGTAGCGATCATAGGCCGCCCGAATGTCGGTAAATCCTCACTTACCAACAGAATGACGGGTCAGGACAGAAGCATCGTCTCTGACATCGCAGGCACTACCAGAGATGCGATCGACTCCGAGATCGAGAACGATCTCGGTCGTTTCACGATCGTAGATACCGCAGGCATGCGCAAGAAGGGAAGGATAGAGGACGAGATCGAGCGTTATTCGATGGTCCGCGCTCTTTCAGCCATAGACCGCGCTGACGTCTGTGTCATCATGATCGATGCCACCGTAGGCGTTACGGAGCAGGATACGCGCATCGCGGGTCTTGCCCACGATTCCGGAAAAGCTTCCGTCATCTGCGTAAACAAGTGGGACATCGCACCCAAGGAAACGGGCACTGCCGAGTGGGCGACGAAAGTCATCCGCGACAGGCTCGGATTCATGACATATGCCCCGGTACTGTTCATCTCCGCAAAGAGCGGACAGCGTGTGGACAAGCTTTTCGAGCTTATCAAGACAGTCAATGAGAATGCAAGTAAGCGCCTTTCCACATCTGTCCTCAACCAGATGATCTCGGAGGCCGTAACCCAGGTTCCCACGCCTCAGGACAAGGGCAAGCACCTAAAGATCTATTACGGAACCCAAGTTGCCGTAAAACCTCCGACGATCGCGCTTTTCGTAAACGACAAGGAACTCTCGCACTTCTCTTACGAGCGGTATCTTGAGAACCAGCTCCGCCGTAATTTCGGCTTTGAAGGCGTGCCGATACGCTTGCTTTTGCGCAATAAGAACGGCACAGAGGATTGATATCTCCATATATTTGTGAAAAATTACAGTGCCTAATATATGCGCGCGAGTAGCAAAATATTAGGCGGTTTATATTACGCGCATCTTTTAAAGTTTTTAACGAGGAATTACACATGGCTTTACAGAAGATCGAGAACTTAAGAAACATCGCCATCATCGCACACGTTGACCACGGCAAGACGACGATCGTCGACTCAATGCTCAAGCAGGCCGGCGTATACCGCGAGAATGAAGCAGTAGTTGAGCAGGTCATGGACTCCAACGACCTCGAAAGAGAGAGAGGCATCACCATCCTCGCTAAAAACACTGCCATCGATTACAAGGGCACACGTATCAACGTCGTTGACACTCCCGGCCACGCTGATTTCGGCGGTGAGGTTGAGCGTGTTCTCAAGATGGTTGACGCAGTTCTCCTCGTAGTCGATGCTTTCGACGGCCCGATGCCCCAGACAAGATTCGTTCTTCACAAGGCACTCGAACTCGGTCTCAAGCCCATCGTATGCATCAACAAGATCGACCGTCCCGACGCACGTCCGAAGGAAGTCGTCGACATGGTCCTTGATCTGTTCATCGAGCTCGGTGCTGATGACGACCAGCTCGAATTCCCCATCGTATATACATCCGGCAAGACCGGAATCGCCACTCTCGACCTCAAGGAATATGAAGAGGGCAAGCAGCTCGACTTCACACCTCTCCTCGATACTGTCGTAGAGTACACACCCTGCCCCGAGGGCGATCCCGAAGGTCCCATGCAGCTCCTCGTATCCAACATCGACTCTGATCCTTACATCGGAAGGATCGGTATCGGAAGAGTTGAGAGAGGTACCATCAAGCAGGGCGAGACCGTTGCTCTCGTTACATTCGAGCAGGAAGGAAAGAGAACGGCACGTGTCGTAAAGCTCCTCAGATTCCACAATCTGGGCCGCGAGGAGGTTGATTCCGCTTCCATCGGCGAGATCGTATGCGTTGCAGGCATCGCTGACATCAACATCGGCGACACTCTCTGTGATGCCGCAAATCCCGAGGCGCTTCCTTTCGTTAAGATCGACGAGCCTACCATCGCAATGACATTCTCCGTCAACGACAGCCCTTTTGCAGGTCAGGACGGTAAGTACGTTACATCACGTCACCTCAGAGAAAGACTTTTCAAGGAGATCGAGACAAACGTTTCCATGAGAGTTGAGGAGACGGATACCACAGAGGCATTCATCGTTAAGGGAAGAGGCGAGCTCCACCTCTCAGTTCTCATCGAGACAATGCGCCGTGAGGGATATGAGTTCCAGGTAAGTAAGCCTAAGGTCATCATGAAGGAGATCGACGGCGTGCTCCAGGAGCCTGTGGAAGATCTCGTCATCGACGTTCCCGAGGACTTCGTTGGTCCTGTCATGGAGAAGGTCGGCAGAAGAAGAGGTGAGCTCCTTAACATGCTTCCTCCGACCAAGGGATACACAAGGCTTGAGTTCAGAATCCCTTCAAGAGGACTCCTCGGATACCGTACCGAGTTTTTGACCGACACTAAGGGCAATGGTATAATGAACAGCGTTATCAGCGGTTTTGAGCCCTTCGCAGGCGACATTGAAACGCGTGGTCAGGGAGTTCTCGTAGCATTCGAGACCGGCACCGCAGTCACCTACGGATTGTTCAATGCCCAGGACAGAGGAGCGCTCTTCATCGGAGCCGGTACACCTGTTTACGAGGGCATGATCGTAGGCGTCAATCCCAAGCCTGATGACATAACGGTAAACGTCTGCAAGAAGAAGCATGTAACCAACATGCGTTCAGCCGGAGCAGATGACGCAATGCGTCTTACTCCTCCGCTCAACTTCTCGCTGGAGCAGTGCCTGGAATTCGTCGAGGATGACGAACTCTGCGAGGTTACGCCGAAGAACATCCGTTTGAGGAAGAAGATCCTCAACAACGATCTCCGCGCGAAGACCGTCGCGAAAATGAAAAAAGACGACTGATTCTCTGCAGGAACGGAATTCCTGCGGAGAGCATAGATAAAGGCTTTTCGGAGGACGCCGTAGGACTGATCCAATGCTTTCAAAGAAGATCTGGGTTGCTCTGCGCATACTTGTAATACTTCTCCTTTTGTTCGGTTTCGCCGTTCTTGGCGTTTTCGGCGGATTTAACTATGTCATTTCGCAGGATACGCGTTTTACCACCCTCAAGAAGGGTCTCGCAGAAGGTAAATACAAGGTTACGGCAGAGACTGAAGGCGCAGTGACTCTCGTTGTCGAGACTGGCGATTCCACTTCCGACATCGCTGACAAGCTTTATGAGAAGGGACTTATCACTAACAAGCTCGTATTCTCGCTCATGAGCAAGATCAACGGCTTTGACGGCGCTTATGTCGCAGGTACGCACTATCTCCTCAAGTCTTATTCATATGACGAGCTGATGTTCTTCCTGACGCTCGAGTCAGCTACCGTTGCGGTCACCATTCCCGAAGGTGCCACATATGTCCAGGTCAAGAAGATCCTCCACAAGGCAGGACTTACTTTCGACGATGCTGAATTCGATCAGTGCATGAATTCGCCTGACATGTTCGTCGACTACGACTTTATCTCCAAGATCGAGATCAACGAGGAAAGAGACTACATCCTTGCTGGATATCTCTATCCCGATACATACATGTTCGACGTCAACGCCAAGCCTGAGACCATAATCAGGAAGTTCCTTAGCAACATGAGGAACAAGCTTTACGACGAATACTACACTCGTGCCAAAGCACTCAAGATGTCTATGGATCAGGTCATTACGCTTGCTTCGATCATCCAGATGGAGACAGGCAAGCCTTTGGACATGATGTATGTCTCAGCCGTATTCCACAACAGGCTTAAGTCAAAGGACAAGTCACTCAGGAAGTTCGGTTCTTCCGCCACTATCAATTATCTGGTAGAACTTAAGGGTGAGAAGACATCCCTGCTCCATACCGATGACCAGCTCGCCATCGACAGCCCTTACAATACTTACAAGCATGAGGGACTCCCGCCGGGACCCATATGCATGCCCGGCATCGACGCCATCTCCGCTGCTCTCTATCCGGAGCCCGGCTGCGGTTATTACTATTTCTGCGCCACCGGTGACGGCGGAACGGCATTCGCGACAAATCTCAAGGCGCATCAGAAGAATGTTGCCAAGTATAAGGATAACTGGACCAAGCACGAAGACGTCACCGAAGAGGAACCTCAAGGTGAGGACATCGATGACCAGAATGCCGGCAAGGATATTGAGGAAACAACACCTGCAGAGACAACGAAGAAGAAGTAGCTGGTATGGTAATGAATCCTTCCGATATCCGTAAAAAGGTTGAAGTACTGTCACCCGCAGGTGATCTCTCAAAGCTCAAGACAGCCGTAAATTACGGCGCTGACGCCGTGTATCTTTCAGGTACTTCTTACGGTCTGCGAGCTTCGTCGGGAAACTTCACCAAAGAAGAAATGATAGAAGGCATTTCGTATGCCCATTCACGCGGCGTAAAGTGCTATGTCACCATGAACGTAATGCCTACGGAGGACGACCTCGCAGGTCTTGATGATGCGATAAGGTTCGTGGGAAATGAATCAGGAGCGGATGCTGTTCTGGTATCTGATCCCGGCATCTTTTCGAAGGTGAGAACTCTTTGTCCCGATCTTGATATCCACATCTCAACGCAGGCATCCGTCACTAACAGCGCAGCCTGCAGATTCTGGGCTGAACAGGGCGCGAAAAGAATAGTACTCGCAAGAGAAGTAAGCCTTGCGCAGATCAGGGCAATAAGGGCTGCGATCCCCGCGGATCTTGAACTTGAAGCCTTCGTACACGGTGCGATGTGCGTATCATATTCAGGCAGATGCCTCTTGTCCAACTACTTTACCGGACGCCGTTCAAACGGCGGAGCATGCGCGCAGCCTTGCCGCTGGAGCTATTCTGTGGTTGAGGAAAAGCGTCCTGACATGCCGCTTCCGGTCGAACAGGACGAAAGGGGAACATATATCTTCGGTTCGCGCGATCTCTGCATGATCGAATATATCCCCGAGCTTATCAAGGCGGGTGTCAATTCACTCAAGATCGAAGGAAGGATCAAGGGCGAATACTATGCCGCAGCCACCACAAAGGTATACAGGGAAGCTGTTGACGCGTATTGCGCAGACCCTGAGGGATACAAGGCCGATCCGCGCCATCTGGTCATACTGGACAAGGTAGTTCACCGCGACTACGATACGGGATTCTTCTTTGACAACCCGATGGATGACGCAAAGATCGATTATGGCAAGACATACAACAAGCCCGCTTTCGTTGTCGGTGAAGTCGAATCTTTCGATCCTGCCACAGGCCTTTGCCGCGTATCCCAGAAAAACAAGCTTTACAAGGGTGACGTGCTTAACGTGCTGATGCCCGAGGGTTATATGGCACCTGTCAAGGTAACCGAACTCTACGACCATACGCTGAAGGCGATAAACGATGCGCCTCATCCCGGAATGACATTCTTCATGAAAGCGGCCGATGCTGCAGGCACTGTTGTTGAACTGCCTCCGATGACTTTCCTCAGCAGAGACGGCGACAAGGATAACGGCATCAGACCTGCTGAAAGCTGACGGAAGGTGGTGTCCCCATGAGATCATCACTTAACGAAATCGGTTTGAGATTGATCAAGCTCAGTAATCTGATACTGATGACGATCCCTTTCGTGGTAGTCTGGCATTTCTTTTATGCGGTAAGGACCGCGTCCCCGTTCTATTTCTGGGGCAACTGGGCTGTCATCGCGGTGTTCTTCGTCCTCTATTTCTACTTTGGAAGAACATACGACGCATTCCTCATATCACACAGCAGGATCAGCGAAATACTCATCAGCCAGTCTTTGGCGGCCTTCATGGCAGACGGTGCGAGCTTCGTTCTCATCGCGTTTCTTTCGAAACGCGTACCGAATCCATTGCCGATCCTCGTGGCTTTCGCAGTACAACTGTCGTTCTCGGTATTGTGGACGTTTGCCGCGACGAAGATCTATTTTCACTGGTACCCTGCGAAAAAGACCATCATCGTATATGACTCCCGTCAGGGAATGAACGAGATAATCACCGAATATAAGATGGAGCGCAAGTTCAATGTGATCAAGTCTTTGTCCGCTAAGGAATGCCTTGATGACATCAATGTTCTTGATGAGTCAGAAGTCGTTTTCCTGAGCGGTGTCCACAGCCATGACAGGAACATCATCCTTAAGTACTGCATCTATAACGACAAGCGCGTTTACATGATCCCGGGGATCGGCGACGTTATCATGAGCGGCGCGCAGCAGGTCCATCTTTTCCATCTCCCGATGCTCAGAGCAGGAAGATACAAGCCGGCTCCGGAGTACGTCATCACCAAGAGGATCTTCGATATCGTGACTTCGCTTCTGGGTCTCATCATACTGTCACCCGTATTTCTTGTTATCGCCATAGCCATTAAGGCATCAGACAAAGGTCCCGTCATCTACAGGCAGGAGCGCCTTACCAAGAACGGCAAGCGCTTCAGGATACACAAGTTCAGGAGCATGATCGTCGATGCCGAAAAGGATGGCATAGCAAGGCTTTCGACCGGGGTCAACGACGAGAGGATCACTCCCGTCGGACGATTCTTAAGAAAATTCAGGCTCGATGAGCTTCCCCAGCTTGTGGATATACTCGCAGGCAATCTTTCCGTTGTGGGTCCGAGGCCCGAACGTCCCGAGATCGCCGAGAAATACATGGAGCGTATGCCGGAGTTCCGGTTAAGGCTCCAGTGCAAGGCCGGACTCACCGGATATGCCCAGGTATACGGAAAATACAACGCATCGCCTTACGACAAACTCCAGATGGATCTCATGTACATTGCCAATCCAAGCTTTGCGGAAGACATCAGGATCTGCCTTGCCACGATAAGAGTCCTTTTCATGCCTGAAAGCACCGAAGGCATCACCGAGGGCACTACCACGGCCATGGATCAGTTAGACCCTGCAAACGACGCAGATTAGGCATTTTAGATAGAGAACGCTCTTTTCTTGCCCCACCTTTTCCCCCTTTTTGAGTTGAACGAGTCAGGTTCAAGTGTTAGAATATGCCGTTGTCTAATATATATTTATTATTTATTGGAGATTTGATATCTGATGAAGAATTCAAACAACACAGAAACTAAACGAGTGCCGGTAAAGCTTATCGTTTTAGCGGTAATCGGTGTTTTGCTAATTACGGGCCTCGTTTTCGCAGGCCGTGAAGCTATGCGTTATTACAAGGACGCGAACGTCCTTGTAGAACATGCAGAAGCGCTTAAGACCGAACTCAAGGCCATTGCTACCCATGTTGAGAAGGGTAACTATGAAGCTGCAAATCTTTCCGTACAGAAGATAGACACACTTTCAGCCGAGATGCGTGCCATCATCTCCGAAGAGCGCTGGAAGCTTGCCGCCGACAAGGCTCCCAAGTACGGAGAAGACCTTAATACGGCGGTCAAGTTCCTCGACGTTGTGGATGAGGCATCCAATACGCTTCTCAAGCCCGGCATCAAGTTCCTCAGAGAGAAGGGACTTCCGAGCAAATCAACATTCACCAAGATCGACCCGGAACTCGGCAAGACCCTGAATGAATATGCGGACCTCGTCGATGAACTCTGCCCGGCGGTAGAGAAGGTCTTAAATGATTTCAACGCGCTTCCGGCATTTGAATTTGAGAAGCTTGAATCAAAGGTAAGCAAATACAGAGTCCTCGCCAAGGACAACGCTCCCGAGATAATCACATATCTCCATTTCCTCAAGGATACTTCCGACGGATTCGTAAGACCTGTCGCAAAGTTCCTTATCGAGAACGGATCATCTCTGAAGCTCGACATCTCTATGGACAAGATCGGTCCCGAGATGGCTACGCAGCTTGTTATTTTCGCTGACGGGATCGATCAGCTCTGCCCGCTTGCCGAGAAGCTCCTTACAGATGTAAATGCGCTTCCCGCATTCAAGATCGAGAAGGTCGAAGCCAAGTTAAGTAAATACAGAAAGCTTGCTAAGGATAACGAGGCAGATGTCCTGAGCCTCATGAAGTTCGCCAAGGAAATCTCTTCCGGCGTACTCCGTCCCACGGCATCCGTACTGACGAGATCACCGCTTTCCAAACTCAAAACGGAATCCGGCGACATCGATACGAAGATCATCAGAGAGTATCTGTCTCTCGTCGACGCGGTAAGACCTTATGTCGGCAGGGCAAATGAAGTCTTAAAGACCAACAAGCTCTTAAAGGATCATGTTAAGCAGGTTGCCAAGATAACCGAGAAGCTTGATTCCGCTGACGAACTGTTTAAGCAGTACGATGAATATCTTCCTTATATTGACGTCATTCTCGGTGACGGTTCTGACAAGATTTACCTTCTTGTTGCTCAGAACAGTGCTGAGATGAGATCCTGCGGCGGTCTTCCGGCTTCCATAGGAACGATAACCATTACGGACGGAATCCTTCACATCGGTGATTTTAAGCCCGTTATGCAGGTAATCCCCCATCTGAACAAGGGCGTCAACAAGATTGGTGCAAGAGAGAACCAGCTCTTCGCAAAGAACTGGTACGGATACAAGCTCACGGCTGCAACGGTTAACCCGCATTTCCCGAGAGCTGCCCAGCTCATTGCAAACGGTTATAAGAAGAAGCACAAGAAGAGCGTCAACGGAATCATTTCCATGACTCCTGCGATCGTCGGCAAGCTGATCTCCATAACAGGACCCATCAAGCTCTCCAACGGCGTTAAACTCGATGAGAAGTACTCGATCAAGTATCTCCAGCGTGATATCTATTTCCAGTACTATACGAAGAGAACGATCAAGGATGCCAAGTACCGCAGACAGCAGGACAACAAGGCAAACGGTCTTTTCGCAGAGGCTGCAAAGAGAGTCATCAACGGTGTAATGAAGGATATTGACGCAAAGACGATCATGAAGATCATCGATGTCGTCAAGAGCGCAAGTGAAGAGAGGATCTTCATGATGTGGATGGCTGACAATGAGTCGGAGGCCATCGTAAAGAAACTCGGCGTTTCCGGTTCACTTAACTATGAACCTGAAAAGCCTGAGCTCGGTGTATTCTTCAGCATTAAGGATGCCAACAGACTCGGTTTCTATGTGGACATCAACGTCAAATACGGCAAGCCTAAGACCAATAAGAACGGTTCCGTTACTTATCCCGTTACGGTTAAGCTCAAGAACAACATCGACAGCGAATCGCTTAAGAAGGGTAAGGGCAACGCGTATCTCACCAGCCGTCACGACGGTAACATGAAAGCCATGATCAGGTTCTTTGGACCTGCAGGCGGATCGATCTCGAGCTTTAAGGATAATGCCAAGCTTGAAAACAAGCTCACGAAATATCAGAATCTCGTAGTCGCTTATTGTCCTGTATTCGAACTTAAGCCGAAGAAGACGGTTACGTTTACATTCAACGTTACTACCGCTCCCGGCGTAAACGCGAAGCCGAAGATCGTTACGACTCCGCTCCTTACAAAGTACAGGCACGCGAAGGCTCCGAAATAAAAACAAACCAAAAACAATTGGCGCGACGGTTAATCCGGACGCGCCAATTTTATTATCGTTTCAAGTGTTTTCTGCATCTCGGGTACCGATGCGTATTCATACCGGCTGTGGTAGTTATATCCTCCTGTCGGCAGGTTGGGGCAGGGAAGGCCTCTGGAACTCAGTATGGCGCCGTCTGTGCCGCCTCTTATGGGTTCGACTGAAGGAATGCCTCCGGCATGACGGATGGCCTCTTGAGCGCGTTCTATGAGGTCCATGTGATCTTTCAGATACATAGCCATGTTCGGATACTGATCCTCGATCGAGATGCTTAAGAGTTCAGAACCGTATCGCTCGTTGATGGTGAATGCCGCATCCTTCATGAATTCTTTTCTTGCTTCGAATCTCTCAAGATCGTGATCTCTTATGAGAAACTGCATTTTTGCGTTTTCGCAGTCTGATCTGATGCTGTCCAGATAGTAGAATCCTTCGTATCCTTCAGTCGTCTCCGGAGTCTCGTCTTCCGGCATCAGATTTATGAATTCGTTTGCGACAAGCGACGCGTTTATCATGATGCCCTTTGCGCTTCCCGTATGCACGCATTTGCCCTTGATCTCAACAGTTGCCATGGCAGCGTTGAAGCACTCGTATTCGAGTATTCCGAACTTGCCGCCGTCAACGGTATAAGCCTGCGTTGCGTGAAATCTCGAAAGGTCGAAATTAGCGGTTCCTTCGCCGATCTCCTCATCCGGAGTGAAGGCGACTGCGATGCCGTGATGAGTGACGTCGGGATTGGACTTGAAGAAGCTGAGCATCTCCATGATCTCGGCGATGCCGGCCTTGTCGTCAGCACCAAGAAGAGTGGTTCCGTCAGTTCTTATGAGATCCTCACCGATGTGTTCTTTTAATTCCGGAAAATCAGCGGGATCCAAAATGTCATCTTTTCCGTCGTAGGAATGAATGAAGTGAGGTTTTACATCCTTGCCTGAAACTGCAGGGGAAGTATCCATGTGGGAGATGAAACCCAGGTCGGTATCAGAACCGTTTGGCGGAAGATAAGCATATACATAACAGTTCTTCTCATCGTAATCGACATCCAGTCCAAGGTCCTTTAATTCAGTTACCAGAAGATCCGCGAGATCTCTTTGTTTATCCGTTGAAGGATGTCTGCCTGATTCCTCATCAGACTGCGTGTCGATCTTTACGTATCTTAAGAAACGCTCAACGAGTGAAGACTGTTTATCCATTTTTACCTTATTGCATCCTTCATCGACTTAACGTATTCGTATACGTGTGAAGGAGCGTCCTTGCCGTATTCGGCGATTATCTTAACGATCGCCGAACCTACTATAACACCATCTGCATACTGCGACATGGTCTTTGCCTGTTCGGGTGTGGAAATGCCGAATCCGATCGCGCAGGGAACGTGTGAAGCTGCCTTGACCTGAGCCGTGAGGCTTGCGATGTCAGTTGTGATCTTGCTTCTTACACCCGTGACTCCGAGGCTCGAAACGATGTAGATGTAGCCTTCGGCTTCGGATGCGATCATGGAGATCCTGTCTTCGGATGTGGGTGCGATGAGGCTTACGAGATCAACATCGTACTTCTTTGTGTAATCAAGGAATTCCTCTTTCTCTTCATACGGAATGTCAGGGAGGACAAGACCGTCGATGCCGACTTCCTTGCAGCGCGAAATGAAACGCTCGGCGCCGTATGAGAAAACGACGTTTGCATATGTCATGAACGTAAGCGGGATAGTTACTTCTTCACGGAGTTTAGCTACCATCTCAAAGATCTTGTCTGTGGTGGTTCCTGCCTTAAGAGCTCTGTCGCTTGCGGCCTGGATCACAGGTCCTTCAGCGGTGGGATCGGAGAAGGGGATACCGAGTTCGATCAAATCTGCGCCTGCTCTTACTGCTTCTTTTACGATCTTGAGCGTCGTATCGAGATCAGGGTCTCCGCATGTGATGAAAGGAATGAATGCCTTTCCGTTCTCGAATGCCTTAGCTATATTACTCATTGATATCTTCTCCTCTGTATCTTGCGATGGCCGCACAGTCTTTGTCGCCTCTTCCGGAGATCGTGATGACTACTGTCTTATTTTTGTCCATCTCAGGAACGATCTTGATCGCGTGTGCAACCGCGTGTGCGGATTCGATCGCGGGAATGATGCCTTCCGTACGTGACAGATACTCGAATGCATTAACTGCTTCGTCGTCGGTAACGGGAACGTATTCGGCTCTGCCGATGTCGTGGAGATATGCGTGCTCGGGGCCGATTCCCGGATAGTCGAGACCTGCGGAGATCGAATAAACGGGAGCGATCTGACCGAACTCATCCTGGCAGAAATAAGACTTCATGCCGTGGAAGATTCCAAGGCGTCCCGTGTTGATCGTAGCGGCAGTCTCGAACGTATCGATACCTCTGCCTGCAGCTTCGCATCCGATGAGACGCACGTCCTTATCTTCAATGAAATGATAGAACGAACCGATGGCATTTGAACCGCCTCCGCAGCATGCCATGACAACATCGGGAAGACGTCCTTCGGCTTCCATCATCTGCTGTTTGATCTCTTTTGAGATGACTGCCTGGAAGTCCCTGACGATAGTAGGGAAGGGGTGAGGTCCCATTACGGAACCTAAACAGTAATGCGTATCGGAAATGCGTGAAGTCCATTCGCGCATTGCTTCGGAGACTGCATCCTTGAGTGTGGCGGTTCCGTTCTTTACGGGGATTACCGTGGCTCCGAGAAGCCTCATTCTGTAAACGTTTAAGGCCTGACGCTTGGTGTCTTCCTCGCCCATGAATACAACGCACTCCATGCCCATGAGAGCAGCCGCCGTTGCGGTCGCAACGCCGTGCTGACCTGCGCCTGTCTCTGCGATGAGTCTTGTCTTGCCCATCTTCTTTGCAAGGAGAGCCTGTCCCAGAACATTGTTGATCTTGTGAGAACCGGTGTGGTTCAAGTCTTCTCTCTTGAGGTAGATCTTTGCGCCGCCAAGGTCCTTGGTCATCTTGTCTGCGTAGTAGAGAAGGCTGGGGCGGCCCGCATAGTTATTGAAAAGATCCGTGAGTTCTTTGTTGAATTCAGGGTCGTTCTTGAAATGGTTATATGCTTCCTCAAGTTCGATGACGGCATTCATCAATGTCTCCGGCATGTACTGTCCGCCGTGTATTCCGAACCTTCCGTTAGGGTTTGTCATATCTTTCTTACCTCCGCGGCAAATGCTTTCATTTTAGAAAAGTCTTTTGTTCCTTCTGTCTCAACTCCGGAACTGACATCGACTGCGAAAGGCTTTAATCTTTCAACAGCCTCATGAGCGTTATCAGGTGTCAGTCCGCCTGCCAAAATGTAATCTCTGCCAAGTCTCTCGGCGAGAGACCAGTCGAAGACTTTTCCGGTTCCGCCTGCTCCTGAATCCAGAAGGATCAGGTCAGCTGCGCTTTGCCGAGCCGTTATTATATCATTTTCAGACAAAGGCTTAATCATTTTTATTACCGGAAGACCTGTTTTTTCTTTGATTTCCGTTATATAAGAATCGTCTTCCGATCCGTGAAGCTGGATAATGTCGAGTTTTGCAGTCTTTGCCGTGCCTATGACGTAATCAACAGATTCGTCAACAAATACGCCGACCGTCTTGCCGGAAGAAACGTACTGCTTCAACCGGGCGACTTCCTCAGGCGCGACATAGCGTTTGAATCTGTCAGTTAAGATAAAGCCGTAAAAATCAGCGCCAAGCGATGCCGCCATCTTTACGTCTCCGTCTCTTCTAAGTCCACAGAACTTGATCTTTGTATCAGTCATACTTCAGCTTGCCCAGATATGCTTTCTTGTCGGGCGAAGTCATGAGGGCTTCGCCGATAAGGACCGCGTTTACTTTGTTTTCCAGCAGGATCTTTATGTCCTCTCTTGTCTTTATTCCGCTCTCGGCAACGAAAAGAACATCCTCCGGAACGTCCTTTCTGAGCCTTAAGCAGTTGGAAGCGTTGACTTCGAAAGTGCGGAGATTCCTGTTATTTACGCCGATGATCTCAGCGCCTGAATCAAGTGCCATCTTCACCTCATCGCTGTCGTGAGCCTCGACTAAAGCGTCGAGACCAAGGCCTGATGCGATTCCGATGTATTCTTCAAGCATTTTTCTGTCCAGGATTGAGCAGATGAGAAGCACTGCCGAAGCTCCGTTTAAATATGCCTCGTAGATCATGTAAGGCGATACCGTGAAGTCCTTGCGGAGGGTCGGGATCTTAACTTCAGAAGATATCTCGTTCAGATATTTAAGATCACCTTTGAACCACTTTGGTTCAGTGAGCACGGATATTGCTGAAGCTCCTGCAGCCTCGTAATCCTTCGCGATCTCGAGGTAGGGGAATTCTTCAGCGATTATTCCTTTTGAAGGCGATGCCTTTTTGCATTCGCAGATAAAACTCATTCCTTCAGCTGAAAGCGCGTCTTTGAAGGTCACGGAGTTATTTATTCCGTGACTTGCAAATCTTGCTTCCGCCATTTCGCGGATGACGTTCTCGGGAGTGACAAGCTTTGCTTTTTCAACTCTTTCTCTTGTGCTCTCCGCAATTGTCTCGAGGATATCGCTCATCTTCTTACACCTTGTTTGAAAGATCAACAAACTTGTTTAATGTCTCGATAGCCTTGCCGGAATCGATCATTTCACCGGCCTTCTTTATACCATCTTCGATGGAATCTGCAAGGCCTGCGACGTAGATGGCGCAGCCTGCGTTGAGAAGAACGACGTTGCGCTTTGTGCCCTTGATCTCGCCGGAAAGGATCTTTCTTGTTGTCTCTGCGTTCTCTTCGGGTGTGCCGCCTACGACCTCATCCTTTGTTCCGAAAGGCATGCCGAACTGCTCAGGTGAGATGACATACTGTGTGATGACGCCGTCCTTGAGCTCTGCAACCGTGGTGGGTGCGGAGATGGAGATCTCGTCGAGCTTGTCCTGGCCGTAGACTACCATTGCTCTTTCGGCACCGAGGTTCTTAAGAACTTCCGCGATGACTGCAACGAGATATTCATCGTAAACGCCGAGCAGGTATCCTTCAGGATGTGCGGGGTTCGTGATGGGTCCCAGGATATTGAAGACCGTACGGAAGCCGAGCTCTCTTCTGATGGCGCCGACATACTTCATTGATGAGTGATACTTCTGAGCGAAAAGGAAGCAGAAGCCTGCATCCTTAAGGAGCGCGGAGCACTGCTCGGGCTCAAGCGCGATGTTTGCGCCGAGTGCCTCAAGGCAGTCGGCGGTGCCTGACTTGGAGGATGCTGCGCGGTTGCCGTGCTTGGTGATGTTTGCGCCAGCTGCTGCAGCAACGAATGCGGAAGTGGTGGAGATGTTGAAGCTTCCTGCGCGGTCTCCGCCTGTTCCTACGATCTCGAGCGTCTTCATTCCGGGATGATCGAGGGGTGTTGCGTGCTCTCTCATTGCCTTGGCGCAGCCTGTGATCTCGTCGATCGTCTCAGCCTTAGCGCTCTTTGTGGAAAGTGCAGCGAGGAATGCCGCGTTCTGCGTAGGTGTAGTCTCTCCGTTCATGATCTCGTTCATGACGGTGTATGCCTCTTCGTAAGTAAGGTCCTGCTTCATTACGATCTTTTCGATTGCTTCTTTGATCATTTTGTTGTTCTCCTCTCAGCTATGTTAATGAAATTCTGTAATATCTTTTTACCTTCGGGTGTAAGGATCGATTCGGGGTGGAACTGAAGTCCGTAGATGTCGTAATCCTTGTGCTTGATCGCCATTATCTCGCCGTCCTTCGTCCTCGCTATTACTTTGAGCACATCGGGAAGCGATGCTTCTTCGGCGGCGAGCGAGTGATATCTTGCGACATCGATCTCGATGAACAGTCCCTTGAAAAGATCATTGCTCACATCAATCTCGGCTCTGGACTGTTTGCCGTGCATCAGCTGCTTTGCGTATCCGACCACGCCGCCGTATGCTTCGGTGATCGCCTGATGTCCGAGACATACTCCGAGAACAGGGACCTTGCCAGCGGCCTTTACTGCGATCTCTTCGCAGATGCCTGCGTCAGCCGGGCGTCCGGGACCGGGTGAAAGGATGATCGCCTTGGGATTCAATGCGAGCACTTCATCGGCAGTCATCGCGTCGTTTCTGATGACCTTGATGTCAGGATCGATGGATCCGACCATCTGATAGAGGTTGTAGGAGAAGCTGTCGTAGTTATCGATGATGAGAATCATTCTGTTGCCCTCCTTAAAGCTCGTTGGCGCTCTCGATCGCTTTGACGACCGCAGCTGCCTTGTTGATGCATTCCTGATATTCCTTCTCGGGAACGGAGTCGTATACGATGCCTGCGCCCGATCTTACGTAGATCTTGCCGTTCTTCTTGTAAGCGAGCCTTATCGCGATGCAAGTATCAAGATTGCCGCCGAAATCGATGTATCCGATCGCGCCGCCGTAGATGCCGCGCTTGTTTCTTTCGAGCTCGTTTATCAGCTGGCATGCCTTGATCTTGGGAGCGCCCGAAAGAGTTCCTGCAGGGAGGATGGCATCGATCGCGTCGAACGCGTCCTTGTCATCCCTGATCTTGCCTCTGACGGTAGAGCCGATGTGCATTACGTGTGAGAATCTCTCGATAGAATGATATTTCATTACTTCAACGCTGCCGAACTTCGCGATCTTTCCGATGTCATTACGGCCTAAGTCAACGAGCATGTTGTGCTCTGCGAGTTCCTTTTCGTCTGCGAGAAGGTCAGCTTCAAGCGCCTTGTCTTCTTCGTCATTCTTTCCTCTGGGGCGTGTGCCTGCGAGAGGGAAGGTGTAGAGTTCTCCGTCCTCAAGCTTGACCAGTGTCTCAGGTGATGCGCCTGCAACCTCCACGTCCGTGCCTGAAAAGTAGAACATGTAAGGGGAGGGATTGAGCGTACGGAGTACTCTGTAAACGTTGAGCATGGAGCCCTCGTAGTCAGCTTCAAGCCTGTTGGAAAGAACGATCTGGAAGATGTCGCCTTCCTTGATGTGGTACTTGGCTTTCTCGACCATCCCGCAGTATCTTTCCTTGTCGAAAAGGGGCCTTACCTCGGAAAGAAGTCTTCCGGAAGGTTCATCAGTTGGTTTGCCGTTTATTACTATGTCCGCGATCTTTTCTAAGTCCCTGCATGTCTCATCGTAGCTGCTGTCAACGTCGTCAGCTCTTACGTTTCCGACAAATATGATCTTCTGCATGAGATTGTCGAAAGCGATGACCTTATCGAAAAGCATGAGGTCGCAGTCTTTGAAGTTGCCTTCATCCACGCATTCGAGATCAAGGGACTTTTCGACGTGCTTGATGTAATCGTAAGCGAAATAACCTACAAGACCGCCTGTGAAGGAAGGCATTCCCTTGATCACGGGAGACTTGTATTCAGAGAGGATCTCTCTCATGTATTTGCCGGGATCGTCAGTCTCGATCGTCTCGCTGCGGTTCTCACCGTTGATCTCGAGAGTTCCGTTCATGTATGTGATGTCGAGAGTGGGGTCAAAACCCAAGAAGGTATAGCGTCCCCATCGTTCCTGATTCTCGACGGATTCGAGAATATATGAGTGCTTGGATAAACCTTTTATTATCTTAAGCACCTCGATGGGCGTCCTGATGTCAGACATGATCTCACATCTTACGGGAGCGCATTTGTATTCAGGATTAGTGGCGAGAATGTCTTTGATCTCGTCCTTGCCCGGATAGAAATTCATCTTGTTTTCCTCCTTGTTGTCTTACCGTTTCGGAGGTTCTTTTTCCGGGCAATAAAAAAGTCCCCGGCAGAAGAACCAGCTTCTTCTCCAAGGACGAATTAAACAATAATCCGCGGTGCCACCTTGATTCACAATCTCTTGCGCACTTACTAGAGTACCAACATACCCCGGGCCTTTTAACGGTGCCACCCGTCACAGAATACTCAGTCGCCTTATGGCTTCTTTTGACTGTGCCCTCATCGGACCATTATGATGAACTGCGTACCATCCCATCTCAGCTCTCGGGACTCTCTGTAAGTGCACGAAACATCTTTACTTCCGAATCTACGGTTTATCTATTGGGTAAAAGATATAGTTACGGTGGCTTTTTGTCAAGGTTATTTTTGTCAAATCTGTTGTTAACATTGTTCTTCCCGGAAACTGTAACAATGTTACATGTCTTCTGTTTTACCATATATATGTGCGTCAGAGGCCTTCGTGATTTATAATAATAAAATGGAAAAAGGGAACAGGAGGAGCTGATCTATGACCAGGCTCGAGACCATCAAAGGATTCAATCTCTGCTCATCGCTGATCGACATGATCAGCACCGGAGCAACGACTTGGCTTTCTGTAAAGCTCTTCGTATGGAGCAATGCCGTAAGCAAGGGCATCGATAAGATCGCCAATTCTCAACTGACTCATAAGGACGATGCGGTAAACATTGCCATCAGCATCGCAAAGGCCGGCGGCATGTTCGCAACGGGTCTTCTTTCGGTCGTGCTGGTGATCTTGGGGATAATCGTAATGCTTATCGCTTTGACGCTCATCGTGCCGGCGGTGTTCGGATTCATCTCGGTCAGGCGCGCCAGGAAATGCGAAGAACCGTTAAAGACAGTAAAGATAATTAGAACGGCTGATATCGTAAGGCTGATATTTCACTCGTTCCTCATGATCGGAGCCGTTATCCTCGTAATAATCGCGATCTATAACAGCGTGTTCGGTATCGCGATAATAATGGCCGTCTTGGTATCCACGCTTCCGTTTGTGCTTTCGATCCTGTCTCTGGTATGGCAGGGCAAGATGAAAGGCGCCGCGGTAAACGACGAACAGATAAAAACGGATAACGGGATCTGAATCAGTCTTCGCCTACGAAAACATTCCAGGAAGCTATCTCACGGTCAGGAATGATCGTCATGATGTTCTTGGCGTGATCGAGCAGATAGTCGCTGTAACCCCATGACCATGTTCTTGAAGTGAGTTCCTTGATGATGTCCATGCTGATCTTCTCGATCAGTTCGGTCTTCTTCTCGTGCTTGGATTCGTTGAGTTGCGTAAGCTTTTCCATGAGCTTTACGGATTCGGTGCAGATCTTGAAATCCTTCATCGCTCTTGCACGCCACTTGTAGTAAGGCATGTATGTGCGGTTCAAAAGGAAGATGGCAGCGGATGCCTTGTGGATGAATTCCTCACAGCAGTCGTGGGCAGCCTGAATGTCGCCGCGCTTTATCGAACGCTCGTAATTGAACTGTCCGGTCTTGCCGGCCATGCCGCAGTTAGCGGCAACTTTTTTCTTGATGAGGCTGTCGGGGTAGAAGCCTGCCCATGCCTCACGGATGGCGGTGAACTTGCCGAGCGGATCCGTAAAGACCTTGCCGTTGACGGCTTCGGCGAGATACATCATGGGTGTCTCGATCCAGTCTTCGGTCTTCTCGGGGAAGCCTTCGATACCGGTACGCTCCGTATAGAATTCCTCGATGCTGTGAACGCCGACCCTGTGCTTTCTTGCACCTGTCATGAGGCTTGCGCCGGGCTCGAGGCCGATCTCTTCCTTATGCTTTTCGAGAAAATCGTTGATCGGAAGTTCGTCATAAGCTTTCTGAAGATCGTCGCCGATCTTCTTGTTGAGGAACTCGGGGATCCAGAGACAGAATCCCGGAGCGTAGTCATGGTCTCTGGAGACGGCGTCGTCATAACCGAAACATTCCGAGCCCTGACCTGCAAGGCCTGCGGCAATCTTGTCTTTGTATTCGGGGAACTTCTCGTCAAGCATCGGCTTGCCGTATTCGTTGAAAAACTCTTCTGCGATCTTTAAACCGTTCCAGTAGTCCATAGGCATTCCTTTCTAATTATCGTTGATCACCCTGCTCCGCATGGAGCTTCTTCTTTGTCTCGTACATGAGATTGTCTGCATCTTTAATATACTCGGAAAGAGGCTTCTTTGAATCCTTGTCGCTTAAGATGTAACCCGAGCTTATCGAGAGTCTGAACGGCCAGATGCCATCCTTGTTTACCTTGTCGATGGAGAGGTTTATGGCTGCCTTAAGCTGTTCGGCTTCATCGGGAGTGTCAACGCTACCGATCACGATGAACTCGTCTCCGCCGAACCTTACGCCGATCATGTCGTTCTTGAGATTGGACTTGATCGCGCTCGCCGTAAGCCTTATCGCCGCGTCACCGTTCATGTGTCCGAAAACGTCATTGATGCGCTTCATCAGGTTGATGTCGATGAACATTACCATGAGAAGAGTGCCGCCCCTGACGCTGTCTTCATAGATGGTGATGGCCTTGTTCTCATAACCCAGACGGTTATAAAGTCCGGTCATGGTGTCGATCTCGGAGATCTCCTTGAGGCTGTCGTTATAGATTCGCAACTGGATGTTGGACCTTTGGATCCTCAAAGCGAGCATCAGCTTCTCGAGATAAGCGTTAAGATCAAGATGCTCGCGCATGATCCTCGCATTATCCGAGGTGATCATGTAACCGTAGTTAAACCTGCCGGTATGAAGCGGCATGATGAAATAGATATGGTTGGTTCCGGCTTCGGGATCGTAACCGGGAACGATGTTGTGCCTGTCCGAAGAGATCTCGTCCATAAGCTTGCCGTCTTTTATCGCAACCGTAGTTGAAACGGCCGTGGTTATGCCGTCTTCGTGAACATCCTCATCACTTGCCATGACGTTGTTCATGTACAGGTTATGGATGATGATGAAGAAATCGTTGCCGATGAGATCGTGCTCTGCTTCATAGTGAGCCCTGAGGTTATTCCTGAGGCTGTCATAGTCCGGCGAATCGGTTATGAGGTTGGTGAGAGCACGTTCGCTCGTCTCGAGATAGTTACGGTCAAGAGACTCGGAATAAGTGTTTCGTCCGAACTGACGTCTTCTGATATCAAACTCCGCATCCTGGTGGCATCCGCAGCTCTCGCCGATGACGATCTTAGACCTCATCAAGACCTTATGGGGAACCACTGCGCCTTCCATGACTGCGTCAAGGAGCTTGATGCACTTAAACCCGATGCTCTCATAATCGGATGTTACCGTTGTGAGGACCGGGTAGAATGCCTGACCGCTGTAGATGCAGTCGTAGCCCGTAACAAGAATGTCTTTCGGCAGTTCGTAACCGAGTCTGGTAAGCTCGGTGGAGCAGGCGAGTGCCATGATGTCGTTTGCGCATATTATCGCATCGGGCAGTCCGCTCGGATCTGCCGCGATCTTGTCGGTAGCCTCGGTCGTAAGCACGTTGCCCCAGTTGCCGTAGTAGATATCGCTGTCGAAGATCTTGAGATCATGTTCTTCGAAAACCTTCTTAACGGTCTCGAGTCTGCAGATACTCTCAGGGTGATCGATGTATCCGGCGATGAAAGCCGCTCTCTTGACGCCGTGCTTTTCGATGAGATGCTCTGCGATCTCTCTCATGCCTGTGATGTTATCGATGTCTATGCAGATGCTTCCTTCGATATCGATTCCGATACTGATGACGGGGATGCCTGCCTTGACCGCGCGCTTTACGATGGCGATTCCTGTCTCAACGCTGTTGAGCGCGTTCGTGTAAACGATCGCGGCATCGTAATCCTTAAGCTTCGGGAGGGAGTAGATGTTGAGCTCGCCCTGGTTATAGTTGTCGGGAGTATCGTAGGATGCGTAGCTTACGAAAATGAAAAAATCATAGTTGGAAAAAGACTCAGACCGCTTTATGCCCCGGAGCGTAGCATTCAGGGGTTCCATACCGTAACCATTTACAAATACAGCGATCTTTTTTCTCATAAGCCATTTTCCTTATTAAAAGGTTACAACAGATTTATCAAGCATGAAAATCGTCAAAGCAAACAAAATGTTAATTTTTCGTGATGTATTCAGCCCAATTGACTGTTACATTTTCAATACATTCATGCCTGAACTGCCTTTTGCGTGGAGTTTTGCCGCAAAGCCTGGGGACATGAATGATAATATCTAATCGAAAGGAAGGAGGTTTTGACTTGACCAAAACCGGTGGACATAAGACATTCAGGATCGTTCTTATCGTTCTTGAGATCATTACAATGCTGGCGTTTCTCGGAACACTTCCGGTGTTCAATTCCGGCAACATAGCAGGACTTTTGATATCGGGCGTTTTACTGCTCGTCACCGTTTTCTGGGACAAGACCGAAGGCTTCAGGAGATCCAAGGGCGGCAAGGTGATCACTAGGGTCCTGGCAGCATTCCTTGCACTTTGTTTCTGCTATGCGGCGTTCCTTACTTTCAACATGATAAGGGCATGCCTTAACCGTCCCGAAAAGCCGAACATGGTGGTCGTGTTAGGCTGCCAGCTGTGGGGCGAGGAACCGTCTCCCATGCTTAAGAAGAGGCTTGACATCGCCTACGATCTTCTTGTGAAATATCCGGACATCCCGGTCGTCGTGACAGGCGGTCAGGGTGATGACGAGGTGATCTCGGAGGGCGAGGGCATGAAGAGATATCTGGTCAAGAGGGGCATCTCCGAAGACAGGATCATAGTCGAAGACCAGTCGACCTCTACGTTTGAAAATATCAAAAACGCATTTGAGATAACCGATTCCATGGGCCTTTCCAGGGACATCACGATAGCTACCTCTGAGTTCCATGTCTACAGGGCATCCCTGATGGCGAGATCACAGGGGGCAGGGGAGGTGACATCAGCCGCCTCCATGACGGATATTAACCTCATCCCGGCATACTGGGTCCGTGAATGGCTTGGCATTTCACACTTTTGGGTCTTCGGGTCATAAGACGTTAATATCTTTTTCGCATCTATTTTAAGTAATTCACCAATCCTTAAATCAACGGGCGCAAAAATGTGCTATACTGCTTTTCAGAGGTTAAGAGTCTGGGTGTGATCATCCGAACTCACTTTAGTTACTTTGCAGGCAAGCAACAGGAGAAGCGTATGACAATTGAAGAGCTGTACAACGGGCAGAACGTAGAAGATTTCTACATTGGCAAGGTCACACAGGTTTACAGGAGCTGCTGCGTTGCGCAGGTCGATAATGTAAAACTCATGTCTGACAGATCAAGGTTTACCAATTCCTTCCTGCCTAACACCATCAACTATTTCGTAATCATCCAGTCGACTTTGGGTCTTTTCCTCGGAGAGGTTTTCGAGAACAAGGCTTCAAGAAAGAGCATATTCGAGATGTCCTCTACCGCAGAGAAGTCGTCTGACTATCAGGAACTTAACATCGATACCATCGCGATCATGAGACCTGACGGAACCAAGTTCGATCTTGCAGGTTTCCAGACGCTCGGTATCCTCGATAAGGTTTACCTTGCTCCTGATGCTGCATATCAGATCTTCCTCCATTCCCTCGAGTTCTCCCACGATGACGAGGAGAGACTCCCTTCATTCGGAAGATATCTGAACAGGACCGCAGCTCCCGTTACATTAAAGCCCAGCACACTGTTCAACCGTCACGTCATGTGCATCGGTGCTACGAACAGCGGTAAGTCCACAACTGCTCTCTCGATCCTCGATAAGGTCGTTTCCACCAAGCGTAAGGCTTTGATCATCGACCCTACCGGCGAGTACAGGGACGCATTCGCCGACAACGAGATCACAAAGCTCACCCTCGGTGTGGATACCACGATCTCTCCGGGTAAGGTTACGATGCAGGAGTGGGAGAGACTCTTCGAGACTACTTCCAACAGCCAGGGCGCTATCCTCGCTGAGGCTATTACATCCCTCCGTTACATGCACAAGACCGGTCAGGACAAGTGCTTCTACAAGGTCGGTGAAGATATCGAGGAAGTCCAGGAAGCTCTCGCTTCAGTAGGCGCAAACGACACAGAGTTCGACATCTCGCTCCTTCCTGAGCAGATCCAGGCTGAGTCCGTATCCGAGCCTGCAAGAGACGACAACTACAACTTCAAGTACAGCTACGACATGCTCAAGGCTAACGCGAACAACCCTCTCATTCAGAAGATCCAGTATCAGATGACAAACACAAGGTTGCTCTCGTTCTTCTCCAACGATCCTTCAATGTACAATCTCCTCGAGGCAATCGATGACTTCATCCACATGCCTGAGGTCAGCCTCTATATCGATACATCCATGCTCGGTGCCGCAGAAGGTATCGGCGGCATGGTCATCGACCTCGTATGCAACTTCGTTATCCAGCAGGACAACATCTACCCGTTCATCTTCTTCATCGATGAGGTTCACAGATACGCCAAGTCACAGTATTCCGAGAGAGAGTTCCACGGCGGTCTTACCCTCGTTGCAAGAGAAGGACGTAAGAAGGGTATCTTCCTCTATCTGACAACGCAGAACCCGAAGGACGTTTCGCCCATCCTGTTCGGTCAGATCGGTACGCTCCTCATTCACAGACTCATGCTCAACGATGAGATCAAGGCAGTTGAGAGCCACCTCGACGATTACTCCATCAAGCATGTACGTAAGCTGAATCAGGGTGAAGTCATCCTGACGAGCGTCAACCTCCTTCACAATGTGTTCATCCACATTGACAAGAGTGAGAGACTCCAGCACAACCAGACACCGCTTCTATAAGTTCGCGTGGACGTTAATCCCCGCTAAGGTCCTCTCCGCGCTTCGCTTGTGCGGAAATCGCCCGGATAAACGCCCACTCTCGATAAAAGATTTATTTAGGGCTGCCGCTATCAATGCGGCAGCCCTTTTCTTTAGTGTGCGACGGGAGAATTATGCTCCGAGTTTTGCCTTCGTGTTGATGATTACGACGCAGTTTTTCTTTACGCGCTTCATGGCTTTTTTCATCGTGGATTTCGGAATGGCGATGCATCCTGAAGTGTATTTGTTGCTTCCGGTGCAGTGAAGGAAGATGGCTGAACCTTTGCCTGCGACGCCTTTCTCATTGAAGCTGATGTTGAGGCAATACTGGTAAGTCGTTTTGTAATCGATCAAATGCTCACTCTTGGTCTTGTCCAGATCGGGGCATTTCTTGATGCTGACCATCTGGTTATAGTACATGCCTTTTCTGCTGTCGCCGGACCAGTACAGATCGTCGGTGACCTTGGTGTATTTCAAGGAGCATCCGGGATCTTTAGCGATGCCGAAAGCCTTGTTGAACTTATAAACGCCGATCGGGGTTTTCTTGCTGCCTTCGACTCTCTTGCTGTCCTGGACCATGCCGTTTTTGCCGACATATCCGGTTACCGAGAAGACCTGTATCCAGTTGCCTTTGGAGTCACGTTCGTGCATCGATACCTTTGCAGTTGACTTGTTCATGCCGTCGGCTGCAACTATAAGGAGCTGTTTGTTGCCCTTCTTTTTCGCCTGTGAAAGGTTTCTTACCCATTTGGGTGAGAGGTTTTTGGGCTTGCTTGTCGGCTTCTTTGTGGGCTTGGCAGTAGGAGTTGAAGTTGCCTTCAAAGTGGTGGTCTCTTCGGTAGTGGTCTCTGTCTCTGATCCGGACGTTTCTTCCGTTGCGGTTTCCGATTCTGTTTCCGATTCGGTCTCGGATTCCGTGGTAGTCTCGTCTGTGCTCTCTGATGGCACGGCTGTTACGGTTATTGAAGTATCAGGCGGGGTAGAAGATTGCCTGCTGCAGGATGATGCTCCGGACAGAATGCATATGGCTGATAAGACAGCGAAAAGCTTTACTATAGAATTCCTCATGAGAACAGTTTATTTGTTTTCTTCCGTGATTGTTCGTGATTTTAGAGTGAAATGGATAGTATCCGCCCTGAACGCTGTAGTATGGAGCCTCTTTATCCGAAGATGAACAGGAACTTATAGCCGCTCATTTCTGCCATGTAAACATTGATGTCTATGCTCTTTACGAAAGTACCTGACTTAAAGGTGACGGCGTGTTTGATCGTATGCATCTGCTTTAATTCCGTTGCATACTGATGATCCTGATAACGCGGAACCTGATTGGCATCGATCTCCTGGAATTTGCCGAGAGTGGATTCGAGATACTGTAACAGCTCGGCATCTTTGCCTTCCTTGATCTGTATCTTGACCTTTCCGTAGGAGTCAGCAGACTTGTCGACAGACATTTCCGCACCGTCGATATAGTCGTCACTTATGTCAACACCCAGCATCTCTTTGATCTTGACGTGGATCTTCTTGTCGACCAAAACCTGATTGAGGCTCTCTTTTCTGCTGTTCTCGTCAGCGGTGCTTTCTGATCCGGTATTGCCGGCGCACGCCGATATCGAGGCGATAAGGCTGACAGCCAGAACAAGCGCCGTTAAGCGTTTTACGATCAAGTGCTTTGCGGATTGGTTAATGCCCATGGTTTTATCCCCGTATCTTATTTCAAAAAGGATTATACCATCTATACCGCCCGGGGGAAGAAAATGTTGCGGTGACTGTTATAAAGACTTTTTCGCTTTTACCAGACGCTTATGCTCGTACATGGCCTGATCGGCACGGCGTACGGTGTCTTCGAGTGTTTTGTCGGTCTCGGGATCGTAATCGACAATGCCGTAGGCGATGTCTATCTTTTCCCAGTCTTCACCGGCTTTTGAATTGATCTCGTTTTTCCTCTGTTCGAAAAGATTTACCAATTCATTTTTGTTCGTGAAATCGTCGTTCATCAGGAATACCGCAAACTCATCTCCGCCGAGTCTGAATACGGGGCTGTGATCAAAGACCTTACAAATAATCTGGCATGAATTCCTCAGATAGATGTCACCCTTGTCATGTCCGTAACGGTCGTTGACCGTCTTCAGGTTGTTGCAGTCGAATATGCCGATCGCAAGAGCAAAGATGCCATCGTTATCCATACGTTCCTGAAGCTTTTGCACATATTCTGTATACGCGCCTTTGTTGCGCACGGATGTGAGTGAATCGACGAATGCTTTTCTGTTAAGTGCCTTGACCTGATGCTCCTTCTCGATGACCTTCTTGTTTGCCATGATGCTGTTAAGGAGCAGGATGGAGATGATGAGAAGGATGATGATGAGCACGATGAGGATGATGATGATGTTCTCACGGATAAACTCACCGGGAGTTAACTTGACGTCTTCAGTCGAATAGTAGGTAAGTGAAGAGTTTACCACAGAATCGGGTACGGCTTTTATCACTCTCACAAGGATCGAATAGAGTTCGGTGTCTCCCTTACGGACAGCGAAATAGTAATCCATGTCAACGCCTGTGTAGACGGTTGAAAGATGGAGTTTCTCGCACTGCTTCGAAATGTTGTTATACCGGTAATTGCTTATGATCACGCAGTCTGCCTGGCCTTTTGAGATCGCATCGAGACCTGCGGGAGTATCCTTAAAATACTTTCTTTGCCAGCTCGGATAATTATCAGCGAGGAACATGTCATAGTTGGTGTTGCCCTCGTTGACTGCGACTATGATATTTTCTTTGCGGAGGAACTCTTTCTGTTCGGATGACCTGACGACGGCATCCATCTCCGTTCTCATCATAGCAGGAGTCATTACGAGTCCCATTTCTTCAGAGTCGTTATCGGTGAGATTGGCAGGGAAGACGCAGTCGATCTCGCCGTTCTTCAGAGCTTCCATCGCGGCAGACGCGGTCGGATAAGATATGGCTTCGAACTCGAGATTTATATCAGCGAATGCATTTGAAGCATAATCGAGGTAGTCTTTCAGAGCACCGATCAGTTTGCCGGTGGCCGGATCCTTTGCGCAGAAAGCCAGATAGTTATCCTGGTATCCGACCCTGATCTTACCGTGACTTTTCAGCCAGTCTTTCTCGCCGGTGCTAAGGTATTTGTTGGTATTGCTGCTCTTGAGATATTTGTCGTACAGCTGATGATCGTAGTGACTGTTCTCTTCCTGGATCTTATTTAAAGCCGTATCCAGTTCGCTTAACAGATCGTATCTGTTTTTGTTTACCGCAAAATAGAATTCGGATGATCCGATCTTGCATACGGGAACAACATCAGCAGATGAATCGTGAGTATCCATCGTGACAAATGCATCGTACTTTGAACCCAGCAGTTTGATCGCTTCGTCTTCGTTGGAATTCATCTCGATTATCTCGGCATTGATCCCATGGTTCTTGATCCAGTCTGCAAGAAAATCCTTCTGGACCGTGCCCTGCGTTACGCCGATACGCTTTCCGTTCATCGTTGAAAGATTCTTGGAAGATATTTCTTTGTTGTCGGCGGAAACATACAGGTAATAGGATTCCGTGCCCATGGGAATGGTAGGGTAAAGTATGCTCTTTGCGCGTTCCTCGGTATAGGAAACATCGCTTAGGATATCGATCTCGCCCTTCTTGAGCATTTCCATGAGATCGGACCAGGTGCCTTCGACATACTCATATTCCCAGCCTGTATAAGCAACGATCTTGCGCAGATATTCATATGAGTAGCCGGACTTTCTTCCATACTGGTCTTTGATGAAGTGAGGCTGTTCGTGCCAGCCGACGCGTACCTTTTTCGCTTCATCCGCATGAACCTTGAGAGGCATCGAAAAGCATGCCGCAAAAGCCATGAACAGGAGGATTACAACTGCTCTGATAAGGGCTTTTGTACTAAGCTTTCTCATGCTTTCCGTCATAACCGTTTATCTCACTTGTAATCGTCAACGTCGAATTTTCTGTCTTTGTAGTAGTAGTCTCTGTCGGCTTCGGTTATTTCCCTGATGACCCTGCAGGGATTTCCAACTGCGATCATGTTAGCGGGAATGTCTTTTGTCACTACGCTTCCGGCACCGATGACAACGTTGTCTCCGATCGTGACGCCGGGCATGATGCAGGTATTGCCGCCGATCCAGACATTGTCACCGATCGTTATGTCGATTCCGTATTCATAACCTGAATTGCGGCTGTCGGGATGGAGGGGATGACCTGCGGTGTAGATCGAGACATTGGGAGCGATCTGGACGTTCTTTCCGATCCTGACCTTGCCTACGTCAAGGACCGTGAAGTTGTAATTGGCAAAGAAGTTCTCGCCGATCTCAATGTTATAACCGTAGTCGCAATAGAAAGGAGCTTCAATGTTGATGTAATCACCGGTCTTGCCGAGGATCTCCTTGATGAGCTTGTCCTTCTCTTCAGGATTGCCGGGCTCCATGTGATTATATCTGAAGATCTTTTTCTTGTTCTCCATGCGTTCTTCGCTTAAGCCGTCAAGCCAGGCTTTGTAAGGCAGGTTCGCAAGCATTCTTTCTTTGTGATCCATTTTTCCTCCCCAAATAACCGGTCGGTTAATACGACATAATTATATCAATCGGCTATTCTAATGTTATTATGCTTTTTATAACTAAAAGATAATAATATTTTACGGAGCAAGAACATGAAAGCAGGCATTATCGGTTACGGAAGCATGGGAAAGATGCTTCTCTGGAAATTCTCTGAAGCAGGTCATTTGGGAAGAGAAGAACTCTTTGTATCCAACAGGACTGCCGGAAAACTGGATGAGGTAAAAGACATCGCGGAAATCGGGACCAACAGGGAAGTTGCATCTTCGTCTGACATTGTTTTCGTATGCGTACGTCCTGCAGATCTCAAAGCTGTTCTTGAAGAGATAAAGGACAGCGTAGAGCCCGGAAGTCTTGTCGTCTCATTAAACGGAAGCGTTTCCTTCGATACGATCCATCAGATAATAGGCGGGAAGACCGCAAAGGTCATTCCGAGCCTCACCGCCGAGATCGGAAGATCGCAGACATTGGTCTGCTTTGACGACAGGGTGGATGAAGAGAAAAAAGCTGAACTAAGAGAACTCCTCTCAACCTTCGGAAATGTCATCGAGCTGCCCGAGAATGAGATGGGAATGGGTTCCGAGCTTGTCAGCTGCATGCCCGGATTCATCGCTTCGATCTTTGACGTAATATGCACGTCTGCGAAAAAGCACACGTCGATCCCTGACGATCAGATAGTTCGGATGGTATTGCAGACCATGAGTGCCACCGGCGATCTCATGCTTCAGAAAGACATGACTTTTGAAGACGTCGTAACAAGGGTCGCGACCAAGGGCGGCATCACTGAAGAGGGTACTAAAGTTGTCTATGAAAGGTTCCCGGAGACAGCTGATCTGCTCTTCGGGAAGACTCTTGAGAAGAGACGTCAGACGGCCCGTCAGAACGGATAATCAACGCCTTCGTTTGTAATGAATCTGTGGCCCGTAAAGTCTTCGCATCTCGTTTCGAACAGATCCTTTAAGATCCCCGCGGCTTCGTAAGACGAGAGCGGAGCGGGATTATCCGGGTTGCCGTCAGTTCTGATCCATCCCGGATGAACTGCGAAGATATTGACTTTATGGTCGTCCTTAAATGTGTTGTAGAGGTTCATGGTAGCCATGTTGAGCGCGGCCTTTCCCATGCCGTAATCGATCATGTTTGTCCTGTAGCACTTTTCGATGCTGCCTGCTTCAGATGATATGTTCATTATGAGTGCAGTGCCCGGAGCCTTTATCAGCAGCGGATAGAAAGCCTTGATGACGCGCATCGTGCCTACTGCGATTATGTCCACTGTCCTGGGGATCAGGTCGAGATCCGCTTCGAAAAACCCCTTGTCGCAATCAGGTGATACACCGACCGCGTTGTTGACCAAAGTGTCTATGTGATCCGTCTTTTGTGCCACCTTCTCAGCTGCTAGATTGACAGATCCCGAATCAAGAAGATCCATGGTGACGACGATGAGCTTGTCACCGTATTTTTCCTTGAGTTCATCGATCTCGGGAGACGGTTTTCTAATAGTTGCGATTACCGTATCTCCGCCTTCGAGATATCTCAGGGCGAGATTGTAACCTAATGCATAAGATCTACCCGTGCCTGTCACCATTACGTTTGCCATATCAGTATCCTCTGTTTCTGTCGACAACATGTTTCATGGGGAGTCCCTGAGCATAGGCCAAAAGATCCTCGCAGAACATCTCCACATTCCTGTCCATCGTGTATTCGACCGTGAGATTACCCGCCACATGCGGAGTGATGAGAAGCCCCTTTGTATGCCAGAGCCTGCTGTCAGAAGGGAGCGGTTCCGTCTTGAAAACGTCGAGTGCCGCGCCGCCCAGTTTTCCGCTGTCCAGGCTGTCTGCGAGCGCGTCCTCGTCTATCGCGGATCCTCTTCCGACATTGACGACGTAAGCTCCTTCGGGAAGAAGATCTATCCTCTCTCGTGAAAGGATGTTCTCTGTCTCGGAAGTGGCAGGAAGGCTCATTACAAGAAGGTCTGTTGAAGGAAGGACTTTATCAAGATCACCGATCTTAAATATCCTGTCGAAAACCGGTTCGCTGCAAACTCCGCTCCTGCAGATGCCTGTAAGAGAGGAGGGTTCGAAAGACTTTGCTCTTCTTGCAAAAGTACAGCCGATATCGCCGGTGCCCAGGACCGTGATCCTGCAGTTCTTCAAAGACTTCTGGAGCTTGGGAGTGTCCCATTCACCGCTGCTCGATCTCAGATAGAATTCCGTCAGACGTCTCATCATCATGAGCGAGACTGCGATGATGTGCTCTGCTATGGATACGCCGTAAGCACCTGCGGAATTGGTCAGTATGCAGTCCGGATTTGCAAAAGAATCAGGCTTCATAAGATAGTCGACGCCCGCTGACGGAACGCAGAGCCACTTGAGCTTCGGGTTCGTTCTTGCGGTCTTCACACCGAATCCGTATATGACGTCAGGGTCTTCAAATCCTTCCGGGAAAGCATTTTCAGACTCTGCAAAACATACTTCCGCATTTGCTTTTTCCGCTGAAGCGCAGATAAGATCCTTATGCTTTTGTTCCAGGCCTTTTGTTAATACAACGATCTTCATTGAAGTTCCTTATTTCATGAAGTTTGTCCATACGCGGTCTTCTTCGCCTCCGGGAAGACCGAACTGTTCTTTGCCGGATGCTATGCTCTTCATAAGGAACACCATGTTCCTTGCAAGTGCCCGCATTACCTGGAGGCCTTCTTCATCTGCCTTGCCTTCGACGGGTTCTCTTCCGTAGAAGTTGTTCCAGTACTGGCTTGAGGCAACGGGCATGTTGCTGATGGTGAAGAACTTGTTGAGCTCATCGAAGGTAGCGGTGCAGCCGGATCTTCTTGCGCTGACGACACTTGCTCCTACCTTGAAGCTCTTGTCGAAATGCGTGCTGTAGAAGAGCCTCTGAAGAGCGGACATGAGCGTTCCGTTCGCTGAACCGTAATATACGGGAGAGCCTATCACAAGACCGTCGGCGGCTTCGAATTTGGCTGCGATCTCGTTTACGACGTCATTAAAAACGCACTTGCCTGTCTGAGAACATGACCCGCAGGCAACGCATCCTCTGATGTCCATTTTTCCGATCTGGACAGTCTCGTATTCAACACCCGACTGCTCGAAGATCTTTTCCATCTCATGAAGAGCAGAAGAGGTGTTTCCGTCTTTTCTCGGGCTTCCGTTCAAGAGCAAAACTTTGAGTTTCTTATCCATTGCCGTTCCTCTTTTCAAATGTTATTTCTTCCATTATCTTTGGTATCCTGCATTCGATCTTTTTGCCGTATTTCGCGTCGATGTAATCAGCGAATTTTCCGGGGTCTTCGCCGTTTAGTTCAAACATGTCCCAGTGACCCGGAATGACCATTGAAGGCATGACATCGCCTGCGAGGTCAGCCGCTTCCTGATAAGTCATGTTGCCTATCCAATTGTTCCTGTAGCGCACTGCGTCACGGCCGTTGATCGGAAGGAGCTGAACGTCTATGTTTCCGAACGACTTGATCTTTGAAAGCATTCCCTCATATCTTACTGTATCGCCTGCGTGATGGATCCTTATCCCGTTTGCTTCGATGATGTACTGAAGGTACGGATAAAGACCGTCATCACCGCGGTCCAGGAATTCGTGTGAAGCCGCGATTGCATGTACGGTAATGTCTCCGATCTCATAAGTGCCGCCTTCATTCAGACCGATGGCATTGGTCTTATCTATGCCGTCAGAAAGGATCTTATCCATGTGCTTGGCAGGGAAGATGAACCGGGCATCGGGATTGGTCTTTGCCCATATCTTCCAGGCGCCGTGATCGATGTGGTCTACGTGATCGTGCGTTCCCAGGAACGCATCGATCCCTTTCAGATCCTCAGCCGGAATGGGAGGCTGTTTAAGCCTGCCTTCCATCGGGCTTGCGAAATAGTCGATGCAGATGGCGGTGGTGTCTGTCTTTACCAATAGGCCCATCTGACCGAGCCAGCATAATGTGGCTTTGTTATCAGACATAGTAAACGTAGTTGCCTTTTCTGGGCGCAGGAGCATTGGCGGGTTCTGCGGCATAGCCTAAAGCGCAATGGCCGATTCCTTCGAAGTCACCTTCGATGCCAAGCTTCTTTAATATGTTCTTGCCGAATTCAGAGTCAAATTCTTCTTTTGCCCTGTGGATCCAGATGCTTGCGACACCGAGGCTTTCAGCCGCGTTCATGAGGTTGCCCATTACGAGGGAACCGTCGTAGATATGTGTGAAAACGCTTTTGTCTGCAAGAACGATAAGGATGACGGGAGCGCCGTAGAAAGGATCGAAACCTTCGCTCCATCCTCCGATCTTACGGTTCTCTTCAGCGAGCTCATCTCTTAATTTTTTGTCCGTGACAGCGATGATCAAAGGACTCTGCCTGCCCATTCCGGTAGGGGCAAATGTGCCTGCTTCAAGGATGGCTTTAAGCTCTTCATCCTTGATCATGTCAGGCTTGAAATTCCTGCAGCTTCTTCTTGTTTCCAATACCTTAAGCGTCTCATTCATGGCAGTATCCTCCGTTGAATTCAGATTGGTCAAATTACATATCAATACTACAGCATTGAGGGCTCTGACTCTTTTTAATAACTGCTAAACTTGTTGAACTTTTTGGATATGTTCGGGATTATTCTTTCTTCTGTCTGACTTTTTCCGTGATCTTCGTAACCATGAAGAAGATCAGTGCTCCAAGGCCTGCCCCGGCCGTATTCAGTATCAGGTCATCGACATCGGTATAGCGTTCGAAACTAAGCAACTGAGTCAGTTCGATGAACAGTGACAAACCTGCTCCCGCGGCGATTACCTTAAAGAGGTTATCCAGTTTTTTGAAACATAATGGCCAGCATATTCCGACCGGAATGAACATGGCCGTATTTCCTATGACGTTCATCAGCCAGCCGTCGTATCTGTCGAAAAGGAAAAAGAATGGAATGAGGTTTAACTTGTTATCCTCGTTTCTCGAAAGATCGATCTTAAATGTATCTATCTTTCCGTCGACCAGATGGAATCCGAAGTAAACGAACCTTGCTATGACTATCAGGCAGATGTATACGAGAAGGAGCAAAAGCTCGCGCTTGACCGAAACCGTTTTGTTTTTGAGCGCAACGATCACACGTATGAGGATCCATACGGCCGTGATGAAAATGAATGTCTGAAGATAAGTTATCTCTATCATATGCCACCCGTGGTGTATTATCTCATTATCTCGGTTATTTTTTTCGGTAAAAGTGTATTGACTCTCACATTATGTCAGAGATTAGAGTAGTGGTGAGCTCAAGAAAACAACCGACATGGAGGTTAACAAATGCTTAAGATTGGAGAATTTTCAAAAATATCCAGGGTCAGCATCAGAATGCTTCGCCATTACGATGACATCGGACTTTTAAAGCCCGCAGAGATAGATGATCTTACGGGATACAGATATTATCGTGAAGAACAGTTATTCATCATCGGAAGGATCACGGCGCTGAAGGATATGGGGTTCGCCCTTGCGGACATCGTGCGTATCCTTGAGATCCATGACGATAAAGAACAGCTGGACGCTTTCCTGTCAGCCAGGGAAAAGGAACTGACCGAGCAGGCTAAGCTGACGGAGTACAGACTGATGCTTCTGGATACAGCCAGGAAAAGGCTGAGAAAGGAGCAAAACATGAGTTTTGACGTAACATTAAAGACTATTCCCGAGAGGTATGCGGCAACCGTGCACATGATCGTTCCCCGCTATGAAGACGAGGGGATTGCATGGGCAAAGTTAAGAGAGGTAAAGAACCTTGTTCCTGCGGAACCGTGCTATGCGATCGCGGAGTTCCTTGACGACGAGTTCAAGGAAGAGAATGTTGAGCTGATAGTATCGATGTCCGTCAATGGAAAGTATGAGGATACCGAGAACGTCAAGTTCAAGACCATCCCCGCAGCGAAGGTTGCAAGCTGCGTCGTAAAAGGAAGCTACGACCAGATGTCTGATGCGTGCGCTACGGTCATTTCGTGGATCAACGCGAACGGCTACAAGCTTTCAGGACCGATGTTCAACATCTATCACGTAAGTCCTGCACAGACACAGAATCCGGATGAATACGTCACGGAAGTATGCTTTCCCGTGGAGTAATGATCACGAATGCCGGGGGGCGGTATCGCTTCCCGGCTTCTTTCCGCATGGGAAAAGGGCGAAAATAAGCGTTTTCGAGACCTGATTCTGCCTGCCTGATAATTGACAAATGCCGTCTTAAAAAATAAAATCGGTAATATATAAACATAAAACCGATTTGATGTATTTAATTACACTTTTTGGCACAGAAAGGGGTCACACATGAGTTCAATCGAGAAATCATTTATCGATGGCGACATTATCATTAAAGAAGGCGATACCGGCAATACCTTCTTCCAGCTTCTGGAGGGCAAGGTAACCGTTTATAAGAATTACGAGCAGGAAGACCAGGTTGAGGTTGCAGTCCTCAGCGAAGGCCAGTATTTCGGCGAGATGGCTGTAATCGAGACTTATCCCCGCAGCACTTCCGTTGTTGCAAAGGGTGATGTTAAGGTCCTTGAGATCGCAGCTGAAGAGCTTAACGAATACCTCACGCAGAATCCGGACAAGATCCTTACGATCATGAAGCTGCTCGGAAGCAGGATCGAGTCGATGACTCAGGATTGCGAGAAGGCTAAGAAGCTTCTTGACGAGGTACGCAGCGCTCATTCCAGCAACAAGTATGACGGCTTCTTCAAATCCATGATCAAGCAGTCCATCTATCTCTCATCCAAGAACATCAGACTTGAGCGTCCGAGTGCTGAGGCTCTCCGTGAAGCGGCTGAGGCAGTTTCCCAGCAGGATAATGACAATGCAGAGTCCTATGCATACGGCACTATCATCTACAAGCAGGATGAGGTCGGCAAGTGCATGTACATTCTCCACGAAGGCAGCGTAGGCATCTACAAGAACTACGGCGGAGTCAACGAGCTTAAGACATCCGATGTTACGCCTGTCGCATGTTTCGGTGAGATGGGACTTCTTTCCGAAAAAGCACGTGACACCACGGCTGTTGCTGAGACAGACAATACCAGTGTTGAGATCATCCACCCCGAGGATCTTGAAGGTCTGTTCAAGACGGCCCCTGCAAAGATCGAGCTCATCCTCAAGAATCTTTCATTCCGTCTCAGAAACCTCAACTACGATTACTTCAAGGCCTGCAAGGAGATCTACGAGGCTTCCAAGGAGGAAGATCGCCGTTACTGATAACGTCCGTCTTTATAAGAGCAATGGTGACCCTGCGTTTTGCAGGGTCATTTTTTGTTTTGGTGAGAGGAAGGCATAAACGGGAATATATCGAAAAACGATAAATAAATATTGAAATTCAGTTTGGGCAGTGTTATCATACCCGTATAAGCTCAAGGAGGTATTCATACATGATCGACCACATTGAAGGCATCAGACTTGCCCAAAGAATTGCCTCCGCATATAAAGAGATGAAAAGTACTGAAGAGGAGATCGAAAACCTTCAGAAAGAGAATAAAAGGGATGAGAGCAGTATTGATACTTCAAGGCATGAGTTCGTAGAGTATTTCAAGCCGTTTCTCATCTTTGCCATGATCGTCGGTCTGATAGTTTTATTCTTTGCCTACCTCGAAAACTTCATGCTTCACTATAATGGCGATCCCGGTGCTGATTTCTTCGGGAAGATATGGTTTTTGCTTCCGCTTGCCTGGGTGCTGCTCATAACGCTTCCCGCGGGTATCTATTCAAACCGCAGGAAGAACAAGGTCAATGCAAGAATGGATGAAGACGAGAACTACAGGAGAAAAAAGATCAGCGAACGTGAAGCCGGTATCAGTAAACTGAATGACAGATTGAAAGAACTCCGGGCTGAGGTCGACGAATGTAATGAGATACTGGAGTCGGTGCCTGATTATCCGGAAGACTGAAACGGTAACAGTCCCCTCGAATAACGGTTATAATATGTTTATCACCAAAAGCGTTATTCGGAGGTAGCATATGAAGGTCGTTCTGGCCGGTGCCTATGGCAATCTGGGTGCCGATGTCTTCAGGGAATTGATCGGAAACGGGCATGAAGTAATTGCTCTCGACATGGTGCAGAGAGACATCGGGATCAGTTCCGGATTCAAGTATTTCAAGATGGATGTTACTGATCCCAAGACACTCGAAGGCGTAATGGACGGCGCAGACATTCTCATCACGACAGTCGGTCTTACCAAGGGTTCTGCCAGCGTAAGCAATTACGACATCGATTATCAGGGCAATCTGAACCTGCTTGGCGAAGCGAAAAAAGCTGGCATCAGGAACTTCGTCTTTATCTCCGTAGTCAAGGCAGATACCGCGCCTGACGTTCCAATGGTCAATGCGAAATGGCTTTTCGAGAACGAACTTAAGAAGAGCGGCATCACCTATGTGATCCACCGTCCCACGGGATATTTCTACGACATCGTCAAAGTCTTCAAGCCCATGATCGAGAAGGGCAAGGTTACGCTTCTCGGCAGGGAACCGGTATATGCGAATGTCGTTTCCACGGAGGATTTCGCGAAGTTCATCGTAAGCCACATGACGGATGAGAACGTCACTTATTCCGTCGGAGGCAAAGAGAAGTATTCCTATGAGGAGATCGCAAGAATGTGCTTCGAGGCGGCGGGAAAAGAGCCCGTCATCAAGAGGGCATCTCCCGGCATCTTTGACATGCTCGCGTTCATCAACAAGCTTAAGAAAAACGGCAAGGAAGCGGTCATCAGATTCTCCAAGTGGACGCTTACTCATGACATGGTGGGAGATACCATTGCAGGTGACATGAGCTTCGCTGAGTACATAAAGAAGAGTTTTCGGAAATGATCTTTTATTTCACCGGAACCGGCAACAGCAGATTTGTCGCCAGAAGGATCGCGGAAGCGACCGGACAGCCGTTTGCCGACATTACGACATATACAAAGACAATGGAAAAACCGGGATTCACTGAGCCTGGCGTGTATGTCTTTGTGTGTCCTTCATACATGTCCGCCCCTGCAAGGGCAATGACGGATTTTATTGAGTGGGCTGAATTTCCTTCGGGCATAAAGGCCTATTTCATCGTCACCTGTGCCGCATCAATGGGAATCACACCAAGAGTGGCAAGCGAGCTTTGCGGCAGAAAAGGATTTGAATTCATGGGTGCCGCGCAGATCGAAATGCCTCAGAATTACATAGCTCTTTTCACGACGAAAGAAGTCGAGGAGAACATTGACATTCTCGAGAAAGCAGAGATAGAGATCGAGAGGTTATCAGGACTCATAAACAAAGGCGAAAAGCTGGAGTGCAAGAAGATAGGACCGGTCGAATATTCCTTCACGAAGTGGGTCAGGGACGTTTACTACAAGAACTTCATGAAGACCACGAAGTTCAGGGCAACCGACAAATGCATCTCCTGCAGGAAATGCGTCGAAGTATGTCCTCTTTCAAACATTTCCATGAAGGACGGAAAGCCTTCGTGGGGCAACAAATGCACGCACTGCATGGCCTGTATAAACCGGTGTCCGAAAGACGCGATCGAGTATGGCAAGGGTTCTGCCGGAAAACCGCGGTACAAGGGTCCCGAAGCAAATCTCGGCAAGTAAGGATCAGTCTTCTTCGTGCGGCTCGTCGCCCGGCTGCACTCCCCAGATATACTGCTCCAATTCTGACACGCCGTCTTCATCGATGAGAGCTTTGGAGAACTGAGTCTCGTAAAGCTCCCTGTATACGCCTTCCTTGGAGAGGAGTTCCTTGTGGCTGCCCCTTTCCGTTATCGTTCCGTCTTTGACTACGAGTATCTCATCAGCTGCGAGAATGGTGGACAATCTGTGCGCGATGAGGATGCTCGTCTTGCTCTTGATGATGGGATCGATGGCGTCCTGGATCTTTTTCTCTGAGATGGAATCGAGCGCGCTCGTTGCTTCATCGAAAATGAAGATCACGGGATCCTTGAGGATGATCCTTGCGATCGATATACGCTGTTTCTCGCCGCCGGAGAGCTTAAGACCTCTGTTGCCGACTTCGGTGTCGAGGCCCTTTTCCTGCTTCTCTACGAAGTCCCAGATGTTTGCTTTCTTCAGTGCTTCGATCATGTCGGATTCGGTTGCGTCGGGCTTCGCGTAGAGGAGGTTATCCCTTATCGTTCCGTTGAAAAGATATGTTTCCTGGGATACGATGCCAACCTGATTTCTTAAGAACTCGAGATCGAGTTTTCTTACGTCAATGCCGTCAAAAGTAACGGAACCCGAATCAACATCGTAGAGACGGGGAATGAGGTTAATGATCGTACTCTTGCCTGATCCGGAAGGACCGACTATCGCGATGCTCTTGCCCGCGTTAAGGGTGAAGCTGATGTCCTTGAGGATCTTTTTCGAAGGATCATATGAGAACTCAACGTGCTCGAAAACAACGTCGCCCGTGACCTTGTCAGGCTTTATTGCATCGTCTGCATTCTTGATGTCCACGGGGATATCGAAGTAATCGAATATGCGCTTGAAGAGAGCCATCGACCTTATCCATTCGACCTGGATGTTGAGGAGGCTGTTTACAGGCATGTACATCCTTCCGAGGAGTGATACGAGAACGGTGATGTCACCGATGGTGAGATCCGAATCGTACTTCATCATGAGGATGCCGCCGGCAAGATAGATGAGCATGGGACCGACGCTCGTGAAGGTCGTGAGGACTACTCTGAACCAGCGTCCCGCCATGCTCTCTTTGATGTTGAGACCGATCATCCTGCGGTTGGCTTTCTCGTATCTCTCGTACTCGTATCTTTCTTTTCCGAAAAGCTTTACGAGCAGCTGTCCGCTTACTGACAGAGTCTCGTTCAGGATCCCGTTGACCTCATCGTTTACCTGCTGTGATTCGTTGGTGAGCTTCCATCTCTGTTTGCCGGCCTTTCTCGTCGGTACTGTGAAGATCGGAACGATGATGATTCCCACGAGCGCTAAGATCCAGTTCTTCTGGAACATTGCGATCATTGCGATTATGAGCGTGATGGAATTAGAAAGGATGCTGCTGAATGTGTTCGTGATGACGGACTTGACTCCGTCGATGTCGCTCGTCATTCGCGTGATGATGTCACCCTGGTTATTGGAGGTGAAGAACTTCTGCGACATCTTCTGCAGATGCGAATACATCTGGTTGCGCATGTCGAAGGTGATGTGCTGCGCGATCCATGTGTTGACATAGGTCTCGGCAACGCCGATGAGGCTTGCGAGAAGAGTAACGATGAGAGACAGGGCGATGTAATAGATGAGAGCTTTGAAGTCTCTTTTCATAAGGCCGTCATCCAGGATCTTTCCCGATATGATCGACGGTAAGAGAGTAAAGAAAGACGATACGATAATGCAGAAAAGGACAAGTATCAGCTGTTTTGTATATGGTTTAAGATAAGAGAACACGCGCTTTAATAAAGCCGGCGTTACCTTAGGCTGGTTTTTCTTTTCTTCTTCCGTAAGGAACTGCCCGCCCATCGGGCCGCCCATCCTTCCTCCTGGTGGCATGACCGTCTCTCCTTTATCAGTTGCTATGCTACTTTTACCATATTAGTGACGATTTTCAAATTTTAATGTTCAGTTAATGTTCCTCTATCATCAGTTTAATGTTGGGGTCCTAATATCCGTTCAAGACCAAAACCTGAACGGAGGAACAAAACATGAATGATACGATTCTGAAGATCGAGGGCCTTACCAAAAAGTACGGCACGAAAACAGTCCTTGATGACGTGTCTTTCGAAATCGAAAAAGGAAAGATTTACGGCTTTATCGGCGAAAACGGCGCAGGCAAGACCACTACGATCAGGGCGGTCACGGGCTTGAGCAGCATTGACGAGGGCTATGTCGAACTTTTCGGAAAGTCGGACAAAAACGGCCTTATTGAAGCAAGACGGAGGGTGGGCTGCCTTGTAGAACACCCTATCCTTGACCTCAAAAAGTCCGCAAGAGCAAACCTCAAGTATCAGCAGCTCTTATACGGCAACAATGATCCCGATAGGATCAGTCAGGTCCTCAAAAGAGTCGGCCTGGGAGACGTAAAGAACAAAAAGGCAAAAGACTTCTCGCTCGGCATGAAGCAGAGACTGGGCATCGCCATGGCGCTTATCAACAGCCCTGAACTGTTGATCTTGGACGAGCCCGTAAACGGTCTTGACCCGGTGGGAATGGTCGAAGTCAGAGAGCTTCTCCATTCACTCTGCAGGGATGACGGGATCACTATCGTCATCTCATCACACATCCTTTCAGAGCTCTACCAGCTCGCCACGGATTACATAATAATCTCGAAGGGCCACATTATCTCAACGCTTACAAAAGACGAACTGGATAACGTGGGATCACTTGAAAACTACTACATGGAACTTCTCGGGAGGGCAGCATAATGGGCAGCTTACTTAAATGGGAAACAAAGCAGACACTGGCTTCATTATCATTCTGGATCATCGGTGCCGTGATGGTGCTCCTTCCGGCACTCTTCCTGATATTGACTCTGAGAGGATCAGACGTCACCGGATACGAAGCGTATCTTGAAGGGCTCAGCAATTTCAATAGCTTCATGGTTTTCATCGTGGGCATCTTCGCGGGAATACACGTAACGGGCGCATTCGAGACCAGAAAGATACAGGCGGCGGTCATGGCCGGCAACAGCAGGATAAAGATCCTCCTTGCCAAGTTCTTCACCTACACGGCTACGATCGCACTTTTCACATTCATCGGGATCGCAGTAAGCACAGCCATAGCTTTCTACATGAGAGGGACCGGCGGTATCGACGGAACGTTCGCCAGGATGATAATAGCAAGGGCATTGCTTTTCATACTCGTTGAAACGGCTTACTCTGCCATCTGCTTCCTCATTGCAATGTTCATGAGACATCAGGGCGCATCGATCGGCTTCAACCTCATGATGATGGTAGTCCTCAGCATAGCCGTACAGCTGCTCATAGCCAATCCCACGGCTGAAAAGATCTTCAGATTCATCCCCGCAGGCCAGTCACTCTTCGTCGTTGGAGACATGAGCAACAAGAACATCCTTATGGCACTGGCTTCCGTTGCAATCTTCTTCGTAGCCGTTCCTGCACTGTCTTTTATCAGATTCGGCAAAGAGGAGCTCAAGTGATGTAGAATAGACGTAGAAAAAACGAGGTCTGTTCTTATGCTTAACATTCTGATAGCTGATGATGAGAAAGAGATAATAAGACTGCTGAAGGTCTATCTGGACTCAAGCGAGTACAATGTGCTGGAGGCAAACGACGGCATGAAGGCTCTTTCCATCCTCAACACAAACCCTATAGATATCGCGGTCCTGGACATCATGATGCCCGGGATCGACGGTTACCAGCTAATTAAGAAGATCCGTGAAAGGAAGGATAAGTATATCCCGGTCATCGTCATTTCGGCGAAGGTGGGATTATCCGACAGGATCTACGGAATGGACATAGGCGCGGATGACTACATTACCAAACCTTTTGAGCCGCTCGAGGTATTGGCAAAGATCAATGCCCAGAAAAGAAGGCTCAGCCTGACTTCCGCATCAGCTGAAGTCAGAACAATAACCGTAGGAGACGTTACTCTTAATCTTGCCGAGTGCAGCGTCACGAAAGGCAATGATGTTATCGGGCTGACAAGATCCGAATTCAAGGTCCTTGAGCTCATGATGAAGCAGCCGAAACGCGTCTTTACCAAAGAACAGATTTATGAGACCGGATGGTACGACTCCGATAGTGTTGATGACAATACCATCCGCGTCATCATAAGCCGCCTGAGAGACAAGGTCGGCGCAGAGCACATTAAGACCATCAGAGGCCTCGGGTACCGTTATGAAGAATAAGAGTGGAATGGCAAAGTTAGGACTCAAGGTCGTCATCTGGTTTTGCGTGATCACTTTGGTAAACGGGATCATCGATTCGGTAATGGATTCCATCGGCAACGTGATGAGCGTCATGCTGGAGAATGAAGGAGAAAGAATGATTCCGCTGGTGTTGGGCTTTCTATTTCTCAGATTCGCCGTCTTTATCCTGAGCGCATTCATATTCTATCTGCTGATCAAAAAAGAGATACGTAAAGTAAGCGAGAACCAGATACGTGAAAACAATCTTCTTTACGCTTCCGTCGCTCACGATCTTAAGACCCCGATCACTTCGATAAGCGGATTCGCAAAAGCTCTCGAAGACGGCAAGATCTCTGAAGAAGAAAAGAGTGAGATCTACGGAATAATCAGTAATAAGAGCGACAGTATGAATGGTCTGGTCGATGAGCTTTTCGAATACTCTCAGATGGGTACCGAAGAGTATAGATTGAAGCTTGAAAAACTTGATGCCTGTTCGCTTTTACGCGAGATCGTCGCCGACAGTTATGGCTCTCTTGAAGAGCACGGGATCGAAGCTGATATCGAGATCCCTGAATCGGCGATCTACGTTAATGCTGACCGGCGTGATCTCAGACGTGCACTGACAAACCTCGTGGTAAACACTTACAAGCATAATCCCGACGACATCAAGATGCTTGTAAAGGCAGCTTTGGAAGGCGACCGCTGCGTGATAACGATCGCCGATACGGGAAACGAGATACCCGGCGGGGAAGATATTTTCGAGCCGTTCGTAACTGAGAACAGATCAAGGACGCCCGGACGCGGAACGGGTCTGGGCCTTGCCATAACGAAAAGAGTAATCGATAAGCATAAAGGAAAGATCACATTGGACAAGGACATAGAAGGATACACAAAGGGCTTTGTCGTTAAGCTGAAGGCCGTTGAAGGCTGACGTTATGGGAAAGAAACAACAAAACAGGGAAACGGTCATCGTATCAGAGAAGAAGGTTAATGCGGTATTAGGCAGCATTATCCTTCTTATCATTTTCGGGATCCTGGGCGTTAATCTTTATTTCAGGTTTACGGACAGGCATAAGGGCGACGGCTATGAATATGTTGACGGCGTCATTACAAAAAAGGAAAACCGGTATTCCTACATAGGCAGGAGCAAGTCTTCCAAGACATGGATAACCGTCGAATACACACCGAAAGGTTCCACTGCGAAAAGAGTTTTCAGCGGCACTGATTTCTCGTACGATTACCTGTTAAGGGGCGAGACCGTAAGAGTCTATTACAAAGGCGACGATCCGCGTGAAAACGTGTTCATCGCCAAATACGACTGGCTTGTAAAAGATTATCTCCCCGCGTATAAGAGCTATAACATCCCGCTTATCGTATCGGGCGTCCTGCTGCTCATTGCCATCTATTTCTTCGTTGATGATACGAAACCGAAAAAGAAAAAGAACAGCATTGAGGCTGAGTTTTCGGTCGATCCGGTCACGGGAAAGGTGTACGACAGGACTCATGATCGGAATATTCACGGCTGATGAGACCGGGGCAGGATATCCGTCTTGCCAAACCGTTTACTCCATTCGCCTAAAACGGGCGTACATTCGTGCATTTTATTAATTGATACAAAGTCCCCCTATTTTTATAATTTGGCGGTTTGAATATAGCGGTGTTTATGTTGAGGGACTTTTATGAAAGAATTTAAACCCAAGTTGTTCTCTGTAATGAAGAACTATTCGGCTTCGCAGCTCGTAAAGGATATCGTCGCCGGTATCATCGTGGCGATCATTGCGCTGCCGTTATCCATAGCTCTTGCGATCGCTTCGGGCGTAGGTCCTGAAGCAGGTATCTATACTGCCATCGTCGCAGGATTCCTCGTATCATTTCTTGGAGGCAGCCGCGTGCAGATCGCAGGCCCTACGGCTGCATTTGCCACCATCGTCGCGGGAATCGTTCTGAAGGACGGAATGCAGGGTCTGGTCGTCGCAACGATCATGGCAGGCATAATCCTCATAATCATGGGCTTCTGCAGATTCGGAAGCCTTCTCAAATACATTCCTGATCCGATCACAACGGGATTTACTGCAGGTATCGCAGTTACGCTTTTCATCGGTCAGATAAAGGATTTCACAGGCATCAGTTACCTGAACGGCGAGAAGCCCATAGAGACCGCCGAGAAGGTCAAGGCTCTCATTGTGAACGGCGCAACGATCAACTGGCAGGCAGTAGGGATCGGAGCACTTGCACTCGTCATCCTCATCTTAAGCCAGCTGTTCCTCAAGAAGATCCCCGGTTCATTCATCGCGGTAATCGTAACGGCAGCCATCGTTGAGATCTTTCACCTTGACGTCAACACGATCGGAAAACAGTTCCAGGATATCCGTGCCGGACTTCCTCATCTCAGCATCAATGCTTCGATGTTCAGCTTTGAGATGATCAGCTCACAGATAACCAATGCCGTTACCATCGCATTCCTCGCAGGCGTTGAATCGCTTCTTTCGGCAGTCGTCGCAGACAGCATGATCGGTTCCAAGCACAGACCCAATGCCGAGCTAGTCGCGCAGGGCGTTGGAAACATCGCTTCAGCCTGCCTCGGAGGCATTCCCGCCACGGGTGCGATCGCAAGAACGGCCGCAAACATCAAGAACGGCGGACGTACTCCTATCGCAGGAATGGTCCATTCCGTTACGCTTCTTCTGGTTGTCGTATTCCTCATGCCTTATGCAAAGCTCATTCCGATGCCCTGCATCGCCGCCATCCTTTTCCAGGTTGCCTACAACATGAGCGGATGGAGAAGATTCGCAGGTCAGGTCAAGAGCGCGCCAAAGAGCGACATCATCGTCTTGCTCCTTACATTTGCTCTTACGGTCATCTTTGATCTCGTCGTTGCGATCGAAGTGGGCGTTCTTCTCGCAGCAGTCCTCTTCATGAAGAGAATGAGCGACGTTACACAGGTTGAGGGATGGAAAGACTTTGATCCCGAAAACGATCCCGACAGCATCGATCTCCGCGTGCTCCCTGAGCATACGATCGTATATGAGATAAACGGACCGATGTTCTTTGCAACTGCAGGAAAGATCCTTCAGATCTCGCCGAAGGAAGACACCAAGGCTCTTGTTCTCCGCATGAGAAGCGTAAGCGCGATCGATGCAACCGCGATGCGCAATCTCGAGATCCTTTTCGATGACTGCAGCAACAGAGGCGTAAAGCTCATAATGAGCCACGTAAATGAGCAGCCGATGAAGGTTATCCAGAAGTCCGGTTTCTATAAGAAAGTCGGTGAGGAGAACTTCTGCGCGCATATCGATGACGCTCTTGCAAGAGCACAGGCGATCGTTACGACCTGATTTTCGAAAATGCGGAAATAATAGTATAATCAAGGGCGTTCAAACGAACGCCCTTTTTTAGGAGAGATCACTATGGAATCATTCTTTGCGCTTTTGCTTACAGGATATACATATTCGAGACCGGTCCTGATGATCGGCTGCTTTGTTCTGGGGCTTATCATCATGGCCATCAAGGACAAGGAAACAAAGAACCTCGGATTATGGCTTATCGCGAGCTCCCTGATCGCGATGATGGACGTTATCTTCCAGATAGTTGCGGTAAGGTTTTCCATGGAGTTTATCGCAAAAAGCGCATATGCAAAGACTGCGATCTCGATGGCCCTTCAGATCATATGCATCGTGTCTCTCGTTCTCTATGCCAAGCGCCGCTATGTCATCGGATCATGGCTGGTGATAGTTGTTATCATCAACAGGGTCGGTCTCACATTTGGATTGACATTCGTATTTCAAGCCATCAACGGCAAGATCGCCAAATCTGTCATTCCGCTTCAGTATGCCTATCTTACTACGATTGTTTCCTTAATTCCTGCTCTCATCGAGGCTGTTATCGTATTTGCGGTCTACGTCAGGAACAGGAAATACGAGAAGGACATAAAGCTCTTTTTCATTAAGCCCTTGATCTCGCTCATAACTACGGTTGCGGTTATTGCAATATATGCCGGTGCCATTTTGACCGCTGACAAAGGCAATCAGATACAGATCCAGAATATGGTCACAGACGCTTCCATGATGGTTACTTTCATAAACATGGTCACGCTCCTTCTTGCGGCGGTCTACATTTTGATCAAGGCTCCGCACAAGAATAACGAGTACTGATTCCGGCGCATTCCTGTCAAGCCTTTTTGACAGCCCTTCTTTTTAGTATAATTGCTTTATATATAAGGAAAGGCAGGGTAATCCGGGATGGAAGGTACATTGTTTTTGCCGATGGTGATCTGGACTGTCAGCTTCCCTTTTTTGTATGGACAGCTGTTCTCCAGGCTTTTCGGACTGAAGAAAAAGATCGATCACTGGATCCTCTTTTGTCTTCACAATTCCACGGTGCTTGTGGGTTACATTATCGGCTTTTTTGCTGAACTTGCCGTCGGCACTCACTGGATCACCGTCTTGATCGTCTTCGTGATGAACTTCGGATTCAGTGCGCTTGTCTGGCAGCTCTTACTCAGGGACAGAAAGATGAACGGAGTCATCATCTCCCTGATCTGCAGTTCGGTCTTTATCCTGCCGTATGTGTGTTATCTCATAATCAGCAGATAGTGATATTCCCGTTATGAGAGAAGTCTTTCTGACATTTGCCATATGCCTTCTCCTGACGATAGTTCTTGAAGAAGGAACAGCGCTCATATTAGGGATCCGGAAAGGCTTCGATCTTATCGTGATCCTTTTCGTGAACATACTGACAAATCCGATAGTCGTCTTCTCGGGATTGATGTTTGAAGCGTATACCACGGTTCCGAGAGCATTATACTTAACAGTACTTGAACTTGCCGTATTCATAACGGAAGCGCTTATCTACAGAAAGCTTCTATATGCCCAAAAGCCATCGCCGTTCATCTTGTCACTCGTTCTGAACAGTGTTTCGTTCTTTATAGGAACATCGATCGGCGGACTGATATTTAAACTGATACTTTGACAGGAAGGAGATCTTCGTGACCGTTAAGACCAGGGCAACAAAAGCTGCAATACTCTACTTCGTGCTTCACATGATAAATGAAGTAGTCTGCTATTTCATGCTCTACAGGATCTTCAAGGATCCCGTATTCATCACGATGGTCGCGCTCCTTTATAATTGCATCGCTTTTGTTCCGCAGTTTTTCTGGGGCGCATTGCGCGATCTTTTCGAGAGATTCAGACCGGGAATTGTATCCGTTCCTTTACTGTTGTCGGGCTTTCTCATTTTCTTCATCTTCAAGGCTGAAGGCGCTTTGTTCTGGACATCACTCGTACTGCTTTCCACCGGAAACGCGATGATCCACGTGGCGGGTGCTGAACTTACGATAAGGACTTCGGGAGGTACGCTTACGCCTGTCGCGGTATTTGTAAGCGGAGGTTCTTTCGGCGTTATCCTGGGACAGGTCCTCGCAGCGACAAAGATGTCTTTCTGGTGGATCGCGCTCCTTTGCGCGGCGATGTTCCCGCTGGTAATGGCAGGGGAGATGCTTAAGAAAGACAATCCAAAGGAATCCGACGAATGCAAAGGCTTTAATTACGTCATCAAGGGCAGGAACGTCGTGATCGTTGCTCTCGCCGCTTTCTTCATTGTCGCAGTCAGATCTTACATCGGATACGGCATTCCGATGGAATGGAAGACCACCATGGTGCAGTCAGTCATCCTTTATTGTTTCATGGGTGTCGGAAAAGCTTTGGGCGGCATAATGTCCGACAAGATCGGCATCAGGAAGACTGCATTTATCTGCATTATCGGAGCGTTGCCGTTCCTGATCCTTGGCAACAAGATGATGATCATCTCTCTCATCGGAATAACATTCTTCAGCATGACCACCGCAGTGACATTGGGCATGGTCATTTCCGTCATGAAGATGGCACCCGGTGCCGCATTCGGCGTCACGACCATAGCGCTTTTCGCAGGCGCGACGATATCCTGGTTTGTTAAGAGCAACAGCCTCATAGTAAATGTCCTTATCCTTGTGATCACGTCAGCTGTTTGTTTCCTGCTGGCTCTTTATATTCTGAAACCTGAAAAAAGGGAGGTAGGTTAATATGAATCTGATTGACTTAGACATGATGGGACCCGGTTCCGGTCCGGTCCTGTTAGCGTTTCTGGCAATAGTAGTCATCGTTGCCGTGATAGTTATCGCCATGACCATCGGAAGCATAATCGTTCTCACGGTCCTTCTCAAGAAAAAGAAGAAGCAGAATGATGACGAAGACTACATGTCGTATTTCAAGGAGAATCCCCCTAAGGATTGATTCGGATGCCGCCATCCCTTATCTGCCCAAGGGTATGTATATCGACACGGTCACTTATGACGGCGGTTTCGGCAAGGGCGCTGCAGAAGGCGGGCTTTTCTACAGGCGCAAGTAAGCAAGAACGGGTTTGCTTACGTTAACAGATAAACCATTTCAAAAGTTATGCCTCTCATAAGCCTGTCCTCTGACAAGGTTTATTCAAAACTGTTTTGCTTTTTATTAACACAGGGTAAATAACAAGGTTATTCACGGAGTGTAGTATAAAGCCAGACACTTAGTCAGCGTTTTGAGGTTAATTATGGGAGGACAATATGGTTTTTGATCTTGAAAGGTATATTGACGAACCTATAGTCTACTTTGACGATACTAAGAAGATAGATGACCACAAGCTGTTCCTGTTGGGTGTAAGGATCAGGTCCGATATGGTGGATCTGCTTCTGAACGGCGTAAAAGCAGAAGATATAGTAATCAAGAAACTGAATGCAGAAGAAGAGCCGAGTTACGGCGTGATCAACATGGTCGCGGCATCGGTCCTTTCTGACTGGGGATTTGAGCTCACTGACGCTTCGGAGATAGAGAACAGTCCCGTGGCGATCGAGGACACGGAGCCGAGGATCCTGAGAAAGACAATCAGCAATTTTAAGATGTCCGACTCAAAGCAGAGGGAAGGAACCGTCATCAGGGCCCTGTTAGATGACATTAATATCTTCAGGGACCAGTTAAATGACGAGCTTAATGTCTTCCCGGCACCCATGAGAGAGATGATCATGATGATGCTCTTGGACAGATTTCATTCCTGGGAGAACAATAACTGGGATTAAGGAAAACATAATAAAATCAATGATCTGTGCCGGTCTGTAACAATGTTACAGGCCGGTTTTTGCACCTTCCCGGACATCTTCAGGCATGCCAATTATACATATCTTGCTAAAGGCTGTTATAATATTAGCGTTGAACCGTTATTCTTTCTTAGAGGGGTTAAGCCAATGAATAATGAGAAAAGAGAGCAACAGCTGGATCAGTTATTGAGAGGCGTTTACAGAATGTGTGTAACCAGGAACGAGTGCTCCGGTTGTCCGTTCTACAGCACTAAGTGCACATTTGAAGAGCCCAGACCCAGCACATGGTTTGACGAGGAAACTATTAAGATCCCGGTTCTCTTCGTTGCAGAAGAAAAGGAAGCGGTGAAAACTCCCGAACAGCCCAAGGAACCTGCCGAGAATAAGCCGGAGATCCCCAAAGTTGCTGATGATGAGACCGGCACATGGCTGGTAAGCACAACGATGGGAAGCATGTTTACCAAGTATGTGTTCATCTGTTCCAAGTGCGGATACAAAAAGGAATCGTTATTCTCGATAACGCCGACTTCTCTCTGCCCCGAATGTGAGAAGAGAAAGAATAATCCCGACAAACCTGAATAAGCAATAAAAAAGTTCCTGAAATGAATCAGGAACTCTTTTATTTTTATGGCAAGGTATGGATTACTTGTTCTGTGCAACTACAGTGAAAGGATTGTCAGATCCGACGAGCTCCTGCCAGGGGAGATTTCTGAAGATCTTAACGTAATTGAATCCGACTGCTGCTGCGATGATAACGATGATGGCGATAACGCAAATGAGTTCAACGAGTGAGAAACCCTTCTTTGATGACTGTGACTTCATAACCATTTTCATTTTCTTTTCCTCCCGATTTTGTGTTTGTTAGTGTTTGTGTTTGTCTTTGTTTGATGTCTTCATTATCGTTGGTAACAAGGCCTCCAACAATCAGCAATGATTTCTGCGTATGATGGTTATGCAACACTTCAGGTAAATGGTGTTGCCGATCCCGAAAAAGTTTTCAGAATCGTAGTAAAAAAGTCAGATGATATAATGTCCTTATTCATGAAAAGGAGTGATCCGGATTGAAGATAGCGGTAAGTTCATGCCTGCTCGGCGTTAACTGCAAATATAACGGCGGCAACAACTACAGTGAGAAAGTGGCTGAATTTGTAAAAGGCCATGAAGTTTATGAGATCTGTCCCGAGGTATTGGGCGGACTTCCGACACCGAGGGAATCTTCCGAGATAGTAAACGGCATCGTAAGCCATAAGGACGGTACTTCAGTGGATGCGGAATTCAGAAGGGGAGCAGAGCTTGCCTTGAAGATCGTGAAGGATAACGGGATCGAACTCGTGATCTTGCAGTCCAGGAGTCCTTCCTGCGGAGTGAACACGATCTACGACGGTTCCTTCACCGGAAAACTGATACCGGGACAGGGCGTTTTCACAAGGCTCCTGACCGAAAACAACATAAAGGTAATGGATGTTTCCGAACTGTTGTGAAAGATCTGCCTTAGGTGTAGAATCTGTTCGCTATGTTGGAACGCATCAAAAAAGATCCGGTTTTGTTTATTTCAGGGATACTAGCAATAGTATCCTGTTTCTTTGTACATCCCGATAAGGATTACATCGGTTATGTTGATTTCAGGGTCCTTGCGATCCTTTTCTGCATGATGCTCGTAGTATCGGAACTCGTTATACTCGGCGTTTTCGACAAGCTCACGAACAAGCTCCTTTCAAAGGTTCATTCGTCAAGGATGGTATCGCTTATCCTGGTCTGGCTTGCTTTCTTCATGGGAATGATACTTACAAACGACGTAACGCTCGTAACTCTCGTTCCTTTCGCGATCGCTCTTATGAAGTCTTTTGATGACAGAAAGACACTTACTTTTACACTGATCTTAATGACTGTCGCGACCAACCTGGGAAGCATGCAGACACCGATCGGCAATCCTCAGAACATTTATCTTTACACTCATTACGACATGGAGATGGGTTATTTCCTTAAGCTCATGCTCCCTTATTCGCTTTGCTCGCTCGTACTGGTAACGATTGCTATCTTCATCCTCTGCAAGGACATGAAGATCGAGAATAAGGAACCGGAGGAACAAAAGAAGATATCCGGAGTTAAAGCTGCCATCTGCGTTGTACTGTTCGCATTGAGCCTTCTCGTGGTATTGAGGGTCATCCATTTCCTGATCGCGTTCGGCGTTCTCGTTGCCGTAATGCTCGTTATGGACTGGAAAGCTTTCAAAGGCGTTGACTATACGCTCCTCATCACTTTCGTTTTTTTCTTTGTTTTCGTTGGGAACATGGGAAGGATAGAGGCCGTTTATAATACGATGTCCGAGATCGTCGCCAAATCACCCGCGCTTACCGCCATCGTATCTTCGCAGGTAATAAGCAACGTTCCGGCCGCATTGCTGTTATCGGCTTTTACCAAGGACGGTCAGGCTCTTGTAATAGGTACGAACCTTGGAGGACTCGGTACGCTCATTGCAAGCATGGCAAGCCTCATTACCTATAAGTTCCACGCTGCTCTTCCCAAATCAAAGGAGAAGTCAGTCAGCTATATCGGGGCTTTCACGGTCATCAACGTCATCTTCCTGGCAATACTTCTGGGCGTCTACTGCCTCCTCCGCTTATTGCCTCAGTAAACACATAGCCTGAGATGATATAATTAGTCCGTCCGGATAGTTACCGGATAGTATTTTCATGAAGCGAGGATAAGACTATGGATAACAACATCGTTAAGCGAAATGAACTCCTTGCAAAGAAGACCATAGAGGGTCTTAAGTCACGCAACATGGAAGGCTTCTATGCCGCAAATAAAGAAGAAGCTTTGAAGATCGCTCTTGATCTTATCCCCGAAGGAAGTTCGATCTCCATGGGCGGTGGCATGAGCGTTCATGAAATCGGTCTGACCAAGGCACTTAAAGAAGGCAACTATAATTTCATTGACCGTGATGCTTATGAAGACAAGAGGCAGGCAATGCTCATGGCATACGATGCGGATTTCTTCCTTTCGAGCGTCAACGCAATGACCGATGACGGCATCCTCGTAAACATCGACGGTAATTCAAACCGTGTTTCCGCGATCGCACAGGGTCCCAAGCATGTTATCTTCATAGTCGGAATGAATAAGGTCTGCAATGACGTTGATTCAGCAATGAAACGCGCAAGAAACGTTGCTGCTCCCACTAATGTGCAGCGTTTCGGCCTCAGTACTCCCTGTGCTTCAAAGGGTACGTGCTTCAACTGCAAGTCACCTGATACGATCTGCTGCCAGATCCTCATCACGCGTTTCTCAAGACACGAGGGAAGGATCAAGGTAATCCTTGTTAATGACAATCTCGGGTTTTGATAAGGATGCTTGATTTCAGGAAAGAGATCAATCGTGCATTGATCACCGGGACGGTTGCTTTATCCGTTTGCGTTTCCGCCTTGTTAACGGGCGGATGCGGAACGGATCTTCCGTTTTTTCAGGACGTTAACGCATTGATCGCCACAAGCGGAACTGTTGATCCTGAGCATGATTACGATATCAGGCCTCTTGCCCTGGTTCAGTTAGGCAAGCACCTCTACTGTCCGGAAGGCGGGTTCTTCCTTGAAAATGAATATTATCCGGATCAGAACGGGACAATAAGAAAAGTATTGGAGATGAAGGATAAGGAGCAGGAGCCTGACCTGTTCGTGACCGAGCACAGATGCAGCGGGAACTCAGAAGGAGTTACCCGGGTCCAACTTTTCGCATGTGCATATATAAACGGTGTCGTGATCGAGGATATGCCTTTCCGCGCTGATTCGGCCGACGATCACAGGTACTTTACGAAGATGTTCGGACATAAGATAACTTATCCCGATAAGAGAGGAGTAAAGAGTGCTGATAACATCCTGCCTGTTGTAGAGGAACTCGCGGCGAAGAACACGGAGTTAATGTTGATGGACAGGGGAAACACCATTTACGGAACTTATCTTCTGAAATTGAATTCCGTCTCCGAGCATTACTACTATGAGTTTGTTCTCAACAAACACAGCGTCGTAAAGGTCGATGCGCGTACGGGAAAGGTCATTGAATACTTTTTTCAGGGCGGTCAGAGAAGCGACTCCATGCCGCAATGATCAGACAGCGTTTATTCCATGACGGCTTGAGCCGTTTAAGAACTTAACTACCAGGTCGTTAAACAGCTCATACTTCTCGATGCTGCAGACATGACCGCACTTCTCGATGAAGCAAAGTGAGGATCCGCCCATCTCTTTGTGAGTCTTTCTTACGCTGTTGACGAAGAAATAGTCCTCGTTGCCGGAGATAAGGAATACGGGAAGATGGCTCTCCTTGATCGAACGGATATAGTCCTTGAGCTTGAACTGTGTTCTGAAAAGTTCCGTAAGCCACATCTTGAAAGCTTCGGAGGTCATCTTAAAGGATTCCCTTATGAAGATGTCCCTGGATTTCTTGTGGTTCTTTCTGGGCATCATGAGATTCGCAAACATCGGATAGAAGAATCTCTTGGGAATGATGTATTTGAATCCTTCAACAAACGCAAGGAGTGTCTTGTAGCCGAATCCCAGATTCATTACGAAGCCTGCGAGTACGATCGACCTTACCTTCTCCTTGTGAAGATAAGCAAACTCCATTGCCACGAGCGTTCCGAGCGATAAGGAGATGATATGGACCTTATCGATATTCTCCTGCTCTAAGATGTCGTTTATCCCGTTTGCAGATTCGGACAGGAGATGTCTGGTCTTACGAATGGAAGATCCGCCATGGCCTTCAAGATCAACGGCTATTACGTTGAAATCCTGCAGATCCTTGATCTGATACTTCCAGGTCTTTATGGATCCGCCCAAACCGTGGATCAGTAAGACCCAGTCCTTTGAATTGTTGTTATATATCTTATAGTTCATTTAGATTTCCTTCTTTACAGGCTTAGATGCTCTGTTAGCGTCATAGTATTCTTTATCCGGGAAATAAAATACGTAAAAGTTAGGCAAATGTAGGGCAATACTTTGATAATCAAAATAAATTAAGGGGTTCGAAAAAAGAAAGCAGCTAAATACATAAAACATGGGGCTTTCAGGAACCGTCCCAAAGTGAACGATTCACAGCGGGACAGTTCTTGTTTTATAATGTGTGAAAAGCTTTAAGGAGGCTATCATGGGAAGACAGCTCGCATTTTGGAAGTACGAAAACGGGATCTCTCTTGATAACGGGGAAGTATTCAATACCGCTTGCATCGAAGGCAAAACGGTACAGGGTCTTTCGGAACTTCCCATCAACGATATCCTGCTCAAAGCCAAAAAAGTATTCAGAGAATATGAAAGATTAGATGACTATCATTACGGCGGATTGGAAGGCAACTTTACCATCCGTACAACTCCGCAGTCCGTTTTCTTTGACTGCAGCCTGAGGATGTCTGATACGGAACTTGGCAAGATCATCGATATGATGAAGGGATTTAACTGCCCTTGCTACGATCCTCAGACCGGAAACAGATCCGAGATTTAATTCATATATTTCGAGAAGCCTTTGATCTCGCCTGATGAAGGCATGTCGGGATCCGCATCATCGCTGAATGACGCACCGTCGATCTGATCGTTCTTGATCAGTAAGATCATACAGTGGTCCTGCAGTTTAAATCTGACAGTGCAAGTGAGCGTGAGCGAATCTCCTTTTTTGTTCAGGAAGAAGAAATACTTGTGTTTCTTGGATAAGGAACCGAGTCTTATGAAATAGTACAGAGCTTCGAGTTCGCTTTTATCCGCATGGCTGCGAAGGTTATCCGTCAGCAAGGATCCGATTGCCTCATCGGTCATGGTATCGATATATGAACCGTCTTTGTTCTTTGAATCAAAAGTGTTAAAGACGGTATCCGCCAATACGCCAAGTTTCTCCCTGCCTGGATGACAGATGCCGTTTATCATGTTATACACAGGACCTTCGATATTGCCCTGGGAGTTGAGTTTTACGATTGTGAAATCTACTATACCGAGATTCTCGGTGATCATCCTGTTCTTTCCGTCAACCTTGCCCCGGAAGGTCGAATAACCTGCATAGATAACTCTGTATCTGACATCGCCTTTAGTGAGATCTGAATGACAGCTGACAAATTCCCAATGGCCATCTCCGCCATATTCCTTGCGGCTCGAACATTTGCTGTCGGCTCCGTATGAGAACTCAGACCAGTCTTCCAGACCGAAAATGTAATCAAGTCCCTCATTCAGATCCGATGTGTTTTCGATGACCGTCTCGGCGAAAAGTTCCTTTAAAGCCTGCTTGTCGTTTTCTTTCAGGGCTTTTTTGAGTCCCTTGTCGTAGTAATCCCGGAACTGATGCATTTCGGTGAAACTGCGCTTGTTCTCTTCCTTGCGGTCAGCTCTTTTCCTCATATATTTACTTATGGAATTACATCCGGTAACCGGAACAAAAGAGAAGATGAGCAGGAGGCAGACCATCGTGATCAAAGTCTTTTTGAGATTCTTCATGGATTTGGCATCAGTATCCCTTTCAATTAATATGTCCATTATAGCACCTGGCAGAATGTAATTAAGATGCTTGAGTGTTTGCACCGATAAGGTGGTAGAATTAGGAAAAACAATCTCCGGGGGTGGATCTCATGAAAAAGGGTACAAAGCTTATAGCACTTGTTCTTATTGCATCTGTGGTTATGTCCGTTTGTTCCTGTTCTGAGGGCAAACCTGCTGAAAGCAACAAAGCTACGGTGACGGAAACCACAAAAACCATTCCTGAAACGACTAAAGAGACTACTTCTGAAACTACAGAAGAACCCACCACGACCACTGAGGCTCCCTTAAACAATTACGAGCTTTCGGAAGTCTACAAAGTGATGGTCCAGGCCCTTGGAAAGGATGTTGATGCAGCTCAGGCCCTTTTCGAGGAGTTTTTCGGCATGAAGTTCGAAAGACTCGATCCCCGGACACTTGAAGACCATACAAACTACGAATTGATAATCAAGCTCAAGATCGATAACGTACCCTGCAAGTATCTTACTCTGACGACCATGAAGGATAAGGACATAGTGTATGAATTGGCTTTCAGCGCAGATCTCGAAAGCAGGGAAGATATACACAAGTACTATCTGGCATTTACCGAGAAGCTCCTCGGTCTGTATGGCAAGCCTTCTGAGCAGGAGACTCAGGATTCTTTGGAATACACGGCATTTAAGATCAATAAGAACGTAAGATCAAATGTCGGCGCTTATTATGAGGAATCCAACAACAGCTTCTGGTTTGACGCCTATAACAATTCACTGACGAAGACTGGCAAAAAATCCAGAAAGAAATGAATCAGTCGTGTTTGGCCGGGGGACTGGCCGAATCGATGACACTGTGATATTTCTCTTTCTCCGCGTACATGTATTTATCGGCACGGTCGATGTATTCCTCGATGGAAGCATCTTCACCGGGTTCTATGACTGCAAAACCGATACTTGCATGAAGAATGAAAGAGAGGTTCAGCGAATTGAATATACGGCTCATGGATTCTGAGATCTGCTTTATGAGATGATCGATCGAAACATACTGAGGGTACGGTCCTACCGCGATAAACTCATCTCCGCCATAACGGCCGAAGAGCCATTCATTCGGCGAGCACGTCCTGAATGCTTCGGCGGTAGCCTTGATCGCGAAGTCGCCGTTCAGATGTCCGTACACGTCGTTAATTGTCTTCATCCTGTCGATATCCGCAAACACGAGGATCGACTTCTTATTCTGTTCCTTCTGTGTCGTGATGAAATCGTACAGGACCTTCTCGCAACCCATGCGGTTGTATAATCCGGTAAGGGCATCAGTCATGTAGATCTTCTTAAGCTCCATGTTCTTGCGCTCGGTGAAGATGTGACGGCGCATGCTGAAAAGCTGGGCATTCATGTTCTTGACGAACGAACCGAGCTCAAGATCGTAAAGTAGCTTTGGTGAATTTTTAATGGCTATATAACCGATGATGAAATTCAGATAGTTCATAGGAGCGAAAATATATAGATTGGATCTGCCTTCCTCATGAGCATATCCCGGATAGAGCTCCTTCGAATCAAATTGTCTGAGCGTAAGGCGCTTGCCTTCACGAAGTTCATAAAGGATATCCATGTGTGAACTGTATCCGCGGATCCTTTCCGGATATTCGTCATCATCGAGTTCGAAAAACTCAGGCTCGGTACACAGACAGTAATCCGGACCGATCTGAGGTATGTCTTCGGTGTTCTCGATACCTTTATCGATAAAGTCTTCCTTTCTCTCGGCAAAAGACAGAGGGATCTGCATGCGCTGGAAGAATATGTCAAGGATGCTCTCTTGGAGAGTCTCGAAATACGAGTTCCTGATCGCATTGTAACGTCTACTCTGAGCCTCTTCGGAAACGGGGCATCCGCAGCTTTCCGACGGTACAAAATAAGACTGATACTCTTCAGTAAAGCGTTCATCCGGATTCTGTATTTGATATTTAAGCTTCTCATAAGCTAATTCGCCGAACTTGTCCCAGCCGCGGGAGACGGTGGAAAGAATAGGGAAGGTAATCTGGCCATCTTTGATCATGTCGAAACCGGTCAACAGGACGTCTTCGGGAACGGAATAGCCGCGTTCGTTGAGGGCTGAATTGATGCCTAACGCCATGTTGTCATTTGCACATACGATCGCGTCCGGGAGTTCCCTTCCTGCATCAAGGAACCAGTTCATCTGAAGATACGCGGTATAGAATCCGAAATCGCACTTAAATTCATCATACAGTTCCATGTCATGTTCTTTAAGAACATCAATGAGCGCCTGACGGCGGATAGAATTCTCGACATTACCCTCAATGCCGTTTACGAAAATAATCTTTTTTGCTTTGTGATGTTCCACGAGATGGGTGGCGAGGTCTCGTACACCCTTATAATTCTCGGTCTTTATGCAGGACATGTTGGGAACTTCAACCTCGATGGAGAGCATGGGAACACCGGCTCTCTGGAACCTTGCGCAGACGCGTTCCTGCTCGTCGGGGAAATTATAGGTATTGGTCAGCATTACGGCTCCGTCAAAAGTTTCCGGTTCAGGAAGATGGAAGATGTTAAGCTGGCACTTGTTCTGAAGTTCGTTCTCGTTCGCGGAACAATAGGTAACAAATACAAACACGTCAACACTGTCTTCAGCGGCTTTTTTTCGGAGACCAGTCACGATGTGTTCTATAAATTCATAGCTGAATCCGTTTGTAAATACAGCAATACGGTTGTTCATTTCCTTAATGCCTTTTCCTTATATAGTGCCTTGTCTGCTTCACCCAGTGCCGTCTGAAAGCTTTCTATATCTCCGGAATAACCGGCGTATCCGATGCTGGCCGTCAGTTCATACTTAGAGCCTGCATCTCTGTTCAGCCGGATGAGCGTTTCCTTGATGTCGCTGCAAAGCTTCCTGACCAGATCTTCGCTTTCTGTCTTTGCGATTATTATAAACTCATCGCCGCCATATCTTGCAATAAATGTCTTGATCGGGCATTCTGAGCAGGATATCTTCAGTGCGTCAGATGCTCTCTTAAGTGCAGAATCTCCTTCAATGTGTCCGAAATGATCGTTTATCTGCTTGAATTTGTTAAGGTCGATCATGAGGACAAAGCGGTCCTTCTTATCGGAAGCCGGTTTCTGAGCCTCGCTTGCTATGTATTTCTTGAGCTGGGTCCTGTTGTTGAGTTTGGTAAGCTCATCGATCGATACCTGGTCATTCAATGAAGTGAGGTAAACGTAGAGCATCATGATCGAGCAGCCGTGGCAGAACATGGGAGCCTTGACCCAGAGCGTCTGGATAACACCTACCAGAGCAAGCGCGGCGGGATAGATCGCGCTTGCGATATAAATTGACCTGAACGCATAGTTTTCTTTTTTGAAAGCCCTGATGAACGATCTTACCGTGCTGGCGATGATGTATAAAACCGGCATGCTCAGGAAAACAATGTAATAAGCCAGCGTGAGTTTGAAATCCTCAGTCAGAACGGTCTTGGGGAAGAAAACAAACAGGATCAGCATTACCAATGCGGAAATCATCGCAGGCGCGAGGATCAATAATCTTATCTTGAATCTCGTTATGTATTCTTCGCCCTGCGAAAGCTCGGCATATACGAACCAGAACCCGGTAATGGCGCTTAGCAAGATCGCATTTAAGATATTTACTGCCGATACCAGAAAGGGAATGCTCGGCAGATATTCTCCGAGGATCAGCGCCCAGCAAATATCGCTTAAGAAGTACATGATGTGGGCAAAGATGATGTTGATGAAGATGACCTGCTTCGACTGACGGCCGACAGTGCCCAATTCTCTAAACAACATCATCACGAAGATAATGATGCTTACAATGTTTGATTCAACATAAAACCATGTATAATCCATAATCATGTCTAAATTATAATCCTTAATAAAAAAATATGTATTATTTGATAATTAATAAAGTTTGAACTGAAGTTACGCTCTCACAAACTTGATATAATGAGGACGTCAGACTATTTATCCAGAGACAGGTGAATCATGAAATACGGTGAATCCACATTTGATATTTTGTATCTTGTTTTCGCCATACTGACAGGTATCCTGATCCTGATAAGGCGCCGTAACAATAACGATGTCCTTATGGGAACGGCTGCTCTTGTGCTTGGTATCGGTGATTCATTTCACCTGGTGCCCAGAGTCCTGAACTACTTCATCGGCAAGGATCTGACCTGGTATCTGGGATTCGGAAAGCTTGTTACTTCCATTACGATGACGATCTTCTATATCCTCGTATTCCTGCTTTACAAAAAAGTCTATGACAAGTCAGATAAAACCACAAAGAACATTGGCATGATTCTCTATGTTCTGGCAGCTCTAAGGATCGCTCTTTGCCTTGCGCCGGGAAACAACTGGTTTACCGGTGAGGGTTCAATCTTGTGGGGTGTTCTGCGTAACCTCCCGTTCATAGCGATAGGCTTGATCATAGTCTTCATCTATTTCAACGTCCGCAAGGAAGACAGGCATTTAAGCCGTTTGTGGCTTTATGCCGCGCTTTCATTTCTGTTCTACATTCCGGTCGCGGTCTTTGCATCTTTGCTTCCGATGCTCGGAATGCTTATGCTTCCTAAGACAGTGTGCTATATTCTTATGTTGATATCATTCTTAAGGAAACAGAAGGGATGGGAATGGATACATTAGAGAAGAAGGGTCTGAATTCAAATCAGATCAAGTTTATCGCGATCATCGCTATGACGATCGACCATGTTACGTGGCTGTTGTTCCCCGGCTTTCAGAAGATCTGGTGGGTAATGGCTCTGCATGTGATAGGAAGACTGACGGCTCCCATCATGTGGTTCTTTATAGCAGAAGGATTTCACTACACGAGAAATGTAAAGAAGTATATCCTGAGACTATTCGTCTTTGCGGTGATATCCCATTTCGCATTTAACTTTGCAGGCGGAATACCGTTTATCCCGAACGGCATGTTCAATATGACGAGCGTCATGTGGTCACTGGCATGGTCTGTTGTTCTGATGGTTATCTTCACCACGGAAAAACTCACAAAATGGGCCAAGATAGTTCTTATCATACTGATCTGTTTCATCACGTTCCCGTCAGACTGGTCAACGGTCGCCGCAATGTGTCCGGTCTTCCTGTATCTGCACAGGGATGATTTTAAGAAACAGTCTTTGACCCTGCTTATATGGACGGCCATCTATGCTTCTGTGTATTTCATCTTTATGGATAAGCCATATGGAATCCTTCAGATGGCCACATTATTGTCACTCCCCATTTTGAAGCAGTACAACGGTGAAAGAGGGCAGTGGAAGGGAATGAAGTGGTTCTTCTACCTGTACTATCCTGCACATCTGATCGTTATCGGTATCATAAGGGTCATGCTGGGAACAGGCAGCATCTTTCCTTGAGCATTAAATATACTGCTGATGCAGGTAATCGAAAATGAAAACAGATAGTAAGATAATCTCTTTTATAAAGATCGTATTGGGCATTTCCATGCTCGTTGCCGTTCTGATCGGTTATATGCCGATCCCGGAATATCTTGTCGAGTTCACATGCATCTCAAATTCGTTCGGCGGAATGCTGCTCATAACAGACGGAATTCTTAAACTCAAAGGTAAAAGCGTTCCGGGTTTGTTCTACAGAAATATAGCAGTCGGCATATTCTTTGTCTTCGCGATCTGCATGGGAAGCTTGTCCGGGGCTTATCACATGAACTTCAAGGGAGCGTTTTTCTATCTTCATGCGGTAGCTCCCGTTCTGTTTATCCTGAGTTACATTCTCTTCTGTAACGAGAGCAAAAAGAAGACGGTGAAGAAGCTTTTGCCCACACCGGTACTGATGCTTCTTTATCTGCTGTTCGACTATATTCTGGGTAACATCAGGGGCAGTTTTGTTTACGGATTTTTCAAGCCGGGTGAAGTCAGCATAACAGACGCTTTGATCATCGGTCTGGTCTTCTATGTCATGATGTTCGCAGTGGGTGCGTTGTTTCTTTGCCTGAACAGACTGGCACACAAAAGAAAGAATGCAGAAAGCAATGATGTAAAACCATGACTGATTCACTGACCAATGATGCCATAAGATATATTGAAACGCTTTTCGCAGGCAATGCTGACGGACACGATGCCTGCCATTCGATACGCGTGTATAAGAATGCAATGAGAATAGCGGAAAGCTATCTGGAGGCAGACGTTGAACTTGTGGCTTTGGCTTCTCTGCTTCACGACGTTGATGACCATAAACTCTTTCAGACGGAGAATAACTATAACGCAAGAACCTTCCTGAAGGAAAAGAACGTTCCGGAAGAGATTGCCGAAGAGATAGTCAGGATCATCGAAGCCGTATCGTTCAGCAAGAATAAAGGCAAGACTCCGGATACTCTTGAAGGAAGGATCGTTCAGGATGCTGACCGCCTGGATGCCATGGGTGCCATCGGAATAGCACGGACGTTTGCTTATGGCGGCAGGAACGGGCGCAGCATAGAAGATTCAGTAAAACACTTTCATGATAAACTCCTTCTCCTCGAAGAAAACCTTAATACAAGTGAAGCACGTTCTCTTGCCAAGGAACGTCATGAGTTTCTGGAACAGTTTCTGGAAGAACTTAATAAAGAAACCGGATTAGAATAAAAACAGCCTTGAAACCATATGGTCTCAAGGCCGTATATTTGCGGATAAATAAACACGTCGTCAAGCAACAGGTGTTCCCATGCCAAGTACATCTACCAGGATCTTGGGTAAGATGAATGTCATGAAGATCACGAGGAGAACTGCTACTACGATCCAAATGGTGATAGTAATGCGGAGAAGCTTCTTTTTCCTCTCTTTGCTCATCTTGCCTTTGAGCTGAAGGCCTGCCAGCATGGTGTTGAGTCCGAAGATACCGCAGGTGATTATCAGTATTATGGGAGTAAGTACGAGTTCATTTGTAAAATTCGAAATGAAGTGCACGATAAATAAGACCAGCGAAGTGATCAGCGTGCCCTGACCGCAGATATAGACCTTCTTTAATAATTGGGCCTTATCGGCTTCCGTGTATTCGGCTACCATTTCCAACGTTTCTTTCATGTCAGTATCCATGTTTTCAACTTTCCTTTCTCCGCGAAGGAGATCCCGGATGTCGACGTCATAAAAATCAGCCAGTTCTATTAATATACTGATATCCGGCATCGTAGTTCCGTTTTCCCAACGCGATACAGATCTTTGCGTAACGCCGAACTTGCCGGCAATCGCTTCCTGAGTCATATTACGTTCTTTTCTTAATTCTTTTAGAAAAGCACCAATCCTGATAGGATCCATTTCCTGTACCTCCTTACGAGCGGATAGTAACATCTTACACCACTTGCGGGTACGTCATACATTGAGTAATTGGAAAAAACATGAAAAAATAAACAGGACACAAAGTGAGTAATGTTGAAAAATAAGGACTTTCGAGTGTTATGGCTCAAATGGCAAAATGGTATAATTAAACCATTCTTGAATATCGGGAAGACAGAAAATGGGATTTATCAGTAACATTACCGGAGTAATTTCTGATTCGATAAACTCGGAAATAAAAGACCAGTATCTTGAGGCATTCAGAACTGATTCTTTGGGTCAGACCATGCTCGTCAAGCGCGCTTACAAGATGAATTCCAATGGCCGCAACCAGGGCAGCAGCGAGATCATCTCTGCAGGCTCAAAGATAATCGTTCCTGAAGGCACATATGCTCTCATGATCGACGGCGGCAAGGTCGTTGACACTGTTACCACACCGGGCCTTTATACCTGGCAGAACTCTTCTTCCGGCTCGATCCTTTCAGGCGGCGGAAGCAGTGTTTTCGGTGATGTTTTCGACAGGATCAAGTTCGCGGGCGAAGTCCCGAAGAGCCAGAGGATCTATTACGTCAACGGCCTCGAGATAATGAACCAGACCTGCAATGAGTTCCTGAATGTTCCTTATCCCGATCCGTATTACGGAACGCTGTATCTTAAATTCAGGATCACATTCTCGTTCAGGATCGTTGACCCGGTCAGGTTTTTCAAGCTGACGGGAAAGGACACGAGCGTTTACGATATCATGGGTTCGCCTTCGAGCCCGAAAATGCCGTTCCTGGAAGTACAGGATCACATGCAGGAAGCATTGAATCTCTGCGCTGTCCGCGATAAGATGCCGTTCCCGCTGCTTTTCGCAAACAAGAGCAAGGTTAAAGATGCAGTAAATGAGACCATTTCAAAACAATGGTATGACATGCGCGGAATGGTAGTCGAGACGATAGCGCTTACCGATCTGACTCTCGATGACGAATCAAGAAGACGTGTTGCACAATACCAGACGTCGAAGATCTACGCTGATAATCCCGAGGCTTTACAGGCACTGGTTAAAATGGGGATCACTGACGGAGTCAAAGCTGCAGGCTCAAATCCGTCAGGAGCCATTGGCGGCTTAGCAGGGATTGGCATGGCTGCTGCCGTATCAGCCAATATGGGTATGGGTAATCCTTTGGCAGCTCCTGCTGCTGCTGCGCAACCCGTAAAAGGTCCTGAGACCTGCCCGTTCTGCGGTACGCCGTTACCCGGCCCCGGTCCTCTGGAACATTGTCCTGCCTGCTATGCTGACATAATATCCTACTACTCCTGATCTCATCCCGTTTTATTATTTCACATAAGCAACACATTGGATCTGGTGTGTTGCTTTGTCAACGATATCTCTAGACATTGTTCATTGTTTTGACCAGCGCCTGATGATTAAATCAAGCCGTTAACAAACACATCAAACGCAATGTAGGGAGACATCATAGAAATGAATAAGAGATTTTTGGTCCTTGTAGTAACAGGTTGTGCATTTGCAACGATCCTCGCAGCAGGATGTGCTGCCCGCAAAAGAGCACCCATGTCAATGGCACCTGTCATGATCTCATCAGCTGCAGCAGTACAGACAACGACTACCGCTCCTTCAGTTACTGAAGCGAAGATCCAGAAGATCACGGCAGTACATGAAGAGACGACTGAGACGATCAGGGTGGAATTAGAAGAGCCCGATGAAACCGTGGAAACAACTGCCAAGCCCACAAAGAAACCCACGAAGAAGCCGACTAAGAAACCTACTAAAAAGCCTACTGCCAAGCCTACAAAGAAGCCCACCAAGAAGCCGACAGCCAAGCCTGCTACCAAGGTAGCTTCAAAGAAGTCAACGGACAGCGTTAAGACAGGAAATCTTGCGGCTGCACCCAAGACCGGTCTGAACTCGCAGAATGATTCTAATAAGATCAGCGGTATCTACAATGGTGCCTGGTCACAGATTACTGTAGATGCAGGCAATCTTAATAACGTTAAGCTTACCGTTACCATCCACGATCAGGATGATCCCAATAAGACTTCAGTCTGGAAGATGAGCGGAAAGTTTAATTCCTCAAACGGTAATCTGACCTACACAAACTGCATCAAGACAAACTACATCTATGATGAAAGCGGAAACGTCGTTTCAAAGAAAACTGCTTATGATAAAGGTCATGGCAAGGCAGTCATCAAAAACGGAATGATCACATGGAACGACTATCAGGAGCATGCAGCTGATGACATGACATTCATCTCTGCAGATCAGCACGATCACAGAGGCTGAACGGTCAGCAACAAATCATATAAGAAGAGCCCGGTGTATTGCACCGGGCTTTTTGCTGGCGGAATCCAAGTTAATATCCGGCTTTCATATTAAATGCTTCGGAAATTCAAATTAAATCCATAATGCGCCTTCATAATCATTCTCATAACGAACAACTCTTTGATGGGAAGAGCGAAAAGTGGAGGGACTATGAAAAAGACGATCGCAGCTATATCGGAAAAACCGCTGACTATTTCGAGAAGATGCTCATAGAGTAGTGGTGGATTTTGTATAGTGCTTTATAATGAATCTATATGAAGAGAATTCTTATAGTTGAAGATGAAATTGAGATCAGGGAGCTGCTTGCCAGTTACCTCAGAAACGAAGGCTTCTCGGTATCGGAGGCTGAGGACGGCGTTGCCGCGATCGAGCTTTTCGATAAAGAGAAGTTCGATCTTGTAATACTGGACATATTGATCCCGAAGATAGACGGGTACGGCGTTTGTGAATTGGTTAAAGCCAAGTCCGCCGTTCCCGTTATCTTCCTGTCTGCATTAGGCGATGAGAACTCCATGATCAAAGGCTACGATTCACTCGCCGATGACTATGTCACCAAGCCGTTCTCAATGCCCATCTTCCTTCGCAAGGTTAAGGCGGTCTTAAGACGGGAACAGCCAACTTCAAATGACGATTATTCGAAAACCGTCTATAAGAACATCGTGATGATCCCGGATCTGATGAAGGTCACCGTCGACGGAAATGAAGTTGAGCTTACGAGCAAAGAATTCGATCTGCTTCTTACACTCATTAAGAATCCGGGCCGGATATATTCGAGAGAGATGCTCCTTGAAATGCTCTGGGACTATAACTCTCTTGTTGATGAGCGCATCATCGACAGTCATATCAAGAACATCCGTCACAAGGTCGGAGAAGGCATTGTCGAGACCGTAAGGGGCCGGGGGTACCGCGTTGAGAAAACGGATAACTGACAGATTATCTTTCAAGGTCTTTCTGATAACCTTTATCGTTCAGGTCCTGTTCGGCGTATTGATCTTCGTGCTGCTCTACAGCGCAACTCCATTAAGCTGGAACACTTTGAGAAGGAACGAGATGGAGACTAAATTTGCGCGTTTTGTCGAGAAGCTCAACATTACGCCTTATGCCGACAGCGGCAAACTGGTGGATGACTTTATCCTTTCCAATAACTGCCACATAGTTTTTTACAAAGAGAATAAGAGCGAATGGGACCGCTTCCCTGCTGACGTCACGGATTCCAAGTATCAGTTAAGAGTAAGAGATGACGTATTAAAACTCATTAACCTCGAAGACAATAAAGAAATGATCTTATCTGCGTCTGGCCCCGTAAGGTTTGAGGATATTAAGGGCAGAAAAGACAAGGATTTCACGGTTGTCTGCTTGTGGTCCCAAAAGGGCGAGTATGTACTCTTTGCGTCATTTAAAAGATCTTTGCCGTTGATCATTGCCGCGATCGTGATGGTATCATTGGTCTGTTCTTTCATTTACGCATATCTGTTCGCAAGACCTGTCCGCAAGCTCTCGCTGCTTTCAGGAAAGATAGCAGGCATGGACTTTTCGGTAAGGAGCGGTACAAAGAGGCGGGATGAGATAGGAGATCTCGGTCGAGACCTTGATAATCTTTCAGCAAGCCTTAATGAGACCATCTCCGATCTCAACCAAAGGACCCTGGAACTTGAACATGAGATAGGCCGCGTTAACGAACTCGAGAGGCAGAAAGAAGTATTCTTCATTGCCGCTTCCCATGAGCTTAAGACGCCTATCACCATTGCCCAGGGCCAGGTCCGCGGAATGATCGACGGCGTGCCGCCTTATGATGATCTCGATACTTACCTTCCCAGGACCTTGGCTGCATTAAAGCGTATGGAATCGCTCATAGGCGAGATCCTTACCGTATCAAGGATGCAGGCTGCTAATGAGATCACGCAGGTAAAGGTGGATCTGACTTCTTTACTGAATAACAGGATCGACGAGATCAGGGAATTGCTTGATGTAAGAGAGATACCTCTTGTTACAAGTATAGACAGCGGACTCTTCTGTGACGGCAATGCGGAGCTTATCTCCATGGCTGTCGGGACTTTCCTTTCAAATGCGGTGTTTTATTCTTCCGAGGGTTCAAAGCTCATCGTAAATGCACATGAAGAAAACGGGTGTATCTTAACCGAGATACGCAATACAGGATCGCATATCGATGAAGAAGACCTCCCGCACCTTTTCGAAGCGTTTTACAGGTCTGACAGTTCAAGAAACAGACGAAGCGGCGGATCAGGTCTTGGTCTCTATCTTGGAAAGATCATAATCGAACGTCACAACGGCACTGTTTCTCTCGATAATGAGGGCGATGATGTAGTTGCTAAGATAGAATTACCTGTCTCCACAGAAAATCCATAAAACTTCCACATCAATTCCAATTGACGTTGTTATCTTCAAATTGTAAGTTCACACAGAATGAGCCTCTTTAAGAAAGGAATGGCAGATCAAATGAAGAAGGTAATCTCGTCATTAATAGCATTTGCGATGTGCTTATCGCTTGCCTCGTGCGGGCAGAAGTCAAAGTATCCGCTGTCCGGCATCAAGCTTACGGAAACTGAAAGGTCATGGACAAATCCGGATAAAGAGTATTCCGGACTTGCCGAGCTCTATGCCGGTGCTACCTGTGCAGGAACAATGGTCGTTGCAACGGATAAGGAAACCGTATATCTCTATGCAGAAGATGAGAAGGAGAAAGACGGAAAGACATTTGAATCTCAGGATACTGTATTTGACCTGGGATCTGTCAGCAAGACTTTCACGGCGGTAGCAGTTCTGCAGCTCGTAGAAAAAGGAAAGATAAAGCTTGATGACACGCTCGATAAGTATTTCCCCGAATACGAGACAGGCAAAAAGATAACTATCGACAATCTCCTTCACATGCGTTCGGGGATTCCCGATTACAACAACAATCCCGATCCGTTCTGGAACATCTCGGGAGAAGATGCAGCAAACCAAAAGCTCAGCGACGTCTATTTTGACAGGATATCTGATGAGGAATTCCTTAAGGCACTCTATCAGGCTCCTCTTGGTTTTGAGCCTGATTCACAGTTTGAATACAGCAATACAAACTACCATCTTCTTGCGTTCATTATCGAAAAGGTGTCAGGCATGAAGTACTGCGATTACGTCAAGAAGAATATCTTTGACAAGTGCGGTATGAAGAAGACCACATCAATGGCTACAGGCGACCTGACTTATGTCCCTGTAAACTTTGACGAACTCGTGAAATACAACTTCTCAAAGGACGGGTATCCTGCCTGCCCGAACAGCACTAGAGGTGACAGCGGAATACACTCCTGCCTTACAGACATGATTGCTTTTGACAGGGCTCTTTTCGCAGGAAAACTCCTAAACAAGGCATCGATGGAGATATTGCTTAAGGAAGAGAACGGATACTGCTGCGGACTTGTGAAGGAAAAAGACGGTTATTCGCACAGCGGATCTTCGTTTACATGTTTAACCAATAACAGGATCATCGAATCGAAAGAGTACGGTCACATTTACGTTATCTCGCTTGAGAGGACCGGTGTCGTTCCAAAGTTCAGCGGCGAAGATCCCATGGCAGGCACAAACTTTACAAAGGGCGCCGTCAAAGACAGGATGTATACCAACGAATATGCAGGTCTGAAGATAAAGATTCCCGACGGTTACTCCGTTATCGGCGAAGACGAACGTCAAATGAATATGGCTGAAGCGATCAGATCTGTTGAAGACAGTAAGGAAAAGACCAGACTGCTCGCTACATGTTTCGATGCTTGGGTCTGGGACGGAAATACCGGTGATTCGATCATGGTGAATTTCCTGAATACCAAGCGCGGTTTCCCCGGTAATCCGGGTCTTACCGAAGAAGACTATCTGAATCTTGTAATTAAACAACAGTTCGAGGAATTCAAGATCGTTAAAAATGAGATCAGTAAGGTAACCTTGGGCGGAAAAGAATATACGAGAGCCGAACTGAACATGGAGATCGAAGGCAAAAAGAGCTTCATGTATATTTACGCCAGGAAACTGGATGATAACCTGATGGTTGAGATCGAAGCAGGCGGCATCAGCGGCAAGACCACTGATGATGTTGAGAAGATGTTTGAGTAAGGGGGTTTTCACATGTGTATTAAGAATATCAGTCTGAAAAAAGCTGCTGTTTCAGTCCTCGTTTCTGTGATGATGTTTTCGTTCGGAGCATGCGCGAATAATACAAGTAATTCACTATCCGCAATCAAACTTACCGAATCTGAAAGATCCTGGAGCAATCCCGATACGAAATATGCCGAACTGATCAAGAAATACGGTGATTCGTCTTTGCCCGGAACAATGGCCGTTGCAACAGATAAGGACATCTTATATCTCTATGCGGAGAAAGAGACAGAGAAAGACGGGAAGACTCTTGAGTCTCAGGATACGGTCTATGACATGGCTTCCGTCAGCAAGACTTTTACCGCTGTTGCCGTGCTGCAGCTTAAAGAAAAGAACAAGCTCAGTTTGGATGACACGCTCGACAAGTATTTTCCCGAGTATGAGACAGGAAAGAAGATCACTGTTAACCATCTGCTCCACATGACTTCGGGAATCGCTGATTACTGCAATAATCCGGATCCTTTCTGGAACATTTCAGGTGCTAACGCGGCGAATCAGAAATTGAGCGACATCTTTCTTGATAAGGTCACAGATGAGGAGTTCCTGCAGGCATTGTACAAGGCTCCGCTGGATTTTGAACCCGGGACCAAATTTGAATACAGCAATACCAATTACCATCTTCTCGCTTTCATAATCGAAAAAGTATCCGGTATGAAGTACTGCGATTACGTCAAGAAGAATATCTTTGACAAGTGCGGAATGACAAAAACAACTTCAATGGCCGCAGGTGATATGACATATAAGGCGGAAGGATATGACGAACTCGTACAATACGGCTTTACCGATAAGGAAGGATATCCTGCAGGTCCCAACAATTACAGAGGCGACAGTGGAATCCATTCATGTCTTACCGATATGGTCAAATTTGACAGGGCTCTCTTTGCAGGAAAACTCCTTAACAAGACATCGATGGAGATATTGCTTAAGGAAGAGAACGGATACTGCTGCGGACTTGTGAAGGAAAAAGACGGTTATTCGCACAACGGTTCATCTTTAACATGCATTACGGATAATAAGATCGTCGAGTCTGAAGAGTTCGGTCATATTTACATTATCAAGCTTGAACGTATACTGCCATTGCCTGAGATCGAAGATCCCATGATCGGAACGAATTTTAAACAAAGTATCATTAAGGGTGATTCATACACAAACGAATATGCCGGATTAAAGCTAAAGCTTCCCAAAGGATTACCTGAGGCCGGAGAACATGCACGAAAGACAGCGAAAAACGCTGACTTACAGAGCACCAGTGATAAAAAGGTAAAGTCACGTGACCTTGCAACAAGATTCGATGCTGCATTCTGGAGCACGGAGGATTGTGTGGAGGTTCATTACATGAACCGCAAGCTCGGTGTCCCGTATGATCAAGATTATACGGAAGAAGACTGGCTCAATGACTTATTGAAAGAATATACTGAACATTATGAAAAGCACGGCGGCAAGGTTGCATCTAATGAGATAACGAAAGTAACTTTGGGCGGAAAAGAATACTTAAGGCTGACAATGGTTCTGGAACATGACGGAGAGAAAGGCAATGCCAATATATATGTTAGAAAACTTGACGACGATCTGATCTTGAGGATCGATGCCTTTTCATGGGGCGGAAAGACCGCTGATTATTTCGAGAAGATGTTTATTCAGAAGTGACATATCAGTATTTCAGTATATTTGCTGACAAATATCTAAAAGAAACCATGCCCGGTGCTGAAAACGCATCGGGCTTTTTATGAGATGGTATAATGTTGTCATAACTTTTTGCATGTCTGACAAACGGGTGGTTTATATGAAAAAGCAGATTAGATCTTTTATGGCATCGGTTCTGGCCATTTCGTTCCTCATAGGCATGAGCGGATGCGGGAAAACCACTGTTGAGACAGCTGTGCAGACAGAACCCGTTCAGAGCCAGACAGAAAAGCAGAAAGAACCTGCTCAGACTTTCAATACTGATTCGTATGATTTGGTCGTTCCAACGGGAACACGCGTCAGTTCCGAAGAACCCGAAGTCCCTGAGAGCATCGTGTACTGGAGTCCTTCTCGTGCGCTGAAGGACAGATATACGCTTGAAGAAGCTCAGGAGAAATATGCCTTCGTCGTCGGACATTCGACTTTGATCTATACCAGATGCGATGAGCTCAGGATGAGTCACGAATTCTATTGCGTGGACTATGGCGATAAGCTTTTCTGGAACGAAAACAGCGCGTATTTCCTTGAGGCAGACGGAAAAGTGACAGACAGCTTTGTCAAATATGCAGACCTTAAAGAATCTGACAGCAATTCCTTCAGTGAATTCATTGAGAAACTTGGCTGGATCTATGTCGGAAACATGGGACATTATTCGCCGGAAGATCCGGATGCCCCTAAGATTACGGTCGTTGAGCAGACAGATGATCATGTTTTTGCTACTGTAAAAGTACTCCCTCATTATGATGAAGCACTTTACTACGCAAAGCTCATAGACGGCAGATTGTTTTATACCGTTTTCAAGGTGCAGTCTTCTGATCGCGAATTGACGGATAAGGACAGGAAAGGATTCGTGCGCTATTCAAAGATCCTTTTCGAGCACTTGAGTAAAGACGACCGAAGCGAACCTTATATCTACGATAAGATCGTGAATACACCGATCCTTGGCGGAAAGCGTATTACGGGCTTTAACAATATCAGAGGCATATCCGGTAAATACATCAGACTCAGTACAAAAGATGATGCTCCGATATATAATATCCAGATCGTGTACGATGCGGACGACAGCTATCTTGTGAAAGGTAAGAATGACACAGACTGGATTGAGTCTGATGGTGTTAAGATGCGTGAAGAACCAAGTTCGAGATCAAAAGATTTCGTTTTCACGATTGACGGCACACGTTACTTCTGCTCTTTCCAGATCAATGACGAGAAGGAAGTAAAAGTTGATTCACTTGCAGACCTTATGAAGCTCATAGGCGATTACAGTTACGTAAAGTAATTCATTACAGCTGTTTTTTACCTGTTGACATTCTCAGATTCTCTGATAACATATGAGCAGATGTTCATATGAATAGATGTTCATATGAGAAAGGAGTGCCGAATATGTTTTGGAGCAGGATAGCAGGGATCTACGATCTTATTGAGAATGTTTACAACGGTAAAGCTAACAGAAGGACCACCGATTACGTTGCTTCACTGGCGGATGAAGGTGACCATGTACTCGAATGCGCCTGCGGAACCGGCATGTTCAGCGTAAAGATCGCGCCGCGTGTAAAAGAACTTACGGCGACAGACTTCTCGGACGGAATGCTCAAAAGAACAAAGAGGAAATGCAGAGATCTCGAGAACGTCACTGTCGAAAACGCTGACATAACTAATCTGAGGTTTGCTGACAACACCTTTGATAAGGCGGTTGCTGCAAACGTCATACATTTGCTCGATGATCCCCAAAAGGCGATAGACGAACTCAAAAGAGTAGTGAAGCCTGGCGGGCTTATCATTATCCCGACATATATCCATTTCGGGGAAAGCAAAGCTGCAAAGCTTTTCAACAAGGCCGGAGCCAATTTTAAAAGGTATTTTAACGAGGAAACATATAAGGAATTTTTCAAGGAGATGGGAATAGAAAACGTCAGATATCAAGTGTGCGAAGGAAGGATGAGCTGCGACGTGGCAGTATTCGAGAACGTGTAAATGGTTCTATTGACACAAACAGACTATCGCGATAGTATGGACTATAAGAATAGTCTGGAGAGAAGTCATGAACCGGAAAAAGCTTTACATAACTGCAAAGACCATGAGCAGGATACTTGCCGCAATACTAATTGCAAGCATTCTTTTTCCGTTGTCCGCGTGCAAGGGGAAACCCGTCGAAGGCGATATTCCTGTTGTGACATACGAGAACAAAGAGATACGTATAAATGGCAAATTCTTTGCCAGATCGGAACGCCTTACCATTAACAGGATCGACAGCCGTGTGCTTAGCATGACAACTGATGACGGCTATATCAATCTTGATGCAAACGGCAATGAGATAAAACTTAAGGATGTAATAACCGACCGCTTTATCTATGAGTCAACGATCAGGAAAAACGTTGATAGCAGATTGATGGCAAGAAGCGCTCCGCTTTTCGTTGACTACAATGAAATGATGAAGACCATGTCCTCATACGATGAATCAATGAAGCTTCCGTTTATCCTTGGTTCCGACAGAGTCAGCATCGTATATAAAGACAGTAAAGGTAAACTGTACAATGCCGCTTCGTATCCGTATGGGAGCGTTCTCATAGCACCTGAATATGCGCCGGGCGAAGGAATAAGGTGCGGCAGCTGGATGACCGGAAGGATCGGATACGGCATACCTGAACTGAAGCTCAAAGAATACAAAGATCACTGGGCTGAAAGCTCACTGAAGATCGAAAACTACGAAGGCAGGACATATATCTGGTTCTGCATCAGATATGAAGACGAATCGGAAAACAAGACTTACTATTCCGCTATAGTCGAGGTAATAAAAGAGAATGAGAAGACCAAATACGAGCTGGTCAGTAAAGAGCAGGTGAGTGAAGGATTTGTCTGCTGCGATCTGGATGCATTCTCGAAAATGCTGTCAGGATCTAAGTCAGCATTTACCTGAATTCCCTGATATATTTTTTGCTCTCGAAAGTAATGCTGCAGTCTAACTTCGTGTAAGTACTGTCCTTTCAGTAAGTCCCTGGTTTGAGAACGAGAAAATGGCTTCATGTTATAATGCTTTTGGTAAGTTAAGAGCGTTGTACATTATCTTTTAATCTAGGGTGTTCTATTGGGAAGTAGAGAAAAATAACAGGTAAAAATGCTATAACAGCAGTTTCGGAAAAGGTGTATACATGAAGATGGTTCTGAAAGTAATATTTTGGACTTTTTGGTTATGGTGAAACGCCAGTGGTGAAATAAGCAAATCGGAGTTTACAAGGAGATAATCCATGGAAGGAGATTTCGGATCGCTGAATCTGAATTCAGATGAAGTGACATACACTTATAAGAACGAAATATATCAATTGCATTCTCATCCGTATGAGCCATGTTTGTACTTATACAGAGGAGACGAACTTGTCTGTGCTCTGAATAATGCCTACAATCCGGAACAGCTTGTGAATGCATTTTCGGCAGGTAAAACGGTTACAACGAATTACGCAAAAGATTACGATAAGGAATTCGATGAAGCGGGCTTCTGCAGAGTTTTGGCGGCAGCGCTCGACAGCGGGCGGGGTAATATGGACTTCTTCGATGCCGCGAAGCTTGCAAAAAAAAAATCCCGATAAATTCATGTTTGCCGGGGTGAACGCCGGGACGAATAATCATCAGCATCTCAGATTGGAATAAGGAATGGATGATAGGAGAACAAAGGCAGAGAATATGGCTGAAGTAAAAGTAACAATAATCAGGTATATGGATATGGCCCAACTACTTAACGCCAAAAGAGTACAAAGAAAGAAATAGTGCCTGAATAAAACAGGCTGTTGTCTAAAATATGTTGACTAGTACAATCCTCTTACATCACGATGTTTGATGTAAAATTGTTATTAGATAGGATAATAAACAGTATAGATGACCGGGAAAAGTTATTATGTTGTTGGACCTTACAGCGGAAGATAAATACTATTATTGGTTGATGACAAGTATAGGGTTAGATGAAGAGCTTGTCGGTTATATTCGTGACTGCGTCGAATCAGATGAAGAAGTTAGTGAGCTAATACTTGAACTGTATAACGAAATTCAAAACAGAAACGCTCTGAAACGGATACTTTATTTATCGCATATCGAATGCACTGAGATTAACAAAGATTCAGTTGAGACCAGAATAGTTGATTATTTCTATTCGAACTTGTTGAATCAGACGCTTACTCTGAATCAAATAGGTGAATATCTGGATATGCTTTATGCTCTGGAGGCTGAATGGTCTGATTTTGAATGGATCAGCGAAAACTATTCTTTAGCCAGAGATGGTGTATTCAGTTTTAAGCAAGCTGATAATCGGCTTCGTCAATTTCTAAAAGAAAATGCAAGTAATAATGTAGAGTAACGAGGTACTGAAAAATGAATGAAACGGAAAAACAGGAACTGACAAACAGGCTTCTTGAGCTCGCAAAGAGTGAGATAAGATTCAATCTTTATAGAATAGATGTTCCGCTTGAGATGACTGCCTCCAAGATAGGCGGAAAACCTGCAGTGCCTGAAGATTTTGAATGGCCGACATATACCGGCGCTATCTGTGGAGAAGAAGACAGCGAAAAGAAGACAAGGCCGCTCTCTTTTCTGGCACAGATAGATCTGAAAGAGATCAGCGCTCTGGATAAGGAGCACAGACTGCCGGAGGATGGCATTCTGAGTTTCTTTTATGAGCTGGAAACCATGACATGGGGATTCGATCCTGAAGACAAAGGATCTGCACGAGTATTCTATTTCCCGAAGGATGCGGCTTTGCATGTCGCTGATATACCTGAGGAACTGGACGAAGAGTTTGTAATACCTGAGATGGCTGTTAATTTCGAACCGCATATCAGTCTGCCCGGTTATGGTGACAAGGATGATGAATTAGGGCTTTCCCGTGATGAGGATCTTGACTGGGATGATTTCGATGAGTGCCGTAAAAACGCAGGCGGAGATGATAAAGAAGAACTGACCAAGCTTTTCGGGTATCCGGATGTAATCCAAAACCCCATGGAAGAAGAATGCGAAGCTTGTTCGAGAGGATTCCGTCAGGGTAATTCTGAGGATTACGCAGCAATCACAGATGCGGAAAAAGCTGATATAGCTGAGAAGGCGAAAGACTGGGTCTTGCTGTTCCAAATGAGCACGATAGAGACTGACGATTATGAACTGATGTTTGGAGATAGCGGTTCGATCTATTTCTGGATCCGTAAGGAAGACCTCCGGGAGCGCAGATTCGACAAGGCATGGCTTATCTTACAGTGCTTCTGATAAGAAAAGGGATTCCGCATTTGTCGGGATTAATCAGTCTGTATAATCAACAGTTTAAAACAACATTTGGAAATATACTTATAGGGAATATCTTGGATCGTAAAATTTTAATCTTCTGGGTAATAGATTATGGGATTGTTCTATATGTTAAGTGATAAGACCAAGGCTGTAGTTAAGGCTTTTGGGTTTGCGTTGCTTACATCCGTAGTTTTGACCGGTATTGGGTCTCTTTTGAACTACTTGCATTACAATAAAACTGGCAATCTGCTTTTCTACAGAAGTATCACCGGCGGAGAATACAAAGGACAGGTGGGATTCGGATGGATATCGAACCATACCTTCACAATGGAAGTTTATGGTGAAGCAGCAGGAAAAAACAGAAGCTGGTTGGACTTCTCGGCTACTTCTTTGATTAAGACTGAGATCCTTATATTTGCATGTTGTTTTATTGTCTTATTGATAGTTTTCCTGCTGATCAACAAGTTAAAAAATAAATCTTCTCAAAATGCTGACTCGCTCGATAGCTAACAAATTTGTTTAATTGGGACGTTAGTCAACAATATAATAATTTTAGTGGCGCTAGACAGATGGAAACAGAATCGAAGAAGACAATCAAATATGACATACTTCTCAAAATTCAAAAAATATGCATGTTACCAATACGGTGCGTCAAAAATCGCAGTTGGTGCTTTATTTTGTCCGGAAAAATGACACACTGAAGATAGTAAACGGATGCTGGTGGTACTGTTTATGGATTTTGGTGTAAAAATACCTGAGAGAAGCAAAGTGAATGATGCATGAAATCGATGGCGTGACATGGTTAGAAAGAAGATAAGTAGGTGGAGCTAATGAGTAATGATAAAAATCTCAACGTGTATTCATTATTTGGATTGATTATATCGATTAATGCTCTGTTTTTCCTATCCGTGATAGCGTGTTTGGTCGGTGGATTCGATCAAGTCATTCTTTACTTTTTTTTCTTTTTGTTGTTGATCTCTCCTATTGTTGGACTGATTCTTTCGATTAAGGGGTTCTTGGATTCGAAAAAGAGCGAGAATAACAGGTCTGTTGCAAGTGTTGCAGGAATCAGCATTTCTCTCGTTGGAGTACTGTTAATTGCTTTTCTGGTTGTGTCATGGTTTAGGAGAATATATCCCAGTACACAGCCTACTAATTATTCTGTAGAAGCGCATGAATATAATAATGAAAGTTTACAAAAAGAGTGGGAGCGAGCGGATCTTATAATAAAAGGTTATCCCGACAATTATCCTGAAATACCTCTTGAAGATAACTTTCACCTGAAGTTGGAATACGATTATGCAATTACGCGTGATGAAAATGATGCTATTAAGGATATTACGTGGCGCGTTATTCGTAATGACAGACGTGTTCTTGAACGTAATGCGAACGGAGAATTATTACTGGAATCGGATTATCAGTGGATAAAAGGTGACGATGGTAAGTTTACAATATACCTTATAGCATATATTGATGGTCAATATCGAAGGGTAAGCAATATTATTGAGTATTCTCATTAGTTGTATTATGTACCCGTAAGTCTTGAGGGTTATCAGTTTTTTAATGTTTGACAAATAGTTACTGATTATTTGTAAAATGTATGCAGGGGAAAAAATAAAGCAGGGGCAATTCTATGAGTATCGTAAAAAAGCTGACATCGGGATTGATCGCGGCAGCATTGCTTTCAGGACTAGTTTCATGCAAGGCTGAAACAGCTGCTACGACTGCTGCGATTACTGAATCAACAGCTAAGAAGTTTACTCCCGTAGAAATAACCGAAGGATATTCAGGTCCTGTGTTGGGAATTCAAAAATGGCATATCGTTAAGGAAGACATCTCATGGGGCGGTAAGAGTTTGAATAACGTGTGGTTCATTGATGCCTCTACAGGAAAGAAGTTTGCAGGATACAGCGGACCGGTAGATGAGATAAGTGCTTATCTGGCAGACCTTGACAGAGACGGACAGACTGAACTGGTTTGCAATGAGGCTTGGGGAATAGCACCTGATTTTACCGCTCATACGGTTGTTTTCAGGTTGAATGGCGGAGTTATTGAGATAGCTTTTCCGTGTTACGGTGACCTTAAAAAGAATTCTTCTACGGAGAATTATCCCACCGTTGCAAAAAAGTTGGGCATTAACATCGATTCGGGTAATTACAAGGACTTTAGCGATAAGTATGATCCTGCTTCTGATACGATCCGCCTGATCAATGCTGATGGAAAAGAATATGAAATCCCATATGACTGTCTTGAGTTTGAACGGTATCTTGGCCCTGAGTCTGATAATGGCGGCGGAACTGAACAGCTTCCGTCAGATGATATTGATATCAGATACAAAGTATCAGAACCGGAAATATCTGACGTATCCGACAGGGAGAAATCAATTACTTTCTTCAGAGACGGAATGAAGATAGAAGGGAAGCTCTACCTTCCAAAAGGTGAAGGACCGTTCCCGGCAGTAGTGCTCTCATGCGGATTGATGCAGCCGTATACTGATTACGTTACTGATGCCAAGACGTTTGCCGATAACGGGTATGCTGCAGTTGTCTTTTCTTTTATTGGTTATTCTGATCCAAACGCTCCTGAGCCTTCGGACAACGGCAAAGTGTTCTTATCTGAAACAGCAGATCTGTATGCCGTTTTGGATTCCCTTAAATCTCTTCCGAAAGTTGACAGCGCAAATGTCTATCTTTGGGGACACAGCTTTGGCGGTTTGGTATCAGCTTTCGCAGGTTGTGACAGAGCATCTTTGATAAAAGGCCTGATCCTTGTAGAACCGACAATAACAGCAGGAGAAAATCTCGCGGTTACGTATGAAGACGGAACCAGTAAGTTTCTTCGAATATACAGTCTTCTCAAGGATTGTAAACTTAAAACTGTCATTTATGTGGGTACGCATGACGGCTACGGAGATAAACCCGGATCGTTTGATAAAGTGCTGAGCTGCCTTCCTTCATCAAAACTGGTAACAATAGACGGAGCCGATCATTTCTTCAAAGGTGAGTACGGAGTGAAGATGGTTAAAGATGCGTGCAAACAGATCGCATCTTGGGGCTGATGATATAAACCACAAAAAACGCCCGGTGCTGTTATCAGCATCGGGCGGTATGGTGGATGCTACAGGACTCGAACCTGTGACCCCCTGCACGTCAAGCAGGTACTCTAGCCAGCTGAGCTAAGCATCCGTGGTCAAGCCTTGAAAGTATACATTGTTTTTCGTTTATTGGCAAGGATAATTTCAATCCGCTTGTTATATGTGTTTTATTGCTTTGATTACTTTAGTTTGCTAAACTCTCCTTGTATTTTTTCTAGAGGGGGGACAATTACCATGACCGCATCCGTGACCTGCATACTGGTTACAATTGCGCTGTACCTGCTCATGATGATCTGCATCGGAGCATACTTCAGCAAGACAAACAAGAATACTGACGATTTCTATCTCGGAGGAAGACGCTTGGGTCCGCTCGTTGCAGCGATGAGTGCCGAGGCATCCGACATGAGCTCCTGGCTCCTTCTGGGACTTCCGGGACTTGCACTCGCAACGGGACTTGCCGAAGCTTTCTGGACAGCGATCGGACTTGCCGTCGGTACATATCTTAACTGGCTTTTTGTTGCGAAAAGGCTTCGTGTCTATACTCAGAAGATAGACGCAGTTACCATTCCTGATTTCTTCTCAAAGAGATTTGGAGATAAGAAGCATATCCTTACGCTTCTTTCGGCTGTCATCATCGTAGTTTTCTTCGTGCCTTACACAGCTTCAGGATTTGCCGCTTGCGGTAAGCTCTTCAACACTATGTTCGGTATGGATTACGTGCAGGCAATGCTCATCTCCGCAGCCGTAATCGTTCTTTACTGCACGCTCGGCGGCTTCCTTGCCGCTTCCACGACCGACTTCATTCAGAGTATCATCATGACGATCGCTCTCGTTGTCGTTCTCGGATTTGCAGAGGGCTGCACCAAAGGGTTTGACAATGTTTTCGCAAACGTAAAGCAGTTCGAAGGATTCCTCGATGTGTTCAAGGGATGCAACGTTGAGACCGGTGCCGTAGGAAGCTATGGTGCCCTGCCTATCGCTTCCACGCTCGCATGGGGATTGGGTTACTTCGGTATGCCTCACATCCTTCTCAGATTCATGGCCATTGACAATAAAAAGAAGATCAAACTCTCAAGACGCGTTGCTTCCGTTTGGGTCGTCATCTCAATGGGTGTTGCTATTCTCATCGGTGTGGCAGGCTATTCACTCATGAAGAACGGAATCGTTCCTCACTATGCAAACAACTCTGAAGCAGAGTCCGTTGTAATCGATGTTGCTAAGATCATCGCATCTTACGGTTACATTCCCGCAGTAGTCGGAGGCATCATCCTCGCAGGCATCCTCGCTTCCACAATGTCCACAGCCGACTCACAGCTTCTCTGTGCTGCTTCTGCTGTTTCGCAGAACATTCTCTCAGAGACATTCCACGTCAAGATCTCAGAGAAGACATCCATGTGGGTTGCAAGAATCTCCGTTATCGTCATTTCCGGTATCGCAGTTCTCTTTGCTCTTGATCCGGGATCTTCCGTATTCAGGATCGTCTCATTCGCATGGGGCGGCTTCGGCGCTACATTCGGACCTGCAGTCCTCCTTGCGCTCTTCTGGAAGAGAACAAACAAGTGGGGTATCTTCTCCGGAATGCTCGGTGGATTCGCCATGATCTTCTTCTGGAAATTCTACATCCGTGCTAATTTCACCGGAACATGGCTCGATATCTACGAACTGCTTCCGGCATTCGTATTCAACCTCCTCCTGGCTGTAATCGTATCGCTCCTTACAAAGGCACCTGAAAAGGAGATTTCCGATACATTCGATCAGGTTAAGGTAGAAGAGAAGGCCTGATAACAAACTGACCGTCTCAAAGGGGCTGCGAAATTGACCGCAGCCCCTGTTGCTTTTATAATGATTTTATCTATTTTATAAGGGAGGTAGATAAAAATGTTTTGCTCAAAATGCGGTACGGAAGTACCTAACGGTTCCAATTTTTGCATGAAATGCGGATACAGTTTTGCGGTGGCAGCAGCTGCTTCTGCACAGCCTGTTCCCCAGTCTGTGCAGGCACCCGTTCCGGGCGGTCCGCCGCCGGTGATCGACGGAAGACCATGGGTCCAGAACAGTGGTGTGGTCAATCCTTTTCCGGTTCCTGGCTTTGACCAGTACAACCCGACATTCCACTGCAGATGTGAGTACTGTTACTATGAGTTCAATTACCATACATACGATCTTGGTTATCGCGCATGGTATCCTCACGGATTCATTTATTGCCCGCGCTGCAAGAAGCCTATCCGTCACCGCCTTGAATTCGAGGTTGGATTTGCGGTGCCTGATCAGCAGCCCGGGGCACCTGCACCCTATCCTGTTGCTATTACCGCAGCAACCGCGCCTGCTCCGGCACCTGTTGTTGCGGCTCCCGTAGCACCTGCACCTGCTCCGGCACCTGCAGCTCCTTCTGTTCCTTTGCCGGAACCTGAACCGGATGCTCCTGCAAAAGCTAAATCCGATGACGATGATGCGGCCGCAATCGCTGCTGCCACAACCACCTCGACCACCTGAGAGTGAACGGGTTTAAAACCTGAAAGAAACCGCCGGACTTCAAAGCCGGCGGTTTTTGTGTTACCTTTTATGCGTTATGGCTATAGACAGAAGCAAGACAGATCTCATTAAAGCTAAATACGAGGAGCTCACCGGAACGATGAGCGATCCTGTCGTCGCCGCAAATCATGAGGAATATATGAAGTATTCCAAGGAGCTGGGCGCGATAGAACCGCAGTACCGTGCGATCCTTGCTTATGAGGCTTGCGAAAAGGAGATCCGGGAACTTCTGGCCATTCTCGAAAGCGGCGATTCAGGTGATGAAGAGATGCGGGAATTTGCTTCTTCGGAACTGTCCGAGAATAAGGCAAAGATAGAAGTGCTGGAGAAGGAACTCCTGCTTCTCATGGCTCCCGGTGATCCGAGAGACAACAGGTCGGTGATCATGGAGATCAGGGCCGGAGCGGGCGGTGAGGAATCAGCGCTTTTCGCGGGTGACCTTTTCAAGATGTACAGGGGATATGCAGCCATCAGGGGCTTTGACGTAAGCATAGTCGATTCAAGCTCGACGGAACTCGGAGGCTTCAAGGAGATAGTCTTTTCGATCGAGGGCAACAGGGCATATAGCAGACTCAAATTCGAAAGCGGCGTTCACCGCGTCCAGCGTGTTCCCGTAACCGAGTCGGGCGGACGAATCCATACTTCCACGGCCACCGTTGCGGTACTTCCGGAGGCTGATCCCACGGACGTGGTCATCAATCCGAAGGATCTGAGGATCGACCTCTTCAGGTCATCCGGAGCAGGCGGCCAGCATATCAACAAGACGACTTCGGCGATAAGGATCACGCATCTTCCGACAGGCCTTGTAGTAACCTGTCAGGACGAAAGAAGCCAGATACAAAACAAAGCTAAGGCGATGGCGGTACTTCAGAGCCGTCTCTGGGCAATGGCGAGAGAATCGGACGTTAATGCCGAGAACGACGCTAGGCGTTCGCAGGTCGGAACGGGCGACAGATCGGAAAGGATCAGAACATATAATTACCACCAGGGAAGAGTCACTGATCACAGGATAGGGCTTACGCTCTACCGGTTAAATGAGATCCTTGCGGGTGATCTTGATGAGATAATCGACGCGCTTACATTGGCACAGGCAGCCGATGACGCTGTAAAGACAGGTGAAGAATGATGGAACGAGTAAAGATCTACGATGAGACAAAGCTGGTATCAGGCAGCGATAAAAATGGCATAAAGGACTGTGCCGATCATCTCCGGGGAGGCGAGGTAGTCGCATTCCCGACGGAGACCGTTTACGGACTCGGTGCGAACGCTTTTGATGCTGAAGCCGTAAGCCGTATCTTTGCCGCGAAGGGTCGTCCTTCCGATAACCCGCTCATATGCCACGTCGGTGATAAAGAACTCATAAAGGACATCGTCTCAGAGATCACGCCGCTTGCTCAGAAGCTCATCGATGCATTCATGCCAGGCCCCATCACGGTCATAATGAAAAAGTCCGCTAAGATCCCTTCAGAGGTTACCGCAGGACTTGATACCGTCGGCGTCAGGATGCCTTCTGATCCCGTTGCGAATGAGTTCCTGACGGACTGCGGGGTTCCCGTTGCAGCGCCCTCCGCAAACCTTTCCGGAACTCCTTCTCCCACGAATGCCAGGGCGGTCATGGAGGACATGGAAGGGTATGTCTATGGAGTAATAGACGGCGGCGATTCCGTTTTCGGAATAGAGTCCACCGTTGTTGACGCGACAGGCGAAAAGCCGGTAATACTCCGACCCGGCGCCGTTACCAAGGCAGACATTGAAGACTGCGCAAACGGCAATGCCGCTTATGCAGGGACTCTCGAAGCAGGGCAGACGCCCAAGGCTCCGGGAATGAAATACCGCCACTACGCACCTTTTGCAAACGTAGAGATCATGGACATGCCCAAAGGCGCGGTCCTTGTTGGAGATGAGGCCGGAGAGGCAGCACCTGCCGAAGTGAAGAAGCCTGATTTCGAAACAATGAACGAAGACGACAGACAGGCTCTTGTCGATATCGCTTCTCCTTTCATCCACCGCGAGAAAGAGATAATCAAAGCAAATCCGTTTGCAAGAGTCGGAATATTCGCGGGCGTTGAGGTCAAGGCTCTGTATGAGAAGCTCGGGGACAAGATCCTTCTTGCGCATACCGAGTTCTATGAATACGGAAATGCTTTGGACGTAAGAGCTGCGGCGCACGGACTTTTCGATGGCCTCAGACATCTTGACTGCCAGGAAGTCGATACGATACTTGCCCAGGGTCTTACGGGCGGCGGAATGGCTGCCGCTTACATGAACAGGCTCGAAAAGGCGGCAGGGAAGAAGGGCGAGCTCGCTTCAGATATGCCCAAGCCCGAGAGGCCTTCCCGCAACGAACTCCCCCTTGAGGCATTTAAGGATACATACACGTCCCAGATTCTTTTCGTTGACGATGACAACACCTGCCTTTCACAGGCCTGCGAAGCTATCATGACGGGACTGATTACTAAAAATTCACCTTTTGCCATGCTGGTATCCAGAAGCATCGGATGCGAGCTTTACTGCGAATCGGCAGGAATAACGGCTTCTGACGGAGCTTCCTGCGATCAGGGTATGGTGAAAGCCGTATCCGAAGTTCTCGGAAAGAACATCTCCCACTTGCGTTCCACAAGGGTCGATCCCGCGCTCTATGACGCATCTGACCTGATAATCACGGTGCGTGACGAGCATGCTTTCGAGATAATAAGGGCATTCCCGCAGATCAAGGACAAAGTGTTCTCGCTTTCTACGTTTGCGGCATCCTGCGGCCTTGTCTTTAAGGATGAGAACGGAAGGTCGGTATCCATCTCGATCCCTGATCCCAGAGGCGAAAATGAGGCTACATACCTTCACACCGTCAAGGCGCTCAAGGCCTGGATAGAGATGCTCTTCCCTTATCTGATAAAGGCTTTGGGGGCGGAAAGGGTATAATCCCACCAGTCTCACAGGTTCCGATTTTTCCCGTTTAGTCCCGATTGTCCGCTTGTCAGGTGGTTTTTTGGCTCCGGGCAGTATAGAATAGCACCAGTTAGAGTTTAGGACAGGACGCGGACAGATAAGTAGGTAAATATGCTTGACGGATAATTGCCTGCTGTGATATTCTTCTCAATGCTGCATAAATATTAGCAGCGATCCTTGTCCGGTTTATCCGGACCGAATAGTCCAGAAGGAGGTGAATGAAATGGCAAACAATTATCGTTTGATCACAGTCCTCAATGCATCTTTAGGTGATGAGGCACTTGCTTCTCTTACTGACTCCGTCAAGGCAAAGCTCGAATCCGGCGCAACGATCAAGTCTTTTGATATCGTTGGCACCAAGGAGCTTGCTTATGAGATCGAAGGCCAGAAGAGCGGCAGCTACGTTCAAGCATATTTTTCTGCCGAGAGCGATTTCCCTAAGGAACTTGAGCGTGTTCTCAAGATCACAGACGGCGTACTTCGTTTTCTCATTGTCAGCGTCGGTGAGTAATCACTGCGCGTAGCAGAGAAAGGCAAGACTAATGAACAAAGTAATGTTGGTAGGAAGACTTACCAAAGATCCCGAAGTAAAGCTTACTTCGAACCAGACCCAGTTCTGCAACTTCACAGTGGCGGTTGACCGCCGCTTCAAGGACAGCAACGGCCAGAGACAGGCTGATTTCATCAGCTGTGTTGCCTGGAGACAGACGGCCGCTTTCATCCAGAAGTATTTCCGCAAGGGAAGCAGGATTGGACTTGTCGGAAGCATCCAGACCCGTAATTACGAGGATCAGAACGGACAGAAGCGTTACATCACCGAAGTAGTGGTTGACGAGGCAGAGTTCGTTGAATCCGGTAACGGACAGTCAGGAGAGCAGGCATATCACGAGGCACCGGCTGCAAGACCGGCTCCGACCTCATCATTTGCACCCCCTCCGGCAGGATCTGCGGCATCCGATGCGCCTCTCGCGCCCAGGACTCAGATCGAGCCCAGCGCAGACCCGGGTTTCGGCCCCGGCGATCAGGTAGATCTTCCGTTTGAGATTTAATTTGTGAAGGAGATCACACAAAATGGCAGAGAACAGAGCACCTAAAGCCGGTGGAAAGGATTTTGCCGGCGGCATGAGGCAGAGACGTACACGCAGGAAGGTCTGCACATTCTGCGCTAATAAGATCGAGACAATCGATTTCATGGATGATGTGCTTCTCAAGAAGTATATTTCCGAGAATGGCAAGATCCTCCCCAAGAGAATGACAGGTACATGCGCTATCCATCAGCGTGAGCTGACAACAGCTATCAAGCGTGCACGCCAGGTCGCACTGCTTCCTTACACGGCGCAGTAATCAGCGGCTTTCTCGACTGAACGTGTCGGGCGCGTGCCGAAGGCAGCGATGACCGATACGGATTCATTCAGAATTTTAAGACAATCGGGCATCAATCCGTCACATATTTGCTTTAATGGCATATAATATGTACTGGTGATGCCCGATTCATTTTTTATCGGGAATAAACAATTCAGGAGAATACTTATGAAGGTAATACTTCTCGCAGACGTTAAGAATCTCGGCAAGGCCGGAGATGTGGTCAATGCCAGTGACGGATACGCAAGGAACTTTCTTTTCAAGCAGGGTCTCGCAAAAGAGATGACCGCTGCAGGACTCAACGAAGTCAAGGTACAGGCCGGAGCAAAGGCTGAGCATGAGAGAAGAGCTCTCGCAGAGGCACAGGAGACAAAGAAGACCATCGAGGGCAAGACTTTTGAGGTCAAGGCCAGAGGCGGCGCAGACGGCAGACTTTACGGAGCCGTTACTGCTTCTGACATTTCCGACACGCTCAAGGCGGCAGGCTTCGAGATCGAGAAGAAGAAGATAGTCATCAACAATCCCATCAAGAATACGGGAATCTTTTCAGTACGCGTTAAGCTTCACCCCAAGGTTTCAGCTGACATCAACGTAGAAGTTGTAACTGACCGGAGCTGATGATGATGAACGACGATCCCGGATACATGGATAACCTGATCGACGGAGTTTCCAATACCCAGGAGGATTCCGTTGAGATCGAGATGGCCCTTTTGTCGCTGTGCATGCGCAAGGACAAAGCCATGCTCGAGGCTGTCGAGAGCAAGATCACGAAGGATGACTTCTCTGATCCCCGCAATTCACTGATCTTCAGTGTAATTATCGATATGTTCCTCAATAACGCCAGCATCGACAGGTTCACCGTAACCAATGAACTCGAGCGCCGCGGCGATCTCGAGAGGGCGGGCGGACTCAGGTATATCTACAAGATCGGTGAGACGACAGCAGTCTTATCGAGCATGAGCGGATACATTTCCGCGATTCGGGAAAAGAGTGACAAGAGCAAACTCGTAAAAGAGATCGACCTGATCAGAGGTTTGGCAGTCAGCGGCGAGAAGAGGACTTCCGAAGTCGTTGACTATGCGATCTCATCGATATCCAAACTGAAGAATACGGGCGAGACCAAAGGATTTGAGGTACTTTCCGAGATCCTCAAGTCAACGATGGTCGAGATGAGCGAAGAACTCCAGCCCGGCAATGACGGCAAGCTGGTCAAACTCGGATTCCCGAGACTTGACGAGATGCTCTCGGGCGGACTTAAGCCCGGTTCATTAAACATCCTTGCCGCACGTCCGAGTATGGGTAAATCAGCGCTCGCGATCAACATGGCGGCCAACGTAGCTGCCACAAACAAGCCTGTTGCCATCTTTTCGCTCGAAATGTCCAAGAACGAGATAGCGAAAAGATTCATGTCGGCAAGCATGAACAGGCCTCTTACGAAGATTCTTTATTCCCGCAAGATGACCGCCGATGACAGGCGCGAGATCAATAATGCGGTCGTTAAACTTTCGGACTTCCCGGTATATATCGATGACAATTCGGACACGAACCCCGTCACGATGAAGTCCAAGCTTACCGAGCTTTCGGCCAAACCCGAGTCCAAACCGGCTCTCGTGATCGTCGACTATCTGCAGCTCATGAGCCTTCCGGGAGTCAATAAGTCCCGTAACGAAGTAGTTACGGAGATCTCAAGGTCGTTAAAGCTTCTTGCAAAGGAATTCGGAATTCCGATAATCGCGCTCTCACAGTTATCGAGAGGCGCTGCGCAGCGTGACGACCACACACCGCAGCTCTCTGACCTCAGAGACTCAGGTGCCATCGAGCAGGACGCCGATACTGTCATGTTTATCGACCGTCCCGATTACTACAAGAAAAACGATGACGTTGCACCTAAGAACGGCGACGGCGACGATGAAGCGCCAGCTCCTCAGGAAACCGACAATGACAACGTCGTAAAGGATGCATATATCTATCTGTCCAAGAACCGTCAGGGAAGGACCGGCAGGGACAAGGTCTGCTGGATCGCAAGAAAGACCCTTTTCTACGAGTTCGACAAGAACAGGCACGATCCCGAAGAGAATGAGAGCGCATATACAAGGACCCAGTCTTCAGACAGCGCAGCCTCAGCCTATAACTTCGAGGATGATGAGCCTGCGGTCATGCCTGACGACAACGATGCACCTCCGGCTCAGGCTGACGGCGATGAATCATTTTTCGCCAATGCCCATAACGATTTTGAGGACGGTTTCATTTAAACGATGAAGAACACGTGGAACAGTCTGAGACAGGAGCTTGCCAATAGGGTTGGCATCTTCTGCCGTGATAAGGCACTTCTTGAATGCGAAGCAGTTATCACGGGATGCTCGGGCGGACCCGATTCCGTAGCGCTCCTGCTCTTGCTTACTGACCTCATCAGGGCAGGTTCAAAGGTCAAGCTCTATGCGATCCACATTAACCACAACCTGAGACCCGGCGACTGTGACAGGGATGCCGAACTGACCGCGAAGATCTGTGAACGCCTTAATGTTCCGCTCAGAACGGTAAGTCTTGATGTTGAGAAATACGCAGAAGAAAACAGGCTTTCCGAAGAAACCGCAGGCAGGATACTGAGATATGAGGCATTCGAGAACTATGCCCTGGATCTTAAGGAATCCGAAGGTTTCGTCGACGTAAGGATCGCCGTGGCACACCACAGAAATGACGTTGCCGAGACCATGATGATGAACCTGTTCAGGGGAGCCGGCCTGGAAGGGCTCGTAACTCCCAGGGCAAGGACGGGAAACATAATAAGGCCCTTGCTCTGCTGCTCCAAGAGCGAGCTTACTGCCATGCTCGAGGAAGAGAAGATCCGCTATGCCGTGGACATGACAAACCTCGAGTCTGACGGTACGAGAAACGTATGGCGTAATGTTTTGCTCCCCGAAGTTGAGAAGATGACCGGAGTAAGCCCGTCCAATTCGCTTAACAGGACATATTCGCTCATCGAAGATGACCTGGAATTCCTGGCTGAAGAGGCTGAGAAGGCCTATGAGAGCTGTCTTGTGATGTTAGGAGATGATGATTCCGGCATCAGGTCGCTCGACTGCCATAAGACCGCGGAACTTGCTCCGGCAATGAATTCCCGCGTCATCAGGAAGCTCTGGCATGATACATTCGGAAACCTGACCGATTTTGAGGCCATAAACCTCAAAAACTGCGCTGAACTCATTTCCAGGAAGGAAGCTAACGGAGAGACCGTTATCCCGATGCCTTTCTCCCGTAAAGCATACAGGTTCGGCAACCGTTTCTGCTTCTGCAAGGAGAACGGAGAAGGGGCCGTTGCAAGGGCGATCGTTGCTGAAATGGGACTTCTGGCTGCGTCAGGACCGGTATCTTTGGAGATCCCCGTGCCCAAGGTTTACGGCAGGGAGGGCATGATTGCCGTAAAAATCCCTAACTCGGACCTGCATATTAATATATATTTATTTGAGAATAAGGGTGACTTAGAGTATAATAACTTCTCGTGGTTTTGTCCGTTTGAATATGCTCAGGACGGTAAACTGATGCTGTTCAACATGGCGGCGGATCCGCAGAACCGTGTTTTCGGTAAGGCGGGCGCTGCCGGCTCGAAAAAGATCACGAGGCTCTTTACGGATATCAAAGTCCCGGAAAGCGCGAGAGAGGGGATTCTTTTCGCGGCCAGGAAGAATGAGGACAAGATCCTCTGGATCCCGGGCGTGGGACATGCCGAGGGCTTTACAAGCCCGTTGAGCCGGGAAAGGTACGGACAGTCCGGAGGGACAAAGTCCGAAGGAATGCTGAAGATTACTTTGGAGAGGCGTCAGTATGGCAATTGACACATCGAGGGTTCTGGTAACGCATGATCAGATTGAAGAAATGCTCGACAGACTTGCCGGTCAGCTCAATCAGGATTATGCAGGCAAGCACCTTATTGTCGTAGGCATACTTACCGGCGCGTTCATCTTCACTTCCGACCTGATAAGGCGTCTTAAGATGCCGGTAACTGTCGACTTCATGCAGGTATCAAGCTATGTCGGCGAGGTCTCTTCAGGTGTCCTCAAGATCAAGAAGGATCTGAGTTACGATATAGAAGGCAAGGATGTCCTCATCGTGGAAGACATCGTCGATACCGGAAGGACGCTTGCGCTTCTCATGGAGCAGCTTCAGAAGAGAAACCCGGCCTCGCTGAAGGTATGCACGGCTTTCGACAAGCCTGCAAGAAGAGTTAACAGTTTCGTGCCCGATTACAACGGGCTTACGGTCCCGGACGAGTTCATCGTCGGCTACGGCCTCGATCTCGACGGGGAATACAGGAATTTTGACGACATAAGGATCGTTAGAAAGGTTTAGGTTAAGAATGTCTGACAAAGGTGAAGGCAACAGCAGACCGCGTTTCGGAGGACTGTTTTTCTATCTGATCATGCTGGTGGTACTCGTCGTTTTCTCGACGTTCGTATTCGGCGGCAATTACGGTAAGAAGGAACAGGCCAAGCTGTCTGATGTGTTGGGTTATATCGACAACACGGATATTGAAGTCGAGAATGTTGAAGTTAAGGGTACCGTGGTTACCGTCAAGTATAAGAACGAGCAGGGACAGCCTGCCGAATTATCACAGTCGATCCCTTATGAGTATGTTGACGACCTTATCACTAAGCTCCAGGAGGCAAAGGCTTCCGGCAAGATCAAGGAATACAACTACACAGAACCGTTCGACTGGACGATCATCCTGAACATCGGAAGCCTCGTTCTTGCGGGAATCATCATCGTAGTCCTCTTCGTGAACATCTCGAGACAGAGTAAAGAGGGCAGCAGCGTATTCAGCTTCGGCAACAACCGCGCGAGAGTATCTGACCCGAATAAGGTCAAGGTCAAGTTTGCCGACGTTGCAGGTTCCGTAGAAGAGAAAGAGGAGCTCTCTGAGATCGTTGACTTCTTAAAGAGCCCCAAGAAATATCAGCAGCTCGGAGCAAAGATCCCGAAGGGTGTACTTCTTTACGGTGCTCCCGGTACGGGTAAGACGCTCCTTGCACGTGCAGTAGCAGGTGAGGCGGGAGTTAAGTTCTTCTACATCTCCGGTTCCGACTTCGTCGAGATGCTCGTAGGTGTAGGTGCTTCCCGTGTAAGATCGCTTTTCGCTGACGCAAAGAGAGAAGCTCCTTCCGTAGTCTTCATCGACGAGATCGATGCTGTAGGCCGTAAGAGAGGCGCAGGCCTTGGCGGCGGACAGGACGAGCGTGAGCAGACATTGAACCAGATCCTCGTTGAGATGGACGGTTTCGACGTTAACTCAAACATCATCGTTATGGCAGCAACAAACCGTGTTGACGTTCTTGACCCGGCACTTTTGAGACCCGGAAGATTTGACAGACGAATCATGGTCAACATGCCTGATGCTGATGAGCGTGAAGCCATCCTCAAGATCCATGCAAAGAACAAGCCCCTTGCAAGGGACGTAAGCCTCAGGGAAGTTGCTCTTTCAACAGTCGGCTTCACGGGAGCTGATCTTGAGAACCTTCTTAACGAAGCCGCTCTCATGACGGCACGTCACAACAAGAAAGAGATTACTATGCTTGAGGTTACTGACGCTATGTTCCGCGTTCAGATGGGACCTCAGAAGAATTCCAAGAAGCTTTCCGACAAGGTCAAGAAGCTTACCTCTTATCACGAGGCAGGCCACGCGGTAGTTCTCCGCGCCACTTCCGAATTCGAGAAGGTTGACCGTGTTACCATCATTCCCGCAGGTCAGGCGGGCGGATATACCGCATACAAGCCGATCGAGGATACTGACTACTACACCGAGAAGATGCTCCTTGATACGATCAAGATGAGCCTCGGAGGCCGTGCAGCTGAGGAGATATTCCTTGGAGAGGTTTCCACAGGCGCTTCTTCAGACCTCAGACACTGCAACGACATCGCAAAGAACATGATCAAGCGTTACGGACTTTCCAAGAAGTTCCGCAACATGGTCTTCGGAGATGAGAACGAGGAAGTCTTCCTCGGCTACTCCATGGGTCAGGTTCAGAGTTATTCCGAGCAGACCGCCGCAGCCATAGACGCCGAGATCAAGGCCATCATTGACGAGTGCTATGCAGAGACCAAGCGCATCCTGATCGAGAAGCAGGCTATCGTTGAAGGCCTTGCACAGAGACTCATGAAGAAGCTCACGGTTGACGGACCTGACTTTGAGAAGATCTACGTTAATAACGGTGACCTTTCCAAGGTATTCCCGGATGAGGCGATCCACGTAACAGAGAAGACTGAGACTGAAGAGCCTGTTGCTGAAGTCAAGGAACCCGAATCTCAGGCACCGGAAGAGACTCCAGCTGAAAAGTCTGAGGACAGCGCTCCGACATGGCCTGCTGAAGCTGCAAACCGCGACTTCAATAACGATCCCGGTCCGACGGACTGATAAGGAAAACATTGCAATAAGAAGAGGTTGTCCGATCGGGGCAACCTCTTTTGTTTGTGTTCTGTTGATCTGATGTCAGCCGAGTAATTGGATGGCTTCTTCTACCGTCGTTGCCTTGTCATTTCTGATGAGGTCGATTATCTGGGATACGAGCTCAGGTGTCTGGTAATCTTCGGGAACCAGGCCTTCATATCTTCTCAGTTCGAAAAGATCTTCCTTGAGAATGGCGATCATCTTATCATTCTGAATGCCCTGTTCATATCTCTCTTTCTGTCTTTGTGCCATGAAATCAGCATTCTGGTTGAAAGCAGCCTGCTTCTTTTTCGCGATGATTACGCCGCAAATGATTATTCCGATCGCTATAACAATGGCAAGAAAGTATCCGCCGTACATCTCGGTTACCATTTTGCTGGCTTCCATAGAAGCCTGTTCCTTCGTCATTGAATGAGGAACCATGTTCTGGATCCTTGTCATCGAAGAGAATACGGAAATGTATGAAACAATGGAGCCTGTTACGACACCGCCGACGAGGAAGGGCCAGAAGAACCTCATGAATGCCCTTTTCTTAAAAGTCGTGTCAAGTGATGTAGGGAAATTCTCAGCCGGCTTGATCATGGAATTAAGTTCACTGACCTCTGAAAGAAGAACCTTATACCTCTCAAGCTGCCTGATGAGATCCCCCTTACGTAAGCTGTCTGCATTCTCCGAGTTGACCGGCGTTCCGCATTTTCCGCATTCAAGTGCATTGTCGCTCATCGGAGCTCCGCATTTTTTGCAATAGACCATAAAATCCTCCTTTAATCTATCCTTTATTCGATACAAATAATATATAGTATCAAGCGCTCTTTACAAAGTGTTTTTTGAAGAATCGTATGCGAAAACCCGTTGATAATGCGTCGTTTTAACAGTGTAACAATGTTACACGGGCTAATGACCGGTCCCGGAAAGATAACGGGAAGGGATGGCGGTCAGGACAGCCGGAACGGAACGGGGGATGTTTATAGATTAATAATCATGTTCTTAAATTGTTAATTCAATTAACAAAAAGGTAATTTGACACATTTTCGCCTCAATTCTAAAATATGTTTAAGAGAAGTTAGCATTTTCGGACTTTTTGCTCATTTGCAATTAAAAGGAGTTTTTGGGAATGGCAGCAGGCAAGTGCTCTAAACGGTTCACCAAGTTCAAGTCCGGCAAGGGTTTTACTCTTGTTGAGCTTATTGTTGTGCTTTCTGTCATGGCTATACTTGCCGCATCGGGTATTATCACGGCAGTCGGTTATGTAAAGAGATCCAAATTCAATCAGAATCAGGCCAATGCGGAGATAATCTATAATGCTGCGCAGACTGCTCTCGAGCAAAGAGAAAAAGCCGGCACCATTGATAACTGGACTGATTATCTTAAAAACTATGGAACAGCTCTTGCGTCTACTGGTTCAAACAAACTTGAAAATCCGGATTATGACGTGGATTACTCAGAATCAGACTATGCAAGTTTTCCCAAGAGCAACAGCAAGCCGAATGAGTCGGTCCATATGCGCTATGTTCTCACATACTATCCGGGGAGTACCAGTGATGCGAGTACTCTGTTAAAGAATCTGATCCAGCCGTATTTCTACGATGCATCTATCTTCTCGGGTACGATCACGGCCGAATTCGTAGCAGAGAAGTCATTGGATGCTTATAAGAATGTCCACAAGTCGGCAAGATGCGTATCGGTATTCGTAAATACCCACGATAAGAACGGCTGGGGAGCAACAGTCCCGGCAAGAGATTATACGACCAGAAGAAATACCAGCCTTGTAGGTTACTACGAGGGATATAAGGGTCATACGATAGATACGGTTCATCTCCCTCAGGCTCAGATCGTTCTCAGAAGATTCGTGGCTGAGAATGTCATGGTCGAGGTTTCTCCCACTCCTGATCCCGGTACGGGCGGAAATCCCGGAGCGGGTGGCAACGCAGGCACAGGCGGAAACGCAGGTGAAGGAGAAACCAATGATCCCATCCTTGAAAAGCACATCTGGCTTTCCTGGACCGCAACACTCGACAAAGCTAATCTGATGGGAACAAAAGGTGCAAAGCTTTACTACAAGATCGAGCTCCTGAATGGCAGCGATGTTTCCAAGGTGCTTATCCTTAACGAGAGCTTTATGCACGACGGTGATGATGTAGGCGATTTAGACCGTTCAGAGGATTATACGGAGCTCAAGAACAAGGGTGAAGGCGAAACCGTTAACGGACATCCTGTTACCGTTGAAACGATTCCGGTGGATTACGGCGACTTCGTTGAGAATAAAACGATAAGGAGCATTACCATTGATGCCCAGTTCTACATCAATACGAACGGTAACGATTACGATTCATCGAACTCGACTTCCATAAGATCAAAGCTTCAGAAGGTTAAGCTTCAGATTTCTTACGTGTCAGGCGAGTATAACAGCGACCATACAGAGAAGACTCCGTACTTCGCATATTCTTTCGATGCTACGGATCTGCTCGATACCGATACCGACGGTGCGAGGATGACTGTCTATCCCAACGATTTCACCAATGCCAGCATGAAAAACATCATAAACACGCTGGCTGTCATTCCTTATAAGCAGGGAAAGAAAGTGACGATCGACCAGTCGGAAGAGCAGACACAGACTCAGACGAATCCGTAATCAAGGGGTAACGGAATAAGCGGCACATTTGTGTTAAAATCTTAAAAGGACTTGATAAGTTCTTTGGCAATACGATAAAGGTGTTTTGGAGGGTGTTTTGGCGAACACTTCGAACTTAAACAGAGAGACTCAGGAAGGCACTATTTTCTATAGGCGTCGTATTGCTGACTGGATCAGGCGATACAGTATAGAATTCGTGCTCGTCATTCTTGTTGCGGCATTTGTTATTGTCTCTACGGTTATCACCGCTAAAGGCAGAGCAGTTTTCCGTGAAGCTAAAGATGTAAGAACGGCTCTCAAGTTTGTGGGCACCCAGTATTATGGTCAGAATTCCTGCATATATGATCCTTCCGAGATCACCGGTCTTATTGACGGTGCGGCTGAAGACATTGAAGCCGTTTCGACGCGTAAGGGCCAGGTAACTTTGTATGCATGGGATGAGAAAGACAATGAGCCTTTAAGGTTTGAATACAGGAAAGGCTTTTATACCGTCACTTACACGGCTGACAAGTATACCGGAAAGACCGCGGAAAACGGAAAGATTAACCAGATGATGGGAACCTGGACCGTTACGTATTCGTTCAATATCTTGAACTACGAATCTGATTGATAAAGGGAAAGGATTAACGTATGCCTGAATATAAGTATCGTGCTCAGGATTCGAGCGGTAAGATCCTAAAAGGCCGTACGGACGCGGCTGACAGTGCTGCGCTTCAGAAGAGGTTCCACGATGAGGGACTTACTCTTTTGGAAGCAACCCCCGTTGTAAGAAGGATTGCTCTGAAGCCTCTTAAGAAAGCCCAGCTTGCAGACTTCGCGAGACAGCTCGGTACGCTTACCAAAGCCGGCGTAAGCCTGATCAAAGCACTCGATATCATCGCTCATGATGAGTCGATCGATACATACGAGCGCGATGTTTATCTTAAGCTCCGTGACAGGATCGTTCAGGGTATCGCTCTTTCCAATGCCATGGAAGAGCTTGATCCGACATTCCCCACGCTCTTCATTTTCATGATGAGAGCTGCAGAGCAGACCGGTAATCTTGACGATACCGCGATGAGACTTGCCGCCCACTATACGGAAGAGAATGAGCTCGAACAGCAGGTAAAGAGCTCGCTCACATATCCTAAGATCCTCAGCGTTCTTATCGTGGCGGTCGTAGCCATCCTTTTCGGTTACGTATTGCCGCAGTTCAAGGAACTCTTTGAAAGCCTGCCTTCATTGCCGCTTCCCACCAGGATCCTCATGGCAATATCCGAATTTGTCGCTACGAAGTGGTACATCATAATAATCGTCGTTTTCCTGGCGGTCGTTTTCGGAAAGATCATATTGAGACTTCCCTCGGTACGTTATCAGATCGATAAGATCAAGACGTTGGGCCCCTGGGGCAAACTTACCAAAGTCATCTACTCAGCAAGATTCGCCAGAACGCTCAGCTCGCTTTATGCAGGCGGCATCGCGATCTACAACTGTATCGACATCGCGAAAAGCACCATCGGCAATTCCTACATTGAAGCTCAGTTCGATGATGTATTGAAGAAGGTTGCAGGCGGCAGTTCCATCTCCGAATCGATCAGGGACGTAAAGGGCTTTGTCTATAAGCTTCCTTCATCCATCAAGATCGGTGAGGAAACGGGTATGCTCGCTCCGATGCTCGAATCAGTAGCTAACGATCTGGACTTCTATTCCAGACAGGCTCTCGTAAAGTTGACCTCTTATATCGAACCGGTAATGATCGTCATCATGGCTGTCATCGTCGGCTTCGTTATCATAGCGGTAATCAAGCCTATTTATGACTCCTATTCGACTATAGGTGCAGGTGTATAAGAAAGGTAAGAAAAGCGTATGTCTGTAACTGTATTTTTATCTAATACGAACATTCAGATCGTAGTGGGCCCAGGTACCTCAAAGGGTATCAAGGTCAAGCGCCTCGTATCTGTCGGTGTTCCGGGCGGTGCCGTTCTTAATGGCGTTGTTATGGACGAGACGGCTCTGGTTACGGCGATCCAGGAGTGCTGGAGGATCAACAAGCTTCCGAAGAACGATGTCACTCTGATCCTGAACAGCCCTCAACTCCGTGCCAACATCATCGACATGCCGATGATGCCTGACAAGAAGACTACGGAGTATGTTCAGCGTGAGACCAAGGACAGCAGACTTTCCAAGCCTGTATCCGCCTGGTATATGATCGAAAAGGATCCCAAGGCCAAGACCCAGAAGGTCACGGCCGAGACGGCTGACGGCCAGTTCATCGATACGTATGTAAGCATTTTCGCAAGAGCGGGAATAAAGCTTATCGATATCCATGACGGCGTCAACCTCGCGATCAATCTTCTGAAGGGAACGACACGCAACAGGACAGTCGTCTACATGATCCTTGACGGAACGTCACTCGTTACTATCTTCTTCGCAAAAGGTCAGTATTTCTACCATTCGACAAAACGTGTATTTAACCAGCCCGGTTCAGGCGAGTTCGCAAAAGAGATATTCGGTGCCATTTCCGAGATACGTCAGTTCGCTTCCACGCAGAAGATCGATGATCCGATCGAAGAACTCCAGTTTGCGGGTATCGGTGAGCAGCAGGTTGCAAGGCTCGCCGAAGACATGGGCGAGATCGACAGTTCGATCCATCTGTCAGCGGTCAACTGCCCGAGTTATGTCAATGTAAAAGAAAACGCAAAGCAGTTCCCGTATTTCGTTTATCCGGTAGCCGGTCTTGCAAGGATGAGCGCTTCAAGGCTCGACATCCTGACAGCCAACAAGAAGAGTGCGGACAAGTTCATCAGGAAACAGAACCTGCTCAGGGTATTGGTCCCTGCGATAGGTTTCCTGGTACTGCTTGCTTTGATCTACGGAACGATAATGGTCTTTGTAATTATCAGATCGAATCAGCTTGCGGAGCTTAACAGGCAGAACAGCGATCCCGCAACGCTCCAGGATGTTCTCAGATACGAGGAGATCTCCGGTGTCATCACGGGTGTCGGAAGCAGGCAGGGTGGTCTCAATATGCTTCATAAGTATCTGGACTCCTATCCGATCCCGGATTCGGAAGTCAATAAGATTATCAAGACTGCTGCTGACAAATATGGAGTAAAGGTCATCGTTAATTCCTACGATTCAAATACGGGAATCTTCAGCATTACGGCCCAGTCCGCCGAAGTTGAACTGATCAACCAGTTCATCGCTGATCTCATGAAGATGGACAAATTCGAGAAAGTCGATTATACGGGTTATGCCGCCATCCAGGATAAGAACGGTGATAGCGGCTGGCAGATAAATGTTGTCTGCTCTTTGGCAGCACGTAAGACAAATAACAGTGCAGAGGGGGATGCTTGATATGAAATTTGAATCCACTCTTAAGCCTCAGGATAAAAGAACAATAGCGATCGTACTCTATCTTGCGGTTGTCGTTCTATTCAGCTGGTACATGATCAGGCCTGCAGCATTAAGGTTTATCGAACTTGAAGATAAGATCAGAACGGCTGAGGCCACAAAGCAGGAGTACAGAATGAAGTCTCTCCAGCTTGGTACCGCCGAGGTGCTTTACAACAAGGCGGTTACTGACATCAATGGCTCCACAAAGAAATTCTACGATGTCATGGACAACTCCAAGATCGAGAAGATGGGTACCGCTTATGTCCTTCGCTTCGGACTTACGCCTGTTGATTTTATCGTTGATATCAGAGACGGTTCTTTTGTGGTCGAGTCCCCCTATCCTTATGCCGACATCAAGGCTCCCAAGATCATTCCCGAAGCTCCTGAAGTAGATACCAGCGCTACGGTAAATGATCCTGCAGCTTTGGCGACTCTCGATGTTAAGTCCCTTCAGGCTTACTACACGCAGGCTGTCAACGGCGTTAAGACCACCGAGCCTTCGGAGGTTCAGTGCGCAAAGATCATAATAGTCGTCCAGGGTACTCAGGAGAAGTGCCAGGCATTGATCGATGACATTACAAAGAATCCTTCGATCAGAGTTACGGGCTTCACATGGACTGATGCCAAGGAAGTCTGGCTTGAAGACGACAAGGGCAACAAGACTCTTATGAATCCTGATTATAAGGAATTGAAGATCAACCTGAATTTCTTTATGACCGAAAAGCCCAATTTTGAGAAGTAAGAGGAAATACTTATGGATAACAACGCACAGGCCAGCAAAATCAGAATAGGTGATCTGCTCGTAACGGCAGGTTATATCACTGAGGCACAGCTTAAAGAGGCTCTTGCGATCCAGAAGGAATCGCAGGGCAAGCGTGTTGGTGAGGTTCTCCAGGATCTGGGCTACGCTACTGAGAAACAGATCCTTACTGCTCTTGCTGACAGACTTGGCACGGTTCTGATCGATATCACGACATATAAGATCGATGTTGAAGCGGTAAGGCTCATCCCTAAGCAGATGGCTGAGCAGTACATCATGATGCCCGTCGCCAACAGCGAAGGTCAGGTCATCCTCGCAGTTAACGATCCGCTCAATCTCTATGCCATCGAAGATATCAGGCAGACCATCGGTCTCCCTGTAGATACTGTCCTTGCAGAGCTTGAACCGCTGAAGAGCGCTATCGAATACCAGTATGCCGAGATCAAAGCTAAGGCAGCTGCCGAGAACGCAAATATCAATGCTACCGGCATCGATATTGATGAACTTGTCATCGATACAAGTGCAGGCGCGGATGACGCTCCTATCATCAACCTCGTTAACTCGCTTCTGGACAAGGCTTTTACTGATAACGCATCAGATATCCATATCGAGCCATTTGAGCGCAACGTCATGGTCAGAATGAGAATCGACGGTACGCTCCTCGATTACATTACTCTCCAGAAAAACGTTCAGGATTCTCTCGTTGCGAGAATCAAGATCATGGGTGAGATGGACATCGCTGAGCGCCGTATCCCTCAGGATGGCCACTTCAGAGTAAGGATCCAGAGTCAGATCGTTAACGTCCGTGTTAACGTAATCCCTACGGTATTCGGCGAAAAGGTGGTCATGCGTCTTATCATGTCGGAGGTCGCGATCGACAACAATGCGACATTCGGCATGGCACAGGATGCTTACGACAAATTCACCGAGATGCTCAAGATGCCTAACGGACTTATCTATATCACGGGACCTACGGGTTCAGGCAAGTCAACGACTCTCTATATGGCATTAGGATCCCTTTCTCATAAGCAGGTCAACATAAGCACGATCGAGGATCCTGTCGAGAAGAACCTTCCCAGACTCAATCAGGTGCAAGTTCACCCACAGGCAGGCCTTACCTTCGAGATCGGCCTCAGAGCTCTCATGCGTCAGGACCCGGATATCATCATGGTAGGTGAGACCCGTGACGCTGAAACCGCTACGATCGCCATCAGAGCCGCTATTACGGGCCACCTCGTTCTTTCGACGCTTCACACCAACGACGCCGCTTCAACGGTCGTAAGACTCATTGACATGGGTTCTGAGCCTTACCTCCTTTCATCGGCTCTCGCAGGCGTCGTTGCCCAGAGACTTGTACGTAAGGTATGTCCTCACTGCGCAAGGGTAGAGCCTCTTACGGAAGCTCAGGTCGAGTTTGTCGGACATAAAATAATAAGTGCCAAAAAGCCCGTGGGATGCGTTCACTGCCATGGTGCGGGATATCTTGGACGTACGGCAATCCACGAGGTCCTCGTTGTTGACAAGGATCTGCGTAAGATGATCTCTAACGGAGCCACAGCCGAAGAGATGAAGAAATATGCCATAGAGCATCAGAACATGGTTACCCTCAAGCAGGCGTGCATAAAGCTTGTTGAACAGGGAATAACCACCATGGAGGAACTTGAGCGCGTCGCTTATTATGACGACTAAAGAGAAACATACAAATAAGCTTATTAAAGACATGGGAGCGGTTTTCACTCCCGTGTTTTATATATTCGGGTTTGTAGCGGTAGCTTCTGCGGTAATCGTTTGCGGATTCGGCCCGGGAACCATAATAACCGGACTGTTCCTTGTCCTGCTTGCCGCATGCGCCGCAGCTGATGACAATAAGGGGATAGTACCGGATCTCCTGCCGATCCTGATCGCCGTTCTGGCTCTCGTTAAGTTCTTTATAAGTAATATAAGCATACATAGTATTATCAGCTGTCTTGCGGGAGCAATCGTAATATCCCTGCCGATGTTTCTTGTTGCACTGTTTGTGAACAAAGGTTTCGGAGGCGGAGACATCAAGATGATGGCCGCAACAGGCTTGTTTCTTGGGCTTGACAAGACCATAATTGCCGGCCTGATAGCCTTTTTGATCGCCGGCGGCTACAGTTTGTTAACTTTGTTAACGAAGAAAAAGGGTGTAAAAAGCAAGGTCAAATTAGCGCCATATTTGGCCTTGGGATGTGCATTTTCCGAGCTTTTCGGGTCTGTTTTCCTCGAACTTTTGCATATGAGTTTATAGTGTTTCCCGTTCACAAACCGTTTGCAAACAAGGGGTTTAGCGGTTTCGGGTAAACAAATTGTTACCCGGAAATGAATTGTGGCGGAAATGTGTTGAAGTCTGTTTTGCGATGGGTTATAGTAAGACCATCAAGCAAGTCAAGCGGATTTGACAAAACAAATAACAAACTCCCGGTAAGGGTGATTGAAAAAGGAGGTCACTATCATGAAGAAGTTAGGTAAGTCATCAAAGAAGGGTTTCACACTCGTTGAGCTCATCGTAGTCCTCGTTATCCTCGCAGTTCTCGCAGCAATGCTCGTTCCTGCACTCGTTGGCTACATCGACAAGGCAAAGGCAGAGAAGGAATATCAGACAGCAGCTACCGTTTACGGCGCAGCTCAGGCAACTGTTACAGAGATGTATGGTAGAGACGTGATCACAGGTGGTGGTTCAATCGCTAATGGTACTGCTACTTATGGTAAGCAGGTAACCGACCTCGCAGGTGTTGACACTAATGCAGTTACAGCATTCTCCTTCGACTATGGTGATGATTTCATTATCACCGGAGGCACAGTTACGATCAATTCTCACACCTACACTCTCACGATCACCAATGGTGTTCCGAAGTGGACAGCAGCTTAATCAGTAACCTAACTGATATTAACGCTTAATTAGCAAATGCGCCGGGTTCTTAAGGGCCCGGCGCTTTCATAAAAGAAATCGACAGACTCCTCTTTTTCTTATTTTTTATAAAGTGTATAATTAAGGCATGATCCGGCAGTATGTATAAAGGGAATTCTTTATGAAACGGATAAGACGAGACAATTTATTCAGAAGGACCGCCAGGATCCTCGGCAACAACGAGGGCACCAGTCTTGTGCTCGTTGCTATACTTGCGATCATAGTTCTCGCAGCTGTTGTTATCTTACGTGTCGCAACAACAACTTTCATGGCATCTTCCAACAGACAGCTCAATCAGGATCAGGCTTATGAGCTTGCCGCGAGTCTTGGCGCGTCTATCGACCGTCTTATCGAGGAAGACAAATTTTCCATTTCCGATGTTCCTGACAAAAAAGAGATCTATAAACAGGGAGATTTTGCGGATATCCCTAATTCTTCCGTTGTTGCTGAAGTATTTGACATCACGGAAGGCGGAAAGGTCATCGGAAAGCGTCTCAGGGTAACGGGAAAAGTCGGAAAAGCCAGTTATGTATATACAAAGGAGTACCGCACATGAAGATCATAGCAAAGACAAAAGCGGTACTGTTCGCAAATAAGGCAGAGTCAATGGTCGAGGTTATTGTTGCATTCGTGGTAATAACGATCGTCATGGCTTTGTTTGCCCAGGGAATGAATTACGCTACAACAGCGGAGAAATACGCCATTGATAATACCAAAGACAATGACACTGCAATGTTAAGACTTCAGAGAACTGTTACCGGTGTTGCTGATGAGGCTCAAAGTACTCCAATCACCGGATTTCCTGAAAGACTCGAGCTCAACAACAAACCGAATATGCTCAAACTCACTGAATATAAGGTAGTCTGCGGCGGCGGTCCTTCGAATGTTTATTACTACTATGTTTTCGATGCTAATTTGGAGAGTTAAACATGAGAAAAAAAGCTTCAAGTGTGAATTGCTGTTCCAAGAAGGGTATAACGCTCGTTGAACTCATAGTTTCAATGACGCTTGCCCTGCTCTTTGCCGTAGTATGCGTAGCTCTCCTCAATCCTATTGAGAGGATCTACCAGCACACGGTGAAGCTTTCCCATGCCCAATTAGTTGCGGATACTGTTGTTGATTCAATCCGTAATGCTTGTGATGACGTTGACAACAGTGATTATGCGTCTGCCTGGATCGCAGACGGAACTTACGGGGAAACCGATTCAGGTCTTTTTTCCGGTCCGGGTTCAGATGCCAATACCAGTGGCCCCGTTCTCGTAGTCCGTAAAAACGGTAATTACTGCCAGGCGATCTTCTCGTGTTTCAAGATTACTGATGCTAACATTGCGAAGGTCAGCCAAACCGCGATGACCGGTACTTCATACAGTCATGCAGCTGACAGCCTGTCTACCGACTCTGATAAAAATAACCGTAAGAGCGGATATGTTCATTTCGGTTATTATCAATCTAAGGATAACAGCAAGGGAGTTACGCCCCGCTACGCTTTCGATTACACAAACCCTATAACCGCTTCGACATATGACGGTTATACGGTTTCTCTTGATTTTGCAAACATTAAGTATAAGACCGACGAGAACGGCGTTAAGCATCCGACTTTCGTCGAGCTTACTGTTAAAGTATATGATGGCGATTATGCTGATGTTGAGAGCAAGCGGATCTATACCCGCAAGACTGTTGTCAGTTTCTCTGCCAACGGTTCCGGTAAGGGAACTCATAGCGGCGGTGGTACTCCGTCTACAAAGAAAGATATCAACATAAGAGTAAGATGGCTTGATGAAAGCGGAAATCTCACAGAATGGCCTGATAATTCTATAGCTCCGGGCATCGATATAACTTTCAACGGAACAAGCCCTGCAAGAACGTTTACATTGGCGAATGGCAAATACCAGTTTATATTATCCGGCATTACCGTGTCAGGTACTCCTACATTAACATGCACAAATGTTACCGGATACACATATTCATATACCGGAAAAGTTGATACCGGTTATGTCGTCACATATAGACAGCTTAATCAGAAGACTGTTAAGTTGATCTGCGGCACTAAATTTGTGAAAGCAATTGATCAAAATAACGTTACCGGTGTCATATTCGGCAAAAAATCAGATTGGATCGATAGAATAAACGGATACAAGTCTAGCGGTGCCACTGTGACCGGACCTACTGCAGTAGCGATCGCATATGACGCTCAATGGGAGAGTTCAGCCACAAAAGATGACTATGTACTGTATAAAGTGACACAGAATGGAAAGTTGACTTCTTATGTTCTTAGCAATGACGGCAGATTTGTCCTTAATGACAGTTGCAAGAAGATGTTCATTAATTGTAAGAAATTGGAATCCATTACAGGAATGACAGGACCTGATCCGTTCGGTTCCATCTTCAGCAGTGAACTTACGACAGATATGCAGTCAATGTTTGAGGGGTGTGACAAATTAACATCTTTCAAGCTGGCGGGCCTTGTAACGTCTAAAGTTACAAATACTTCCGCCATGTTCCTTGATTGTACGGGAGCACTTACTGCAGATCTGTCCGGATGGAATACGTCCGGTGTTACGACCATGAAGAACATGTTCAAGAACTGCCCGAATCTGAATCTGCATTCGGAAAATTGGGATTGGGACACTTCCAGCGTTACTGATTTTACTTACATGTTCAACGGTTGTGATGTAAATGCTGATGGCACATTCACCATTGACATCCACACCTTCAAGTTCAATCAATCGAATAATATCGACATGTCACACATGTTTGAAGGTTGCGGCGCCAAGACTATTATTTTCCCGGAATCAGTAAGCACTTCGGCAGGAAAGGTAACATCGATCGAATACATGTTTGCTTCTTGCTCCAGACTTGAAAAAATCGACAATTTCCTGGTTAATGCTGACTCGGCGGATGCAGCTTCTGCAGCAGCAGTTAATCCTGTCGTTTTCTCAGGAGTAACAAAAGCGGACTATGTATTTAGCAAGTGTTATGGTCTTAAGAATATAAGGCTTCAGATCAGTTTGCCGTCTTGTACGAAAATAACCGAGTTTTTCTCGAATTGTAACGGACTGTTAAGCGCTGATCTAAGCAAATCCAATCTTGCCCAAGCAACAAATCTTCAGTACTTCTTCCGTTATTGTAATTCAATGGAAAAAGTTAAGATGAATGAGATCGTGCTTACACAATTCACTGGATCTACTCAACAGGTATTTGAAGAGTGTTATGGGTTGAGATGGCTGGAAATGAGAGACAGTGACTTAAGATCGGTTACTAATGCGAAGTTCATTACAAGAGACTCGCTAACGTATCTGGATCTGACTAATGCAGATCTTTCCGGTATGACAAGCTGCTATCAGATGTTTTACCGTATCAGTCCATCAAATATTAAAAAGCTGGTAACAGTTAACATGACCGGTACCAAATTGGATTCTTCTACTTCGTTCAAGGATATGTTCCTGGACTGCGTCAATCTTCAAACGGTCATATTCAGTCCGAAATCATCGTCAGCGGTTTCCGCGATCAATTGTTCGGAAATGTTCAAGAATTGCAGTTCTTTAACGAGCGTTGATTTTTCCGGCTGGGATAAATCGAAAGTTTCAAACATTTCGTATATGTTCCAGAATTGTACTGCATTTACGAGCTTTAACTTTAACGGAATGACTTTTGATACATGTACTAATGCTTCGTATTTGTTTACCGGATGCACAGGACTTAAAACTATCCAGATGTCCGGATTTACTGCACCTGAACTTACAAACTGTGAAGGCATGTTCTCAGGCTGCACAAGTTTGGATATCGGTGTTGGCAATCTTGCCGGCTGGAATATAAGCAAAGTTACCAATTTGAGTTACTTGTTTAAAGGTTGCACCAATATGGGTGGCAGTACACCTACATCTACCGGTGAGGTAAGTTTCAGCAACATGCATTTGGATTCTTGCACTACGATGCAGGGTGCTTTCAGCGGTTGCGTTAATATCAAGACATTAAAGTTGAACGGTAACACTCTTACGAAGTGCAAGACTTTTACTGATCTTTTCGCAGGCTGCTCCAAACTTACCAATATTGAGATGAAGACATCTGATCTGTCTTCTATGGAGAGTTTTGGTTTCCTCAAAGCGGTCAAGAACGTTGACCTTTCCGGCTCGACATTTGGACAGACTTCATACGGAACTTCTACTTTAAAAGATGGCGTGATCGAAACGATCGATCTCAGCGGTGCGCATTTCACGAATTGCGTGTCTTTGGCCAGCTTATTCGCGGACTGCAAATCACTTAAGTCGGTTAATCTGGAAAATCTTGACACATCTAAACTTGAGAACTGCTCAAAAATGTTCTCGAATTGCTATAAGCTCGAAACGATAGCGGCCAGCGGTTTCGATACGAGCAAGTGTAAAAACATGGCCAATATGTTTGAAGAATGTTATAACGTGATATCGATAGATGTGTCCGGATGGGATACTTCCAACGTCACAGACATGAGTCGTATGTTCATGAATTTCGCCACAAATACTGATAACAGGAGAACATCTACTGAATATATAACTCTTGACATAAGTGGCTTTAATTTCAACAAATTAACGACGTGCGCTTATATGTTCAATACAGATGCTAAGGGTGGTTATAATGATTTTATTAAGACGATCAAACTGCCTTCTGTTGCAGCTAATGCCCAAGCTCTCAATTTGACAAATGCTGAGAGAATGTTCAGAAAGAGAGTACATCTGGAGTCTATAGAGAATCTTGGCCTTTTGGCAACGTCAGAAACATTGACTAATACAACGTCAATGTTCTCAGAAACCAATCAGTTGGAGACAATAGATATCTCTTCAATGAATCTAAGCAAAATTACTGTCACGCAGTATATGTTTAACTGTGCTAAAGATCAGACAGATGACAGGCTAAAAACCATTTATGTTTCTCCGGACCCGTCATTTGCATTTGCAAGTGTCAGCAATTATAAAAACATGTTCGACAATAGAAAGCTGCTAACGGGCCAGAACGGCACATCGATTGTTGGTAATCCCACCGCTGATATTACATATGCGATAATTGATGGCTATAATGGTCATCCGGGCTATTTCAGTGTTAAAACGCAGACTGGAGGCTAATAAAGCTTAATGACGTTTTCTTACCCGCTGTTTGATATGCCTTTCATAGGCATATACATGATCGTTCTGTCTTTTTTGTTTGGTGCAGTATTCGCAAGCTTTATCACTTGTACTGCATGGCGCGTGGTAAGAGGTGAAGACTGGATGCTGGGGCACAGCCACTGTGATACGTGCGGCCATGAGCTTTCGACGGCTGATCTGTTTCCGATCATTTCATACATTGCTCTGAAGGGTAAATGCAGGTATTGCGGTTCTAAGGTTCCGCCAAGGGATCTTATCTTCGAGATATTATTAGGCTTGTTATTTGCGGGAACTCTTGCTCTTCACGGCTCCGTAGATGCTGTTGTTGTTGCTTGTCTGGCACTTGAAATGCTGCTTCTTGGTCTGTCTTTGGCCGATTGGGATTCAGGAGTCATTCCTGACGGATTCCTTGCCGCAATCCTGGTTGTCTGGATCATGACTGTGGGATTCGTTCCCGACATGCAGAGGTACGCCATTGAGGGCGTCATCTCTTCAGCGTGCGTCGGTCTGGTAATGGCCATCGGTACTGCGGTCATCGGAAAGGTGAAAAAGATCAAGGCCGGCTACGGTCCCGCAAAGCTTGCGATGTGCCTGATGCTGTTCCTCGGATTCAAGGGCTCTGTCATTGCTGTTGGCACGGGAATCGTGCTGGGAATCGTTTTCGCGCTTGTATGCAAGTCCAAAAAGAAGAAGATATCGCTTGCTCCGGCCATTTCGTTTGCTTTTATCGCGGCATTCCTTCTTAGGGACGTTCTGGCTAAATTTGCCGTCTGATACCGCCTGATCACAAAGGTTTGACTTATTTGCGGGCGTCCTATATAATATGCGAGTTTGAATTCCACGCACGAGAGGGGGGATAAAGATGTCTGAGATTAGAGTTAAGGAGAATGAATCCCTTGACAGTGCACTTCGCAGGTTCAAGCGTTCTTGCGCAAAGTCCGGCGTTCTCGCCGAGGTCCGCAAGAGAGAGCACTATGAGAAGCCCTCTGTAAAGAGAAAGAAGAAGTCTGAAGCTGCGAGAAAGAGAAAGCATTAATAAGACTAAAGAAGAGGTTATCCGAACGGATAACCTCTTTTTGTCAGTGGAATAATATCTTGTGTTTGCCGGTTACTAATCTTAGCGGTTGAGCTTCTCGCCGCACTTAAGGCAGAATAATGCCTCGGGATCCGCTATCTCCGCACCGCACTTGGTGCAGATTACCGTTTTGGCGGCCTTTTCTTTCTGAGCCTTCTCGACCTCAGCAGCTTTTCTTGCTTCTTCCTTCGCATCATCACGCTCAACCCAGTCGTTGGCTTTGTTGACAACTGTAGCGCCTGATTTGACGATGGACTTTCCGAGCTGCTTGAAAGCCCCGCCCAAGTCCTTGCCGGTTTCTTTCCAATCTTCTCTTAAGCTTCCCATTTTCAATTCCTTTGCTTTCTTTAATTGATATACCAAAAAGGATATTAGTATCGTATCTCAAAATCAAGTTTATTGTTGCAGGTGAGCCCCGTAAAACTCAAGACCGCTTTATCTTTGTAAAGTCATGAGCGTTTAGTTATAATAGGGTCAATAAAGATAAAGTTGAGATAGTGTTATGTTATTGACCGGTAAGAACTGGCGCTTATCGGCATCCCTTAAAGTTGCGGATGCTGATGAGCTCCTTGATATTTTGCTTAAGAATCGCGGAATAACCGAAGGACAATCCGTAGAGCAGTTTCTGTCTGAAGACATAGGGTTCTGGCATGATCCCTTCCTTTACAATGACATGAGGAAGGCCGTCGACATCATCAATGAGACGATCGATTCTAAAGGCAGGGTCCTTGTATACGGCGATTACGACTGCGACGGCGTTACCGCGACCGCCATTCTCGTCAGATATTTCAGGAGCCACAATGCGGACGTAAGCTACATCGTTCCTCACAGGTCTGAACACGGTTACGGCCTTACCGAAAAGATCATGGACAAGGTCATCGAAGACAAGCCTGATCTGGTCATTACAGTAGACTGCGGCGTTACCAATCTCGATACCGTCGCCGAGCTTAAAGAGCGCGGCATAAGGGTTATCGTAACCGATCACCATAACGTCAAAGACGAGCTTCCCGATGCAGACTGTGTCATCTGTGCGAAGCGTTCCGACAACACCTATCCGTTCACAGAACTCTGCGGCGCAGGTGTTGCGCTCAAGGTCGTTGAAGCTTTGGGCAAAGACGGAAGACACGGCGTGAACAACAATCTGTGGCGTCAGGCTGTCGAACTTGCGGGACTTGCCACCATCGCGGATCTCGTGTCCGTAACGGATGAGAACAGGACCATTATCAAGCGCGCGTTTAAGAGCATGCAGAGCCCTTCAAACATAGGCGTAAAGGTCATGAACGAGATGCTGCTCACACCGGGCAAATCCCTTGATGAGACATTTATCTCTTTCAATGTCGTTCCGAGGATCAATGCCGCCGGAAGACTCTACGATTCGTCTGACGCGCTCAAGCTTTTCCTTGAGAATAATCCTTCGGAGGCCAAGCAGGCCGCGCAGGATCTTACCCGCGAGAACGACGAGCGCAAGGAGATCGAGGCAAAGGTTTTCGAGGAGGCAAGGGCACAGCTCGAGAATCCCGACAGACCCGAGAAATGGAGCCTTACCAATACCTGCGGCCCCGTAGTCGTTTACGGTAAGAACTGGCACCAGGGCGTGCTCGGTATCGTTGCGGGCAAGCTCGCGCAGTTCTACGGAAGATCTGCTCTCGTCTTTACCGACGACGCTACTGAACCCGGATGCGCCAAAGGCTCGGGAAGAGCTTTCGGAGAGTTCGATCTTTTCAAGTGCCTTGAGGGGATTTCTGACAAGCTCGTTAATTTCGGCGGACACAAGAAGGCTGCCGGCATGCTGGTAAGAAAAGAGGGCATGGGTGCTTTCATGGAGGCTCTTGAAGCCGAAGCGAAGAAGATCGCCGAAGAGAAGGGCACGCAGGGAGCATCTGATGACGGTGACAATTCCATCGAGGCCGAATGTGAGCTTTTGCCTTCTGCAGTAAACTTTGACGCATACCGTGAGGTCAGCAGATTAAGACCTTTCGGAATCGGAAATGCAAGACCTTATTTCGTTACCAGGAATCTCGTCATCAGGGAGATCGGCACGATGAGCGAAGGTGCGCACCTGAGGCTCGAACTTACTGACAACGAGGGCAAATATACGATCTCCGCTGTCGGATTCGGAATGGGCAGTTACTATTCGCTCCTGAGATCCGGTGACATCATCGATATCTGCTATACGATGAATGAATATTCCTACAGGGGAGAGACCACGCTGTCGCTTCACCTCTGCGACATCATGCCGATGCTTGGAAACGGTTTCATGTGGCAGAAGGCTGAGATAGCCGAAAAGCTTTATTCCAGCGGCCTTGCGCCCTCTGAGATCACCAAGATCGCGCACGGTGAAGATATAATCTCACAGATGATTCCGCGTGACGAACATTTCGCGGAGTGTTATAAGATAATTAATAAGTTTGCGGGCAATTCGCTTTCGACTGTGGACTGCGTTCTTCTCGCAAGGCTTATCAACAACAATACCGAGACTTCTATTACGCCTTTCCAGACTAAGAGATGTCTCGAGGTATTTGCGGACTGCGGGCTTTTGAGACTACGCGAGATCACACCGATGAGGATGTGCTTCAACCTTACTCCCGGCGGTTCCAAAGTGAAACTGAGTGATTCGGAAGTATACAGGAAGGTGACTAATGTCGGCTAAAAGCAATAAAGATGAATTGAATGCCTTAGACCGTACTGCTGCCGAGGCGGAAGCGAAGGAACGCGAGTTCCTCGAAAACGATGATCTTATACCGGAGATCCCCGAGGAATACGAGGAGAGCTTCTACGACATCATCAACGCATACGACAGCTATGCTCACGCCGCAAATCTCGAAGAGGAATACATCGAGAAGGATAATGCCCTGCTCCGCAAGGCTTTCGTTTTCGCGTTCAAGGCACACAGGAACCAGAAGCGCAAGAACGGCGTCCTGTATATCATCCATCCGCTCGCAGTCGCAGGCATCCTCGTTGACCTGAAGGTTGACCGCAACACGTTGGCTGCAGCGCTCCTGCATGACACGATAGAAGACACTGCGGCTGATTTCACCATGGTCTCCGAGAAGTTCGGAGAAGCGGTCGCAAACCTCGTTGACGGCGTTACAAAACTCAATCTCAAGCTCGATAATGTCATTTACAATTCGAAGGACGACATTCAGGCATCCAACGTAAGAAAGATGCTCGTAGCCATGTCTGACGACATCCGCGTCATCTTCATCAAGCTTGCTGACCGTCTCCACAACATGAGGACGCTCAAGTTCCAGACGCCCGACAAGCAGATCGAGAAGGCTCAGGAAACACTCGATATCTATGTTCCTTTTGCAGGAAGATTCGGTATCTACAGGATCAAGTGGGAGCTTGAGGATCTCTGTCTCAAGTATCTGCATCCCGATGATTTCAACGAGCTCGTAAAACTTGTCAGGGGCAACCGTTCACAGCGTGAGGACTTCATGGAGCAGGTAGTCTCCGAGATCAGGTCAAAGCTCGAAGAGAACGGCATTACGCATTACGACATTGAAGGCCGTCCGAAGCATTTCTACAGCATTTACAAGAAGATGCACGACAAGGGAAAGACGATCGATGAGATCTACGATCTTTTCGCGTGCAGGATCATTGTCGATGAGGTCATTGAATGCTACCAGGTGCTTGGTATCATCCATGAGATGTACCAGCACGTTCCGGGGCGCTTCAAAGACTACATAGCAATGCCTAAGGAAAATAAGTACCAGTCCATTCATACGACTGTCGTAAGTCACAGCGGAACTCCTTTTGAGGTCCAGATAAGGACTTTCGGAATGCACCAGATCGCCGAGTACGGCATCGCCGCTCACTGGCACTACAAAGAGGCCGGAAACTCAGCAGAGTACAAGGCTGACAGATACGACAGGAAGATGGACGAGATGAGGCAGATCATCGACTCACAGAGTGAGCTTGCGGATTCCGGTGAATTCCTCGAATCACTCAAGATGAATATCGCGCCGGACGAGATCTTCGTTTATACCCCAAAGCACGAGGTAATCAAGCTTCCTCAGGGGTCATGCCCGATCGACTTTGCTTATTCGATCCACAGCGGCATCGGAAACCACATGCACGGCGCGAAGGTCAACGGCAGGATCGTGCCTTTGTCATATGAATTAAAGAACGGCGACATCGTTGAGATCCAGAGTTCGGCCAAGCTCGTAAAGGGCCCGTCACGCGACTGGGTCAAGATCGTAAGGACCGCGAACGCGAAGTCCAAGATCAACGGCTGGTTCAAGAAAGAGGCAAGAGGCGAGAACATTGCCGCAGGTAAGGAACTTCTTACGAGTGAGATCGGAAGAAACGGTTTCACTCCCGAAAAGCTCCTCATGCACAAGGCCATCGAGGCGATCCTCAAAAGGAACAATTTCTCAAGCCTTGACGACATGTATGCCGCCATCGGATACGGAAGCATCAGCGTAAGCAAAGTCTTTTCGCGCCTGCGTGATGACTATATCAGAAGCTGCTCCGCAGAGGAGAGGAATGCTCTCGGATACAGGATCACTGCTGACGGCAACATCGTATACAGCCCTCAGGATCTTCCGCTCGAGCTCGGTAAGTTTGACCAGTCGAGATCAGCGAAGGGTGTTAAGGGCAAGACTGCTACGCCCGAGACTTCGAAGCAGGTCGCTTCCTACGATGTTTCCAAATTGAACCTGATGAATACCGATCCGCACCAGGCAGCTGCTTCAGCGGCCATCAGGGCGGGCGTAAGACCCGAAGACATTTCCGAACAGGCAAAGAGCTCCAAGCCTGTTTCCACGAGTGCTGCCAAGCGCACGCACAGCAGTGACGAGGTCGTTGTCGACGGACTTGAGGCCATCGCCACGCATATCTCAAAGTGCTGCCATCCGGTCTATGGAGACGACATCATCGGATTCATCACGCGTGAGAAGGGTGTCGGAATCCATAAGACGAACTGCAAGAACATTCTGAACATCATCAACAAGAGGGGAGAGTCCCAGAAAGATGATGAGCGTTATCAGAGGCTCGTCACCGTTCACTGGCTGTCAAAGGCGAAGTTCTCGAGTTATGACGTTCAGCTGATCGTGTGCGCCACGGACCGCAACAGACTGCTTCTTGACGTGCTCGATAAGATCAACGAAGAGAAGATTAACATTGTTAAACTCAATACTGTTGTCGACGGAACCGATGCAAAGATCTATGTCACGGTCAATATTTCGGGCAAGGAACAGCTTGACCGTACCGTCTCGAGGATCGAGCAGGTAAGGGACGTTACAGAAGTAATCAGGAACTGATATTACATATCGCCGTAATAGCGTTCGTAGTAGTCTGTGTCTATCCTGCTTATGTTGCAGAGGATCATCGGACGGCGTCCGGTCTTTGAGCAGATGAAATTCTTAAGATTCTCCCTGAATGCACGTTTCTCAGTGTAGGCTTCAAGGCTGCCTTCGTGGCGGCCCGACGCAGAGAGTATCTGTTCACACTTCTCGGCGATCGCGTTATGGATCGCTTCCTTGTTATCATCGCTGTCCAGACATCCGATCGAATTGACGGAAGGCTTGCAGATGAGGTCACCGCTGACTGAATCCACGGTGAGTGCAATGCTTACGACGCCGTCTTCACTGAGATGGATCCTGTCGTTAAGTACCCTGTCGTTGAAGTCCACAGTTGCGGAACCGTCGATCAGGATGGGGGAGGCGGGTACATGGTCAGTAACCTTTGCTCCTTCGGGATTAAGCGAGAAAACGTCGCCGTTGCCGAGGATAAAGATGTTGTCCTCATCCATGCCGAGATTCATGGCCATCTCCTTGTGGAGACAGAGCATGCGGTATTCGCCGTGGACCGGAATGAAGAACTTCGGCTTGATCAGGGTATGGAGCATCATGAGCTCGTCCCTGTAAGCGTGGCCTGATACGTGAACGTCGGCAAGCGACTGGTAGATCACGTGCGCACCCTTCTTGTATAACTCGTTGATGACGCGGTAGATGGGTTTCTCGTTGCCCGGGATGGGGTCTGCCGAGATGATGATCGTGTCACCCTTCTGAATGTCGACGGAGCGGTGTGAGTCGTAAGCCATCCTCGTGAGAGCGCTCATGGGCTCGGCCTGGCTGCCCGTCGTAAGGATCACTATCTGGTCATCGGGGTAGTTATCGATAGCCTCGATGTCGATAAGAGTATCGGGCTTGATGTCAATGTATCCGAGTGAGTTCGCGATCCCGAAGACCTGTATCATGCTGCGGCCGGAGAGGCATACGTGCCTTCCGTACTTCTCGGCAGCCGATATGATCTGCTGCATTCTGTGGACATGCGATGAGAACGTCGCAACGATGATCCTGCCTTCCGATTTCCTGAAGAATCTCGAAAAAGCCTCGCCGACATGCTTTTCGGACGGTGAGAAGCCGTCGATCTCGACGTTCGTGGATTCGCACATGAAGAGCAGGACGCCTTCCTTGCCGAGCTCGCCAAGACGCTGAAGATTAATGGTCTTGCCGTTGATGGGCGTGAAATCGATCTTGAAGTCGCCCGAATGCAGGATGACTCCGACAGGCGTCTTAATGGAAAGGCAGTAGGAATCTGCGATACTGTGATTGACCCTGATGAACTCGATGTCGAAATTCATTCCGAGCCTGATGTGGTCGCCGTTCCTGCATGTCTGGAGCTTGATGCCTTCCATGGGAACGTTCTTGTCCTGAAGTTTAAGACGGACTAGTTCTATAGTCATTGTACCGCCGTAGATGGGGCACTGGAATTCCCTGAGGAAGTAGGGGAGAGAACCGATGTGGTCTTCGTGTCCGTGAGTAAGGACGATGCCCCTTAACTTATCCTGGTTGCGTCTTACGTAAGTGAAATCGGGAATGACGCAGTCAACGCCCGGCATGTTCTCGTCAGGGAAGCTCATTCCCACATCGACGATTATCATGTCATTGCCGAACTCGAAAGCGGTCATGTTCTTGCCGATCTCGCCGAGACCGCCAAGAGGGATTATCTTCAGATCTCCGCCCTTATAAGCAGCCTTCTGTCCTTTGTGCTTGGAAGAAAGCTGCTTTGCTTTGATCTTGGTTTGCCGGAGCTTGATGTTTTTCTTTGGATCTATCTTATATCTTCGAGTGTTAGTTGCTTTTTCTTTTCGATTACCGTTACCGTTTTTATCGGATTGCATGATTCCCCTCTTACTGCTTGTAAACGTTACGATAGCATGTGTTGTGACCCTTTGCCGAATCAACGTAGATGTCTATCCAGTTACCTTTAAATCTGCCTGTATCTTCGACTTTGTAGAGACCGTCACCGCCCAACGGATCGTTATCGATGTAAACCCATGAATTCTTGGGGAAGACAGACCAGTCAGCGGCGCATGTGCGTCCCTGCTTGCACTTTGTTCCCGTGGCGGTGGTCGTGCTGTAGAATGTGCTTCCGTCTTTCCTCTTATACAAGACCGGTCCGTAGAACGTGATCTTGCACTTAACGCCGTTTACTTTCTTGATGGTGGTCTTTGTTGTGGCCTTAGCCGTAGGCTTGGTCGTAGCTTTAGTCGGCTTCTTGGTCGGCTTCTTGGTCGGTTTCTTGGTAGGCTTCGGAGTAGCCGTCGGCTTGGGAGAAGCGAGCGTCGTAAGGGACTGCTTGACGTAGTTGCCGTCAGAAGTCTTGTACCAGCCGTTGGATGTCTTTGCGACAACGTTGATGGGCTTCCATGCGTTAACTTTCCTTACTACCTTATAGCTCGTACCGGGACCCTTTCTGATATTGACTACCGTTCTTGCGTAAACGGTCTTCTTGAAAGCGGTCTCAGTGACCTTCTTGGAAGTTGCCTTGGCAGTAGTAGCCTTGGTCTCGTCTTCGGGCTCATCAGTGGGTTCTTCCGTAGTCTCTTCCGTAGTCTCTTCAGTAGTTTCTTCAGGAGCGGTGGAATCCAATGTCTCCATTGTCTCCTCGGAAGTCTCTTCCGTGGTTGTCTCGGTCTCCTCAGTCTCGGAAGTGGTGGCCTCAGTAGAATCCATCTTCTGTGCAGCCTTTGTGTCAGAAGTCGGTATCGGATTCTTTATGCCGTTATTTTCGCGGTCGGGAGCGAATTCCTCGGGAATGGTGTCATGGTATTCGATTACGTCATCGGGATCCACGACCATAGCCTGAACGTCGGAATAGTTGAGCAGCGTATTAACTGCGATGGCTGAAGCACCGCATAAAGCTGTGACCGCGGCTACGCAGCACGCTGTCATGATCTTCTCTTTTGTAAGACGGTAAGCCGTCTTCATTCCGAGTATTTTCAAACAATTCCTCCATGTACTGAACGGTTTCCCGCTCAGGTTTGTAAAAGCATAATACCAACATTATTATAGCACAAGCCGATTTTGCTGTATTTTTGAGGCTTTTTCGAGCAGAAAGCCTTGATTTTGCTGCATTTTCAGGATTGTATATTCTGCCGCTTTAACGCAAAATCAATTTTAAGTAAAGCATTTCAATAATTATGTAAATTGAATGTCACACGGCTGCAAGGTATGACACATTTGCAGTCGCTATAATCTAATCACACCAGACGGGGAGGAGGTACGGTTCGGAACATGTCGCTCGGCAGGATCAGACAACCGGTTCGCAAAGCTGAATACGGTACAACGGAACAGGATGTCGAAAAGCGCAGAACGCGTATCTACATCGTTTGTGCGCTGATACTCGTTGTTTGCGGCATATTGGACGTACTGTTCATCGTAGGCATTCTGGGACTTTGACAATTCAAGCTGTGACGGCTTTTTGGGGCGGGGACGGAAGTCCCCGCTTTTTGTTGCCCGAAGTGTGGGGAATTGATGTCAAATGAAGGCAGGCGGGCGTTTGAGGTCACTATTCTATGAAGTGCTCCATCTTTTCGCTCAGAATTGGAGCAAAACATAGAATTTCAAGCAAAAAGCCGGTCCATTCTATGAAGTGCTCCATCTTTTCGCTCAGAATTGGAGCAAAACATAGAATCAGGGCTGACCGCGGCATCAAAAACGGTCTGCAGGCCCGATAATTGCAAAAAAGACGGCAAACATATATACTTACACCCGAAATATTTATTATTTAGGAGTTTTCCAGATGAAAGTTTCAGAAATGTTCATGGCAACCCAGCGTGAGATCCCGGCGGATGCCGAGATACCTTCGCATCAGCTGATGCTCAGAGCAGGCCTTATCCGTAAGGCTGCTTCGGGAATCTATTCATTCATGCCTCTCGGATACCGCGCCTACAGGAAGGTCGAGGCGGTCATCCGCGAAGAGATGGACAGGGCAGGCGCTCAGGAACTCATTATGCCCGCGCTTTTGCCGGCTGAAGCTTATCAGGGCTCCGGAAGATGGGAGAAGTTCGGCCCCGAGATGTTCAGGCTTACTGACAGAGGCGGAAGGTCTTTCTGCCTCGGTCCTACGCACGAGGAGCCTTTCACTGAGGCCGTAAGAGATACCATCAGGTCTTACAAGCAGCTTCCCGTTACGCTTTATCAGATCCAGCACAAGTACAGGGACGAGAAGCGTCCGAGATTCGGTGTCATCAGAGCAAGAGAGTTCGTCATGAAGGACGCTTATTCCTTCGACGTTGACGAGGCAGGTCTCGACGTCTCCTATCAGAAGATGTATGTCGCTTACAGAAAGATCTTCGACAGGTTCGGACTTGATTACACGATCGTTGACGCTGATTCAGGCGCAATGGGCGGTTCCGGCTCACAGGAGTTCATGGTAAAGAGCGAAGTCGGTGAGGATGCCATCTGCTTCTGCGACGAGTGCGGCTACGCTGCAAACGAGGAGAAGGCAGGCTGGACAAGAGGTGCGGCAGATACTGCTGACATGCTTGAGATCGAAAAGATCCACACACCTGACGTTAAGACCATCGAAGAACTCTGCGGTTACCTTAACTGCGGACCTGAGGCTTTCGTAAAGACGATCCTTTACAACATCGACGGCAAGTTCGTTGCTGCAATGTGCAGGGGCGACCGTGACATCAACGAGACAAAGCTCGGCAACCTTTACGATGCAACAGAGATGGAGCTCGCTGCTTTCGCAGACGTTGAAGCCATCACGGGCGCAAAGGTCGGATTTGCAGGCCCTGTAGGCCTCAAGCAGAAGATCGACATCGTCGTAGATCCCGAAGTTGCCGGAATGAAGAACTTCGTCGTAGGCGCTTGCGAGACGGATTACCACTTTAAGAACGTCAACATCGGAAGGGATTTCGAGGCTGATCAGGTTGTTGATATCACAAACGCAAGAGAGGGCGATATCTGCCCTAAGTGCGGTAAGGGCAAGCTCGGCATGGCAAGAGGCGTTGAGGTCGGACATATCTTCAAGCTCGGAACCAAGTATTCCAAGGCTTTGGGCTGCATCTACCTCGACAAGGACGGCAAGGAGCATAACATGGTAATGGGATGCTACGGCATCGGTGTATCCAGAGTCCTTGCAGCCATCATCGAGCAGTTCCACGATGACGACGGAATCATCTGGCCTTCGATCGTTGCTCCATACAAGGTAATGGTCATCCCTACGAAGACAAACGATGAGGCTATCATGGGACTTGCCGAAAAGATCTATAACGAGCTTTCCGCTCAGGGCTGCGACGTCCTCATCGACGACAGAAACGAGAGACCCGGCGTTAAGTTCAAGGATTGCGATCTTATCGGAATCCCGCTCCGCATCACCGTCGGAAGAAGGGCAGCAGAAGGTATTGTCGAGGTCAAGGCAAGAGCCGGAGCTGAGGCTAAGGAGATGACTGCGTTCGAGGCAGTGACCGAGGCACTTAAGGTCTGATGTCATCAATTGCCCTGCGTGTATGCGCGGCTTTGATGACCGCTGTCATGGCAGTGAGCTTAGGCCCCTGCCCGCAGGTTTTTGCCGACAGGAAAAAGACCACATTTGAATCCGCGGCTTTTACTTCATATGAGCTCGTCACGTTTGAGGGCGGGATAATAACCATCGGCGTAAATAAGACTGAGTTTACGGTGGATACCGAGGCTGCGAGCATTTTCGAGATAGCGCTCTGCACGGCGGATGACGATAAGGTCGTAAGACGCTTCAAAAGACAGCACGGCAAGTTCACAATCGATCTCGAAGGCTACATGAACAGAGGCAGACTCTATTATGTCGCCGTAAGCTATCAGATCGAATCCGTTGTCGTTACGCAGGACGATAACTACATTTTCCTGGGTGATGACGGCGAGATACATTTCTACAAATCCCCGACGTTCGATTTCAATGTTGAGAGATGCACTGAATTGAGGGCTGACGACGTATCGCTCGATGAGTGCCTGAGACCCCAGAATGACATTGAATCTGATGATCCGATCCTGATCGAGTATTCGAAGGAGATCTGCGGTGACGCTGAGACCGACTGGGAAAAGGTCTACCACATCTACACATACATCACCAATCACATGGCGTATGACAATACTCAGACCGACAAGAACAACAAGATGGTCTACCAGGACGGTTCCATCTGCCTCTTAAGGCGCGGCATAGCCGTGTGCGAGGGTTTTGGCAATGTTTTCACGGCGCTTTGCAGGGCGCAGGGAATACCCGCGACAGTTGAGTTCGGAGTGGGTCTTGCAAGCTTCTCGGAAATGATGGCCGATAATCTTTCCGAGGATGAGACCTGTGACCATGCGTGGGCAGCGTGCTACGTCGGAGGCAAATGGCGCTTCGTCGATCCTTCTTACGATTCAGGCCACTCATACGAGGGCAAATCCTGGGACGATGGAGAGCTTGTGGAGGGAACGCCTTCATATAATTACTACATGCTGCCTCTGGAATCGTTCTCTTACGCGCATAAGATCTGCGACGCCGATACGGTTCACGGATACGAGAGGTCCGGCTCATGCGGCAAGGACGCGACTTTCTCGATATCGCGCGACGGAACGCTCACCATTTACGGAAGCGGCACGATACAGATGCCTTACGGCGTAAACGGTTTCTCGAAGATCGTTTTCGCGCCCGGATCGAAAATAACGACCATCGGAAAGAAATGCTTTTTCGACTGCGACCTTATCACAAAGGTCATCCTTCCTGATACCGTGAAGGAGATAGGGCAGGAGGCCTTCAACAGCTGCGAAGACCTTGAATACATATATCTTCCGGACGGTCTTGAGAAGATCGGGCAGGAGGCTTTTGACGTGTGCGACGAACTCGCATACGTAAGGATCCCGGATTCTCTCAAACGCCTTGGAAGCTGGGCATTCGACGATTGTCCGAGGCTTTACATAAGCCTTCCTTCAAAGTTCAAGGGATATGACTCCAAATACCAGAATAAACCGATGTATACGGAGTACAGGTAACCTTATTTCCTGTCGGTTTCGCCATTCATCCAGCTCTGATGGTAATTTCTGCGCCTGTACTCTTCGGGCGTCATGCCTGTGGTCTTCTTGAAGACCTGGATGAAGTGGGACTGTGAAGAGAATCCGAGGTAATTCGCAACCGTAAGTGAAGACTCATCGAGATGACGGAGCATGTTGCATGCAACGGCGATCTTCTGGTCTCTGATGTAACGGCTGAGCGTTATTCCCATCTCCTGCTTGAAAAGTTTGGACAGGTATGAGGAATTGAGCGACAGTGAATCCGCGATCGATTCAACCGTGAGATTATCCTGGATGTGTGAGCGGATGTAGTCGATGGCGATGACAATGTGGCGCGATACGACCTTGCTCTTAGTAAGTTCATTCATCTTGCGGCAGTAGTTGCGGAGCAGATCCATCTGGAGCTGTCTTATTTCTTCGCCCGTCGTTGCGTTGTCGATGAGCTCGATGTAGATGTCGCTGAGCGTGTAGGCAACGGAGATCTCCATGCCTTGTTCGATGCAGAAACGGCTTACGAGCGCAACAAGGATGACTGCATGATACTTGCGGTCCTGAAGGGCGTTGTTGCTGAGCTTGCCCAATACCTGGCCGGCTCCGAACGTCTTGAGGCGCTCTTCCAATGCTCTGGAATTGCCGCTGGAAACTATCTCGTAGAAATTGATCTCTCGGTTATAGCCTTCCTGGCGTCCTTCCGCGTTGCCTTCATCCATGAGCCTTCTGGCTAATTCTTTTTCGATATTCATCATTATTATTACCTTCTTCTCACCGCAAGATGCGCATAATCGCCATTTACCTACCATTCCACTAAAATATTATATTTTTTATCTGAACATGTAAAGATTAAGAGATAGTTAACAAAAACGGCGCCCATTCTTATTGAGTTATTTTCTGAAAAGATATAGAATTTTTTGTAAGAATAGAAGGGAACGACCTTAATGAACGATGAACTCAAAGACATAATATATTCCGATCTGTTCAGGTATACCGGCAATAACAGACGTTTTAAGAATATCTATGCTTGCTATCTTCAGGAGAGGAGATCAAGCCCTGAGTTCAGCTATATAAGCGTTATGCGCCGTACCCGCTATTATTACGACCAGATCCAGAAATATGACGGTTTCAGAAGAAAACTTGCTGAGATCAAGTTCCACGTTAACAACTGGAGACTCGACAGACTGAGCCGTAAGTACCATTTCCAGATCCCTTATGACACGAACATCGGCAAGGGCTTTTATCTTGCGCATTTCGGCCGTGTCATTATCCATCCGAAGAGCGTTATCGGACATAACGTCAACGTTTCCACGGGCGTTGTCATCGGTACGCAGTTCAGAGGCAAGAGGAAGGGTTCTCCGCACATCGGCAATTACGTCTGGATCGGCGCAAACGCAGTCATAGTCGGCAATATCAACATAGGCAACAACGTCCTTATTGCACCCGGCGCTTACGTTAACTTTGACGTGCCCGACGGTTCGATCGTAATCGGCAATCCGGGCCTCATCAGGCGTTCGCCCGGCGCTACGCTCAATTACATCAACAACACGATACTGTTCGACGAGTACAATGTTCGTTCGGATGGTGTCAAGCAATGGTAATAAGCGCGGATTTTTTCTCCTGCAACAGGAAAGCGTTCGCAGAGAAGCTGCTAGATAACACGGCGGCTTTCTTTTTTTCGGGCGATGAGAAGAAGATGTGTGCCGACACGGAGTACAGGTTCCTTCCTGACCGCAATTTCTATTACCTTACGGGGCTCGAAAAGCCTGACTTGATGCTGGTCATCATCCGCAAGGACGGAAACGTGACCGAGAAGATCTACGCGCCCGTTCACGACAGGCTCAAAGAGCGCTGGACCGGCAAGCGCATGGATTTCTCTGAGATAGCAAGGATATCGGGAATATCTGAAGACAAGATCCGTGACAGGGAGACCTTTGCGGATGAAGTTTTCAAGACGGCTTCTGACAACATGCTTCGTTTTGCTGTTGACGGAAGTTCGATAATGAAGGCGCCAAGGGATTTTGCGGACAGGTGCCGCAAGCAGGGAAGAGAGCCTTTGGACATATCCAACATCCTCGTCGGGATGAGACTGGTTAAGAGCGAAGAAGAGATCAAGTCTATAGAAGAAGCCGCGAGGATTACGGAAGAATCTCTCGCAGAGATGAAAAAGATAATAAAACCAGGCGTTACGGAGTATGAACTCTACGCGAAACTCGAATATGAAATGACGAAGCGGAGCAATATGCTTTTCGCTTTTCAGACGATCGTATCCTGCGGAAAGAACGCATTTTACCTTCATCACGGCGATCCCGAGAGAGACGGTGACGGTGTTGCGAAGGAAGGCTCGATAATCCAGGTTGACGTTGGCGCGCGAGTCAACGGTTACTGTGCCGACATATCGAGGGTTTATTTTGTGGGACGCCCCGGATCAGACGATGACAGGAGGGTAAAACTCCTCGGACTGATCAAAGAACTCCGCAAAACCGCGTTCGCTTTCATTGCACCCGGTAAGACATTTGCCGACCTTAATTCACAAATGTATGACATCGCAGGCAAATGGCTTGCGGAGCAGGGTTTAATCAATGATAATTTCAGCAAGGACGATGTACTTGCTTACTACTGGCACAACACTTCCCATTTCCTCGGACTCGACGTTCATGACGTCGGTTCGCGCGACAGCGCTTTTGCCTGCGGAAACTGCCTTGCTGTTGAGCCCGGTGTTTATATTCCCGAGTGGGACGTGGGTTTCAGGATAGAAGACGACGTCGTCCTTACTAAGGACGGCTGCCGGCTTTTGAGCTCCGGAGCCGATGATCTGGAGGGAATTATTGCAGAATAATCCTGCAAACATACAGCTTGAAATAAACCCCGGCGCTTTAGTCGTCATCCTGGCCGTGCTCTTGATGCTGCTCGCGGCTGTATGTGCTTTTGCTTATTTTCTCTGGTACTGTGAGCGCATGTTCAAGAGAATCTATTCCCGTCCAAAGCCCCTTCCGCAGGTTGACAGGGCTCCGACCCAGATCGACAGGACCACGATAACCGGAAGAGGCCGAAACTGGTTCTATTCATACAGAAGGGAATGGATAAACGTACGGACGGGATCGTTCGACGGTACACGTCTTTCCGCATACTACAGGCCTTCATCCGATCCCGGATGCCGCAACATGCTGATATTGATCCACGCATACGATGAGGATCCCACCGAAGTCGCAGCATACGCAAAGCTCCTCATGAAAAAGATCCAGTGCCATGTGCTCATTACGCACATGCGCGGACACGGAATGAGCGGCGGAAAGAGCTTTACCTGGGGACTTAGAGAGAGTGTCGATCTCGACTGCTGGTTCGAGTTCACCAAGAGAAGATTGGGACCTTACTGCAGGATCTACATTTTCGGAAGGGGAGTCGGCGCGACCGCAGCTCTTCTTGCGGCGCAGCAGAAAGGTTTCTGTCCCGAAGTGTGCGGCATCATAGGTGATTCGCCGGTCGATACGCTTCCTTCGTTCCTCCGCAACGTTTTGGACAGGGATAAATTCATCAGCACCGAAGCCGCGCTTTACAGGCTGAGGATGCTTACCAAGGCGAGATTCGGATTCGACATGAATGTCTGCGACTGCGCGGTTCATGCCGGAAGGATAAGAGTGCCGGTACTTCTTTTCGAGGGCGGTGAAGACAATGAGACGCTGCCGAGAGGTGTCAACGACATCTACGACAATCTCAGGTGCCGCAAGCGCATGGTCGTAATCAATGACGCGCGTCATCTTCAATGTTATGAGAACGCGCAGGCCCTTTATGAGCGCGAGATCCAAAAATTCATAGAATCCTGCCTTATCAGGCTTGTCAAACTCGGACGCTTGTAGTATATTCTCTCGCGAAAAGGAAATAACGGGGAGCTTGAGTGCGGCAAAAACCGCGGAAATGGCTGAGAGGGCAGTAATCGCCGACCCGCTGAACCTGACGGATAATGCCGGCGTAGGGAACCGATATTTTAACATGGCTTCCTCCAATGGAAATTGACGCAGGTCTGTTTCCGCAGGAGGTATTTTTATGACAGCAAAGACTTCTAACAAAGAGAAGATCCTTTCCATCGCAGTGGGCGGCGTGGTCCTCGCGCTTGCATTCGTTTTATCCAAGATCACCATTTTCGAGATGCCGATGGGCGGATCCGTAACGCCCGGCTCGACACTTCCGATAATCATATACGGAATGGCATTCGGACCTGTCTGGGGCTTCCTCGTATCGATCGTTTACAGCATCATCCAGGCGATCGACGGACTTAAGTATTTCGTAACTCCGTTCCAGATGTTCCTCGATTACATCATCGGTTATACGGCACTCGGAATCGCAGGATTCGCAGGCTTAAAGGCCGGCGAAAGGATCAAGATCAATAATCCTCTTTTCCGTTTCCGTAAGGCAGGAATCTTCAGGGCATTCATCTTTACGGTCATCGCATATCTCGTAAGATGGGTCGGTTCCGTTGTATCCGGAGTCATCTTCTACGCTGAATACGCAGCTGACGCAGGCTATGACAACGCGCTCGTTTATTCCATGGTCTATAACGGAAGCTTCCTCGCTGCTGACCTCGGAATCTGCATCGCTGCACTTGTTGTATTTTATTTTGTAATTCCTTCAAAAAAGGCAGAACTGAAAGATTAACCGTTATTTAATATTAATCGGGTGCCCTCTGGTTTATAATGATTAAAAGGTCAAAGCCTTTTGCATTCTTCAAAACGGAAGGGAGTGATTCTATGAAGATCACAACACAGGGCAACGGAATCAAGATCGGACCCAGGCTCGAGGACAAGATCGCCTCAAAGATGGCAAAGTTCGACAAGTATTTCGGTGACGAAGGAACCCTTAATGTACGCATCAGACCCGAGGGAGCTAAGATGGTAATCGAGATCACCATGAAGCTCGACGGCAAGATCTACAGAGCCGAGGCACGCGATGAAGACATCCTGACTGGCGTCGACAAGACAGTCGACAAACTCGAGTCCCAGATCAGAAGGCAGAAGACGAAGTTCCTTAAGAAAAAGAAGGATTATCCCGGAATCGTCAACTACCTCGAGGACGACGGCGGCGCGGATTTCGATTTCGAAGACGAGCCCGACGACAAGATCACGAAGCGCAAGCAGTTCGCACTGCGCCCGATGACCACAGAAGACGCCATTCTGCAGCTTGAGATGCTCGGCCACGATTTCTACGTATATCTTGACAGCGATACCAACTCGGTCTGCATTATCTATAAGAGAAACGACGGCGGTTACGGACTTCTCGAGCCGGAGTACTGATACATTAACTGATTGTTTGGGGGCCGCACTAAGCGGCCCCTTTTATTTTGCGTTTTGATTCTCCATTTCCTCCTCCATTTTGGAGTAAATGGAAGAACGTTTGGGGAATAAGCGATGGTTTTGCCCTTTATTCCCCGTTTCTTCCTCCATTTCGGAGTAAATGGAAGAGCATTTGGGGAATAAGCGTTGGTTTTGTCCTTTATTCTCCATTACTTCCTCCATTTTGGAGTAAATGGAAGAGCATTTGGGGAACGGAAATACAATTCCATGTGGAAATACTTTTAAGAAGCATGGTCTTGGCAAACGGAATAGGTAAAACAACGCTAATTCATTGTGATATAATCCGTTTGGCGAAAGCAAGAGGGGTATTATGACACTTAATGAACTGAAGCCGGGCATGTCTGCCGTCGTAGAAAAAGTCGGAGGGGAAGGCGCTTTAAGGCAGCATTTCCTTGACATGGGCGTTATTCCGGGCGCAGAGATCACGCTTACCAAGTTTGCTCCGATGGGCGACCCCATGGAGCTGATGATACACGGTTACGAGCTGACTTTAAGGCTCGCGGATGCAGAGAAGATAGAGATCTCGGATGCGTACAGCAAAGAGACCGTTCAGATGGCGCCTGCAGTAAAGAAAGCAGCCAAGCCCAAGGAACACCAGCACCCGAGGATCGGTGAGGTATATACCGGACACGATTATCAGGAAGAGCATTCCGCAGGACCCGTTAATACGGGCAAGCTTGTTTTCGCGCTCGTCGGTAATCAGAACTGCGGAAAGACGACACTGTTCAATCAGCTGACGGGTGCTAACCAGCACGTCGGCAATTTCCCGGGCGTTACCGTAGACCGCAAGAGCGGCACTATAAGGAATCACGCGAATACCGAAGTTGTTGACCTTCCGGGTATTTATTCACTTTCACCTTACACGAGCGAGGAGATCGTCTCAAGACAGTTCATTCTTGAGGAGAAGCCGACTGCGATAATCAACATAATCGATGCCACGAATATCGAACGCAACCTTTATCTGACGCTGCAGCTTATGGGCCTCGGAATACCAATGGTCCTTGCCGTCAACATGATGGATGAGCTCAGAGGCAACGGCGGTTCCGTAAGGATCAACGAGATGGAGGAACTTCTCCAGATCCCTGTAATCCCGATCTCCGCAGCGAAAAACGAAGGTATCGACGAGCTCGTAACCCACGCGATCCATGTCGCTGCTTATAACGAGAAGCCCGGAAGGGTTGATTTTTGTGACAGCAGCGCGGGAGGCGGCGCGGTACACAGAGCGATCCACGGCGTAATGCACCTGATCGAGGATCACTGCGAGAGGTCAAACATTCCGGTAAGGTTTGCCGCGAGTAAGCTTATCGAAGGCGACCCGCTCGTCGAAAAGGCTTTGGACCTTGATGACAACGAGCTCGACATGTTAGGTCACATCGTTGACCAGATGGAGAAGGAAAGAGGCTTGGACCGTGCGGCGGCCATTGCCGACATGCGTTTCAGCTTCATCGGAAAGTTCTGCGGCGAGACGGTCGTCAAGCCTCACGAGAGCAAGGAACACGAGCGTTCCAGAAAGATAGACAGGATACTTACGGGCAAGTTCACCGCGATCCCGCTTTTCATAGTAATCATGGGAGCGGTGTTCCTTCTGACGTTCAACGTCATCGGATCATTCCTCCAGGATCTTTTGGAGAAAGGCGTAGGCTTTGTTACAGAATACCTTGACGGTGTGCTTACCGCGGCAAACGTTGCCATGCCCATTCATTCGCTCGTCATCGACGCAATCTTCAACGGCGTCGGAACGGTTGTATCTTTTGTGCCGATCATCGTGGTCATGTTCTTTTTCCTGTCGATACTTGAAGACAGTGGTTACATGGCGCGTGTCGCTTTCGTCATGGATAAGCTCCTGCGTAAGATCGGTCTGTCGGGACGAAGCATCGTTCCGCTCCTTATCGGATTCGGCTGCTCGGTACCTGCCGCAATGTCGACGAGAACACTGCCTTCTACAAGAGACCGCCGAATGACGACGCTCCTTATCCCGTTCATGAGCTGCTCGGCGAAGACGCCCATCTATGCGTTTATCTGCGCTGCGTTCTTCCCGAAGTATGCGGGCCTCGTCATGACAAGTCTTTATTTCCTCGGAATACTCATCGCGATCCTGGTCGCGTTCGTCTCGAAAAACACGGTCTTCAAGGGTGAGGCGGTTCCTTTCGTAATGGAACTTCCCAACTACAGGATGCCCGGATTCAAGAACGTCGTAAGACTCATGTGGGACAAGGCGAAAGACTTCCTGTCGAGGGCGTTCACGGTCATCTTCATCGGAACGATAATCGTATGGTTCCTCAAGACTTTTGATTTCAGGTTCAACATGGTAACTGATTCAGGCGACAGCATACTCGCGAGCATCGCGGGCGTACTGGCTCCCGTTTTCGCGCCTGTCGGACTTGGAGACTGGAGGATAGTTACTTCGCTCATCGCGGGATTCCTCGCTAAGGAAAGCATCGTATCGATGCTCTCAGTCCTTTACGGCAGCATCGGAAACCTCACGGCATCGCTTACGGGAGTGGATGCGGCGGCTCTCCTGGTGTTCTGTCTGCTCTACACGCCCTGCGTCGCAGCGGTGGCTGCAGTCAAGCGTGAGCGCGGCTGGAAATTTGCTTTGATCACGGTGGTGTTCCAATGCCTGATCGCATGGGTGGCGGCGTTACTCGTGCACTTGATCGGCATGCTGATAATATAGGGTTGATCGGAAGGCAGATATATGGGTGATCGGGAAAAGAAAACAGAAGAGATGCAGTTCACGGGGTTCCTTGCGAAGATCCCGACGTTCGCGCGTTACGGAAAAATCGGAAAGAACAAGTTCGTGAACTTCTTCAACGGGTTCAGGCAGTTCCTTCATGAAGTCTTAAGCCTGTTCAAGCGTGACTACATCGAAGGCACGCTCTTCATCCTGTTCTGCACGCTCATTACCGCAGTCGCCACATCGGTACTGAAGGAAGTCCTGATCTGGGCCATGATGAAGGTGAGCGGAGTCACATACATTGCGCCAAACAACATCAGGCAGGTCCTTCTGAATCCTTTGTCGATCCTGATGATGATCGTTTTTGCGGTCATCGTGACGCTCTTTTCGCTGTTCGAGATCGCAGGACTATTACACACGTTCTCAGTCGGAAGAACAGGCAAGGAGACCAACCTCACATGCATGTTCAGAGCGGGTTTCAGAGCCTGCAGAAAAGCGCTTCACCCGAAGAACTGGCTCCTCATCTTATTCATCCTGATCCTGTTCCCGCTGACAAAGCTTCTGCCGCTGTCGAGTTCCACGTTCAAGCTCATCGTTCCGGGATTCATAAGTCAGACGATCGATTACACGAGCGGACTGAATGTTTTGTATAACATCATTTATTTCGCGCTCATTGTTTTCCTGACGATCTACATCTTCTCGATCAACAGCTTCGTGCTCCAGAGAGAATCTCTTTTCAGGAGTTGCACGAGGGCCAGAAAACTTGAGAAGGGACACTTTTTCGAGACGCTGTTCTCAATGTTCCTTCTGACGATAATCCTGAATTTCCTGATCAATTCCGTATCGTCGATCATCGTAATGAACTTCAAGGAATTGATGTCGTGGCTCAAGGGCAACACGAGCATAGTCGACAAATCAGAATCAGTCGGAACGAACACATACGTGTTAAGGCAGATATTAAAGAGCCTTATCTCACCTGCGATCAACAATGCCGCGCTTACCGTTCTTTTCTACAGATACGTGCGCGAAAAGAGCGAGCTCTACACATTGTCCGCTGATTTCATCAGGGTCAAGCACTACTCGTTCAGGCGTTCCGTGATCACGGTCGTCAGCATCATCGTGATATCTCTCAGCGTTCTCGGTATCTTCGCATACAGATATTCGTATCTCTTTGAAGAAGTCCAGAAACCGCTTGTCTGCGCTCACAGAGGCGACAACGTCAATGCTCCCGAGAACACGATGCCGGCGTTCGAACTCGCGGCGAGCGAGAACCTGCAGTGGATCGAACTTGACGTTCACCAGACAAGGGACGGCGTGATCATATGCAATCACGATTCAACGATAAAGAGAGTTACCGGCATCAACATGCGCATTCACGATCATACTTTCGCGGAACTTTCCTCTGTTGAGTTTGGCGACTGGATGCCCGGCAATTACAAGCACGTAACCGTTCCCAAGCTTGAGGAAGCTCTGCTTCTTGCAAAGGCAAACAACATGAACGTTCAGGTTGAACTCAAAGGGCACCCGCTCGACAAGGATTTCGAGGAGAATGTACTGAAGGTCATCAACGATACCGGAATGCATGATAACGTCATGATCATTGCCCAGGACGCAAGAAGGCTACAGAGGATCATGGAGATCGATCCGACTATAACGAAGGGATACTGCATGGCAGTTGCTCTGGGTGATCTGAATGACATTCCTTACACGGATAACATCACGATAGAAGAGACATACGTAACACCCGAGCTTGTACGCAACATGCATGCAAAGGGCGTGAAGGTGTTCTGCTGGACTGTCGACAAGGACGATACGGTTCAGTATCTCGTAAGCTGCGGCGTAGATGTAATAGGTACGGACAACCCGCTTCTGATAAGCGACGCGCTTGAGAAGGCGGACTATTCCGGAGGCTTCAGCCGCGCTTTCCACATCGTCATGCACATGATCGCGAAAATGGATAAATAACACTTTCCGCTGCCTCAAAACTCCCAAACATATCTTGACGCGTGTGATAAAATTACATTGATAAAATGAGGGAGAATTTGAATTATGCGAGACAGGAATAAAAATATCCAAATACTTGAAGAGACCCTCGCTATCTGCAGCAGGGGGTATTACGGCGTAAACGGCCAGCGTGCCGAATGCAAACTTTCCAAGCTTCAGATGCCTCAATCTGAGGTAGTTCTTCCCGAAGATGAAATACCTTCTCTCGATCAGTTCGGGAGAAGATTTACCACGACATACAAGTGTGAATACGGCGATTCGTTCAGTGCCGCGAGAAAACTTGCCGATGAGGGCAAGGAATGCATACTTGTACTTAATTTCGCAAACGCGAGCCATCCGGGCGGAGGCGTAAGAAACGGCGCAACTGCGCAGGAGGAAGACCTCTGCCGCAAGAGCTCTCTGCTTTTCTCTCTGGAGAGCATGCAGGCAAGAAGATTCTATAACTACAACTGGAAGCAGGTAGGCAATCTCGGTACCGACGCGGTCATCATCACGCCGAGAGTAGAGATAATCAGAGATGACGAGAACAATCTACTTGAAGAGAGTGTTGTCGTTGCAGTAATGACTTGTGCAGCTCCTGACATCAGGGAAGGCCTTGGGAACATGACGCAGGAAGAATACGAAGCGCTCGTTTACAAGAGGATCATGAGGATGCTCATCGTTGCTGCGAGCAGAGGTTACAACAACCTTGTTCTCGGCGCGTGGGGATGCGGGGTCTTCGGCAACGATCCCAAGGTCATGTCAGACCTTTTCAAGAAGGCCGCCAGAGAGACAGACGGACTTTTCGAGACAATGGAATTCGCGATCATCAGAAATGATGAGAAGCCTGAGAACTACAATGAGTTCTCACGTAACTTTAAAGAGGCCTGATCAGACCGGAAGAGGATTTGATGCAGAACGCAGAGAAAGACCCGAGATTTAAGCTTAAAGAGAGGATCCCTCTCGTCGTGCTCCATTACCTTACCGGAGCCTTCGCGGCAAATTCCTATATGCTTATCAGGTTCGATAAGCGCTTTTGGATCCCCGCATTGATATGCTTTGCATTGGCATTCATACTGCCTTCGTTCTGCGCGGGAGGTTTCCCGGGCAAACTCCTAAAGGGCAGTTATTACGGCATGAAGATGCTGCTCATGTTCCTTGTTTCCACGACGATCTCGATCATAGTTTTCGTCGTGACGATGGTCTTCATCGGAAAGGAAGGTTTCTTCTCATGGTGGCCTGCGCTCGTGATCCCGTACACCGCGGAACTCATATATTTCTGGGTCGGTATCATCGTTGTTTACATCAATTCGAAGCAGCTCGGACTTAAGTACAGACTGATCGGAATATTCTGCGGCATGATCCCCATAGCGCACCTTTTCGCGCTCGGACTGATAATCAAGATAGTCGATTTTGAGATCAAGACAGAGTACGCCAAGAACAAGCTCGACCTCTCGAGAGAGAAAGACAGGATCTGCGCGACAAAGTATCCGATCCTTTTGGTTCACGGAGTTTTCTTCAGGGATTTCGATCATTTCAATTACTGGGGCAGAACGCCTAAGGAACTCGAAAGAAACGGCGCAAGGCTTTTCTACGGCGAACATGAATCCGCAAGTCCGGTTCCCGAGAGCGCAAGGCAGATCGCTGATAAAGTCATGCAGATAATCAGGGAAGAGAATTGCGGCAAGGTCAACATCATCGCGCATTCCAAGGGCGGATTAGATACGAGATATGCTGTAAGCAAGCTCGGCATCGCGCCTTATGTTGCTTCGATCACTACAGTAAACACGCCTCACCGCGGATGTGAATTTGCTGATTATCTTCTGGGCAAAGCGCCGCAGAAGTTAAGGGACAGCGTTGCCGCAGGCTATAACGCCGCACTCCGCAAGATCGGCGATTTCCATCCTGATTTCATCTCGGCCGTAACTGATCTTACTGCATCGAAATGCCGTGAACTCAACCAGGAAATGGATAGCTTCGACATGAAGGCGAACGGCATATACACGCAGAGCGTCGGCTCCGTTCTGAGCCGTCCCGAAGGCGGAAGATTCCCGCTCAATATGAGCTACATGCTGGTCAAGGCATTTGACGGAAAAAATGACGGCTTGGTCGGCGAGAAATCTTTTCCATGGGGCGAGAGATTTACTTTCATCGACACGCCGAACAAGAGGGGAGTGTCACACGGCGACATCATCGACTTGAACCGCGAGAACATTCCGGGCTTCGACGTCCGTGAGTTCTTCGTCGAACTGGTCGCTGATCTTAAGAACAGAGGGCTTTAATCTCTTATATCTCACAAATAGTTCATATTTTTTCTATAGGATTATTCATTTTTTCTTGTAAAAATATAATAGACTAAATGTGATCTGCAGATAAGCGAAAATGACTACAGCAAAACACAAACAGAAAGACAAATATAATTGGATAACTCTGAAAAGGATTATGAGTTATCTGGTTAAGAATGCGTACACGTTTACATCGGCCGTCATGGGCCTCGTTCACGCGGTGTTGCTTGTCATCTTCATTTTCGCAGGTGTACCACAGCTTGTGTATTTCAACCTTTTCAGCGTTGCCGTTTACGTTGTCTGTTTCATTCTCTGCCGTATGGGACACATCATGCCGGCTTATGTCTCCATCATCCTGGAAGTAACGATCTACGTAGTCGTATCGACTTATTATGTCGGTCTGCGCTGCGGAACATACTGCTTCCTTTTCTCGATCATCCCGATAATCATCTATTTCGGAAGCAGCATGTTTAAGGGAAATCAGAGATGGAGCGTCGTTCTGATGCTGGTCCTGAATTTCGTTACGTTTATTGTTCTTTATGTGAGATTCTTCCACGAAGAACCCAAATACAGCGTAACTCCCGGAATAATGCTTCTGCTTGTAGTCTTCTCAGCGTTTGCGATGGTATTTTCGTGTATCTTCTATAACGCGATGTACATCTTTTCGAGCGAGAATAAGGTCAACATTCTCGAGCAGAAGAACAGGCAGCTCTCAGTCGTTGCTCATGAAGACGCGCTGACCAGCCTTCTTAACCGACGCGGATTCCTGCCGATGGTCAAGGAACTCATGAAAGGCGGCAAGTCTAATAATTTCTGCATCGCGTTCGGCGACCTTGACGACTTTAAGAGAGTTAACGATTCCTACGGTCACGAGGCAGGCGATGAAGTTCTCCTTCAGACGACCATGATGATCAAGCAGGAACTGCCCGGATGTGACATCTGCAGATGGGGTGGTGAGGAATTCGTAATCCTCATGGAGGACTGTGATCTCGCTGCCGCAAAAGGAAAACTTGAAAGACTCAGAAAGACCATAGAATCCAATCCGACATCTTTCTTTGAAAAACAGATATTCATCACCATCACGATAGGTCTTGAGGAGTATCACGGCAATTACCGTGAGCCTGAGGAAGTCATCAAGAAGGCTGATGAAAGAATGTATTATGGAAAACAGCACGGAAAGAATATACTGGTCTTCGAAGATAAAGAATAAATGAAGGTTCTTTCATGGCTAACATTACTGATTATGTCCGCTGGTACAAGGACACGGGGTTTGACGTAAAACCGTTTAACAAGGTGGATAACCTTGTTCTTTGCCAGCTCTCATATATTGATTTCAAGCAGATCCTGGGCGAGGACTACACTGATTCCGATGATGCATTGACTTTCTCCCAGTGCATCCGCGAGTTCAAGAACAAGGACATCGCAATAAGGAAACAGGCGCCCGATGACAGCGAGCGTTTTGCGGCTCTCGTCCGCGCTTGCGCTGAATCACAGCGTTTCGGAAAGCTCAAGATCACACGCTTCAAAGACGTTTACAGCGACGATTCATCGATACAGTTCTGCACCACGACGTTCTCCACATTGGACAGTTTCGGTTCGTCTTACGTTGCATTCAGAGGCACTGACAGCACGATCGCGGGCTGGAAAGAGGACTTCCTTTTCAGCGTCACTCTTACGAGTTCGCAGAAGATGGCCGCAGTTCATCTTGCCGACGAGATCGACCGCTGCGGCATGGTAATTACGGGCGGCCATTCAAAGGGCGGACACCTCGCCATTTATGCGGCGGCATGCCTTGATCCCGACAGGTTTGAAAGACTCGTCCACGTTTACACAAACGATGGTCCGGGATTCTGCGAAGACGTTCTCTCCGCAGAGATGATCGCGAAGATCGATCCGGTAACCACCAGGATAATCCCCGTATTCTCGATCGTCGGATGCCAGTTCGAACCGCACATATCAGATTGCTATGTCGTCAAGAGCAGCGCGGTCATGCTCGAGCAGCATGAGCTGTCTTCGTGGCAGATCGATCACGGCGAGCTCTCGGACGCAGGTGGCAAGGATCCCGTCTCGAAGGTGATCAACGACGGCATCAACAGATGGCTCAGGTCTATAGATATCAATGACAGAAAGAAGTTCATTGACGCACTTTTCGATTCCATGAGTGCCAACGGTACCAGAACGCTCCAGCAGTTCTCCGATCTCGGGCTTTTAGGCTGGGAGAGAGTCTTCAGGAGCGTCATTAAGGACGATGCCGCCATAAGGGAGATCGTAGCCGCGCTTCCTGACCAGATGCTTTTCCAGGGCGAAGGCGCGAAGATCAGGAAAAGGATCACAAGATGGACCCTCTTTAGGCAGTACATGTCCTCGGAGATAGCAAAAGGTCTCATGACGATCCTCATCGGTCTCATAATGAGCCTGATCTCCGAAGGTTTCATTTTCTATGTCGTAGGCGCAGGTCTCATACTGGTAACTGCTTTCTTCGTCAGTGCCACCATAAGAAGGCTGGTCAAGAACAAATGGAATCTCAACAAGGACTTTGTCTATGTGTTCCTGTCGATCCTTCTCATCGCAGTCTCACTGATAACGTTCATCAAGGAGGGAGCGCTTTTCGTAATAGGCAGCGCGCTCTTCGGCACGGCCCAGTTCGCGGAGGCATACAACTGCCTTAACAGAGCGAAAAAAGAACACTGGAAGCTCCGCAAGGTCTTCCTGTTCATCACTGCCGGCAGCTGGGCAACCAGCGGTCTTTTCATCTGGCTGGCCCCCGAAAACACGCTCCTGTTCTACATGGCGGTGGTAGGAATCATGGCCACATGCGACGGCTGCGTAAGAACGCTTCTGGCCGTTTTCGACAAAAGGAGAAAGCACGCAAAGGCCAAATGAAGCCTGCCGTGTGATATAATTATTTCAGATATTTCATCGAGGAGGTGTGCTTACCATGGCGGATGATGCAATCAACAAGGAAGTAAAAGAGGCTGAGGAGAAAGCCAAGGCTGCCGAAGCTGCTGCCGAGGAAGCAAGGAAAGAGGCCGAAAGAATAGCGGCAAAGGCAAAGGAAGAAGCCGAATCGAAGAAGAAGGCCGAAGAAGAGGCCAAGAAAGCCGAAGAAGAGAAGAAGGCTGCTGACAAGAAAGTTGAAGAAGCCAAGAAAGCCGCTGAAGAAGAGGCTAACAAGGCTGAGGAAGCAAAGAAAGCTGAAGAGGAAGCAAAGAAGGCCGCTGAGGCAAAGAAAGCTGAAGAGGAAGCTGCTAAGGCTAAGGCTGCTGCCGCTGCCGCCGCTGCTGCAGCTCAGAAAGAACAGGAAGCTGCTGCTGCCAAGGAAGCTAAGAAAAACGAGAAGAAGGCTCAGATCGAGAAGCTCAAGGCTCAGTGCCCTCCGCAGTATAAGCCTGTCGGAACTTCCACGTTCTTCTGGCTCGGCATCCTCTGTCACATTCCGGTATTGGGCGTTCTGATCACGGTGATCCTCTCGATATTCCCCAAGAACAGGAACATCAAGAGTTTTGCACGTTCGATCTTCGCATATTATCTGATCATCTTCATTGCCTGCCTCATCATCACTCTCGTAGCAGGCGCGGTCATTCCGGAAGAGAACCAGATCGAGATCGGCAATGCCCTGATCAAGATCTTGAGAGCTTTAGGATTCATGATCTGATACTGATCTGAACATGTTTTACCGAAGCGGGCCCAAACGGGCCCGTTTTTTGTTGTCTTCTTTTTATCCTTATGTCGCGTGTTTGTAACATTGTTAATCTACAATTGAACTTGTAATGTAATTGCCCGTATTGTCGGGCAGAAGGGGAATACGAATATGGATGAGAAGCTTATTTCGAAAAAGGACCTTTTGAATCTTGAGCAGATTTCATATGGCACACTGTACCGCTGGAAGAGACAGGGATTGATCCCTGAGAACTGGTTCATCCATAAGGCTACCGATATCGGTCAGGCCACGTTCTTCCCTGAAGAGAAGATCCTTGCAAGGATCGAGAGGATCAGGGAACTCAAGAACGAGCTCTCAGTTGATCAGATGCAGGAACTCTTCTCGGCTAACGTTGAGAGCTTCAAGATCCCCATGAAGGATTTCAAAGAGCTCGAAATGGTAGGCAAGATGTCTATCACCGCTTTCTCTGCGGTCTTCCCTGAAAAGGACCTTCTCGACTTCAACGATGTTTTCGGCATGTATGTCGTAGATAACCTCATGAGACAGTCGGGAATCTATCTTGAAGACGCTAAGCAGGTCTTGAAGCTCCTTCTCAGATATCTTTCAGTTGAGGCTTCCAAGGATTATCAGCTCCTGCTCCTCAGAAAGCTCGGCGTACCCATGACGGTACTCGTAAGAGGAGACGAGGGAATCCTTCTCGAAGACAACACAGAGGTCATCGCATGCGCTAACCTCAGCGAGTTCGAGGAAGCTCTCAAGGATCAGCTCATCGCTTAATGACAAGACATGGCAGCAAGATCGTCTGACAATGAAATCTCCCGCGTTCTGTCAGTAATGTCAGAACCGACGAGGATCCGCATAATCCGGTTGATATCGGGTTCAGGCGAACTGCGCTCATGTGATCTTCTTCCCGAGTTTGAGATTACACAGCCTACGCTCTCACACCATCTTAACGTCCTGCTCGAAAATGACGTCCTCACGTCACGCAAGCAGGGAAGATGCGTTTATTTCTCGGTCAACAGGGCAACTATGAATCTCGTTGCAGACCTCATGGTCAGCATCGCTTCCGGCAGCGTCTCAAAGCCTGCTCCCAAGAAAGCTTCCGCGGAGACAAAGCCCGCCAAGAAAGAAGAGAAGCCCGTAACCAAAGATAAGTCCGAAAAGGACAAGAAAGACAAGAAGGACAAGGATAAGAAAAAGAAGAAGAAAGATAAGAAAGATAAGAAAAAAAAGAAGTGAGGCAACTCACTTCTTTTTATTTCAGAACAGTATTACTTCAGAGATGTACATCAATAGCGAGCCGATGAGGTTTATGAGGATCAGCAGCGTTACGACGATGGCCTGGGTCTTCCAGTTCGCTGCGATCGTCGCGATGTATTCTCTTACGAAGGCGTTGATCCAAAAATAACTCTTTGTCTTGCTTCCGATGCCTTCGACCCTGATGCCGTGCTGGCTTGCCAACATTCCTGACCTGAAGACATGGTAGTTCGTGGTGCTGAACGCAACCTTGAAGAAGTCAGAACCGTGCCTCTTTCTGATGAGGTCGTAGGAGAAAACAAAGTTCTCTTCAGTGGTGGCTGACCTGGTCTCAGCGAGGATGTTCTTCTCGCTGATGCCCTGACTGATGAGGTAGCGCTTCATGGATTCAGCTTCGGAAAGGGACTCATCGCTGCCCTTGCCGCCCGAAGGCACGAAAATGATAGGCTTGCCTGCGCGTTCCTGCTGCATTTTAGCGAACTCGATGGCACGGTCGACCCTTGCCTGGAGAAGTGGCGTGGGAGTTCCGTCTTTCCTGATCTGGCATCCGTTGATGATGATGTATTCCTTGTCGAATTTCGGAATGTGCCTTGCGGTCTTTATCCCGGTGATTATTGTTCCGAGGAGGATGCATTCGAGATAAGCGACGATAGCATAGATGCTGTTGTTGACGGTCATCTCGACGTATCTGACGATGCTTCTTTCGATATGAATGTCAACGACTTCCGGGGGCATGGCCTGCATCACGAGGCCGATTATGATGGGCAGTACGGCACCGATGCCGAGCATGAGGCCTAAGATGACGCCGAGCATGTTGCGCCAGGTCCTGCCTTCTTTTCTTATCAGCTTGATGTTGGATACCGTTACGAAGGCGGTCGTGATAACTACTATCGGAAGGGTGAAGATAACGAATGCCTGGAAGGACGTCATGGCCTGGGCAAATGCACCGTTGATGCCGTTCTTTAATACCAGCGCTTCAATCTGCGTTGAGATGAGGAAGAACGCGAAAATGATGAGGCTGAGGTAAAGGACGTTATCGTAGCTGTAGAAGTTCCTGAGCTCCAACTTGAAGTATCTGACAGTGAAATAGACGACCAGTATAACGAGATATACGATCATCGAAAGGATCACTTTTTCGCTTCCGGTGCAGTCACCGAAGAAATTGTTGTATGTTATGACTCCGTTGTCATGCACGTAAAAGACAAAAATGCTCTGTCCGTTGGAGTTGGTAGTGCTGAGATAGACCTTTCCGGGCGCAGCAGACTTCAGATGGACCATGAGCCCTCTGTCAGTCATTTCCCATTTCATGATATCAACTTTGCCCGTGGAATCGGCGTCAACTGATACATCAGTCACGGTTACGCCGGAACTGAAGTCTTTATTCACGTAAACGTATTCTTTTCCGACCGCACAGATATAGATATAGCCGCAAACGGCTATAACGACCGCGAGAATAAGGAAACCGAACTTCTTAAAAATCTTACGTAGCATACAGAATACAATATAACTTAATTTTCTTGTTTTGTAAGACCGTTTTGCAGGTCACAGCAGGAACTTTCTTATCTTTTCTTCAATAACTTTCGTGTTTATCGGATGGCTCTCAGTTTCGAAAGTCAGTATCAGCCTTGACTCATCAAAATCCGGTGCCAGGCTGTAGCACTCCAGCTTCTTTACATTGTGATTAGCGTATTCCTTGTTGCCCATCATGCCCAGATGTTCCCAGTAATATTCCCTCCGCAGCCTGACGTTAAGGCAGTTGAAATCGGGCGCGGCGACAAGCACATTGCCAATATAGAGCGGGTACTCGTACCTGTACGGAATGTTATGACTGTAAAGCGCATCGGCTATCAGTATTTCCGATTTAGACCTCACACGCTCCCCGCGCCTGGTAAAGTATTCCGGGTCCTCTTTATTAAATCCAAGCTTCCGGTAGGGGACAGTCTGCCATTGCGCCGCAAACTCTTCATCTGTCAGGTAGCCTTTGTCGACGAGTGCTTTTCGGGGGTCGGAGAGTTTGGAGTAGACTTGCTGAATTGAATCCGGGTTGTAAGTGCTCAAGAAACGGTCTATTGTTGTTAGCTGCTTTTCGAGAACTGCAAGCAGTTTAATGTCGTAGTCTTTCTGCGCCAGCATGACGGCGGTGGCGTGATCCTTGCGTGGGATGTAAGTACCTTTTATGTCCTCGGCCGAATCTCTTCTATAGTACTGATATTTGCCCCGTTTCCTGGCAATGCGTAGAGAGCCGTCCGGATAGGAACACAGTCTGTTATTCAGTTCTTTGATTAAGTTTGTGATACAGGCCTTCTGATCTTGAAGCCTGTTTGGCAGCGAGTCGTCCATAGCCAGCTCCTATTGATAGATGACCTACAAAATTGTGCTTTGGTGTGTTTTTGTAGGTCATTTTTGCTCTTCTTGTTCTTAAAATCAGTTCAAATGACCTACAAAAACTAATAAATATGAATTTTAGTAGGTCATTTTCCTCTCAAAACGAGTAAAACTATCGAAAAACGACCTACAAGAATGGCATTTTCCTTATTTTTGTAGGTCACAGCCCAAATTGATAACAATATGCTAAGGCCTCAGGCTCATAATATTCAATACTTTGGGAGCAAATCGGGACTGTCTGGCAAAAATCGGAACCTTTAAGACGACTGAGACGCCCCGAACAGGCAAATAAAAACGGGTCGCCGCGGCGGCCCGTTGATAGTCATAAAGATTGGACTATTACTTCTTTTCCTTAAGGAGATCCTTGATCTCTGTGAGGAGCTTGACCTCGTCGGAGGGTTCCGGCGGAGCAGCGGGAGCTTCTGCTTCCTTCTTCTTGCCGATGTTCTTAAGAGCATTGATAGCCTTGAGCATTGCGAAAAGGATGAGAGCCATGATCAAGAAATTGATGATGGCGCTGATGAAAGCACCGTAATTGAGTGAAAGCTTCTGAACATCTTCAAGAGCCATGCCGGAATAGTCAACCCAGGGGAGTCTGATCGATCCTGCGATATTGGCACCGCCGAATGAATTGATGAGCGGTGAGATGAAGTTGTCGGTGAAGGATGTGACTATATCCTTGAAAGCAGCACCGATGATGACACCGATAGCCATATCGACAACGTTGCCCTTGAGTGCGAATTCTTTGAACTCAGATGAGAATTTCTTGATAAAACCCATAACATACCCTCCTTGTAGTTATCTAATTTAAATGCCCGGACCCTAAGGAGCCGGGCATGGGCTACTTGTTTTGACTCCTGATCAGAAGAACTTCTTGACTGAATCAGGGATTGCGTTTGTGTCACCGCTGAGAAGCAGTGTGACTGTGATCGGCTTGTCAGCGAGGAAAGCTTCGAGCTTTCCGAGGAATGTGCCGAGATTGTCGAAATTGTAGTCGTCAGCGATCTTGCAGATAGCATCGATGTAGATATGTGTAAGGTCGTAGTCCTTGGAGCAGATGCCGCAGACGAATGCTAAAACTTGGTCAAAACCCTGAACGGGGTATTCCTTCATATTGACGAGACGAACGTTGGGTTTAAGGAGCTGGTCGAGACGGTTGCCGCGCTCGATGCATACAACGTTGCTGTCTGTTCTGGCTACTTCGTTGATATCGTCAACAAGTTTAGCCGTTTTGCCTGTTCCCTTGGGACCTGCAATAACTTTGATCATAAATGTTTTCTCCTTTGTGGATTTTTATTTCCATAGGAATTTCTGGATATGTCCATTTTACTTTAATTGCCAAATTAAATGAATAGCCAATTGTTAAGAAAATCAGAATCTTTTTCTGTTTGCACCCTTTAATATGATGTGATAATATAAGTCCGTTCATTAAGATATTTATTTTTTTGAACGGGCTTGGTAACAAGTCCGTTCTTTGTTTTTGGAAGACTTTGGAGGCTTATTCATGGGCAAGAGGTCCAAGACGGCGCAAAAAGCGTTTGATATAGCTGAACCGTTGGTAAAGGAGCTGGGTCTCGACTTGGTCGATGCTTCATATGCCAAAGAGGGCGGCAAGATGTTCTTAAGGCTCTATGTCGACAAGAAGGGCGGAGTGGGCATCGACGACTGCGAGGCGGTCAGTATCGCCACGGACTCCGTGCTCGAAAAGGAGCTGGGCTCGGATTACGACTATTTCGAAGTGTCTTCGCCCGGACTCACGAGACCTTTGGAGACGGTCTCGGATTATCAGCGTTACATGGGCGAGACGCTCGACGTGTCACTTTACGCGCCCATTGACGGTATCAAGGAATTCTCCTGCGTCTGTGAAGCCGCAGAGGAAGATAAAGTGAAGCTAAGGGCTTCAGACGGTAAGGAATATGAGCTTGCTTTGAGCGACATTGCCAAGGCTGTAAGACATATTGAATTTTAAAAGGTTTATCAACAGTACTACAGGAGGTCACTTTCAGGATGGCTAAGAGAAAGAACGAAGAGGAACCCAGAGAGACTATAGTCGACCTCGTTAAGCTGCTCGCAGAAGAGCGTGACATTAACGAGGAAGAGGTTTTCCAGGCAATCGAGAGCGGAATCGTTGCCGCTTACAAGAGAGAGTTCGGCGGTAACAGGCAGGACATCAAGACCGTTAATGCAGAGATCGACCGTGAGACCGGCGAGATCTATGTATATAAGCTCGTTGAGATCGTTGACGAGGTATTGGACGCCGCAAACGAGATCTCACTTGAGGACGCTAAGGCAGTCGGTTACGAGGATGTCGACATCGGAGACGAGATCGAGATCGGTATCGACGTAGAAGACCTCGGACGTCTTGCTGCAGGTGCTGCAAAGAATGCCATCAACCAGAAACTGAGAGATGCAGAGAGCACAAAGATCCAGAACGAGTTCTCCGGCAAGATCGGCGAGATCACTTCCGGAACCATCGTCCGTAAGGATGCTAGAAACGTTTACGTTAACATCGGCCGTGCAGAGGCGATCGTAAGAAGAGACGGCCAGATCCGCAACAACCGCAACGAGCACTATGATCAGGACAGAATCATGAAGTTCCTCGTTACCGGCGTTGAGGAAGCTAACGGCAGACCTTCCGTTGTTCTTTCAAGAACGGCTCCCGCTTTGGTAGCTAAGCTTTTCGAGCTCGAAGTACCCGAGATTAAGAATGGCGACGTCATCATCAAGTCCGTTGCACGTGAACCCGGTTCAAGATCCAAGGTCGCTGTTTATTCCAGAGATCCCGACATCGACGCTAAGGGTGCTTGCGTAGGCCAGCGCGGACAGCGTGTTCAGCAGATCATGAACGAGCTCTCCGATGAGAAGATCGACATCGTCGACTGGAAGGAAGACGCAGCTCTGTTCATCAGTGAGGCTCTCCAGCCTGCAAAGGTTGTAAGAGTTGACACAGAGATCTCCACAAACGAGGACGGTACCGTTGAGCGTCACGCCAAGGTCATCGTTCCCGACCAGCAGTTCTCTCTCGCTATCGGCAAGAGCGGACAGAACGTAAGACTTGCTGCAAGACTTACAGGCTTCAAGATCGACATCCGTAAGGAGTCCGACGAGTCTGATGAGGCTGCTAAGGTTCTCACAGACGGCTTCCAGGTCGTTGACGAGGAAGAAGGCAAGGGAGAATCCGAGAGCTGATGAAGAAGAAACCGCAAAGAAGCTGTGTGTGCTGCAGGGCAACGAAAGACAAGGGAGATCTTCTCCGTGTTGTTTCGCTGGCTGACGGAAGCATAGTTTACGATCCGACGGGAAAAGTACCCGGCAGGGGATCTTATCTTTGCAGGAATGAAGAATGCATAAAGGCGGAACTCAAGAAGGCCGCAAGGCTTTCCAAGGGACTCCGCAGGGCAATAACTGACGAGGAGGCAAAAGCCCTCGCACAGGAGATGCTCGCGGCGGCAGAGAAGGCGGAAGCTTAATGAACGCTAAACAGCGCGTACTCGGAATGCTCGGAATGGCCCAGAGGGCCGGAAAGGTCATATCGGGAGCGGAAGGCGTTATTTCTGCGCTTGGTGCAGGCAAGGCTGAGCTTTTGATAATAAGCCGCGACATATCGCGCAACACCCTGGACAAACTCCTTGGTGCCGCGGAGAAAAGTGAAAAAGTAACAGGAAACGCAGTAACGTGCTTCAGGTTCGGAACATCAGACGACCTGGGCATCGCGCTCGGAAAGCCTTCAAGGGCGATCGTCGCCGTTACTGATAAAGCCTTCGCAAAGGGGATCTCCGATCTTCTTGAGGGCATCAACGAGGAGGATGACATTTGATGAGTGAAGACAGCGAGAACAAGAAAAACGGTCTTACAGTCGGAGGCGTCTCAGGCAATAAGAAAATGAGGCTCGGAAGAGTCCACAAGAAGTCCGATAAGGGCGACGAGGCTACGGCTGCTCCTGCGGCTGTTGCATCCGCACCTGCACCTGCGCTTGAAGCACAGGAGAAGGCGCCTGATGCAGAGAAGCCTGCAAAGAAGGAAGCTAAGAAGACCGAGGATTCAGCTCCCGCAAAGAAGACGGCAAAGACTTCCGAAAAGGCTAAGACCACTAAGACTGCAGAGAAGGCAGAGAAAGCTGAGAAGGACGCTGAGGCAAAGCCTGCAAAGCGTACCAAGAAGGCTGCTGATGCTGAGGCTGCAAAGGAAGATGCTCCTGCAAAGAAGCCTGCCAAGAAGGCAACAAAGACAGCAAAGGCAGAGGCTTCCGAGGAAGTCAAGGAGACTAAGGAAGCAAAGAAGCCCGCTAAGGCTGAAGAGCCCGCAAAGGCTGAAGAGGCTAAGCCCGAGCAGCCTGTTGAAGCTCCCAAGGCAGAAGAACCCGCAAAGGCTGAGGAGACAAAGCCCGAGGCACCTGCTGCCGAGCCTGCGAAAACAGAAGAACCCGCTCCTGCTGAGAGCAATATCGTAAGACCCGCACCGAGGCCGAGGCTTTCATCTGCGGTCGTATCTCTCGGTGACGCTCCCGCAAGAGGAGAGACGATCAGAAGTTCTACGATCATTACATATACCGGACGTGACAGAAAGAGCCCTGCAAGAAGCGGCGGCGGTTACGGCGGTCAGGGAGGCCAGGGCGGCCAGGGCGGCTACGGCGGAGGCAGAGGTCCTCAGCGTGGCGGCGGTTACCAGGGCGGCGGCCATGGCGGTGGCGGATTCGACAAGGACAAGGACGAGGAGCCCGGTCAGAAGAACCAGTTCAGACGTCCCGCAAGACCTAAGGCAGAGTCTCCCATCGATGAGGTCAAGAAGAGCAGGACCAACTATGCCGAGAAGAGTGCTTTCGACAAGAAGCATAATGATAGCGAGCGCAGAGAAGGCAACGGCAAGGGAAGCTTTGCCGACAAGCGTCACCAGAACAGGAACGCGCAGTTTAACGGCCGTGTAAATGAAGATGGTGAATATGATGATTATTCATACAAGAAAAAGAAGAAGAAGCAGTCTGAGGAATACTCTGACGAGCAGCAGACGATAACAGAGATCAAGATCCCTGCATTCATCACCGTTAAGGAGTTTGCGGAAGGTATCGGCAAGAAGAGCTCCGAGATCATCATGGCTCTCATGAAGCTCGGCGTAATGGCTACGATCAACCAGGAACTCGATTTCGATACTGCATGTCTCGTTGCCGATTCTTTCGGCATCAATGCTGAACTTCTTGAAGAGAAGAATGAAGAGGACATCCTTTTCGATGACGGTGAGGGCAATCCCGAGAACCTCCAGCCGAGGCCGCCGGTCGTCGTTGTCATGGGTCACGTTGACCATGGTAAGACATCACTCCTCGACAGGATCCGTTCAACAAACGTTATCGAAGGCGAGGCAGGCGGAATCACGCAGAAGATCGGTGCTTACACCGTTAGACTCAAGGGCCGCCAGATCACATTCCTCGATACTCCGGGTCACGAAGCATTCACCACGATGAGAGCGAGAGGTGCACAGTTCACGGATATCGCCATCCTCGTAGTTGCTGCAGACGACGGCGTCATGCCTCAGACGATCGAGGCTATCAACCACGCCAAGGCTGCAAACACTGAGATCATCGTTGCCATCAACAAGATCGATAAGCCGGGCGCAAATCCGGATAAGGTAAAGCAGGAACTCACAAACTACGAGCTCATCTGCGAGGAGTGGGGCGGATCCACGATCATGGTCCCGATCTCCGCAAAGAAGGGCATCGGCATCGATGAACTCCTCGAGAACGTTCTGCTTACTGCAGATGTCATGGAGCTCAAGGCTGATCCTACAGGTCAGGCGAAGGGTGCCGTCATCGAGGCTCAGCTCGACAAGAACAGAGGTCCTGTCGCATCCGTACTCGTACAGCGCGGTACCCTCAAGCAGGGCGACACCGTTGTATGCGGACCTATCATGGGTAACGTCAGAGCCATGTACGACGATAAGGGTAATCCCATCAAGAAGGCAGGTCCTTCAGTACCTGTCGAGATCCTGGGTCTCCCTGAAGTTCCGGAAGCAGGCGAACTGCTTTATTCCGTAACAGACGACAAGACGGCACGTCAGCTCGTTGAGAAGAGAAAGATCAAGCAGCGTGAAGAGCAGCTCCACAGATCTTCCAAGATGAGCCTTGAGACACTCGCTGCACAGATGGCCGCAGGTGACGTCAAGGATCTCAACATCATCATCAAGGCAGACGACAGAGGTTCTGTTGAGGCTGTTCAGCAGTCCCTCGAAAAGCTCTCCAACGACGAGGTCAAGGTCAAGGTCGTTCACGGCGGTGTCGGCGCGATCAACGAGTCCGATATCGTTCTTGCTGACGTATCCAACGCCATCATCATCGGATTTAACGTACGTCCTAACCAGATGATCATCGACAAGGCTAAGGAAACAGGCGTAGATATCAGACTCTACAGCGTCATCTACAACGCGATCGAGGATGTCGAGAACGCCATGAAGGGTATGCTTGCTCCCAAGATCGAGGAAGTCATCACAGGTCATGCCGAAGTCAGACAGCTGTTCAAGGTCAGCGGCATCGGAACCATCGGCGGATGCTATGTCACCGACGGTAAGATCACCCGCGGCACCAAGGTCAGAGTCATCAGAGATGACGTTGTCGTTTACACGGGTGAACTCGGTTCTCTCCAGCATGAGAAGGATTCCGTCAAGGAAGCTCTTGCAGGACACGAGTGCGGTCTTACGGTTGAGAAGTACAACGACATCAAGGTCGGTGACGTTATCGAGGCTTATGGCAATATCGAGGTTGCAAGAGACTGATAGATGAAAAGAAGAAGACCCGAAATAGTCGGAGATGAGATCCAGAAAGTCATCTCAACGATCATAGCGACGAGGCTGAAGGACCCCAGGGTTCCCTTCATGACCTCTGTCACAGGCGTCAAGATGAGCTCGGATCTGTCGCATGCCACAGTCTTCATATCCGTTTACGGAGACGAGAAGACCAAGAAGGATGCGATGGACGCGCTCGAGCACGCCAAGGGATTCATCCGCTATGAGACGGTACAGGAGGTCAAGCTCAGAGTTGCTCCCGAACTGCATTTCAAGCTGGACAACACGCTTGATGAAGCAGCGCGCATGGATGCCCTCATCGAAAAGACGATAGCCGAAGATGAGAGAAGACGTGCAGAGCGTGAGAAGCGCGGGAATGCCGGAGCATCCGGCGAAGGAGATTCCGGTAACGAAAATGATTGACAAGTATCTGGCAGATTCTGAACGCATAGCAAGACAGCTCATTGACATGGCTGCCGCTCTCAAGAAGGAGAATGGCGTGTGCCTTATCTTCCTTCACAAGAGCGTTGACGGTGACTGCGTCGGTTCTGCCTGCGGTCTTTGCGAAGCACTTCGCATGATCGGAGTGGAAGCATATGTGGCAATGCCTGAGGAACTCCCCGAGAACATGAATTTCCTGGGAGTCTCAGGACTTCTCATCGATCTTTCGGCCGATACCGATGTCACGAGAGCTTTCAGGGAAAGCGGAATGGTATTTGACCGCAAGTACATGAGAGCCATTTCCGTCGATATCTCTGAATCAAACAGGATGGGCGTTTGCGGAGAGTTTTTCGATAAGTGCCCCGATAAGATCATCATCGATCACCATGCTTCCGTAAGCACCCGTGCCGACAACATGTGGATCGATCCTGAAGCATCGTCTGCATGTGAACTCGTATACTACGTCATCTGTTCAATGGCGAAGCTTCTGGGCAAACCCGTAAGTGCGCTCGCAGACAGGCTCTGCGCGGGTTGTCTCATTGCGGGAATGGTTACCGATACCGGAAGATTCACATACCAGAATACCTGTCCCGAGACACTCGTCTCGGCCGGTGAGCTTATGGCTCTCGGAGGAGACATATCATCCGTCTGCTATAACCTTTTCGATCTCAAGAAAAAGTCTAAGTTCAGGCTTTCCGCGGCTGCACGCTCGAAGGCCGAATTCCTTTGCGGTGACAAGTTTGCGATAAGTGTCGTTCCTTATTCCATGTTCAAGGAATACGGTGCCGGCCCTGACGGCGTGGATGACGTCGTCTCCGCATTAAGGGACGTTGACGGTGTCGAGGTCGCGATCGTTTTGCGTGAACTCGAGAACGGCGAGATCAGGGGCAACGTCAGATCCAACGACAGCTTCAATTCTGCTGCATTCGCATCACTTTACGGCGGCGGCGGACACCTGCGCGCGGCCGGTTTCACCGTAAGAGACAGGAAGATAGACGCTCTTGCTGATGAGGTCAGGGAGCGTGTGGAAAAACTCTTATGAGCTTTGACGGAGTCATCCTCATAGACAAGCCGGAAGGATGGACGTCCTTCAAGACTGACGGATTCGTAAAAAAGCTCATCGGTTCACGTAAAGTCGGTCACCTTGGAACGCTTGATCCGTTTGCGACCGGACTTCTTCCCGTATTCTGCGGCAAGGGACTTAAATATCTGCGTTTCTGCGAAGGCTACGACAAGGAGTACAAGTGCCGTTGCATCTTCGGAGCAGAGACGGATACCGGTGATCTCACAGGTGAGATAATCTCCGAGAATTATCCTTCGGAGACCGAACTTAAAGAACTCGAAGCGTCTGACTTTGCGAAAGTTCGTGATGCGTTCGCTGAAATTGCTTCCCGTACTGAGCAGAAGCCTCCAATGTATTCCGCGAAAAAGATCGACGGCGTCAAGGCCTATGACCTTGCAAGAAAAGGCGTGGAAGCAGAACTCAAGCCTGCAAAGATAAAGATATACAGTCTCACCATTGATAAGATAGAGACACTTGAAAAGGGCTTTGCCGTTGAGTTTACGTGCGCATGTTCGAAAGGGACTTACATAAGGACCATCTGCACCGACTGCGGTGAACTTTTAGGTTATGGAGCTCATGCACAGACGCTCAGAAGGACTAAGAACGGACCTTTCGATGTCGCCGGAGCATTTACTCCGGATGAACTATCCAAGATGGCTGAAGCAGGTGATCATTCATTCCTTCAGGATCCATCAACGGCGATATCACACATACCCGAAGTGGTCCTTGATGCGCGTCAGGCAAAAGATCTTGGCTTCGGCAGAAAGATCGCATTTGAAGGTGTTGAAGTAAAACCAGAAAGAACATTTTACCGCGCGGTATTCGAAGGCAATACGATAGCTGTAGTTTACCCTGCAAATGAAGACGGCAAAAAGGTAATGAGGATAGAAAGGCTTTTCGCGAATGATTAAAGTCTGCTCAAAATACAGTCTGGATAATCTTCCGTTTATTCCGGGAGGACGCGTTATTGCGCTCGGAATGTTTGACGGCCTTCATCAGGGGCATATCGACATAATCAAAGCTACTGTCCGTCTTGCCGAAAACAGCGGGCTTCTCTCATGCGTACAGACTTTCAGGAACCTCGGCAAAAACGGTGAGGACAGGCTCTTGTACACGATGGAAGAACGCCTCAAGATGCTTGAGGAAATGGGCGTCGACGAGATGCTCGTTCTTAACTTTCCTCAGGTAAAGGACATGAGTCCCGAGGAATACTGCAAGCAGATCCTTTTTACGAGAACAGGCGCTGCCGCGCTGTTTGCCGGAAGCGACTACAGATACGGAAAAGATGCATCAGGTGACATTGCTTTCCTCAAGGATTATTCAAAGAAAAACATGATGAGCCTTCGCGTGATACCTGACCGGATCCTTGAGGGCACGGACCGCAAGATCTCCACATCATGGCTCAGGGAAGCATTGTCTGAAGGCGATGTTGAGCTTGCTTCGAAAATGTGCGGAGGCCGTTACTATTCTTATTCGGGACGTGTCGTTCACGGCAAGCAGGCGGGACGCCTCATGGGATTCCCGACAGTAAATCTGGAAGTTCCCGAAGACAAGTTTGTAGTAAGACGCGGAGTTTACTGTTCGAGAGTAACACTCGGAAACCGCGTGCTCTTTGGCGTTACGAACGTCGGCAGAAGGCCGACCGTGGAGGATGCCGTCGACGATGTTGTCGAGACTTTCATTTTCGATTTCGACGAAGACGTTTACGGTGCTTCGATCAAGGTCGAACTGATGAAGTTCTTAAGACCTGAACAGGCTTTCTCAAGCAAGGAAGAACTTGAGAAAGCCGTAGAGGATAATAAAGCTCAGGCAAGAGAATTCTTTTCGATCTGATCTCTTTCAGACGTTATTTACCGTTCCGATAAAAACGGGATTCATCGTTTTGACATTGACTATCGCGTAAACGAACGGTCTGTCGCAGATAACCGTCTCGAAACGACCCGTTACCGCCCCGTTGTACTTGGTGATGATCACTGTGGCAGCTGCTGCCTTGGTGCCTTTTCTGTCTACTTCGATGTGAGTCTTATGAATGACCTGTGAGATGAAGATCCTGCCGTTGACTGAATTTGCTATTCCCGTGAAATCGGCTTTGTCCGGATTGAAAGCGTCAGTTGCTCCAAGGCCTTTCAGTTCATCGTTCATTACCTGCTCGAAATCGGATTTGAATTCGGGCATTATGGCATGAACGGAAACGGACTTGCGGCTGTTTACGAACTCTTTGTAATCGTTATATGTAAAGGTCTTGATGAATTCGTTTGCATTCGCTTTTTCGTCTGCCGGCAGGATCGCGAGGAAGGCGTAGTCATTATCCTCATAGTATTTGATGAATCCTGTGGCTTTTGCGGTTTGGAAGTAATCTTTTTCTTTGCTCGAAAGCATTGGCGTAGTCTTATCTCCGTCAACACCGTGGAAGACCAGATTTGATATGTCGCTGTCCTTGTACGGATTGGCCCACTTTGCTTCAAAACGGATGGCATTGACCAGGACCATGACGGTGGCGGGATCAAGTTCCGGAACGACGTCCTTGATCATGTGGTTGGTCTTATCTTCTACCCATTTGTTGATCTCTTCATGCGTTACGGGACCAAACTTGACTGATCTGAATTCAGCATCGAAAGTCTTACGGATATAGTTCCTGTATTCGGAGTTCATGTTGTTATCCATGATGCTCTCGTTGGTCCAGATCGCGTTGGCACAAGCAAATTCAACCTTCCCGGCATTGTTGATCTTCTTCATGAGATCAGCTGCGAAAGCCTGCTGTTCGAGCGGATCCTCGTCCTTCGCGAAAAGATCAGTCAGCTGCTTTAATGTCTCGCTCTTGGCGCCCGCGGCACACATGTCCAGAGCCATCATGATGGAAGCAGGGGAGATCATTATATTGCAGTTCTTCTTTACTTTCGCGGCGACCTGAGCCATCAGATCAAAACTGTATCTGCTGTATTCAGCGTTCATCTTATCTTCGTCGAAAGATTTGGAAGCGACTTCATTCAGGTTTATCTCCGTTTTTACATCAGTATCATTTTTTACTGGAGCGGATGCCTGTTTCTGAGCGCAGCCTGTGAAGAGCATTGAAGCTAATAGTGCTGCTGCCATTGCTTTCTTTATGGGAAACGTTTTCATGCCGTTATCCTCCGTGTTTTTGTCTTATACCATAGAGACAGATATCAGGTCCGTTTAGTTGCATATTACTACTGCGGTAATTTTGTGGCAGAACTTACTTTGATAATCAAAGTACTTTACTTGATTTTTTCTCAATGCTATTATCACGCTAACAGGGGATAGTCCGAAAGGGGAGATAATATGGATCTTGATGATTTGGGAATCTTTTGTGTTCTTTTTGTTATTCCATATACGATTGCTCTTCAGATACTGCTTATTTCTTTTATCCGCAAGTACATCGATGCCCGAAGGGAAGTATTCCGGATAAAGCAGGATATCCATAACCAGCAGTCTGTAGCCGCAGGCCGTGTTTATCAAGTTGAGACACATGTTCCGGCTGCTCCGCAAGTTCCTGCTGCACCTCAAGTTCAGACCGTACCCGGCTTCAAGCCAGTGCCTGCTGAGCAGCCTGAAGCTGCGCCTCAGGTACAGCCCGCAACTGCGCCTTCGAAAAGATCGAAGATCAGCAGCACGAGCATCACTTTCGGTGTCGGCGTTCTGCTCCTTACCATCGTGGGCGCAGCATTCCTCTCGGTCTCCTGGAGCTTTATGGGTAATGCCGCAAGGGCGCTCACCCTTATCGCGGCAGTTGCGGTCGTTTACTTCCTGTCATTCCTTTCAGGAAAGGTACTCAAATTAAAACAGACAGGCTTCGCATTCTATACGTTAGGAAGCTTTCTTGGTCCGATAGTCGTTGTCGGAGTCGGAATGTTCAAGCTCCTTGGCAAGTGGTTCTCGTTCTCGGGAGGAAACGGATGGCTTGTAGCCGCGGTCGCATCGCTTCTCATGGCTTTGTCAGCGATCATAGGCAAGTACATTTATAATTCCAAGTTCTATACCGGGATCACTTATTTCTCGTTTACCTGGCTTGTCGTTTTCGTATCCGGCCAGATAGGTGAGGAATCCAATTACTTATATCCGTACGAATGTATCTTTATCGCGATCGCTTTGCTGGCGGTGATACTCCGCGTCATCCTTGCATTCAATCCGGATTTCGGAAAGACATCATTTAAGATCTATGCTGAGATATTGACTTTCGGTTCTGTTCTCATGATGCTCATATCTGTTCCCGTAGCTTTGGCAGACGGTTCAGAGAACATTTTCGTCCTTATCGGTTCCGTTCTTGCGAACGTGGCTTTGATCCTTCATGCGAAATATACGCCGAAGAGAGAATGGGTCAATAAGATGGCTCCGTTTGCGGCTCTCTCCATTTTCATGGCAGTCGTTTGCTTTGATTTCGATTATCCCAAATCTGCCTGGATGGTATTCGTTCTTTTCGCAGTGCTCTATATCGTGTTCTTCATCACGAAGATCCGCACACTTTTGTCAGACATTCTCTTTACCGTAGTTCCGGTACTCTTCATACTTTTGATTGACAGCGGGTGGGAACCGGTACATGTACCTGTGATAATAATGTCGGGCATTGCGGTGATCATGTCATCGATGTCCGCGTACTTCGCGAAAACGAAAACTTCCGGCGGTATAAACGCCGCACTTGCTGCTTCCTGGTATTACATAATGAGCGTCGAACTTATGGTAATGCTGATCGGTGACAAGAAAGAAACACAGTATTTTCTCCTCGTTATGCCCATACCGCTCGCAACGGCCATTATCCTGACTGTCATCAGACGCTTCGTCAAAGACGATCTCAGGATAAGGATCGCTTCGGAGGTAATGTTGTGGGCTTCCATCTTCTTCGGAACGATAGGTCTTGCCGGAGCACAGAACCACGACAGATTTAGAAGCTTCAGAACAATATTCACGACAGATGTGGCTGTTTTGGTCTCTGCAAACGGGGTTCTTTTACTCCTTGCATCGCTGCTTCTTGTATATAATTACTATCTTGGCGCAAAGAAGAAGGACACGCTCAGCATTCCGACACTGGTAATCTCCGCGCTTGCGCTCAATGCTCCTGCATATGTGGCATTTGTTCCGGGGATCATCCTTGATATGACGGGATCACGTCATTTTGGCTTCCATCTGGCTTACTGCGTGATGTACGCGGTCATGGCAGGAGCACTTGTTCTGATGCGGTTCGCTCCGGTATTCAAAAAAGAAAAACTTGTCCCTTATGCAAAGATCCTGAAGCACATCGTAAGCGCAATGTTCTGTGTCTGGGTCGTCATTTCGCTTGAAGCTTTTGATTGGAAATGGATGATCATATCGATGCCTTTGGTATTGATTGCGATGTATTTCTGCGGAAACGAGTTTTTCGTCTTTATTCCGATGCTGGTCTTCGAGTTTTCTGTCGGCGAATTCTTGACAGAATCTGTCCACATTCAGAGCAAGGCCTTGTTCGATATCGTCATATTCGTGATCATTCTTGCACAGTTTGCGCTCGGCCGGCTTTTCTACAGAAAGAGGATCATTTCTGTGGCCGGAATCGATTATCTCGGATTCTTGCCTTTGATCCTGGTCTTTTGCTTCAAGGATACGGATTTCGTATGGTCGCTCATATTCGTAACTGTCGCACTCATGATCTTCAATTACATCGGCAGGACCAAGATGCCTGCAAAGATCGTTGCGGCGATTGCTTCGATACCCGTTGCAGCCGCTCTGATCGATCAGCCGTTTATCAATCTTTCCGATGTGTACATGACGGAATTCGTACTGGCCATAATACTGGCTGACGCGGCAGTAATAAGGTTCCTGATCAAGCCTGCGCGAGAGAAAGCCCTTAAATATTCGTGGTTTGCAGTGGTTACGATCTGCCTTACGGTAGAGGGCATTTCGGCTGCGTCCACGGGCGAGACGTTCGACCTGATCGTGACCGGAGTTGCCGCCGGCGGTATTTTCTTATTTTCTTTTATACAAAAAAGCAGGCTTTGGTTTATACTTGGAGTTGTGTCTATCATCGGCATAGCGGTCTATCTGTCGGCGACGTTCTGGTCATCTATGGCATGGCTTTTGTATCTGCTCATTGCAGGCGTCATCATGATAGTCATCGCGGCCGGCAACGAATGGCGCAAGCGTCATTCGTCAGATGGCAAGAGACTGTTTAAAGAATGGAAATGGTAAAGCTATGAAAAGCGTCCTTACAAACCTGGCATATATGTATGTGACACTTATGCCGGTCATATTTGCAGGGATCTTCAATATGGTATTCTGCAAGCTCCCGGTCCTCGGCTTTCTCAAAAAGCCCATGGATGCAGGAAAGAACTTCAGGGACGGCAGACGTATCTTTGGCGAGAACAAGACTTGGAAGGGCTTTGTGGGATATCTTTTCCTCGGAACGCTGATGACTTTTATCTGGGGACTCATCTGCAAGGCTTCACCTGCGCTTGCTTCTCATGATTTCTTCTACATGGAGCATGAGAATACCGTTACATTCAACCTTCTTACGGGATTGCTCATAGGTTTTGCCTATGCGGTCTTTGAACTTCCCAACAGTTTTCTTAAGAGGCGTCTCGGAATAGAACCCGGAAAGACGATGAAGGGCTGGCAGAAAGTACTTTTCGTTTTCTTAGACCAGGCAGATTCGATCTTCGGATGCGTTCTGGTCGTATGTATCTTCCATCCGCTCCCGGTATGGTATTACTTCGTCTATGTGGTAGTCGGGGCGGTAACGCACATTATCTTCAACATGCTGCTTTATTTCGCGCATCTGCGCAAGAATATGTTCTAAAAGGAAAGATTTATGATCTACAAGATTAGTTCAGGAATCGAATCAACAAAGAATGAATCAGGCAACAAAGCCGGCAATCTCGTAGAGATGAGAAAAGCCGGTTTCAACGTTCCCGACGGAATAGTCCTGGATGCTGAGGAATACCGTTCGTTCGTTAAGAAAAACGGCATAGCTGATAAGATCTCGGCGCTGATGAGTAAGCTCACCGCCGAAAATGCGCAGACAACAGGCGAAGCAGTCGAAGCTCTTTTCGAAGGCCTTAAAGCTGATGAAGAGACGATATCGAAGATTGCTTCGATGACCGATGATTCCAAGAGCTACGCAGTCCGGTCATCCGCAACGAAAGAGGATCTCGCTGAGTTCTCCTTTGCAGGACAGTATAAGACGTTCCTCAACACTAAAGGCGCTGAGGCAATCGCCGGGAAAGTCATCGACTGTTACCGTTCGATGTTCGATAAAACGGGCATCAGCTATATCGCGACCAACAAGATCGATCCCGATGATCTTGCGATGGCCGTCGTTGTTCAGGAGATGGTCGATTCCGAGTTGAGCGGTATCTGCTTTACGGTCAATCCCGTAACCGGCAACGATAAGAGAATGCTCATTGAGGTCATCGAAGGCCTTGGCGAGAACATCGTAAGCGGCAAGGTCAATCCCGAACAGTATGAGTACGACAGATACGAGATGAAGGCTGTATCAGCCAAGGCCAGTGGTCTTCTTGACAGTGCCATGCTCGAAAAGATGGGAAAGGTCTTTTCTGATATCCAGATCCACTTCGGATATCCCTGCGACATCGAATTCGCAGTGGAGAACAATGAACTCTATATCCTGCAGGCAAGGAGCATCACCAAGATTAATTACGGTGACCTCAAGGACATCTGGACGACCGCGGACTTCAAAGACGGCGGCGTATCAGCATCTGTCTGCACTCCGTACATGTGGAGTCTTTACGAATACATCTGGGAACATTCATTAAGGAAATTCATCCTTGATTCGAAGATCCTCACCGAAAAGGACCTCGCAAGAAAGCTCGGCGAGATGTATTACGGCAGACCCTACTGGAATCTTTCCGTAGTCAAGCTCGCGATGAGCCAGGTCGTCGGATACAGGGAAAGGGAGTTCGACCAGGAGTACGGTATCAGACGCACATACGAAGGCGACGGACATGTTACGGGAGCAACCCCCGGCGCACTCATCCACATAGCGCGTATGGCTCTTGCCCAGAAGAAGATCCTCAAGGAAAGAAGCGAGAACGCCGAGACATTAAAAGGCGATCTGCTGAAGACCTATGAGGAATACAAGAAGAATTACGACAACCACACGATCGACGACATCAAGTCACGGTTCATGACCCTGACCCACGATATCTATCTGCACAGCGAGACGACGTATTTCTGGCAGATATTCATCAACACGATCCATCAGTCGCTCTATAAGGACGGACTTCTTAAGTATGTATCCGAGAGCGAATACTTAACGCTCCTGGGAAGCATCGACAACATTTCCCACATGCTTCCGTTCTATGCGATGTGGGATCTTTCAAGAAAGATCTTGAATGACGGCAATGCGCTCTCATACTGGAAAAACACATCCGCGGAAGAGATCACGAAAAACATAGACAACGGTGAATATTTAATCCCTGAGATGAAGAACATCATTGACAAGTTCGGATATCATTCCGATAAGGAACTTGATGTCACTTATCCGTGCTACTATGAAGATCCGCTCCCGCTCATCGTATCTGTTAAGGACATGCTCCCGCTCACCGGTGATTTCGGTCCCGAGAAGGACAGGAAGGAAGGCAAGCTCAAGAGCGATGTGATCTTCGCTTCCCTTGAGAAGGACCTCAGCGCATCAAAGTACAACAAGATCAGGAAAAAGGTTGACGGAATGCGCCGCATGCTCTGGTGGCGTGAGGAATTCAGAGACGTATCGACAAGATTCTATTATCTGATCCGAGTCTATACCGTTGAGCTTTCCAAGAAACTCGTCAGCGAGAATGTTCTTGAAAAGGAAGAAGACATTTGGATGCTCAAGGTCGGAAACGTTTGGGATTATCTTAACGGCAAGCTTTCCGTTGACGATCTTCAAGACATAATCGGCAAGAACAGGAGATACTACGATTCGTTCCGCAATTTCATGAGCGAGAACGAGATCGGTGAGATCTTCAGCAACGCATCATCGGCTTCATCTGCCGCAGGTGAAGATGCGATCAGGGGCATCGGCGCAAACAACGGTATGGTAACGGGTACCGCAAGGGTAATCTATGATTTCTCTGAGATCGACAGACTGCAGCAGAATGATATCCTCGTCACGAGATTTACTGATACCGGATGGACGCCTAAGTTCGCGATCCTTTCGGGTATCGTTACCGAGTACGGCGGAATACTCTGTCATGCAGCCATCGTATCGCGCGAATATGGAATACCTGCGATAGTAAACTGCCACGATGCACTTACGAAGATCAAGGATGGACAGACCATCACGATCGACGGCGCGACCGGTGTCGTTACGATAAACGGAGACAAATAACATGATCGGCAAGTGGAACAAGTCGGTAATAGTCACATATGTCGGAATGCTCCTTTCGGTTGCTTCGATGATCCTTATAATGTCCGGTCTCAACAGGTTTGCGATGATTTGCTTCATGGGTGCAGGAATATGCGATCTTTTCGACGGCACGATAGCAAGGATGTGCAAGAGAACTGAAGAAGAAAAGAGATTCGGCATCCAGCTGGATTCATTGATTGATGTAGTCAGCTTTGTCACGCTTCCTGTTGTTCTTCTGATAACAATATGCGGCGTTAAATGGTATTCGGTAACCGCATGTGCCATCTATGTTTTGTTCGGTGTATGCAGGCTCGCATATTTCAATGTCTGCCAGGAAGAAAGTGAAGACAAGGATTCTCCGGTCAAATACTATACTGGTCTTCCGGTAACATATGCGGCAATGATATTCCCTTTGCTGTATTTATCTTCCATATGGCTTGATATTGCAGTCACCGGTTACATCCTTTGCGCTGCCATGGCTGTGATGGCGGTTCTTTTCGTAATGAAGCTCAAGTTCATCAAGCCGGGGAAGAAGGGTTATATCTTCCTGATGCTTCTGGCGATCGCACTGTTTACAGTTTATATCGTTTGTGTCAAATGAAGATCTACGTAAGACAGGATAAGAGTTTTATCGAAGACAGCCAGTACGGCGGAAATTACCTTGAAAAGCTCTATAACACCTGGTACGGAAGGGTGCTTTCGAAGTTCATCCTTCTGCCTGTTTTCTCAAGTATGGCAACATCCAAAGACAGGCGCAGATCGAGCGCGAAAAAGATCACTCCGTTTGTAGAGAAATACAATATCAACATGAGCGATTTTGAAGACAGGGAATACGAGTCCTTCTCCGACTTTTTCACCCGCAGCATAAAGCCCGGCAAAAGGCCTGTTGATGGTGAAGTAAACGCGGTCATCTCACCGGCAGATTCCAAGGTGCTCTGCTATGACATAAATGACGATCTGAAGTTCACGGTTAAGGGCAGTGTTTATACTCCGGATGAGATAACCGGAAACTGTACTGATGTCAGCTCTTTTGCAGGCGGCAAAGCACTCGTGTTCAGGCTTTCGATGGATGACTATCACCACTACTGCTTTATCGATTCCGGCAGGGTATTGTCTTCAAACGAGATCAAAGGAAAACTTCACACGGTCAGTTCGATATCATCAAAGTACAAGATCTACAAAGAGAATCACCGCATCGTAAATGTTCTGGATACCGATCATTTCGGAAAGGTCATCTATATCGAAGTAGGCGCGCTCCTTGTGGGACGGATAAAGAACAACGGCGCTCTGCAATTTGAGAAAGGCCAGGAAAAAGGATATTTCGAACAGGGCGGATCAACCATCGTTCTGTTTTTCGAGAAGGATAAGATAAAGGTTGACGGTGACATCCTCGAAATGAGTGGAAACGGGATAGAGACAAAGGTTAAAATGGGAGAACGTATAGGGGTTTGTGAATATGTTTAAGAGACTTTACATATACTACAAAGAGAGATATCCGCTGCTTGCCAGACTTCTTCTCGGCATGATCGTTTTCGGTGAGATTTATTTCATTATCCTGCTCAACTACGGAGTTTTAGAATTCAGGCTCGGCATGCAGGAAGTAACCGGCGCATATACGGTATTTGCGTTCCTTCTCTGGCTGCGCGTGGCTGACGACTTAAAGGATTACGAGACCGATAAGAAGCTCTTTCCCGACAGACCGCTTGCATCGGGACGTGTCTATAAGAAGGACATCATCATTTCGTGCATCTTCTTCCAGGCCATTGCGATCGCTCTGAATATCATATTCATGAACAATCTGTTATTCTGCGCGATCCTTTACGCATACGGATTCCTGATGAGGAACTGGTTCTTCCAGAGGGCAAAGATACAGCCGAATCTGTTCCTCGCGCTCGTTACGCACAATCCCGTGCAGATGATAATCAACCTTTACATCATCTCGTTCACGGTAATCAAGTATCAGTTAAATCCGTTCTCGATCACGACACTTATGACGCTCTGGACGCTTTATTTCCCGGCTCTCATCTGGGAGGTGTCAAGAAAGATCAGGGCACCGAAGGACGAGACGGAATACGTTACTTATTCCAAGCTCTGGGGCTACAAGAAAGCCATCTGGTTCGTGCTCGTTCTGACCATCGTCGACATCCTCACGAACATCGTTCTCGTATGGAATCTCAGCAAGCCCACGGTTGTTTTCTTCTGCGGACTTACAACCTGGATGACCATCAAGTTCCTTCAGTTCAAGAAGGATCCGGAAAGATTCGTCATCGTCGAAAAGGTCGAGCGCTACACATACATTCAGGAAAGCGCGATGCTCATTACCGTTGCCGGTTACATTTTCTGTAAGTGGAGAGGGATCATCTGATGTACGGAGGCAAAGCCGACAATCTTGTGCTGATGAGAGACAAAGGAATACCAGTTCCGGAGTTTGTCATCGTCACGGACGGCAAGGCTCCCGATGTCTCATGGGAGATGAGCTCAGTAAGGTCTTCAGCTGACGTTGAAGACGGTGTGTCAGACAGCTTCGCAGGTCAGTTCGACACGTATCTCAATGTCGCGCGGAAAGACCTTCAGGAAAAGATAGATCTATGCATGGCATCTGCTTCCAATGCGGGCGCGGCTGAATACCTGAAGCAGCGTGAACTTGATAAGGACGTTAAGATGAGCGTCATCGTCCAGAAGATGATCGACGCCGACTGCTCGGGCGTCATGTTCACATCAAATCCGCAGGGGATAATGAACGAGTGCGTCATCACAGTCGGAAAAGGAACCGGCGACAACGTTGTTGCGGATAAGACCGACACGACCAGCTATTACTACAACACCAACGATGACCTTTACTACTACGAAGGTGAAAAAGATCTTCTCTCATCCGAAAAGATACATGAGCTGATAGCACTCGGTGAAAAGATCAAGGAGATATTAGGCGATTATCTCGATATAGAGTTCTCCATAAGAGACGGCAGGATTTATATCCTGCAGGCAAGGAAGATAACGACGTTTTCGGCTGCCGATCCGTCGTCTTTTCTGATATTAGACAACAGCAACATTGTTGAGAGTTATCCGAACCTCAGCCTGCCTCTTACCTGTGGCTTCGTCGGATTCGTTTACAGCGGCGTTTTCGAGGGGCTTTGCAGAAGGATAATCGGTGAGGGCAAATACTTGGACGGATTAAAGCCCGTGTTCGGAAACATGGTCGGCAACGTCAACGGCAGGATGTACTACAAGATCTCCAACTGGTACACGCTTATCAAGTTCCTTCCATTCAGAAAGAAGATCATTCCGGTATGGCAGGAGATGCTCGGAGTTAAGAACAAATCCTACGACGAAAAGCGCGATGTGAAGGTGTCTTTCTTCGACCGCATGAAGATCAACAAGCGCATAATCAGCGCGTTTAGGAATTCACCTAAGGAGATGGAGAAACTCAATGAGGAATTCATCAGGATCAATGATGAATTCTATAAGTCTTACCATGAAGGAATGAGCAACGATGAACTTCTTGCGCAGTATGCCGTCATCGAGAAAAAACTTCTCGCATGCTGGGACATCACGCTGATAAATGACCTTTACACATTCGTTCATACGGGCCTTCTGAAGCATTTCTTAAGGAAGAAGTACGACGATGCGGATGATAAGACGAATGAATTCTTATCGGGAATAACCAACATCGAAAGCTTAAAACCGGTACGCACCATGATCGATCTTGCACATTCGAGAAAAGGTCTTTCCGGAGATGAGTTTAAGAAGAGAATCGATGATTACATAAAACTCTACGGTGACAGAAATCTCGAGGAATTAAAGCTCGAAAGTCCAACATTCAGGACCAATCCCGAACTGCTGATGAAGAAGATCGATGAGTACTGTGAGGATGAAGCAAAACTCGAAGAGATCCATAAGAACATCATGAAGGATGACGGGCGCGACATGACGGGTGAGAGCAGACGAATAAGAAAGCTCGCCGCTAAGTGCTCGGCCGGAATATCCAACAGAGAGATATCAAGACTTAACAGAAGCCGTATCTACGGCATGGTCCGTGAGATAGTCTTAAGCCTCGGAAAGAACTTCTGCAAAGCAGGTCTGTTGGATGAAGTACATGATGTTTTCTATCTGACCTACGACGAGATGTTTGCCATGGCAAAAGAACCGTTTGACGCGAAGGAACGCATAGAACAAAGAAAGAATGAATACCGCATGTATAAATGCCTGCCTGCGTTCTCGAGGATCATTTTCGAGAAAAAGGAATTCTCAAAGCACCACGTAAGCGTGAATTCCCACAAGATGGCCGAGCAGACGGGCGTAATGCAGGGCGTGCCCTGTTCCGGAGGAGTCTCGGAGGCTGAGGCTCTCGTTGTTGAGGATATCTCCATGCTCGAGGATTCCAAGGACAAGATCCTGGTCACCAAGATGACGGATCCGGGCTGGGTATTTTATCTTGCTTCGGCAAAAGGTGTAATATCTCAGAAAGGATCGATCCTTTCACATACGGCCATAATATCAAGAGAGATCGGAATACCTTCGATCGTCGGTGTAGCAAACGTAATGAACAGGATCAATACCGGAGACATCGTAAGGATGGACGGCGGTTCCGGCAGGATAGAGATCATTAAAAGGAAAGTGTGACATATTGTGTTTGAGATAGTCAGATTCGACAAGGAAGAGAAAAGGATAAAGGATTTCATAGCCCTCAAGAAGAAGCTCTACACGAGAAAGAACAATACGGAGAGCGTATCTGACATCACGCGCATCCTCAAGGAGGAACATCCGCTGTCGCATTATTTCAAGCTGGATAAGTTCCTTGTCTATGAAGACGGCAAAGTATGCGGAAGATTCTGCTTTACAAGATATCCTGACGATCCTGTCTGCTACATCGGTTTCTATGAATGCGTCAACAGAGACGATGCTGCGAAGTTCCTTTTCGATAACGCCGCGAGGATCGCTTCCGAGATGGGTTATAACAAGATAACGGGCCCCGTTGATTGCTCGTTCTGGATCAAGTACAGGCTCAAGATAAATCTTTTCGACAGGCTTCCTTATACGGGCGAGCCATACAATCTTGATTACTATCTGAAGCAGTTTACGGACAACGGATATGAGGTCTGCGAACACTATATCTCCAACTACTTCACGAAGATCGTTGAGCCTGATGCGAAGTATGTTAAGAGACTGAACGAATTCAGGGCAAAGGGATATGAGATTAGAAGCCCCCGCCCGGAAGAGTTCGACAAGGTAATAGGCGAGATCTATGTCCTGATAACCAGGCTCTACAGCAATTTCCCGATCTACCGCGGTCTTACCGAAGAAGAGTTCAGGAAGATCTTTGACGATTACAGGCTGATCCTCGACATGCGCTACGTTAAGATGGCTTATTACCAGGGTGAACCTGTTGCGTTCTTCATCGGCGTACCCGATTACGGCGCGAGAGTCTATAACACCAAAAACCTCGTCAATCTCGCAGGAGTCCTGAAGCGGAAAAAGAAGGCGGAAGCTTATGTCCTTCCTTATCTCGGGGCGCTTCCCGAGCACGCGGGATTAGGTGCCGCGCTTACCGGGGCCATGATGATCCAGTTGAAGGAGACAGGCGGAGAGAGCATCGGCGCGCTCTGCAGGGACGGCAAGATATCGGGACATTACGCAAAGGTATTTTTCGATAACGAATACGAGTACGTGCTTCTTTCAAAGGATGTCTGAAGTTCACGTGACAGGCTTTTTCTGTCACCTGATTGTCTTGATTTAAATAATTAAGTAATTTTGCACCTTCGCGATTTTATTATATAATCAAGTATCGGTCATTAGCCGGTACTTAAGGAGGGTGTGCCATATGGAATTCCACGCTAGACGTTCAGATGAGATGACGGACAGTGAAATCCTTCACATGAACCTTGTCCGTGAGCTTGGAGGCGAATGCCTCGTCCTCCTTGAGAATAAAGGTGCACTGCCCATAAGACAGCCCGGAAAGATCGCACTTTACGGAAGCGGTGTAAGGCATACCGTCAAGGGCGGATCGGGATCCGGCGAAGTCAACACCAGATTCAACATCAACATCTATGCCGGAATGAAGGCCGAGGGCTTTGAGATCACGACCGATGAATGGCTCTCCAGATATGATGAAGCCTTTGACCGGAACATCGCTGATTACAAAGCGACGGTTGAGGCTTATGCCGAGGCACAGGGCTGCGCTCTCACAAATGCTTATTTCGAAGTCGTAAAACCCACTCCCGTTGAACCGCTCATCAATGAGCAGGATTTCATCGATTCAGACTGCGACACCGCCATCTACGTTATCTCCCGTGAATCGGGCGAAGGCCGTGACAGATTGGCGGAGAAGGGTGACTACTATCTGACTGACGAAGAAGAGGCCAACATCGATTTCGTCATCAGTCATTATGCAAATTCCATCGTCATCATCAACGCGGGCGGCATCATTGACTGCTCCGCGATCAAGAGCGATCCGAGACTCGGCGCATTGCTTCTCGCAGGCCAGACGGGTAACCTCGGAGGCAACATCATCACTGACGTCATCATGGGTAAGGTCAATCCTTCCGGTAAGCTTACGGATACATGGGCCAAGTCCTATGACGATTATCCGGGGGCTGCGGAGTTCGGCTCCAACAACGGTGACACCGATGATGAATACTACAGGGAAGGCGTCTATGTCGGATACAGATATTTCGATTCATTCGGCGTGGCTCCCATCTATCCTTTCGGATACGGCCGTTCCTATACGACTTTCTCTCTTGAAGTTACGTCTGTTGAGACAAACAATACGACGGTCATCGTATATGCACACGTAACGAATACCGGAAGCGAATTCGCGGGCAAGCAGGTTGTCCAGGTTTATTTCTCCGCCCCTCAGGACAGGATCGACAAGCCTTACCAGGAACTCGTTGCGTTCGCGAAAACAAGAAATCTCGAACCCGGCGAATCACAGCTCCTCACGATCGAGTTTGACGCTTCAAGATTTGCTTCTTATGACGACAGCTTTTGCGCAAGAGTCATCGATCAGGGTGATTATCTGATCCGCGTAGGTACGAGCTCACGCGAGACGAAGATCGCTGCGGTCATCACGATCCCCGAGCAGATCGTTACCGAGAAGTATCAGCGTTTCCTCATGGACGAGGCTAAGTACGCTTTCGACGAACTCAAAAATCCCGGTACCGGCAAGAAAATGCGTGCACATCTTGACGAAGCACAGCTCGAGACCGCGAAAAGGCTCACTCTTGATACGTTCCGAATCAGGAGAAGCATCGTAAGATACAGAGGCGTTAACGAAGCACACGTTGACGAGCGCAAGGATGATACCATCACGCTCGGTTCCGTGATCGGACGCAACGCAGGTATCTCACAGCTTGTTGCGCAGTTTTCTGTTCAGGAACTCGCTGAACTCTGCGTAGGCAACTTCGACAGGGGAGACCTTGAAGACGGCATTGTATTCTCCGCATCAGGCAACGTACCCGGTGCTGCCGCAGAGACCATCGACAGATATCTGGTAAGCCGCAAGATCCCGCCCATCGTCATGGCAGACGGCCCTGCAGGCCTCAGACTCCAGCCTCATTTCAAGGCAACGAAGGAAGGCGACCTCTTAAGAGGCGGCGAGACATTCGGATACATTGACAATCCTTTCCCGGAAGATACTCCGGATGATGCAGTCGATTACTATCAGTACTGCACTATGATCCCTTCCGCGACTGCGCTCGCACAGTCCTGGAACCTGGATCTCATCGAGAAGCTCGGCCACATGGTCGCTGAAGAGATGGAAGAGTACGGAGTAAACCTCTGGCTCGCCCCCGGAATGAACATCCACAGGAATCCTCTCTGCGGAAGAAACTTCGAGTACTATTCGGAGGATCCTCTCCTAACGGGTCTTTGCGCTGCAGCTGACACCAAGGGCGTTCAGTCTATCGACGGCCGCGGGACTACGATCAAGCATTTCTGCGCCAACAACCAGGAAGACAACAGAATGTTCACCAATGCGCACATCTCAGTACGCGCTCTCAGAGATCTCTATCTCAAGGGCTTCGAGATCTGCGTCCGTGAAGCACAGCCTTATGCGGTAATGGCTTCATATAACCTCGTTAACGGTATCCATACCTGCAACAACTACGAACTCATCCAGAACATTCTCCGTGATGAGTGGGGATTTGAAGGCATCGTAATGACGGACTGGTTCTCGTCATTCGAAGATGTCTCGTTCCTCGGCTACAACAAGAGCTACAAGTATCCGCCGGCATTCTCAAGACTCTGCGTCTATGCCGGATGCGATCTCCAGATGCCCGGCTGCCAGGAGAACGTGGATGACATCGTCAATGCCGTGTATAATAATAAACTCTCGCGCGCAGACCTTCAGGAGTGCGTAATGAACCTCATAAGGCTCTGCATAAAATGCGTTTAAGGAAGTAATTGATGGCAGAAAGCATAAGCTTTGAATACAGGGAAGACAGCGATGTCGTTCTCTTAACAGTAAACGAACAAGTATCAAGAACTGAATTCAGGAATCCGTTTATGGATTCCTGCAATCTTTTGAGGGAAAAATCCGGAGCGGCTTATTTCATCGATCTGACAAAAGATTTCACGATCGACAGGGAAGATTCCGAATGGGTAACGCAGCATTTCATTCCGCTCGTAAAGAGAAGCTGCGCGGGAAGAATAGTTCTCATCCTTCCCGAAAACGATCCGAGACGCGATAAGATCGAAGAGGCATTCGGAAGCTTGATAGGATTCTTTTTCGCATCTGATTATGAGGGCGCGATAAAGGTCTTAAACGACGTTGATCTCAAGGAACTGGACAACGGTCTCAAGATCGCGGGCAAGACGAAGAAACAGTGGAAAGACCATTTCTCCTACGTATGGTTCAAGTATTCGATCTTCCCGATCGCCATCGCGATAATCGTGCTCCTGGGATTCGGTATCTTTAACAAATCTCAGAATGACGTCATTGTCTTGTCGTTCGGTTTTTTCGAGCTCGACGAGACATACATGGAAGAAGTCCTGAAGAATGAGGAGTTCAAAGTCCCTTATTTCCCTCAGGCGATAGTCGTAATGCCGAACCAGGAAGGCAAGAAGCCTACAGAATACGGCAACGAGTCTGCATCCGCATATTTCATGACGACTCCCGACATCCTGGTCTCTGACGGCGTGACTTACGGTTATTACTACCAGAGCTTCGGAGTATATCCCGATTCATACGAAAAGATAATGAACGGCTTAAGCGAAGAAGCGAAAAAGCATGTCGAACCCGTGTACATGTCTGCTTCGGAGGCTGAGGAATACATCAGGAAATACAATGCCTGGGCTGGCAAGGGCGATCCCGACATCGACAGCGCTTTTGCCGAGGCGGGAGATTCGGTCAAAGCCATGATCGGTTTACGTATCAAGGATGAAGCGGCCATCAAGAAGCTCGGATACAGGACCGGCTGGACAAAGTCCGATTCAAGCCTGATCTTCAGCATGTATGCGAAATGCCTCGACCGCGAAAAGGCTGAGAAGGCCATGATCGCAATTCTTAACAGCGCTTTTTGATTCTTTGGCCGCATGAATGGCGGCGGGCGGAGGAATGAGATGAACATAGAATTCACCGGAAAAAACGGTACTTTCAAAACAAACGAAGCTGACAAGTCCAGCTTTCTTTATATCCCGATCGGAAGTCCTTCAGGCGTCATGGGTTCAGTTACGCCGAGAGGCGGCGGAGATTCCAAACTCTCACAGGACAGGTTTCTTCTTCACCCGGTGGTCGTTGAAGATCTTCAGGAGTCCATGTATTCAAGGAACTTCTGGCTCTGTATCGACGGCATCGGATTGAAGTCGGTTACGGGATTTTCTTTGAGCCAGCTTGGTTCTGATGACGATGCTGAGCTTGAAGCGGGATTCCTTTGGCAGAAGACCACGAGAAGGATCGCAGAAGGCATCAAGGCATCGACTCTCTTCTTCGCTCCTGTCGGAACAGAGAAGGCTGAGGTCATGCAGGTTACGGTAACCAATGACGGTAACAGCGACATCTCGTTCATTGCATCGGCTGCCGTTCCGGTATTTGCAAGAGGCGCCGATCACATCAGGGACCACAGACATGTAACCTCACTCCTCAATGTCATCGAAGTGCTTGAAGACGGCATCAAGGTCATGCCTACGATGGCCTTCGATGAGAGAGGCCACCACAGGACTTCTGATACTTACACGGTCCGCGCAAGAGACATGGAAGGCAACGTTCCTGACGGAATCAATCCCACTGTTCTTGATTTCACGGGAGACGGCGGAAATCTTCTTAACCCTGAAGGCGCAAAGATGAGCGAAGGCATGGTTCCGGGCTCTGTTGTAACGGGTCAGGAAGCTTATGCGGGTCTCAAGTTCGCGAAGAGGACTTTGGCTCCGGGCAGTTCCGCGGTATATAATGTCGTACTGGGTTACGACGGGGAAGGAAGCAGATACCTTGAAACTGCAAATGTTGAGGCTGCTTTTGAAGAAGTTAAGGCATATTGGGAGAACGAGAAGATCATCCACACGAAGACCGGTGATCCGGTATTCGACGGGTGGATGGAATGGGTAAGCGTGCAGCCTGCCCTCCGTAAGCTCTACGGATGCTCGTTCCTTCCTTACCACGATTACGGAAGGGGAGGAAGAGGCTGGCGTGACCTCTGGCAGGATTCGCTTGCACTTCTTTTAAGAAACCCTGCTGATGCGAGAGATGACCTTGTCGGTTATTTCGCAGGCGTCAGAATGGACGGTTCCAACGCAACGATCATCGGATCAAAGAAGGGCGAGTTCATCGCGGACCGTAATGGCATTCCCAGAGTCTGGATGGATCATGGCTTCTGGCCTGTTTTCACTGTCGATCTGTATCTGAGCAGCACCGGCGATTACGACTTCCTTTTTGAGGAGCAGCCTTATTTCAAGGATCGCATGATATTCAGAGGCGAGAAGTTCGATGAGGATTTTGATCCGAATTCCGATCCGAAGGAACTGACCGCTTCCGGAAGCGTATACATGGGAACGGTGCTCGAGCATCTCCTGACCGAGACGGTAACGCAGTTCTTTGACTGCGGCGAGCACGGCAACATGAGGCTAAGGGGCGCTGACTGGAACGACGCGCTCGACATGGCATCCAAGAAGGGAGAGAGCGTTGCTTTCACCGCTGCCTATGCGGGAGCGCTCTCTATGCTCTCTTCCATGATAAGGAACTGCGGCAGATCTGACATCGCAGTTTTCGAGGAACTCATAGAGCTCATCTGCGCTGACGAGTACGATGATCCCGAAGCGAAAAGAAAGCTCCTCCTTGATTATGAGGAGAGCGTTGCGACAAAGATATCCGGTTACATGATGGTTATGGATGCGGAGAAACTCGCGTCACATCTCGACAAGATGAGCGACTGGATCAAGAAGCACATCCGCGAGAACGAGATGGTGTCTGACGGCGAAGGATCCAGATGGTTCAACGGTTATTACGACAATGACGCGGAAAAGGTTGAAGGCATCGTGAACGGATCAGTCCGCATGATGCTCACATCCCAGGTGTTCACGGTGATGTTCGGTACGGCTGACGAAGAAGCCGTAAAGGACGTTGTCAAGGCGTGCGACAAGTATCTTTACGCGCCGTCTCTCGGAGGCTACAGGCTCAATACCGATTTCCATGAGGTAAAGATGAACATGGGAAGAGCTTTCGGATTTGCTTACGGCGAAAAGGAGAACGGCGCGGTATTCTGCCACATGGCGGTCATGTACGCGTTCGCGCTCTATACCAGAGGCTTTGCTAAGGAAGGCTTCAAGGTCTTCAACAACCTGTTCTCGCAGAGCATGAGCGAAGACGGAAGGATGTATCCCGGCATCCCCGAGTACTTTAACGGAAAGGGAAGAGGAATGTATCCTTATCTGACAGGCGCTGCCAGCTGGGCTGTGCTCCTGGTGCTCACGAAGATGTTCGGCGTGTCATCGGTAAGCGGAAAGATAAAGCTCGCGCCTGCGCTCCTTGCATCACAGTTTGACGGTGAGGGCAAGGCTTCCGTAACCGCATACAGAAAAGGAAAGCCTTTTACCCTTACATATGTTAATCCCGGAAAGCTTGACGCAGGTTCCTATAAGATCGTATCGGTCACTTGCGGAGGCAAGGCGCTTCAGCTTGAAGACGGCGGACTGATCCCTGAAGAGGCATTTGAGGGATCTGATCCGGAGATCATCTGTGAATTAGGATAATTACTCTTATATAAAGAAAATTGCTTTAACGGCCCCTGGAGGATCATTCCTCCGGGGGTTCTTTTTACGCCTGAACCCGTTGGAAACAAAGGCTTGAGATGTCACTTTGCCTATGGCAGAGTGTCTTTTTTATGCAATCCGCCAATTTGTAAAGAAACTTGATAAATTTCCAAAAAATTACAAATTTCATCTTGCGTTAAGGAAATGTTACAGATAAAATACGGGTGTGGTGATTTGGGGATGAAATTCCCATCTGAGTGGAGGAAAGTGGTAGAAAAACCGATCTTACTCCGCTTTTCACATAGAAAAACAAAGAAGTGCGGCTAAAGTGGCAAGAGACATCAAGAAAATAGACGCCAAGGGAAGATTCTTCATCCCGGCAAAGCAGAGAGAGCAGCTCGGAGACGAGGTTGTTGTAACCAACAGCCTTGACAAGGGCTATCTTTGCGTCTATTCGAAAGAACATTTTGACCACATTGCCGAACAGATCAGAAAACTCAATTCCATGGATTCCAAGGTCCGTACGATCAAGAGGGCGATCATCGGAGAGGCTGCTGAAGTCACCGTTGACTCCCAGGGAAGGATCGCGGTAAGCGCGGAACTGTGGGAAAGGATTTTCGCTAAGGCCGGAGACGAGATCTGCGTATTTAACGATGACGGCAAACTTGACGTATGTGCGAAGAGCTTCTACGACAACGAAGATCACGATCTGAGCAATATTGAAGGATTGGAGACAGATTATTATGTCGAAGGACTCTGATTTCAATCATAAGTCGGTACTGCTCAGAGAAGCAGTTGACGGCCTTGCCGTAAAGGGTAACGGCATTTACGTGGACTGCACTGCAGGCGGCGGCGGACACAGCGCAGAGATCGCTTCCAGACTCGGTTCATCCGGAACCCTGATCTCGGTAGATAAAGACGTTGACGCGCTCAGAGCATGCATGGCAAGGAGCAAGGACTTCGCTCATACCAACTGGATGCCCGTTAAGTGCGACTATGGTGACATCGACAACATGCTCGACAGCATGAAGATCAAGAAGGTTGACGGAATACTCGCTGACCTCGGCGTATCTTCATATCAGCTGGATACGGCTGACCGCGGATTCTCTTACATGAACAAGGGACCGCTCGACATGAGAATGGATACAAGCGACGAAACGCTCACAGCCGAATACGTCGTAAACAGATATTCAAGAGATGAACTGGAAAGGATCTTCAGAGAGTACGGCGAGGAGCGCCACTCCGGAAGGATCGCTGACGGAATCGTTCAGAGAAGGCAGAGAGTACCTTTCAAGCTCACTACCGATCTGGCTGAGGCTATCAAAGAGTATATGCCCGGTCACGGAAGATTCGAAGACCAGCATCCCGCGAAAAGATGCTTCCAGGCGATAAGGATAGAAGTTAATCACGAACTGTCCGGACTCGAAAGTCTCATGAGGGATTGTTTCAAGCATCTCAACCCGGGCGGAAGGGTCAGCATAATCACTTTCCATTCGCTCGAGGACAGGATCGTAAAGGAAGCATTCAGAAAAGCAGAGAATCCCTGCACATGCCCGAGAGAATTTCCGGTGTGCGTATGCGGAAAGAAACCGCTGGGAACGGTCATTACAAAGAAACCCATTGAACCGTCGGAGGAGGAGAAGGAAGAGAACCCGAGGGCACGCAGCGCGAAACTCAGGGTTTTCGAGAGGAACGGCAACGAACAGTACAACTAAAGGGTGGATATTATGGCAACTAGAGAGCGCAAGAACAACGGAATAAAGAGAAAAAGACCTGGAATCTATGCTAGTGACAGGGATCTTAGAGATGCGCTCAATGCGAGAAAGCGCAACTACACATACAGGCAGGGATCCATCATTCCTGTCATGGAACCCCTGATCATTGAGAAGAGACCTCAGGTTGAACCCAAGAAGGCTAAAGCTGTTGAGGACAAGTATTCCTTTGAGACTGTTTCCGAGAGAAGCCACGATTTCGCTCTCGAGCACATGGATCCCCAGCTGACGGAAGAACAGAAGAAAAAGGCAAGAAAGCTCACAAAGAGAAAAGCTTTTGAGACGATCATGGCAGTAGGACTCCTGATCCTTTCAGGCGTATTCGTAATGCTCCTTTTGTTTCCCCAGACCGAACTCTCAGAGCTCTCAAGAGACAATTCCAACCTCAAGGACGGAATCAACACCGTAAAGAGACAGCTCCTCGAAGCTGAAGAGAACGCTAACGGAATTACAGACATGGACGCAGTCCGCGCACAGGCTCTCCAGCTTGGCATGCAGGATCCGAACCAGAATCAGGTAGTAAATCTTCCAATTCCTAATAACGATTCTTTGAAGACAGTGGTACCATATGATACATATGGAGTAAACGATGATGTCCTCAGGGCAAACCAGGACGCGTTAGAGGAGTACTATGCCGCTCATCCCGGGCGTTAAAGCTTATAATACGAAAGAACAGGAACCTGTCCGGACAAAATCTCCTGACGCCTTAACAGGCTACGGAAGGGAGATGTGGGCAAAGCGCATCGCGGCCTTTATGGCCGCGGCTGTATTGTTATACGGCGTTTTTCTCATTTACAGCCTCTATAAGACGACGGTCAAGGATTATGAGAAGTATGCGAGGGCGGCTGCCAACGAGCAGTGGACTCTCATGACATACTCAGCCAGCCGAGGGATCATCTACGATGCGAACATGACGCCTCTTGCGTCCAACACTTACGACTATACGGTCGTTTGTTCGCCTTCTCAGGTAACTTCCCCGACGCTTACCCGCGCCCAGATAATGCAGAACATAGTCTCGATCCTCGGAGTCAAATACGAGAAGATCGATTCCATCCTTCCCGATGACCCGTCTGACAGGACCGACAAGCGAAATGCCGTCCAGGGCTGCGACGTCATAAGAAACGTCCCGACGGACAAGAAGGATGAATTCCAGAAATTCCTCAAAGACAACAAAGTAAAGGGTTTCGGCTTCGTCGCCGTTCCCCAGAGATACTATAACTACGGAAGCCTTGCGGCACAGGTAATCGGATATGCGAGAAACAACGGTGAGGTCTTAAGCGGCCTTTACGGACTTGAGGCATATTACGACAAGACCCTTTCAGGCCGTGACGGTTACCGCTATTCGGAGACTGACTCCATTACCGGAGGCGTTCTGCCTTATGCCGACGCGACCGAGGAAAAGGCTGCAAACGGCCGTAACATCGTAACCAACATCGACCTCAGCATCCAGAGAATAGCCGAGGAAGCCTGCAAGGACGCATATGACAAGTACAAGCCGATCGACGGATGTACGGCCATCGTAATGAATCCTTATACCGGCGCGATACTTGCGATGGTCTCGCTTCCTGACTATGACCTTAATAATCCTTACAAGGCTCCGTACGGACTTGATGAATATGACTTCAACCTGATGGACAAGGACAAACAGGTCGAATACATAATGGCAAACGCATGGCGCAACCGCTGCGTATCCGATACATACGAGCCTGGTTCAACATTCAAGTCACTTACGACATGCATAGCGTTCGAAGAGAACCTCTCGAATGAGAACGAAGTCTTCAACGATGCTCCGATAAAGCTCTCCGATCAGCACACGATCTCCTGCTGGATGCAGAAGACAAACGGATTCAATCACGGTGACGAGACGCTCAAGAAGGGCTTCGAGAACTCCTGCAACCCGATCTTTACGCAGCTCTCATTCAGGATCGGCATCAAGAAGTACTATCAGTATGTGCGAATGCTCGGTTTCTACGATCCTACGGGAATTGACCTTCCCGCTGAAGGAAAGGGCATCTTCCATAAGAATCCGAGCCGAGTCGACATGGCAGTTCTCTCATACGGAGAGTCTTCGACGGTTACCCCGATCCAGCTGATCACTTCTTATTGCGCGATAATTAACGGCGGCGACCTGATGGTTCCGCATATCGTTAAGTACATAACGGACGAGAACGGCAACATCGTTGACCAGATCGAGCCTGAGGTAGTAAGAACGGTGTTCTCCGAGAACACTTGCAAGAGAGTAAGGACCCTGATGGAAGGCGTTGTCTCTGACGGTACCGGTTCCGCAGGTAAGGTCGCAGGCTTCAACGTTGCTGGTAAGACCTCCACGTCTACGGTAGACGTCGGCGAGCTCAAGGGACATCACGTGCTCTCGTTCTCTTGCTATGCTCCCGCTAACGATCCCCAGATCGCGGTCCTTTTCGTGCTTAACAAGCCTGAAGATAAGGAAGTCGGTTCTTCCGCGGCAGCCTCAACTGCAGCAAGGATCGTTGAAGGAACGCTCACATACCTCGGCGTTGAGAGGATCTTCACGGCTGACGAGTATGATCAGCTCACAAAGGAATACTACGTAATGAAGGTCGAGGGCATGACTGCTTCCAAGGCATCTTCGACCATTGCAGTCAACGGACTTTCCACCATCTACGGAACAGTCGACATGACGCCTGATACGATCATCTCGAAAACATATCCGAGCTACACCCAGAGACTTTATAAGACGGGCGTCGTAATCATGTATCCTGAGGATGTTACCGAAGAGCAGATGCTCACTTCGAGAGTTCCCAACATGGTCGGAATGAATGCTGTCGAGTGCATCGAGGCTTGCCGCAAGGTCAACCTTAACTGCAAGATCAAGGGCGACGTAACGGGCCTTTGCATCTCGCAGAACCAGAATGCAGGTTCCACGGTGCTTTCGGGAGAGGTTATCACGGTTAACATGGACAGCAACGGCGCTAACATGATCGGAATCAACAGAAAGACCCAGACTCCTACGCTTGCGCCCAAAAAGAAGAACGGTGACACGGGAGTCGGCTGATCTTTCAGGCTCCGGAATGGGTTAACGCACAAACGCGGGCATAACTTTGGCCCAAATTTCTTCCAATTGCCACACTAAATTTATTAATTATTTGTTTTAATATAATTAGCGTGAAGAATGAAAGGAATTATGCCGTGCTGCTGTCGGATATCCTCAATGAACTTGAATGCCGTGTGATCACAGGTGATCCTGCCTGTGAGGTCACTTCCGTGGAATTTGATTCCCGCCGCGTAACAAGCGGTTCTGTTTTTGTATGCATCATAGGATTCAGCGTTGACGGACATTCTTTTGCAGGGAGCGCTGCCAAGTCAGGCGCTTCATGCGTAATAGTCGATTCAGAGCGCGAGGGCTTTGAAGACAGCGAACTCATCGAGGCTGTCAGGGGAACGTCCTGCGTCGTCGCTGAGACGAAGGATACCAAGAAGGCTCTTGCGGTAGCAGCTGCTGCGATCGACGGTCATCCCGAGAGAGGAATGAACGTTTACGGAATTACCGGAACGAAGGGAAAGACCACTTCCACTTTCATGCTCAAGAAGATCCTTGAGACATCCGGAAAGAGAAGCGGACTCATCGGAACGGTCTGCAACATAATCGGAGACGAGAAGATCGAGGCAAAGCACACGACTCCGGAGTCTTCACATATTTTCGGCATGATGCGTTCCCTCAGGGAGAAAGACATAGACAATCTCGTAATGGAGGTCTCTTCACAGGGGCTTAAGCTCGACAGGGTATACGGCATCAGATATCACGCTGCGGCATTCACCAATCTTTACGAGGACCATATCGGCAAGAACGAGCATCCTGACATGCAGGACTATTTCAACTGCAAGCTCAAGATCTTCGACAGCTGCGACACCGCGATCGTAAACGCGGACTGCGAACAGGCAGACGAAGTCATCAGATACGCTTCAGACAGGTGCGAGGTTCTTACTTACGGAATCGAAAGCGATGCCGATTTCAAAGCTGAGAACTTAAAGCTTGAGAGAAGGGGACACGTTACCGGAACTGGATTTAATGTTACCGGCAAATACTTAAGCGGCGAATTCTTCGTTGCTATCCCCGGAAGGTTCAATGTTGCAAATGCCCTTTGCGCCATCGCTCTTGCGTACTGCGCAGGATGCGGTACTGAGGATATGGTCAGGGCACTTTCCGGGATCAGTGTTCCGGGACGCATGCAGCCCATAGAGAACAACCTCGGGCTCAATATTCTCATTGATTACGCGCACAACGCTGCGGCACTCGAGAATGCGGTAAAGACTCTCAGGGAATGCACCGAGGGCAGGGTGATCACGGTCTTCGGATGCGGCGGAGACAGATCCAAGACGAGAAGATTCGAGATGGGCGAGGTATCAGGCAACCTCTCCGATTACACGGTCATCACTTCGGATAATCCGAGGACTGAGGACCCGATGGCAATTATCGAAAATATCATTACGGGAATAAATAAGACAGACGGTAAATACGAGGTCGAGGCCGACAGGGCAAGCGCCATCAAGCGTTCGATATCACTGGCAAAGCCGGGTGATACTGTCCTGATCGCAGGAAAGGGTCACGAGGATTATCAGATCTTCGCTGACAGGACGATCCATTTCGATGACGCGGAACAGGCTTTAAAGGCCGTCAAAGAGATTCAGGACGGTGTTTGAGTGATGTTTACGCTTGAGGAGATCAAGAGGGCAATAGGCGGAAAGAGCGTATATAAGACTTCAGAGCCTGTATATGCGGCTTTCATCAATGTGGCCGGAGTATCTACGGATACCAGGACGATTGAGAAAGACGACGTCTTTTTCGCGCTCAGGGGCGAGCGCTTTAACGGCGGGGAATATACCGGTGCCGCCATTGATAAAGGCGCGTGCGCAGTCGTTGTGGATAACGAGGAATATGTCCCCGAAGGCGCTGTCGGTATCGTTGTAAGTGATACGACAAAGGCACTGGGACTTCTTGCCGCTTACTACAGGTTCAAGCTTGGCGCAAAGGTCATTGCGGTTACGGGTTCCGTCGGCAAGACAACAACGAGGACCATCATTGCTGACGTCCTGAGGACAGGCCTCCGCGTTCATTCGACAAAAGCCAACAACAATAACGAGATCGGCATGAGCAAGACTATCCTCTCGGCTCCCGAGGATACCGAGATACTGGTCGTTGAAATGGGAATGAGGGGAGCAGGCGAGATCTCGCTCCTTACGAATATCGCAAAGCCTGATATCGCAGTCATCACGAATGTCGGTTATTCCCACATCGGAAGACTCGGAAGCAGGGACAACATCATGCGCGCCAAGATGGAGATCGCCGATGGTCTTACTGACGGCGGCATCCTGATCGTAAACGGCGACGATTCCAAGCTCTTTGAACATGCGAGAAGGATCCTTCCGATAAACAATCTCATCGCTGCGGTCTCCGCTTCAGACAAGGCCATAGAAATGTGCCCTGAGTGCATCAATGCGGTTGATGTCACGGAGACTGAAGACGGCACTGAATTCAAGGCACGCATCACGAGGCTCGGTCAGGAGATCGATCTCGGCGGTACGCTCTCGATCAACCTTTACGGCAGCGCAGGCGTAAGGAATGTCCTTTTCGCGCTCCTGTGCGCACATATCTGCGGGCTTGCTGCAACCGAAGAGTCCTTAAGCCTGATAAAAGAAGCCGTTCTGTCCGGAAAAGCAATGGACGGAAGAGGTGCTATTACAGAGACAAAAAGGTATATGATAGTAAATGATGCGTATAACGCGTCGCCCGAATCGATGGAGAATGCTTTCCTCAATTTCTCGAAAAGGGCGAAAGGCAGAAGAAAGGTCCTTGCACTGGGCAACATGCTCGAACTCGGTGACTATGCTCCCCAGCTTCACGAGATGACGGGCAAGAACTGCGCGAAATACGGATTTGACAAGGTCTTCATAACCGGAGACAACGCAGATGATTTCATAAGGGGAGCGCACATGATCGACATGGGCCTTGAGATCTCCAAATGCCGTGACAGCGCGGACGTGGCCGTAAGGCTCGGAGATTATCTCAGAGACGGCGACGCGATCCTTTTCAAGGCATCGCATTCATTCGGCTTTGAGAAGCTTGCGGAAGATTACATAGAGAAAGGCAACGCGTAACTGATGGCGCAGGAAAAGCACAAGAAACATATTACTGATATCGAGCAGCTCATCGATCCGGCGAGCAACGCTTCCGCGATCCCTGAAAGCGCTAAGATACACACGGACCTGAATCTTAAGAGCATGAACATTCCCATGCTGCTTATGCTTTTCTTCATGATCGTTTTCGGTCTCGTCGTACTTTATTCCGTATCCGGTCCTGACGCGTACGGTCTCTATCACGATTCCGCTCACTTCCTCAAAAGACAGATAATCCAGACACTTATCGGACTTGTCGCGTGCATCGCGATCTCATTCTTCCCGATCAAGTTCTTCGCGCAGAAATGGATAATGGTCGGTTCGTTCGCATTAAGCCTTGTACTGGCGTTCGCAACGCTCGCCATCGGCGTAGGTTCCGAGCACGGCGCTACGAGATGGGTAAACATCGGACCCATCCAGTTCCAGAGTTCCGAGGTCATCAAGGTATTGCTCATCGTTGCATTCGCAAGCTACAGGAGCATGGCTGACAAGTTCCGCCGTGAAGGCAAATACCCGACCCCGAATTCAGAAGTCGGAAAGAACATCCTTTTCGCAACGGTCGATTTCCTTATTCCGGTAATCTGCATCATCGTCGTCGACGCGGTAATCATCTTGCAGCCGCACGTTTCGTGCTTCATCATCATCGCTCTCGTCATATTCATGAGCGCGCTCGTTTCAGAGATCCCGCTCAAGTCCTGGATCGTGGGCGGCGGACTGATCATCGGATTTGCCATCCTGATCGGAGGCTTCGTTTTCGCCGTCATGCCTACTGAGGCCAGAGACCGTTTCATGAAAAACTACGCACACGTTTTCAAGCGTATCGCGATCTACAACCAGGGTGAAGAAGAAGAAGAGGATGCGACTCTTACAAAGGATGATACGAGACAGATCGACAATGCCCATAACGCTTTGGGTTCAGGCGGAATGTGGGGCGTCGGCCTCGGTAATTCCCGTTCAAAATACAATTACGTCGCAGAGGCGCAGAATGACTATATATTCTCAATCTACGTGGAGGAGACCGGATTTGTCGGCGGCATGCTGCTGATGATCATGTATCTGATAATGTTCGTTATGTGCGTCAGGGTCATATTGCAAGCCGACGGGGTCTTTGCGCGGACGGTCGCGACAGGCTGTACCGCGTTGATCTTCGTAGAGGTTATGATGAATATCTCGGTCGAGCTGCAGGTAATCCCTGCCACCGGCGTTACGCTTCCTTTCATGAGCTACGGCGGAACCGCGCAGATCATGCTTCTCGTTGCTTACGGTCTGATCTTATCCGTTTCCAGAACCGGCAAAAAGCCCGTTGAACCAAAAGCAAGGCGTCTGGACAAGAAGGCGGCATAAACCCCTATGGAACACCGTTTTGCGATCATTGGTGGAGGAACCTCCGGGCACATCAATCCCGCGCTCGCAATTGCGGGTATCTTGAAAGAGGGATTCGCCAAGAAGGGTGACTCATGCAAGTTCGTTTTCCTCGGAAGGAAAGCGGGACTTGAAGGCGAACTCGTTCCTGCCGCAGGCTATGATTTCGTGAGCATAGAGGCAAAGCCCTTTCCCACAAAACCTTCCGTAAAGATCTTCAAAGCGCAGGCAGCGCTTGCGAAGGGAAGAAGGCAGTGCATCAGATTTCTTAAAGAGTTCAATCCCGAATGCGTGCTGAGTACTGGCGGATATGTTAGCGCACCGCTCCTTTTAGCGGCAAAAAAAATCGGCATTCCCGTCATGATCCATGAGGCTAATGCTTTCCCGGGACGCGCTAACAGATACCTGTCAAAGGGCGCGGCACTCGTAATGACCGGATTTGCCGATCAGGAAAGTGTTTTCCCGAATGCTAAGAAAGTCGTCTATACGGGCAATCCCGTAAGAAAGATAATGTTCGGCAATACCTATGAGGAATCCAGGGCAAAGCTCGGCATTCCCGAAGGCAAGAAATTCGTTTTCGCAATGGGCGGTTCACTCGGTTCCGCTACCATCACGGGATTTGTCATTTCCTGTGCCAAAAGGCCTGAATTTGCTGACGTTAAGTTCGTTCTGAGCTGCGGAAAAAAGAACAAGGTCGACATCACCGATGAAGACCGCAAACTCCCTAATCTCGAGATAATGGAATACGTTACGGATACCAATCTGTATCTTTCCGGAAGCGACGTCTGCATACTCCGTGCAGGTGCCGTAACATGCGCTGAAATAACGGCTACGGGCGCTTGCGCGATAATGGTGCCGTATCCTTATGCAGCACACGACCACCAGACCTATAACGCAAACTCCATTGCAGGAAAGGGCGGCGGAGTAGTGATCTCCGATGCCGAATGCGCATCGGGAAAGATCCTTCCCGTACTTACGGAACTTCTCGAAAACGATGCAAAGCGCGAACAGATAAGAAAATGTTCTGCTGCACAGGCAATACCCGATACGGATGAACGCATTTTCAAGGCGATCACCGATTCGCTCGGCAAACAAGATTGATACAATAGAATTCTATGGATGATAACGAACTCGACAAACTGTTTGGATTTGACGGCGACCCGGATTCTTCGGGCTCTGACGATCCTGAACATCTGCAGATCGTAGATTCCAAGGATAAGAAGCCCGGAACAAATGAACCTGCCGAGAAAGCTTCCGGTAAAAAGGAGGCTGCTTCAGAAGGCGACAAAAAGCCTGACGGCAAGGAAGAGAAGAGCGGTTCTTCCGAAGAAGAGGACAGACCTGCAAAGGAAGAAGAAACCGAAGAGAAGAAGGAGTCTGAGGATTCCAAGACCGCAGAGGACGGTTCTGAAGAAAAATCCGGTGAAGAGAAGTCTGAGGAAGATAAAGAGGGCAGCGGGAAGCCTTCTGAGAAGAAGCATTCCGAAGATAAGGAAAAGGTACCGTCAAAGCCTAAGAAGCGTAAATTCAGGATCACAGGTTTCGGCATATCGGTAATCGTTTTCGCGGTGCTGCTGATCACGATGTTAATGCTTTTGTTGTTCCTTCCCGCGTTCAGAGTGCGCTCCGTAACCATTGAAGGAAATGTTGAGATGACCGACGAGGAAGTCCTTAAGGAAGTAGGACTCAAGTACAATGCGCACCTCATGAGCGGCGTCAGCGGCAACCTGATCGACATCTTAAGCCTCAACTACGGTAAGACGGAGGAGAGGATAAGACAGAACAATGCTTACATCTCGGATATCACCATCTCCATAAGGATCCCGTCTGAAGTCAGGATCACGGTCAAGGAGAGAAGGAAGATAGCTTATGTCAGCACTCCCGACGGCTATATCGCGCTCGACCGTTACGGAACGGTACTTGAACTGAATTCCGGCAAGCTTAAGCAGAAAGTAAGCCCGATAGTCTACGGCATCACTGTCGAATCGGCAAAGCTCGGCGAAAAGGTTGTCGTAACCGATGAGAACTCCTACAAGAAGGCCATCCTGGTCCTCGGAGCGATCCTTAATGCGGATAACGCCACGATAGGCGACAGATTCAACATGTTCGAGCATACGAAGGAAGTCAGGATCCTGCCCAGCGGATACATCTTCCTGACGATCTATACCGAAAGCGGCAAGCCCGTTCAGGTCAAGCTCAACAAGACCGACAAGATAAACGACAAGATGTCGCAGCTCCTGTTCCTCTTTAATTCCAATGCTTTTGACCAGATTACGATCAAGGGCACGCTCGACATGACGAACGATGAGTACATCTTTAACCCTTCGAAATGACAATTGCTCCGAAATATCCCTAAAAGTTTACAATTTAATGATAAAATGTATTTGAATCTTACAATACGGAGTTAAATCCGATTGTTTGTATTGAATGAATTTTACGTTTGGTTTAGAATTCAGAATGACATATAGTTTAAGCAAATAATTTTTATTTATTAAGAACGGGACAAAAAACAGTTTATAACGGAGGAACTAAGGATGTCTGAGAGCAAGCACAGCTATTCAATGGACGAATCAAATGTCGCAACCATAAAGGTAATCGGCGTTGGCGGAGGCGGAAGCAATGCTGTTAACCGCATGGTCGAGAGCGGCGTCCAGGGTGTTACATTTATCGCTATCAATACCGATAATCAGGCGCTTGCCCGCAATAAGGCAGAGATAAAGATCCAGATCGGCGAGAAGGTTACGAGAGGCCTCGGATGCGGTGCTGACCCCAGCGTTGGTGAGAAGGCTGCAGAAGAGTCACGCGACGAGATCGCAGAGGCTATTGCCAATACAGACATGCTCTTCATCACGGCAGGCATGGGCGGCGGTACCGGTACCGGTGCAGCTCCTGTCGTAGCTCAGATCGCAAGAGACCTCGGAATCCTCACAGTTGCTGTTGTCACCACACCGTTCACATTCGAAGGCGGCAAGAGAGCTGCAAACGCTGAGCGCGGTATCCGCGAGCTCCAGAAGTCCGTTGACTCACTCATCGTAGTATCTAACGACAAGCTACTCGACGTAGTTGATGAGAGCACTTCCTTCGAGGAAGCTTTCAATATGGCAGACCAGGTTCTCAAGTTCGGTGTCGCAGGTATTTCCGACCTCGTTGCAATCCCCGGACTCATCAACCTCGACCTTGCAGACGTTACACGTGTCATGAAGGACGCAGGCATCTGCCACATGGGTATCGGCCGTGCTTCCGGCGAGGACCGTGCACAGGTTGCTATCAAGCAGGCTATCAACTCACCTCTGCTTGATACAAACATCGAAGGCGCTACAGGCGTAATCCTTAATTTCACAGGCGGACGCGGAATGAGACTCTCCGAGATCGATGCGGCTTCTTCCATCGTTCGTAACGAAGCTTCTCCTGAAGCAGAGATCATTGTTGGTGCAGTCGTTGACGATTCACTCGAAGATGAGCTCATGATCACAGTAATCGCTTCCGGATTCGATAACACGGTAAATGCAAGTGTCGGTCACAGAGCAAGCACTTCAGTTCTTTCCAGAGAGAATCCTACGATCATCTCTTCAAGAGCTGCCACAGCACCTTCTCCGAGAACCGAATACATTCCCAGAAACCAGCAGCCTGCACCCGAACCCGCACCTGCACCCGTTCAGCGTTCAGCTCCGGGCTTCAGATTCGGTGACGAGTCCGTTGCACCTGCTCCGCAGCCCCAGGCTGCTCCGCAGATCCCTATGCAGCCTCAGCAGGGCGCAGCTCCTGCTCCGGTACAGCAGATCCCCGTTCAGCAGCCGCAGCCTGCAGCACCTGCTCCTTCGCAGCAGCCCCAGGCTCCCGTACAGATGGGCGGCAGACCTCAGGCTAACGTAGCTCCCCAGCAGGATGCCAAGCCTGCCCAGAAGTCTGCTAAGCCTTGGTTCATGTTCGGTAAAGACGGTCAGTAAGAATAAATGATCTGCATAAAGTGCGGCAAGAATAACGATAAGGTCCTTGATTCCAGGCCTACTGAAGACGGTTATTCCATCAGGCGCCGCCGTGAGTGCATAGAATGCGGATACAGGTTTTCGACGGTTGAAAGGATCGAGGACCTGAATCCCACAGTCATAAAGAAGAACGGAACGAGAGAACCGTTCATGGCCGAGAAGATCATGGCCAGCCTGAACATCGCATGCTCCAAGCGGGGAGTATCGCCTCAGGACAAAGAAAAGATCGTTGCTGAGATAACCGACAAGGTTAACAATATATACAACCGTGAGATCACGAGTTCAGAGATCGGTGAATACATAATGAACCGTCTGAAGAATATGGATAAGGTCGCTTATGTGCGTTTCGCGTCCGTATACAAAGACTTTACCGATCCGCAGTCATTTGCCGATGAGGTCAGCAGGATATCGGATGAGAATCCTGCGGCCGCTGACCGCAAATAAAGCCTGAGCCGGACGCGATCCGCGGAGGGAATATATAAAAAGTTGTTACAGGGGTGAAGTAATGGCAGTTAACAAAGTATTGCTCGTAGACGACGATCCGGGCATTATCGAAGTTCTCAAGCTCTATTTTGAGAAAGAAGGTTACCAGGTTTCCACATGCATGCAGGGCGACAGGGCTATCGGCGCGTTTACGCAGTTCAAGCCTGACATCGTTCTTCTCGATCTCATGCTTCCCGGCATGGACGGCAACGACATCTGCCGTGAGATCAGAAAGACTTCTGACACCCCGATCATCATGCTTACCGCACGTACTGATACTCTTGACAAGATCATCGGTCTCGAGCTCGGTGCGGACGATTATATTCCCAAGCCGTTTGAACCTAAGGAGGTTCTGGCAAGAGTCAAGGCCGTTCTCAGACGTACTGAGAAGAGAGACAGCGCTTCCACTGCAGAAGCAGAGTCCGGCAAGCCTGACGACATCATCACATATCCCGGTTTCTCGGTCGACAAGATCCGTTACGTCGTAACTGTTGACGGCAATGAGATCTACATGCCGCCGAAGGAACTTGAACTCCTTTTCTTCCTCGCAAGCAATCCTAACCGCGTTTTCACCCGTGAGCAGCTCCTTGAAAACGTCTGGGGTTACGATTTCTACGGAGAGTCACGTACTGTTGACGTCCACATCAAGAGAATCAGAGAGAAGATCGAGAATCCCGACAGGGAACAGAACTGGTGCATAAAGACTGTTTGGAGCAAGGGTTATAAGTTCGAGACGAGGTAACTCATGGCTCCCAAGGCTGACGGCGGCAGGAAGATCTCGGCGAATTTCGCCGTTTTCATAATTACTTTTCTTGTCTTTACCACACTCGTGGTCTTTGCCGTTCTGCTGTTTCTCTCTTATGAGAACATGTACAACAATCTGGTTATCAGAGTTATCGGCGGAACGGATTCGGTTGCGGCCAATCTGTCTGCCGATATTTCATCTCTTACATCGATGCAGCCGGGTGAGTTCAGGTACACCATGGACAACGACGGCTCGGACAACTTTAAGAATTCAAGGATCGTGGACCGCTTTATCAACTCGGAGATCTACGGGGAGAGCGGTTCCATATATTTTGTCGACAATGAGGGACGCATCTTCAGCCGTAACTCAAAGCAGTTCGAAACGTCTGACAGTATAGCTGTAAAGCAGGGTACGGGCACTAATGCTTACATTTCCGACGAGAACGTTCTTAAGCTCATAACTTCCGCTGATAAGAGTTCCAACGGTTTTGCGGGAGACAGCAGCAAGGATCCCAAGAGCATTACTTCGATCAGCTGCATGAAGATCAAGGGAACACAGTATTTCTGCCTTGTCAAAAACTATGAGACGACCAATGAGACTTTTGCCGAGTATGTAAGCGTAATCTTCGTTCCTGCAATGATCGCCATGGTAATCGCGATCGTACTCTACGCGGTCTTCGTATATCTGAGCCTCATGCCAATCAAGGACATCTCAAGAGCGATCGCAAGCGTTGCTGAAGGCGACTTCTCCGTCCGTGTAAGCCCCAGATTCTCTGTTCCTGAAGACTATTCGAGCTTCGCTGTTTCATCCGAGTTTACCGAGATGGGAATGACGGTCAACACCATGATCGAATCCCTCGAGAATGCGGAGCGTGACAGAGAGATGTTCATTTCCTCCATCGCTCATGACATCAGAACGCCTCTTACTTCGATCAATGGCTTTGTAACGGCCATGACCGACGGTACGATCCCGCCCGATAAGCACGATCACTATCTGAATCTCATCAAGCAGCAGTCAGACAGGATCAGAACGCTCGTAACGCAGATGACAGAGGCTTCCTCACTGTCTCACGTCGATCCCAAGATGATGGAAGAATTCAACATCAGCGACATGATCAACGACATCATAGACAACCTCGAAGCACAGCTCTCGAACAAGGATATTACGATAATCAAGTCGCTCGATCCGGGTCCGGGCATCGATGCGTATGGTGAAGCTCAGCAGCTCTGCAGAGTCATTATCAACATAATCACGAACGCCATAAAGTTCACGCCTCAGGGCGGTTCCATCAAGGTTACGACCACTTCCGAACCCAGGAACAGAAGGATCATGATCCAGGTTGAGGATTCAGGCGCTGGCGTTGAGGAATCCAAGCGTAAGAGGATCTTTGAGAGCTTCTATAAGGCGGATCCTTCGCGTAAGGTCGAAGGCTTCGGCCTGGGACTTTATATCTGCAAGCAGATCCTTGCTGCTCACGGTCAGACCATTTCCTGTGAGGAAGGTACTGAACTGGGCGGCGCAAGATTCGTATTCTATTTCCCGTTCCCGCCCGAGAACAAGCAGGAATGACCGAAGGGAAATGATCTGATGCCGAGGTTTTCACGCTCAAAACTCGCCGAACTCACATGGGATTCTTTGAAGAAAGCCTTTCCTGATTCCGCGTGTTCTCTTGATTTCGATCTTCCCGAAAGACTTGCGGTAAGGGGAATATTGTCCGCGCAATGCACGGATAAAAGGGTTAATCTTACTTCAAAGGAACTGTTTGACAAATATCCGGACATGAAGGCACTCTCTGCTGCATCTGCAGAAGATATCGCGCAGGTCATAAAGCCCTGCGGCCTTACCGCTTCAAAGACTGCTTCCGTAATGGATTTCGCGGAAAGGTTTACAGGTGAGTGGAAAGGAACTATTCCCAACGATGTTGATGAACTGATGAAGGTCAGGGGCATCGGAAGGAAGATAGCAAATCTTATAGTCGGTGAGATTTACGGCACGCCCGCGATAGTAGTCGATACGCACTGCAAGAGGGTCATGAAGAGGATCGGGATAACCGATTCTGAAGACCCAGCGCATGTTGAGAAGGACATGATGAAAGTATTTGAAGAAGATAAATGGATAGCGATCGGACATCTGTCCGTTGACCTCGGAAGGACTTACTGCAAGTCGCAGTCGCCTGACTGCGGAGCATGCCCTATGGCAGGTTTTTGCAGGAGGAGGATCTGATGTCCAAGGTCACTTTATCAAGTCCCGTATCTGCTCTCTACGGCATCGGTCCCGCCGCCGTTGAACATCTCGCAAAGCTTGAGATCAATACTGTCTATGACCTCATAACGTTCCTTCCGTGGAGATATAACGACTGGACTTCGGTTAACCGCGTATCTTCGATCGAAGGCGGTAACGAAGCCTCGCTCTTCCTTACGGTGCTTACCAATCCATCGGTAAACGTCAGGAGCCGCGCGAAGACGGCAAGCTTTTTCGCAGGTGACGATTCAGGCAGGATCAAGCTCATGTTCTTCAATTCGCCTTACATCGTGAATAAGTTCGCGTTAGGCGACAGGCTGTTTGTTCACGGGGAACTGACTTATTTCGCAGGCACTCCGCAGATGGTGAATCCCTTTGTGGAGAAGGCCGACAAGGTGAGCACGTCAGAACTTGTAAGACCCGTATATCACATGACTGCCGGCATTACTTCAAGGCAGCTTTCAAGATGGATAAAGACCGCACTCGATCTTTGCGGTGAAGAACTTAAATGCTGCATTCCTGAAGAGGTGATGCAGAAAGAAAACTTTGTGCCGATGGCTGAAGCTTACAGGAAGGTTCATTTCCCGGAGACGCTTGAGGAAGCATCGGAAGCGAGGCGCCAGATAGCGTTTGAAGAACTCATCCTGCTCGGTGTCGGAATGAAGCTTTATAACCGCGGTTCAAGCGTTAAGGAAGTCGCCGAGAAGGTCGTTCCCGACAGCGGAAGCGAGCTCGGCAAGGATGTCGCGGTACGTTGGAAAAAGATAGTCGAAGGGCTCGGTTTTGCTCTCACGGGCGATCAGCGCAAAGCAATAATCGACATCCAGAAAGACATGATGACAAACGTTCCGATGAACCGTCTCGTACAAGGTGACGTCGGTTCCGGAAAGACCGCCGTCGCGATACTTGCGATGGCAATGACCGCTTTAATGGGCAAGCAGTCCGTAATGCTCGCGCCGACATCTGTCCTTGCGAGACAGCATTACGACAATGCCTGCAGGATCCTTCAAGGAAGCGGCATCAACGTCGTTTTGCTCCTCGGTAAGACCAAGGCTTCGGTCAAGAAGGAGATCAAGGAGAAGTTAAAGGATGGCGAAGCATCCGTTATCATCGGTACTCACGCGTTACTTACCGATGATATTGAATTCGCGGATCTCGCTCTGGTCATTGCAGATGAGCAGCACAGATTCGGCGTCAAGCAGAGAGAAAAGCTCCTCATTAAGCAGGATCCTTCTACGGGCGTCAACAGCGTGCATAACCTCGTAATGACGGCAACTCCCATCCCGAGGACTCTTGCTATGGTCCTTTACGGTGACATGAAGACATCGGTCATCAGAGAGAAGCCTGCCGGAAGACAGGCGATAACCACCTGGTTTGCGGCTTCAAAAGACAGCTCTGATACCAGGGACGCATTGATCTCGATGCTCGAATCCGGACAGCAGGCATACATCGTCTGCGCAAGGATCGACGAGAACGAGGATGAGATCTCAGACGACAGCATAATCGGCGGTGAAGGTTCTGATGAGAATGAGATCACGTCCGTCATACAGATGAAGCAGAAGCTCGATGAATCAGGCGTTACAGCCAGATTCCCGGCAGCTGTCCTTTACGGTTCCATGAATGAGCAGACAAAGCTCGATACGATGGAAAGATTCCTTTCCGGAGAGATCAAGATACTCATTTCGACGACCGTAATCGAAGTAGGCGTAGATAACCCAAGAGCGAACATCATGATAATCATGGACGCCGACAGGTTCGGTCTTTCAACGCTTCACCAGTTAAGAGGCCGTATAGGAAGAGGTAAAGAGAAATCTTATTGTATATTGGTATCCGAATCGAAGTCAGAACTTGCCCTTACGAGGATGAGACTGATGTGCGAATCTCAGGATGGCTTTGAGCTTGCCCAGAAGGACCTTGAGATAAGAGGTCCGGGAGACTTTTTCGGCACGAGGCAGCACGGTATCCCTACGCTCAGGGCGGCTAACCTCTATACCGACCTGAACATCGCTTCTGAAGCGTGCGATGCGGTAAATGCCGTACTCGATAAGAAGAGCAGTGAGGCCGAGACGCTCGAAAAGTCTATCGAAGAGATGTTCGAGTTAAGATTCGGTTCGAAGATGGGAGCTTTGTGACATGCCTAGAGTAGTAACCGGAAGATTCAGGGGAACGGTGCTTTTCGCGCCCGAGGGAGACAAGACGAGACCTACGACCGACAAGGTCAAGGAAGCTCTGTTCTCGATAATCCAGAATGACGTTCCGGGAAGCGAGTTTCTTGATCTTTTCGCCGGATCGGGCCAGATAGGGATCGAGGCGGTAAGCCGCGGTGCCGTACGTGCAACACTGGTCGATAAGGGCGGAGATCCGGCAAGGATAATATCCAGAAACTTGGAGAAGATCCGCATGAAGGATTCGCCTGAGATAAGGTTCATCAAGTCGGGCTACACCCAGGCTCTTGAGAAACTTGGTTCAAATGAGGAGAAATTTGATATTATATTCATGGACCCTCCGTACAAGATGGTGCCTGAGGCAGCACTTGCCGCGGGGGACATAATATGCCGGAACGGAATGCTCAAAGAAGGCGGAATGCTCATCATCGAGCACGCATCTGACAACCCGCCGGCAGAATGCTTGGCGGATTTAAAAAGTGTTCGTTCTTGTAGTTATGGGACTACCGTGATAACATTTTTTAAGAAACGCGCGGAGGAGACGGAAAGTTGAAGGTAATGCTTTTCCCGGGGACGTTCGATCCCTTTACGAGAGGCCACAGGGACATCGCAAGGCGCGCTTCAAAGCTGTGCGATGAGCTTGTGGTTGCCGTTATGGAGAACTCTGCCAAGACGCCGCTCTTCACGATAGAGGAGAGAGAGGACCTCATCAGGAAATCTCTCACCGGCGAGGAACTGGCTCACATCAAGGTCATGAAGTGGGACGGACTCCTGGTCGATCTCTATTCAGAACTCGGCTGCTGTGCCGTCGTAAGAGGCATCAGATCCGAGTCCGATTTCCGTTACGAAGCCGAGCTCGCTTTGGCGAACAGACTGCTTTATCCGGGATATGACGCCGTGCTCCTGCCCTGCAGGGATGACATGTCGCTCATATCATCGACTATCGTTAAAGAGGTAGGATATTATGGCGGCGACATTTCAAAGATGGTGCCCGCCGAGATATTAGAAGTGGTAAAGGACAAATTCAAGAAAGGAAGGAAACAGTAATGGAGAACAGCAATTTCAATCAGGGAGGCCAGCGCTACGACGCGATCAAGCACATTGATTACTTGATTGATATGATCAAGGATGCTTCAAGCGTACCTTTTTCGGACAAGTGCTCTATCGAGAGGACAGAGACTGTCAACTCGCTCCAGATATTGAAGAACAACCTGCCCGGAGCCGTAGCCCAGTCTAACGATATCGTAGCACGTGCACAGGATATCATCAGCACGGCCCGCGAGAAAAATAAGAAGATCATTGACGATGCTAACCGCATGTACGCAATGAAGGTCAATGACCACGAGATCACAAAGGGTGCCAGGGAAGAGGCTGCAAAGATCATCGCCAACGCAGAAGCACAGGCTGAAGATCTCCGTAAGAACGCTCACCTTTACGTTAAGCAGCTCCTCGAGAATGTCAACGGAACACTTAGCGAGAACATGGCCAAGATCCAGACAAATCTCGCAGAGATCGATTCGGCTCTCTCAGACAGCCAGTAATCTCATAAGATTGAACTGATCACTACTGACGGCCGCATTATCTGCGACCGTCTGTTTATAAGAACAGGGGGCACGATATGATCCTCGGTGTTGAAATAGAAAACTTCGATGTCTTTGACAAGGACCTCGCGGGCATCCTCATCGAAGAGGGCGTCTCGATCGTCAAGGAGAAGGCTTCGGGAAACACTTCAGTCAAACACAACAGACTGCGTAACCTCGATGCGCTGGTAGGCCGCAACAATACGGGCAAGACCAGCTTCATGGGATGCCTTTCATTCCTTCAGGACGTAATAACAGACGGCTGTGCCGAAGCTTCCATTACCAAGGGAAGACCCGGCTTTGCAAACATGTGCCCTGACATATCCAATCCTTCCGTATTCAGGGTGTTTTTCAAGCTTGAGGACAGCATCACGCATAAGCCCAAGTTCGTCCAGTATGAGATAGGCATCAGGGCAAACGAATACAAGAGCCCTTATATCTGCTTTGAGAAAGCCATGATAACCGTTGGCGAGGGAATGGACATAAAGATCGACACCATCCTCGAGATCAATGAGGGAAAGGGTACCATTTCTTTCCCCGGTGCCGCTGAAGGCGAGGCGGGCGAGGTCGTGATCGACGATGAGCACCTTCCCGCGATCAGCCTTTACGGCAAGCTTTCAAGATACACCAATTTCGTCGAGCTCTTCAGGGAGATCAGAAGCTGGTTCTTCTGCAGTTTCTCTTCCGAGGAACAGAGCTCTTATTTCAATGACGGCAACGCTCCCGGCGGACACAAGCACCTGAACAGCATGGGTTCAAATGTAGGCAACGTTCTTGAATACATGAAGATGAGGGATGAAGCCGAATACGAGAGGATCGTTTCTGAGATCAAGGCAAACATCCCTTCGATGAAGCATAAGAAGAATCTTCCGGAAGTGTTGAGGGAAAGCCCCGACAAGCTCTTTCTTTATCTGCTCCTCCTGCGTGACGGCGCACCGAGATCGACGATATTCATCGAGACTCCCGACAAGGATCTTTACCACGACATGGTCGATGTCCTTGCTGACGAGATGAGGGCATACACGCTTAAGAACAGTTACTGCCAGATCATCTTTTCGACGCACAATCCGTATATAATCGAGACTCTGTCTCCGAAGGAAGTATGGATCTTTGAGAGGACATTCGAAAAGGAATCGGGCGACGTAAACATCAGATGCGCAGGCGACGATCCGCTTGTCTGCGAGATGTTCAAGCAGGGCGTCGGCATGGGCGCGATCTGGTACGCGGGACACTTGGATTCTGATTCCGAATAAGACGGGAACAAATATGCTGATTGAAATACTATCTGAAGATAAATCAGGCGCGGTAGTCGTAGAACGTCAGGTTGAGAGGATCTGTGACGCCGAAGGCAAAAGAGCAACAGTAAACGTAAGGCCTCACCGCGGATGCGGAAGCCTTCCGAAGGATCCGAACGCCAAACCTCCGAAGTTTGCGAGTTCACTTCTTGACCTTCTTCCTGCCAAGCTCAGGGCATACAACAGCGTTTTCAGGGGCGAGGAACTGATCCTCATAATTACTCTGGATTCTGACAGCAACGATCCCGAGCTCATGCGAAAAGAGATCTACGAGACGGCGAAAACATATGCTCCGGACATCAGGAGCGTAGTGGGATTAAGCACCGAGGAAGTTGAGGCCTGGATGTTGGGTGACAGGGAAGCCGTCATGGACGCTTATCCCGGATGCGACAGGAAAGTACTTGATGCCTATGAGCAGGATTCCGTCTGCGGCACATGGGAAGTCCTTTGCCGTGCGGTAAGCCCCAATGCGGACAAGCTGATCGACATCGGCTATCCCGCCATCGGACATTACAAGGCTCAGTGGGCAGAGCAGATATCAAGGTACATGCAGCCCCAGAGAAACATCTCCCCGAGCTTCAACAACTTCAGGATGGCTCTGATCACGGCGCTTAAGAATCCCGTTCCGATATACAGAAAACGTAACTTCTGATGGGAATACACATATACGTCCATAACCCGTTTTGTGTCCGTAAGTGCCCTTACTGCGACTTCTATTCGGTAACAGACAGGTCGCTTGCAGAGAAGTATTACGAAGCTGCCAATTTAGAAGCGCGCTTCTGGGCTGAGTTTGGTAAGCAGTACGGCATTAAGCGCGGTGACGGTCCCGATACGGTTTATTTCGGCGGCGGTACGCCTTCGTGCGTGCCGGAGAAATACATCTGCGGACTGCTTGAAACGATAAAGGATTCATTTGCGATCTCGCCTGACGCTGAGATCACTTTGGAAGTAAATCCCGCGTCCTTCGATGCCGTAAAGGGAAGAGCATATCTTAACAGCGGCTTTAACCGTCTTTCGATGGGAATACAGTCTCTTGATGACGATGTCCTCAGGACGCTTGGCAGGCTTCACGATTCAAAGGGCGCGTTAAAAGCGCTGGATTCCGCTTTCGAAGCAGGATTTGAAAATGTCTCTGCTGACTTTATCACGGGCGTTCCTGGCCAGAGCCTCGAAGGCATCTTAAGCGGACTCGAGAGGGTTACTGATATGGGCGTAAAGCACATAAGCACTTATTCGCTCATGATCGAGGAAGGCACTCAGTTTTATGCGAGATATAAGGACAACATCGAAGAGATCGTGCCGCCCGAGACCGAACGCGAAATGTATCACACAGTCCGTGATTTCCTTGAAGGAAAAGGCATAATCCCTTACGAGATCTCCAACAGCGCCGTTCCGGGTTTTGAGAGCAGGCATAACTCCGCTTACTGGGACGGCTGTGATTACTATGCGATAGGTGCAGGTTCACACGGTTTCCTGAACTCTGTCAGGTTCGGTCATTATGATGATGTTGATTCTTATGTTTCCTCTATCGGGAATATCAGTACCGGCGCAGCTCTGCTCCTGGGATTCGGAAGCGGGACTTCAGAATCTGTCGAAGGACTCCTTTACTGCGAGGAGAGGATGAGCGGTACGGACAGGATGAGGGAATACCCGTTCCTGAGGCTCCGCACTTCAAAAGGAATAGACACTGATGAGTTCAAGCGCCGGTTCGGAAAAGACTTCGCTGAAGTATATAAAAACGAACTTAAAGAAAACATCGGCAAGGGTTATCTGAAAGTCAAAGGTCAAAACGTGACCTTGACCGAAAAGGGGTTGGATTATGCCAACCCCGTCATGGAAGATTTCCTGTAATGCCTTGAAAATAAAGGCTTTAAGATTCACTACATTCTGCCACACATTACCATTTGACTATTTTTGACTTTGATAGTATATTGTTGTTGGCACTCAAAGGGAACGAGTGCTAATCGAATGGAAAGGGAGCAGAATCGAGATGGAACTTGATGACCGCAAAAAGAGAGTTCTGCAGGCGATCGTAGACGATTACGTTGCCACGAATGAACCTGTCGGATCAAAGTCGCTCATTGAGCGCCACCAGTTCCAGGTAAGTTCGGCAACGCTTAGAAACGACATGGCCGAACTCGAGAGGCTTGGCTTCATCGAGAAGCCCCACACCTCCGCAGGACGCATCCCTTCCGACCGCGGCTACCGTGAATATGTAGATTCCCTGATGAAGATAGATACCCTCACCGAGAAGGAGCAGGAAGAGATAGAGTTCAACATCTCCGGCACCGTTGATGAGGCAGCGGAGCTTATCAGGAGCGCTACACACACGCTATCCGAGGCTACGGGATTCGTTTCTCTTTCCATGAGCCCGAGGCTCAGAAAGAGTTTCCTCAAGCAGATGAAGATCCTCATGATAGAACCCGGCAAGGCCCTGGTCGTTCTTGTTCTTTCAGCAGGCGTTGTTAAGGACAAGGTCGTAAGGATCCCGAATTACCTTACGGATGAGCAGATGATTAAGCTCTCCGGTGCCATTGAGAAGAATCTAACGGGCAAGCCTTTAGATGAGATAACCTTCGTAACGGTCGAGACCGCCGCAAAGGATACAGAGATCCCGAGCCCTCTTCTCAAGCAGGTGCTTTACGAAGCTTACACCGCCATTAAGCAGGCAGACCAGCTCAGCATCTATCTTGAGGGCGAACACAAGATGCTCGCATATCCCGATTTCAGTTCTTTGGGACGCGCAAGAGATCTTTTGGGAACGCTTTCCGATTCCGGAATGGTCGCAGGCTACGTCAACGAGATGGAGAACCTCGCTGCAACCAGCGGCAAGAAGGATTCCTACATGATCAGGATCGGTCAGGAGATCGCGCTTGAAGGACTTGATGACTGCAGCTTCATAACCGCAACTTACAACATGGGAGATACGGTCTCGGGCAACATCGGAGTCATCGGACCCAAGAGGATGGATTATTCGCGAGTCATATCCAAGATGGATTTCGTAAAAAAGAAACTTAACGAAGAGCTTAAGAAGCTCACTTAACAGAGTAATAAAACGAAAGGATAAATACTGATGGAAGAAAACAAGGATGAAGAGATAGTTTTCGGGCAGGACGAAGAGACTGCCGATGACAAGGACGTCAAGGAAACTATCGAAGAAGAGGCTCTTTCCGATGAGGAGAATACGGTAGAAGAAGCTGAGAAAGCTGAAGAGACCGGATCAGACGAAGAACCTGAAGAGAGCGCAGAGGCTGAAGAGGCAGCAGGTGATTCCGACAAAAAGAGCGAAGAGCTCGAAAAGCGCTACATGAGCCTTTATGCGGAATACGACAACTACAGGAAGCGCACTCAGAAAGAGAAGGAAAGCCTTTATGCAGACGCCGTTGCAGACGTTACGAAGGAATTCCTGACCGTACTCGATAACATCGACCGTGCCGTCTCGACCGCAAAGGACGCTGACGAGAATTCGATCGACAAGGTAATCGAAGGAGTCGAGCTCCTCGGAAAGCAGGCAAGTGCGATACTTGCAAAGATCGGCGTTGAGGAGATCAAGGCCGAAAGAGGCGAAAAGTTCGATCCCAATCTTCACGAAGCGGTAATGCACGTCGAGGATGAAGAACTGGGAGAGCAGGAGATAGCAATGGTATTCACCAAAGGCTATACATACAAAGGAAAAGTGATCAGGCACGTCGTGGTGCAGGTCGCCAACTGATATGAATTAAAACAAAGGAGAGTTAAAAAATGGATTTGATCAAGTCTAGTTTAGTCCCTACCGTAATTGAGACGACCGGCCGCGGAGAGCGCGCTTACGACATCTATTCACGACTCCTCAAGGAAAGGATCGTAATCCTTTCAGAGGAAGTAAACCACGTCACGGCAAGTCTTATCACTGCACAGCTTCTGTTCCTTGAGGCAGAGGATCCTGAGAAGGATATCCAGTTCTACATCAACAGCCCCGGAGGATCTGTATCCGACGGTCTCATGATCTACGACACAATGAAGCTCATCAAGCCTGACGTTCAGACGATCTGCATGGGCATGGCAGCTTCAATGGGTTCCGTTCTTCTTTCTGCAGGAACCAAGGGCAAGAGATGCATCCTGCCTAACGCTGAGGTCATGATCCACCAGCCTTTGGGCGGCGCACAGGGTCAGGCTACTGAGATCCTCATCGCAGCAGACCACATCAAGGATACGAGAAAGCGTCTCAACCAGATCCTCGCAGACAACTGCGGCAAGGACCTTGAGACACTCATGAACGATACAGACAGAGATCACTGGATGACCGCTCAGGAAGCTCTTGAATACGGCATCGTAGATAAGATTCTCGAAAGCAAAAAAGCTTGAAATAAGGGAGGATAAATCACATGGCAAAAGTAATCGGTATTGACCTCGGTACGACGAATTCGTGCGTTGCCGTTATGGAAGGTTCGGAAACAGTTGTTATCCCGAATCCCGAAGGAAACAGAACCACACCTTCAGTTGTAGGTTTCACAAAGGCCGGCGAGCGTCTCATCGGTCAGGTAGCAAAGAGACAGGCAGTCACAAACCCTGAGAGAACGATCTCATCCATCAAGCGTGAGATGGGTTCCGACTACAAGGTAATCATTGATGAGAAGCAGTACACTCCTCAGGAGATCTCCGCAATGATCCTCTCCAAGCTCAAGAGCGATGCTGAAGCTTATCTCGGAACTCCCGTCACACAGGCTGTAATCACCGTTCCTGCATACTTCACTGACTCACAGCGTCAGGCTACAAAGGACGCAGGCCGTATCGCAGGTCTCGAAGTATTGAGAATCATCAACGAGCCTACTGCAGCATCTCTTGCATATGGTCTCGATAAGGAAACAGATCAGAAGATCCTCGTTTTCGACTTGGGCGGCGGTACATTCGACGTTTCCATCCTCGACATCAGCGACGGCGTTTTCGAGGTTCTCGCAACAGCCGGTAACAACAGACTCGGCGGTGATGACTTCGATAACAAGATCGTTGATTACCTCGTAGAGTCATTCAAGACCAGCGACGGAGTTGACTTGAGATCTGACCGTATGGCAATGCAGAGATTGAGAGAAGCTGCTGAGAAGGCTAAGATCGAGCTCTCCGGCGTAACTTCTTCCGCGATCAACCTGCCTTACATCACGGCAGACGCAACAGGTCCTAAGCACCTCGACATCACTCTCACAAGAGCTAAGTTCGACGAGCTCACAGCTGACCTCGTTCAGAAGACAATGGATCCCGTTAAGCGCGCAATGAGCGACGCCGGCGTTTCACCTTCTGACATCGACAAGATCCTCCTCGTCGGCGGTTCAACAAGAATCCCCGCAGTTCAGGATGCAGTTAAGAACTACTTCGGAAAGGAGCCTTTCAAGGGCATCAACCCTGACGAGTGCGTTGCGATCGGCGCAGCCATCCAGGCAGCAGTTCTCACAGGTGATGTTAAGGGCCTTCTCCTTCTCGACGTTACACCTCTCTCTCTCGGTATCGAGACAATGGGCGGTGTCTGCACTAAGATGATCGAGCGTAACACAACGATCCCTACAAAGAAGAGCCAGGTATTCTCAACTGCGGCTGACGGCCAGACACAGGTTGAAGTACACGTTCTCCAGGGTGAGCGTGAGATGGCAGCTTACAACAAGACACTCGGAAACTTCATCCTTGACGGTATCGCACCCGCACCCCGCGGTGTTCCGCAGATCGAGGTTACATTCGATATCGACGCAAACGGTATCGTTAACGTAAGCGCTAAAGATAAGGGAACAGGCCGTGAGCAGAAGATCACTATCCAGTCTTCTTCCAACATGAGCGAGGAAGATATCCAGAAGGCAGTCAAGGAAGCTGAGATGCACGCAGCTGAAGACAAGGCCAACAAGGAGAAGGTCGAGATCAAGAACCAGGCTGAGTCCGCCGTATATCAGGCTGAGAAGACAATGAAGGACGCAGGCGACAAGCTTTCCGATTCCGACAAGCAGCCCGTTAATGACGCAATTGCAAAGCTCAAGGATTCGATCGCCAAGGATGACACTGAGGCTATGAAGGCTGATACGGAGGGCCTCACACAGGCTATCTACAAGCTTTCCGAGAAGCTCTACCAGGCAGCAGGCGCAGCAGGTGCCGCAGCAGGTCCCCAGGGCCAGCCCGGACCTCAGGATTACGCCGGCTATGACGATGCAGGCGCTCAGGACGGTCCTAAGGACGCAGGCGGAGACTTCTAATCCATCTGAAAACTGATACAATAGTCCGGCACTTCCGATCTCGGATGTGCCGGATATATCTGTATAGAGACTTGATAACAAGAACGGAGGTTTTCCTCTTTGGCTAGAGATTACTATGAGGTCTTGGGAGTAGATAAAGGTGCTTCCGATGACGATATAAAGAAGGCTTTCAGGCAGCAGGCCAAGAAATATCACCCTGACCTTCATCCGGGTGATAAGGAGGCCGAGGCTAAATTCAAGGAAGTCAACGAAGCATATTCGATCCTGTCTGACCCTGATAAGAAAGCTAAATACGACAGATTCGGCCACGCCGGCGTAGATCCGAACGGATTCGGCGGCGGTGCGGGTTACGGCGCTTATGACGTCGATCTCGGCGACCTCTTCAGCAGCATTTTCGGTGGCGGATTCGGAGGCGGAAGCTCAAGAAAGAGGAACGGACCTTCCAAGGGTTCCGACCTCAAGTACCGCATGTCACTTGATTTCATGGAAGCTGCTTTCGGCTGCGAAAAGGATATCCAGCTCACGAAAGAGGATCTCTGTAAAGCGTGCGGCGGTTCGGGAGCACAGCCCGGAACCACGCCTGAGACATGTCCCACATGCCGTGGCGCAGGACGCGTACAGCAGCAGACACAGACTCTTTTCGGCATGACCATGGTAACCAAGTCGTGCCCTACCTGTAGCGGCAGGGGAACGGTCATCAAGACGCCGTGCACGCAGTGCCGCGGAAGAGGCAGACTAAAGACATCCAAGATGCTCCACATCAAGATACCCGCAGGCGTTGATACCGGCGATCTCCTTCCCGTAAGGGGCGAGGGTGAGCCCGGAACAAACGGCGGTCCTTACGGTGATCTTTACATCGAGTTCCGCGTCAAGAACCACGACGTATTCAGGAGAGACGGGGTCAACACGTATTGTGATGTCCCGATCACTTATGCGCAGGCTGCTCTCGGAGGAGAGATCGAAGTTCCCACCATCTACGGCAAGGAAAAGTTCATCCTCAAGGAAGGCACACAGCCGGGTGATACCAGCATCTTAAGGGGAAGAGGAATCCCCAACAAATCGAACCCGAACATGAAGGGAGACCATACGCTCAAGTTCTACATCGAGGTTCCCACGGGACTCACGCGCGAGCAGAAGCAGCTCCTTACGCAGTTCAACAACACTCTGACGGACCGCAACTACACAAAGAGGTCGCAGTTCTTCCAGAGATTCAAGAATCTTTTCAAGTGATGACATATGAGATGGGCTGAAATTACGATCAGGACGACAGAAGAAGCGGCAGAAGCCATCAGCGAGATGCTCGCTCAGGCAGGCTGTGACGGAATAGCGGTTACGGACCCTTTCGAGTTCAGGAATACCGTCGAAAACGATCCGTTAAGCTATGCCGATGACGGAACATATAACTCATACGGATCTGATGTCGTAATCAGATCCTATTTTGCCGAGCTCGATGACGGGTTCGTCAGGATGGGCGCCAAGAATGAGGAATTCTTCAATCCTGAAGGAATAGGCACCATCTACGGCAACATCTCAGGCAAGACCATGAAGACCGATGATGCCGTTGATTTCATAAAGGCGAGACTTGATGACATCGGCAAGTTCCTTCCCGTTGGAACGGGCTTTGAAGGCCTTAAATACGTCAAGGACGAAGACTGGGCGAACAATTGGAAGAAGTACTACAAGGAATTCAAGATTTCAGACAGAGTCGCGATCTGCCCCTCATGGCTCGATCCTGATTCGATCGAGGCTGAACATAAGATAATCCTCGATCCGGGTTCTGCTTTCGGAACGGGAACACACGAGACCACTTCTATGTGCGCCAAGCTGATCGACAAGTATCAGAAGAAGGGCGGAAAGGTACTGGATCTCGGAACGGGTTCCGGAATCCTCGCGATAATCGCGAAGAAGCTCGGAAGCGGACTTACCGAGGCGATCGACATCGATAAGCTCGCTGTCGACGTTGCAAAGGACAACTGTGACATCAACGGCTGCGGTGACATCGACTGCCACACCGGTGAACTTAAGGACGCCGGACATAACGACTATGACCTGATAGTCGCAAACATAATTGCGGACATAATCGCGGAGATCGCCAAGGACATTCCGGCAAGACTTGCTGACGGCGGACTGTTCATTTGCTCCGGAATAATCAATACAAAAAAGGACAAAGTTGAGAAAGCCATAGCGGACGCCGGCATGAAAATCATCGAGTCAAAAACCGATAATGACTGGATGGCGTATGTATGCCAAATAGGCTGATTCTGTCACTTGCCATTTTCAACAAATAAATCATCGATATTGTGTCCTTTTGTTTGTGGAAAAGACCAATTCTGTCTGTCAAAATCTAATTGTTTCAGATTCCGGTCTGAAACGTGAGGTTGATTTGAGAGCAGGATGATCTAATGAAGCGTATCCTATCAATTGCTGATTCGATAGCAAATACAAGATATAGTGCCCAGCGCTGCGTAGATACTTTCAGTGACTATAACGTCGAGCCCATGCTCGCCGTTCCTGAGTTCACGGAAGGCGACAGCATTGAACAGACGGAGGATATCGCAGATGTCCTCGATTATTGCTTGGAACAGAAGCTTAACGCAGTCCAGATCGGTCTGATCAGGGACCCGGAAGCAGTCAAGATCGTTGCCTCAAAACTCCAGCAGCATGACCATCCCGCAGTTGTAGCCGAGCCTTCGGTAATCTCACCTGACGGAAGGATCCTGGTATCCCGCGACACATATGACGCGATAACCGGATCGCTCATGCAGAACATCCATTTCTTAGTCCTGAATATTTTCGAAGCCGAGCTCTTTTCCGGCATAGAATGCCACGGTCCCGCTGATGCAAGGCAGGCTGCCGAGACGATATGCGACAAGTTCAGCTGCGTTGTTTTCATTGGCGGATGCCAGAAGACGGGCGGAAGAGATCTGTTTGCCATCGGCGGCAAGGTCAAGTGGTATGAAGGCGCGGCTTCCAATACCGCAAAGAACAAGAAGATGTTCGCCGCTGCCGTAGCGTGCGAACTTGCAGCCGACAAATCGATTAATGATGCCGTTACCGCCGCGAGATTGTTCTGCGGTATCACGATCGGCATTGACGAGATGACCGATACTTCAGTTGAATACATCCCCGCACGTCCGGAGAACACGAAGAGCAATTACAAGCCTTCGTCGGTCCAGCCTGCGGTTCAGGAGATGGCTGCAAAGCCTGTCGAAAAGCCTGTTGAAAAACCCGTTGAGGCTCCTGTGGCAAAGGCTGAAGAGAAGGTTGAAGAGAAGGTTGAAGAGAAAGTTCCCGAACAGTCTCTCATAAAGGCTGTCGAAAGCGTTCTCGAGAAGCCGCTTGAGTCTGAAAAATCCGCATCTGAAGAGGAATCTTCAACCGTAGCCCCCGTAAGTTCGCTCGTATCACCCGCAAAGAGCATAAGAGATGCGGCCAGAAGCCTTGAGCCGATGCCGAGCCGCATCAAGTTCGGAAGCGGCATAAGCATCCCGAGTAACGGCGTTCTGGCAAGAGAACTTGCAAAATCAAGGTCTCTTACGGCGGTAACGAGCGGGATCGAGACACCGGAGCATGAGGATTCCAAGACGTCCGATCCGGTCATAAATGACATGTTTGAAAGACTCCGTAGACTTTCTGAAATGTGATCTGCCGTAAAGGCAGATCCTTTTTTTGTTCGGCAAAATTGTGGCTTAACTTGTTTAATCACGCCTTTAGTTTTATAATTACGCGTGTTTTATTAAAATAAGGAGATTTTGCCGATGAAATTCAGTGCGCAGAAGGGTACGAAGGATATCCTGCCTTCGGAGATATACAGATGGCAGAAAGCAGAACAGACATTTGCTTCCGTATGCCATTCCTTCGGCTATGAGGAGATCAGGATCCCTACTTTCGAGCAGACGGATCTGTTCGCAAGAGGCGTCGGCGACACTACAGACGTCGTTACCAAGGAAATGTACACCTTCGAGGACAAGGGCGGCAGGAGCATTACCCTGAGGCCTGAGGGAACCGCGGGTGTCGCTAGAAGTTTTATAGAGAACGGCATGACATCACTGCCTACTCCGGTAAGGCTTTTCTATAACATCACTGCTTTCCGCTATGAGAAGATGCAGAAGGGCAGATACAGGGAATTCCACCAGTTCGGTCTTGAGGCTTTCGGAGCCGAGGGTCCGTCCATCGACGCGGAGATCATCTCTGTTGTCGACATCTTCTTCAAGAAGATGGGTCTTGAGAACATCGGTCTCAGGATCAATTCGATCGGATGCCCCAAGTGCCGTGCGGAATACAACAAGCTTCTGAAGGATCACTTCAGACCTCACATCGGAGAGATGTGCGAGGACTGCCGTGAGAGATTTGAGAAGAATCCTCTCCGCATGATCGACTGCAAGATCGATGGAAGCAAGGATATCGTAAAGAACGCACCCCGTCTTATCGATTATCTCTGCGAAGACTGCAAGGCTCATTTCGAAGGCCTTAAGAGCGAGCTTGATGCTCTTGGAGTCAAGTACGAGATCGATCCCAACATCGTAAGAGGCCTCGATTACTATTCGAGGACTGTTTTCGAGTTCGTTTCCGAAAACGTAGGAACGCAGGGAACCATCTGCGGCGGCGGAAGATATGACGGACTCATCGGCATTATGGACGGTCCCGCAACACCCGGCATCGGATTTGCTATGGGCGTTGAAAGACTCCTGATCGAAGCGGAGGCACAGGGCAAGCTTCCTGAGAAGCCTTCACACGTAAGGCTCTATGTGGCTGCAATGTCCGATGCCGCAAAGAAGACCGCTTCAAAGCTCTGCTATGACCTGAGACTTGCGGGGATCGGCTGCGAGACCGATCTTGCAGGAAGATCTTTCCGTGCACAGATGAAGTACGCAGGCAAGCAGGAGATCCCTTATCTCGTCGTGATCGGTGACGACGAGCTCGCTAACGGCGAGGTTAAGATCAAGAACATGGCAAACGGCGAAGAGACGCCTGTCAAGCTTGATGAAATCGTAAAATACTGCCAGGACAACATTGTCTGAGCAAGCAATATTCGGAGGTAAATGATGCAGTCCCGCACACATACATGTGGAGAATTGAGAATAGCTGATTGCGGCAAGCAGGTTATGCTTGCAGGCTGGCTTGAGAATTTCCGTGAGGTAGGAGCAGAACTCGGATTCGTCGTAATCCGTGACTTCTACGGAACGACACAGCTCGTCATCGAGACGGCTGAGATGATGAAGACATTCAAGGCGATTACCAAGGAGTCCACCATTCAGGTCACCGGTACGGTAAGAGAGAGAAGCTCCAAGAATCCCAAACAGGATACAGGAGATATCGAGGTCGTTCCCGAGAAGGTAACGGTACTCGGCCGCTGCCGTTACAACGAGCTTCCTTTCGAGATCAATCACAGCCGTGACGTTGACGAAGCCGTAAGACTCAAGTACAGATATCTCGACATCAGAAATCCCGAGGTAAAGAAGAACCTCATCCTGAGAAGCAACGTTATCTCGGCTCTCAGAACTTCCATGATCGAGCACGGCTTCATGGAGATCACGACTCCGATCCTTACCGTTTCTTCACCTGAAGGCGCAAGAGACTATCTTGTTCCCGCACGTAAGCATCCGGGCAAGTTCTATGCGCTCCCTCAGGCTCCCCAGCAGTTCAAGCAGCTCCTGATGGTATCCGGCATCGACAGATACTTCCAGATCGCTCCCTGCTTCAGAGACGAGGATGCAAGAGGCGACAGATGCCCGGGTGAGTTCTATCAGCTCGACATGGAAATGTCCTTCGCAAGCCAGGACGACGTTTTCGAGGTCATCGAGGACGTTCTGCCTCCCGTTTTCGCAAAGTACGGTAAATACGACAGGGCATCCGGCTCTCCTTTTGTTAGGATCCCTTTCCGTGAGGCAATGGAGAAGTATGGTTCAGACAAGCCTGACCTCCGTATCGACCTCACCGTTACAGATGCAACAGAGCTTCTCCGCACCGAAGAGTTCGCTCCTTTCGCAGACGGAGTCATCAAGGCTGTCGTTATCTCCGACTTCCACGAGAGCCGCAAGTTCATCGACAAGCTCATGGCTGACGTTGAGATCCAGTCCGGCAACAAGGGTTACTGGTTCAGGATGGATGAGAACTCCGAGATCGTCGGAGGCATCTCAAAGTTCGTCGTTCCCAAGAAGGACGAAGTTGTCAGCGCACTCGGCCTCAAGCCCAATACACTCGTAGTTCTTTCAGCAGGCACAAAGACTGCCGCACAGAAGACTGCAGGCGTTCTCGTAAAGACATTCGGCGCTGCGGTTCCCGGGCACATGGACAAGGAACAGTACGCTTTCTGCTGGATCGTTGATTTCCCCATGTACGAGATCGGCGAAGAGTCCGGCGAGCTTGAATTCTGCCACAACCCGTTCTCCATGCCTTCCGGCGGACTTGATGTCCTTCTCAAGGCTGAGAAAGGCGAGATCGATCCGCTGTCGATCATGGCTGACCAGTATGACCTCGTAGTAAACGGAATCGAGCTTTCTTCCGGTGCAGTTCGTAACCACGATCCCGAGATCATGATCAAGGCTTTCGAGCTCGTAAGACTCGGCGAGGAAGACGTTAAGGCAAAGTTCCCTGCAATGTACAACGCATTCTGCTACGGCGCTCCGCCGCACGCAGGAATCGCTCCCGGCGTTGACCGTATGGTAATGCTCCTTTCAGGAGAGGAGACGATCCGTGAGGTCATCCCGTTCCCTATGAACAAGAACGCCCAGGACGTCATGATGGACGCTCCCGGTTATGTTACTGAAAAGCAGCTCAAAGAGCTTTCGATCAAGATAGACGAAGAAGCAATCGCGGCTATGAAGTCCGAAGAATCCTGATATAGGTGGCAAATGAAAAAAGTTGAAGAAAAGAAACTGTCCGCTAAAGAGACAGAAGACGTAGAGACAAAAGAGCTTACAGAGCTTTCAGCTGATGCTGAGATGGCTGCCGTTACAGAAGGCGGCGACATCAAGATCGAGCTGGGCGACATCGATGAGGACAAGGAAAACGGATCCGAATCGGAGCCTGTCGATGAAGAGGAATTGAGGCGCACGAAGAGCGTTAAAAAGAAGGCACTCGTTTCCGAGGCTTTAGACTGGCTAAGAGTCATCTGCATCGGCATCATCGCCGGCGTGCTGATGGTCGTTTTCGTTGTGCAGAGAGACAACGTTTACGGCGATTCCATGAGCCCCACGCTCGAATCCGGAGACGTGCTCTTCACACAGAAGATCTCCACGTACATCAAGAAGTACTCCAGGGGGGACATCGTCGTACTGAACGGCCAGAATATGGAAGGCTACACAAAGAGCGAATACCTGATCAAGCGTATCGTTGGTCTCCCGGGTGAGACTGTTAAGATCGCTGACGGAAACGTTTACATCAAGCCCATGGGCCACAGCGATTACTACATCCTTCAGGAAAATTACCTCCCCGAGGGAATCAAGACGACCATGATGGATTACGGCGTAGCTCACGGTTATAACGAGATCAAGCTCGGAGAAAACGAGTATTTCTGTCTCGGAGACAACCGTCCGGTAAGCAACGATTCACGTAATCTGGGACCTTTCACCGAAGACAGGATCGTAGCTGTCGCGGTATTGAGAGTATTCCCGTTTAACGTAATAAGGACATTCTGAGGAGAGACGCGGTATATGCCCGACGAGAGTCAAAAGTACATTAGAAACTTCTGCATCATCGCCCATATCGACCACGGAAAATCTACTCTGGCGGACCGCCTGATAGAGCACACCCATGTCAGGGAAAAGCGCGAGATGACCGATCAGATCCTCGATAACATGGATATCGAGAGAGAGCGCGGTATTACCATTAAGTCACAGGCCGCTAGACTGCCTTTCAAGGCATCTGACGGCAACACTTACATGTTCAACCTGATAGACACTCCCGGTCACGTAGACTTCAACTACGAGGTCTCGAGGTCTCTTGCCGCATGCGACGGTGCCATCCTGGTCGTAGACGCTTCCCAGGGCGTTGAGGCGCAGACACTCGCAAACGTTTATCTTGCGGTTGATGCAAACCTGGAAGTCCTTCCGGTAATTAACAAGATCGATCTTCCTTCGGCAAGACCTGAAGAGGTCAGGGCAGAGATCGAAGACGACATCGGAATCGACGCTTCATATGCGCCGCTTATTTCCGCCAAGAGCGACATCAACATCGACGAGGTCCTTGAGGGAATAGTCAAGTATCTTCCCGCACCTGAAGGCGACAGGAACGCGCCTTTCAGGGCTCTTGTTTTCGATTCCAAGTACGATCCGTACAAGGGTGTAATCGTAAGCGTACGCGTCCGTGAGGGCACGGTTAAATCCGGCAGCAGGATCAGGATGATGCATACCGGCAAGGAATTCACCGTAACCGAACTCGGTTATTTCCATCCGGGAGAATTGGTGCCTTCCGACAAGCTTGAGGCAGGCGAGGTAGGCTATATCTGCGCTTCCATCAAGAATGTTGCCGATACGGCTCCGGGCGACACCGTAACATCAGCGGAAGAACCCGCGTCAGAGCCTCTCATCGGTTACAAGGGTATACAGCAGATGGTATTCTGCGGAATCTATCCCGTTGACGGAGCAAGATACGGAGATCTTAAGGATTCGCTCGAGAAACTCAGGCTTAACGATGCGGCTCTCTCTTTTGACGCCGAGACTTCGGCAGCCCTCGGATTCGGCTTCAGATGCGGATTTTTGGGACTTCTTCACTATGAGGTGATCGAGGAGAGATTAGAGCGTGAATTCGGTCTCGACCTCATAAGCACGGCACCTTCGGTTATCTATAAGATCCACATGATGGACGGCTCCGTGATCGACTGTTCGAATCCTACGAACATGCCTGAACCCGAGAGGATCGAATTCATGGAAGAGCCCGTGGTAAAGGCTACGATAATGCTTCCGAAGGATTATGTCGGAAACATAATGGAGCTCTGCCAGGAAAGAAGAGGCGAATATACTGACATGAAGTACTTAGACGACAAACGCGTCATGCTTCATTACAGGATGCCTTTGAATGAGATAATCTATGATTTTTTCGATGCGCTCAAGAGCCGCACCAGAGGCTATGCTTCGCTCGACTATGAGCCTGCAGGCTATCAGAGGTCAAAGCTCGTAAAACTTGATATATTGCTCAACGGAGACCCCGTTGACGCGCTTTCTTTCATCGTTCACGCCGACAAGGCGTATGCGAGGGGAAGAAGAATGTGCGAGAAACTTAAGGAGAACATCCCGAGGCAGCAGTTCGAGATCCCTGTTCAGGCAGCAATAGGCGGAAAGATAATCGCACGTGAGACTATCAAGGCTTACCGTAAGGACGTTACGTCCAAGTGCTACGGCGGCGATATCTCGCGTAAAAAGAAGCTCCTCGAGAAGCAGAAGGAAGGTAAGAAGCGAATGAGGCAGGTAGGTTCCGTTGAGGTTCCTCAGGAGGCCTTCATGAGCGTTCTTAAGCTTGATGACGAGTAAAACAAAATGGCTTACCAAAGCGGTAAGCCATTTTACTTGGTGCGCCTGACAGGACTTGAACCTGCACACCTCGCGGCACCAGAACCTAAATCTGGCGTGTCTGCCAATTTCACCACAGGCGCGATTTGCTTGACTATTATAGCAAACAAGGCACGAAAACTGAAATAAAAATCAAATGAAAGCCAAGTTGACTTTAAGATTTTCACTTGATAACATTTGATGTATGGGTATCACAGACAGAAGAAAACAGATCCTTGATGTTCTCTCGGCTGAAGGCGAGATAAATACGACGGTCCTTTCGGAGCGTCTGGGCGTCACCGGCGCAACTTTGAGAACTGATATCAGGGCACTTGAACGCGAGGGCGCGATCGTCCGTTTCCACGGCGGAATAAGGCTTCCGAGGAAGACGCTGTCTTATAGCGGCGAGAATTACATGGTCCGCGCCGTTAACAATGTCGAGCTGAAGAACCAGATCGGAAAAGCGGCGGCAGATCTCGTGACGGACGGCTCCACGATCTTCATGGACGCCAGCTCCACGACTTTTCATATGATACCTTTCCTGCAGGCAAGAAAGAACGTAACTGTCGTTACGAACGGCATTCATACTGCCATGGAACTTCAGCGCTGCAGCAATTTCAAATCCGTCATTATCCTGGGCGGCATGTTAAGACCGCATTCGGGCGCTATCGAGGGACTTTCCTGCAAAGAGATGGTGGGAAGGCTTTCCGCAGATATATATTTCGTCTCGGGCAACGGTTTCTCGCCGGAGTCCGGACTTTCCGGTGATAACTTCTATGAGCTTGAGCTTAAGCGCCTTTGCGCAGAACGCGCCAAGAGGATAGCTGCGCTTATCGACTCCACAAAGCTCGGAACTGATTCGGCTTCATCCTTCATTCCTGCCGAGAAGATCGACTATCTCATCACGGATTCGGGCGCTTCTGAGGAAAACGTAAGAAAGTGCAGGGAGAGCGGTCTCAACGTCATAGTTGCCGAAGCCTGACTTTCGTTTTACTTTTTGTTTACAAGTCTTTTTAATGTATAATAATCTGATATAGTTTTCGAAAACTCCTAAAAAGAGGTCAGATTTATGCAGAACAGTCCTATTTCCGTTCCCTGCTGGTTGGGAAGCAAGTGCGTTTTCCAGCAGGGAGTACCGTTCAAGATAGAAGGATTCGCGGCTCCGTCCGCCACAGTTACCCTTGAGATCACCAAGGATCCTACCGACGGAAGAAAAGTAAGTAAGCTCGATACAGATTACGGTGTCATCTTAAGCCGTGAGGTTACAACGTCCTCAAAGGGCCGCTTCGTTTTCGAGGTCCCTGCATATAAGGCATCTTCTGACGCTTATTCGTTCACTTTCAAGTGCATGACAGATACGCTCACCATGACCGACATCAGATGCGGTGACGTATGGGTATTCCTCGGTTCCGAGTTCCTGTCAGTCCCCATGAAGGACGCCAACGCCACAAAGACGCCGATGAAGCGCAAGGTCATGAACTTCCTGAGATTCTTCACACCTTCCAGATCGGGTCTTGAAGGCGACGAGAAGATCTATGCCGGAACTCCAAAGGACAGATATGAGGAAGCTCACTGGATCAAGGTTACGGATACCGCTGAGCTCTCTGACGTTTCATCTTCGGCATTTTCTTTCGCATACACTTTAAGTGACCAGATATCTTACCCCGTAGGCGTAGTTGACCTCTCATGCGCTGATTCCACCATCATCAACTGGATCTGCCCCGAGGCACTTGGTTCCGTTGAGGCATTAAAGGACATGCTCATGACAACGGGCCTTTATCTTGACGACGAGGGCTACGCAAACCTTCTCGAGATCGACAAGCGCCGCGAAAAGGCCGCAGAGCTCAAAGAGAAGTTCAAGAAGGTCACCGCTCAAGGCGACATTGACATCGGCCTTTCCGATGCGATCAAGCGTCTTGAGGGCAAGGATCCCGATGACATCAAGCCCTTGGACATCGACTTCCCGACATCCGGAGACAGCTCTCTCAACAAGGCTCCCGGACATAAGGAGAACATCACGACTGATACTGCCGAGCAGCTCGAATTCAAGCTTCCCGAGTTTGAGGAGCGCGATGAGGAGAAGCTCAGGGCAGAAGACGAGAAGAACTACATCAAGCCCAAGTATCGTCTTGCAACGCTTTACAGACAGAAGCTCTATCCGGTAAGAGGACTTCCCGTAAGAGGTTTCTGCTTCTCGCCTGACAAGGGAGAACTCCTTTTCGACAGGTATGACCTTTTCCTCATGGGACTTCTGGTCACGCTCTCCAATACGTTTGAGCCGAAGCAGGTTTTCGATGATGCCGTAATGCCTTCCGTTCTGTTCGTATCCATGCATCCGAACGACGTTGATTTCAACAATCCTTACGGCGTTCTCGAATTCAACGAGAACTTCACTGCGTTCACCAAGCTCCTTACTATGCCTTCGGGAATCGTAAGTCTCCACGACATGCTGCTTCCCGACAAGACGATCAGCTTCGTTCTCGGAACAAGGCTTGCAACTATCGCTCTCGGAACGCATTTCTCTCCCAAGATGAGCAAATCTTCACCTGAGCCTAACGACATCGAGATTGCAGGCGGAAAAAGGATCATCAAGTTCAGCAACCTCGGAAGCGGATTAAGGATCCCTGATACATCAAGCGAGATCACGGGCTTTGCGATCGCAGGCGCGGACAGGATCTTCTATCCCGCGCACGCCAAGAGCCTTTACGGAATGTGCGTAATGGTATGGCGTGACGACATCGAGAACCCTGAGTCCATTACATACGGCTTCACGCCTTTCCCGCACGACGCGACTCTCAAGAACGGCGAAGGCCTGCCGATCCTGCCTTTCAGATTCGACAGGGATCCCGCGTACTTTGCGCCTGACCTCAGCTTTACGCACTGCGACTCACTTGAATTCGTAGGTAAGCGCACGCCGGAATCCGATTTTGAGATGCTCGAGATCTACCGCACGTTCAAGGGCAAGGGAATCATTTCAGTCGATAACATCCACAAGCTTACGGGAAACGGTTCGCTCAGGATCAGATACGAGACCGAGAAGTCGCTCTACGGATTCGAGCCCTGCCTTGAGTATGCTTCATTGTTCACACCGATGGAGATCTACGGCAGAAAGAGGATCGCGCTTCAGATCTTCAATCCTGATCAGAAGAAGAAAAAGCTCATAATCGAGGACTTCGGCGAGGCAGAGATCAGACAGCAGCTTACATGGCAGACGATCGTTCTTAATTACAACGATGAGGGCCCGATCAGGTTCTCCAAGCTCAGGATCTACATAGAAGACAACGACCGTAACGGTGAGATCTACATAGACAGCATCAATTTCATCTGACGGGGAGGAAGAAGATGGCGGACAAACTGCTTTCGGCAATTGAAGATGAGTTTTTCATGTCAGCGGGCTCAATGCCTGTTGTTATCGAGGGCATTGAACATGTATACAACACCAAGGATTCGCTGCCGGCCGAAAGCTCCCATAATTCGCACGAACTCCTGTACATACGCGACGGAAAGATCGAGGTCTCCGTCGAGGGCGGCGGAAAGATCGCACTCGGCAAGGGTTCTGCGATCGTCATCAGACCTTTGGTCAAGCACAGTCTCATAATCAAGTCCAAAGAGGCTTACATACTCAACCTGTATTTCGGATTCATTCACGATGCCAAAGAGCTTTCCGCGGCGCGTGAAGGCATGGGCGCAAATGCCGACAAGAAGAATGCAAAGAATGTTGCGGGTCCTTCCGTTGCCATTCCCGGTTCAATGGCTCAGATCTCGCTCGAGAGCTTCCTCAAGTTCGCGGATCTCGGTCTTACCGAGGATAACGACATGACGAGCCAGCCCTGCTTTGTCGCGACAGGCACCGAAAAGGCTGAGATAAGCATGCTGGCTGAACGCATCGTATCCGAGATGAGCGCTGACAGGTATTCCAAGGACCTGATGATCCAGACCCTTACCGTAGAACTCATGATCAACCTCTCACGCTCTATGAGGAACGAGTGGGAAGAGAACATCAGGGTCAAGACCGGCAAGGCAAAAGAGCTTGTCGCGATCGCCAAGCAGTACATGGACGATAATTTCGATCAGGGGATCACGGTTGCGCAGGCAGCGCAGTATGTTTTCCTGAGCCAGGGATATTTCACGAGGGCATTCAAGGACGAGACAGGTACGAGCCCGATGAATTACCTCATGAAAAAGAGGATAGAGAGATCCTGCCTGCTTCTTGAGAACAACGAGATCAAGGTCTCCGCGATATCACTTCAGTCCGGATTCTCATCTCCCCAGCGTTTCAACGTCGCATTCAGGAAACTCATGGGAATGACACCCATGGAATACAGAAAACTTCACTTAAAGTAAGGACGGTTTTGAGTAAATGTACGATTACGCCAATGACAGTTCGATCCCCGAGGAAAGCCGCAAGAACATGGATCTTCCCAAGCTCGAGAATGCCGTAAGGCAGATCCTTGAGGCAGTAGGCGAGGATCCCGACAGAGAGGGTCTCAAAGAGACGCCCCAACGCGTCGCGAGAATGTACGCTGAGGTCTTTGCAGGCCTTCACAGGGACATCTCGAAGGACATAAAGGTATTCCATGAAGAAGGCAACGACGAGATGATACTCATCGGCGACATCCCGTTCTATTCGATGTGCGAACACCATCTTCTCCCTTTCCACGGAAAGGCTCATGTCGTATACATTCCGCGTGACGGAAGGATCCTCGGTCTTTCAAAGGTTGCAAGGATCGTCGATACGCTTTCCAGAAAGCCCCAGCTCCAGGAACGTCTCACATCCGAGATCGCTGACAAGATCCAGGAAGCCGTGGATGCGAGATCCGTATGCGTCATCATCGAGGCTGAGCATCTCTGCATGACGATGCGCGGCATCAGGAAGCCGGGCTCGAAAACAGTCACATCCGCAATGCGCGGCGGCTGCAGGACGGACCTCAGGACCAGAAACGAAGCACTCGCCCTGATCAACAGGCAGCGTTCTGGAGTTTGATCTTAAAGTGATAGCTACGGATAACAGGTTCACCGGCGTTTTCAGATGCAGGGACAGGGAGATCGTTATCGGCAGGAAGACCCTTGTCATGGGTATCTTAAACTGCACTCCCGATTCCTTTTCCGACGGCGGAAGATTTACGGACATCGATTCCTGCCTTAAGCAGGCCGATCTCATGATCAGTTCCGGCTGCGATGTCATCGACATCGGAGGCGAAGCGACAAATCCCAAGGTACAGCCTATAAGTGCGGAAGAGGAGATATCGAGGATAGTTCCGGTTATCACCGAGATCCGCAGGAAATACGACATCCCGCTTTCAGTGGATACCTATAAGGCAAAGACCGCAAAGGCGGCTTTGGATGCCGGATGCGACATCGTAAACGACATCACCGGCTTTTTCGGTGATCCCGAGCTTGCCAAGGTTGCAGCTTCATATAACGCAGGCGTTATTCTGATGTTCAATTCAAGGATCTTCGGTGCCGCTGAGAACAATCCCGATCAGGATATCCTTAAGCGCGCTGAAGAAGAACTAGCCAAGAGCATTGCCATCGCGAAGGAAGCGGGCATCAGGAACGGATCTGTAATGACAGATCCCGGCATCGGATTCGGAACGAACAGGGAGCAGGACGGAGTACTTACGGAAGGTCTCATCCGTTTTGGATTTGAAGGACAATTTCCGGTCCTTTATGCCGCTTCCCGCAAGAGATATGTTAAGTTTTTGTCAGGGAAAGACGATGCGGACGAAGATGAACTCGACCGCGTCACCGCAGGACTCAGCGTTACCGCTGCAGCAGCCGGCGCGGCGATGGTAAGGGTCCATGACGTCGCAGGCACCAAGAAGGCTCTGGCAGCCTTTGACAGCGTTTTCTACGGCAACTGAGGAGGGTTTATGGATTCGATCGTTCTGAAGAAGATGAGCTTTTACGGACATACCGGCTGCCTTGAGGAAGAAAAGGCGAAGGGCCAGAACTTCATCGTCACCGTTGAGATCTTTTTTGACAGGATCAAAGGAAGCGATACCGATAAGCTTGAAGATACGGCGGACTATGCGGTCATCTGCGGCAAGGCAAAAGAGATAGTCGAGAACGATAAGGGTAACCTGATCGAGCACCTCGCGGGACAGATCGCTGACATGGTCCTCAAAGATGCGCCTGATGCTAAATCCTGCGCCGTTACGGTAAGCAAGCCCGATGCTCCCGTAGATGCCGTTTTCGAGACTATGGAGGTCAGGATTGAAAGGACAAGATGAGAAGTTCGTTCTGCTTTCGATAGGAAGCAACATGGGTGACCGCGAAGCCAATATCGCGTTTGCCGAAAAACGCCTTGAATCATGTCCTCAGATCAAGACATTCAAGAGGGCTTCGATATATGAGACCGAGCCGGTCGGCTATACTGACCAGCCTGATTTCCTCAATACCTGCGTTAGCTTCATGACGACATTAGGACCTGAAGAACTCCTCGATCTGACGTCTTCGATCGAAAACGAAGCAAAGCGCAAGAGGACAATCAGATGGGGTCCCAGAACGCTCGATATCGACATAATCTTCTACGGGGATGAAGTTATCGACACGCCGAGGCTTACCATACCTCATCCGAGGTGGAAGGAAAGGGCTTTCGTGATAGTGCCCGCAAAGGAACTCAAGGAACTGGATGTTAAAGTTCCGGAAGACGGCGGGGTCAGGCTGTTCCGTTCGAGAGTTTGAGTTATTACGATTCAAAGTTTATAATTAATCGTTTAAGGAAATAAGAAAGAGATTTGGAGGATAACATGGCTGATAATACCGCCGGTACACCTGCAGCACCCCAGCAGGGAGCAAGACAGGACAACTTCCAGAAGGACCAGCAGGGCGGCGAGATCCGCAGGAGCAACCGCAATCACCGCCGCAGACATGGCGGCCAGCGCCAGCAGCGTCCCAATGACGAGAATCAGAACCGTCAGCGCCAGGGGGGCGAGAAGAGTGCCAAGCCCCAGCAGCCCAAGGAGAGACCCGAAGGCCGCGAGAACAGACCCCAGCGTGATCAGAACCAGAAGCGCAAGAGAACGATAGACGGACAGAATACGGGCCGCGACCAGCAGTTCAAGCGTGAGAAGCGCCAGCGTTTCGCCGAGGAAGAGCGTGAGAAGGAACCTGCAGTCAAGAAGGTCGAGACTGTTGACGACATCAGAAGCGACAACGCAAGGATCACCAAGGAGATCTACCAGGTGATCGCGTCCATGAAGGACATATCCATTGAATGACATGAAGGGAATATTCATAACATTTGAGGGTATCGACGGCTGCGGCAAGAGTACGCAGACCGCGCTCTGCAGGGAGTGGCTCGAGAGTCTCGGAAGAGACGTTCTCATGGTCAGGGAACCGGGCGGAACGAAGATCGGTGAGAGGATCAGGGAACTCCTTCTGGATAAGAAGAACAGTTCGATGGCACCCATGACCGAGTTGTTCCTTTTCGAGGCTGCCAGGGCACAGATCGTTGAAGAGACCATAAAGCCTGCACTCGCTGAGGGAAAAGTAATAATCTGCGACAGATTCTTCGATTCCTCTTATGCATATCAGGGATGCGCGAGAGGTCTCGGGCCGGAGATGGTGAGCCGTCTCAACATGGATGCAACGGGCGGTCTTGCTCCGGACATCACATTCTTCCTTGATATCAGCGTCGCTGATGCGATCAGGAGACGAAACTCAAGGGGAGAAGAGAAGGACAGGATCGAATCCGCCGGAGACGATTTCCAGGAGAAGGTCAGAGCGGGCTTTGTCCGTGCTGCTTCTGAGGACAAGAGGATCGTGACGATCGATGCGGCGGCGGCTCCGGAGATCATATTCGGACAGATAAAAGAGAAGTTAGAAACGTTACTATAATGGCATTTTCGGACCTTACAGGACAAAAAGGGATAAAGACCAGACTCGCTTCTGCCGTAAGTGAGAGGCAGAGCGGTACGTTTATGTTTACGGGTCCGGTAGGATCGGGACGTCACGTTTTCGCTGAGGAATTTGCGAAAACACTCATGTGCGAGGAACCCGGCAAGGACGGGGCATGCGGCAAATGCCCTTGCTGCAAGTATTTTGAGGCAGGCACGACACCTGATATCGTAAGGGTATATAAGCCTGCTGATTCGAAAAACATCAAGGTCAGCTACATCAAGGACAGCGTTGTTCCGGAAGCGGTATTAAAGCCGCAGTTCTCAAAGACAAAGGTCTTCATCCTTGATCTGGATTATCTCGGAACTGAGAGCCAGAACGCACTCCTCAAATCGCTTGAGGAACCGCCGGCACACGTTGTCTTCATCCTGCTCAGCTCGAACAGGGACCAGGTCCTTGACACGGTCATATCAAGAGCAACTGAGATAAAGATCGAACCTTATACAAGGGAAGAGATCGTATCGATAGTCAGGAAGAACGTTTCCGACTGTCCTGACCAGACTCTCCAGATCGCTGCCGACAACTGCGGAGGCATTCCCGGCAAAGCCATTGCGATCGCCAAACAGGGAGAGGACATCGACCTTAAGAGAAAGGTCGCGGAACTGTTCCTTGAACTGCCTGACGCGTCTTACTGCAAAGTGCTCTATGACGATGCCGAATTTATGGCCGAGCATAAGGCGGATGCGGTTGCGGTCGCATCAGACATTCTCCTTCTCATAGACGATCTCATGAGACTCAAGGGAATGCCCGGATATAAGAAGATATCCTATACGGATTTCAGGACAAAGCTCGAGAAGCTTGCAGGTTCGCCTAATGTGGACAACATCAGGCTTGGAAAGTGCGCGGGAGCCGTTAAGGACTTCCTGAGAGCGCTTGACGTAAATGCGAATTTCGATGCGGCTTCGTCTGCAATGCTGCTTAAAATACACGAGGAGTTAAAGAAATGACAAGAGTTGTTAATGTGCGTTTTCGCGACGCCGGAAAGACATACAGGTTCAGCTGTGACGGAGTAAACCTCAGCATCGGAGATGCGGTTATGGTCGAGACGTCTTTGGGTCTTGATCTTGCCCATGTCTGCGAGGAACCTTACGAGACTGATGCCGATGATAAGGACATCACGCCGATCATCCACAAGGCAACGGAATCCGAGATAGACCGTTACGATGAGAAGTGCGCCCAGGAGAAGGAAGCTTTCGTCAAGTGCCGCGAACTCATCGACATGCGCGGCCTTGAGATGAACCTCATTGACTGTACATATTCCTTTGACGGGAAAAAGCTTACATTCTTTTTCACGGCTGAGGGAAGGGTAGACTTCAGAGAACTCGTCAAGGATCTCGCTTATGCGTTCAGGACAAGGATCGAGCTGAGACAGATCGGTTCCCGTGACCAGGCTAAGCTCGTCGGAGGCATCGGTCTCTGCGGAAGAGAGCTTTGCTGCTGCACATTCCTCGATAAGTTTGCTCCCGTCAACTTGAAGCTGGCAAGATGCCAGGGACTTTCCCTCAATCCGGGCAAGCTCAACGGTGCCTGCGGAAGGCTCATGTGCTGCCTCCAGTTCGAGAAGGAGGCATATGAGGACGCGAGGAGACGTCTTCCCGATAACGGTGACCGCGTAAGGACACCTGACGGAATGGGAGTCGTTTGTGACGTTAACTTCATCGAGGAACAGCTCTCCATTAAGTTTACGAACGAGAACGAGACCAACATCGAGAGGTATTCCTGGGCAGATATCGAGCCTCTCAATCCCGAGATCGCGGCCAGACGCTGTGCCAACTGCGAAAAGCACCACGGAAAGAATAAAGACGTCAGGGAAGACGAAGAATCTGATGAGAGCGGTCTTGACGGCGAAGAGTAATATTTGTTTAAAATCTGATTCTTTTGTATAATATGAGCCGGCGTGAACCTGACCGTTCCCGCTGTTGGAAATCTAAAAACCTTAAGGAGGAATCTTACAATGGCTTATGTAATTTCTGATGCATGCGCTTCTTGCGGAACATGTGCTGACGGTTGCCCTGTTGGCGCTATCTCTCAGGGAGATACTCAGTATGTAATCGATGCTGACGTTTGCGTTTCTTGCGGTGCTTGCGCTGCAGCTTGCCCTCTCGGAGCTATTTCCGAAGGCTGATCGCATAAACGATAAAGCTTTACAGGGGCTGCCTCTTGGCAGCCCTTTTTCTTTGCTTTCATATATTGTTTTCATAAAAGCACGATTTGTATACGGATGCTTGCATACCTATAGGACTGTATATATAATCAAAAATGTCAATTTTTTTTACATTTCTTATCGTTTTTTGTATGGAGGGTGATATATGAAAAAGCGATTGATCACTGCGGCATTGGCCGCGGGCGTATTGTTCTCGTTCACGGCGTGTGATATTTTCGGTTCTTTGTTAAACAAGAAGCCGGATCTTACGGTACCTTCTGAGTCAGAGACTACTACAGAGGAAGAGACCACAACAACAGAAGAGACGACTACCGAGGAAACGACTACTGAGGAGACAACGACCGAAGAAGAGACAACCACGGAAGAAACCACGTCTGAGACAACTTCCGAGACAACAACGGCAGTTCCTACTAAGAAGCCTACCAAGAAACCCACAAAGAAGCCGGCGGCCAAGCCTAAGTCTATTCCTAAAGGCTGGAGCAAAGTTGCTGATTGCTGGGGTAAAAAAGTTAAAGGTAAAAGGGTCTATGTTATCGAGAGAGGTAACGTATACAAAGGTTGGTATAACGGTAAATGGATATATCTGTATGATAAGTCAAGAGATTACCAGGAAGATGGTGTCGATTGGATAGAAGTCAAACTCTATAGGGATAAGAAGTGCAAGAAATACTATGCTACGACTATAGAGGCACCTTGATGCTTAAGATATAAACAATAAGGGGGAGCGAAACACATGAATAAACGAATGGCAACGATTGTCATAGCTGCTTCGATGGCCTTGACGTTTTCCGGCTGTGATTTTATCAGCGGATTAAAGCCTGCAGCCACAACGACCGAAGAAGAGACAACGACAGAAGAGACGACCACGGTTGAAGAGACAACCACTGAAGAAACGACTACTGCCGAGGAGACAACGTCCGAAGAAGTTACGGAAACCACGGAAGATGTTGCTGAGAGTTCTTCAGAGGAGACAAGCTCTGAATCCACGACCGGAGCACCTACCAAGGCTCCTACCAAGAAGCCAACAAAAAAGCCCACTAAGAAACCTGCAAAGAAGCCCTATGTTCCTAAGGGATACTCTAAGCTGTGGGATGAAGATGGGCCTGTTTGGAACAAAAAGTATAATGGCAAAAGAGTTTACATTATTACCAAAGGCAATACTGATAAGGGTTGGTATAACGGCAAGTGGGTCAAACTATACTCCACAACCAAAGATTTGAGTGATGGCGCCGGAACTTGGATCAAAGTAGATTTCTACAGAGATAAAAAACATAAGAAACGCTATTACTCTTACGATTATTCACCTTAATAATTTATGGTACAGACTATGGCCCCGCAGTGAACAAGACTGCGGGGCTTGTTCTTTGCTATAATAAACGCGTTAAACGGAGGGCGTTATGGCGATCGAGGATCTGGGGCGAAACGGCTTTAAGCTTATCCAACCTGAAAACTGCTTCAAGCTTGATACCGCGGGCGTTTTGCTCGCCTGGTTTGCATCGTCCTTTTCGCGAAAAGGAAAGCCCTGCAGGATGCTCGAACTGGGCAGCAGCGCAGGAGGATGTGCGATGCTCGTCGCGGCACGCAGACCTGAAGCTTCGATCGATTGCGTAGAGGTAATGAAAGAACCTTACGATGCGCTTCTTGAGAACATCGCGCTCAACAATGCCGGAGACCGCATCATAGCCTATAACTCTGATGTCAGGGAACTGCCGAGAGAGCTTAAGGACAGCCTTTACGATGTTGTTTTCATGAACCCGCCGTTCTATCGGACAGACAAGGCTGTGGTTACGGATAAAGAAAATGAACTGGCCGCGAGATTCAACGAGAAGGGGACCCTAGAAGACTTTATCTCATGCGCTTCTGCAAGGACCAGGATGTCATCGGGTTATACTGTAATGTGCATGGCACCTTCGAGGCTTCCCGAATGCATGGAGCTGTTTGCGAAATACAAGCTTGCGCCTTCGAGACTGATAAGCGTTCATGCATCCGAAGGAAAAGACGCGTTCCTGTTCCTGCTCGCAGGCAAGAAAGGTTCGCCCAACACTGAATTTAAAGTGCTCCCGCCGCTTTTCATGGATTCGGAGCGGATCAATAAGATCTATACGGAGGAACATACGGATTGCTTTATCTAGTCGGAACGCCGATCGGCAATTTGAAGGATATATCGCAGCGCGCTCTGGAAGCTCTTGATGCTGCCGACGTGATCGCATGCGAAGACACCAGAGTAACGGGACTTTTGCTGCAGGCTCTTGAGATCACCGGAAAACGCTTGATCTCTTATCACGAACACAATAAAGCAGCGAGCGGAGAGGGCATAATCAAGCTTCTCGAAGAAGGTCTTAATGTCGTTCAGGTCTCTGATGCCGGAATGCCTGCGATAAGCGATCCCGGAGCGGATCTCGTCAAGCTCGCGATCGGGAAGGGAATAGATGTATCAGTGATCCCCGGACCTTCCGCCGTAACGGCTGCTCTGGCGATTTCAGGTCTTGATACAAGATACTTCCATTTCGAGGGTTTCCTTCCTTCGGAGGGTGGAGACAGAAAGAAACGAATCAAGGAACTGACGGACATTCATGAGACCATCGTCATGTATGAAGCGCCTCACCGCATTAGAAAGCTTTTCGATGAGCTTTCGGAAGCAGGGTTCGGTTCCTGCAAGGCGTCTGTCTGCAGGGAGCTTACGAAAAAATACGAGCAGGCCATCCGCATGACCGTCGATGAGCTCCGTGAATACTATCAGAAGACCGAGCCGAAGGGCGAGTTCTGCATCTGTTTAGAGTCCCTTCCCGCAAAGGAAGCCGGTGCATCCGGCACGGTCGAAGCGGATAAGCTCATAGAGATGCTCTGCGATAAGGGAATGTCCACCAAGGACGTTGCATCCGTTGTCTCTTCTCTTACGGGAATGAACAAGAAGGAAGCCTATAATCAGGCAATGAAGCTCAAGGACGGCAAATAAGCCCCTTAATTCTTGAAAACACCGCTGTAAATATTTATAATCAATAAGTTTTAGACTTTAAGTCACTATAAGGAGGCCGTTATGGCAGACAAGAAACCATTCTACATCACTACGCCCATCTACTATCCGTCGGGCAATCCGCACATCGGACATTGCTACACGACGATCGCTTGCGATTGTATCGCACGAATGAAGCGAATGCAGGGCTACGATGTAATGTTCCTTACCGGTACTGACGAGCACGGCCAGAAGATCGAGAAGAAGGCCCAGGAAGAAGGCACAACACCCAAGGCTTATGTTGATGCCATCGTTGAGAACTTCAAAAAGCTCTGGGCAAGACTCGGCATTTCCTATGACAGATATGTCCGTACAACTGATGACTATCACATCAAGACCGTTCAGAACATCTTTGAGAAGCTCTACAAGGACGGCTGGATCTACAAGAGCGAATACAAGGGCAAGTACTGCACACCCTGTGAGTCTTTCTGGACAGAGAGCCAGCTTGTTGACGGCAAGTGCCCCGACTGCGGAAGAGACGTTACAGACGCTTCCGAAGAAGCTTATTTCTTCAAGCTTTCACACTTCGCACCCAAGCTCAAGGAGCTCCTTCTCGATGAGGAGAAGAACTTCCTTAACCCTAAGTCCAGAGTCAACGAGATGATCCACAACTTCATCGATCCGGGGCTTCAGGATCTCTGCGTTTCCAGAACGAGCTTTACGTGGGGCATCCCGGTAACTTTCGACGAGAAGCACATCGTATACGTCTGGATCGACGCGCTCACGAACTATATCTCTGCGCTCGGATTCATGAACGATACATATAACGACTACGAGAAGTACTGGCCCGCTGACATGCACGTCATGGCCAAGGAGATCGTAAGATTCCACTCTCTCATCTGGCCTTCGATCCTGATGGCATTGGGCGAACCGCTTCCCAAGAAGGTATATGGCCACGGCTGGATCACTTTCGGCGACGGCGGAAAGATGAGCAAGTCCAAGGGCAACGTCATCGATCCTTTCGTTCTCTGCGACAGATACGGCGTTGACGCTCTGAGATTCCACCTCCTCCGCGAGATGGTATTCGGTTCCGATATGCCTTATTCCAACGAGATGATGTTCAACAGATATAATGCTGACCTCGCAAATGACCTCGGAAACCTTGTTTCAAGGACCGTTGCGATGGCCATCAAGTATTTCGACGGCACACTGCCTGCTGATAAGGAGTTCACTGACGCTGATACGGACCTCGTATCCCAGCTTGACGCTCTCCAGCCTGTTGTTGCCGAGGCTTTCGAGACATGCCGTTTCTCTGACGGTCTTGAAGCCATCTTCAGAGTCGTTGCAAGGGCAAACAAGTACATCGACGAGAACGAGCCCTGGAAGCTTGCAAAGGATGAGACAGCCAAGCCCCGTCTTGCTGCAGTCCTTTATAGCCTCCTCGACGCAGTCAGAAGAGTTACCATTCTTCTTACTCCCGTCATGCCACATACTGCTCCCCAGATCTTCGAGCAGATCGGCGCAACGGCTGAGAACACAGGCTGGTACGATTCCGAGAAGAAGTACATGCTGCCTGCTGACGTAACAGTCAAGAAGGGACCGGTCCTTTTCCCGAGGATCGACGTTGAGAAGGAACTCGCTGAGCTCGAGGCTCTCGCTCCCAAGAAGGATGAAGAGCCCGCTTCCGATCTCGAGCCTTTGAAGGAACTCACAAAGTTTGACAACTTCGCTGCGTTAGACCTCAGAGCCGTTAAGGTCCTTGAGTGCGAGAACGTTCCGAAGTCTGACAAGCTCCTCAAGTTCAAGGTCGATGACGGTTTCGGCGAGAGACAGGTTCTTTCCGGTATCGCAAAGTACTATAAGCCGGAAGACCTCATCGGCAAGACGCTTGCGATGATCGTAAACCTTGAACCCAGAAAGATGATGGGCTTTGAGAGCAACGGCATGATCCTCTCCGTAAAGCACGGCGACGGTTACCGCGTTATCGAGTTCCCCGATTCCGTTAAGCCGGGATCCGACATTTCCTGATATCGTGAGAGAGATCAGTTATTTCAAACCTGAAGATCAGGGCATGAGTTTCTTTGATACTCATGCCCATATCTATGACCGCAGATATGAAGAGGCGGGAACGGATATCAGGGATATCCTCGCCAGATGCGCTGCAAGCGGCGTTACACGCATTTTGATACCGGGGGATTCAAAAGAGTCTTCGATGGCCGCAGTGGCTGCTGCAGACGGATTTAGCGGCACTTCCGGAGTGGAACTTTTCGCTTCCGTAGGGATCCATCCTCATGAGGCAAAGACCTATGACGCGGATGTCGAAGCTTACCTCAGGGAATGCATGGAAAGCAGGGAAGGGTCCAAGATCCTGGCAATAGGCGAGATCGGACTTGATTATTACTATGACCTGTCCGAGAGAACCGTCCAGAGGGAAGTTTTCGAGAAGCAGCTGATGCTTGCTTACGAATACGACGTTCCCTTCATCCTTCACGAGAGGGACGCGACAGGCGACTGCCTGGACATCCTCAGAAGGTTCCATAAGGAAGGGAAGCTCAGGAAGCTGCCCGGTGTATGCCACTGCTGCTCGTGCTCTCCCGAGGCGTCTCAGGAACTTATAAAGATGGGATTTTTCATCGGCTTTGACGGACCACTTACGTTCAAGAACAACAAAAAGACGCCGGAAGTACTGAGAGGCACGCCGCTCGACCGCATAGTTATCGAGACTGACAGCCCTTATCTTACGCCTGAACCCAACAGGGGAAGCGTAAACGAACCCTGCCACGTGCCTTACGTATGCATGAAGATTGCGGAGATAAAAGGCATTTCCCTTGAAGAAGCGGCCAGGATAACCTATGATAACGGAAACGAATTGTACAATATTTCCTGAAACGGAGCAGATATATGGGACTTAAGAAAAAAGAGATCGTACTTATTTTCATTACCGTGATCCTCGTGATCGTAATGGGCGTCGGTTTTTACTATGACCGTTCTAGCGCTTTGATCAGCAGGACGAATGCGGTCCCGATCGCGGATGATCCCAACCTGAGGCTCGAGAAGATCAATAAGGCCGGATTTCTTTTTATGAGACAGTATTACGAGGCTAAATTCAGGATCATGAACAATGACTTGGAGAACTATATAAATGTTCTCAGCATCGGATACGGCGGAGGAGGCGGTTACTGCGGCATTGACGGATATAACCAGTACGCAGAGCAGGCGCTGACAAAAGCGTCCATAAAGCCCCAGCCCAAGAGCGGCGCGATCATCTGGATCATGGGCTCCAAACTGGGCAAAGATACAGAGAAAAACGTGGTTTACATCATTGATGAGGAACCCGACGGAAACGCATATCTTTACGTATACTATTCCCGTACGTAAAATACTTGTTGACAGCACGTGCAAGTTATTTTATAATTCATTCGCGTTTCAAAAACGCACAGCTGTTGGAAGCTTAGCTCAGCTGGGAGAGCATCTGCCTTACAAGCAGAGGGTCACAGGTTCGAGCCCTGTAGTTTCCACCATACGGCGCAGTAGCTCAGTTGGTTAGAGCGCCAGCCTGTCACGCTGGAGGTCGAGGGTTCGAGACCCTTCTGCGTCGCCAATCAAGCCGGATCTTGTTCCGCAATTTCCGGCTTGTTTTTTGCCCAGATAGCTCAGTCGGTAGAGCAGGGGACTGAAAATCCCCGTGTCGATGGTTCGATTCCGTCTCTGGGCACCAAAGAAGGACTGCGATCACGCAGTCCTTTTTTTACCCCGTTTTTTCGATATCTTTACAGTTTGCTTACAACGGCTTTCCGCCAATATCCTTTTTGTATAATCCCTTATGTTAAGCCTTTTATATAGGTTTGAGTTTTTGAAGGGAAACTGGATATGAGCGATAACAATGTTACAAAGTTTAAGCATATAGTTGCGGGCCTCGACCCTGCGAAAAAGTCGGCGCTTTATCAGAAGATGAAGAGCCTCTCAGAAGACGGCAGAAATGAGATGATCGATAAGGTCGTTGCCGCCTACGAGACGAGAAAGATGACGATCGAGCAGCCCGTAGCAGCAGGAAGGAATACTCCGCCCGCAAATTACTCGAATTTGCCCACACGCCGTAACGATCAGTTTGCCGGCAGAAGCATCATGTGGGTTGACGACCGGAAGAACAGGCTTAAGACGCCCATCAAGGCGTCATCTGCAAACAGAGTAAATGCGAACGCAGCCAAAAACGTAAAGGGTCATGTCCAGGTAAGAAACGGCGCAGGCGTTGTTGCCGTCAGGAGACCCGGAGCCACGCCTCCCATCCAGAGAAGAGCAATTGCCGTTTCTGGAGCAGGTGCAGGCAGCGTATCAGTTCCTGTCAGAAGAACTGTATCGAGACAGGAAGCGTTAAGGGCTGAGGCTGAAAGAAAAGAACAGCAGAAAGAGCTTGCACGCAAGATCGCTAAGACGGCACTCCTTGCGTTAGGCAGAGGCTCCGTCGTACTTGTATTCTCGCTTGTGATAGTCCTTGCGGGATTCTATTCTTTCCTCGGGATCATCATGAAGGGACCTTCTCCGCATCTGCGTGACCAGTTCGTATCTTCAGTCATGGAATCTTCCGTAGGCGGAGTCATGGCTCAGCTGATCCTTTCAGAAGAAGAGATCCAGGATATCCTCAACAGGAACAAGACACAGGAATTCGATACCATCACTGATACAAAACTCGTCAAAGTCGGCGAAAACAAGAGCAAGGCCGCAGCTGCTGCAGTCAATCCTTTCGATCCGGACGGAGACGGTGTTGAGATCCATGAGATCAGCGGACCCATGTACCGCGGTGTCATGATGGTCGTAGAGGACCCTTCAAGAGTTAAGGTATCGACCCTCGAAGAATACAACCACAGGGGCGCAGGATACACTCTCAAGGAGCACATCGAAAAGTCAGGTGCCGTAGGCGGCGTCAACGGCGGTAAGTACGAAGACAAGGGCGGTATGGGCATCGGCGGATGGCCAGAAGGAATCGTCATCGCAGACGGCAAGCTCAGGATGGGTTATCCCAATGGCACATATGACGTTTACGGCTTTACAAAGGACAACGTACTCGTAGTCGGAAGAATGACGGGCCAGCAGGCTCTCAACATCGGTGTCAGGGACGCAGTCTCATTCGGACCTACGCTCATCGTAAACGGCAAGGCTGCCAAGTACAGCGGAAACAGCGGCGGTCTCAATCCGAGAACGGCAATAGGACAGCGTGAGGACGGGGCAGTTCTCCTCCTCGTCATCGAAGGAAGAAAGACGGCTTCGATGGGTGCCACAATGGCAGATCTCATCGAGGTAATGAAGGAATACGGTGCTGTCAACGCGGCAAACCTTGACGGCGGAATGTCTTCTGCAATGTGGTACAACAACGAGGAACTCGTATCAAGTTCCAGCATCAGACAGAGCAGAAAGATGCCTACGGCTTTTGTCGTACTTCCCAAGAATGCTTCCACTAAGGCTGAAACCTCTTCCAAGGAGGCTTGAGTTGACGTATGACTGAACAGAACGGAAAGCCTGTAAAGACAGGAATGCCCGCAAAACCCTCAAGACCTTCAGTTAATGAGAAGAGGCCTGTTCCTGCAAAGGGCGCAGAACCTTCTCTTAAGGCAGCTCCGGCTCCCGCAAAGCCAAGAAAGCCTGCAGTCAGGGAAGACAAAGAACCCGTCAAAAAGGTTGAAGAACCTGAGAAGACCGAGAAGACCGGGAATGCCGAACAGGCGGAAAAGCAGAATAAACCGAAGATAAGCAAGTTCACGAAAGTGCTCATCATCTGGCTCGTGGCTCTTACCATAGCGATCGCCGGCGGTCTCATCTGGTTCAACGGATTCCTCGGAAAATACGAGAAGCTCTATCAGGACAGCCTTCCTTACCATCAGGCGGATAATGCTATTCAGCTTTTTGCGAACAATGATATAGATTCGCTCTACGCTCTGTATAAAGATAAACCACAGCTTTCCGAATTCGAGAACGACGGCTCGGTAAAAGGATTCATCCTTAACCTCATCAAGGGCAAGGAATTCACTTATAAGCAGACTGAAGACTATGCGGAAGACGCGCCTGAGTATTACATTGTCGCAGGCAACGAGATCATCGCAAAGTTAAAGCTCGCGGAAGACGAGACGCAGAATCCTCCTTACGGATTCAAGGCGTGGAAATCTGACAAGCTCGAGTTCTATTCAGCTGCACAGTACGATCTCAAGATTACGATTCCCGAATCCTATAAGCTTACGATCAACGGCAAGGATGTTCCTGTTGCCTATAAGACACAGCAGGGAATAGAGCTTGCCGAAAACAAGTATCTTAAGCCTTATGCGGAACTTCCCGCTATGTGCGTCTATGAGGCCAAGGGTTTCTATGAAGAACCCGTCATCAAGGTGACTGATGCGGACGGCGCTGAGGTCAAGCCCGAGAAGGACAAGACCACGGGTGAGTATTCCATCAAGTTCCGTGCGGAAGCAACTGACAAGGAAGAAGTCGAGAAGTTCGCCATCTCTTTTACCAAGGACTTTGCAAACTATATTTCGCAGGATGCCGGAAACTATGCTTTGGATAAGTATTTCCCGAGCAATTCCAAGACTTTGAGAGACATCAAGAGAAACTCCTCCCGTGAGTGGTACACAAGACACGGCAAGGTTGACATCAAGAACGAACAGGTCAAGGAATTCATCTGCTACACCAAGGACATCTACTATGTTGAAGCTTATGTTGAGCAGCACATGGAAATGTTCTGGGGTTCCAAAGATAGGGAAGTCGTAAAGACTACAGCACGTCTTTACATCGTCCGCATCAAGGGAAAGTGGAAGATCGCAGGCATCAGATACTAAACCCGCGCGTTCTTATTTGTAACGCTTATGAAACTTAGTCAAACGCCTTTAATGTTACAATTACAGTAGTTAATTGTCGCCATTTTCAAGTAAAGGAGGCGTTTGACATTGGAATTCACATATTCGAACGACGGCTTCCTGCCTTATGAGTCTTTCGACTTCATATACAACGACCGCGTAATGCCGGAATTCGGCAAGGTCGTTTCTCCATATCACAGGCCTCTTAAGACCTGGAAATTCTATCTTGCCCACGGTGATACCGAGATTCCTTTCGGTGCCATGCTCCGTTCTTTTGACGATACCGAATGGGATATCGTCAACTGCCCTTCGACATGGCAGACGGAAGGCTACGGACTTCCTCAGAATCTCCTTTACGAGTATCCCGAAAGATTAAACGACAATACTGCGCGTCACGAAGACACGATAAGCGATAAGTACGTAAGAAGCTCCACACGTTCGGAAGATGATGAGACGGGTATCTACAGGACTACCGCAGTCTTTTCGCCTGAAGATCTTGAGAGAGCCATCTATTTGGAAACATCAGGTATCTGCGGAAGCTTTCAGGTTTATGTAAACGACAAGCTCATCTGCAGTTCTCACAGCGTTCTGACGAGAAAGCGTCTGCTTATTTCCGAGGCCGCCATCGCAGGCATCAACCAGATCGTCATCATAGTAAACAGATATGACAGGGATGACAGCGGTCACGTTATCCTGGACATCATGAACTATGGCTTCGCGGGCATCTTCAGACCGATAATGCTGGTCTTTGATGCGCTCCTCGAACTGTCCAATCTTCACGTTAAGCTTGAATACTGCCCTGAGGCATACATTACCGAGGTCGCCAAGATCAACAGCCTTTCCGAAAGAGGCAAGGCCTCAAGAGTTCCTCACGGTGACTTCCTGGTCAAGGTCGATTTCTCGATGAGAAACCATACGAATTTCATGATCCCTTATTCGGTCAGGGTATCGCTCCTGGAGGCGCGCGCGGAGTACGATCCGTACAAACTCCCGTTCGTTAACCTCAGGAACCAGAATCAGGGCATTGTGGGCGTTGTGGATGCTAACAAGGAGACTAGGGCGGAGACGGAATTCGTAGCACTCGACGTTGCCGAATGGTCAGACTCCACACCCGTACAGTACGATATCGTTCTCGAGGTCATGGATTCAGAAGGCAGGATCGTTGTCGCGAAAAAGAAGCGCTTCGGATTCAGGACAGCCGAGATAGTTCAGGGTAAATTGAACATCAATGACAGAAGGATCAATCTCCAGCTCGTCAAATACTATGAATTCGATCCTAAGGGCGGCATCGCCGTTCCCCAGGACCGCATGCGTCAGGACATCATCTTAATGAAGCGCGCAGGTATCAACGGCGTGATCGCCGACGGATTCCCGCTTTCCGACGAGTTCCTCAATCTCTGTGACCAGTACGGCATCTATGTCATAGCGACGGCCGCGGATTTCCTCATGAGAGATTATGTTGAAGCGGCGATGAACCATCCCAGCGTAGTCTTGTGGGGATTCCAGGATTACAATTTCAACATCGATAAGGCGATCAGATTTAAGCACGAATGTCAGCTCATAGATGACACACGTCCCTGGTATTGTGCTGCCGATAAGAAGAATCACGGCAAGAAGGGCAAGGAGCAGGAGAGCGTATCGGATCTTATTCCTTTCCCGAATGAAGCCGGTGTTGTTTTCGGACCGTGGGTGGATCTCTGCCTTGACAGGAAGAAGATCTTCACGCTCAACAAATCCGGAAGAAATCTTTTCGAGACGATACCCGGAAGAACGCGTTTCACCGACGATGACACGATGTATAAGTGGATCCATCACGCGGATCTCGTGGGCGGAAAACAGAAGGAGAATTCCTGCATCGGACAGGGAATAGTCGATGCTGAAAGAAGCCCGCATCCGATCTATCTCGATATCAAGAAACAGTGCCAGATGATCGCGGTCTTCGCTTCCGTAAGCGATCCCGCAAACCTTACCATGCGCAACATGAGCCCGTTTGCCTATACGGAAGAACTGGAACTCGTATGGCAGCTTCTTCTGGGCGGCAAGACGCTTGCATCGGGAAGGGGCAGCATCGGCGAGATAGAGCCTTACGGTTCGAGAACGTTAAAGTTCCCGTTTACCAAGTCGATGTTCCTGAATCCCGGATGGGGAGAGGGAAGGATCGATCTTATCGATCTGTACGACAGCGCAATGACCAAAGAGCTTGTTTTTGATATTTCGATGAGGCTCAGAAATGATACATACTATGCGAAAGCAGGCTATGAGATAGCGTTCTATCAGGACATCATCTGCGATTCCATATCAAGCCCCGTATTGGTAAAGACAGGCGAAGGTCAGGAGGCTCTGGAAAGCAAAGATTCCGCTGCAGCGCTTCCTGCGGGTACTGATACTTCTGTTAAGGACAATGTCCTTCAGGTACCTGAAGACGCCGGCTCTGAAGACGAGGACGGAATCGTCGAGCGAATAAGCACTCCGGAAACCGGAATAGACATTCCCGAAGAGACGGAGCTTCCGATGAAGCTGGTTACCGGCACGACACTGAGCTCTGATCCCAAGCGGCTTTACATCAACGGTGAAGGATTCCGGATCGGTTTTGCCAAGGAACCTGCAGGATGCTCTGTACTTTCCGTCAACGGATTCAACTTCCTCAAGGGTCCCATGCGTCCGAGCTTCTACAGATGTCCGTCAAACATCGACAGAACGGACAGGAGCTTCATCCTCGCGAAAACGGTCTTCTCCAAGGAGAGCGATTACGAACACATACAGGAATCCATCCGCTACATAGGATCGGAGTACGGCAAGAAGGACGGATGCTTTACGATGGTATCGAGATTCAAGTCTTTTGCCATGAACGGCGAAGTCCTGATGTACTACGAGGTTCCTTCTGCTGACAAGATGAGGGTAACTTTGCAGTTCACTCCGAAATACGACATGGTGCGCTACGGGATCAGATTCCCGATAGTAAGCGGCGGAGCACAGTGTTCCTGGTACGGAAGAGGTCCGGGCGAGTCTTACGCAGACCGTAAGAATTCCGCAAGGATAGGCGTTTTCTCCGCTGAGACGGATAAGATCTATCATCCTTATGCAAGGCCTGCAGAGAACTCATCTCACACGGATACCAGGATCGTTAAGCTGACGAACGAAGCGGGGGATTCGATCACGATAAAGAGGATTACGAGCACTCCGAAATTTGATTTCACGGTGCTCCCTTATACGCCTGAACAGATGAATGAATACCTTCATGAAGAACAGCTCATGAACAACGACTACTGCGAGTTCTTCTGCGATTTCGGAATGAAGGAGATCGAGAGAACCGCAGACAACGTGTCACTTCAGCCTATAAAGAAGGGCATCAAATACTGCGAGACTTTTGAGTTTACGCTTGATAAAGCCTGATCAGTTTTTCTTCCTCTTGTAAAGGGGAGTGCTGGTCTTGTCTGCCGCTATGCCAAAAACGGGTTCGCTGAGCGTTCCGGGTTCGATCTTGGACAGGGTTTCCTCATAGATGTAGATCCTGGAATCGATCATGTCCAATTCGTGGAGTACCATTGCCTCAGGCATTGCAGGGAGCTTTATCGCTTCCCATTCGAGTTTGCCGTGGTGCGATGCGATCAGGTGCTTGATGCACATGATGTCATCACGGTCGTATGTCTCTTTTCCGGCAGTAGCATCGCGTTCAGCAACTTCCGCATCGATCATCTCTATTCCGAGCAGAGCATGTCCCAGAAGGCTTCCTTCGGTCGTGTATGAAGCAGCGCCTGTATCAGCGGTGTAGAGTTCCTTGAGCTTGCCTATGTCGTGAATGGCGGTGCCGCAGACGAGAAGTTCCCTGTCCAGCATGGAATAAACATCGCAGATAGCAAAAGCTGCGTCGACCATTCTCGAAGTGTGGTATACGAGACCACCGTAGAGATTGTGATGCATTGATTTCGCGGCCGATGAAGAGACAAATGACTTTCCGTTCTTAACGAGAAGCCTTATGGCAAGGGCAGTGAGGCTGTAATCGTCTTCGGGGATCTCAACGGAATTAAGATCGTATTCTCTTCCTGAAGAAGACTTGATCTTGCGGATAATGTTAACGAAAAGATTCTTCGGATCGATCGGCGGCTTTCTTACGAGAGCGGTCCTTTCGTTGTCATCAAGTACTGTAGGCTTGAGATATTGGATCTGGTAGCTTCTGCCTCCAAACGGATCGATATGGATCTTTGTCTGCGCGGGCATGCCTTCCTTGACGCCTGTGTCAGTAAGGTTCTTCTTGGTGGTATCGAACATGACGGCGGAGACGCTCTCAGTACCGTCAGAGATCATGATGCGGAGCATCGGCTTGCCGCCTGCGGTGTTCTTCTCGGAGATGGTGTTGACGATGATCTTGGTATCGTAAACGCCGTTCATTTCCATATCTTTAAAAAGTATTACGCTCATTGTTTACTCCTGATGATTTTTGTAATAATGTTAGCACGCAGGGGGAACGTTTTCTATAAATTAGTTACATTGCCCTATTAACCTACGGGGTTGGTGGTGTTTTAATAATGCGAAAGAACATAGGAGGGGAGGGCGCGTTTTATGCGGTACAGACTCGCATGCTTCGATCTTGACGGCACGCTTCTTGATACGCTTGCAGGACTTGCAAACGCGCTCAACGCCGCCAGAAGGATGAATGGTCTTCCTCCTCAGACTGAAGAGCAGATCAAAACGTTCATCGGCAACGGCGTCGAAAAGATGATCGAACTGTCTCTTTCAGACAATCCCGGAACCTATGATGAAGAACTTAAGGAAAAGGTCCTTAACGACAGGCTTTCTTACTATGCCTCCAACTGCATTGAGAAGACGAAGCCTTACGACGGCATCACCGAGATGCTCCTTAAGCTCAAATCCGCGGGAATGCTCCTTGCCGTCATTACCAACAAGGACGAGATCCCGACAAGGATCCTTACCGACCACTTTTTCCCTAACACATTCGATTATGTGCAGGGATCGCAGCCTCGAATGTGCCGCAAACCTGATCCCGAGATGGTCATGCGATGTTTGGGTTCTTTAGACGTAGAACCCAAAGACTGCGTGTTCATCGGTGATTCTGATGTCGACATCAAGACAGCTCAGAACAGCGGTGTTCACCTGATCAGCTGTGACTGGGGATACAAGTCACGCACATTTTTAAAAGAACACGGAGCGGGAACGATATGCTCGGAACCCGCCGATCTTTGGAGGTTATTGCAATGAGTGAAAATAAAACAGGTAAAAACAGAAAGAAAACGCTTCGTCTGATCGCATTTTGCGGAATTACAGCCGCATTCGTATTCCTTGGAACGCAGTTGAGGATCCCTACGGCGATCGGATACATAAATCTCGGTGACGCAGTCATTCTGATCGCGTCATACGTAATCGGCCCGGCAGCCTTTTTCCCGGCTGCCATAGGTTCAGCGATAGCTGATCTCATCGCGGGATACCCGATGTACATCATCCCGACTTTTGTCATCAAGGGCCTGATGGGACTTGTCGCAGGATTGATAATGAGACATCCCGAACACCGTCCGCACATCGTCAAGAGGCTCATCGCCGGCATCCTTGCCGAACTGATCATGGTCTCCGGATACTTTGCAGTTGAGGTATTCCTTTATGACGTGGCTGCCGCTGCTGCTTCGATACCGTTTAATCTCATACAGGCGGGAGCTGCGCTGGTAATCGCCGTTCCTTGCTCTTATCTGCTGAAAAACGTAAAGGCCTGATGCCTTAAACATGCCTAATCTGCCTTATTTGTGTTTTTAAACGCGTGTATTATAATATGCACGTAAATTTTTAAAACAAATAGAGGCATTAGGCATGAAATTCAGCATAAAGATAACCAAAAAGGATCTGCCCAGACTTATCGCTGCATTTGTTTTGACGGCTTGCGGGATCGTTTTTTCTTTTTCCGCTTTCTATGACGCGATCATCTGGTTCGTTCTGCTTTTCCTTCTGACGTTCATTACCGTCACGATCGATAGTGAGGCAACAGGCAAGAAGAAGGTCTTGAGGGTCATCTATGAGATAGTACTTCCGCTTTTCGCTGCATTTTTCAGCGTTTACTTCCTGCAGATGATAAACCTCGCTCATCACCAGACGATATTGGGTGAGCGCTGGCTCTACAACCAGATGTATCACAGCGAGCATTTCAGATGGGTCAACGAGTCACTCATCGTTTTCGGAGTTTACTATTTCCTTAGAATGGTTCAGCTCTCCAGAAGACTCGCTGCAGCCATCACGCCTGCGCCGTTCCTTATCCTCGGTACTGCAAACTTCTTCGTTTACACGTTCAGAGGACATGAGCTCATCTATAACGACATCTTCAGTTGGCAGACGGCTGCAAACGTAGTCGGAAACTATACGTTCCCGATCCTCCAGCCCATAATGTATGTTCTTGTTCCTTATGTCCTTTACATCATCTGCTGCTTAAGGATCAAGGAAGATAAGCCGGCTGTTAAGCACATCGCTATAAGGATCGCAGTCTTCGCCGTACTTGCCGCTTTGTTCATCGGCGGATTCGTTGTCATGATCAAGGGCTGGAGCAAGGTCAACAGAGCTCAGGACTGGTCAGACAAGGGCTCCAGATTCAACGGCTATCTCATGAACTTCGCCATTACCGTCGTCACTTCATTTGCGGAAATGCCTGAAGGCTATTCCACACAGGCTCTTGACGCAATGGTCAATGATACGGGCATCGATGTTTCTTATCCGGGTGCCGCTGATGATAATTCTTCCAACATCATCGTCATCATGAACGAGTCTTATACTGACGTAAGACCTTATCTGCCCATGGTAGGCGGCAGGGAAGATCCTACACCTTACTGGCGTTCACTCAAGGAGAACACACTCCACGGCAAGGTAACCACATCTGTTTACGGCGGTAATACTCCGAACTCCGAGTACGAGTTCCTTACCGGCATCTCCTGCGGATATCTCCCGATGGGTGCTGTTCCTTATCTCCAGTACGTAAACAAGGATACATATTCGCTTCCCTGGGCACTTAAGAACATGGGTTATACGACGACAGCCATGCATCCTTACTATGCAAACGGCTGGAACAGACCTAACGTATATCCTAAGCTCGGTTTCGACCGCTTCATGTCCATGGATGATTTCGAGTTCACTGAGAACGATCTCCAGCGTGACAACTACCTCACGGATTCCAAGGCTTATGAGAACCTGATGAAGCAGCTTGACGCTAAGCCGAAGGGCCAGAAGTCTTTCACATTCCTCGTAACCGTTCAGAATCACGGCGGTTATACGGAGAACCTCACAAACTTCACGCCCAAGCAGTACGTTAAGAATATCGTTACGGGCATGGATCTTCAGGTCAATACTTTCCTTACATGCCTTAACCAGAGCGACAAGGCTCTTGAGGAGCTCATCGCTTACCTCAAGACTAAGGATGAGAAGTACACTCTCATGATCTTCGGCGATCACCAGCCTAACATTTCTTCATTCCCGAACAACTTCGGTATCGGTAAGAGCACGAGCTGGGTAACTCCTTACATTATCTGGACAAACTATGAGATGGATCCCGAGCTCGTCAAGAAGTATGAGAACGACGAAGTCGGAATAACGAGCGTTAACTATCTCGCACTCGATGTTATGAAGGCTGCTGGAATCAAGTATCCCGGATACTTCCAGCTCATCGACAGCATCAGGAGCGAAGTGCCTCAGATCAACACCGCTGGTTATTACTCGGTATCACAGAAGAAATTCTTCACGGTTGAAGAAGTAAATGATCCAAAGGATAAAAAAGCTATCCAATTGTACAGATATGTGCAGTACAATACGGCTATAGACAAGAAGGATTGTGACTTCAGAAACAAGGTTTATTCCGTGGTAAAGAAAGATGCCCAATAATTACGATGTCATTATCATAGGCGCGGGCCCGGGCGGAATCTTCTCCGCATATGAGCTTGCAAAGACAGCACCCGAATTGAAAGTCGCGGTTTTCGAGGCCGGCGGACCGCTTGAGTCACGCAAGTGCCCGATCGACGGCAAGAAGGTCAAGAGCTGCGTCAACTGCAAGACCTGCGCGATCATGCGCGGATTCGGCGGAGCAGGCGCTTTCTCCGATGGCAAATACAACATCACTAATGACTTCGGCGGTACTCTTTACGAGCACATCGGCAAGGAAAAAGCCCTTGAGCTCATGAAGTACGTTGACGGCATCAACATGGAAAACGGCGGTAAGGGCACTAAGCTTTATTCCACTGCCGGAACCAGATTCAAGAAGCTCTGCCTGGAGAACAAACTCCATCTTCTTGATGCTTCGGTAAGACATTTGGGAACCGATAAGAATTATCAGGTTCTCGGAAATATCTACGAATATCTCAAGGACAAGATCGAATTCCATTTCAACGCTCCGGTAGGTGATCTCGCGGTTAACGGAGACGGCACATACGATGTTGAGTGTGAAGGCGAACACTATACATGCAAAAACTGCATCGTATCCGTAGGCCGTTCCGGGAGCAAGTGGATCGAGAAGGTCTGCAGCGAACTTGATATCGAGACTTATTCAAACAGAGTGGACATCGGCGTAAGAGTCGAGCTTCCCGCTGTTGTTTTCTCCGATCTTACCTCCGCTCTTTATGAGAGTAAGATCGTTTACCGTACTGAGAAATTCGAGGACAAGGTCCGCACGTTCTGCATGAACCCCAACGGTTATGTCGTAAACGAGAACACGAACGGCATCGTTACCGTTAACGGACACAGCTTTGACGCTCCCGAACTCCAGTCCGAGAACACGAACTTTGCGCTTCTCGTCGCAAAGCATTTCTCTGAGCCTTTCAAGGATTCAAACGGATACGGCGAATCCATCGCAAAGCTTTCCAACATGCTTGGCGGCGGCGTAATCGTTCAGCGCTTCGGTGACCTCATCCGCGGAAGAAGGACCAACGAATCCAGGATCGCGGAATCGACCGTCAGACCTACGCTCAACGCTACTCCGGGCGATCTTTCCCTCGTACTCCCGAAAAGGATCTTAGACGGTATCATCGAGATGATCTATGCGCTTGATAAGATCGCTCCCGGTACCGCAAACGACGATACTCTTCTCTATGGTGTAGAAGTTAAGTTCTACAACATGGAAGTTGCCATAAATGACCGCCTTGAGACAAGGTATCCCGGTCTTTATGTGATAGGTGACGGCAGCGGCGTTACGCACTCGCTGTCACATGCTTCCGCATCAGGAGTCTTTGTTGCCCGCGAGATTGCGGGGAAGGACGAGTGAGATAATCACTATTATCATGCAGACCACGGAAACTGCCGTTACCGCAAGTCCGCCCTCAGGTCCGAACGTTCCGCCTGTAATGATGTCTTTTGCATTGGCTGAATAAGTCGTGTTGATCAATGCCGCGTGCGCGTTGTTGCCTGATACCTGCAGACCGTAGATGTTGCCCTGTGAGAGGTTCCATGCCGTATGCATTGCGCATGTAAGCCAGATATTTCCCGTCTTCAGGTATATCAGAGCGAAAAGAACAGCGATCAGGAACAGATTGACCGAAGCAAGCGGCGTGTATCCCGCGTTCAGTGAATGGAATACCGAGAACATGACTGAAGAGAAGAAGATCGCAAAAGCTTTCTTGTATCTTTGTTCAAATCTGGGGATCATGTAACCCCTGAAGATGAGCTCTTCGCTTGCGCCCTGAGGGAACCACATCAAGAGATTCGGGATGAATACCATGAGAGCGCCTTCTCCGAGACCGAAACCGGTAAAATCAACCTGGCCGGTGAACTTCAGTATCAGGCATACTCCGGTCATCATGAGGAAGCCTGCGACAAATCCGAGAACGTAATCTTTCAATACCTTCTTGGGATTGTTTACGGGCATTCCGCAAACGTCCAATGCTTCACGAATCGTATCTTTTTTAAACACCCTCTTTGAACGGAGGATGCATGCGGCGATCATGAGGAAATAAGCAACCGTCATCAGGATGAGGAACAGGGGATTGCCTAGGAATATTCCGATTATCTCAAAGCACTTGTCCATTATCTGGGGAACGGTAGCAACGTTCTGAAGATCAGCTATGAACTGCGAATATTCCGCGCGGCGCATGTAGGAGATTGCAACGGGTATGATCGCCAGCATCTGGAATCCGCCGAGAAGCATTAACGGATAGAGCATTTCCCTGATGAAGAAAACGATGTTATCGGTGATCTTATCTGCCGTATCCATGATCGTACGTCTGCCGGCTTTGGCCTGGCGGATCTCTTTCGCGGTAACAGGATCGATAGATACCGTATAGCGCTCGTTGTGAAGGAGTCTTTCGGAGATCATCGAGACAAATACCGCGAGGACCAGCGTGATAAACGAAGCTACGATGAGACCTGCAAGATTGAGATTGCCTGCAAGGGCGTCTCCGATTCCGTAGAACTGGCCGTAGACGGGGAGATACAAGAAAAATTCTTCACGTTCGGTGGCATTCTGAATGCAGGTTACGCATACGGAAACGAGGATCAGGAATACGGGCAGGAAGGATGTCTGCGCGGATACTACTGTATCGTTGATTACCGAAATGAGCAGCGTTACTGATGCTACGAAGACAGTAAGCACGAGAATGTGAATGATGATTACCGGAATGATCCCGTGAGTGAAATAGTACGGTATCGCAAGCATCGGAACCGAGACTATGAATGTAGGGATGAGCGTTTTGAGCGTTACACCCAAAAGGTTACCGCATATGATCGCGCTCCTCGGTACAGGAGTCATCAGTATTCCGGTAAACGTGCCAAGTTCTTTCTGCCCTGCAATGACATTTGTTCCGGAGCTCATCGCGGCATAGAGGATAACGATGAACATGAGCAGAGGGACAAAGGAACGTCCGAGCGTATCGAGCATTGCGTTTCTGCCTTCGCTCTGAGCACCGAACTCCATTGCGTCATCGATTATCTCCGAATCACGGACATTGGAATATGCCCATCCGTTTTTCTCACGCATGTAATCCTGGTATCCGTGCAGGTATTCATCGATGAATTCCTTCTTCATTGAAGTATATTCGAGAGAATTCGTGCGGTAATACGTGAGGATATCGGGCTTGGGAAGTGTGTGGTCTTTTGTGCGTGCAGTTACCTTTTCATCAAAACCTTCGGGGAATACGACAGTCAGATACGCGTCATTCTCACGCATCCACTTTCCGAAAGTCACGAAATCGTAGAGAGCGGGATTCTCTTTATATACGAAAGAAGTCCATCCGTAACCGTCGTAATGGTACTTGAAGAACGTCATGTGTCCCCAGTTCTGGATCCAGTTTGTGCGCGAACCGTATTCGGCAGAACGCTCGTCACGGCTCTTCTGCATATATTGATTGTAATCTATGAATGACTGAGGGGCATTTACGACCACTACATCGTAGACTTCATCACTGAAAAGGTGATAGGGGAACCACCACCAGAACCAGGAAAGAACCGTGAAGGAAATAACGGCTACGAAACCGAGCGAGATCAGGAATGTCGAATTGGGCGCCTGCGCACCCATCTGGCCGTGTTTCTTGAAGAAACTTGCGGCTAAAGTCTTTGCTCCCCTGATCCAGGTCTTTCGGTTACCGTTACTCATTTGTCTTCCTTATGGTTATCCACATAGATCTTGAAGAAAGCTTCTTCAAAATTCTTTTCGCCGGACAGCTTGACCAGTTCCTCGACCGTTCCCTGTGCGACTATTCTTCCGTCAACAAGTATCGCAACATCATCACAGAGTTCTTCCGCAACCGAGAAGATGTGTGTTGACAACAATATGCATCTTCCTTCGTCGCGGAGTTCTTTGAGATAATCCGTTACCTGTCTTGACGTGAGGATGTCAAGACCGTTCGTCGGCTCATCGAAAATGATTATCGGAGGTTCATGCAAAAGACTGATTGCGATCGAGATCTTCTGCTTCATGCCGGTTGAGAGTTCCGAGATCCTCCTGTCTGCAAAGGGAGTGATGCCGAATCTGTTAAATGCTTTTTCCTTACGGCTCTTTATCTCGTCTTTGGGAATGTCGTAAAGATCGGCAAAGAAATCAAAGAGGAGATCCGGAGTGGAGACCGGATCGAGCTTGATCTCCGTTGTAAGGAAACCTATCAGTTTATGTATCTTAAGAAGATCAGTCTCAGGCGACATTCCTGCGATCTCAACAGAACCGCTCGTGGGCTTCATGAGCGTTGCGATGATCTGCATGAGAGTGGTCTTTCCGGCACCGTTTGGTCCGAGAAGTCCGAATATCGTTCCTTTGCCGATCTCGAAAGAAACGCCTTTGATCGTCTCACTGTCTCTGGTGTAGCTTTTATGAATGTCTTTTACGCTTATCATATAAGCCCTCCTTTTTGTAAGTGGCTCTTAATGCGATCAGTGCGACTATTGCGTTTACTGCAAATACCACGATCACATGCCAGAGCTTTTCCTGCGCGAGATAAGTCTCACTCATGAGCGCAAGACTGTTATGCATCGGAATAAAGTATTCGAGTGTCATAGGTCTGGTCCCTCTGAACATCTGGATGAAGAAATCACCGAGGAAGAAGATAAGCGGCAACTGAAGATTTACGGTAATATCCTGCATCTTTTTCAATGAGAATATCGTTGAGATGCATGCGGCCGTCATGACAAAGACGGTAAAAGGAACCGTAAGGATCAGTATCAGAAGTTCTGAAGGCGTAAGCATCATGCCGAAGGGCAGGAGAGACATCGCATCGTTTGCCGTGTTAAGCCACGATGAAAGGAACAATAATAATGCGGTCATGTAAGTTGCGCCTGATACTATGATCAGTATCGCGAGTATCTTTCCTGCGAAAATGTGTGCCGAGGAAACCGGTGTCATGATGAGCTTTGCCCAGAAGCCGCGTTCTTTCTCTGATGCGAACATGTCGCTTGAAAGAGAGTAAACGCAATAATACATCATTATCAAAAGCATTCCGGGAACGATCCTGGCAGCCGCGGTATCGGCAGGAGACCTGTTGTCCATGAGCTTGGTTACCGGATTAAATGAATCGGTTGAGAAAAGATTACTTCCGATGTTTGCATATTCACCGCCTAATCTGTCGATGAGACTGCTTTGATAACTTTCCAAAACACCTTGTCTGAACTGCTGGGCACGGAGCATTCCGGTAAGTGAGTTTCCGTCGTAACCCAAAAGGATGACTGCTTTGCTTTCGGCTTCGCTGTTACCGTTAACCAATTCTTTATAGTAGGAGGAAATAATATCATCAAATGATACATTGCCTCCGTCTGATCCGAAATAGCAGATCACCGTTCCGCCGCGGAGCGTTTCTTTAAGTTTATTGTCATCCTTTAAAAGAACAGAAAGCTCACTGTAAGTCATTTCGGTATATGAATAAACATTCGCATCAGCCGTCTCATTACAGTAGTCGTGAAATGATTTCGGAGCACCTACCAACACGATCGGCTTCTTGGAAAAAGAACCGGTCGACATATAGTTGATGAGAAGCGGAAAGATATTCAGAGCAAGCATCATAAGCACTGCAGGGAGCAGAAATAATGTGACGGTCTTATGCCAGTTTGAGAATATTTTTTTCAATTCCCAGCGCAATATCAAATATGTTTTTCTCATGTGATAATCTTACAATAATCTGCATGAAATATAAAAGCACCGCATCGGATTTAGGACGCACCATATTGGTAACATGTGATGTTTCACCGCAAAAAATATACGTTTCATCACTGAAAACAACTGCATCCGAATGTGTGTAAAGTGAACAAATAAAAGGCTCGCAGCGTTTGTTTTTCTAAATACTTTTTTCTCTATTTTTGTTGACATAATTTGACTAAAAATGTAGATTAAATATATCCAACACAGAAATAACACGGAGGTTCTAAGTATGGATATTGAGAAGAAGGAAGTTAAAGTTGAGGCAAAGGCTGAGGCTCCTAAGGCACCTGTAGCTGCTAAGCCTGCTGTTGCTAAGAAGCCTGCAGCAAAGAAGGCTGCTAAGAAGCCCGCTGCAAAGAAGGCACCTGCTGCTAAGAAGCCCGCTGCAAAGAAGGCTGCTAAGCCTGCTGCAAAGAAGGCTGCTAAGCCCGCTGCAAAGAAGGCTGCTAAGCCTGCTGCAAAGAAGGCTGTTGCTGCTAAGAAGCCTGCTGCTAAGAAGCCCGCTGCAAAGAAGGCTCCTGCTAAGAAGGCTACTGCTGCTAAGAAGGTTGAGATCTTCTTCCAGATCGATGGACAGGAAATCTCCAATGCTGCAATCGCTAAGAAGCTTCCCAAGGCTGCAAAGATCTGGGTCAACGCAGCTGAGAAGAAGGCTTATGATGAGAGCGGTAAGGGTGTAGACCTCTTCTGATCTTAGAACAACTTCTTGATCATTTACTCCCGGATTCATTCCGGGAGTTTTTTTATGGTTGCTTTTATCGCCGATAATGTATATCTTTTGTTCATGCCTTTATTAACCGTACAGAACATTTCTAAAAACTATGGTGAGAGAAACGTCTTGGACGACGTCTCTTTTCGCGTGAACAAAGGTGACAAGATCGCTTTTATCGGTGATAACGGCGCTGGTAAATCAACTCTGTTCAAGATAATAAGAGGCGTGATAACACCTGACGGCGGTGATGTATTCCTTCACGGAAAGACCATCGCAGGTTATCTTTCGCAAAGAATAGAAGAGCAGGATCTCTCATCTGCAACTTTAAAACCCGCAAAGCTGGTTGAACTTGATGAACGCATAGCATCTCTTGAAAAGGAGATATCAAAGCTTTCGGAATCAGATCCTGATTCAGTTGAACTCAAAAACAAGATGAATGAGTATTCCGATGCTCGTGCCGAATATGAAGCTGCAGGCGGATACGATTACGAATACAGACTTGCTGATGCTTTGAGAGGTCTTGGTCTCGGAAGCACGGTAGACGGCAACAGAACTGATTTTTCCGCGTTATCGGGAGGCGAGAAGATGCGCGTTTGTCTTGCGCGTCTCATTGTCGAACATCCTGACATCCTAATGTTGGACGAGCCTACGAACCACCTGGACATCGAAGCGGTCGAATGGCTTGAGAGTTTTCTTTCCTCATACGGCGGAGCTGTTTTCGTAATCACTCACGACAGACATTTCATCGATGCGGTTGCCAACCGCGTTATCGAACTGGACGGCGGAAGGATCACCGAATACCGCGGTAATTATTCCGATTATGTTATCCAGAAAGAAGAATTTCTGAAGACGCAGACAGCCGTGATCGAGAATCTTGAAGCGGAGCTTTCACATCAGCTTGATGTAAAGCAGACCATGCTCTCACACAGAAACATCTCCGGTTATCACCAGCGTGAGAAAGTAGTCGATAAACTTTCCGACATTCTTGAAAGAGAGAGAGCCAAGCTTCCCGCGCAGTATGCGAAAATGAGCTTTGCCGCGATCCCTGTTGAAAGGTCCGGTAAATCAGACAAGATACTTCTCGAAGTGACCGGAGTATCCAAAAAGTTCGATGATTGTGAGAACGATCTTTTCTCCGGCATATCGTTCATACTCAAAGCAGATGAGAAACTGTTCCTTTGCGGACCTAACGGATGCGGCAAGACAACGCTTCTCAACATGCTCGCCGGAAAAGCATACGGTACTTCCGGAAAAGTAATGATAGCTTCCGGAACAAGCTGCGGATTCATGGGCCAGTTCGTTCCATTTGAAGATGAAGACGCCACCTGTTTCGACGAACTCGTTGAAAGAAGCGAAGGGATAAAGACGACTGAGGCGAGATCCCTTCTTGCGAGATTCGGTTTCAGGGGAGATGACGCATACAAAAAGATAAGAGATCTCTCCGGCGGAGAAAGATCCAGGCTTTATCTGTGCTGTCTGCTCCGCGAGAGTCCTGACATCCTTTTCCTCGATGAGCCTACGAATCACCTTGACATCAATTCAAGAGAGATACTTGAAGATGCCATCAGGGATTACGACGGTGCGGTAATATGCGTATCGCACGACAGATTCTTTATTGAGAAATGCGCCGATGACATTTTGGGTTTTGCCGACGGTACCGCTTCTGAATTTGAGAAGTATGAATACTACAGAAAATCCGTAAGAAATACCGTTAAGCAGACTGAAGAACAGCCTAAGGTTACAGAGAAACCCGTTAAGAAGAAAAATGCCGACAGGGTGGCATCCGCGAAGCGCCGCCAGCGTCTTTCAGACATCGAGAAAGAGACACGCGCACTTGAAGAAGAGCAGAAGGAGATCGAATCAAGATTCGGTGTCGACGCAGGCGAAAAAGAGTATAAGCGTTACGCCGAGATAGCGGCAAAACTTAACGAACTTTACGAGGAATACTTCGAACTCGGAGAGGAATGATTAAAATATTATTCTTTAAGTAAGAAGGATAATGTTGTAATATTTTTACATAATCATTCTTAACGAGGTACTTCACATGGGCATGACGATTACGCAGAAGATCCTGGCGGACCATGCCGGGGTGCCTGAAGTCAAGGCCGGAGATCTTATCGAAGCAAAACTCGATTACGTTCTTGGCAACGATGTCACCACTCCGCCTGCAATTAAGATCTTCAAGGAGATGGGATTTGACAAAGTTTTCGATAAGGAAAGAGTCTGTCTGATCCAGGATCACTTTACTCCTAACAAAGACATCAAATCCGCTGAGCTTTGCAAGACCATGAGATGTTTTGCAAGAGAGCAGGAAGTAAGACACTTCTACGAACTTGGCCGTCATGAGATGGGTATCGAGCACGTAATCCTTCCCGATAACGGAATAGTTCTGCCGGGTGACATGGTCATCGGAGCCGATTCCCACACATGCACATACGGCGCGCTCGGAGCTTTTTCGACGGGTGTCGGTTCTACGGATCTTGCATGCGCGATGGCAAGAGGAGTCACGTGGTTCCGCGTTCCCGAAGCGATCAAAGTAGTTCTCAAGGGCACGTTTAACAAGTTCGTTACCGGCAAGGATCTTATCCTTCACATCATCGGCATGATAGGTGTTGACGGCGCTCTTTACAAATCACTCGAATTTGAAGGAGAGGGATTGAAGAGCATTTCGATGGCCGGAAGGCTTACGATCTGCAATATGGCTATCGAGTGCGGAGCAAAGAACGCCATATTCCCGTTTGATGAATATACTCTCAGATACATAGCGAAAACCAACCCCGCGAGATTTTCCAAGAGCCAATACAAGATCTATACGGCTGATGAAGATGCTGAATACGCTCAGACGATAGAGATCGATCTTTCTGACGTTCCTCTCACGGTCGCGCTTCCGAGCATTCCTTCCAATACGTGCAGGGCGGAAGACTGCAAGGATCTCAAGATCGATCAGGTCGTCATCGGTTCCTGCACTAACGGACGACTTGAAGACATCGGTGCCGCAGCTGAGATCCTTAAGGGATTGAAGGTCCATGAGAATGTCAGATGCATCATTATCCCGGGTTCACAGAAGATCTACAGATATGCTCTTGAAGCAGGATGGCTCAGGATCTTTGATGATGCGGGATGCGTCATCTCGACTCCCACATGCGGACCTTGCCTCGGCGGACACATGGGCGTTCTCGCTAAAGGCGAGAGATGCGTATCCACCACTAACAGGAATTTCGTCGGACGTATGGGCGATACCGGTTCCGAGGTAATACTAAGCGGTGTTCCCGTGGCTGTGGCTTCTGCCGTATTGGGACGCGTCGGAACACCTGACGAACTTTGACGGAGGTGCAGGATGATAGTTACCGGTAAAGCATTTAAGTACGGAGACAACGTCGATACCGACGTCATCATTCCCGCAAGATATCTGAATTCAAGCGATCCCGAACATCTCCGCCAGCACTGCATGGAAGACATTGATAAGGAGTTCGCTGCAACAGTCAGTGAAGGCGACATATTGGTCGCAGGAAAGAATTTCGGATGCGGTTCTTCGAGAGAGCACGCCCCGGTCGCGATCAAGGCAAGCGGAATCTCTCTCGTCATAGCAGAGAGCTTTGCGAGGATATTCTTCAGGAACTGCATCAACGTCGGACTTGCTATCCTTGAGTGCCCCGAGGCGGCGGCATCGATACAGAAAGACGACGTCATCAAGGCGGATTTCGATACGGGAATAATCGAGAACGTAACCAGAAATGAGAAGTATCAGTCAAGACCGTTCCCCGATTTCATAAACGGGATCATCAAGTGCGGCGGACTGGTTGAGTACACGAAGGACCGGACAGGCATTTAAACGGTAAGGAGAATCGTATGACAAGATCTTACAACATCGTTTCCATACCCGGTGACGGAATAGGTCCCGAGACAAACGGAGCGGCAGTAAGGGTTCTTGAAGCCGTGGCTCAGAAGTACGGATTCGAACCGAGGATAACGGAATATAAAGCGGGAGGATGCGCGATAGATGCGTTCGGCGTGCCGCTTCCGGGCGAGACGCTTCAGGCCGCACAGGATTCCGATGCGGTGCTCCTCGGCGCCGTCGGAGGCCCGAGATGGGACATGATCGAAGCCGAAAGGAGACCGGAACAGGCCATTCTCGGACTTCGTCAGGGCATGCATCTTTATGCCAACTTAAGGCCCGCGACTCTTTATAAGGAATTGGGAGACGTTTCGCCTTTGAAGAATCCCGGAAAGATCGATCTTCTCATCGTCAGAGAACTGACGGGCGGTATCTACTTCGGCAAGCAGGGTTCATACAAGAGCAGCGAAAAGCTTTTCGACGGAACAAGAAAGGGTATCGTTGCTTTCGATACCGAGTCTTATTCCGAGGCGGAGATCACTAGGATACTAAGACGCGGATTTGAGTTTGCCCGCATCCGCAACAAGAAGCTTACCCTGGTAGATAAAGCAAACGTATTGAATACGAGCAGACTCTGGCGTCAGCTCGCAAAAGAGATCGCCGGAGAATACAGCGACGTTGAACTCGAGTTCCTCTATGTTGATAACTGCTCCATGCAGCTCGTCGCAAGGCCCGCAACCTTTGACGTCATCGTAACGTCCAACATGTTCGGAGACATACTTTCCGACCTCGCCGGACAGATTACGGGATCGGTCGGACTTCTTCCTTCTGCATCCATGGGTAATCCCGGAATGCCCGGACTTTTTGAACCGATCCACGGTTCCGCGCCGGACATCGCAGGGCAGAATAAGGCGAATCCGATCGCATCGATCCTGTCCGTGGGACTCATGCTCAAGCTTCATCTGGGTGAGAATGACGCTGCGGATTCCATCTCGGAGGCCGTAAGGAAAACGCTTGAACAGGGCGCGAGAACGCCTGACATAGCTATCCACGGTGACGAGGAAGATAAGAGAGACATAACACTTGTTAATACCACTGAGATGACCGATAAGATAATCGCAAATCTCGAATGAAAAGGGAGAATCGAAGGATGCCAAAGAAACTGATAGCCGTGATCGACATTGGCTCACTTACGGCAAGGATCAAGATTTTCGAAGTCAACGCTAAGGGCAAACCCAAGGAAATAGAGGCTGTCCGTAAGTTTACGGGGCTCGGATCCAGGAGCTACAGATCCGGAACCATTCAGCCCGAACAGGTCGATGAACTTTGCCGCGTGCTTAAGATGTTCGACGAGAAGTGCCGTGAATACGGCGTCGTCAGGGTTTTCTGCGTTGCGACTTCCGCATTCAGAGACGCCACTAACGCTGATATCGTAATCGAGAAGGTCAGGACCAGGACAGGCTTCAAGATCAAGGTCCTTGATAATTCCATGGAGCGTTATTATCAGACGATCGCGGTTCAGGCCCTGTATCCCGATTTCGGCAAGATGATCGAGAACGGTACCATGATCCTCGATATCGGTTCGGGTTCCCTCCAGGCATCGGTTTATGACAAGTCGGAATTCGTTTTCAGCCAGAACCTCGTATTGGGCTCTCTCAGGATCTCCGGAATGCTTTCGGATCTCCAGAGCAGGACCACGCATTATGAGGATGTCATAGAAGAGTTCATTGCACAGGATCTCGATGACTATCACGCGGTCGAGCCTAAGGGCATCACATACAGGAACCTGATCGCTTTTTCAGGCGAGATGGGCTTCATAAAGAGGCTTTCAGGCCATGATTCAATGGGTTCCTGCGTACTTACGAAGGAAGAGTTCCTCAAGGTATATGAGTATCTTCTTAAGACCCGTCCTTCGGATCTCACCCTGAATGACAAGGTTCCTTCCATGATCGCTCCGCTCCTTTTGCCTACGGCGCTCATCGTAAAGAACATGCTCGAATACACGGGTGTTGATTCGATCTATATGCCTCACGCGTCACTGTCTGACGGTATCGTTTACTACCATTGCTACACGACGCTCGGCCTCAAGGCTCCGTTTGCTCCCGAGAAGTATCTTATCTCGGCTGCAAGGCAGATCGCGAAAAGATACAGATCTCACAAGAAGCATATCGAGTTCGTCGAGAAGACGGCTCTCATGATGTTTGACGAACTAAGGGACGTCAGCGGCCTCGGTGAAAGAGACAGACTCCTGCTTCAGGTTGCGGTAATCCTCCATGAGATAGGCAAGTTCGTTCACGCAAGGAATCACAGCGATGCCGCTTATTCCGTTATCAAGTATACGAACCTGATGGGATTGGATCACGAGGAGCTCAACATGGTCGCCATGATCGTCAGGCTCTATCCGAGAAGCAATCCTTACGACAGTTACTACTATTCGTTGCTGTCTCCCAATCAGAAGGTCGTTGTATCCAAGCTTACTTCGATCCTGAAGATTGCAGACTCCTGCGACGCTTCGCACAAGGAGAAGGCTAAAAAGATCACGTGCAGCGTCAAGGACGATAAATTTGTTACGGTATGCGAATCTCCGGACGACATGTCTTTCGAGCTTTGGGCGTTCGAGAAGCGCGGTCAGATGTTTGAAGATGTCATGGGCATCAAGCCTGTGCTCAAGGCAAGGAGGAGGGAAGGCTGATGGCTGTCAGAAATACACCTGCAAAGAAAACCGCGGCGAAAAAGCCCGCTGCTAAGAAGCCTGCTGCAAAGAAGGCTGCTTCCAAAAAGGCTGTGACCGTTAAAGTCGCTTTGAAGAAGACCAATGCTCCCAAGCCGAAGGTTGCTGCCAAGAAGCCTTCGGCCGCCACGGAGAAGACCAAGGATTACAAATCCGATAAATATGCTTCGTTCTTAAGCGGAAACGCGAAATTCTTTAACCGTGAGCTTTCGTGGATCGAGTTCGACGAACGTATCCTTCACGAGGCAAGAGATATCAAGAATCCGCTCCTCGAAAGGCTCAATTTCCTTTCGATCACGGCTTCAAATCTCGATGAATTCTACATCGTACGTGTTGCTTCGCTCAGAGATATGTTAAGCATCGATTTCAACGAGAAGGACATCGCAGGCTTCAGCGTAAGCGAGCAGCTCGAGCGTATCGACGAGAAGACCAGAAAGCTCATGACCCTCATGTACACGACATACGGCCGTTCTCTGGTCCCCGCGCTTGCTCAGGAGAACATCTTCCTCAAGGACTATTCCGAGCTTGGAAAAGCTGAGCAGAAGATAGCGGATTCGTATTTCAGGAACGTTCTTTACCCGGTCCTCACGCCAATGGCTGTAGACTCCTCAAGACCGTTCCCTCTGATCTACAACCGCATGCTCAACATGTGCGTAATGCTCGAGAACGACGCTGACAGCGTAAAGCTCAGGGACAAGGCAGAAGACGGCATCTCGAATTCCAAGAAGAAGTCCTCTGACAAGGAAGAGCACGAGAAGCACATGTATGCGACCGTCCAGATCCCTACGGTAGTTAAGAGACTTTATCAGATACCGACGGGCGACGGAGACATTTTCGTGCCGATCGAGCAGATAATAATGGCCAACGTAAAAGAACTGTTTGACGGCCAGAAGGTAATCGCCGCGGGCTTCTACCGCGTAATGAGAAATGCCGACCTCGACATCGACGAGGACGAGGCTGAAGACCTCCTGAAGGAGATCGAAGAGCAGGTAAGAAGGAGAAGATTCGGCGAGATCATCAGGCTTGAGATCCAGGATGACATGAATCCCGAGCTTCTTGAATACCTCATTAAGGAACTCGGAGTCGACCAGAAGGATATCTTCAGCGTAAACGGCCCCATAGACCTTACATTCCTGTCAAAGCTTACTTCAGCCTGCAAGGGCAAGCATCCCGAGCTTTGCTATCCTGCTCACGAGCCTGCAGAGCCTGCTTCTTTCGACGGTCCTGTCAAGGAACTCGATATTTTCGCGCAGATAAGGGAGAAGGACCGTATAGTCCATCATCCTTACGAGAGCTTTGAGCCCGTTCTTGAATTCATCAGACAGGCAGCAAGGGATCCTAACGTTCTTGCCATCAAGCAGACGCTCTACCGTGTATCTGACAGGTCGCCCATCATTGCATCGCTCCTGGAGGCGGCACAGTGCGGAAAGCAGGTAATGGTGCTTGTTGAGCTCAAGGCGAGATTCGATGAGGAGAACAACATCAACTGGGCAAAGATGCTCGAAAATGCGGGCTGCCACGTCATTTACGGACTTGTGGGCCTCAAGACCCACAGTAAGATCACGCTGGTCGTACGTAAGGAAGAAGACGGCATCAGGCGTTATCTGCACCTCGCTACCGGCAACTACAATGACATCACGGCCAAGATCTATACGGACATAGGCCTTTTCACTGCATCTGAGAGCTTCGGCGAGGATGCTTCACAGTTCTTCAACATGCTTTCGGGCTTCTCTATCCCTCAGGTCTGGAACAGGCTTGTTCCCGCGCCTCTGTGGATGAAGGACTACTTTGTCCAGAAGATCCGTCAGGAAGCGGAGAACGCAAGGAACGGCAAGCCCGCGAGGATCGTGGCGAAGATTAATTCGCTTGTTGACGGCGTCATAATCAAGGAACTATACGATGCTTCCTGTGCAGGCGTCAGGATCGACCTTATCGTAAGAGGAATCTGCTGTCTCAGGGCAGGTATCCCCGGAATGTCCGAGAACATTACGGTCCGCTCCATCACAGGCCGTTTCCTCGAGCACTCGAGAATATTCTATTTCTATAACGAAGGACACGAGGACCTTTATCTCGCATCCGCTGACTGGATGCCGAGAAACCTCAACAGACGTGTAGAGCTCCTGTTCCCGATCGAAGACGCGGACTGCAGGGCACGCGTAATGGAAGTTCTTGAGGTTGAACTCGCGGATACGATCCGTGCAAGTTTCATGAATACTGACGGCTCATATTCCAAACTCGATCTCAGGGGAAAGGTCAAGCTCGACTCACAGCAGAAGCTGATCGAGCTCGCTGACGAGGCTGCGGCGGCACGCAACGTGAGCGAAGATAACATGGAATTCACTCCCGCAGAGAGTCCGAGGACCTGATAATCAACACTTTTGCCTTTGATTGTTGATTGATTTTTAAAGGATGTTTTTATATTTTTAGAATTGAAAACAGCTTTAAAAGTTGGAGGATTTACATGAAAAGACTGAAGCTTGTATCTATTATGCTTGCGGCTGCCCTGGCACTGCCGGCCGTTGCAGCATGCGGTAAAAAAGTAACTCCGCCGAGCAGCTCGGTTGTTGCTTCTCAGACTACTGTCATTGAGACTACCACTGAAGCTCTGGCACCTGTTATCAACCGCGGTGACGATGAGACTACAACAACTTATTATACTGAAGAGACTGAAGCTCCCACTGCTGCCACAACACCCGAGCCTGAGACTACGACAACTGAAGAGGAGGAACCGGATCCCACACCCACTCCGACTCCCAAGCCGACGAGCAAACCCAAGCCCACGCCTTCCGTAAAGATCGTTACACACGTCAAGGATGAGGCTAACGTCATCAAGGACGATGCGGCTCTTGAAGCAAAGCTTGTCGAGTTCGAGAAGGCCACGAAGATCATTCCGGTCGTATATACGGTCAAGACCGATCTTAAGGGCGACGAGTTCAGGACTTATACAAAGAACATCTATAAGAACAATTTCAAGGATCAGAATCACTTCCTGATCGTTTACAGAGTAGGTAAGAAGGGCGGCGGCTGGTCCTGGACGACGAGCATCGGAAGCAAGGCTTATAACAAGCTCAAGAAGGCCGGAATCCACAGTACGTATTCGAACGACCTTTCCAAGGCTCTTAACAGCAATAAGGACAGAGGCAAGGGCTTTATTTCCTTCTTTAATAAAGCTCAGAAAACGATCACCGGAAAATAAAAGAGTATAAGCACACAAAAACGGCCGCCTGTGCGGCCGTTAGTATTGTGAAAAAAATTCTTTACAGATAAACTCTTAAATAATAAAATACACACATGAAAATCATCTGGTTTATAAGCTATGCGTATGCATTACCCGCTTCCAATATAAGCGCTTGTATTCACTGCCTATAAACCGGACGGCAATTTAATAATCTGTGACAATGGGGTCCTGCAGTGAATACTGGGGGACCTTTATCTTTTTGAAGGGAGAAAATCTATGTGCGGTATCGTAGGTTACACGGGTAAAAAGAAAGCAGCGCCTATACTTCTTGACGGCCTGGCAAGGCTTGAATACAGAGGTTACGATTCTGCGGGAATCGCCGTAAGGGACGGGGAGAAGGTTCCTGTCGTGGTCAAGGCAAAGGGGCGTCTCAAGGTCCTGGCAGAGAAGACTGACGGCGGTAAGGCGCTTGTCGGCAACTGCGGCATCGGCCATACAAGGTGGGCAACCCACGGCGAGCCCTCCGAGAACAACGCTCACCCTCATATTACTGATGACTACAACGTTGTAGGCGTTCATAACGGAATCATCGAGAACTACCAGCAGCTCCGCGACAAGATGATCCGCAAGGGTTATACGTTCTATTCCGATACCGATACCGAAGTCGCGATCAAGACCATCGACTACTACTACAAGAAATATACACACGATCCCATCGAGGCTCTCGCAAAGACTATGGTCCGTGTCAGGGGTTCTTACGCTCTCGCGGTCATGTTCAAGGACCATCCGGGCAAGATCTTCGTCGCAAGGAAGGACAGCCCGATGATCATCGGCGTCGAAAAGGATGCATCTTTCGTGGCTTCCGACGTTCCCGCTATCCTTAAATACACACGTAACGTTTACTATATCGACGATCTCGAGATGGCTTGCATCGAGGCAGGCAAGGCTACGTTCTATAACCTCGACGGTGACGTCGTGGAGAAGAACCAGGTTGAGATCGACTGGGATGCTTCTTCCGCAGAGAAGGACGGCTTCGAGCACTTCATGATGAAGGAGATCCACGAGCAGCCCAAGGCAGTCGCAGATACCCTTAAGTCACTCGTTACGCCTGAGGGCGAGAAGTACATCACGGATCTTTCCCAGGCAGGCTTTACTGTTGAAGAGATGAAAGCCATGTCCCAGATCTACATCGTTGCCTGCGGCTCCGCATATCACGTTGGTGCTGCCGCTCAGTATGTTATCGAAGAACTTGCGAAGATCCCCGTAAGATGTGAACTCGCATCCGAATTCAGATACAGGGATATGCCTTTTGCCAAGGATTCCATGGTCATCATAATCAGCCAGTCAGGTGAGACCGCAGATTCGCTCGCGGCACTCCGTAAGTGCAAAGAGGCAGGGATCAAGACACTAGCGATCGTCAACGTCATCGGTTCAACTATCGCCCGTGAGGCAGATCACGTGCTTTACACCATGGCAGGTCCCGAGATATCCGTTGCTACCACCAAGGCATACAGCGCACAGCTTGCTCTGTCATATGTCCTCGCCATCGAGATCGCTTCGGCAAAGGGAACGATCGATGAGGATAAGAGACAGGAACTCTTAACTGAGGTAATGACGATCCCCGACAAGATCAGAAAGATGCTCGAAGACAAGGAACGCCTCCAGTGGTTTGCTTCCAAGCTCGCAGCACAGAAGGACATCTTCTTCATCGGCCGCGGCATCGATTACGCGATCTGCATGGAAGGTTCCCTCAAGATGAAGGAGATATCCTACATTCACAGCGAAGCATACGCTGCAGGCGAACTCAAGCACGGCACGATAAGCCTTGTTGAGAACGGAACGTTTGTAATCGGTGTTCTTACACAGAGTAAGCTCTATGAGAAGACACTTTCCAACCTTGTTGAGACAAAGACGCGCGGAGCTTACCTGATGGCTCTTACCAGCTTCGGCAACTATTCCATCGAGGATTCCGCGGATTTCGTTGTCTATGTACCCAAGATAAATGAATTGTTTACAGCCTCGCTCGCGATAATACCGCTGCAGCTTTTAGGCTACTACGTATCCTGCGCGAGAGGTCTTGACGTTGATAAGCCGAGGAATCTCGCAAAGAGCGTAACTGTTGAATAAGAGGTAATCTTTATGCTTCACGAAGAATGCGGGGTTTTCGGTATATATGACATCGCAGGCGGCGATGTAGCCCATACTATCTATTACGGACTTCTCTCGCTCCAGCACCGCGGTCAGGAAAGCTGCGGTATCGCAGTCAGCAACACTTCCGATCCGAGAGGAAAGGTATTGTCCAACAAGGGAATGGGGCTTGTCAACGAAGTCTTCACAGGCGATGACGTGGATAAGCTTCCCGGCAACATCGGTGTGGGTCACGTCAGATATTCCACCGCAGGCTCATCGACGCGCGAAAACGCCCAGCCTCTGGTACTTGAATACGTTAAGGGAACACTTGCTCTTGCGCATAACGGCAACCTTACCAATTCACCCGAATTAAGGGAGAATCTTGCATATACCGGAGCGATCTTCCAAACAACGATCGATTCCGAGCTTATCGCTTATCTTGTCGCAAGAGAGCGCATAGAGTCCGAGAGCGTTGAAGAAGCGGTCGGAAAGGCAATGAAGAAGCTTCACGGCGCATACAGCCTGGTAATTATGTCACCCAGAAAGCTCATCGGAGCGAGGGATCCTTTCGGATTCAGGCCTTTGGTTATCGGAAAGCGCGACAGTGCTTATGTTTTTGCCTCGGAAACATGTGCTCTCGATACGATCGGGGCAGAATACGTCAGAGACGTTGAGCCCGGTGAGATCGTAACGGTCAATTCTGAAGGTGAGATCATTTCAGACCATTCAAACTGCCTGCCCAAGGACAGACACGGACACTGCATTTTCGAGTACATATATTTCGCAAGACCGGATTCAACCTTGGACGGCATCAGCGTTTACGAATCCAGGATCAAGGCAGGAAAGTATCTCTACGAGGACGATCCGATCGAAGCTGACGTAGTGGCAGGCGTTCCCGAATCGGGTAATGTTGCAGCCCTCGGTTATTCGATGGCTTCGGGAATCCCTTTCGGACAGGTCTTCGTAAAGAACTCCTATATAGGAAGAACATTTATCAAGCCCGGACAGAAGAGGCGTGAAGACAGCGTCATGGTCAAGTTGAATGCCATGAGGAACGCTGTTGAAGGCAAGCGCGTAGTAATAGTAGATGACTCCATCGTAAGAGGAACGACTTCCGACAGGATCATATCGATGCTCAGGGAAGCAGGTGCAAAGGAAGTTCACATGCGAATAAGCTCGCCGCCGTTCCTGTGGCCGTGCTTCTTCGGTACCGACGTTCCGGCAAGAGAGCAGCTTATTGCTTTTGAGAGAACGATAGAGGAGATCCGAGAGAAGATAGGAGCCGATACCTTGAGTTATCTGAAGCTTGAGAGACTTGGCGACATCGTCTCGAACAAGATCAATATCTGCAGGGGCTGTTTTACCGGAACATATCCCGAGAACCCGCCCGAAGAAGATATCCGTGGTGAATTTGAGAAATGAGAGGATAAGAAAATGAAGATCAACGTCAATGAGAATTTCGGGAAGATCAAGCAGAACTACCTGTTTTCCGACATAGCTTCAAAGGTAAAGGCTTTCAAAGAGGCTAACCCCGACGCTTCCATCATCAAGATGGGCATCGGCGATGTCACTCTGCCTCTTCCTGAACCCTCGGTCAATGCAATGATCGCGGCGGCAAAGGAAATGGGCGTCAAGGAAACCTTCAGGGGTTATCCGCCGGAATATGGCTACGATTTCCTCAGAGAAGCCATCAGCGGTCACTACAAGACTCTGGGAACGGATGTAAAGGCTTCTTCCATCTTTGTTTCCGACGGTGCGAAAAGCGATCTCGGCAACATCGTTGACATCTTAGGCGACAATGAGATCATCATTCCGGATCCCGTTTATCCGGTGTATGTTGATTCCAACACAATGTCCGGAAGAAAGATCACTCTCGTACCCGGTTCCAGAGACAACGGCTTCCTGCCCATGCCTCCCGAGAAGAAGGGCAATCCCGCAGTCATCTACATCTGCTCGCCCAACAACCCTACAGGCGCCGTCTATGGCTTTGACGGTCTGAAGGCATGGGTTGATTACGCGCTCGATACCGGCTCGCTCATCATTTTCGATGCGGCTTATGAGGCATTCATTACCGAGAACGTTCCTCACACCATCTATCAGATCAAAGGCGCTGACCAGTGCGCCATAGAAGTCTCGTCTTTTTCCAAGTTCGCAGGCTTTACCGGAACAAGATGCGGATGGACCGTTGTTCCTGAAGGACTTGAGTCCAACGGAACGAAGATTGCCGCGCTTTGGGCAAGAAGACAGGCTACAAAGTTCAACGGCGTATCTTATCCTGTACAGCGCGCTGCCGAAGCAGCGCTTTCGCCTGAAGGCATCAAGGCCTGCATGGCTAACATCGAGTACTACAGAAAGAACGCCTGTATGCTTGCAGAGCTTCTCAGGTCCAAGGACATATTCTTTACGGGTGGCGTAAACTCTCCTTATATCTGGCTCAAGTGTCCCAATAACATGGGAGGATGGGAGTTCTTCGACATGCTCCTTAACAAGTACGGCATCGTGGGAACGCCGGGTGAAGGCTTTGGCGACGCTGGCAGCGGCTACTTCAGGCTCACGGCATTCGGTTCCGCAGAAGGAACAGCGGAAGCATGCCAGAGGCTTAAGGATCTGTAATAGAAGAGATCCGATTTAGTATCTGTTAAACAAGAGGCTGTGAATTATCTCGATCCGGTGATTGAGAGTTCACAGCCTCTATTTCCTGTGGAATATAAGTGCGTTTTAAGATAGTGCTTGAAAAGAATTTTTAATCATATTAGTCTCTTTTTGGACGTCCTTATCTTGAACGAAAAGGAGACTTACATGAATAAAGAAGAACTGCATGAGTTCGTCTCGCAGAGTAAAGGCAACGAATGCAACATCTGCCAGATATATGCCGTCAAAGACGGTAAAACAGTTTATGAAGACTGCTTCCGCGGTTATAAAACAGAAGATCCCATCAACATCAATTCCGTGACCAAAGGCGTGATGGCTCTGCTTGCGGGCATCGCCGTTGACAAAGGTTTCATAAAAGATGTTGATGAGAAGGTGATAAGCTTTTTCCCCGGTTATCAGGTGAAAAGGGGAGAGAAGACCATATATGACGTAACCGTGAAGCATCTCCTGACCATGACAGCGCCTTATAAGTACAGGTCAGAGCCGTGGAAGAAGGTATGCACTTCGGATGACTGGACCAAGGCTGCGCTCGATCTTCTGGGCGGAAGAGCAGGCATAACCGGTGAGTTCAAGTATGCAACGCTTGGGATCCAGATCCTTTCGGGGATAATCGAAAACGCATCAGGTGAGAAGTGCATTGATCTTGCCAACAAAAATCTGTTCCGTCCCTTAGGGATCCCTGAACATACCATGCATGGTGACAGCAGCAAGGAAGACCAGTTCGACTTCTTTATGAACAAGACCCCGAGGAAGAACGAGTGGTACTCGGATCCGAAAGATACCGTAACCGCAGGCTGGGGTCTGTGCTTAACGGGAAGAGATCTGGCAAGGATCGGATCCATGGTCTTAAACGACGGCGTTTATGAGGGGAAGCGAGTCTTATCTTCAGACTGGATAGGGAAGATGCTTACGCCGAGTTTAAAACTCGGAGAAAGATTCGGAAATATGGAATACGGTTATCTTTGGTATAAGCCGTTCCCTGACAGGCCTGTTTATGCCGCCATAGGCGATTGCGGGAACATCATTTACATAAACAGAGAAGAGAACGTTTCCGTAGGCATTACCGGCACGTTTAAGCCCCTCATCTTTGACAGGGTACAGTTCATTGAAGAGAAAATCCTGCCTGTTTTAGGATAAATATTGCCTGGCTGATATAACTTTTTTCACAATAATCAACACATTCAGGCCGTTCTGACGCTTAATCGACAGAACGGCTTTGTATTGCTGATGGTTTGAGGCCTTTCTCACTGCAATAATGAAGCCATCAAACAAAGACAAACACAAACACAAAACAAACACTACCAATCAACAGGAGGAAAACAAAATGGACGGCAAATCATTAATCTTCGTAGTAACTTTCGTAATCGCAGGCGTTCTCGCTCTCTTAGGAGTTTACGCAATGGCATTCAACGGAATGGCAGCAACAACACCCAGTGTAATGATGGATTTCATTTTCGCCGGAGTCCTCGCATTCATGGCAGTCCTGCAGTACAAAGTTTTCGAATCAGCAGAAAGATCATAATTCATAACCATATTCAATCCCAATTCCTCAGAAACGGCGGCCGGCTATCCGGCCGTTGTTTTTTTGTCAGGGATAAAGATCACGGATCAGCCGGGAAGAGAAAACCTGGATGGCATTCTATCTTCCGCTCCAACTTTGAAGCAAAAGTTGGAGCAATTCATAGAATGACAGCCAAAAATACGGTGGATTCTATCATTCACTCCAACTTTGAAGCAAAAGTTGGAGCAATTCATAGAATGACAGCCAAAAATACGGTGGATTCTATCATTCACTCCAACTTTAAGGCAAAAGTTGGAGCAATTCATAGAATGGGATCCAAACTTTTTTAAGGATAATCGACAGCACCGTCCGGATGTGTTGCTTAATCATCAGAAAGCCCTTTGATTGCTGATGGTTTGAGGCCTTTTCTACTGCAATAATGAAGCCATCAAACAAAGACAAACACAAACACAAACAAAAAACAAACACTACCAATCAACAGGAGGAAAACAAAATGGACGGCAAATCATTAATCTTCGTAGTAACTTTCGTAATCGCAGGCGTTCTCGCTCTCTTAGGAGTTTACGCAATGGCATTCAACGGAATGGCAGCAACAACACCCAGTGTAATGATGGATTTCATTTTCGCCGGAGTCCTCGCATTCATGGCAGTCCTGCAGTACAAAGTTTTCGAATCAGCAGAAAGATCCTAAGTCATAACACATATCCTATCTCCACCCTAAAGTTAACGGCCGTTTCCCCGGCCGTTTTCTTTTGCATATCGGACAAGCATCACTAAAAAGCCCGCCGGATATGTTCGGCGGGCACTTTTGGTTTTTACTTTTTAGGACGTTCGGGTTTTGGGAAACCTAACTGGGTGATTATCTTGTCTACTGCGATCCTGTATTCATCCGTGTCTGATTTTGTGTAGACAATGATTATGGTGCGGTCCGTAAAATACCAGCCGCCGTAATAATATCCTTTCGCACCCCAGAGGTCGTGCTCGTCATTGTTAAATCCGTTCGTGGTAAAGTAGGTGACACCGCCGGTCTTCTTATTGTTTATGATCCCGGTGAATGAACCTGTCTGCATGAGCTTCTTGTAGTTTTCCGTCTTTGTTGCGAGGGTAGCGATAGGAGCATTGCCTTCTTCGTAGCGCCAGAATTCGACGAAAATACGGAAATCATCGCCCTTCTGATATTTGACATAAGAGTAGGTATTGTTTTCTACTTTGCTTATGTCTTGATCAAATATACCTACGTTAGCCTTTTTAAGAGTCTCCTGAAACTGGTTTGCCGTCAGTTTTTCAGCTCCGATCTTTTTTTCCTCTTTTGCGCATGCGGCAGAACAAAGGACCATAGCACCCATAAGAACGACAGACATTACAGTCTTAAATATCTTTCCCATATACCAACCTCCCAGGTATTTGGATAATATATTCATTCTATTATTTATATCATATATTTTGTTTATCTTTGCAATAGGGTGAATAATAAAACAGGAATTTTTTCGGACCGCCCTGTGTTCCTTTGTATCGGTTTTCGCGAAATAAACTTGGTATAATGTAAGAGTAAGTCTATCAGATTCGTATTTGCTGTCTTTTTGAACGGTTAAGAGGTAGTTATGGCAGTTACCGAGTATGTGGTTCAGAATTGGGCATTGATACTCGTTCTTTTGGGATTTGCCACATCCCTTATTTCTACTGTCTTTTTGGAGAAGAAGGTCGTTATCCGCATGTATGAACTGATCGCAGAGGTCCTTATTCTCTCGGTCATCGTGTTTATTGAGTTCTATTTGGCAGACCGATCCGGTTTTCAACCGGTCAGGCCTTACCTGATAGCTGTCAGATACAGTGCCACGCCTTTTCTTGTCGCACAGATCATTTATACGATCATTAAGAAACAGAAGTGGCATATATTCATTCCGGCCATTCTGCTTACGATAGTTGACTTCATATCGATCCCGACGGGAATAGTATTCCGGCTTGATGAAACCGGGACAATGAAACGAGGACCTCTCGGGCTGCTGCCATATGCGGTTGTCGGAGTATACTGCATATTGCTGATCGTCCTCATGATACGACACAGCTCAAAACAGTCTACTGAGATCATACCGATCGTATATTTCGGTTTTGCTTTTTTCTCGGGAATAATCCTGCCTTTCCTGATCGGAAAAGGATATGCCGGGCTGTTCTGTGCAACGATCGCAATTTCCGTATTCGTTTACTATGTTTTCTCGATCCTCCAGGTCACGAAAAAGGATCCTCTTACGGGTTTGCTAAACCGCCAGGCGTTTTATTCAGACATTTCCAGTGAGCCGGAAGAGATATCTGCGATCATTTCTATCGACATGAACGGACTGAAGATAATTAATGATACGGAAGGCCATACGGCAGGGGATAAGGCAATATCCACGATAGCTTCGTGCTTTCTGCGTGCAGCCAAGCGTAAGCAGTCAGTATACAGGGTGGGCGGTGACGAATTCGTCGTTGTATGCCGGAAGGTGTCTGAAGAGGAAGTACTGGATCTTACCAGACGCATTCAGGAACAGGTTAAAGACACTCCGTACAGTTGTTCTGTCGGATATTGCTATTCTTCTGACGGCAAAAGACCGATCGATGAGCTGATAAGTGAGTCAGACGCAAATATGTATGCGGAGAAACAACTTTACTACAAAGAAAACAATATAGCTTCAAGAACAAACAGATAAAAGGCTTTATGATACGGGGGATTAGATGTATATGGAAAAGAAACGTTTTACGGCAGTGACTCTGTTCCCGGCCGTTGTCATCATGTCAGCATGTTTACTGACAGCATGTTTTGGAAGACAGGTTCTGTTTTCATGCCATTATGACAATGTTGCCGGGATCAATAGTATTGATCTCAGGAACGGTGTGATCACTTTTTATTTTGATAAGGAAAAGGCTTCTTCAGGTGAGATGAAAAGCCTGTTTGAAGACACTGAAAAAAATATAAAGGTAAGTTTTTCAGGTAAGTATGGAGCCGAGGATTTCGGCCCTGACAATATAAAGACAGATAGAGAAAGAATGACAATGGAGGTCAGTACCGGATATAACACCGATAGATATATCAGCAGTATCATGGTGTTTTGTAACAATGATCGTTTAAGTCTTGATCTTAAAGATGCAACACTTAAAACGTGGGCGTTTGTTTCCCAGGAAGGAGAAGTCGGTCCTTTGCGGGGAACGGTTACGACAACCTACCGCACAACTACTCAAAGCTATGATAAGAAGTCACGCGCCTGGTCCGAACCGGTTCAAGAGAACTTTGACTTTTCCATAGTCCAGTGAATTATACTTATTTAATTCTTCGTCACAATACTGTCCCGAAAGTTATGCTATGCTTTCGGAGCAGGTTCATTTCACCACGCAAGAACTGCAAGTCGCCACGGTTTTAGAATTATCAGATTCCATTGGTATATCATAAGCATACGAAATAGATTTCGAAAGATTAGAATAGAAAGGCAACAACCTGATAAGGGTTCGTTTATGAGGGGTGTTTTAAGATGTCTGAGATAATCTACTACATATCAAAAATGGATTTTATTAACCATTTTACCGGTTGGTTTATAATCCTGTTTTCCGTATTTCTTTTGATATGGCACCATATCCTGGTGAAAAAAGAAATGGGCGCTAAGGCGTGGAGAATATGGAGTATCGTGTGCTTTGTGCCGCTGATCATGAGTGCGGTGCACTTTTATCTCAACTGTTACAAGGGAAATGAACTGTTTTCTGTCAAATTGTACTTTCCCATGTATGCAGGAGCCTTGGCACTGATCGTTCTTTGCATTCTCAGGAAAAAGAAAGTTTTATACAAGATAGCAGCCTTTCTTACTGTTGCGGCATCGGTAATAGGTTTTGGTTATGTGGTCTTTGAACTTTGTGCCGATTACGATCTTCCGCATATAGGCAACTACTCGAGATGCGGATATGTTGAGAGCTTCGACAGGATAATGTTTGATATGAAGAAGAATTATGTGTTGAACGACTGGAAAGAGATCGATTATGACAAGATCAGAGCCGAACTCATGCCGAGGGTTGAAGAGGCTGAAAAGAATCATGATTCCAAGGCATATTACAAGGTGCTGGTTGAGTATATAAGCAATTTCCATGATGGTCATATAGGCCTTGCCAGCTTTTCAAAAGCCGGTTCAGATATTGCATTAAAAGCTGAAAAGGAATTGGCGGGAAACGATTACGGCTTTGCGCTTTTTACTGTTGACAGTGGTGAGACGATCGCTGTTCTGGTCGAGGAAGGAAGCGCTGCCGAGAAAGCAGGTATCCGCTTTGGAACCGTTATCACAAAGTGGAATGGCGTGAACATTGATAAAGCCATCGAAGAGGCTGATTATACGCTTGGTAAGGACGCTCCGGTCAAGGCGAATTTTGACAGGGTAAAGGCAATGTATTTTCCCGGGCTTTCCGAAGGTACGGTCGAGGTCACGTTTATCGGCTCCGATTCAACCGAGAAGACGGTATCACTGGAAAGTATCGGCAATTATTCAAAAAGGCTTATCGCTGCGCTCGGGAGCTTTAATCACGAAGGGCTTTTAGCAACTTTGGATGTTGAGAAATTCAAGAAGATGTCACCGGAAGAGCAGGATGCATTACGTGAAAGATACAGAAAAGAAAGAGAGAACTACCGTGCGGAAATGGTCTCAGAAGATTGCGGATATATAGTTTTCAACAGCGAAGTCTACGATACAGTAGGTGATGTAATAGCCGTTGCCAAAAATGAGTATCCGGAGATTAAGGAACTTGTCAATTCAAGACTAAAAGACATGCAGTCACAGGGAATGAAGCGCCTGATCATCGATACCAGAAATAACACAGGTGGACTGCCGCTTATCTTGTGTGAACTTGTTTCATTGTTTACAGACCATGAGATCAATATGGATTTCAGATGCAATCAGCAAAGAAAAGTCAGAGTTGACGGAAGGTGGAAGGATCTGGATGTTATCGTGTTGACAAACATGAATTGCTGCAGCAGCGGTGACGGCCTTATATATGCATTCCTACAGTGCCCCAATGTTACGGTTATGGGAATGACTGCTTCTATGGGTATTTATCAAGCGGTCGGCGGCTCTTGTATAACACCTGATTCGGAATTCATAATTACTTATCCTATAGTCCCGTCAGTCGATTCAAACGGGATAACCATGATTGATACCAAGCCTGACAGATTATCCAGGATTCCCATTGATGTGACGATCCCTGTAACGGCAAAAGCTTGTGAGACAATTTTTGACGTAAACAGCACTAGGGATTACGAGGTCGAATTTGCACTCGCGTATTTTGCCACCAATCGCAAAAATAAGGATTAAAAACAAAAACACAAACAATAAAATACTTCTGTAACCAATTCCGCGCGTATACATGAAAAAACCTATTGTTCGAAGCCAAGAACAATTGGTTTTTTGAATTTGGTGGAGCATACGGGAACTGAAAAGAACTTGCTGTTTTTGCTCTGAAAAAGATTATTAAAAATAATGTTTACATTTTAATAAATTGGTGTTAATGAAAACGTTGTGTAGCTGTACTAGAATTAAAGTCTAGAATTATGTGTACTTCTTCTTTTTGAGGAGGATAATACGATGAAACGCAACAAGATCACAGCAGTTATATTGTCAATCGTTATGAGCATGTCCATGATGATGCCGTCCTTTGAAGTTATGGCAGATGAGACATCAGCTCCTTCTGAGACACAGAAGACTGAATCCTCTGAAGAAAAAGAACCAAAGACTACAGAAAAGCAAGTTCCGAAGGAGACTGAGAAGCAGGAGCCGAAAGAGACCGAGAAGCAGGAACCTAAGGAGACTGAGAAGCAGGAGCCGAAGGAGACCGAGAAGCAGGAGTCAAAGGAGACTGAGAAACAGGAGCCGAAAGAGACCGAGAAGCAGGAACCTAAGGAGACTGAGAAGCAGGAGCCGAAGGAGACCGAGAAGCAGGAGCCGAAGGAGACTGAAAAACAGGAGCCGGAGGAGACTGAAAAGCAGGAGCCGGAGGAGACTGAAAAGCAGGAGCCGAAGGAGACTGAAGAACAAGAATCTGATCAAACTCAAGGTTCAGAACCTGAAACAACAGAGACTCTACCAGAAATAAAAGCAAAGCGAAAAGCAACTAATGGTTATTCTGGAAAGATTAACTCTAGATTATCATGGTCTTTGGATGACGAAGGAACTTTAACAATAACTGGTTCTGGAGACATGCCGAATTATAGAGAAGAGTTTTCTTATTCATCTAATGTAGTACCGTGGAAGGATTATCTTAGCGACATTAAAGCTGTTGTTATCATGGATGGTGTAACTTCTGTTGGAAATGGATCTTTTTTGGAATGCAACAACCTATGTAGTGTTTCACTTTCGAATAGTATTAAAACAATTGGTATTTACGCATTTTACAATTGTAGTTCTCTATCTAACGTAACTATTCCAAGCGGAGTAACTTCAATTGGAAGTTATGCTTTTTCTGGATGTAAGTGTTTTACAAGAATTATTATTCCTGATAGTGTAACCACTCTTGGCCGTTCTGCTTTTTTTGGTTGCGAAGGAGTTACGAGTATTTCAATATCTACTAACGTTCAATCTATTCCGCCATATTGTTTTACAAACTGTTATGGACTTACAAGTGTTGAAATTCCACAAAGTGCCAAGTTTATTGGGGAAGGCGCGTTTCATACTTGTAAAAATCTCAAAACAATAACACTGTATGATGGCTTGACAACTATATATGCTAGTGCTTTCTATAATTGTCCTAATCTAAATAGTATTACGATACCAGACACAGTAACTAAAATTGGAGAGCAAGCTTTTGTTTTATGCAAAGGGTTAAAACGCATTACAATTCCGTCAAGTGTTACTTCGATAGAAAATTTAGCATTTGAAAGGTGTTCAGGCCTTACAAAAGTTGTTATTTCAGAAGGGGTTGTATCAATAGGTAATAGTGCTTTTGCCAATTGTTCAGCTCTTGAATCAGTAGCAATTAGTAGTCTAATTGCTAATAGAAGTGCTGCGTTCCCGAATGTTTCTGAGAATGTTTTTCACTATTATTATGATTTAGCGTATTCAAGTAATAATGGTGGAACAATAACTGGAAAAACTAGGACTTTTGGTACTGATGAAATTGAATTGTCGGTTTCTCCTAAAGGTAATTTCACACTTAACAAATTGACATGGACTTCTTCTGGCAAAACAGTTGAATTGTTTCCAAATGAAAATGGTAAATACATTATGCCGGATGCAAACGAATCTGCTGTTTTAGAAGCCTATTTTTCTATTTTAGGAATTTGTGGTGAAAACTTGAAATGGTGTTTTAGCGTTGATGGTGACTTGACTATTACTGGATCAGGCGATATGTTCAACTGGGAAAATTATTCTCAAGTGCCTTGGAACGATATTCGTAATGAAATATCTTCAGTAGTTATTTCTGATAGTGCTACATCAATTGGAAAATACGCATTTCAATCTTGTACAAAACTAAAACAAGTTATTATACCTGATGGCGTTACATCAATAGGTAGTGATGCGTTTAAGGATTGTACGAATCTTAAATCCATAGTACTCAATAGAAATGCTTATAAATCAGAGGCATTCCCGAATTTCTCGACCAATGTATTTCATTATTATTATGATGTTTTATATAACGAGTATGATAATAATGAATTTGTGACTGTAAGCGGAAAAACAAGAAGCTTTGGAACGGATGTCCTTGAAATTACAATTAATTGCAATAAATATCGTGTTGCAGACAATGTATATCTTTCCTTTTCAAATAATTCATGTGACTTGACTAGAAAAACTAATGATAAGTGGGAATGCGTAATGCCTGATTCGGATACAGCAGCCACCCTTAGAATAACTTTACTAGCTGCTTGTGGTGAAAACATGACTTGGGCAATGGATAATTCGAATGGAACGTCTGTTCTGAAAATATCAGGTTCTGGTAAAATGTATGACTGGCTTAATGATAACGATGCTCCATGGAGTGAATATAAGGAAGTTATCACAAATATATCCTTCCCTGAAGATATTTCGTATATCGGAAAGTATTCATTTCAAAATTTCTCAGCTCTTACAAAAATAATAGTTCCTGATAATGTAACCAGTATTGGAAATAACGCATTTAAAAACTGCTCAAGATTAGAATCTGTTGTACTAAATAGAGATGTAGATAAGGCTATTGCATTTCCTGGTTTTCCATCAGGTGTTTTTCACTACTATTTCAATATTGAGTATTCTAACTATGGTTATGGAGCTGTTTCAGGAAAAAACAGGGTTTATGGTACTGAAGAGATTAAACTGAATATTTCACATGAAGACAATTATGCTGTTCTATATATGAAATTGTTCGGATGGAAATATGATCCTGAAGAAGATAATGATGTTTCATATGAACTGGCTAACTATTCATTTGATTCCTATGATAATTGCATAATTACAATGCCTGATTCAGATTCGGATGTTTATTTAGAAACGTTTTTTAAGTACAATGGAGCGCAAAATACTTGTGGGGCTCATTTGACTTGGACATTGGATGAGAACGGAACGCTGACTATTTCCGGTTATGGAGATATGGCAAATTTCATAGGGTCCGGATATGCGGATCCTGGAAGCGAACAAGATGATCGCCCGTGGAAGAATAATAGATATAATGTCAAATCGATTGTTTTTAATGGAAATGTAACATCAATTGGAAATGGCGCTTTTGAAGATTTTAAGAATCTTGAAACAGTATCTATGCCAGCGTCCCTTAAAACTATTGGAGAGAAGGCATTTGTTTCTTGTGAATCTCTAAAAAGTATTACAATACCTGATAATGTTACTTCTATTGGTGATGAGGCTTTTGCAAAGTGTAAAAGCATTACAAGCATCACTTTGCCTTCTAAGATTACTTACATTAGTAACAATATGTTTTCCGGTTGTGAAAAGCTGACAGATTTTACTTTCCTTGGAACGATTACAAAGATCGGTAACTTTGCTTTTTCTGAGAACCCCAGCTTAACAAGTTTTACAATCCCTTCAACTGTTACTGAAATTGGTGATGGTTTGTTTTTTGAATGTACCGGCTTAAAAAGCATAAATATCCATAATAAAGTAATTTCTATTGGTGGAGGTGCTTTTTGGGGATGTACAAGTATGGAAAACATTACTATTCCTGATAGTGTGACCTCTATGGGGGATGGAGTGTTTTTTGAATGTAGTAATCTTAAGACTATTACACTACCTGCTAGAATGACTGCTATAGGAAATGAAGCATTTGCCAGATGTACGGGGCTTACTGATTTCACAGTTCCGGAGAATGTAACCCATATTGGTTCAGAGGCTTTTAAAGAATGTGACAATATTGAGAGAGTCAAGTTACCTGATCGTACTGTTGATCTCGGAGAAGATGTTTTTGTTGATAACACAAAATTAAATACTGTCATACTAAATAAATCTTCATATAATCAATCTGCATTTAATGGTTGTTCAGCTAACATTTATTTCTACTATGATGTGACTTATTCGAATGATGGACATGGGACCGTTTCCGGTAATCAAAGGAGTTACGGTACTGATGAAATGCAATTCACGGTGAACCCTGAAAATGGATACACCGTCGATAAAATACTGCTGGTTTATGCAGGTAATACAATAGAATTGACTACCGACAAGAATAACAACGCTACTAATGGTAGTAAGTTTGTTCAGAACAAAGTATCGTTAATTCGTGCAAATGGTATCGTATCTATAAATTCTGACGATACGGGAATCTCATACACTTATACAATGCCTGATGCTGCTAATGGTGCAGAAATAAAGGCGACATTTAAGAAGATCGGATACAGTGTTACTGTAGGTACTACTGTTAATGGTTCTGCTAAGGTTGATAAGGGTACCGCGACAGTAGGCGAAGTAGTCACGATTACACCTGAACCTGCTAAAGGTTATGAAGTTGATACTATAAAGGTAAATGACACAATCAATGATGGAACAACATTCACGATGCCCGCAGGAAACGTAACAGTAACGGTTACATTCAAGAAGACAACATATAATGTTAATGTAAGTGATTCTGTTAACGGTTCAGCTGGTACGGATAAGAGCACAGCAGTTATCGACGATGTTGTCAAGGTTACAGTTACACCGGATGTTGGTTATGAGCTTGACGAGATAAAGGTTAATGATTCAGTGATAACCGGGGAAGAATTCACAATGGGAGCCGGAGATGCAACAGTAACCGTTACTTTCAAGAAAATCCAATATACGATTACTGTGAGTCAAACAACTAATGGTACAGCGACAGTATCTAAGGACAAAGCCGGTATTGGTGATGAAATAACCATTCTAGCCACACCGGATAAGGGCTATTATCTCTCAAAAGTGACGGTTAATGGTGTGATCAAAGAAGGAACCACATTCACCATGCCGGCTGATAATGTGACAATTGAATTGGAGTTTTCTGAACAGTTCAATAATACACTTACTGTTAAGGGCGGAAAGACTGCTAAGGTTAAATACAAAAAATTGAGAAAAAAGGCCCAAACGGTTGCTCGAGCTAAAGTGATGTCAGTCAGTAATGCTCAGGGCAATGTTAAGTATAGTCTTGTAGCTGTAAAGCGTGGAAAATCAAAGAAATATAAGAAATATTTTAAGATAAATGCCACTACAGGTAATGTTACAGTCAAGAAGAAGTTAAAGAAAGGAACATATACTATTACGTGCAGAGTTACAGCGTCTGGTGACTTTGAGCATAAGGGTGTAACGAAAACCGTATCTTTTAAGATCAAGGTCAAATAATTGATTGCTTAATACATCAAAAAGAACAGCGACCGGCCGTTTATGCCGATCGCTGTTTTGTTTGGGCACATATCTTCGATTATGATGTAAAAAGTGGTAAGTTTGTGGTAAACCTCAAATACAAGATTCTACAAGACCACAAACGCTTTGGTTTATTGACTTTCTACAACGCCCTTTTTATTTGGTGGAGCATACGGGATTTGAACCCGTGACCCCCACACTGCCAGTGTGATGCGCTCCCACTGCGCTAATGCCCCGTCTGATTAACGATTATACGTGGCTTTGAATATTTATGCTATACTTCTTTTTATCTAATCTTTTTACGGAGGTTTTGGGGAATGAGTATTACTACAGGCGAATTAGTTTCGGTAAAAGATCCCTCTCTTAAGGCTAAGAAGTTTACGATCACGATCGATGGCGGTTATGAAGCTTCTGTTATCACATACGGCGCTGTTATTACGGATCTTATCGTTCCTGATAAGGACGGAAAGCCCACAGACATCATGCTCGGCTGCAAGGGCCTTGATGAGTACATGGGGAACGGTGCTAACCACGGTGCTGTCGTAGGCCGTTCTGCTAACAGGATCAAGGACGCTTCTTTCGTTATTAACGGCGTGAGATATCAGATTCCCAAGAACGAAGGCGAGAACAACCTCCATTCAGGCAATCCCGGCTATCACAACGTTTTCTGGGACGGCAAGATCCTTTCTGAGGAAGAAGCAGACGCGATGATTCTCGACTCAAAGATCGCTGGCATCCCCGGCTGCGACGGCGGAGCAGTCCTTTTGAGCTACACGAGCCCCGACGGAGCTACAGGCTTCCCCGGAAACCTTGATACAAAGGTGCTTTATTGCTGGCTCGAGGATAAGACATTCCTGATCCTCTATTGCGGTAAGACAGACAAGGACACGATCTTTGCTCCTACAAACCACGCTTACTTCAATCTCCGCGGCGAGGCTGCTGAAGGCACGGTCAATAAGGATCTCATCATGATCAACTCCGACAAGATCACCATCAAGGACGACATGAACGTTCCTACAGGTGAACTTCTGGATGTTGAAGGCACTGTTTTCGACTGCAGGGAATACAGATTCATAGGCGAGCTCAATGACAGCGATGACCACCAGATGGTTATCTCCAAGGGTATCGACCAGAACTTCTGCCTCAACACTAAGGCAGGTACTTTCTCATTCGCAGCTGCAGTTACGGCACCTGAGTCAGGAATCACAATGGAGTGCTTAACAGACCTTCCGGGCATCCAGATCTATGCAGGCAACAACTTAGGCAGCCCGCTCGATATCAAGACTACCAAGGCTTACGGCCAGTATGACGCTATCTGCCTTGAGGCTCAGATGGTGCCTAATGCTGTTAACCTCGAGGGCTTTGCTTCTCCTGTTATCAAGGCAGGCAAGAAGGTATACCACGCCTGCGGATACAGATTTGTGTAATTCGTTGATGCTTTTCGGGAATACGAGTGGTAAAATGCTTAACTAATTAAAAACAATCTTTAAGAAAGAAGGAATGTTTTATGGAAAAGAAGAATCTCGACTGGTCAAACTTGACCTTCTCTTATCAGAAGACAGATAAGAGATTCGTAGCTAACTACACAAACGGCGCATGGGATGAAGGCGCACTTATCGATGACGACATGATCGTCATGAGCGAGGATGCAGGCGTTCTCCAGTATGCCCAGACAGTATTTGAAGGCCTTAAGGCTTATGAGACAGTAGACGGCAGGATCGTTACTTTCCGTCCTGACCTCAACGCTGACAGACTTCATGACTCTGCAGTCCGCCTTGAGATTCCCCCGATTTCCAAGGAGTTGTTCCTCAGATCAGTTCAGGAGACAGTTGCAGGCAACGCAGCTTGGGTTCCTCCGTACGGTTCAGGTGCATCTCTGTATCTGAGACCTTACATCTTCGGTATTAACCCCGTTATCGGTGTTAAGCCTGCTGATGACTATCAGTACAGGATCTTCGCTACACCTGTAGGTCCTTACTTCAAGGGCGGCGCTAAGCCGATCAGAGTTAAGATCTCCGATTTCGACCGTGCAGCTCCGCACGGAACAGGTAACATCAAGGCAGGCCTCAACTATGCTATGTCCCTGCATGCTATCGTTACTGCACATAAGGAAGGCTTTGCCGAGAACATCTATCTCGATCCGGCTACACGCACAAAGATCGAGGAGACGGGCGGCGCTAACATCATCCTCACAGACGGTAAGGGAACACTCGTTGTACCTAAGTCCGATTCCATCCTGCCTTCCATCACAAGAAGGTCACTCGTTTATGTTGCAGAGCATTACTGCGGCATGAAGATCGAGGAGCGTGAGGTTTACCTCGACGAGATCATGAGCGGCAAGTTCACAGAGGGTGGTCTCTGCGGTACAGCTGCCGTTATCTCGCCTCTCGGTTCTGTCAACGATCACGGCAAGGAATTCACATTCGCTTCCGGCATGGAGGAGATGGGTCCTGTCATGACCAAGCTCAGAGAGACACTCACAGGCATCCAGATGGGTACTGTCGAAGCACCTGAGGGCTGGATCATGGAGATCAAGCTCTGATCTGAAAAGGATCAACAAGAGTTTAAGAGGCTGTCACAGTAGTGGCAGCCTTTTTCTTTGCGGGTGCTGTATCGTGGTATAATTTTCTTTGAGATGAGGTGTTTGTTTATGGAAAAGAGATTATCCGTTAAGATTTCAGTTTTCGCGCTCTTGTTGGCATGTGCGGTTCTTATGTGCGCATGCCTTCCTTTTAAGCCGCCGAAGCCATCGAAATCGACTATCGAAAGAGCTGTGAGATCAGAGTCGGGACTTGATTGCAGGCTCATCAGACAGATAGATGAGGAGACTTATCTTTTCGAAGATGTTTCACGCGGAATCGAGTTCGAGGTGTTGGTCAGACCCGAGAAGGTTAAGATCGATGCCAGTGAAGGCGGTTATACGGGCAAATACTATTACAATATCCTTCACGATATTGCCGTTTATAAATCTTATTCGAAAGATGTGGATCAGCTGCTCAAGAAATATAATCTTACAGATATTGAGAAAGACTCTGATTTCAAATGTATCGAGCACATTTATCTTCTTGTTGATAAGGATCTGAGTGATGACAGGGTAGAAGACATAAATGCTTTTCTCAGGGGCCTGCGCGACATTGCCATTAAAGATATCGAGGCCGGTCATGATTTCTATTCGGAAATGCATAAGGATTTCGGATATACGGTTAGGATCGTGAAAGTCGACAGATCCGGAGAAGGGGATCTGATGTACAATATCAAAGGCAATAGCGCAGTCGACGGCTGGCATTTAACGGCAGATGTCGAAGACTCCGAACTTGATCTGCGCAAGATGAATGAGGATCATCAGTGTTATACCACGCCCAAGGCTGGTGGTATGGCTGTTGTGATACGTGTTTTTTCATGAGTTTGATTGCCTGCCGGAAATGAGGCGCCGCTTAACAGGCGGGATGTAACATAATCACCGGTTCATCTGTATCTTAAGTAAACACTTGCAGGAGGGATACGGGTATGAAGAAATACATAGCGGCGGGCGCAATCCTGATCTTTTGCATATTAACAGGCGTGATCCTCTGGCTTGTGTTCAAGCCGGGATATGAGATGCCTGTTGTTCCTTTTACTTACCATGCCGAGTATGGGAGGATTTATATTTTTGCTTCGAGCGGGGATATCTACCGCATAGATCCCGCGGACTACGGTTCAAGTCCGTATGCCCGTCAGACAGATGCAATAACGGCGCTTGAAAACGGAAAGACGGAGAAGTGGCTAAAGCATCACGGCAAGGTATCCGTGAGTGAACTGAAGAAGCAGTACCGCGATTTCAGGATGATAACGGACAACCCTGAATTCAAAGTGTATCCCACTGAAGAAGCTGTGCCGGACGTAATACCTAATGATGCATACATATATCCGAGTGAGGAATGGTACGGCTATGCGGAAAACCATGAATGCAGAACGCTTTACCTGAGGGGGTATATGGCTTATAAAGCATCGGATGAAAGGATCAAAAAAGTCGCTTCTTGGATATACAATAAGACTGAAAAGTTGAACTGACGGCCATGGACCTTTACCGGTTTGCTAAATGTTATACTATTGAGGAAAATAATTAATACCGGAGGGGATCTGCCATGATCAAAAGAGAACACTATAAAGACCTTGGATACAAACCGTTTCTGTTCTATGTGATCTTTGGCGTTACGGCAGATCAGCTTCAGGTATCGGCAAGCAGACACCATGTTGACGGCATGCCTGAAGGGCTTGAGATAGCTCAGTTAAACCGTAGCGCTCACAGCGAATATATCGATAATTTCTTCTCCGGTACATTAGGGGACATACTCTGCAATGCAGATGCCGGTCTTTTCGAAAAGTGCAAGGCAGCCGAAAACTGCGTCATCATCAAGGGCGAGGTTGCTAAGGACGATGAACTGGACTATATGAGAAACGTCATAGGCATCGGCAAGGCTTTCTTTGAACAGGGCGCAACGGGCATCCTCGATATGCTTACGTTCTCACTGTATTCCGAAAAGGAATGGACTGACCGTTTCTTTGAGAAAGACGTTAATGCTCAGAACCATGTGACTATAATGATATCTGAGGAGAACGGCCGTTACTGGCTTCACACCAGAGGCGTTGCCGAGTTCGGCCGTCCCGACATAAGTCTTTATGCGAACAAAAAGGAAGATGTTGACGAATATAAGCAGATCATCGATCAGATGGTCTTCTACAGCGGACAGGGCGTATTCTTCAACGGAAAGTTCTCACTTCATACATTCAGCGGAAATTCCTATAGCGTAAATTCCGTCTTTGTCGATGACTTTGATAACGATGATTTCAACAACGCTTACTGCAAAGTAGAGGTTCTCGGTAAGAAATAACCGCTGCATACCGCTTGACACGAATAGACTATCGCGATAGTATGGACTATAAGTATAGTCTGGAGGCGTCATATGCAGGATAAGCTTTTTGACAGCGAAGCGAAAGTCATGGAGATACTCTGGGAAAAGGGAGCGGTCTCAGCAAAGGAAGTCAGCCTGATAGCGGCTGATACGATAGGGTGGAATAAGAACACCACATACACGGTCATCAAGAAACTTGAAGCCAAGGGATTCATCAGAAGAGATGATCCCGGATTCATCTGCACTCCGCTCGTTTCCAGGGAAGAGATACAGAAGAGTGAGGCATCGTCTTTGCTCAACAAGTTTTTTGGAGGGTCGAGAAAGGCTTTGTTCTCAGCGCTCCTGGAAGACGAGAAACTCTCGGATAAAGAGATAAAAGAACTTAAGGATCTTATCGATAAAAGGTGACGGCCGTGATCGGAGAAGTCTGCTATTGGTTGATCAACATGAGCATAGTCGCCTCGTTCATGGGGCTGATAGTAATGCTCATAAGAAAGATCAGATTCATTCCGCGAAGGGTATCGGTATTCCTATGGATAATACCTTTTCTGAGAATGACTGTGCCGTTGGGTCTTAACAGTCCGTACAGCCTGATGAATCTTGTCTCGGGATTATTGACCAAGACTGTTACGGTGTATCAGCCTTCTGGTGACATGGCTTTTTCGTTCTCAAATTCAATAAGGGCAGCTGAGAGCTATTCGCCGATAAAGTATAAGGTCAATATCCTTGAGACGGTATTCAAAGTTACGGGCTTGATCTGGATCGTTGTTGCTCTTGCTCTCTTGATCACATTGACTATCATCTATGTATCGACAAAGAAGGCGGTTGCTGATTCAAAGCTTGTTGAGTCGAACGTATTCTTTTCGGATAAAGTCGACAGCCCTGCAGTCTACGGGATAATCAGACCCAAGATAATCATTCCCGGATCCTATAAGGATATGGAACTCAAATACATCATCATACATGAGAAGACACACATAAAGCGCCTTGATAACCTTTGGAGGATACTTGGTTTTATAACTGCTTCGATACACTGGTTCAATCCGTTGTCATGGGTATTCCTGAAAGCTTTTCTCAATGATCTCGAACTTGCCTGCGATGAGATGGCAATAGCGGGTTATGAGAAGGAAGAGAGGAAGGAATATGCAAGGACGCTTCTTACTTGTTCTGAGAGCAAGAGTCTTTTAGTATCCGCGTTTGGCGGGGCGAAGGTTCGTACGAGGATAGAGAATGTACTGTCGTATAAGAAAATGACTTTCTTCTCTGCCGCAGGATTTACATTGCTTGTATTGGTGATCGTCTTTACGTTAACAACAAACGCGGGATAGGAAAGGAGATCTTCCATGAGATTTGTTTCAATTGTTTTAGCAGCATCGCTGATGCTGTCAGCTGTAGGTTGCAGTGCGGCAGGAAGAAAGACAGAGCAGACAACAGAACTGACTTACATAGCTGAAAGCCGGGAGCATATCGAAATGCTTAAGAATAAGTATCCTGAGTATTTTAAACTGGATGATTTCAAAGGGATTGAGATCTACGTCTGGGAGATGGCTGAAGGATCTTATCATTGCGGGATGATGAGCGGAACCAATCGTAATAAGACTGAAGAAGAAATATGGAATCTTGCGAAAAATCCGCTTTCGATCGAAGATGCAAAGATCATACTTAAAGAACAGGGGATCAAAAAGGAAAACTGGATCATAATACCTGTCGTTCAGCCGATTTCAAGTTACAGGTATGAGATTGATGATGCTTACAGGGAGAAGGTCAGAAAGCTTTTTGAGTCTTGATTAACCATCTTCTGAATGTTAGCATTTTCGGGTGAATTAAAGTGCTATCAAGGAAGAGGTAAATGGGCTTTTTATACGAGACGCATCTTCATACATGCGAAGCCAGCAAATGCGGCAAGGTTCATGGTGAAGAATATATTCCCTACATGCTGAAAAAGGGATACAGCGGAATGATCGTTACGGATCATTTCTTTAACGGCAACACCTGCGTGCCTTCTGATCTTTCATGGAAGGATAGAGTTGGGATTTATTGCAGCGGATATGAAAGAGCATTAAAAGCAGCCGAAGGCAAAGACTTTAACGTCATGTTCGGTGTTGAATTCAATTTCAATAAAGACGAGTATCTTCTTTACGGCATTGATAAAAAGTGGCTTCTTGATAACGAATGCATCATGGAGATGACCAGACGTGAACTCTATGATGCGGTTCATAAAGCTGGCGGCATCATGATACAGGCTCATCCTTTCAGGGAAAGAGATTATCTGAGTGACATCAAGCTTGCTCCTGATGCGGTGGACGGAATTGAAGTCTATAATGCGGCCAACAGCGCCAACATGAATGCGCTCGGTTTTGAATACTGTACGAAGCTTGATCTGCCCATGACCGCAGGTTCGGACATACATTATTTCCGTGACAATGAATTGGGCGGAATGCTTTTCGATAACAAGATCGATTCGATCGGGGAATTTGTTCAGGCGGTTATTTCAAGAAAAGGCATACCTGTATCTTTGGCTCCGGACGGAACTATAACTCCGGTTACGGAGATGAAGGAACAGACCGTGTCCACGGAACTTCCGACGCTCGAGGTTCTCTATCCAGAAGGCAATTAAGTAACGTTACTGTTTGGAAGCAGCTCTCCTGTCGTGATCTGCTTTGAGTACGGCGTAACTGTACATTCCGGTTCCGTAAGGTGAGTTCGGGTGTACCCCGTCTAACAGATAGTGATCGCGGTTCCCGCTGTTGATCTCGGAACTCAGGACCGGTACGGGATCTATGCAGATGTATTCTGTTTTGCTGGACCAGTCAGCAAGTGCCTTGCGGAAATCAACGCCGGCCTTCTCGCATTCTTCACCTTTGTCGAAGAAGATCCACGGAGCGATAAAATAGATCTTTGCATTAGGGGAAACTTCTTTGATTATCCCTGCCAGTTTTTCCAGATCACGGACGTATTCTTCACCACTATGCGCGCCATACATACTTTTAGGGAAACCTATGTCATTGATTCCGATAGCCACAACATAAATATCGGATACGGGAATATATTCCTGCTGATGGTTCAGGTGATATACCTGCCATCCGCCGCATGAAAGATTCGATATGTTACCTTTGATGTACGGGATAAGAGGCTGATACCACGGAATGCCTTTGGTCTCGGCTCCCGAGGTAATGCTGTCTCCCAAAAAGCAGATAGACCGGCCGCTCCTCATGTCATCATAAAGCTCGCAGTCCTTGAGTTCTTTGGTCATGCCGCCGTAGACCGGATATTTGACGTGGGTAAGGTAATAGTGATCGTACGCAGGGATAAGAGCAATTACCAATCCCAAAAGAACAAGCAAGACCAGTATGGCCGTTAAAATGACTATAGTCTTACGGGAACTGGTCTTGCTTGTGTTGTTCATGTTAAGTGAAGGATATTACAGCAGATGAGCTCTTAAGTCTTCACCTGAGAGAGGTGAGAGAAGGGCAGGAGCGATATCAAATACGCTCTTGCAGCCGAAGTCACCCTTCTGGGAGAGACGGTAAACTGCTCTTGCGTATGCCGTAAGTACTGAACCTGTGAACTCGGGATTGGAATCTAGCTTGAGAGAATACTCGATAACGTGCTTGTTGCCGCCTGTAGTACCTGTTCTGAATACGAATCCGCCGTGATTCATTCCGGAGTGGTTAGCCTTGAACTCTTCCTCGGAGATGAAGTGTACTGTCGTATCGTAATCTGCGAAGTAGTTGGGCATTTCCTTGATGGTCTTCTCGATGAGAGCCTTGTCAGCGCCGTCTTCTGCAACAACAAAGCACTCTCTTGTGTGCTTCTGGCGTGTTGTGAGTTCGGGATTTGAACCTGAACGTACTGCTTCGAGGGCAGCTTCAACGGGAATGGTGTACTGCTTGCCGTTTTTTACGCCGGGAATCCTTCTGATCGCATCAGAATGTCCCTGTGATACGCCCTTGCCCCAGAAAGTGTAGTCCTTTCCGTCAGGAAGGATGCAGTTGCCGTAAAGACGTGCGAGGGAGAACATGCCGGGATCCCAGCCGCAGGAGATGAGAGCGGTGGTGCTGCCTGATTTTGCCGCAGCGTCAACGTTTGCGAAATGCTCGGGGACCTTGGCGTGTGTATCGAAGCTGTCAACGCAGTTGAAGAGCTTTGCGATGGCGGGTGTCTGCTCGGGCAGGTCTGTGGCGGAACCGCCGCAGATGACCATTACGTCGATCTTGTCCTTGTAGGATCCGATCTCGGAAGCAGAAGCGACAACTGCACCTTCTGTTGCGATCTTAACCGTTGAGGGGTCGCGCCTTGTGAAAACAGCGGCAAGTTCCATGTCGGGATTTGCCTTTACTGCGAGCTCAACTCCTTTTGCAAGATTTCCGTAACCGTAAATACCAATTTTAATAGACATATAAAATACCTCCTATTTGACGCACACATTATAACAAAAACGGAGCCGTTGTATTATAATAATCGTCATGCCGAGCATTAAATATCTGATAAGACGCGTATTGCGCATGGATCTTAAGGCGATGAACGCCAAGATAAAGGATATCCACGAGAAGTCGGGCAAGAGCCGTCTGTGGATATTTTTCGACATGGCTCATTGCGGAAGAAAGTTCGGCGCAGGTTATATGGACTACTGGCTCTATGAGATGTACAACCTCACTGACGAGCAGAGGGACACATATATAACCAGAGGCAGGAGCAATGACCTCGTCAACCGCTATAACGATCCCAAGTACACCCATCTGATCGACAACAAGATCGAATTCAACGAGCATTTCGGCGAATTCCTTGCACGTAAGTGGATCCCGATCAGGGAAGACAACAAGGATCAGGTAATTGAATTCATCAAAGGACACGATAAGCTCATAGCCAAGGCTGATCTCGGAAGCTGCGGCAAGACCGTCGAAATGGTCGATTGCAGCAAAGAGTCTCCCGAGCATCTTTATGAGAGACTTCTTCACATGGAGCGTCCTCATCTTTTGGAGGAAGTCCTGGTTCAGCACCCTGCTGTCAGCGCCATCTATCCTCATGCGATAAACACAGTAAGAGTCGTAACCATCCAAAAGGAAGGCAAGGTCCATATCGCGAGTGCCTGCGTAAGGTTTGGCAATCACGGTCATACGGTAGATAACTTCAACAGCGGCGGAATGACTGCGCCAATGGACGAGAAGACCGGAGAGATAACCGATTACGCCATAGATAAGAGCAAGAATCTTTTCACGCATCATCCTGAGACCGGAGCCGCCATCAAGGGATTCAAGTTCCCGATGTGGGACGAGGTCTGCGAGATGTGTACTAAGGCGGCTCTGGTTGTTCCTCAGGTCGGTTACATCGGCTGGGACGTATGCTTTACGCCTGATTGTCCGGCCATCGTTGAGGGTAACGATTATCCGGGTCACGATCTTTACCAGCTTCCCGAACATACCCATGACAAGAAGGGCATCTGGCCTAAATATCAGTTCTGATGGTGTTAGTGATACTATGACAGTAGAGTTTTGGAGGTGATAGTTATGGAACAGGAAAAATGGGAAGAACTTACACCTGAAGAAAAGAAATTGGAACTCTACCGTGCGCAGAAATCCACACTCGACACTTTCCTTGAGCGGCATGCCATATCCCAGGCACAGTATGACAAGAGCCTTGGCGATCTGACCGCAAAGATGGGTATCAAGAAAGCAGTCTGAAGTCCTTTTTGCATTTGCTTTTTAGTGCCGGTACGATCCGGTCTTCTATTGTTCGCAAAGAAACCTTACAGGTAGTAAAATACTTATGTGTGATCGCTATTCCAATTTGCGTGAGGTGCCAAGATGGATATTACGCAGGCCAGAAAGATCGTATCTGATTTCGAAAGAAAACCCGAACCGAATGAAGATGATGTCTTCATGTATACCGAAGCGCTGGATTATCTGATCCGTGAGACCGGGAATCCCCATTATATGGTCAGGCTCGGAGGCTTTTACTACGGCGAGAAGCATTTCGATCTCGCTGAGAAATATTACCTTTTGGCAGACGAATACAATTACGAAGAAGCAGCCGCATGTCTCGGCTATATCTACTATTACGGACGTACCGGAGAGAAGGATTACGAGAAGGCCTTCAAGTATTATTCGAGGTCTGCAGATCTCGGCAATCCCCAGTCCGCGTATAAGGTTGCGGACATGTACCGCAACGGTTACGCCGTCGAAAAGGATTTCGACAAGTTCGCATCGATAGTCAAAGGCCTTTGGAACAAGCGCTCGAGTGACGGATATATCCAGTACCTGACTCCTGAGATCGCTTCCCGCATGGGCATGATCAAGGAACATGAAGGCAAGAACAAAGACGCATACGATTTCTATAAGCTCGCGAAAAGAAGCCTTGTAAGGCGTCTTAAAGATGATGGCTTTTTCGGGAACTTCACGATAATGTCGATGCTGATCGATAACATTCACAGGGTTCATGAAGTATCTCCGGAAGAGTTCGATTTCTACGATCTTTATGTGCTCTTAAAGACACCTTCTTCATGGAAGATAGTTCTTTTCGGCAAGGAATACATAATTACATCCGAGCAGGAGGACGGCGGGATCACGGTTGCCTGTGACGGCAAATACTACAGGAACATCTCTGATTTCATAACAGGCGGAACAGTTGAAGACATGAAGCTCTTCAGAGTCGCTGACAGGATAAAGGCAGTTTCCGAGGTGAATAAGGAAGGAGAAAGCTGATGAGTGAAAGTGCTCTCCAGGAATATACTGAACTGATTATCGAACGTGACAGACTCTCTAAAGAGGCGCAGGACTATCAAGTCAGTTATGTTAAACGTTTCGGCGAGCTGATCGAGAAATCTTTCTCGCTCAAGATCGAATGCATCAGATGCAAGAAGATGATCTCCCGGTACATAAAGATAGTGAACGGTGGAAAAGGAGATGACTCCAAAAAGGTTACACTGGATTATCTCAGGATACTTGTCAGCGAAGAAATGGCTGGATACGATGAGCAGCTGAAAAACATAATCGAGATAAGAAAACTCGATGATCCAGTCTCGGATTACGAGATCGCGCAGATCAAGAAGATCTACCATAAGATAGCGATGAGGATCCATCCGGATATCAACCCCCAGCTTTTCGGCAATGCGGAAGTCAAGAAACTGTGGGAAGACATATCACTTGCCTATAAGGGAAATAACCTTGAGAGGATGAAGGAGCTTGAGGCGGTTGCCGCGGCAGTCATTTCGAAATATTGTGATGACGTTGTCGCAGTCGTAATTGGAAATATAGATGAGAAGATCGCCAAGGTCAAAGAAGAGATCGAAACGATAAAGAGCACTGAACCGTACATGTATAAATTTCTTCTTGAAGATGAGGAAATGTGCGCTGAGAAGGAAGCTCAGCTTAAGGCTGAGATCGATGACTATCAGAGATACTTAAACGATCTCAACGCCGATCTGGAAACACTGGGGATAAAGTGACGGAGACATCATCATGAACGAACTTGCATTAACCGAACAGCAGCGAAACGAACTGGTAACCACGATCCAGCAGAACGGCATTACCGATCTGATCAAGCCTCTCGTAAAGGAGATATTCCTTTTCGATACGTTCATAGCCGGAACTTCATATGTTGATAAGGCAATAGTAGATTCGCTTTCTCCTGATGACAAACTGATACTCCGCCGCGAGGAGAACAACAAGTTTGACGATAAGGCTGTTCTGGTATTAAACGCGGATCAGTTTAAAGTCGGATACATTCCCGAAAAGGACAACGCGGTATTCTCACGCCTCATGGACGCAGGCAAACTCCTTACCGCTAAGGTTAAGAAGATAGACAAAAAAGGTGACTTCAGCAAGATAGAGATAGGCATCTATCTGACTGATTTTTGACAAGAATAAGGACTGAAAACCCGTAAAATTTAAAATTTGTTAAGATTTGAAGTGATAAAATCTTATTTATGGGTAGCAAGATAGCCAGCATTATTTTCAAAGACGTAACCGGTGCGAACGAATCGAACCGTGTATCTTACATCGTCAGGATCAATTCCCTGATGATGTGTACGTATTTTCTCATTTGGATCGCTGTTTTCGGAGTATCTGCAAGATATATCAATACAGCGATCTGTTTTGTCGGAATGTGCGGTTTTGCTTTTTCAACGTATTTGACTTACCGGAATAAGAATACGGCTGCGCTCCTGCTTTACAGCGCGGTCACGGTCATATGGATGTTCAGGTTCGTCATCCAGTGGGGTTGGGAATGCGGAATCCAGCATTTCGTTTTCGTCCTTCTTGTCCTCGTGTTTGTTGCCACATACAGACCTTTGAAGGAAAAACTCATGGCGAGCTTCGTCGTGTTCTCGATAAGAATGCTTTTGTACCTCTGGCACATCACGCATGAACCTTTGGAGAATCTTCCAAAACCCATTTCGGTTACTTTCCAGATTATCAATATCGTCTCGATATTCATGTCGCTCATAGTGATCCTGACCATATTCACGCGCGACAAGCTTGCTACCGAGGCGAAACTTGCCCAGTATAACCGCCAGCTCAAGGCAGTTGCCGAACACGATCACCTGACCGGACTTCTCAACAGAAGAAGCGGTATGGCTGACATGATCTCGAAAATAATGAGCGGCAGTTTCTCGACCGGCATGAGCATCGCGATAGGTGATATCGATTTCTTCAAGAAGATCAACGACACTTTGGGTCACGAAGCAGGAGACCAGGTCCTTAAGAGTCTTTCGAGGCTGTTCAAGGATTTCATGAGCGAGTACGGCATCGCCATCAGATGGGGCGGTGAGGAGTTCCTGTTCGTGTTCGATGACATGAATCTCGACGATGCTTTCGTGGCACTGGACGGATTAAGACTCAAGATATCGACGATGGAGATTCCGTGGAACGGACAGAGGATATCCGTTACCATGACCTTCGGCGTTACCGACATCAATGTCATGACCACGGCGTCTGACAGGGAACAGGACATCGAGAACCGCATAAACGAAGCCATTGACGAGGCTGACAAGAAGCTTTACATGGGCAAAGACAGCGGCCGCAACAAAGTCGTCATCTGACGGACTTTTTTCCTACCACATCCGGACTCCTTATGCTATAATCTGTTGGAAATTCCATGGCAAGGGAGGTGATTTTATGACACGAAGCGATTCTGACAATCCCCGATCGCGATTGCGCACCATAAAATTCACCATCCAGGGAGATTTGCTATGGAAGAAATGGCATCCGTAAAGGAAGAGCTTGTAAGCCTTCTCGAAGAGAAGCGCTATAAAGAACTCCGTTTAAAACTATCTGAGATGATGGAGGTTGATATTGCTTCCATCATGGACTCATTGGAGAATGAGGATTCGCTGAAGATTTTCAGGATCCTCCCTAAGAGCATGGCTGCTGACGTTTTCGCCGAGCTTGAAGTCGACGACCAGAAATACATCATCATGTCTCTGTCCACGAACGAAGCATCGAACATCATCGATAACCTTATGGCGGACGATGCTGCGGACTTTCTCGAGGAAATGCCGGCAAACGTCGTAAAGAGGATTCTCGCCAATGCCAGCCCCGAACAAAGGAAAGACGTAAACCATCTTTTGCAGTATCCGGACGATTCGGCCGGTTCAATAATGACGGTCGAGTATGTTGACCTCAAGAGGGACATGACCGTAGCCGATGCCATCCTCCGTATCAGGGAGGTCGGCCTTGATGCCGAGACTACCAATATCTGCTACGTCCTCGACAAAAGAAGGCTCCTTGTCGGAACCGTTGCCCTCAGGTATTTGCTCATCAAGCAGCCCGATGAGGTCATCGGAGACATAATGAATGACAGTGTCATCTCGATCAAGACGACGGATGACCAGGAAGAAGCGGCACGCGTTTTCCAGAAATACGACTTTACCGCGATGCCTGTTGTAGACAACGAAAACCGTCTGGTCGGCATCATCACGGTCGACGACGTCATGGACATCATGGAAGAGGAGGCCACGGAGGATATCGAGAAGATGGCCGCTATCATCCCTGACCAGACCGACAGGCCGTACCTCAAGATCGGAGTCTTTGAGACATTTAAGAACAGGATGCCCTGGCTCTTGTTCCTCATGGTATCCGCGGCGTTTACAGGCGCGATTATCACTAAATTTACGGATGCCCTGAAAGCCTATCTTATGTTGACGGCTTATATCCCGATGCTGATGGATACAGGCGGTAATGCAGGTTCACAGGCAAGCGTCTCGGTCATCCGCGGACTTTCACTTCGTGAGATCCAGTTCTCGGACTTCTTTAGAGTCCTTTGGAAAGAGGCCCGTGTTGCCGCTATCTGCGGAATAGTGCTGTCTTCGGCCAATTTCGTCAAGCTCATGCTCATAGACAAGCTCCCGATGAATATCGCGGGAATCATCTGCGTAACCCTCGTGCTCGTAGTTATCTTCGCGAAATCCATCGGCTGCACGCTGCCTATGGTGGCCTCAAAGATCAAGCTCGACCCTGCGGTCATGGCGTCTCCTCTGATCACTACGATCGTTGACGCAGTGTCGCTCCTGATCTATTTCGGGCTCGTAACGCACCTGCTTTCGATCGCGGTTTGACGCAAAAATAAAAATTATATATAGGGGCTTTGAACGATTTTGTGTTGAAAAGCCCCTTTTGCTTTTATATAATTACAATTCGGAAATCAATTAAAATTCCACCTACAAATTCCTTGAAAGGAAAGGAGAAATAACATGATTTATTCAACAGAGATCAAGAACATGTGCTCTGTTCATCAGGGTGTTCATCACGGTGCTGCACCGATCCCTGAGGAAGCAAAGTGGGTTAGCGCAAAGGATGTTAAGGACATCTCCGGTTACACACACGGTATCGGCTGGTGCGCTCCTCAGCAGGGTGCTTGCAAGCTGTCCCTCAACGTTAAGGACGGTATCATCCAGGAGGCATTGGTTGAGACAATCGGCTGCTCCGGTATGACACACTCCGCTGCTATGGCATCTGAGATCCTCCCGGGCCTCACAGTCCTCGAAGCTCTCAACACAGACCTTGTTTGCGACGCTATCAACACAGCAATGAGAGAGCTCTTCCTCCAGATCGTTTATGGTAGAACTCAGAGTGCTTTCTCTGAAGAAGGACTCCAGATCGGTGCTGGTCTTGAGGACCTCGGTAAGGGCGCTCGTTCAATGGTAGGTACAACATACGGTACACTCGCTAAGGGTCCCCGTTACCTTGAGCTTACAGACGGCTATATCACAGAGCTCGCTATCGACGAGAACGACGAGATCATCGGCTACAAGTTCGTTAACTTCGGTAAGATGATGGACTTCATCAAGAAGGGTGACGATGCCGCTACAGCTCTTGAAAAGGCTTCCGGTAAGTATGGACGTGTTGATGATGCCGTTAAGTTCATCGACCCGCGCAAGGAATAAGGAGGAATGACAAATGGCAGATTTATTTGAATCATACGAGAGAAGACTCCCCCAGATCAACGCTAAGCTTGCTGAATATGGAATCGCTTCCATCGAAGAAGCTGAGAAGATCACAAAAGATGCAGGTCTTGATGTTTATCACCTCATCGAAGGCATTCAGCCTATCTGCTTCGAGAACGCTAAGTGGGCTTACACAGTAGGTGCTGCTATCGCTATCAAGAAGAACTGCCGCAGAGCTGCTGACGCTGCTGCTGCAATCGGCGAAGGCCTCCAGGCTTTCTGCATTCCCGGTTCCGTTGCTGACAGACGTAAGGTTGGTCTTGGTCACGGTAACCTCGGCAAGATGCTCCTCGAAGAGGACACAGAGTGCTTCGCATTCCTCGCAGGCCACGAGTCATTCGCAGCTGCTGAGGGCGCTATCGGTATTGCCGAGAAGGCTAACCGTGTCCGTCAGAAGCCTCTCAGAGTCATCCTTGACGGTCTCGGAAAGGATGCTGCTAAGATCATCTCCAGAATCAACGGCTTCACATATGTTGAGACTGAGTATGACTACAAGACAGGCGAGCTCAAGGAACTCTCCAGAACATGCTACTCAAAGAACGCTGATTCCCCGAGAGCTAAGGTCAACTGCTATGGTGCAGACGACGTTCAGGAAGGTGTTGCCATCCTCTGGAAGGAGAACGTTGACGTTTCCATCACAGGTAACTCCACCAACCCGACAAGATTCCAGCACCCTGTTGCAGGTACATACAAGAAGGAGCGCCTCGAGGCAGGCAAGAAGTACTTCTCCGTTGCATCAGGCGGTGGTACGGGCCGTACGCTTCACCCTGATAACATGGCTGCAGGTCCCGCTTCTTACGGTATGACCGATACAATGGGCCGTATGCACTCTGATGCTCAGTTTGCAGGTTCTTCTTCAGTTCCTGCTCACGTTGAGATGATGGGTCTCATCGGTGCCGGCAACAACCCGATGGTCGGTATGACCGTTTCCACAGCTGTTTCTGTTGAGGAAGCTGCTAAAGCAGGCAAGTTCTGATCTAAAGAACAAAGAATAAATCATACGGGCGGTGCATAAAATGCGCCGCCTGTTTTTTTGAGTCCGTTTATTTGGTAGAATATCGAGGATACTAATTAATAAAATAAAGGTATTCTGCATTTATCTCGGAGGAATGATCCAATGAAGAGTAAAAATGTCGTTATCGCAGCTTGTATTATGTTAAGCGCATCCGTTTTTGCCGGATGCTCATATTTCCCGCCGCTTACGACTAATCCTGTACAGGCACCTGCCGCTACAACGGCTGCTGCCACCGCACAGGAGACTACGCAGACAGCTCCGGTCGAGACGACTGCTTCTAATCCCGCTGAAGCGGCAATACAGGCTTATGCCGACTTCATCCTCGGAAAGAATTCGGTATCGACAGCCGGATGCTTTGAGAAGGACAGCGGCAGATACTATATCGATCTTACATACGGAACATATACCTTTGATGAATTGAAGAAGGCACTGAGATACGACTCTTCCACAGGCTCAAGAGCACGATATGTAGTCCTTGACTGCGGAGGAGACGGCATAAGCGAGATGGCCATCTGCTTCGGCAATCTTGCCGAAGGTCAGTATTCTGCGATCTGCATGTTTGCTTATCAGGACGGAGGTCTGGTGATGAACGCGATCATCGAGCAGATCAGAGCTGACGAATACAGGCTCTATGACAGCGGTTATCTCAGATCAGAGACCGTTACGTCTGCCGGAATCAACAAGACCGTGCTGATCAAACTCGAGAACGGCGGTAAGTGCAGCGAGGCCTTCACATATAACGAATACAAGGGGCCTGCTGCCGCAGGCATCATCAAGCACCTGACCAGATCTGAAGAAGTGTCAGTCGACGGATATGAACAGCTCCCCATGGATTTCTTCGTCCGCGAGTATATTTCCGAAGGCAGGGTAAAGTTCTCCATCGGAAAACTCTCTGACTCCGAGGACGATAAAAAGCTTGAAGAGCAGCTTATCGACAAGCTTAAATCACTTGGTGCCGAAGAGATCTCTGACGAAAAGATGAAAGAACTCTCTGCAGCAAAGGAATATACGGTTAAGGAAGTCACCTGGACTAACTGCAACGAAGAGGATTCTACCCCCACGTCATCTGTCGGAGTCGCGGAAGTTGCGGGCAAATTCGGCATTACCGTTTATTTGAATCCTGAAAGCCCCGAGTATTCGGCTCTCGGAAATGTCGTTACCGTACTCTGCAGCGGAACCGGAACCGACATGAGATTCGTATGCGATTCAGATGATGTTACGGTAATCCTCGAGAAAGGCTCTTGGGACATGAATACGGACAGCTTTGCTGCCGAGAACGAGGTCTTCAAGATCCGGACAAAAGCCGGAACCATATACCAGTTTAATTGCATTGCAGGTGACATATTTCCTTTCTACCGCCTGCGTGCATCAAAGGGAAACTATAATGCCGAGTGGCTTGTGCTGAAGACCAAGGACAATAACATGATGGTCATCAACTGTTCCATGAAGGGAGCATGATCAGATAAGATGACCGTAAACCAGACTCTTCTGAATGAAGTCTTACAGTTTGTAGAAGAACGGTATAGACCTCCGTTCGTGGCGAATGACCGGATGATGGGAGCGGCGCAGGCCGCTGCCACTTCAAGATCCGGTCTGTCATTGTTCGGCATCAGGAAGAAAGGGCAGAATTCTTTAGGACGCATGACTGTTGCAGAACAGGCCATGCCCAAAGGCATGATCCCTGCCGGAATGGCTGAGGCAAGCGCCGCTTGTGAAGAAGCTGAAAGCAGCATAGATGAATTCATTGATAAAAAGATAGATGAGAGCTTTACTCAGATGCTTCTCAGAAAGATAGACGAGAGAGGCATTACCGACGCTGAATGCTACAAAGCGGCAAACATCGACCGCAAGCTCTTTTCGAAGATCAGAAGCGATGTGAATTATCATCCAAGGAAAAAGACTGTTCTTGCGTTTGCAATAGCACTTAAGATGAACCTTGAAGAGACGAATGCTCTGCTTATGAAGGCCGGTTACGCTTTGTCTGACGGCAGCAGGGGAGATCTCGTATTGACGTACTTCATTATGAAGGGCAGATACGATATCAGGGAGATCAACGGAGTGCTTCTGGAAATGGATGAAGAACTTATCGGAGGCTGAATTACTTAAATGGATAACGGGAACAAGAAGGCAGGAATCCTTCCGGAGGACGGAGCAAGCGAGAAGGTCACAAAGATGACCAGGGAAGAAGCAATAGAATTCCTCGGTCTTCCGGCTGATGCCGATAAGGAAGCCATCGAAAACAGATTCTGGCAGCTTTCAAAGAAATACAGGGTGATGCGCGGCGATGAAGCCGAGCAGAAGATGGCAGACCTTTCCGCTGCTTACGATATCGCTACGGGCAACCGCGACCTGAGAGAACAGGCGGCGGAGGCGAGGTCTCATGAGAAGCAGTTCATGGGCAAGACCAAAGCGGAGTGGAAGAACTATGTCTCCTATACCTGGAAATACTATGTTGCTGCAGTAGTGGCAGTCATAGTGTCGGCTTTTCTGATCTACACTTTCTTCTTCAAACCGCGTCAGGACTGCGGGATCATATCGATCGGAAATTTCGAGCACACCGAAGAATACTATGACAAGATAGTCAGGGAACTTGGACACAAGTATCCTAACCTTATGACTTACAACTATGTGGTCGTAAACGATGAGGGACAGGATGAGGATATCTTTACGAACCAGGCTTCGATAACCTCGCTTTATTCAGGCGCAAATGTTCTTGTGACCGACAAGGCCACGATGCCTTATTTCTTTGACTATTTCACGGATTGTACGAAGCTTTACGAGAGCCTTGAAAAGACTCTTCCCGAAGAGACGTACAAGAAGCTTACTCCCATGTATATGAGCGAGAAGGAATACAGGAAACTGATCGCGGATTACAGAAGGAGCAAGGGTTATGACTTAAGCGACAAGGAAGCGGATCTTTCTAATTATTCCGATGCAAAGATAATGGTCGGTCTTCTCATAGAAGACGAAGACATGGTCAGGAAACTGGGTTACACGAATTACTGGAAGAAGCAGCCTGCTACGGTTGTTATCGGCATAAACGTATTGAGCAAGGACCAGGACGAATCAGCCGCCATCATAACCGCGATGCTTAAAGGCCTGTGATAGAATGTCCGTATGATCACGTTCAAGAAAAACAAACTGGAAGACAAGCTGGTAGGTTTTTTAAATAACCTTACCCTCAACAGGAAGCTGCTGCTCCTTTATTTCTTCTGCGTTCTTTTCCCGCTGCTCCTGACTGACGGCGTTATTCTTACGATGATCATTTCGAACGAACGTGCCCAGTTCAACGAGGATATGAAAAACGTTGCGATCAACGTATCCGCGGATTTCATTTCATCCGTAAAAACGGCATCGGACGTATCAAACAACTTATATGTTGACATGTCGATATACAACTTCCTCGATACGAAGTTTGATGATAATGCCGATTACTACGCCCAGTATTATGATTTCATCAACCAGAAGGGACTGTCAGCACTTTATCTGCCTAACATGTCGCGATTCATCTTCGTGTCTGACAATAACACGATAACATCGGGCGGTAACGTATATACGCTTGATTCCGTTAAGGATATCAACTGGTACAGGGAATTCATCTCATCCGATTACAAGACACAGCTCATCTTCTATTTCATGGAAGAAGGAGAGGGCGGAGCCAACCAGACAAAGACCAAGCAGTTAAAGCTCGTCAGATGGCTTGATTACTACAAGAATTCCGACATTAAAAAACTGCTGGTAATCAATCTTGACTACCCGCTGCTCATGTCGAACTTCTCCACGAGAAAATACGGAATGCTGGCTTATATCTGTGACGGCGACAAGATAGTATTGTCAACTGACGGACAATCCAACATCTACAGCCCGTATTCTTCGATCAATGACGCTGACAGAAGGAAAGCAGGCTACATAAGTGAAGTTGATTACATGGGAAAGACCTACACGGTCATGGTATTCCCGGATAACGGCAATGTTGTGGCGGGAGCTCTTAAGAATCACGCCTTGCTCGTAATACTGGTGATTTTGCTTAATATCCTTATCCCGCTCCTGCTGGTCAGACTGATAAACAAGTCTTTCACTAACAGGCTCTGGCAGCTCGACAAGGTTTTCGAGAGCGGAAATGACAATGTCGGACTCGTAACGGTTAACAACGTCGAGGGTACCGATGAGATCGCTCACCTCATGAACGGATATAATGACCTGGTTATGAGGAACAGAAAGCTTATCAAGACGATCTACGAGGATAAACTCGTCTATCAGGAAACGGAGATCGAGAAACAGCAGGCAGAACTGCTTGCCATGCGCATGCAGATCAATCCGCACTTCCTTTTCAACTGCCTGGAGAACGTCAGGATGCACAGCGTCATCAAGGGCGAAAATGAGACAGCCGCCATGATCGAGCGTCTTGCAACTCTTGAGCGTGACGTCGTTGAATGGACCGAGGACGTTATCCCGCTTTATAAAGAGATGGGCTTCATAAAGAACTACCTTAAGCTTCAGCAGTACAGATTCGGTGACAGATTTTCGTTCTCAATAAACGTCGCTGATGAGGTAAACGATGCTTCGATACCTAAACTGACACTTGCAACTTTTGTCGAAAATGCCTGCGTACACGGTGCAGAGAAAAAGACAAAGGATGTTCTCATCATGATCAACGCGCAAGCATCCGGCGACAAACTGATCCTTGAAGTCGAGGATACGGGTGCAGGCATGGACACCGCCAGTGCGGAACGCATGCAGAGAAAAATGCGTGAATGTACCTTCGCCGATCTCAAGAAGAACAAGCACATCGGAATATTAAATGCATGCCTCAGAACCAAGCTCATTGCAGGTGATGACGTTGATTTCATTTTCGAGAGCGAGGAGAAGATAGGCACTTATATCAAGATCACAATGCCGCTGAAGCATTTTGATGCCCAGCCGGCAGATGGGGGAGAAAGCTAATGGCAAGAGTTCAGGTACTTTTGGCAGATGACGAGCCGTTCATTCTTAAGGGACTTAAGATGCTCATCGACTGGGAACTATACGGATGCGAGATCGCAGGAACGGCTTCCAACGGACTTGAGGCATATAACATAATCAAGAGCAAGAAGATCGATCTTGCCATCGTGGACATAAGAATGCCCGAACTTACCGGCCTTGAGCTTATCAGCAGGGTCAAGGAGGAAGGCGGAGTCGATACGGATTTCGTCATTTTGAGCGGCTTCTCCGATTTCGAATATGCGCAGACTGCATTGAGGCTCGGAGTAGTTGATTATCTCTTAAAACCTGTCAGCCAGAAGCAGCTTGTAACGCTCCTCCGCAAGATAGGCGTCAAGAAGGACGCTGACAACGTATTGCAGGAGCATGCCGAGAAGCTCAAGCGTGCCTGCCTCGTACAGTACATCGTTGCGATACTGAACGGAAAATCCAACCAGCACCAGGTCGAATATGTCTCTGAGAATCTGGAGCTCAAGGGTGACATGAATTTCATTCACATCACGATCGACAATGTCGCAAGCCTCGAGGAAATGACGGATGAGGAAGTTGCCGAGATAAAGAAGACGATAGTTCAGAACTGCAACGAGTATCTGGGAAAATACAGCGACCATCTGCTTCCGGAGGCCGAAGGCTTTGAGGAAGACTATGAGATAGGATTCCTTTACTGCGGTTCCATGGCTAAGGAAGCAGGGAAGACCGACCGTGAATTCCTTGAGGAATTCAGGAAGGCTGCGATGAGGGATATCCCCACGGAAGTCGTTCTCCTCGTAGGCAGGACCGTAAGTGAAATGGACAAACTCGCCGCTTCATATACTGGTGCCTGTGAGCTCCGTTATTTCAGGAGCTTCCAGAAGGGCGGAAGCGTCTATTTCTATGATGACGACATGTATGTTCCTCATTCCCAGGCCAAGGAGATGATCCACAAGGATGCGGCTGACGATCTGGTCAACGCAGTCATCAAGCATGACCATGACGAGATCTGCGCTTGTGTAGACAGGCTTTTCGAGAACATGGAAAATGCCCACTTCAACAGATTCCTGAACCTTAACATCAACTACTTCCTGTTCAGGATGATCCACCTTGCCGTTGAGATCGATGAGACGGTCGAACAGGATAATATCCTTCTTTATATAAGTGACGACGTATTCGTTCCCGGAAAAAACTTCAAGGAGCATTTCAAGACATTCGCCCTTGAGTATTCCGATTATCTGACACAGCTCAAGAAGGATTCCGGTCACAGAGGTCTTAAGGACGTAGAAAGATATATCCAGGATCACTATGCCGAGAACCTGACATTGAGGGATCTGGGCAAGATGTATTACATCAACAGTTCGTATCTAGGCCAGCTTTTCCATAAGAAGTACGGAATATCTTTTAAGGACTACCTGAATAACTGCAGGATCAGCGCCGCTGCCGAAATGCTCCTCAAGAGCGACCGCAAGGTGGCAGACATAGCTGCTGAAGTTGGTTATAAGGATATTGATTATTTTGTATCTAAATTTATAGAGATAAACGGCTGTACCCCGACAAAGTACAGACGGAATATCTGATTGTGCAACTTTCTATATTTTGACGGGTAACCGATTTGAATTTGTCGGAGTTTTACACAAAAACAACTCTGTATAATCACTACAACGGACAAAATATAGAAAGGAAGGTCCAATTATGAAGAAATCCAAAATTGCAGCAGTTGCTTTGGCATCATTGATGTCAGTTTCTGCAATGGCAGGCTGTACCAAGACACCCGGTGCCACCACAGCTGGTTCAACAGCTCCCGGTGAAACGAGTGGAGCAGCTCCCGCTCAGATCAAGGAGTTCAGTGCATTCTTTGCTGTTCCCGCTACTACCGAGATCAACAAGGACAATGAAATCCAGAAGATCATCGCTGATAAGATCGGTGCAAAGTGCAACGAGACATGGCTCGCTGGTCAGGAAGCATCTGAAGCTGTCGGCGTATTCATCGCTTCCGGTGAGTATCCCGATTTCATCAACGGCGGCGACGCTATGAAGGCTCTCTATGAGGCTGGCGCTCTCATCGCTTGGGATGATTACATTGACAAGTATCCGAACATCAAAGAGTTCTTCTCTGATTATGAGTGGAGCCAGTTCAGACAGTCTGACGGAAAGATCTACTGGATGAATCCGTTCGAGAACATCTACGGTGAGGATAAGACCACCACACAGAATGGTGAGGCTTTCTGGATCCAGGCAAGAGTTCTTGAGTGGGCTAAGTATCCTAAGATCGAGACACTCGACGAGTACTTCAAGGTTCTCGAAGACTACAATGCAGCTAACCCTACAACACATGACGGTAAGAAGAACATTCCTTACACAATGCTCTGCGATGACTGGCGTTATTTCTGCATCGAGAACGCTCCTCAGTTCCTCGATGGTTATCCGAACGACGGTTCCTGCATGGTCAATCTTGAGACAAAGAAGATCATGGACTACAACACAACACCTACTGCTAAGAGATACTTCAAGAAGCTCAACGAAGAGTATCAGAAGGGTATCATCGACACAGGCGCATTCACAATGAAGTATGATGACTATATCTCCAAGCTTTCTACAGGTGTAGTTCTCGGTATGTGCGACCAGTGGTGGGATTTCGCTTACACTGTAAACGACGTCTTCAAGACACAGGATACAGAGAAGTATGGTTACAACTACATTCCTCTCGGTCTTACGATCGATAAGGGAATTGAGAATCAGTGGTATACATCCGGTGGTACACTCAACGTTTCTTCCGGTATTGCTATCACAAAGAACTGCAAGGACATCGATGGCGCTTTCAAGTTCATCGACGATCTCCTTTCTCAGGAAATCCATGACCTCCGTTTCTGGGGCGTTAAGGATGTTGACTACAAGGTAGACGACAACGGTCTGTTCTACAGAACAGAAGAGATGCGTAAGAACGCAGCTGATCCTACCTACAAGACAAAGCACCTCTGCACATATTCTTACTTCCCTCAGTGGTCTGGTACATCCAGAGACGGTAAGAACGCTATGATGCCTACAGAGCAGCCTTCCGAATTCAAGGATTCACTCCCTGAGCCCGTAAAGAAGGTATTCGATGCTTACAAGGTCAATACATACGTTGAACTTCTCCACTCTGTCAACAAGGCAGGCGTCTGGTTCCCGATGTATTCTTACTCCAACAACATGAAGACTGACACAGCTGGTGGTACTGCCTGGACAAAGATGGGTGAGTGCAAGCACCAGTGGCTGCCTAAGGTTGTTATGGCTAAGGACTTCGAGAAGACTTGGGATGAGTACATGAAAGCTTATGCAGCATGCAAGCCTGAGGACTTCATCGCTGAGATGCAGCAGGAGCTCGATAGACGTATCAAGGCTTACGACGATTTCGTAGCAAGCCAGAAGAAATAAGCTGGGTTAACAAGTTAAACTTGTCGCTTACGGCATTATTTAAAATGTAACGGGGTAGGCGGCCATAGGACATCTGTCGATGGCCGCCTATTCTTACTAAAAATTTTCCCCAAAACAAACTCTTAATCCCTTTTTTCAGAGGTTTTTATGGCAAGTAATACAATCAGACCTGAGGATCTTCAGGCCCACAAAAAAGTTAAGGTTTGGGCTGAAGCCAAGAGACAGCCATTTCTCCTTATTTCCTCAGCACTTCTTCTTATCTATGGAATAATCTTTTACTATATACCCGTTTTCGGCTGGGTCACTGCGTTCCAGGATTATAAGCCGGCAAAGGGATTCTTTGGATCCCAGTGGGTTGGTCTTGCTAAATTCCAGAAATTATTCGAAAACAAAACGTTCTTTCTCGCGTTCAGAAATACGCTGTGCATGGGCGTTATAAACCTTGTATTCCACTTTGTAACCGCCATAGCTTTTGCTTTGATCCTTAACGAAGTACGCATCGTATTTGCAAAGAAGTTCGTCCAGACGATCTCTTACATGCCGCACTTCCTTTCCTGGATCATCGTTACGGCAATCGTTCGTGATATCCTTGCATCTGACGGTATCGTCAACGAGTTCCTCATGAACGTTTGCGGCAATGAAAGCCCTATCGACTTCTTTGCCATAAAAGGCTATTTCTGGTGGATAGTTGCCTTCTCCAATGTTTGGAAAGAAACGGGATGGAATGCAATCATATATCTCGCAGCTATCACTGCGATCGATCCTTCACTTTATGAAGCAGCTGACATGGACGGCGCAAGCAGATTACAGAAGGTTTGGTACATCACACTTCCTTCACTCCGCCCGACGATCATGATCCTCTTGCTCATCAACATCGGTAACGTTCTGAACGCAGGTTTCGAACTCCAGTACATCCTCGGTAACGACGTTATCTCCGATGTTTCCAAGATCCTTGACGTATTCATCCTCGACTGGGGTATTTCTCAGTTCGACTTCTCATTCGGTACTGCAGCAGGTATCTTCAAGAGTCTTATCGCTCTCATACTTGTCTGCCTTGGTAACTGGACTGCCAAGAAGACCGGTGATGAACGGTTATTCTAAGGAGGGGATGTTTTATGAAAATGAAAAGATATCATGCTGGTGATATAATTTTCGAGGTTTTCCTTGTATTATTCCTCGTCATATTCGTTGTCGTAACGCTTTATCCTATCATCAACACGCTCGCAATTTCGTTCAATGATGGTTTTGATACGATCGTTCGAAGGATCCATTTCATTCCTCATCAGTGGACACTCGATAACTACAAGGCCGTTTTCGCTAAGGAAGGCTACAGAATGGGTGCTGTAAACACTGTTGTAAGAACAGTTGCAGGTACTCTCATTTCCCTCATAGTCAATGCGGTTCTTGCATATGTTATCAGCAGAAAGAGATTCCTTTTCAAGAAGAGTTTCTCACTGTTCTGGGTCATCACCATGTACGTTAACGGCGGTCTCATTCCTACGTATCTCGTATATCAGAAACTCGGACTTACAAATAACTTCCTGGTTTACATCATTCCCGGTGCGGTCAGCGCATTCAACATGCTCGTTATCCGTAACTACATGAATGGTATTCCGGATTCCCTTGAGGAATCTGCCCAGATCGACGGTGCAGGTTACTTCAAGATCTTTTACAGCATCATCTCGCCTCTGTGCAAGCCTGTTTACGCTACGATCGCACTCTTCGTCGCAGTCTATCACTGGAACTCATGGTTCGACGCAATGCTCTACAACAAGATGCATGACGAACTCACAGTTCTCCAATATGAGCTCATGAAGCAGCTCCAGACTGCAATGAGATCCGCAGGAAGCGTTGAAGGTCTTAAGAACTCAGGAACGACGATCACGCCTACCTCTATCAGAGCGGCAGCTACCATCTGCACGATGGTTCCGATCCTTTTCATCTATCCGTTCCTTCAGAGGTATTTCGTTACCGGTCTTACAATCGGTGGTGTTAAAGAATAAAATAACGTCCTTTGTGTTTCAACGGTTTATGTTTCAGGCGCCCCGTCAGGGACGCCTGAAACATTTAAAAGGATAGAATAATCGAAGCCTTTAATGTATTATTATCGTTAGTTTATAAGCGGGAGTTTTCCATGAACATATTCAGATATGACAGTCCTTTGATGCAGTTTCTTACCAGGGCGGCAGATCTTGTCTGGCTCAACATCCTGGTATTGTTATGCAGTGTTCCGGTTTTTACCGCAGGAGCCGCAATAAGCGCAATGGAGTCGATCATCTATAAGCTTCTCCATAACGAGGATGTCATGGTAACAAAGGAGTTCTTCATAGCATTCGGAAAGAACTTCAAGCAGGCGACGGTCATCTGGCTGATCCTGCTTGTCATCGAAGGCGCTTTGGGCTACGACTTCTATTATTCAAGGCAGATCGGAACTGGCTTTTCTGAAGCAATGAAGACCTGCGCGGTGGTTCTTTTCGTGCTCGTATTCGCGCTGATGCTCTACATCTTTCCACTTCAGGCACACTACATCAATAAGACAAAAGATATCTTCAAGAATGCTGCGATCATTTGTGTCGTTCATCCCGTAAGGACGATACTTATGCTTGTCGTACAGGCGTTCTTCATCGCGTTGGGCGTGCTTATCGTTCTGGATTACAGATTCATCCCGCTTCTGGTTTCTTTCGGAATCTCGCTTCCGTGGTATTTCTGCGCATGTATCCACATGCCGGTATTTGACAAGCTTGACGGCATAGACAGGAACGGCAATAAGATCGCGCCGGACAATTACAAAAAAGAATCCGATTCCGAAGAAGACTCTCAGGAACCGGACTCTGATGATGCTGATGAAGATGAAGTCAGCGATGATGGTGAAGAAGAGGAGAAGACCGAATCTTAAGAGGGAACCGCTCCTTCTGAAGTGAACTTCATTACGCCGGAATCTCCGCTTTTGTAAGGCTTCCAAACGGGCATCTGCGAACCGTCATCGTCCATGCAGTTGGGATCATGCGTCTTAACGAATCCCGCGAGATAATTAGCCATCTGTCTTGCAAGTTCGAAATGTCTTCCGCGCATGGGCCTCCAGCACTTGATGACATTGTCGAACCAAAACCAGAGATCAACAGAGTGGAAATTGCCCGGGTTGTCTTCGCCCGGAATATCAGTGCCGAATTCATATACATAGACCGGACCGGCGCCTGCAGCAACTGCTTTTGAGCAGGATTCCTTAACTGTCTTTTCGACAACGTGAGTACCGTTAAAATCGAATTCGTCTGTGGTGTATCCGGCCAATACGGGAATGCCGTTGATCTTGTTTTCCTCAAACATGAGAAGGGCATCGCTCCTGTAATTAACACCATCCTCGCAGGGAGCAAATCTCGGATGATCCTTTGCCCATTCGGCGTACTTGTCCCTGATGAAGAAGGCATCTAATCCGCGTGCTTCAGCGATGCTCTTTACACCGAGAAAATCAAGGAACTCAGCGCCTTTCTGCTCAGATCTTTTCAGGTCGACAGGGAGCAGGATGTCGTCCCCGGGGAAACGGATCAGTCCGCTCATGATGACCGCGCCTTTTATCTTTCCGAAGTTATCTTCGTTTGTCATCTGGTTAAGGACGCTTCCGCCGCCTGCAGACTGGCCTGCGATGGTAATGTTATCAGGGTCACCGCCAAATGCCGCGATGTTCTCTCTTACCCAGTCAAGGCCTGCTTTCTGGTCCAAAAGACCGAAGTTTGCAGGAGCATCTGGTGACTCTGAAGTAAGCTCCGGATGAGCAAGGAAACCCAATGCCGCAAGTCTGTAGTTAACGCTTACGACAACGATCCCTCTGCGTGCCAGACGCTCGCCGTTGAATTCCATTTCAGCTGTGTATCCCCACTGGAAACCGCCGCCGAATATCCAGAGAAGAACGGGAAGTTTCTCGTCAATTGATTTGGCGGGAGTCCAGACGTTGAGATAGAGGCAGTCTTCGCTCATTGGGATTTCAGGGTCAACATGCCATTCTTTGCAGTAGACATCGGTTCCTACTGCAGGCTGGTCCTGCACGGAAATCGGACCGAACTGATATGCCTCCAAAGTGCCTTCCCAATCCTCGCAGGGCTGGGGTGCTTTCCATCTGAGGTCACCTACAGGGGGCTGTGCGAAAGGGATACCTCTGTAAACGGTTATCCTGTTATCGTTTCCGGGAAGTCCTCTGACTTTGCCGTTCTTGATCGTTGTCTGCCTGAGCATTTTAATCCTCCTTCAATTCGAAGCCGGCAAAATCAGGATTGCCGCTTCCGTTGAAAGTAAAGTACAGACTGTTGATTCCATCGGGAAGACTGATGTCTGCCTGAATGTCTGTCCAGTAGTTGAAGTTTTCGACGGGGATATTGCCCCAAATCTTGCCGCTGATCTCGGTCCTTACTTCGTAAACGCCGTTGCCGTAACCTCTGACCGTGATCTTGCTTACTTTGCTGTTCCTGCAGTCGAAGAATTTGAATCCGGCTGTTGAAGAATTGGTCATGTTAGTGATGTATCCACAGCCTGTATTCTCGTCGGCATCTGCTTCGTCCTGAGTGATCCTCGGGAACTCAGAACCAAGGAACATTCCGTCTCCCCAGTTGCCGCCGGTGTAGGTTCTCTCCGTATCGTTAAAGAGATTGCATGCGATGTATGAGGGATACCAGCCCTTGCCTTCGAGAGGACCGCCGTTAAGACCGCAGGAAGTAATCTGCGCCTGTTTGATCGTGCCGTCATCGTTGAAGGTGAGTTTCTCTGCACAGCCCTGTCTTGAGAAGACCGTTCCGTTGGTGTGGCGGTGATAGAAGATATACCAGCTGCCGTTTATCTCTTCCATGCTTCCGTGATTGTTCGAAGTGTAGTAAACGGGCTTTTCGGCGGGCTTATAGCTGTCGATGTGCATGTCGCAGTTGCTTACTGCGACGCCCTGATATTTGAACTCTCCTTCGGGACTGTCAGATGTTGCGTAGCAGAGCTCATGAAGAACGATCGATGAATAGATGAAATAGTAGATGCCGTTTCTTTTCCTGATCGAAGATGCCTCGAAAAACTCGTGGCCCTCATATCCGCTCCCTGCGGAATAAGGCTGTGAAGGCATGATGAAACGCGGCCCTTTAATTATCGTGAGCATGTCTGAATCGAGAACGGTGTGCATGGGACCGTGTCTTGACTTGTCGCCGACAGGGCAGAAACCGGTGTAAAGATGCGTAACGCCGTTCTCGGTGATAACGCCCGGGTCGAACTGCGGATCGTCGCCTTCTTTTTTGCCGAGAAGAGTTCCGTCTTTGTAGTGGACGAAGCCGTAGAATTCGTATTTGCCTGCGGGCGTGTCACATACTGCGACTGATACGACGTTTACCTTGTCCAATACATAATAAAGATAGTATCTGCCGTCTGGTCCGATGGTTACGTCGGGAGCATAAAGCGCCATGTGACCGTCTTCATTTAACGGATCCTGTGTCCTCTTGTAGATGACGCCTTCGTATCTCCAGTTTCCGAGGTCATCTACGGGTGCGGACCAGCATACATAATCGTTCAGACAGAAGACGTGTCCGTTGAAACAATCGTGTGAGCCGTAAACATAAACGCGTCCGTCGAACACATAGGGCTCTCCGTCAGGAACGTATTCCCAGGACGGAAGGTAAGGGTTAAATGCCTGTTTCTTCATTAGTGTTTATCTCCCTGCTTTGTTTTTGCAATGCTTTGACTCTGTATTGACGAGGAGACAGTCCGGTGAACTTTCTGAACTGTCTGCAGAAGTGTTCGGTGTTCCTGTATCCGCACTGTTCACCGACGGAACTTATCGTGTCTGCGGAATATAAGAGCTTATCCTGCGCAAGCTTGATCCTTGATCTGATAACGTCATTCATGCAGGAGATGCCGAATGTATTCCTGTAAAGAAGCTGAAGATGCGCGGGACTGATGCTCAGACTGTCGGACATCTTCGATACGGTCCAGGGGTTTTCAGGGTGGAGCAATATCTCTTTTCTGAGGTTCTGAAGCTGTGGATGGTATGAGGATTCAGAACGTGTCGTAATGTCTCCTGACAGCTTTGAGATAAGTGCATGGAACAGATCTCTGATGATCGGGTTTGAAGGGTCTGAACTAATCTGCGCCTCCCAGGAAATGAGCTTGATCAGATTATGTATGTATTCGGGATCAGAGGGTTTGAAAGGAGTTCCCTTAAGGGGGAAATCCAATATCATGTTCTCGTCCGTCTTGAAATGGATCCAGTCATTTGTGTAAGGTTCTCCCTCTGGAGAATAGTAGAACTTGTGAGTGTTCTGAGGGAAGAGGATCAGGGTTCCGGCAGGGCAGAGACTCATTCCGTCTTCAGTTGGAAAGTAAACCGGACTGTGAGTGAAGACAAGAAGCCACCAGTCAAAACCTGCATGACCCGTCTCGGTATCAAACCTGATCCCGTCCTTGTGGGTATAACTGTAGCCTGAATACAATATGTCAAACATTGCCACCGGTCCGTCTCTTATGTCTGAATCTTAATGAATATTATACTAGAATAATTTTATAAGAGAATTGAATAACAGATAGAAAAATAGGATAAATCAATTTTCTAGTACGAAAAATCATTGCTAGAACCATACGGGAGATGGTAGTTTCGAAGTGATAAAATCAATACATAAAGATTAAGACCGGGAGGGTTATTTCCATGGCAGAAAAAACAAAGATGATAATCGAGAAGGACTTCAAGATCGCTGACATCGACGACAGATTGTACAGTTCTTTCATCGAGCATTTAGGCCGTGCCGTTTATGACGGTATCTACGAACCCGGTCATCCGAATGCAGACGAAAACGGATTCAGAAAAGACGTCATCGATCTTGTAAAAGAACTCGGTGTCACGACCGTAAGATATCCCGGCGGAAACTTCGCATCCAACTATTTCTGGGAAGATACGGTAGGTCCCAAGGAACAGAGAAAAAAGAGACTTGATCTTGCATGGAGAACGCTTGAACCGAATGAGGTCGGAATAAACGAATTCTCCAAGTGGGCTAAGCAGGCGGGATCATCAGTCATGATGGCGGTTAACCTCGGTTCAAGGGGAGTACCGGATGCGCTCAATCTTCTCGAATACTGCAACCTGGATACTGACAGTTATTATGCTTCTCTCAGAAGACAGCACGGTGACAAGGAGCCTTACGGCATCAAGCTCTGGTGCCTCGGAAACGAGATGGACGGTCCCTGGCAGGTAGGTCAGAAGACCGCAACTGAATATGGTCACATCGCTGCAGAGACAGCCAAGGCAATGAAGATGATGGATGAGTCCATCGAGCTGGTGGCATGCGGAAGCTCCGGCGTAGGAATGCCAACTTTCGGTGAGTGGGAAGCGCAGGTCCTTGACCAGGCTTATGATTATGTTGATTACATTTCTCTGCACCAGTATTTCGAGAACCGTGCAGGCGATACAGCTGATTTCTTCGCAAGCCTCGACGACGTTGACGAATTCATCAACGCGGTCATTGCGACATGCGATTACATCAAGGGAAAGAAGCACAGCAAGAAGACGGTTAATCTCTCATTCGATGAATGGAACTGCTGGTATCACCAGTCCGCAGAAGACAGTGAGACGATGGAGAAAAAGCCCTGGGGACTTCACCCTCATCTTCTCGAAGATCATTACACATATGAGGATGCTATCGCTGACGGCCTTGCACTCATCAAGTTCATCAAGCACGCTGACAGAGTCAAGATCGCATGCCTTGCCCAGCTCGTAAACGTCATTGCTCCCATAATGACCGAACATGGCGGTGCGGCATGGAGGCAGACGATCTTCTATCCGTTCTACCATGCGTCAAAGTACGGAAGAGGCGCGGCGCTCAAGCCCGTAATGAAGACAGGCACTCACAAGACTTCCAAGCATGAGGATGTAACTGACGTTGAAGCAGTTCCCGTTTATAACGAAGAAAAACAGCAGCTTACTGTTTTCGCCGTAAACAGACTGACTGATGAATCAGTTCCTTTCGAAGTCGACTTAAGAGGTTTTGAGGGTTACAAGGTAGTAGATTATCAGGCACTTGAAAGCAACGACATGCTCGCAGTCAATTCCGCTGAAGAAGAGAAGGTGAAGCCTGTAACCAAGACGGATTACACCATCACCGAAACAGGTTTTACTGCTGAGCTTAAGCCTGCTTCCTGGAACGTTTTCGTACTTGCAAAATCATAAGTAATCCACAGCAGATCAATGTCGCCTTCAAGGCGACCACTAAGCAACATATCCTCCCTATAATGCAACCGTAAGCACAAGCTTAACGACCATGAAAAGGGAGGATATTAACATGAAAAAGAATCTTACAGAACTGGTCTTCATCCTTGACAAGTCAGGCAGCATGTCCGGTCTTGAAAAGGATACGATCGGAGGCTTCAACGCTCTGATCGAAAAGCAGAAAAAGCTCGACGGCGAATGTCTCGTATCTTGTGTTCTTTTCGATAACGGACAGAAGGTGATCTACGACAGAGTTCCGCTTTCCGAGATCAAGCCGATGACTGAAGATGACTACACCGTAGGCGGATGCACTGCACTCATTGACGCACTCGGTCTCGGGGTAAAGCACATCGGAAACATCCACAAATACATCAGGGAAGAAGATGTTCCCGAGCATACGATCTTCGTCATCACGACAGACGGAATGGAGAATGCGAGCAGGATCTATTCGGCGGAAAAGGTCAGAAAAATGGTCAGCAAGAAGACCGAAAAGAACGGCTGGGAATTCCTTTATCTTGCAGCCAATATCGATGCAGTCGAGACCGGTGCATCGATCGGTATCAAGAGCGAAAGGACCGCGAACTACAAGTGCGATGAGAAGGGCACGGGCATGCTTTATGATACCGTATGCGAAGCCGTCGGATGCATGAGGATGGGTTCAAAACTCAGCAGCAGATGGGCTGAGGAACTGGAAGATGACAACAGAAGAAGATAAGAAATGATTGCACTTTAGGACTTTAAGCCTGCCCCTCTCGTAATTGAATTGTGCTATGATAGCAGTATTGAAATTCATTACAGGAGGGGTATGGTATGGGTTTTGAAGCAGCAGAAGCGGCCGAATATATTCCGGTGCTTTATCAGACATGGTGGGCCTTGGTTCCGCCAATCGTTGCGATCATTTTGGCTTTGATCACCAAAGAAGTCTACAGTTCGCTTTTCGCAGGTGTAATCGTAGGAGGACTGCTCTATTCCTACTCTTATGTCAGTCCTTATTTTGATCCTGTCAGAGCACTCAACCACGTGTTCAAGGACGGACTTATCAAATCACTTCATGATGAATACAATGTCGGCATTCTGATATTCCTTGTATTTCTCGGAATAATAGTCGCACTTATGAATAAAGCGGGAGGTTCCGCGGCTTTCGGCGAATGGGCTTCAAAGCATGTTCATTCGAGAGTCTCGGCACAGCTCGCAACCATCCTTCTCGGATGCCTTATCTTCATTGATGACTACTTTAACTGCCTTACGGTCGGTTCAGTCATGAGACCTGTTGCTGATAAGGAGAAGATCTCAAGAGCAAAACTTGCATACCTTATCGATGCAACGGCTGCGCCTGTGTGTATCATCGCTCCGATATCATCATGGGCTGCGGCAGTATCGGGTTTTGCACCTGAAGGAACTAACGGAATCATGCTTTTCGTAAAGGCGATTCCTTATAACTATTATGCGCTCCTTTCAATTCTCATGATGGTATTCCTCGCGGTATTCAAGATCGATTACGGTCCGATGAAGCGCCATGAGATGAACGCTCTTAACGGAGATCTTTTCACCGTTGGAGCACCTGATAAGACTACTGAACATGAAGTGACGGGAAAGGGTAAGGTCGTGGATCTTGTTCTTCCTGTGATCATGCTCATCATTTTCTGCGTCATCGGAATGATCTATACCGGCGGTTTCTTCGGCGGTGAGACATTCATAAATGCATTCTCCAACAGTGATGCTTCCGTAGGACTTGCGTACGGCGCGTTCGGCGGAATCGTATTCATGCTCATCTATTATATCGTCAGAGGAGTTCTTGGCTTCAAGGACTGCATGTCCTGCGTCGAAACAGGATTCAAGGCAATGGTCGCGCCCATCATAATCCTCACTCTTGCATGGACACTCAAGTCCATGACGGATTCACTCGGTGCAGCTGACCGCGTTGCGATGTTCGTAAGCAAGCCTGAATTCCAGAATCTCAACTGGGCAATGCCCGCGATCATTTTCCTGATCGCATGCGGACTCTCTTTTGCAACAGGTACTTCATGGGGTACATTCGGTATCCTTATCCCGATCACGCTCAAGGCATTCTCACTTGAGAGCGGCAATCCTCTCGCCATCATATGCATGTCAGCATGTATGGCGGGCGCCGTATGCGGTGACCACTGCTCACCGATCTCCGATACAACGATCATGTCTTCGGCAGGAGCTCAGTGCAACCACATCGCTCATGTTTCGACACAGTTACCTTATGCGCTTACGGCAGCTGCCGTATCATTTGTCGTGTATATTGCAGCGGGTATCCTTCAGCTCTTTATCCCTATGTACGGTCCCAATGCGGCCATCGCGCTCGTATTCGGTATCGCGCTGACGATCGGAGTCATGTTCATACTTAAGAAGGTATTACCTACGCCTGATGCGAAGGAGCTTCAGAAGGACGCCGAGAAAGCGACTCTGAAAGCTGAGAAAGGATGATCGCGGCAAACATTATCGCGCAGCCTGCGCCTTCTCTAAAGCTCATGCCCTGATGAAGCACGATGGCAGCCGCGATAACGGCAAAAACAGACTCCATGCACATAAGGAGTGAAGCAACGACCGGGTTGGCGTGTTTCTGGCCGACGATCTGAAATGTATAAGCAATACCGCAGCTCATTATTCCCGAATACAAAAGGGAAGGGGCTGCGGTTTTTATGTCTGCGATAACCGGATGTTCAAAGATGAACATTGCAACGAGCGATATTACGGCTGCGACAGCAAACTGCATGAAAGACAGCTGTATTCCGTTGATGTCCTTTTCGAGGAGTTTATCTATCAGCATTATCTGAACTGCATAGAAGACGGCACAGATAAGCGCAAGGACGTCTCCTAAGTTGATGGAGGTCAGATCTGACGGATTGATGCACAGGAAGAAAAGCCCTGCCAATCCCATTAAGATCGAAAGCCAGGTAAGAAGCTTTATCTTCTTGCCGAGGAATACCGAGAACAATGGCACGAAGAACATATAAAAAGCCGTGATGAACGCGATCTTTCCTGAAGTCGAGTAGTAGAATGCGAACTGCTGGAAGTTCTGGGCGATCGAAAAGACGATGCCCAAGATCAAGCCGGAGATCAGCGTATTCTTTCTGAAATCGAAACCTTTGTTGATGATGAGGACGACAGGCAGAAGAACGAGAGCGCCCAAAGTCGTCCTGATGCCCGTAAACGTGAAGGCATCTATGGATTTCATTCCGATCTCCTGGGCAACAAAAGAAGAACCCCAGATGATCGCGGTTATAAGAAGAAAAATAATGCCTTTAGGTGTCGTTTTTCGCATTGCAGTATTATAGCACCCGAAAGTTAAATGTCATCAGTGATAAATCAGAGTATAATAATGGAACAACTGCACCGGAGGTGTGTATGAAAACACTTATCGTTTACTATTCTCTTGAAGGCAACACAAGGATGATCGCCGAAAAGCTTGCCGAAAGGACCGGTGCGGATCTTCTTGAGATAAGATCATTAAAGGTTTACCCCACAAAAGGACCCGCAAAGTTTCTCGTCGGAGGTAAGGACGCTGCTTTCAAGAAATGTCCCGAGATAGAGAAGCCCGAAAAGGATGTCAGGAATTATGAGGCTGTCATTATCGGAACTCCCGTTTGGGATGGTACGATCGCGCCGCCTTTAAGGTCATATCTGAGGGATACACTGATCAAGACACCCAATGTCGCGGCTTTTGCCTGCATGGCGGGAAAAGACCCGAAGAAGACATTCAAGGTCATTAAAGAACTGGTCGTAATGGACAGTATTGCTGCCGAAGTAAGCTTTTATAATCCCGCATCCGGAAATGACCCGGACATGGATTCAAAGATAGAACAGCTGGCAGGCTGTTTTACAACCTGAGTCACCATAACGGAAAGTACATTGTTGACTTGAATATCTCAATGTAAAATAATATTAACATCCAATTTAAGGAGGAAGACAAAATGGCTAACAAGTACGCTGGCACACAGACAGAAAAGAATCTGCAGGCTGCATTCGCAGGTGAATCACAGGCAAGGAACAAATATACGTACTTTGCTTCCAAGGCTAAGAAGGAAGGATTCGAGCAGATCGCCGCACTCTTCCTCAAGACTGCTGACAACGAGAAAGAGCACGCTAAGATGTGGTTCAAGGAACTCGACGGAATCGGCGATACCGCTGCAAACCTTGCAGCAGCTGCTGACGGCGAGAACTTCGAGTGGACAGACATGTATGAAGGCTTTGCAAAGACTGCTGAGGAAGAAGGTTTCCCGGCACTTGCAGCTAAGTTCCGCATGGTAGGCGCCATCGAGAAGCATCACGAAGAGCGTTACAGAGCACTCCTCAAGAACGTTGAGGCTCAGGAAGTCTTCGCAAAGAGCGAGGTCAAGGTTTGGGAATGCAGGAACTGCGGTCACATCGTAGTCGGCACAAAGGCTCCCGAGATGTGCCCCGTTTGCGCTCATCCCAAGAGCTATTTCGAAGTTAACGCCGAAAATTACTAAAACGCTCGCACCGTATTGATTGCTACGGTCCTCCGCGCTTCGCTTGTGCGGAAGTCCGCAATCAACACGTCGCTCGCTTGGTATTTAAAGGCTGATTCCTATAGGATCAGCCTTTTTTCTTTTGACCATTCTCTGTTTCGCGCTCTGCTTAAGTCTTTTGGTAAAAACACAGCAGTTCACAAGGTTTCTGTTATAATGTTTAAGTCTAAAAAACAAAGGATATCGAGTTTAAACCAATGAAGATACTTTCAATGTCCGGTTTCGTGCCGGAACAGATATGCGATACGGTGAGGTTCACCGGTTTTGACGGCAGTGAGAGGCTGTCGCATTACTGCGGATATGCGGCCGATTTTATCTCGCAGGTCAGGGAAGACGCTTCCATCGACGGCGCGGTATTCCCGAAAAGCTGTGACAGCAGCCGTTCCATCGGCAGTTATATCAAAGATACGGGTAAGTTCATCTATTCGATGCCTGTACCTGCGGTTAGGAACGAGGCCTCTGTTGCCTATTTTGCGGAGATCATTAAGGATTATAAGAGCAAGATCGAGCAGCATTATGGTGTAAGCATCAGTGATGACGAGATCAGGGCCCGTGATGAGGTCATTTCTGAGCGCAATATGAAGATTGCGTTGGTAAATGGCCATCTTAAAGATTTTTCGTATGCTTCATACATCAGGGAGGTTCACGCTTCTCTTAATAGCCCCTATGATTTCTCCGAAAGCAGGATCAGTGCGGGCAGTGAAGGAAAGCCTGTTTTACTTGTCGGTTCGTTCCTTGCCGCAGCTGAATTGGCTGACAGCATCGAGAAAGCCGGTCTGTCAGTTGTTGCTGATAATCTTCCGGAGTCCGGAAGGCTATGTATGCCTGTAAAAGCCGGCATTCCCCAAGACGATATATACACGAAGATCGCTTCAGAGATCCTTAGCAGGAGAACTTCTCCTACGCAGAATATGTTTGATGAGATCATCGGCTTTGATCTGGATGAAATTGAATATACCGGCTGCAAGGGAGTCATCTTCGCTACGCAGAAATACTGCGAGCCTTACGACTATCTGTTCTCTGTCTATAAGAAGGCGCTTGATGGGCAGGGCATCCCCGTTCTTCAGTTGCAGCTTTCCGACTCGACCGACGGCAGTGCACATGCTGCGGCTCTTGAGGCTTTCGCCGACATTATCTGATACTTAAGGAGTTAAGATGCCTGATTCATATCTTGTACATGTAGCAGGAGCAATGCGCAGCTACTACAAAGATTTCTCGAAATACGCGAAGGGAAGAGAACCCTCGCAGAAGGTTGCGTGGGTAACTTCATTTACACCCATTGAGATCCTAGACGCTCTTGATATTGAATATATCTACCCGGAAAGCTATTCCGCGGTAATCGCTGCGAGCGGACTTGAGCAGCCCCTTCTTGAAGAGAGCACGAGACAGCATCTTTCATGTGACTGCTGCTCTTATTCATGCTGCTTTGAAGGTTGTGTGGAGACCGGCAAGGGCCCGAGAGGCGTTCCTCCGAAGCCTGACGTGCTTATCGCAACGAACAACCAGTGTAATACCCTTCCCGGCTGGTGGAATATCTTAGCCAAGAGATATAACGTCCCGCTTATCGTTTTGGATTATCCGGGCGAATTCACGGAAGACCCGATAGCGAGAGCTTATGTTGAGAAGCAGCATAAGGATTTCGTCACAAAGATGGAAGAGTTAAGCGGTAACAAGCTTGATGAGAATGAGCTCGCCAAGAGGGTAGAGAACAGCATTAATTCTGTCTTCGCATGGAAGCGCGTGTGCGCATGCCTTAAGGACAAGGAAGTCCCTCCGACACTCCTCTTCGACAACATCAACTTTCTCATCACGGCACGCTGCAAGGAAGAGACTTCGCTCATCTACAACCTGATGGCCGACGAGATGGAGACATATCCTGAATGCGACAAGTCGCTTACTCCGCTGTTCTGGATCGGATATCCGCTCTGGTATCACAAGGACAGATATCTGACAGAGGTCATGGACGGTTTCCGTGTATGCGGTTCCAACTACATCACATGGTGGAATCTCGATTATGAGGGCGATTCCGTTTGGGACAAGCTTTTTACGGCATATAACAACACGTTCCTCAATCTCTCGCAGAAAACAAAGACTGACAGGCTTTCGGCGCTGGTAAAGGCATCGGGGGCAAAAGCAGCCGTTACATGCAGGAACAAGAGCTGCAAGTGCGACTATGTATCCGCTAAGAACGTAGGCATTCCGCAGGCAGAACTTGAGGTCGACATGATCGACCGCGAGTATCTCGATGTGGAACGCGCAAATAAGCTCATGTCGATCTTAAAGGAGACCATCAGTTGAGTTCTATAGGAATTGACATCGGATCGACCTATACAAAATACTGCGTCTTGGACGGCAGTGAGATCGTCATGCTCTCTTCCGAAAGGACTCCGATCAGGCAAAAGGAGTATTTCGAGAGGAAGACTAAAGAACTAAGGGACCTTTATCACTGCGACAAGATAGTCTCCTGCGGTTATGGCAAGAACAACGCGGAAGCTGACGGCTCCGTATCAGAGCTCGTGGCTCTGGCGGCTGGAGCAGGCAAGATTGCGCCGGATTTTGACGTCGTTCTCGACATCGGAGGGCAGGATACGAAGATAATCGTATGCAAGGACGGCCGTCTTAAGGAGTTTTTCGTAAACGACAAGTGCGCAGCCGGCTGCGGTATGTTCGTTTCTAACTCGACTAATCTGCTTCAGCAGGAATTCGGGAGCATCACGCTTGGTGATTCCGATGAGCCTTCCGTTAAGCTTTCATCGACCTGCGCGGTATTTGCCCAGTCAGAGATCACAGAACTTATCGCGGGCAACGTAAAGCCTGAGGACATTATGAGAGGCGTTATCTGGCAGGTTCTGGTACAGTCCAAGGCTCTGCTTTCCAAGGTCAGATGTGAGAGCCTTTTGTTTACCGGCGGATTATCGCAGATCCCTGGCATTGAGCGCTACGCTACAGCCGTTTTCGGCATTCCGGTCACTGTTCCGGAGCATTCGCCTTATCTTTCAGCCATAGGTGCTGCTATAATCGCATCAAATTAGTGTATACTTGACTTGCCGCATATGGCGGATTAAGGAGTTGAACTTATGAGCGAAAAGAATGACCGCCTGTATTCCAGGCAGCATGAGTGGGCTATATTCAAAGATGACGGTACATGCCTCGTAGGCATCAGTGACTATGCTCAGAAGGAACTGGGCAATATCGTTTTTGCAAATCTTCCCGAAACAGGTGATGAGGTCACTGCCGATACACCGTTCTGCGACGTTGAGAGCATCAAGACCGTCTCAGACGTTTATTCTCCGGTTACCGGAAAGGTAATCTCCGTCAATGAGGAAGTCATGGATAATCCCACGCTCATAAACAGCGATCCGTACGAAGCATGGTTCGCGGTAATCGGTGATATCACGGACAAGGGAGAACTCCTTTCGGCGGAAGAATACGACGAATACATTAAGACGCTTAAATAATGAAGCCTCTTATCGTAACCGGTGTCTCGACCGATCCGTATCAGAATCTCGCAATAGAAGAAACCCTTTTGAAGACGTCTTGCGGCCGCAGGATCTTATATCTGTGGCAGAATGACAGGACCGTCGTAATAGGCCGCCACCAGGATGCAAAAGCCGAGTGCGACATTGAGAAGATGAAAGAAGACGGCGTTACTCTCTCGAAAAGGATCTCAGGCGGCGGTGCCGTTTACCACGACATGGGCAACATGAATTTCACCTTCATCGCGCCCAGAGGCATCATGTCCATAGACGAGAATTTCGGGATCATATCGGAGGCCGTCAAAGCCTTTGGAATAGATACCTGCAGGACGGGAAACAATGACCTTGGGATAGCTTCCACGGGAGCTAAGTTCTCGGGAAGCGCTTTTTACCAGTCAGGTCCTGATGCAGATGCTCCCTGTTTTCATCACGGAACGATCCTTTGTTCATGCGACATTGAGAAGATGGTGAAGTATCTTACGCCTTCATCGGCCAAACTCGAAAGACACGGCGTCAAGAGCGTAAAGGCGAGGGTTGCAAATCTCGGTCTTGAGATCAGTGACGTCAGGGAAAGCATAATAAAGGTTTTCGAGGAACGATTCGGAAAAGCGGACAGGGCGGGAGAAGAAGATGCTGACGCTGCCATGGTAAAAGAAGCAAGAAACAGGCTTTCCTCGCACGAATGGCTTTTTAGTATATAATCTATAAAAACCTGACGGCTGAAGGTACTATGGAAAACTCTGAAAAGATCTACGATTTGATTGTAATAGGCGGTGGTCCCGCCGGCTATTCCGCTGCAATGACTGCTTCAAGGCAGGGACTTTCCACGCTGATAGCGGACAGCAGGAACGTATTGGGCGGCACATGCCTTAACAGAGGCTGCATTCCCACAAAGGCGCTGCTTCATTCATCAGGACTTATCAGACAGCTAAATTCGGCTTCGGCATTCGGAGTTGATGCTTCAGCCTCGGTCAATAAAGAAAAGCTTTTTGCATACCGTGACGAGACCGTAAGGATGCTTACCGCGGGCCTTGAACAGTCGGTATCTTCAAGCGGTGTGGAGATCGTCAAGGGAAAGGCTGCATCCGTAACCGTTGATGAAGAAGGAAACGTCTCCGTGGATATCGGAGGGACTTCATACAAGTCTAAGGATGTCCTGCTCGCGACAGGCACGGAGCCTGCGCTTCCCCCGATAGAAGGCATTGATTCAAATGTCGTTCTCACCAGCAACGATCTTCTTGAAGGAACGGAACTCCCCGAAAGCCTGATAATCGTAGGCGGCGGAGTCATCGGCTGTGAATTCGCCTCGCTCTATACGGATCTCGGACGTAAGGTCACGGTTATCGAGGCACTTCCCAGGATCCTTGCTAACATGGACAAGGACGTTGCCAGAAATCTTCAGATGATACTTAAGAACCGCGGCGCTGAGATATATTCAGATGCAAAGGTGAATAAGATCGCAGATAACGGCGGCAAGGCTGAAGTCACGTTTAATGTGGGCGGAGAAGAGAAGACCGTCACCGCAGACAGGGTCCTTGTTGCCACGGGACGCCGCGCTGTTATTCCCGGAGGCGTGGCAGATAAGCTTGAGATGAATAACGGCCGCATCGTTACCGGTGCGGACGGCCTGACTTCCATAGAGCACATCTATGCTGCAGGCGATGTAACAAACGGCATCCAGCTTGCCCACAAGGCAACTGCCGAAGGCGAGAACATCGCCATGATCCTTGCGGGAAAAGCACCCAGGCATGACATGAGCTGCATCCCGGCGTGCGTTTATTCTTCGCCTGAGATCGCGTGCGCTGGCATGACGGAGACTGATGCGAAAGAAGAAGGCATCACGGCTGTAACTGCAAGGGCGGTAACTGCTGCAAATTCCAGATCGGTCATTTCCAGAGAGGAAAGAGGGTTTGTTAAGCTCGTTGCCGATAAGGAGACGGGAATACTGATCGGTGCGCAGATCATGTGTGCCAACGCTTCGGACATAATCGGCGAACTCGTACTGGCTATCACAAACCGCCTTACGGCAGACCAGTGCCTCAAGTCCGTCCGTTCACATCCTTCGTATGAAGAGACGGTCGGAGCGGCTCTTGAAGAGCTTTCCAAAAAGATCTGAATTAATTCTGAAGAGTTATCTTGCGGCGTGAATCGCCAATGTAACCCCGATATAGATGAGATCGAGAACGAGAGTGCAGAGCACGAGCACTGTCCAGACCTTGCGTACCTTGAATCCGCGGTTCTTGCGGAGTTCGTCGTGAAGCGGGGTGGTGATGTTCTTGAAAGGGATTATCTTTTTCTTGGTGAGTCTTCCTACGGTTATCTTGAAGATGGAGATACCGCCGTCACAGAGGAACGGAAGACCGACGATGAGATAGGCAAAGGGAATCTTGAGGTAGATAGCGTAGAAGGCAATGAAGAAGCCCAAAGCGCGTGAACCCGCGTCGCCCATGAGCATCTTGCTCGGATTGAAGTTGAAGATCAGGTAAGCGATAAGCACCGCGATCATGATGGCACCGATGATCAGGCCGTTCTTGTTTGCATTCTCAAATGTTGTGTTTACGATGCTTACCGTAAAGAGGGTGGCTATGCTCAGTATGGAAAGCGAGCCTGAAAGGCCGTCGATTCCGTCAGTTGCGTTCGTAGCGTTGATGGATACGACGAAAAGGAGCACCGCAAGAAGATAGAAAAGCACGGGGTGAAGCTCGATCTTGGAGCCCGTAAGGCCGATGGTCAGGTTATTTCCGTAGAACCAGACGCAGATGAGAGCGCCCAGAAGCGACATAATGAAGTCGAGGAAGCCTTTGAGGTATTCGTTCCAGGGATTCTTGGATCTGTCATCGAGGAATCCCGTCATCATGGCGGCTACGATGGCTATAAGGGCGAGCAGGAGAGAACGCGAAAAATAGCAGGCAACGGCGGACGCGATGGCAAAAACCATCGTGAAATAGAAACCGACGCCGGTCGGTTTGCCGATATTGACTGCAGAACCCTGCGCAAATTTTCTTCCGCGGTCGTGTCCCAGAAGGAACTTCTCGCCCGGAAGGAACTTGAGCAGAAGTACTGTAACGATAAACGCGGAGATGCTGCCTGCCGCGATCCTATATATCAAATCCATCAGATAAATGACCCTGTGTTCGTTTTAAAGTCCGTTAAGTATACTCCATAATGTCGAAAACGGCAAAAGTGTGTTAATATGTCTCTCACTAATGTAAAAAATAAGAGTAGGTGTTACTTATGGACTACAAGGACTTGATCGCCGGCAATATCTCTGAGATTACCGGACTTGAGAAGGAAAAGGTTTTCGAGCTCATCGAAATACCTCCCAGGCTTGATATGGGTGATTTCGCGTTCCCGTGCTTCACGCTCGCGAAAACCCTCCGCAAGGCTCCTCCGCTCATCGCGCAGGAACTCGCAGGTGACGAAAGAGCCACAAAGGGAGCTTCAGAAGAACTCAAGGCAGCTGCCGTCGGCCCTTATCTCAATTTCAAGCTCGACCGCAAGGTCCTTGCAAAGGAACTCATTTCCGAGATCCGTACAGAGGGCGATAACTTCGGAAGCGCAAAGACAGGCGAAGGCAAGAACGTCATCGTCGAGTTTTCTTCGCCCAACATCGCCAAGCCTTTCCACGTAGGTCACGCTTTCACGACCATCCTCGGTGATTCCATCTCGAATATCTACTCAAAGCTCGGATATAACGTAATAAGGTTCAATCACCTTGGTGATTACGGAACGCAGTTCGGTAAGCTCATCACGGCCTGGAGGCTCTGGGGCGATGAGAAGGCCATGGAGACTGACGCAATTGAAGAGCTTACGAGGATCTACGTCAAATTCCATCAGGAAGCCAAGAACGACGAGAGCCTTGAGGATACCGCGAGGGAGAACTTCAGAAAGCTCGAGGAGGGCAATGAGGAAGAAGTCGCGCTCTGGAAGATGTTCAGGGATCTGAGCCTTGAGGTCTTTGAAAAGACATATCAGAGGCTCGGAGTAAAGTTCGACAACTATAACGGCGAATCCTTCTATTCTTCAAGGATCCCCGCTGTCGTTGACCTTCTCAGGGACAAAGGACTCCTTGAGGAGAGCGAAGGCGCACAGGTCGTTAAGTTTGAAGACGACGTCATGCCTCCCTGCATGATCCTGAAGAGCGACGGAACCACCATTTACGCTTCAAGAGACCTTGCGGCAGCCATCTACAGACACGATGAATACGATTTCTACAGGAATATCTATGTTGTAGGTCTTCCTCAGCAGCTTCACTTCAGGCAGGTCTTCGGCGTTCTGAAGAAGGCAGGCTTTGACTGGGCAGACAACTGCATCCACGTAGGCTTCGGACTTCTCAAGTTCAAGGACGGAAGCGCTTTCTCCACTCGTGAAGGCAACATCATCAAGCTCGATGAGCTTCTCGAAAGAACCGTTGAGAAGACGGCTGAGATCATCAGGAAGAATGCTGCTGAAAGAGGCGGTGACATGACCGAGGAAGAAGTTAAGCAGATCTCCGAAGTAGTCGGCATCGGCGCGGTCAAGTACACATACCTCAAGGCAGGCCGTGAGAAGGACATCCTTTTCGATTGGGATGACATGCTCGATTTCGAGGGCGATACGGCGCCTTACCTCATCTATACGTATGCACGTACGCGTTCCATACTCAGAAAGGCTGCAGGCGAGGGTCTGGCTTCTTCTGACGGTGCTGCTCTCGAGTGCCTCACGGGTGACGAGGAATATGCGGTCATCAGAAGCCTTTCTGATTTCTCCGGTGCCGTCGAAAGGGCAGCTGAGAGCTATGAGCCTTTCATCATCGCACGTCAGATCGCACTGATCGCACGTAATTTCAACAGGTTCTACAATAATTCGAGCATCCTGAATGCCGAGACAGAAGAACTCAAGACTGCAAGGCTCGCGCTCTGCGAAGCAGTCTGTGACGTTATCAAGTCCGGATTGGGACTCCTCGGAATCGGCGTAGTGGAGAAGATGTGATATGTCTGAAGAAACGATGGGCGGAGTACCCGATTTTCATGACGTTAAGTACGTAAGACCTGACCTCGACAAGTTCACCGAACTGGTCAGAGGCGTCAGGCTCAGGCTCATGACGGCCAAGACCGTTGAGGCTGCCGATGAGGCCATCGGCGAGTACGAGCTGGCCATAAGCTCATTTGACACGTCCTATGCGCTCTGCCAGATCCTTCATGACATTGATACTTCAAACGAGTTCTACAGAGACGAGATAGAGTTCTACGAAGATGCTGCGGCAAGAGTTGAAGAACTTGCATCGGCTTTCATGACCGGACTTCTTAACTGCCCTCTGGCAGACCAGTTAAGGGAGAAGTACGGGGACATGATCTTCCGCAAGGCCAAGAACCAGAAGGAGATCGTATCTTCCGAGATCCTGGATGAACTTGCAAAAGAAGCTTCTCTCGAAAATGAGTACTCCCAGCTTCAGTCCGAAGCTGAGATCCAGTTTGGCCACAGAACGCTTAACTTAAGCCTCCTGGTCCCTTATCTTGAATCGACCGACAGGAACGTCCGCAAGGAAGCCCACATGGCTTTAGACGTTTACTATCAGGGAAGAAGGGAGACCTATGACAGGATCTACGACGATCTCGTCAAGGTAAGGACACAGGCTGCCCGCAAGCTTGGATACAACAACTTCACCGAACTCGGCTACAAGCGCATGGAACGCTACGACTATAACCGCAAGGACGTCGAGCAGTTCAGGGAGAACATCCTCAAGTACATCGTTCCGCTTACGAAGCAGATCAGGAATCTCCAGAAGGAGAGACTCGGCGTAGGCGAACTGATGTTCTACGATCTGCCTTGTCTTTTCAAGGGCGGCAACCCCACTCCGAAGGTAAGCAAGGAATCCTACGAGAAAGCCACGGGCGAATTCTACAGGAAGATGTTCGGCATGAGCCCGAGCTTCTTTGACGTTCTCTCATCCCACGGCTTTACGGACATCCTTTCGCGTCCCAACAAGTCCACGGGCGGCTACTGCATGTATCTGGAAGATTACTGCATCCCGTTTGTTTTCATGAACGGCAACGGCACATATGACGACGTCGCAACGGTTATCCATGAGGGCGGACACGCTTATGCGGCCCTTCAGGGCGCGGAGTCTTCGCCTTTTGTCGAATGCCTTTCACCGACGCTCGAGACATGTGAGATCCACTCGACTGCGATGGAATACATGTCATATCCGTACATGAATATCTTCTACGGCGAGAAGGCTGAGCAGTACACAGAACTTCACATGACCGACGGACTCCTGTTCCTGCCTTACGGCTGCATGGTCGACGAGTTCCAGCACGTAATCTACGACAAGCCCGAGCTTACGCCTGACGAGCGTCATGCCGTCTGGAAAGAACTTGAGGAAAGATACCAGCCTTACATCAACTACGATGAGACGCAGACTCCTTTCCATGCAATGGGCGGTGCCTGGATGAAGAAGGATCACATCTTCACGACGCCGTTCTATTACATCGATTACTGTCTCTCGCAGATCTGCGCTCTCGAACTCTGGGACGAGTCAAGAGTGGACATGAAGTCTGCTCTCGCCAAGTATAACGACCTTTGCTCGATGGGCGGAAGCGACACGTTCCTCTCGCTCCTCAAGAGCGCAAGGCTCGAATCTCCGTTCAATACCGACGTTATCAAGCGCCTTGCTTACAGCACCGCGGAGTTCCTTAACTTATGAAGCTGCCCGAAAAGTTCATAAAGGAGACGGATTCCTTTTTCGCGCGCCATCCCGAAGTGCCCTCGGAGGGCTTTTATGAGAGCTTTGACAAGATACCGCTTCACGGTGTCAGGTTCTCGCGCACGAAAACGGTTCCCTCGCAGCATGAGGGCCTCATAAAGCATATAGATCCCACTTTTACGGCTCTTGATCCCGTTGAATGGTGTGAAGGCGGCTATTATCTAAGCGAAGATACTGACGACACAAGGAAGACGGGAAGGAATCCTTTGTATCACGCGGGTGTTTTCTATCCTCAGGAGCCTTCGGCAATGCTTCCCGCACAGGTGCTTTCGGCAAAGCCCGGCGAGATCGTATTGGATCTTTGTGCTGCGCCCGGAGGAAAGGCCTGCCGTATCGGTGAAGACCTGAAGGGCAAAGGACTTCTCGTTGCCAACGAGATCAACTATGAGCGTTCCAAAGCGCTTCTGCGCAACATTGAAAGATCCGGTATCACCAATTCCGTAATACTCAACGAGAATCCCGATAACATCGCAAAGAGGCTTCCGGGGTTCTTTGACAAGATCCTCATTGACGCTCCGTGCTCGGGAGAGGGCATGTTCAGACGTGACCGTTCGGCTTGCGCAAGCTATGAGAAGTACGGTCCCGAATCGATCGTTCCGGTCCAGAGATCGATCCTCGATGCTGCAGACATAATGCTCAGGGAAGGCGGAGAGATCGTCTATTCGACGTGCACATTCTGCGAGGAAGAAGATGAGCTCATGATCAGCTCGTTCATCGAAAGACATCCTTCATATCAGATAATCCCGCATCCGGAGATCAAGGGGATCACTCATAATGCAAACGGCTCGATGCGCGTCTGGCCGCACATGAACCGCGGTGACGGGCATTTCTGCGTGCATATGGTCAAAGGTGAGAAGACCGCAAGGCAGACTCCAATATCCGGATATGTCCGCTCAAATAAGCCTTTGAAGGCATCTGAAAGAAGAGGATTCGATCTTGCGAGAGAATTCCTTGCAGACATACTTACGGATGCAGGCTTGGAAGAGATCACCAGGATTCCTTACACGAACCACAGCGGCGGCGTGTTCCTGATAGATTTCGATGAGAACTTGTTCAAGGGTCTGAAAGTCTGCAAGACGGGGCTCTACATCGGCGATTCAAGGCTTACTTCAGCGGGAAAGAGCGTTTTCGCGCCGTCGAACAGCCTTGCGCTGACTTTTTCCAAAGAGATGATCAAGCCTGACCGCTATCTTGCCCTGGGTTTTGATGACCCGAGACTCGAAAGATATCTGAAGGGCGAGACCATTCAGCTCATGCCTGATGACGGTGTTACCGGCAACGGAACCATCGTAGTCGGCATCGGCAGCGCTCCCCTGGGATTCGGCAAGGTCGGCGGAACGCAGATAAAGAATATGTATCCGAAAGCATGGAGGCTTATATGAGGCTTGTTATCGCAACATCCAATGAAGACAAGGTCAGAGAGATCGACGAGATACTTGAGGGAACCGGATATAAGGCGGTTTCAATGAAAGAGGCCGGGATCAAGGCTGACATAATCGAGGACGGAAAGACTTTTGAAGAGAACGCTCTGATAAAGGCAAATGCGGTTCATGCTCTCGCCAAGTCCGATGACTACGTAATGGCTGATGACTCGGGCCTTTGCATTGACGCATTGGACGGTGCTCCCGGCATCTATTCCGCACGCTTCTGCGGTGAAGATTCGACTTATCCCGAGAAGTTTGCCAGGATCTTTGAAATGCTCAAGGACGTTCCCGAGGAGAAGAGGACTGCACGTTTCTGCTGTGCCATCGCGGTCGTAAGGCCCGACGGAACGAGCTTTACCGTAAGGGGAGAGTGTGAGGGAGTCCTTCATGAGAAGCCCGCCGGAGAGAACGGCTTCGGATATGATCCCATTTTCTATGTGCCGGAATTCGGCATGACGACCGCGCAGATGCCGCCTGAACAGAAAAACTCCATAAGCCACAGGGGCAGAGCGCTCAGAATGATGGTCGAAAAGCTGTCTAAAGAAAAATAATATTTCTTTTGTTGAAAAGACGCCGATATCATGCTAATATTGTCGGGCACGTACAAGTGTCCGCCCTTGACGGACTGTCTGCAGAAAATGAGGTTTGAAATGGAACAGGACATCCCCGAGTATTATCTCGTTGACAGGAGAGTGCTTCCCGAGGTTTTCATAAAGGTTATGGAAGTCAAGCAGCGTCTCAACACGGGCGAATCCGTGTCGGTCAATGAGGCTGTCCGTAAGACAGGCCTTTCGCGCAGCGCCTATTACAAGTATAAGGATTCCGTAATGCCTTTCTATGAGGCGACTTCGGGCAAGAAGGTTACACTCCTTATAACGGTCGAGAATTTTCAGGGCATCTTGTCGTCGATAATCACCATAATCGCTGATTCACACGCAAATATCCTTACAATCAACCAGAACATCCCGATCAACGGACTCGCGGATATTTCGATATCGATCGAGACCGTCTCGATGTTCGGAACAGTCGATGACATCATGAAGGATATCGCCAAACTCGCCGGCGTAAGAAAATGCGAGATATTAAGCAGGGAATAAACGGAGGTACATATATGAGAACGGATATTGCTATCCTTGGATTCGGTGTAGTAGGAGCGGGAACTGCCAAGGTTCTCGACATGAACGCGAAAGAGATCGCTCTGCGCACCGGTACGGAGATATACGTCAAGCGTATCCTGGACCTCAGGGATTTCCCTGACAGTCCCTATGCTGACAGGGTCACACACGATGCTGACGAAGTTTTCGGTGACAAGGACATCAAGATCGCAGTCGAGACGATCGGCGGCGCAAAGATAGCTTACGAATATACCAAGAGAGCGCTTTCCTCGGGTATTACCGTAGTTACATCAAACAAGGAACTTGTATCCACTCACGGCGTCGAGCTTCTTAAGCTTGCCAAAGAGAACGGATGCCAGTACCTTTTCGAGGCTGCGGTCGGCGGCGGAATCCCGATCATAAGACCTTTGTACAGATGCCTTGCAGCTAACAAGGTAGTCCGTATCGCAGGTATCGTTAACGGTACGACAAACTACATCCTTACGCAGATGAAGGTCGCAGGTATCAGCTTTGAAGAGGCTCTTGCCCAGGCTCAGAAGAACGGATTCGCTGAAGCAAATCCCGCTGCGGACATCGACGGCATCGATGCTCAGAGAAAGCTCTCGATCCTTTCCACGATCGCTCTTGACGGTACTTATGTGGCACCTTCAACGATCAATGCGCAGGGTATTTCCGAGATCACGACGGATGACATTAAGTTTGCATCCGATATCGATTGTGAATTGAAGCTCATCGCTCTTTTCGAGAACAGGGAAGGCTCAAAGCCCGCGGCTTACGTCGCTCCTACCTATGTATCCCGTGAGAGCCTTATCGCTTCCGTAGAAGGCGTTTTCAATGCGATCATGGTTGAGGGCAATGCTCTCGGAGAATCGCTCTATTATGGACAGGGCGCAGGCGCGGTTCCTACTGCTTCCGCTGTGTGCGGCGACATTCTCGAGGCTGCGGCAGGCAATGTCATGCCTGATTCCAGACTCTGGGAAGACAAGGGCGACGCCATCGCTTCATTTGACAACGTCAAGGCTTCCATCGTCGTCAGGGCTCCCGAGCTTCCCGTAACTGCATTTGCCGAATATGACGTTGAGTATTTGAGCGGCGCGGTAATCGTCAAGTCGATCGCACACAAGGACATCGAGCCTCTCGTATCCGGAATCCCGGGTGCGAAGTGGATGCATTACCTCAAGTAAGCGATGTTCGTCAGAAGGGCAGTCACAAAGGATATTCCCGAAATAGCCAGGCTTTTGTATCAGGTCAATAATGTCCACGCGGACATAAGACCTGATCTTTTCGTGCATGACTTAAGGAAATACACGGATGAGGAGATCGCAGCCATCATAAAGGACGATGAGACTCCTGTATTCGTATGCTTCGAAGACGTTAATTCGGAGACTATGCTCGGATATTGTTTCTCCGTCTTCGAAAAGAAGCACGGACACTCTCTCCAGCCCGTGAAAACGCTTTATCTTGACGATATCTGCGTTGATGAGGTTGCTCGCGGGAGGCATGTCGGCACCGAGATCTTCACCCACGTGAAGCAATTTGCCAAGGATAACGGCTGCTACGACATGACGCTCAATGTTTGGGAGGGCAATGACAGCGCAAAAGCCTTCTATGAGGCAATGGGCTTCAAGGTTCTCAAATACGGCATGGAAATCGTGCTGTAAGTCCTAATAATCCGCCTGATTTGTGATATGATTTTATAGCACGGATTTCCGTGCGAATTTTGTTGTTAATCCAACTGATCGGAGGATCTGTTATGAAGGTATTGGTTGTCGGCGGCGGCGGAAGAGAACATGCGATCTGCACTGCTCTTAAGAAGAGTCCCAAGGTTACGGAGCTTTACTGCGCTCCCGGTAACGGCGGAATCGCCGAGATCGCTACCTGCAAGAATATCGGTGCTACTGACGTTGACGCAATGGTCGAGTATGCCAAATCCGAGAAATTTGACCTGGTATTCGTTGCACCTGACGATCCGCTCGTACTCGGTATGGTAGATAAGATGCAGGCTGCCGGCCTCCGCGCTTTCGGACCTAATGCAAATGCAGCGATCATTGAGGGTTCCAAGGCTTTCTCCAAGGGACTCATGAAGAAGTACAACATTCCCACGGCCAAATATGAGCTTTTCGATGATGAGGCAAAGGCCATCGAATATCTCGATACACAGAAGGCTCCTATCGTCATCAAGGCAGACGGTCTTGCTCTCGGTAAGGGCGTAATCATTGCCCAGACCATCGAAGACGCCAAGGTCGCCGTTCACGAGATGATGTCTGACCACAAGTTCGGTTCTGCGGGCAACACCGTAGTAATCGAAGAGTTCATGACAGGTCCGGAGATGACACTCCTGGCATTTGCCGACGGCAAGACATGTGTTCCCATGATCTCATCACGCGACCACAAGAGGGCAAACGACCACGACGAAGGCCTCAACACAGGCGGAATGGGTGCAGTCACACCCGGTGCCGATCTTACGGATGCTGACAACAAGAGGATCTACGATGAGATCGTTGAGCCTACCATGAAGGCTCTCATCGCTGAAGGAAGACCTTTCAAGGGCGTTATCTATTTCGGTCTCATGCTTACACCCGAGGGACCCAAGGTCGTCGAGTACAACTGCAGATTCGGTGATCCCGAGGCACAGGCTATCCTGCCCAGACTCGAGACAGATTTCATGGATATCATCGACGCATGCATCGACGGCAATCTTGATAAAGTCGACATCAAGTGGAAAGACTGCTGCTCCTGCGTAGTCGTAATGGCTTCCGGCGGATATCCTCTGAGCTATGAGAAGGGCTTTGAGATCACAGGCATCAAGGAATGCGGCCACCTTGTTTTCCAGGCAGGCACCAAGCTTACCGGTGACGGCAAGCTCGTTACCAGCGGCGGACGCGTTCTCTGCGTTTACGGTGAGGGAAAGACTTCTGACGAGGCCATCGATTCCGCATACGAGGGCGTAGCTAAGATCTCTTTCAAGAACATGCATTTCAGACACGACATCGGACGTACTCTGGGCAATAAATGAGAATAGGCATATACGGCGGATCGTTCGATCCGATTCATAACGGTCACATAGCTCTTGTCAGGGACGCCCTGGCTTCGGGTTTTATTGACTGCGCCATATTCGTACCGACAGTAAAGAATTCATTCAAGCTTGATACTATGACGCTTCCTGCGCCGTACCGTTACTACATGACTAAGAGCGTCCGCGACGAGCTTGTCGCAAAAGGCCTTAAGGATGTCTATGTATGTGACGCCGAATTCGGTATCAAGGGTATCAGCTATACGTACATGACCCTCGAGATCATGACGGATCCCGAATTCATGACCGAATTCCTCATTGAGCAGGGCATCAAGAAGAAAAAGGCTGAAGGCCCGCATGAATACTACTGGATAATGGGTTCAGATACTTTAGGAACCTTCGAGAATTGGTTCAAGCCCGAAGCGATCCTCCGTCATGCGACGCTTTTGGCTGCCGAAAGACCCGGAGACAAGGTCGACGTTTACAAGGCAGCGGATTCGATCAGGGAGAACCTCGGAGGGGAAGTTGAGACGTTCAGGCTCAACGGTGTTGATTGTGCTTCATCTGAGATACTGAAGTCCGGCGATTTCTCACAGGTTCCCGAAGCTGCCAGAGAATTCATAGCAACTCACGAACTCTATACGGAGAGGACCAGGCTTAAAGGCGTCAGCAATGAAGCGAAGACGAAGTTTTTCGAGAGCGCCGTATGGATGTATCCCTACCTCGGCGAGAAAAGGTTACTTCACACATTGAACGTCGGATATCTTTCAGCTGAACTAGCCGTAAGGTTCGGTGCGGATCCCGATAAGGCTCTTATCGCAGGCGCGCTCCATGACTGCGCGAAGGAACTTGATATCGACAGCCAGCGAGAGATGGCGGCGGATTACTGCGGTGACCTGTTCACCGAGAAGAAACTCCTTCATTCGCCTGCGGGCGCGGTTTTCGCACGTGACGGTTTCGGTGAGAAGGACAGGGAGATCCTTGACGCGATCTGCTACCACACGACCGGAAGAGGCAACATGTCCACACTGGAGAAGATTGTCTATCTTGCCGATAAGATAGAACCTGCCAGGACTTACATGGATCTTGAGCCGATCAGGAAAGCCGCGCAGACGGATCTTGATGAAGCAACCCGCATGACGGCCCTTGCCATCAAGGCGAAATTCGACAGACAGGAAAGACCGACGCATCCGTCAACTGTTGACATGCTTCGTGATTTAGGGATTAAATAATACTAAAGACGGGCAAAGCCCGATTATCATTCAAGGAGATACAGATGGAAAGCAAAGAACTTGCCGACAAGATCGTAGAGATTCTGGATTCAAAGAAGGGTATCGATATCGAGACCATAGATGTCACGGGCAAAACAACGCTCGCTGATTATTTCGTTATCTGCAGCGGTAATTCGACAACGCAGATCAAGGCTCTTGCCGACGAGGTCGAGTACGTACTCAAGAATGACTGCGGAATCATGGTAGATCACATCGAAGGCAGGTCGGGTGACCGCTGGATCCTCATTGACCTCAAGGATGTAGTCGTACATATCTTCCATCCTGAGGAACGCGCTAATTACGATATCTCCACCCTTTGGGAAAAGAAGGGTAAAGCCGAATAATCCTTATTGCCCATGTTTGGCAAGAAAACCCGTGAGTATTCACCTGATGAATGGGAACCTGTAATAAGGTCCTCTATTTGCACGGGCGAAAAGGTGGCAGGTTTCAAAAACCGCCATACCGGAGTTTTCGAGGATGTGATGCTGATCAAAGCTCCGGGAGACCTTGAAGAATTCCGTAAGAAGTACGGAATTACCGGGCAGATAAAGATCCCGACCATATACTGAACCGATGTTCATATTGTCGGTTTTTGTCGGTATTTGTCGGTAAAATAAGGCCCTTTCCCGTGATATGCTTTTGGCATGTCTATCAACATCAAAAAACTGAAACCATTTTTTTATCCTGCGGCATTCATGCTGATAGCGGGGTTTGCTTTCGTTTACAAGATCGTCCTGAAGGGAAATGCTGATTTTTACATCAGGACGGTCAGGGGAGGGAGCGAAGCAGTTGTAACGGCAGCTGAGACGACCATCCCTGCCGAAACGAAGCTACAAACGACCCCGACATCCGCGGAAAGCTCTGCTTCAGCTGCCTTGGCACAGACCGTTCAGGTCTATATTTGCGGGGCAGTAAAGAATCCGGGAGTCTATAACGTTGCTGCAGGGACGATTCTCAATGAAGCTGTGGAGAAGGCCGGAGGATTTACGGAGGACGCTGCTGTTACCAGCCTGAATCTGGTATATGAGATCAACAGCAATATGTCGTTCTACATTCCTACGGTCAAGGAAGTTGAAAACGACAGATCGGACGGAACGGGCGTCATCCGCGGGAAGGGGACTTTCATCTGGGGCGCAGGAGAGGAGGCGCAGGGAACCAAGTCCCAGGCCAAAGTTAACATCAACACGGCCGATAAGGCTGCGCTAAAGACGCTTCCCGGGATCGGAGACGCGACTGCCCAGGCGATAATCGACTACCGGAGCAAGACGCCTTTCAAAAAGACTGAGGACTTAAAGAAGGTCACCGGAATAGGTGACTCCAAATTCGAAAGGGTAAGGAATTTCATTACCGTCTGATCAGGTGTAGCCGTAGAGTCCGCGGACGCTGACTTCGCCGCTCTTAAGGCAGGTTGTCTCATCCGAACCGTCGTATCTGACTTCCAAAGAGAAATCGTCAGTTATGGAAAGAGCTTCGCCCATACGGGCTTCCGAGTCACCGGCCATGGTGGCATAGGTTGCTATGCGGTTATTCGGAGTGATGCAAAATGAACGGTAAGCTTCAAGATAATCGGCATGATGATCAGGCCATCCGGATACGAGTGCGTCAAGATTCTTGATAAGTGCTGCTGCAAGTTCCGAGCGCATGAAGATCTTGCCGCCGTTCTCGATCGATATTGAAGAGGCAATGTCTTTAAGCTCTTCTGCAAAATCTGACCGTTTCTCGTTTACGTTTATGCCGATCCCGATTATCAGGCTGTCGATGGTTCCGCTTTCGGCTTCAACTGATGCTTCCGTAAGGATCCCGCATATCTTCATCCGGTTCATGAGAACGTCGTTTACCCATTTGATCTGCGTATCCAGTCCGTAGCAATCCTTTATGGCTTTGCAAACGGCTACAGATGCCCAGCAGGTGATCTCGCTGATCCTGTCGATTCCTGTAGAAGGGCGCATCAGGTAGGAAAGATATATGCCAACGCCTGCCGGAGAGGAAAAACTCCTTCCGCGGCGGCCCTTTCCGCCGGTCTGGCAGTCTGAGATGACTACGGTGCCTTCGGGCGCGCCTTTACGGGCAAGATCCTTGCAGTATGTGTTTGTGGAATCGACGACAGGGAGGACTGTTACGTCAGAAACGCGCTCGTCGGGCAGAAAAGCTCCGATATCGCCCTGGCTGATGCGGTCGGGGCGGGAAGTGAGCAGATAACCGCGGTTTGTGGAGGAATCGATACCGTAACCCTCTTTTCTAAGGGTCATGACGGCGGAATTGACGGCGGCACGGGATACTCCCAGCGCTTTGCTCGCGGACTCGCCGGAAATGTAATCGCTGCTCTTGATGAGCATGGATAAGAATCTGTCCTTTACTGACGTCATTTAATAATTCCTCAATCCTTTCTTTAACAGTCTTTAAAACAATAGCACAAATTTATACACATAAAACCATTAAAATGAGGTAAAATGAACAAAGATAGGATAACTATCACTGGGGTTGTTATGGCTACAATTTATATCAACATACTGGGTGTAATCGTTGTGCTGAGCATGTTTAGCTTGGCTTTGCTCGTTTATCACTCAACGCGTGGCAACAATCTCCTTGAGATCCTTTTGGCGGTCATATTGCTCATAAGCAACATCGGCTATTACTTTTTCGCTATCGCCAGAACCCCTGATGCTGCGTTTATAGCCAATTCCCTCGGGTATTTGGGAGGTATTTTCCTTCCGTACATTGTAATGCTGAAGCTTGTCGATTTCAGCAAATCCAAGATCCCTGACTGGTTTGTCTTTACGATGGCGTTCTTCAATATAGTGCTGTATGTCATGATAATGATGAGCGAGAAGTTCACGTTCTATTACAGTGAAGCTGTTTTCGATCCGGGGCCTCCGGGAACACTCATCACGACTCCGGGACCTTTCTATTATGTCAGGTTCATAATCCTGGCGGTCGAGATGTTCCTCTCGATCTTCTTTACCGTCCTTACCTATACTGGCAGGCGCAAGGCTTCATTCAGGACGATGATCCTGTTCGTCGGAATGATGTTCCTCGTCTTTGTCGTCTACATGACCGAGCTCATCATCAACCTTAGATACGAGCTCCTGCCGTTCTTCTATCTCGGCTGCTCCATCATGCTCAACTACTCGTCGACCCGCATGTCGCTTTACGACGTAACGCTGAGCGTTCAGGAGAAGGTGGAGGAAGTAAACAACTATGCCTATATGGTATTTGACAGGAATTACAATTTCGTCGGATGCAATAACGCCGCATATAAGTTCTTCCCGGAACTGACCAACGCAACGATCGATACCAGGCTCAATGCCGAGAACTACGCACTGAAGGGCATCCTCAAGTGGATGCATGATACCGCGATGTATGCCGGCAGAGACGGTTTCACCAAGAAATATATTAAAGACGACGTAGTCATCAACGACCGTAGCCCTGAGGAGAGAAAGCATCTCAATACCGAGCTCAGCTTCATCCATTTCGGCAACAGACGCCGTATCCTCGGCTATCTCGTTGAGATGGTTGATGATACCGATCAGCAGGCCAAGATCGAGCAGCTCAGCTTCAAGGGTGAAAGACTCCAGCGTGAAGCAGACAAGCAGGCAAAGAAACTTAAGTCGCTCCAGAGTTCCACAATCCTCGGCATGGCAGCCATGATCGAATCCCGAGACAACTCCACAGGCGGTCACATCAACAGGACAACGGCATGCTGTGCTACGTTCGTTGAGCATCTGAGGACGCTTCCCGATTACAACCAGTCAGAAAACTACTGGGATGCCGTAGTCAACTCCGCACCTCTCCACGACCTCGGAAAGATAGGCGTATCCGATTCCATCCTCAAGAAGACTACAGGCCTCAAGCCGTGGGAATACGATGAGATGAAGACGCATGCCGAAAAGGGTGCCCAGATCGTGAGCAAGGTCCTTGCGGACGTTGATGATAAGGAGTTCGTAAGAGTAGCAACTAACGTAGCTCACTATCACCACGAGAAGTATGACGGAAGCGGATATCCCGAGCGTCTGCGCGGTGAGACGATCCCGTTCGAGGCAAGGATAATGGCGCTGGTAGACGTTTTCGATGCTCTCGTAAGCCAGAGATACTACAAAGAGCCCATGTCTTATGAAGACGCTTTCAAGATCATACATGACGAGAGGGGCTCACATTTCGATCCGCACCTTGCGAAGATCTTTATTTCCATGAAGGATGAGATCATCAGCCTGTATGAGTCGTTTGACGGAACAGACTATTCCAGAAAAGGATGATCCTAGATTAAGCATTTTTACTTGGAGAGCAGCATAACGGCTGCTCTTTTTGTTGGCTGTTTTTAGGCTAATATGCAACAAATATGCCATATTTTGGATATGGTAAAGAGTGTTAGAATGAATCATATATCTCATAAGAGGCTATATAAATGAAGAAAAACATATTGATTCCCGCTGCCACGATAGCTGCGGCGATGATAATATCTCTTACAGTAATGCCGGTCCGCAACAGGGTCCTGGCTGATACGATCGGCGATAAAGCAAGCATAAAGCTTGAGGATCGCGATGCATCAGATGACGGCATGGGCGTATGGTATCAGATCGGCGATAAGGTCTTCGGCAATAAGAACGGCTGGAAGAGCAAAGGTATCATGACCTCCGCCGACGACAACAAGAAGATAGAGACCATAAGCGTTAAGCTTTCAGGCACTCAGTTTTCCGGCGGTATAAAATACAGTGTTCTGATTCAGAGCAAGAGCAAATGGAGCAAATGGATCGAAAACGGCAAGCAGGCAGGCACGAAAGGCAAGCGCCTTGAGGCTGTTAAGATCGAGCTCACCGGAGACGTGGCACAGCATTACGATGTCTGCTACAGGACATTGGCGGATTCATACGGCTGGTTTAACTGGGCAAAGAACGGCGAAGTCAGCGGCACCGTCGGATTATCGAAGAAGGTTAAGGCGATCCAGATAGTTCTGGTAGCAAAGGACTCCGGGCTTCCCGGAGATGTTTCGGGTATCGTAAGCGAGCAGGAAAAGTCATCTGCGACCAAAGAGGACAGCAGTGCAACCGAGAAAGATAAGTCCGGTGCAGGCGCTTTCAGTTCACTGAAGTACGAGAATAATGCGGTTTATTACTACGATGCCAAAACGGGCGCGAAGAAGACCGGATGGATAAAGATAAACGGCCAGTCTTACTTTTTCGATCCTGCCAAGAGCGGAAAACTGACCGATTTCAAGGTCGAAGATTTCTTTTCCAAGTCTGTATTTATCGGCAACTCAACATCCGAAGGACTTACATCGTATTTTAAATCCAAGGGAAAGAAGTATCTGGGCGGACCTTTGGTAGCTGCCAAGGTCAGCTATACGTTTAATTCGGATAAGGCGAAGCTCAACGGATACATGCTTAAATACAAGGGCAACCAGCTTCAGGCAAAGGCGCTGGTCAAGAAGGCCGGATCCAAATACGCACTGATCATGATGGGTACCAATGATCTTGTCGGTACAAGCGCATCCTCTGTAGCAAAGAAGTACAAATCATATATCGAGGGCATACAGAAGGAGAATCCTGGAGTCGTAATTTACATACAGTCGACTACTCCGAGACGCGGTTCGAAAAACGTCAAGAACCTGTCCAATAAAAAGATCGATGAGCTTAATAAGCTGATGAAGTCTTATGCTGATTCGAAAAGCAATGTCTACTATATCGACATCAGCACTCCGCTTAAGGATAATGACGGCAACATGAAAAAGAGCTACTGCAGTGACGGCTATGTCCACCTCAACATGAAGGGATACAAAGTCTGGGTCAATACTGTAGTCGATTATGTCAGAAAGCAATACTTAAACCACGCCATAAATGAAGCAAAGAAAGCCACTGAAGCTTCAAAGGCGCCGGTTGAGACGACTGAAGCTCAATAGCTTCCAAATACTTGAATTTAACGGAGGATTCCTTAAATGAATAAGGAACGTACGATATTGATCACTGCTTTGTTATCTTTCGCTGTCTGCCTCAGTGCCTGCGGAGGCGCGAAAAAAGACCCCGTGGTCTCCGAGACCTCGTCTGTTATTACCACGGTTCCCGAGACAACTCAGAGCAGTGAGACTGAAGCTGAAACTGAAACAGAAACAGAATCTGCACCTGAAGGTAATAATCAGGAAACATCCGCAGGTTCAACGGATAATGCCGGTCCTACTAACGCGGTTTCGGCCGAATATAATGCGGAAGTCGGCGCTTCTTATCCCATGAGATTCGAAAACAATGCCGTATATTGTCAGGATCCTTCCACCGGAGAGAAGAAGACCGGTTATATAAGGATCAACGGAATCTCTTATTTTTTCGATCCCTCGGCAGGCGGCCAGCTTACCGATATTGATGTCAATGACTTTTTCTCGAAATCGGTCTTCATAGGCAATTCCACGTCGGAAGGCCTTACGATGTATTTCAATTCCAAGGGCAAGGGCTTTCTGGGAGGACCGCTGGTAGCGGCAAAAGTCAGCTACACGTTCAATTCGGACAAATCCAAGCTTGACGGTTACATGCTCAAATATAAGAACGAACAGCTTCAGGCAAAAGAACTTGTAAAGAAAGCAGGTGCCAAGCGTGCGCTTATAATGATGGGAACAAACGATCTCATGGGCGCGGAAGCATCGGCTGTGGCTGAGAAATATAACAAGTATATCGAGGGTATCCAGCAGGAAAACCCGGGAGTCGTCATTTATATCCAGTCGACAACACCGAGACGCGGTACGAAGAACAGCGACTCCCTTTCAAATGACAAGATCAACGAACTCAATAACCTTATGATGGAATATGCGAATTCACACAATAATGTCTTCTATATAGATATAAGTACTCCGCTTAAGGACGGGGAAGGAAATCTCAGTCAGTCTTATTGCAGTGACGGCTATGTTCATCTGAACATTCAGGGCTACGGCGTATGGGTCAACAGAGTTGTTGATTACGTCAGGGCGGTATGCCTGGAGCAGGCGGTCGATGATGCAAAAGCATCTACTCAGGCTGCAGGACAGTGATGTCATCTGATATTGCCTAGTTTCCGTATTGATTTGAAAAGACAAGAATGATACTCTTGCATACGAATTTCGGACGGAGGTTACTCTTTCTTATGAATAAAAAACTTACAGTTCTTATGATATCTGCAGCCATTGCATCAGCTTTCTGCCTCAGCGCATGCGGCGGTGACAAGCCTGTTGCCACAACTGCAGCTCCCACAACTGCCGCAACAACAGCTACTGCGGTACAGAGCCAGGAAACAAGCGCTGCCGAGACATCTGCAGCAGACACAAAGGATGCCGGAACAAACAACGGTGACGGAATTCCTAAGGAAGGCGACATGTACAAGGGAAAGAAAGTCGGTTCTGTTGAGAAGGTGCCCGATTGTGATGATGATAAGCATGGTGTCATCTATATCTACGACGAGAACGACGAACTGATCGAAGCCATCAAGTACTAATATTATCAACGGTTTTCGGGTTTTATTACCATAAAACGATCAGCTGACCTTATATACATATTGCACAAAAACAGTCTTTTTCAGTTGTGCATTTTGTAAACAGAGTCCATTGAGTTAAAACCGAAAGAAAAGTAACATAAGGCTGTCCAAGGAAAGACCAAGAACTGAGGACGGAATAAAACAGTACACCATAATTTAGGAGGTATTTCTTATGAAAGCTTTTTATTTGGATAATATTGATGTTGCTACACTTATGAAGGCGCTCGACGAGTGCAAGGGCAGCGTAATCCTCATCACAGACGAGGGTGACCGTTTCAACCTTAAGAGCAAGCTCAGCCAGATCACTGGTATCATGAAGCTCATCGAGGGTGGTATCGTTTGCAACGCAAAGATCTCTTGCTCTGATCCGGATGATGAGGCTATGCTTTTCAGACTCAATCTGTTCGGAAAGATCGAAGACGACAACGAGAAGGCATAAGTTTTTACCCAGCCTTTTCTAACTCAATATAGAAAGCCAGAAAACAAGGCCTTGCGATTGTCAGTATCGCAAGGCCTTAATTATTCGTTTGCTAAATCATTATCTGTTTTCGAGAGGAATGTAATCCTGTCTGTCCTGAACGCAGCGGTAAGCGGGACGGATGATCTTGCCGTGACCGTTGAGCTCTTCCAGACGGTGTGCTGACCAGCCGGAAATACGCGCGATCGCGAAAAGGGGAGTGTAGAGCTCGAGCGGAAGTCCGAGCATCGAATAAACGAATCCGCTGTAAAAGTCTATGTTGGCGGAAACACCCTTGTAGATATGTCTTTCAGCAGCAATAAGTTCTGCTGCCAGGCGCTCGACCTTCTCATAAAACCTGAATTCCGTGCCGCGGCCCTTTTCCTCTGAAAGCTCACGCACATAGTTCTTAAAGATCTGTGCTCTCGGGTCGGAGATGGAATATACGGCATGGCCCATACCATAGATGACACCGGTACGGTCGAAAGCATCCTTGTGAAGGATCCTTTCAAGATACTTGAGTATCTCATCCTCATCTTCCCAGTCAGAAATGTTTCTCTTAAGTTCTTTGAACATCTTTACAACAGCGATGTTCGCACCTCCGTGCTTAGGGCCTTTGAGAGAGCAAAGGGAAGCTGCCACAGAAGAATATGTATCGGTACCTGAACTTGTTACTACATGGGTAGTGAAAGTCGAGTTGTTACCGCCGCCGTGTTCAGCGTGAAGGATCAAAGAGACATCGAGGATCTTTGCTTCAAGAGGCGTGAATTTGTTGTCAGATCTGAGCATGTATAAGATGTTCTCGGCAGTGGAGAGCCCATGCTTCGGACGGTGCACGATGAGGGAATCCCTGTCGAGATAGTATTTCTGAGCATCGTAACTGTGAACCGCTATCTGAGGGAAGATGGATATCAGCTCGAGAGACTGTCTTAAAACATTGGGGATGGAAACATCCATGGGCTGCTGGTCGTAAGCATAAAGATTAAGGACCGCACGAGCGATGTTGTTCATGAGATCGGAAGAAGGCTTCTGCATGATTACGTCGCGGAAGAAATTCTTGGGCATCTTGGATCTGGAATCCTCCAGGATGTGGCAGAAATCCTCAAGTTCGGTCTTGGTGGGGAGCTTACCGAAAAGCAGCAGATATGTGGCTTCTTCAAAGCCGAAATGCATGTCTTCCGGCTGACCGCCGATAAGATCTTTTACGTTGATACCGCGATAGAAAAGCTCACCTTCAGCGGGAACGGATTCACCGTCAACGATCTTGGTTGCATTGATTTCCGAAATGCGGGTAAGGCCTGTAAGTACGCCTTTTCCGTTCAAGTCGCGAAGACCTCTCTTAACGTCGTATTTAGAGTAGAGGTCAGAATCGATCGAGTTTGAAACGCATATTTTCGCGAGGTTTTCGATTTCGGGCGTGATTTTCGAGTAGCTGTTGTTCGTAGGCATGACAGTTCTCCTTGATTGCGTCAGTTGTCAGAAAGCTTGCAAAAATGTCAAATTTAATCTATTTTAGAGGATTTTTCAGTCGTTTTCAATTGATAATATCAAATGAGAAATCCGCCGTTGACTCCGACAATCTGCCCGGTGATGAAAGAAGCTTCGTCGGAAGAAAGGAACAACATTGTCTTTGCGATATCCTCGGGAGAGCCTAGTCTGCCTAACGGAGTCTCATCGGCGAGATCCTTGAGATCCTCATCGGAATAATCCTTCAGCATGTCAGTATCGATGACTCCGGGAGATACCGCATTTACGCGGATGCCGGAAGGACCCAGCTCTTTGGCAAGAGATTTCACATAAGCGTCAACTGCGCCTTTGCTTGCGGAATAGAGCGCTTCACAGGAAGCACCGGTCTGTCCCCACATGGATGAGACGGCGATTATGACGCCCTTTTTCCTTGAGACCATGCCGGGTATTACTGCATTTGAAAGGTTAAACAGACCGCCGAAATTAGTGTCCATTACCTGACGGTAATCACCGGCATTGAAATCCTGCGCGAGTCCTTTGACAGAGATTCCCGCATTGGATATGAGGCAGTCTACGGGACCGGATCGTTCTTCTGCCTTGATAAAAGCTTCTTTGACACTGTCAGCATCTGAAACGTCGCACTTAACGGCAAATACGTTGTCTCCTGATTCCGGTACGGTTGAATTGTATAAACAGGTGACAGACCAGCCTTTAGAAGCAAAGAGCTTAACGGCTGCTTTGCCGATTCCCCTGGAACCTCCGGAAATGATCACATGCTGCATATAGTCACCCCTTACGACTAATTTGTTATATTATAACCCTTTCACAAGTTACTGCTTTACATTATAATAGCAACGTTTGAAATGGAGGATATACAATGGCTGTTAAGAAAGACGCTAAAAAAGAGCTCAGCAAAAAATCCGAAAAAGAGGAAGAGGTAAAAGCTGAGATCGTTTCCGAAGATAAAGAGAACGAAGAGGAAGAGGCTGAAGCTGAAGAATCAGCAGAGGCTGAAGAAACTGAAGAGTCTGAAGAAGTTGAAGAGTCTGAAGATTCCGGGAAGTCCGAACCTAAGGCTAAGAAGGACAGAGTTCCTTATGTTATGATCGCTCTGATCTATGCCATCATTCTGGGCATGGCTCTCTATTTTATCCTTCCTGCAGTATTTGCTCCTTCGTTTGGTTATACACTCGACGAATACAATACGAGACTTCAGAACTCCGATATATCCAATCGAATGAAGGCTTCTTACACGACCATCGTCCCTCAGTTCAAGATCGTTGATAAGAATTCCATCAAGGAGATCTGGAGCATCAAAGGTGAGATCGCGCCTGAGGAACAGGCTAAGCTGGACGCCAGATTCAAGCCTTTCGTTAAGACTCTCGCAGCTACGGAGGAACTCGAGAACATCCTTGTTGAAGCTAACACGCGTGTCAGTGACGGCAAGCTTACCAGACTTTGCATGTACTGCACATATGATGATTCGCACATGAGCATGATGATGGTACACTTCGGTGCTCTCCTCGGAAATTTCTTCCCCGGTATGACTTTCGCTGATGCGGTTTCGCTTATCATGAATTCTGCAATGGTCGCAAATACCGATGGTCTTTATACGGTTAAAGGTGACATCGCTTACAGGCTTTGCGCTGACAACGTCGGTGGAAAGACCTACATCAAGATCGAGGTCCTTCCCGCGAAGGCATTAAAGCCCTCGCAGATCCTGGCAACACAGCCTGAGGCTCCTGCAGCTTCAGAGACCACAGCTGCATCATCAGCTTCCTGATTACAATTTGATATCAAATCAATAAACGAAAAAGGCTGCCTCGATCTGAGACAGCCTTTTGATTTGGCAGGGGTAGTAGGAATCGGACCCACATCAAAGGTTTTGGAGACCCTCGTTTTACCACTAAACTATACCCCTGTAAAACGTATGATAGTTTAATCGTTGGTTTGCACTATGTCAAGGTCAATGGTATCATTTGTCCATTGTATTATAAATAATAAAAGAGGTGGGATTATATGAAACTTGCTGTTATAGGCACAGGCAACATGGGCAAGGCTTTGCTTGGCGGCTTCATAAGAGGCGGTTCGATCAAGGCTTCCGAGGCATATTGCTTTGACGTAAGGCTTGAGGCAATGGATGCATGCGCGGCAGAACTCGGCTGCAATACCGCAGGAAGTGTTCAGACATGCGTCAAGGATGCTGACTATGTCCTCATGGCAGTTAAGCCTCAGCATTTCGATCCCGCTCTTCAGGATGTAAGCGAGTGTCTCAAGGACGGAGCTATCGTTCTTTCTATCGCTGCAGCAGTTACATGCGAGAGGATCTCAGGAATACTCGGAAGCGGAAGAAAGTTCGTAAGGATCATGCCCAACACTCCCGCACAGGTAGGATGCGGCGTTTCCGCTGTATGCCCCGTAGGTCTTTCTGAAGATGAGACCAAGTTCGTAAAATCACTTCTTGATACATGCGGTACTTCCATCATCTGCGATGAGAAGACACTTGATGCGATCGGCTGCGTATCCGGAACCGGTCCTGCATATGTAATGCTCTTCATCGAGGCTATGGCCGATGCGGCAGTAAGTCTCGGAATCAAGAGAGATGACGCTCTCAAGATCGCCGCAGGAACGGTCATGGGATCAGGCAAGCTTTGCCTTGATACCGGAACGAACCCCGCTGTCCTTAAGGACATGGTTTGTTCTCCCGGAGGAACCACGATCGCAGGCGTTATGGCACTTGAAGAGAATGGTTTCCGTAATGCTGTCATCAAGTCGGTCACTGCGGCTTACGACAAAACGCTTAAGATGCAGGGCAGGAAATAAGCTTAGATGGCAGAGATTTCTGAAGTTACGATCTATACCGACGGCGCATGCTCGGGCAATCCCGGACCGGGAGGCTGGGCTGCTATCCTTATCGCCGGAAAGTATAAGAAAGAACTTTCAGGCGGTGAGGCTCAGACTACAAACAACAGGATGGAGCTTGCCGGCGTTATCAACGGGCTCCGTGCGCTCACCAGACCCTGCAAGGTAACGATCTACAGCGACAGCGCTTATGTCGTTAATGCATTTAACCAGAACTGGCTAGCGAAATGGATGACCAACGGCTGGAAGAACAGCGCAAAGGCTGAGGTCGCCAATGCCGATCTCTGGAAGGAACTAGCTGTGCTTACGAAGACACACCAGGTTACTTTCAGCAAGGTCAAGGGTCATGCGGATGACGAGCTTAACAACAGATGTGACGAACTCGCGGTTATGGAAAGCCGCAAATTTAAATAATCAGAGGCGATATTAGGGGAATGGGCAGAATTGATTGTTCAGATGACATGCTTTTCGAGAAGACGGTTTCCAAGGAAAGCAAGTTCAAAGGAAGAGTATTCGAAGTAGAGGTAAAGACGATCACTACTCCTGAAGGCGCTACAGGCCACAGGGAGATCGTTATCCATCACGGCGGTGCCGCGATACTTCCGATCGATTCCGAGAAGAACTGCTATTTCGTCAAGCAGTTCAGAAGCCCCTTCGAAAAGGTAATGACAGAGAGTCCTGCAGGCAAGGTCGAGCCCGGTGAGGAACCGCTTGAATGCGCCCGCAGAGAGATAACCGAGGAGACAGGTTTTACCGCAGGCAAGATCGAACACGTCGGTAAGATGTGCGCGACGCCCGGATACTGTTCCGAGGTCATCAATCTCTATATCGCGACAGATCTTCGCTATACGGGCGGAACGCCTGATCCGAGCGAATATCTGAGAACCGTAAAATGTCCGCTAAAACAGGCTCTTGAAATGGCCGAAAGCGGTAAAATAGAAGATGCGAAAACACTTGTACTGATTTACAAGGCGGCCAGGAGGTTCGGCATTTGAGCAGGTTTGAGATCAAGAAAGAAGCAGTAGGTCTAGTACTGTTTTTTGTCGCGGCCGCGATAATCCTCATATTCTATCTGCCGGTAAGCCTTACGGGTATGATCGGAAGCTTTGTAAAGACCGTGTTCTTCGGTCTTATAGGCTGCATGGCATATGCGATCCCGCTTTATATCCTTTATGCTGCTCTCGACGTTTTTTTCGAGAAAAGAGAGGGAGTATCAGGCATCAGAGTCAGATCCATAATTCTTCTTCTTGTCAGTTTTTCAGCGCTTCTTGCCATGATCACGATGGATTTCGATTACTTCAGGGAAGCAAGCACGGTTGACGGCGGCAACATTTCGGCATTGAAGGCGCTCGGACTTCTCTGGGAATCCGGCGGTCATCAGGATCTGATATGCAGACCGGGCAGCGCGCCTGTTTTCCCGGGCGGAATCGTCGGAGGTGCAATTGCCGTAGCGCTTAACGAAGTAACCGGCAAGATCATTGCGATCCTTGCTTGCGTAGTATTCATCTTCACTCAGATAATCCTTGTTTTCCGCGTATCTCTCAAAGCTACCGCAAAGAAGACCTACAAGGCTATCAGCACAGCTTCCAATAAGGTCTACAAGACAGTTGTTTCCAAGAACAACGTACGCAGGAACGATCCTAATTATTCGATCTATTCCGGCAGGGAACAGCCCCGCCAGGCTGCAAGACCGGGTCAGGGAACACCTGCAAGACGCGGCGCTACGATTACATCATATGCAAACCCGGCACCTGCGCCCGCTCCGGCTCCGAGAAACAGAAGAAGACCTCTGAACGGCGATCCTTATGTTCAGGGTCCCACACCAATGGATGCATTCAATTCAACGCTTCCGATCGACAGCAGGACAGGTTTTGTTGATGTCGCAAGAATGACAGGTGATTCGAGCCTGAATACCAATTCCGATCCCAACACGCTTATCTACGATGAAAAGAAGTACAACGTAAGAAGCGGAACAGATGCGCCTTCTGCAGATTTCGGTTATACCGCCGAGGCAGTAACCATTCCCGGAACGATGAACAAACAGCCGGATAAAACGCCGGAGTTCCTGAAACCCAAGAAGGAACAGGATTTCTATGACCTCCTTGCAGATGATGTCAAACAGCCTGCAAATGACGGTTTTGATGATTTCGATGCGCCTTTTGAGGTGGATGAAGAGGAAGGCACCGGCTATTACTATGGCGACGGTAACGAACGCAGGGTAAGACATCCTGAAGTTGACGCCAGCAAATTAGGTTCGGCCGGAAACGGTGATTTCGACATGCCTTCGGCAAATCCCGCTCCCTCACGCAGAAAGCCTGCAGCTTCAGAAAGGATCACGATCAATGCTGAAAGTGAGGATTCCGAGAATTACAGCAGAACAGAAGGCAGGATCCTCAAGACAAATGAGAAGCCGTCAACTGCCGTTAATCCCCGTGTTGAATTCACTGCCGAGACGCAGGAAAGAGAACGTGCAAGGAAGGTATTGGATCGTAAATTAAGCCGTTACAAACCGGCTCCTACAACGCTGCTTTCTCAGGAAGAAATTAAGCGCGAGAGCGGTGATACGAATGCAAAGCTCCGTGAGAAGGCAGCCAAGTTAGAAGCTACTCTCGAGAGCTTCGGTATAAGAGCTAATGTTAATAACATTACTCACGGTCCTGCCATCACGAGATTCGAGCTTACGATCCCGCCCGGAACAAAGGTCAACAGGGTTACCCAGCTTGAGAATGACATCATGCTTGCAATGGCTGCCATCTCCATAAGGATCGAAGCTCCTATCCCCGGAAAGAGCGCGATCGGTATCGAGATCCCTAACGATAAGCCTTCTCCGGTCCACCTCAGGGCACTTGTCGAGACAAGGGAATTCAAGGAGTCCACACCTCTTACGGTCGCTCTCGGAAGAGACATACCGGGCAAGCCCATGTACTGCGACCTCGCGAAAATGCCTCACCTCATGATCGCAGGTTCTACTGGTTCGGGTAAGTCCGTATGTATCAACTCGATACTTACAAGTATCCTCGTACATGCTTCACCAAAGGATGTACGTATGATCCTTGTTGATCCTAAGGTCGTTGAACTTTCCGTTTATAACGGCGTTCCGCATCTCATAATGCCGGTAATCACGGATCCTAAGAAGGCTTCCGCGGCACTTAACTGGGCAGTAAATGAGATGCAGAGAAGATATAAGCTTTTCGCTGAAGGTCAGGTAAGAAACATAACGGGCTTTAACGAGAAGTATGCTAACGATCCGACAGTCGAGCATCTTCCGTTCATACTTCTCGTAATCGATGAGCTTGCGGAGCTAATGAGCGTTGCGGCAAAGGAAGTCGAGCTTTACATCTCAAGGCTTGCAGCTCTTGCCAGAGCTGCGGGAATCCATCTCCTCATCGCGACACAGAGACCTTCCGTTGACGTCATCACGGGTGTAATCAAAGCCAACATCGGTTCCAGGATTGCTTTTGCGGTTACTTCAGGTGTTGACTCGAGGACCATCCTCGATTCATACGGCGCAGAGAAGCTCCTTGGTAAAGGCGACATGCTCTATGCTCCGATGAGCGCTCCACAGCCGGTCAGAGGCCAGGGCGCATTCCTTTCCGATTCGGAAGTTGAAACTATTGCCGAGTTCCTTAATCAGCATTACGGATCAATGTATGACGATGACATCATCAACGAGATCGACCGTACCGCTGAAGGCAAGGAGAACGGAGGCTCAGCTTCTGAAGGTGCATCTGGCGGAGGTTCTGACGGCAACAGCGATCTTTTCGAGCAGGCCGTAGAGACTGTTATCGAGAACGGAAGCGCATCCGTTTCAGTCCTCCAGAGACGACTCGGGATCGGTTATCCGCGTGCCGCACGTCTTATCGATGAACTTGAGAAAAAGCATATAATCGGACCGTTTGAAGGCAGCAAGCCCCGTAAGATCCTTGTTAACAAGACCGAATGGCTCGAGATGAAGGCGAGAAACAGCTAATATGACAGATATTGCAGAACAGGTTGTCGCTCTATGTAAGGAGAAGGGGATCACTTTCGGCTTTGCCGAGAGCCTTACAGGCGGAATGATCTCATCTGAGATCGTAGGCATTCCTGGAGCATCTGAGGTTTTCTCCGGTTCAGTAGTCTGCTATACAAATGACGTTAAGATAAACGTGCTTGGTGTTCCTTCTTCGGTGATCGAAGAGCATACCGAAGTATCGGCTGAATGTGCCGAGAAAATGGCTGAGGGATTATGCAAGGTTATCGGTTGTGATTATTCCGTGGCAGTCACGGGTATCGCGGGACCTACCGGAGAACTTCCCGGAAAGCCTGTGGGGACAGTCTATTTCGGCTATCACGCCGATGGCATGAACGGGTCTTTCAGACGCAATTTTGCCGGCAGCCGTCTTGATATTCGCATGATGACTGCACAGTGTGCGCTTGAGACACTGAAAACAGTTGCGGAAGGGAAGAAATAAGTGTCAGATAATTCATCAGTACAGACCGCCGATACGGGTAAGAAAAAGAAGGGGATGAGCTTCGGCCTGTCCGCTTTCATTGTCGGTCTCGGACTTATCATAACCAAGGCATCAGGACTTTTAAGAGATATCATCGTATCAGACAGATTCGGCGTGGATCCGGCAACTGCCGATATCTACCGTGACGCATTTACGCTTTCATTTACCATTCCTGATCTCTTCTATAATCTCCTGGTCGGCGGCGCCATCTATTCAACCGTTGCGCCTTATCTGTCAGCTCAGTTAGCCACGGGAAACGAGAAGAAGGGTGTCAGGACCGTAAGCATTTTCATATCCGTCGTATCGGTCGTCATGATATTCTTCTGTACGCTCGGCACGGTTTTCTCCAAGCAGTTCTATTCGCTCTATGCACTTAACAAGAACACCAATCCCATAACGCTGCAGCTTGCCGCTCAGGCATCGAAAATGCTTTTCCCGCAGATATTCTTCATCATGCTGGCAGCGCTTTGCAACGGCGTTTTAAATTCGTACAGAAGATTCACGATCACATCGTTCGGACCTGTCATCTATAACATCCTGGTGCTTTCCGCCATTGCTGTTTTCGGCGGACAGACCCAGCAGAAACTCATGATGACGACAGGCGGAATCCTTGCATCCGCTGTCATTTATTTCTTCTGCCAGTATCTGTTCGGATTCAAGCAGATGAAGCAGTTCAGGTTCAATTTCAATCCTGTCGACAAGGATTTCATTGCACTGTTTAAGAGAGCGATACCGATCCTTATTTCTGCTTCCATCACGCAGATCAACATCGTTGTTCTGAATTTCTTCGCAAACAGTTTTGACAAGGGAAGCATCTACGGTTACCGCAATGCTTCCACTATCTGGCAGATACCTTATTCCGTCTTTGTTGTAGCGATCACGACTGTCATGACTCCGCAGCTTGCAGGTGACTATGAATCGAAGAAGATGGACAAGTGTTCATCTCTTCTTTCGAAATCAATGAAGAACGCTCTGTTCTTGTCGATTCCTTCAGCTGCATTCATTGCGGTAATGAATCTCGATGTCGTAAAGGCGATTTACCAGTGGTCATCCAGATATACCGATAAGAACGCAAATACGGCAGCGGTATTCCTCCTCGGTTTCTCTTCTGCAATTATCACCGCAGCAGTCATCCATGTTTTCAATCAGGCATTCTACGCTATCGGTCAGACAAAGATCCCGCTTCTCGCAGGAATCGTCGGACTCGTTTTGAATCCCATTTTCTGCATTCTTTTCATCAATCTCGGCATCGGTCCGCTCTCTCTTTCTTTCGCATATTCCGCAACGAATCTGTGCCAGATGATCCTGCTTTCTGTCCTTTACTGCAAACGCAAGGAACTTGCACCTCGCGGCATTGTGAAATTCCTTATAAAAGGGTTTGCCGCTGCGGCTGTAATGTCTCTCATCTGCTTTGTGTTTGATAAGCTTCTTCCCGGAACCGGAGGAAAGATCCGTCAGCTTTCGATCTTCTGTGCAAAGGGCATTGTATCCGTTTTCGTCTATTTCGCAATCGCGATGCTTTTGAAGATGGAAGAAGCGACATTCTGGATAAAGAAGTTCAAAGGCAGATTGGGCAGGGGTTCAAAGAAAGCCGCTTCCTGATAACAAGTCTTTTTCTATTGATATAATGGATGTCAGTACACTTTGCCGCTGCTGATATAAAAAGACCATGTTTTTTAATAATACTTCTGTAAACATCATAAAAGAGATCGATACCACCGGTTGTTGGTGGTGCAGTTCTGCCGTCATGTTTTGTGTCAGGAACGGGAAGAATTCCATCCGCGAAATAACCGGTCCCGGAAATGAGGACTATGAGTATGATTCTCAGTTTCTGATAAACGGGAAACCGATAGCGCAGGCCAGACTGCCTGAATGTCCGACTTGCAAGGGCTTGCTTGCTACAGGCTACGGAATAGAAAACGTTGACTGTCCTGAACTTAAGGCCGCCAGAGAAGCTATGAATTCACCATTTGCCGGCATTAAGGAATCCGCTGAGAAGATAAAGCCGCTCCTTGGATTGATGGGTGACGGGTATTATGTCCTCGCAGATACGCTTTGTCTGCCGTCTGATGGAGACGGCAGGTTTTTCTATGATGTTCCCGGTGAACTCACGCAATATGATGCCGTTTGTGACGACTATTACTGTGACTGTAATTTAAGCTGCTGCAGGCATTATCCGTTGTTCCTTTATCCGACCCAGTCTTCTTCGCTGATCAATGATGAACGTGTTGAGTATTATGTTCAGATGATGAAAACGGAAAAGGAGCCGCCGAGAGCGCTTGGTTTTCTCTACACGGGCTTCATGAATCTGCTCCTTGACGGACACCACAAAGCCTGTGCTGCCGCAAGCCTTGGAAAGTACGTAAGATGTCTGACGATAATACCTGCAGACGGCTGTAAGTTTGCACCTGATCAACAGATCAGGGGAATTGATCTGAGAGACAGCAATCCTTACATAAAGACGATCATGTTTGCGGAACTTGAAACTGAAGCTGAACCAGGCATGCGTTTTTTGGATATATATGGAAATAAAAAAACTGAAAAGAAAGGACCGTCTCTTCAAATCTATGACCTGACAAAACACAGGATACACTATGGGCCTGATGCTTATCCGACAGTAAGGGATATTTCTACTTTGCTGACTGCGTCAGCGAAGATAAAAGGGATCATTCCCGAAATGGATCTTGAATCAATAACGTCGCTGATAAAGGATGATTCGGATGAAGCAGATGCTTATCTTGAAGCTGTGATCCGCTATTTGGCCTCGACCGATCATGAAAAGGGATATAAAACTGCCGCTGGCATATTAAGAAAAGGTGACGGGCGAGGCAGACACAGACGATTGCGAGCCGCGCTTTTGTTCCTTATGAATGACAGGAGCGAAGAGACCGAACAGCTGATGGCAGATTTCTACGTTACGCACGAAGAACAAGATGACCTTATGGATTTAGTCAATTCGTATTGGAAAGACGCAAGGGATTGACTTACAGCTTTGTCGGTTTTTGTCGGTTAATGCCCGAAAAGGCTTGGGAACAATATGTTCTGTTTTGTCGGTTTTTGTCCGATTAATGTCACACTTTTTCTGTTGACAAAAGTGTATCATAACAATAGAATTAACTCATAAATAAGAACAAATGTTCAACACATTGATTGGAGGCTTTTATGGCTAAGAGTAAGAATTCCACTAAGAGTGCGGTAGCACCCGTTCAGGATCAGAGCGAGCGCAGGAAGGCTCTTGACGCCGCTATGGCGCAGATAGAGAAGCAGTTCGGCCAGGGTGCCGTAATGAGACTCGGAGATCAGACACATATTGATATCGAGACTATTCCTACCGGTGCTCTTACGCTTGATATCGCACTCGGAATCGGCGGACTTCCCCGCGGAAGGATCGTTGAGATCTACGGACCTGAATCTTCAGGTAAGACGACTGTTGCGCTCCACTGCGTAGCAGAAGCTCAGAAGCAGGGCGGTACCTGCGCATTCATCGATGCAGAGCATGCGCTCGATGCAAACTATGCAGCTAATATCGGCGTTGACATCGATAACCTTCTCCTTTCACAGCCTGACACAGGTGAGCAGGCACTCGAGATCTGCGAGACACTCGTACGCAGCGGCTGTATTGATGTCGTGGTTATCGACTCCGTTGCTGCACTCGTTCCGAGGGCTGAGATCGAAGGCGAGATGGGTGATTCCCACGTTGGTCTTCAGGCAAGACTCATGAGCCAGGCTCTTCGTAAGCTTGCTCCTGTTGTTGCTAAATCCAACACTATCTGCATTTTCATCAACCAGCTCCGTGAGAAGGTCGGCATCATGTTCGGTAATCCTGAGACCACGCCGGGCGGCCGTGCTCTCAAGTTCTATGCTTCTGTAAGACTTGATGTAAGGAAGACAGAGACACTCCGTAACGGTACAGACGTTATCGGTAACCACACACGTGTTAAGGTCGTTAAGAACAAGGTTGCTCCGCCGTTCAAGGAAGCTGAATTCGATATCCTTTACGGTAAGGGCGTTTCTTCCGAAGGCTGCATCCTCGATCTTGCGGTTGAGAATAACATCGTTGATAAGAGTGGTTCATGGTTTGCTTATAAGGGCAACAAGATCGCTCAGGGACGTGACGCTGCAAAGACATATCTCATCGAGCATCCTGACGTGAGAGAGGAGATTGAGACTCTCGTAAGAGAATCTTATATGCCTGCTGATGATGACGATGCAGATACATCAGCACCCGCATCCGCAGCTGATAAGGCAGCAGCTCCTGAAGCAGCAGAAGAAGACGACGATATCCTCGGTATCGATCTCTGATAATTGATCATTGTCTGCCGGAACTGTTTGATCAAATGGTTCCGGCAGAACTATATTTGCTTATATGAATGATAATGAAATAAAAGAAGCCGTTACCTGTGCCATCCGGCATATTGGAACCGGTGTGTATTCTTCCGGCAAGATCCAAATCTACCTCATGAACAAGGGGTACGACGAATCTGTCAGCATTGCTGCGGTAAAAGAACTTGTTAATACCGGTTACATAGATGACCGCAGGGCTTCACGCAAGGTTCTTGCAGTACGGACAGGCAAAAAGCAGGAAAGCAGACAATACATTTTCCAGCGTCTTTTGGAGGCAGGCATACCATCTGATTGTGCAGACGATGTCATCGCGGAGCTTGAAAGCGACGTTGATACATGCACGCAGCTTTTCATAGCCAATTTCGGTACCGGATCGAAGACTGATTATTACGACAGGGAAGAAGAGTTTATCAAGCTGGCGCAGTTAAGAGGATACGGTGTAGAGACTTCAAGGACCGCTTTCAGAATGTTTCTTGATTCCGCTTCCTGATCTTCTTAAGCATCATGATGTTGTATCCTCTGTTTTCAGATGCTATATTTGAGACCTATGAAAGAATCAGATAATAAAAATATAAAGATCACGCTTTTGGCTCTCGGTTGTTCCAAGAATCTTATCGATTGCGAGAACATGTCCACGGAGCTTAAGAAGGCAGGTTATAACGTCATAAACGATGTTCCCGATTCGGATATAGTCGTCATCAATACATGCGGATTTATTGAATCTGCAAAAAAGGAAGCGATCGACAACATTCTGGAGGTTGCTGATTATAAAGTCCCGAACGGCAACGTAAAGAAGATAATTGTTTCCGGATGCCTTTCACAGAGATATCCCGAGGATATCCTTAAGGAACTTCCTGAAGTGGATGCGGTATTGGGTACCGCTCATTACGGCGATATCGTAGATGTTGTCGCAAAGCTTTCGGGTGAGTTTGATAAGGAATCGGATAAGATCAACCTTACTTCCGGAGTCGGCGGGTATAAGCATCTGGTAAATGACAGGGAACTGTCTACGGAAGCATATGCTTGGCTCAAGATAGGTGAGGGATGTCTTAACAGGTGCAGTTTCTGCGCCATTCCTCTTATCAGGGGACCGTTTGTATCCCGTCCCATGGAAGACATAGTGGATGAAGCAAAGATCTTTGCTACGAGAGGCGTCAAAGAGATAGTTCTTGCCGCTCAGGATACGACTAATTATGGTATTGAATTATATAAAGAGAGAAGTCTTACCAGGCTTCTTAAGCAACTCTCCGCTATAGACGGGATCGAGATGATCCGTGTTATGTACGGCTACATGGACGGCATTACGCCTGATCTGATCGAGGAGATTGCAACGAATCCTAAAGTAGCACACTATCTTGATATTCCCATCCAGCACGGATGCGACAAGATCCTCAAGGCAATGCACAGAAGGGATACGGCTGAACTTATTACCAGCAGGCTTGAGATGATCAGAAAGGCTATCCCTGACTGCATCATCAGGACTACGGTCATGGTCGGTTTCCCCGGTGAGACCGAAGATGATTTCCGTGAACTTAAGGAAAACCTTAAGAAATGGAAGTTTGACAGACTCGGCTGCTTTATGTTCTCACCTGAAGAGGGAACCGTTGCATATGACATGCCTGATCAGATCGATGAGGAGACAAAGCAGAGAAGATATGAGGAGATATATGAACTCCAGCAGCAGATCTCAGGCGAACAGTCTCAGAAACGACTTGGTACTGTTACCAGAGTTAATGTCTGCTCAGTATCCGATGACGGGATCTTCTATATCGGCAGAAGTTACGGAGAGTCACCTGAAGTCGATCCGGTCATTTACATCGCTTCGCAGAAGGAAGAACTTAAGATCGGCGATTTTGTTAATGTAAAGATCGTCGATTGTTCCGATAATTATGATATGACAGCCGTAACGATTGACGGAAACTGAAATTCGGTTATTATATTCGTGTTTATTATTTACTGTCAGGTGCTTTTTAAATGAATTTACCTAATAAATTATCTCTGATGAGGATCATCCTGGTCCCTGTAACAGTGCTTTTCATGTTGCCTATCAATATCTACGGCTGGCAGCCTGAGTCTTGGAATAACTTCATCAACAACTACGGCATGATCGTCGCGGCTGTTATATTCATCATAGCTTCGCTTACCGATACCGCAGACGGCATGATCGCACGCAAGTATAATCTCATTACCGATCTTGGCAAGTTCCTTGATGCTCTTGCCGATAAGATACTCGTAATCAGCGTCATGATAGCTTTTGTTGAGCTCAAAAGGTTCTCTGCATGGCTTCTCATCATCGTTATCGTCAGGGAGTTCGCTGTATCCGGTCTCCGCATGATCGCTGCCGCAAATAACGACGTCATTGCCGCTAGGATGGTAGGAAAGGTTAAGACAGCCACACAGATGGTTGCGATCACATACCTCATGTTTGAGCCGCTCCTTCTTAAGATATTCGGCTTCGGCTTCAGCGGTTATGCAATGCTCGGAACCAATCCCGTAACAATAGTGGGTGATGTTCTTTTGGGTATCAGCATGGTAATGGTAGCTTATTCCGGAGTGGATTATCTTATTAAGGGTAAGAAGTACCTCAAAGGCTGATTCTCAAAAAACTTCGATTATCAAAATAAAGTATTGACAAAACAGGTAACATACATTAAAAACAGATTTGTGGATTGAACATAATCATTCTGATAAACATACGGAGGAAATTTTATGACTAACGAAGAACTTTTTAACAGCATCAAGAGAATGATCGTTGACCAGCTCGGTGTTGACGAGGATACGATCACAGAGGATTCTTCCTTTGTTGATGATCTTAATGCTGATTCCCTCGACATGGTTGAGCTCGTTATGGCTATGGAGCAGGAGTTCGACATCGAGATCCCTGATGATGTAGCTGAGAAGGTTGTTACAGTCAAGGACGCAGTCGAGTACATCCAGAACCTTACAGAGGGCTAATAAAAGGCTTCATCTAAGCTTACTGAAAATGTAAAGTTTGGCGGCTGAGTGTGTGGTCTTCATACATTCAGCCGTTTGATTATAACGGTGGATTATGAACACGGATTTTTCGGAATTTGAAGAAAAACTGGGATACGTCTTCAAGGACAAGTCGCTCCTTGAGACCGCGTTCACCCACACCACATATGTTTTCGAGCAGGGCGGCAGTCACTGGGAATCAAACCAGAGACTTGAGTTTATCGGTGACGCCGTAGGTGACCTGGTAGTCGGCAGAATGCTCTATGAGATGAATCCGACCGGTGACGAAGGTTACCTCTCCAAGATGCGCAGCATTTCGGTCTGTGAGAGATCGTTTGCCGAAGCGGCGAGAAAACTTGATATGGGCAGTTATCTGCTCCTCGGTAAGGGTGAGGAACAGACGGGTGGAAGAGACAAGGATTCCACGCTGGCGGACTGCTTTGAGGCAGTTCTTGCTGCAGTATTCTTTGATGGCGGGTTTGACAAGGCGAGTGAAGTAATCACGAGACATCTTTCCGAGACGGTCAGGAAGGCCGTAGACGGAGAGATATTTCTTGACTACAAGAGCAGACTTCTTGAACTTGCACAGATGCGCGGCAACAGCCATACGATTAAATTTGAGACCGTGGCGGAGCGCGGACCTGCACACATGCGTGAGTTTGATGTTCAGGTTTTTGCCGATGGTGTTCTTCTCGCAATGGCAACAGGCCATAGTAAGAAGGATGCGGAACAGAAGTGTGCCGCCGAAGCGGTAAGGATCTACCGCGAAAGGTTTCCGGAAGGCAGTCAGGACAACTAATGTATCTTAAGAAGTTAGAACTTCAGGGCTTTAAATCATTCCCCGAATATACCTGTATCGAGTTCGACAAGGGCCTCACGGCCGTTGTCGGTCCTAACGGCAGCGGAAAATCCAACGTTACCGACGCCGTAAGATGGGTATTGGGTGAACAGAGCGTAAAGCAACTCCGCGGCGGCAAGATGGAGGATGTCATTTTCAACGGTACTTCCACAAGGAAACCGATGAACTATGCTGAAGTAACGATCACTTTCGATAACGCCGACAAATACGTCGATTACGATTTTCCCGAGATCTGCATAACAAGAAGGCTTTACAGGTCGGGCGAATCTGAATACCAGATAAACAAGGTCAACTGCAGGCTCAAGGATATTACGGGTCTGTTCCTCGATACCGGTCTCGGTAAGGACGGTTATTCGATCGTAGGACAGGGAAGGGTCGACGAGATCCTTTCAAACAAGTCCGAAGACAGAAGACGCGTAATGGAAGAGGCTTCCGGAATCGTCAAATACAAGGTCCGCAAGGAAGAAGCCGAGCGTAAGCTCAATTCTACAGAGCAGAACCTCCTCCGTATCAATGACATCCTTGGCGAACTGGAAGAACGCAAGGGACCTCTTGAAGAGCAGGCCGGCAAGGCAAAGCAGTATAACGCCGCTTATGAGGAGATGAAGGACTTAGAGACTTCGCTTCTTGTTTACAGGATCAACGAGGCCGAAAAGGCGATGGGCGATTCCGCTACGCTCAAGGACACTTTGGAAGCAGAGATCAAGGAGCAGCAGGATAAGTACCTTGAACTCAGAAAGAACAATCAGGAAGTCATCAACAGGAGTGAGGAACTCGACGAGAAGATCGAGGACGAGCGCCAGACGCTTTCTGACCTTACGGAAAAGGAACATGAATTAATTACAGATCAGAAGGTCTCTGCGGAAAGACTGAAGCAGACAGAAGACCAGCTCGGTGAGTTTGAGTCTGACAAGACTGTGATGCTCGAGAGGATCGAACAGCTCAAAGCCGATCTCAAGGAAAAGAACGAGCATGCCGCTGAACTCCTTAAGGAAGCCGATGAGGCACGTACCGAGAGCGAAAAGATCTCGGCAGAGAAGGAAGCTGCACAGAAGCAGTACGATGAGCAGAGCAAAGACATGGACAAGGCCGGCGCAGGACTCAAGTCCAAGACTGACGAGCTCTATGAGACCAGAAGAAGGATCGATGAGATCAAGGCGCAGATCAGCGCAATAGACGACAGGATAAAGGAACTCGGTGAGGCCCGCGTTGAGGCTATCGAGAACGGAAAGCAGCTTGAGGAAAACCTCAAGGAGGCTGATGCGAGATGGCATGAGATGAAGGTCAAGACTTCTGAAGTCATGTCCGATATCAAGGTCCGCAATAAGAAGCTCGAAGAGTTTCACGGCAAGCAGGTTGAGTTAAACCAGTTTTTCGATAAGTACAACAGAGAGCTTTCTGCCGAAGAGGCAAGATTAAAGACTCTCAAGGACCTCGAACGCCGTAAGGAAGGTTATCAGGAATCTGTCAGAAGGCTTTCTGAAGAAGCAGGTAACGACAAGCACGTAAAGAGCCTGATCGTAGGCATCGTCGGCGACCTTATCGAGAGTGATTCCAAGTATGAGGTGGCTATCGAGACAGCTCTCGGTACGGCTATCCATAATGTTGTTACTAAGAGCGAGGCGGATGCCGCAGAGCTCATCGACATACTCAAGACCAGGCATCTGGGAAGGGTTACATTCCTCCCGATCGAGAACATCAAGGCGCGTCCCATTGATGACAAGGTAAAGAGCCAGGCTTCACGAATCAAGGGTTATATAGGAATCGCATCAGACCTTGTCAAATGCGACAGGGATCTTACTAACATCATATCCAACCTTCTCGGAAGGATAATCGTTGCCGATAACCTTGATAATGCAAGAAAAATCGCAGCCGAGACCGGACGTACGGTCAAGGTAATGACTCTTGAAGGAGATTCGGTCAATCCGGGCGGATCGCTTACGGGCGGAAGCCTCAGAAAGAACGAACGCGGAGGCGGTATCCTCGGAAGACAAAGAGAGATCGAGAAGCTCACTGCTTCAGTATCTTCACTTGAAGAGAAACTGTCTGACTCTGAAGAGAGACGTCAGGAGATCGACGATGAGATCGGTACGCTGGAGCGTGAACTTGCCCAGCTCGGCGAGCAGCTCAAGTTCTTCCAGCTTGAGGAAGTCAAGGCTGAAGGCGATTACCGCAATACCGAGATGAGGACCGAAGAGAACAAGAAGGCAGTCGAGAAGTGCGAACAGGACAGCCTTGAGATCTCCGGAAGCAGACTCCGCATGACGGGTGACATGGAAGAACTCGAAGCCATTGAGAAGGAGATCGAATCGGATCTCGCTGAGTTCAAGGACAGCGTCGCGGAGATCGAAGAACGCTCCAAGGAGTTCGCCGAAAAGACCAAGGAACTTACAGACAAGCTTGCTGCGGCAGTCGCTCTTTCCGAGAGGAAGATCACTGAACGCAACGGTACCATTGAGCTTGCCGAACATATCAAGGGACAGATCGAAGAGGTCAAGACCACCATTAAGAACGGGGAGACCTCTGCTAAGGAGATCAGCCAGAGAGCAGGCGAGATCACAAGAGAGATCGAAGCTCTTGATAAGGAGATAGGCAAGACCAGGGAACTCGAAAAGGTCAGCGAAGACAAGATCTCCAAGCTCAATGCAGAGAGAAGCAAGCTTTCTTCCGAGATGAGTTCTTTCGCGGACAGGCTCTCACAGGCAGGCGCTTCAATAAGCAGCCTTGAGCAGAAGCTGAACAGCCATGTCGCGAAATACGACAAGTACATCTACGAGATCGACGGAGACAAGAACAAGCTTTGGGAAGACTACTCCGTCACATATGACAACATTAAAGACAGCGTCAAACCCGTCGAAAAGCCGGGTGAGCAGGCTAAGCGCATCTCGACCCTGAAGAACGTGATTAAGCAGCTCGGCACCGTAAACCTCAATGCTCTTGAGGAATACAGGGAGCTATCCGAACGTCTTGAATTCATCACCGGTCAGAGAGACGACATCGAAGCGGCCAAGAAGGACCTCGAAAATGTCATCGCCGAACTGACCGAGAGCATGAAGACCGAGTTTACGGATCACTTCAGGACGATCAACGAGAACTTCAAGAAAGTCTTCACCGATCTCTTCGGAGGCGGTACGGCTGAGATCGTCCTCGATGACGAGACGGATGTACTCAATTGCAACATCGACATCAAGGCACAGCCTCCGGGAAAGAAGCTTCAGACCCTGTCGCTTCTTTCGGGCGGTGAAAGATGCCTTACCGCGATCGGACTTCTTTTCGCCATCCTCGAACTCAGACCTTCTCCGTTCGTTATCCTCGACGAAGTCGAAGCAGCTCTCGATGACGTAAACATTTCGCGCTTTACGGACTTCGTCAGAAGACACTCCGACAGGTCGCAGTTCATCCTCGTTACCCACAGAAAGGGAACGATGGAGGCTTGTGACCAGATGTACGGTGTCACGATGGCGGAACGCGGAGTCTCGAAAATTCTTTCAATGGAGCTTAAGTAATGGGAATTCTTGATATCTTCAAAAAGGGACTTACTTCAACCAGAAATTTCTTTGCGGGCGGATTTACCAAGATCGCTGCCAGCACGGGTCATTTCGATGAGGATATGCTCGATGAGCTTGAAGAGCTCATGATCCGCGCAGACTGCGGCGTTCCCGCTTCCGAAGACATAATCGGAAGGGTCAAGGAAGACATCAAGAAGACTGGCGATGACAGCCATGATGCGGTTCTCGGCTCCGTTAAGAACAGGATGATCGAGATACTGGGCGACAAGCGCGGGATCGAGATCGTTCCCGGCAAGCTCAACATCATCCTCATGATCGGCGTTAACGGAACAGGTAAGACCACCACATCAGGCAAGCTTGCCCTCAGATGGAAGAATGAGGGTAAGAAGGTCATCATGGGCGCTGCCGATACATTCCGTGCGGCTGCAGTTGACCAGCTCAAGGCATGGGGTGAAAAGACGGGAACGACCGTAATCTCACAGGGAACGGATGGCGCGGATCCCGCGGCAGTCGTTTTCGATTCGGTTCACGCCGCATTGTCACGCAAGGCTGACATCCTTATCGTTGATACCGCAGGACGCCTTCACAATAAGAAGAACCTCATGGACGAGCTTGCCAAGATCCGCAGGATAATCGCAAGGGAAGCGCCTGATGCGGAAGTGAAGTCTCTCCTGATCATTGACGCGACCACCGGACAGAATGCCGTGATCCAGGCAGAGAGCTTCGGAGAGGTTACGGGAATCGACTATATCGGCATTACAAAACTTGACGGAAGTGCCAAGGGCGGAGTCGCGATCGCAGTCGCTTACCAATCCGGAAAACCCATCGCTCTGGCAGGTCTCGGAGAGGGTGCGGAAGACCTTGTCGATTTTGATCCTGAGGTATTCGTCGACTCACTTCTCGAAAGTTGATTTTTTAATTCCGAAAACATTTCAAAAAATAAATTATTTGATTGCCAAACCTTTTAAATATATGTATAATGCGTTCGGTTTTTAATGGGGCAGTAGGTTTTTCATGCCTGGAGGTCCCACGAAATCATAAAAAATTTATTTGAGAGGGGACCAAGGTATATGTTGTCCAGTTTACTTACATCTTCCTGGTTGGTTGTACTCGGCGTAGTAGTCCTTGCACTTGTCTACGTTGCAGTCAACTATTTCCGTATTAAGAAGATGCCCGAAGGAACACCTGACATGATCGAGCTGTCAGGAATCATCCGTTCCGGCGCGCAGACCTTCCTTAAGACGGAGTACAAGAGCATCGCAATCGTTGTTGCTGTTGTTGCCGTTATCTTCACACTCTTCGTTGAGAAGACAAGCGGTATCACATTCCTCATGGGTGCAATGATGAGCTCTATCGTCTGCGTTCTCGGTATGCAGAGCGCTACTTACGCTAACGTTCGTACATCGAACAAGGCAAGAGAGAGCCTTTCCATCGGAGAGACCGTTAAGGTTGCTCTTTGCGGCGGTTCCATCAGCGGCCTTGCAGTTCAGGGCTTCGGTATGTTGGGATTCCTCGCAGTTCTCCTTTGCTTCGGCGGCGTAAAGCATGATGCTACAAGCTCAGGACTTGTCCTTAAGGCACTTACCTGCAACCCTTACATCATGAGAATTTCCACATATTCACTCGGCTGCTCCATCGTTGCTATGTTCAACCGTGTTGCCGGTGGTAACTACACAAAGGCAGCTGATATTTCTTCTGATATCCTTGGTAAGCTCAGACATGACCTTCCTGAGGATGACTCAAGAATCCCTAACACGATCGCAGACTTCATCGGCGATAACGTTAACGATATCGCAGGCAACTGCTCCGACCTTCTCGAGTCATTCGTTGCTACTATGTCTGCTTCACTCATGATCGCTGTTACTCTTTATCAGACACACGGCGAAAATGTTTCTGACGCTACATTCAACGCAACCATCCTTTTCCCGACGATCCTCGCAGGCTGCGGCCTCGTAGGATGCCTTATCGGTCTCGGACTCGCTAACATCAAGAAGATGGGTGACAATCCGTCAAGAGAGCTCGACCTCTCCACATGGATCTCCGCAGGCTGCACGATCATCTTCGGCGGCGTAGCTTCTTATCTGATCTTCAACGGCAAGGACTTGAATGTTGCTGATCTTGCTACATACGGATTCAAGTTCGGCTGGGCTTCTCCCTGGATCTCTTCCGTAATGGGTATCATTGCAGGTATCGCGATCGGTATCATTACTGAGTACTACACCTCCACAGATCACAAGCCTACACAGAAGCTTGCCGAGATGTGCACAGAAGGTGAGGCTTTCGTTGTAACAAAGGGTGACGCTGTCGGTTCAAGATCAGTTCTTCTCCCTGTATTCGTAATCATCGTTGCTCTCATCGTATCCGGCGTTATCTGCGGTTCTTACGGTATCGCAATCTCCGCTCTGGGTATGCTCGCATTCGTTGGCGCTACGGTTTCCATCGACGCTTTCGGTCCTATCGCAGACAATGCAGGCGGTCTTGCAGAAGCTTGCCACCTCGATCCTGACGTACGTAAGATCACAGATAAGCTCGACGCCGTAGGTAACACAACAGCAGCTATCGGTAAGGGCTTCGCTATCGGTTCTGCAGCATTCGCTACAGTTTCCCTCATCATGGCTTACGTTGGTAACTACACAGAGATCGGCAAGCCCCTTTCTCTCAACTTCGCTTCTTTCTTCGTCGTAGCAGGCGGTATCCTCGGTGGTGCACTTGTTGAATACTTCTGCGCTATCCTCACAGATAACACGATCGACGCTGCAAAGATCATGGCTGACGTCGGCGACAAGCAGATGACTCAGGAAGTTCTCGACGGTAAGGCTAAGCCTGACTACAACATGATGATCGCAATGGCTGCAAGAGAAGCTATCCACAGAATGGTTCTTCCTTCAGTATTAGCTCTCCTCATTCCTATCGTAGGCGGCTTCATACTCGGCGTTGAGTTCGTCGGTGGTATCCTCGTTGGCGCTACGATCGTTGCTATCCCGAGAGCTATCTTCATGGGTAACTCCGGTGGTGCGTTCGACAACGCTAAGAAGTATATCGAGCAGGGTATGCTCGAGGGCCACGGCAAGGGTTCTCCCGCGCACAAGGCTTCCGTTACCGGTGACACGATCGGTGATACACGTAAGGACGTTGTAGGCGTTGCTCTGGACATCTTCATCAAGCTCATGTCCACAGTTGCAAACACGATCGCTCCTATCATCAAGAACTTCCGTCTTTTCGGCTGATCTTGACGGTTAAATCGTAAAATTGCGGCTGTCTTGAAAAAGGCAGCCGCTTTTTATGTGTTTTTAGGCATTTTTGCTTTACAAAGCAAAGAACTGATGGTATTATCACCAAGTTGCCTTAATCGCAGTTTTGCGGACACTCCGACCCTTACCTTCGATTTTGGCGTATTTATCATAAAGGAGGAAAGATATATGTCAGCATCTTTCGACAAGCAGGCAATCATCAAGGAATATGCACTCTCTGAGGGCGATACAGGTTCTCCTGAGGTTCAGGTTGCACTTCTTACTTACAGGATCAACCACCTCACAGAACACCTCAAGACTCACAAGGGTGACCACCACAGCAGAAGAGGACTTCTCATGATGGTTGGTAAGAGAAGAAACATCCTTGATTACCTCGCTTCCATCGATATCGAGCGTTACAGAACACTTATCGCAAAGCTTGGTATCAGAAAGTAATCTTTGTAAGATTATTTTGAGAGCGGTTCCTTACGGGACCGCTTTTTTATTGTATAATCAGAAAAAATCTGAAGGGAGATCCCAATGATTGATTCTTTTATCAGGGTTGGCGCCGCGACACCCGAAGTTAAGGTTGCCGATACGGCTTTCAATGCGACGAAAATAATCGAGGCTGCGAAAAAGGCTGCGAAGAACGATTGCGGGATCCTCGTTTTCCCGGAACTTTCAATCACGGGTTACACCTGCGGTGATCTGTTCCTTCAGTCCGCGCTCTTGAAGTCCGCCAAGGAATCGCTCCTCAAGGTGGCATCCTCCACCAGAAAGCTCGATATGATCCTTATCGTGGGTGTCCCTGTAGTGTATGGCGGAAAGCTCTACAACTGTGCAGCCGTCATCCATAAGGGCGATATCATCGGCATCGTTCCGAAGCAGAACATACCCAATTATTCCGAGTTCTATGAAATGCGTTATTTCACGCCTTTCACCAAGCACGAAATGCTCATGCTGGACGATTTCTCAGAGGATGAATCGATCGATTTCGGACCTGCCGTTTTCGACTGCGCAGGCGTTAAGTTTGCAGTCGAGATCTGCGAGGATCTCTGGGTTCCCGAGAGTCCGTCGATCGACTATGCCGCACACGGCGCCGAGATCATATTCAACCTGTCATGCTCTGACGAGGTGATAGGCAAGGCTGAATTCAGAAGGAATCTTGTCGCATCTCAGAGCGCGAAGCTCGTTTCCGCTTACGTCTATGCTGATGCGGGATTGGGCGAATCCACGACAGACATGGTTTTCGCAGGCCATAACATCATTGCAGAGAACGGTAAGGTCCTTTCTGAGAGCAACAGGTTCGAAGGCGGCATTATCTATGCTGACATCGACCTTGAGCGCCTTACCGCAGAACGTAAGAGAATGAATACTTTCAGGATGAAGACAACGGGTGACGACTATGTCAATAACCTGATGTTCGATGCTGAATTCCCTGACATTAAGCTTAAGCGTCATATCTCAAAGACACCGTTCGTTCCTGAAGACAGGAATGACCTCTCCCAGAGATGCGAAGACATCCTCAACATGCAGGCTGCGGGACTTCTTACGCGTTTGTCCAAGATCAACTGCAAGAAGGCTGTCATCGGCCTTTCCGGCGGTCTTGATTCGACTCTGGCTCTCATCGTCACCATTCACGCTTTTGACCGTCTCGGTCTTCCGAGAGAAGGCATCATCGCGATAACGATGCCCGGATTCGGAACGACTTCACGCACCAAGAACAACTCGATGAGGCTTGCCGAAGAATACGGCTGCACATTGAGGGAGATCAGCATTTCCGATGCCGTAAAACAGCATTTCAAGGATATCGGTCACGATCCTGCCGTTCAGGACATCACATATGAGAATTCCCAGGCAAGGGAAAGGACCCAGATCCTGATGGATATCGCAAACCAGGAGAACGGCCTTGTTGTTGGAACCGGCGACCTGAGCGAGCTCGCTCTGGGCTGGGCCACCTATAACGGTGACCATATGTCGATGTACGGCGTAAACGCTTCGATCCCGAAGACTCTCGTAAGACACCTTGTTTCTTATGAGGCTGAACGTACAAAGACTGTCAGCAAGAAGCTTTCAAAGGCGCTCGAGGATATTGTCGCAACGCCTGTAAGCCCCGAATTGCTGCCGCCTACCGAAGACGGACAGATCTCCCAGAAGACGGAAGAGCAGGTGGGTCCTTACGAACTCCACGATTTCTTCCTGTACTATTTCGTCAGATGCGGTTTTGCTCCTTCGAAGATCTACCGCCTTGCGAAGATCGCGTTTGAAGGCAGCTATGATGATGCAACCATCTACAAGTGGGAAGAGACCTTCATCAAGAGGTTCTTTGCACAGCAGTTCAAGCGCTCCTGCCTGCCAGACGGGCCTAAGGTCGGTACTGTCACGCTCTCACCCAGAGGAGACTGGAGAATGCCTTCTGATGCTTCCCGTGCCATCTGGCTTGCAGATCTTGAGACAGTGAAGGGTTGACGTATGAAATCAGTTGTCTGCTTCGGCGATTCAAATACTTACGGACACGATCCCGCGACCGGAAACAGGCTTCCTGACGATGTCAGGTGGACATGCCTGCTCCAGAAGCTCTTAGGCGACGGATATAAGGTCATTGAAGAGGGTCTTAATGGCAGGACTACCGTTTTCGATGACCCCAACGATGATTGGAAGAACGGCGTCGATTACATCAAGGGGATCCTTTGTACGCACAGACCCGTTGATTATCTTGTCATCATGCTCGGAACAAACGACATGAAGACCGTTTATAACGCTTCTCTTGAGGAGATTGCGGCAGGTCTCAACGAGATAGTCTTAAGGGCGGAGAAGACCATGGATCTCAAGCAGGGCTATGTTCCCAAGATCCTCATCGTGTCTCCTCCGGAGATCAGCTCCGATATCCATACGGGACCTTTCAGGGACTCATTTGACAGTGTTTCCGTGGAAAAATCCCTTAAACTGGCCGATTTCTACAAGAAAGTTGCCGACAAGCACGGGTGCGGCTTCATTGATGCCAAGAAATACATCAAACCTTCCGTTGAAGACGGACTTCATCTTGATGCACAAGGGCATAAAGGACTGGCCGAAATCATCGCGAAAACTGTACAAGAACTGTAGAAAATGTAACTTTGTTTTAGCACGCGTTTAATATATAATAAATAAGTTCGAGAAGGAGTGTAGTGTGTAGATTGACTGCCCGAACATCGAGCTTATTTTTTTGCTCGGACCGTGAATCTACGAACTACCTCCTTTGCAATATCAATTATTCAGAAGGAGTAGAATCAATGGAAAAGATTTTCAAGACTGAAATCGCCGGCAGACCGTTGGTAGTCGAGACCGGCAAGATCGCTCAGTTTTCGAACGGCGCATGCCTCATCAGATATGGTGAGACTTCCGTTCTGTCAACTGTAACAGCATCCCAGACACCCAGAGAAGGTGTTGATTTCTTCCCGCTTTCAGTAGATTACGAGGAGAAGATGTACGCCGTAGGTAAGCTTCCCGGCGGCTTCATGAAGAGAGAGGGAAGACCCGGAGAGAAGGCCATCCTTACATCACGTGTTATCGACCGTCCTGTAAGACCTTTGTTCCCGAAGGATCTCAGAAACGACGTCTGCGTCAACAACCTCGTTATGTCTGTTGACCCTGACTGCTCTCCCGAGATCACCGCTATGCTCGGTACTTCAATTGCGATCGCAATCTCCGACATTCCGTGGAAGGGACCTATCGGTGGCGTAGTACTCGGTCTCATCGACGGCAAGACCATCATCAACCCTACGCTTGAACAGCGTCAGGAATCCCAGATGTACGTTACACTCGCCGGCACGCTCACCAAGATCTGCATGGTCGAGGCAGGCGCTAACGAGGTTCCGGATGACGTAATGCTCAATGCTATCGCTGAAGGTCACGTCGTTATCAAGGAGATCTGCGAATTCATCAACGGCATCGTTGCTGAGATCGGTAAGGAGAAGTTCACTTACGATTCCGCTGACGTTCCTGAGGAAGTTTTCGATGCCGTTAAGGAATTCGGCTGGGAGAAGATGAGAGAAGCAGTTCTCGCAGTTGACAAGTCAGTCCGTGACGCAAACGTTGCAGCACTTCAGGAAGAAGTTGCAGCAATGCTCGAAGAGAAGGAAGAGGGTCTTTCTAAGTGGGCACCTGACGCTATCTATAAGCTCGAGAAGAAGGTCGTTCGTGACTATCTGTTCCGTGAGCACAGACGTGTTGACGGCCGTGCACTTGACGAGATCAGACCTCTATCCTGCGATGTAGGAGTACTTCCCAGAGTTCACGGTTCAAGTTTCTTCCAGAGAGGCCAGACACAGGTAATGAACATCTGCACACTCGCTCCTTTGGCTGAAGCACAGAAGCTCGAAGGACTCGATGAGCAGACATACAAGAGATATGTACATCACTACAACATGCCGGGCTACTCAACAGGTGAGGCTAAGCCTTCAAGATCTCCCGGACGCCGTGAGATCGGTCACGGAGCTCTCGCTGAGAGATCTTTGATCCCTGTTCTTCCTTCCGAGGAAGAGTTCCCTTACGCTATCCGTACAGTTTCAGAGATCACAATGTCCAACGGTTCCACATCACAGGGTTCCGTTTGCGCTTCGACTCTGTCACTCATGGATGCAGGCGTTCCGATCAAGAGACCTGTTGCAGGTATCTCTTCCGGACTCATCACAGATCCCGACAACGACGATAACTTCCTCGTATTCATGGATATCCAGGGCATCGAGGACTTCTTCGGCGACATGGACTTCAAGGTTGCAGGTACAACAGAAGGTATCACATCCATCCAGGTCGACATCAAGGTCGAGGGTCTCACATTAGACATCATCAAGGCTGCTTTCGAGATGACACACAAGGGAAGACTCCAGATCATCAACGATGTAATCCTTCCCAGAATTCCCGCACCCCGCGCAGAGCTCAACAAGTGGGCTCCGAGGATCATCTCCATGCAGGTGCCTGTTGACAAGATCAGAGAAGTTATCGGTTCAGGCGGAAAGGTCATCAACAAGATCATCGCTGACACAGGCGCTCAGATCAACATCAACGATGACGGCATGGTTTATATCTCATCACCTGATCTCGAGGCTGCAGACAAGGCTAAGACCATCATCACAGGCATTGTTTCCGATCCTGAGGTAGGCACAGAGTACGACGGTACTGTTACGAGACTTATGGACTTCGGCGCTTTCGTTGAGTTCCTCCCGGGCAAGGAAGGCCTCGTACACATCTCCAAGATGGCATGGAACAGAGTAGAGAAGGTCGAAGACGTTCTTCACGAGGGTGACAAGGTTCATGTTAAGCTCATCGAGATCGATTCACAGGGCAGACTTAACCTCTCCATCAGGGACTGCCTCCCGAAGCCTGAGGGCTATGTAGAGGAAGAACCCAGGAGACGTGAGAACCGTCCTAACCGTGAGCGCCGCGGAGGCTTCGGCGGAAGGAACGGCGGCCGTAATGAAGAAAGCGGCAACGAAGACAGAAAGGGAAGAAGAAGGGAATTCTGATTCCGTAACTAAAGGACTTTAGGAGGGCCCGTGCAGACAGCTCTGATCATTTTGGAGAATGCGCGGGCCTTTCATATTTTTAGGAGATGAGGCTTTTGAAATCAGACGGCATCACATTTCGCAAGATTGCAATGACGGCAGGATTCGTTCTTGCCGTAGCCGTTTTCGCCGGTTGTGCTTTTAAGAGCATCTATCCCGGTGTGACGGAAACTGAGACTGAGACAGGTATCACCGAGGCATCTGAGATGCCTACCGCGATCTCTGTTGAGTCTTTGGCGGCGACGACGGCCGAGACAACACCGGAACCTGAAACCACAGAAGGAACTGAAGACGGATCTCCGGATGAGACTACTGATGCTGCATCCGGTGAAACTACGGAAGAAGCTGCTTCCGAGACCACGTCAGATGCCAATGCGGCTCCCACTCCGAAAAGCGTAAAGGTTACTTTTGTCGGTGACTGCACTCTTTGTTCCGACGCGCGCGGATACAATCACTTTGATGCGGTTGTAAAGAAGAGATGGAATTATCCTTTCAAGAACTGCAAGTCGATCTTTTCTCATGACGATCTTACTTTGGCAAACTGCGAGATGGCTATCACCAGCAGCAAAAAGCACCGTAAAAAGGCTTTCGTCTTCGCAATGAATCCTTCGGGAACAAAGTATTTTACGCACGCGAGCATTGAAGCGGTCAATCTTGCTAACAACCATACGCTTGATTTCGGAACGTCAGGTCTCAAGGATACCAGAAGGAATCTTAAAAAGGCAGGAATTCTTTGGAGCGATACTTCCAATTACGCGATCTATACCGCAAAGAACGGCGTTAAGATCGGCATGTGCGGATATACTTCCACTTACGGCTTGAGCAAGACATACAAGCTTATTAAGCAGTTAAGGGCAAAGGGATGCCAGATCGTGATCGTCTCTTGCCACTGGGGTATCGAAGCAAGGTACACAGCGACCAAGAGCCAGAAATCAAGAGGTCACGCGCTGATCAATCACGGCGCAGACATCATAGTCGGTACGCATCCCCACAGACTTCAGCCGATAGAAGTATACAAGGGCAAGTACATTCTCTACAGTATCGGTAACTTCTGTTTCGGCGGTCACACGAATCCGAGCGATCCGGATACTGCGGTTGTACAGTGCACTTTCGTTCTTAATGATGAAGGAACCAAGGTCACAGATTACAGACTTCACGTAATGCCTTTCTCATTGAGAAGTTCCAAGCGCGGCAACGACTATTGTCCGAAGCCGTACAACTATGAGAGTAAGGCTTATGACAGAGTAATGGCACGTCTCAACTGGGCAGAGGCTGACGAGTGACAATAAAGGAGGAGAGGTTAGATGGCTGACGGTAAAGTTTTGGTTGTAATGGGATCGGATTCCGATTTTCCCGTAATGGAGGGATGCTTCAAGATGCTGAACAAGTTCGGCGTTGAGTTCGAAGCTGATGTTGCTTCAGCTCACAGAACACCCGAGCGTGCTCATGAGCTTGCTTCTACCGCTGAGGAAAAAGGATTCAAGGTAATAATCGCAGCAGCAGGTCTTGCGGCTCATCTCGCAGGCGTTCTCGCAGCAAGCACAACGCTTCCTGTTATCGGCGTTCCCTGCAAGGGCGGCGCTCTTAACGGTGTTGACGCGCTTTACGCAACTGTTCAGATGCCTACCGGAATCCCTGTTGCAACAGTTGCCATTGACGGCGGTTCTAATGCCGCCATCCTCGCATGCCAGATCCTTGCACTTTCAGATAAGGGTTTAAGCGATGCTCTCAAGGAGTACAAAAAGAGTCTCGCATCTTCAGTGGCTGAACGTGACGCAAGGCTTAAGCAGAAGATCGCCGATATGGACAAATAATCAATTAATCATAAAAAGGACGGAACAAAATGAGCGGAATTTTCGGAACTTACGACATTAAAGGACAGACACAGGACGTCGCAAAAGATGCATATTATGGCGTTTTCTCGCTCCAGCACAGAGGTCAGGAGTGCGCAGGTATTGCAGTAAACGATAACGGTACTTTCCTCGTTCACAAGGCAATGGGACTTGTAACCGATGTTTTCGACGAAGTTACATTATCCGCATTGCAGGGCACATGTGCCATCGCGCACTGCAAAGGCGGTTCCCCCCGTGAGAACGGACCTGAAGCAATCCAGCCCATCTCCATCAAGTCGAGAGTCGGAAGCATCGCGCTTACATCTGATTCCGTCATCATGAACGCCAACAAGGTCAGGGACGAACTCAAGGACCAGGGTGCCATATTCCAGACAAATACTGATTCCGAGATCATCCTTTCCCTGTTCTCCAGAAACAGGATCAGAACAGAGGACTGTGAGCATGCGATCCTCGAGACGATGAAGCAGATCCACGGCGTTTATGCCATGATCTTCATGACCGAAGACAAACTCATCGGTGTAAGAGATCCGTACGGATTGAGACCTCTCATCCTCGGCAAGAAGGATGACAGATACTATATCTCTTCAGAGTCCTGCGCTCTCGACGCCATCGGATGCGAGACGATCAGGGACTTCCTGCCGGGCGAGATCATCACGATCTCCAAGGACGGCATGAGCTCACTCCTTTACAACGAAGCAACCCAGAAGAAGGATGCCAAGGTATGCGTTTTCGAGTACGTTTACGTTGCAAGACCTGACTCGCTGATGGATAAGATGTCCATCTTTGATTCAAGATACAGAGTTGGTATGGCTCTTGCTAAGGAGAGCCCTGCTGACGTTGATCTTGTCATCGGCGCTCCTGACTCCGGTAACGCAGCCGCAGAAGGTTATGCTGCAGGGCTTGGAGTTGCTTACGGTTCAGGTCTTTTGAAGAACAGATACGTCGGAAGAACATTCATCAAGAGCACACAGCAGCAGAGAGAGCTTGCCGTAAGAATGAAGTTTGCGGCTCTCAGAACTGCCATCAAGGATAAGAAGATCGCTATCGTCGATGACTCGCTCGTAAGAGGTACGACGACAAAGCACATCATCTCATTCCTCAGGGAGAACGGCGCCAAGGAAGTTCATGTAAGACTTGCATCTCCGCCGGTTAAGTTCGGATGCTGCTATGGCGTAAATGCTTCTTCCGAGACCGAGCTTCCCGCAAGTACAAAGACAACGGAAGAGATCCGCGACATGATCGGTGCTGACTCACTCGCGTATATCAGCCTCGAGTCACTCAGAGCATCTCTCAATACCATCGATTGCGGCGTTTGCTCAGCGTGCTTCGACGGCGATTTTATCGCAGGCAAGCCTGAGGACGACGAAGTATAAGAAATATCAGGAAACTGAGGATAAACGATGAAGATAGCAGTATTCGTATCCGGAGGCGGAACCAACCTTCAGGCGATAATAGACAACACGAAGACGGGAATACTTAAGGACATCGAGATCGTTCTTGTCCTGTCATCGTCACCTGATGCTTATGCATTGAAAAGGGCAGAGGAGAACGGTATCAAATCCGTAGTCGTAAGAGCGGCAGACTATCCTTCAAGAGAACAGTGGGATGATGAGATGGCCGACTGCGTAAGCAAGTCAGGTGCGGAACTCATAGTTCTCGCAGGATATCTTTCACTTCTCGGACCCAAGACGGTATCCAGGTTTTCGAACCGCATCATCAACATTCATCCGGCTCTCATTCCTTCATTCTGCGGAGCGGGCATGTACGGCATAAAGCCGCATAAGGCAGCACTCGCAAGAGGAGTAAAAGTGTCGGGAGCAACCGTTCATTTCGTAAACGAGAATTACGATGACGGTCCGATCCTTTTGCAGAAGTCCGTTGACGTTCTTCCGGACGATACTCCGGAGACGCTGCAGAAAAGGATCATGCAGGAATGTGAATGGAAGATCCTTCCGCAGGCGATAAGACTCATCGCAGACGGCAAGGTCTTTATAGAGAACAACATAGCTTACGTAAGAGAATAACAATCGGAGGTGAATCACCATGAAGACCGCAGATCTTGGAGAACTGCTTAAGACAAACGCATATCCCGGAAGAGGTATCGTTATCGGAAGAAGCGAGGACGGCAGCAAGGCCGTAACCGCATATTTCATTATGGGAAGAAGCGTTAATTCCCGTAACCGCGTATTTACCGAAACAGCAGACGGTATCAAGACGGAGGCTTTCGATCCTTCAAAGCTTTCCGATCCGCACCTCATCATTTATTCACCCGTAAGAGTTCTTGGCAACAAGACCATCGTTACAAACGGTGACCAGACGGATACCATCTATGAACTCATGGACAGACAGTATACGTTTGAGCAGTCCTTGAGAGGCAGGGAGTTCGAAGATGACGCTCCGAATTACACACCCCGTATATCCGGCATCATGCGCATTGAGAACGGCACATACAATTTTGCCATGTCCATCCTCAAGAGCGCAGACGGCAACCCTGAGTCCTGCGAGAGACACACTTTCACATATTCCAATCCGCTTCCCGGCGTAGGCAGATTCATCCACACCTACATGGGTGACGGCAACCCGCTTCCTTCTTTCGAGGGGGAGCCTGAGAAGGTTGCTATCAGCGGTGATATCGATACATTCACGAAGAATGTATGGGAGTCCCTCAACGAGGACAACAAGGTATCTCTGTTCGTAAGATTCATCAATATCGCTGATGGTACTTACGAGACAAGGATCGTAAACAAGAACGTTAAATAATCGCTTAATCGCGGTAACAGGAGGAAATATACATGTCTAATGAAATGGCCCTTAAATACGGCTGCAACCCCAATCAGAAGCCTTCGCGCATCTTTATGGAAAACGGATCCGATCTTCCGATCGAAGTATTGAACGGTAAGCCCGGATACATCAATCTGCTTGACGCTTTCAACGCGTGGCAGCTTGTTAAAGAGCTCAAGGCAGCTACAGGAATGCCTGCCGCCGCTTCATTCAAGCATGTTTCACCTGCAGGTGCTGCAGTAGGAAGACCTCTTTCCGATACCGAAGCTAAGATTTATTTCGTTGACGACTTAGGCGAGCTTTCTCCCATCGCTTGCGCTTATGCAAGAGCAAGAGGCGCTGACAGAATGTCTTCTTACGGCGATTTCGCGGCTCTTTCCGATACTTGTGACGCAGTTACCGCCAACATGCTCAAGCGTGAAGTCAGCGACGGCGTCATCGCTCCCGATTACACGCCTGAGGCTCTTGAGATCCTTAAGACAAAGCGTAAGGGAACATATAACGTGATCAGGATCGATCCTTCCTACAAGCCCGATCCGATCGAGCGCAAGCAGGTTTTCGGCGTTACGTTTGAGCAGGGAAGAAATGAGCTTGATATCAACAAGGCTCTTCTCGAAAACATCGTAACAGTCAACAAGGACATCCCTGATGACAAGAAGGAAGATCTCCTTATCTCGCTCATCACGCTCAAGTACACACAGAGCAACTCCGTATGCTATGTCAAGGACGGTCAGTGCATCGGTATTGGTGCAGGCCAGCAGTCAAGAATCCACTGCACAAGACTTGCAGGAAACAAGGCTGATATCTGGTGGCTCAGACAGCATCCGAAGGTCATGGGACTTCAGTTCGTTGACGACATCAGCCGTCCCGTACGTGACAACACGATCGACGTTTACATCTCCGAAGAGCATGATGATGTCCTCAGAGATGGTGTCTGGCAGACGCTTTTCAAGGTTAAGCCTGAAGTCCTGACCATGGAAGAGAAGAAGGAGTGGATCGCCAAGAATACTGATGTATCGATCGGTTCCGATGCTTTCTTCCCGTTCGGTGACAACATCGAGCGTGCTTACAAGAGCGGCGTTAAGTACATTGCTGAGCCCGGCGGATCCATCCGTGACGACAACGTTATCGAGACATGCGACAAGTACGGCATGGCTATGGCGTTTACCGGAATCAGACTTTTCCATCATTAAAATCTAAAGAGGGCTTTCCTCGCTACGGTCCTCCGCGCTTCGCTTGTGCGGAAGTCCGCGGGAAAAGTCCTCTTTTTCTATCTGTACATCGAAAAACATTCAGGGAGGGAACAGAAGATGGCTGAAAACGAAGAAAACAAGGCACTGGAAGTTAAGAGTGAAGTAACTGAGGAAGCTGTAAAAGAGGATTCCGCGATCAGCGAGACAGCTAAAACATCAAACAAAGAGTTTTCCGCTTTGAGTGACCGTGAACTTCTTATAGAACTCCTTAAGGAGCAGAAGAAGGCAAGCAGACGTTCGCTCATTACTGCAGCGTCTCTCGTTGCCATCTGCCTCATGATCGGCGCCGCTGTGCTTATCATTGTTCCCAGGGTCAATGCAACCTTGAATAACGCTTATCAGGCAATCGACAACATTGAGGCTGTCGTTGCAAATGCAGATAAGGCCATCGCTTCAGTAGAGAAGTCTTTGACCGGAATCGATGAGATGGTAAAGAACGTCGATAAGGTCGTTGTCGATAATACTGATGCCGTTGGCAAGACAGTCGACAAGATGAGCTCCATTGATTTTCAAACTCTCAATAAGTCGATAAAGGATCTCAGCGACATTATCGAGCCGCTCGCTAAATTCTTCAGACGCTGATAAACGTATTTGAAAAAGGGACTTTACTTTTTCGGAGGAGCCGGATGAGATCTGCCTGAGTCAACGCGGTAGCGTCTGACGTAATAGGAACGGCCGATTTCCGCAGCCCAGTACGCATACTTATTTGCAACGCCGGTATCATAGCCCGAATGCCAGAGATAATGGCCGGGCTTGATATCAGAGTCTTTCTGTCCTTTTTTCCTGCCGTGGAAGTATTCATATTCCTTTACGGAACTGCTCTGAACGCCTGAATAGATGCCGCAGTGGATAGGCTTCTTCTTTTTGTTGTAGAAGATGAGGATGTCGCCGGGCTCACAGTATTTCTTGATCCACTCGTTAAACTCTTCTTCGGGTATGTTCTTTTCTTTTCTCTTCCAGGTCTTCTTAACAAGAGTCTTTAACGGTGTTCTGGCAACTGGTCTGCAAATGACAGTCCTGCCGGATGCATCCTTGTATGTGAAAGTGCTCGAAAGCAGTCTTTCAAGCGCGCTTAATCCGATCCATTCATTGAGTCTTGCGTACTTGGCACCTTTGCGCCTTCCGAGATTTGTGCCGAGTGCATCGGTAAGTACCTGTGCGACCAGGGCATCACATCTCATATCCTTGTATTCGGTTCTGTTGTAATACTTGCAGCGCTTCAAAACGTAAGAGGCAAAAGAACCGCTGCCGGGTTTTCCGATACGCCATTCGCTGACGCCGGTTGAGTTGTTGGCGGCTACATACGTATAGCCCATCACGCTTCTTGCCTTACTGATAACGGCGCCCGGAGCCTGATAACCTTTTCTTACAAGCTTTATCTGCAGAGCATCGATACGTCTGCCAATACCTCTGGTGCCCGATGCTTCGCCGTTCTTGGCCCAGTTAAACCATCCGAGACCGCCGATATAGGTTCTGTAATAGATGTCATAGTGATTGGCGATCTCGCCTGTAAGCTGGATCTCCAGAGCTTCCATTCTCTTGTTTCTGTTGGTGGTTCCGCACAGCGCGCCGTCTGTGACCCAGTTTGTCCAGGCACTTCCGGCTATGAGGCCTCTGTATCTGACGCCTCCGGAATACTCATTTCCGGTAACGGTGACCTCAAAGCCGCTGACACGTCTTTTCAAGCCGGGGAGGCCCGAGTACTCTCCGGATTTTCTCCATGTCCTCTGCCAGCCTGAACCGCTCATATAAGTTCTGAAGGATACATCCGTATAACCGTACTGGGTGTCACGTTTAACGAGCATTACACGGAATTCTTCGATCCTTCCGCTTTCGGCATTGTCTCCGGCGATGCCCTCATCACAGACCCAACCCTCAAGGTCCTTATGCTTATTGGTCCATGCTGAATACCAGATGCTGTATGTTTTGGCGAGGTCGCCCGTAAGTCTCATCTGGACAGCTGTGATGAGTCTCGGCATTGTGGTCATGCCTGTGATCTGACCCGCGTCTGTCCAGTCCTGCCAGCCGTATTTGTAAACGTAGATGCGGTACTGAAGGGAACCGCTCAGGCCGGGAGCGAGGTTATCCAGGCTGATGTTTAATGTTTGAATGCCTTTTCCGCTGCCGCGTTCTCCGATCGTCAGGACACCGTACTCGCTTTTACCTACGGTAAGGCCTTTGTTGATGATGAAAGACGTTCCTGAAAGGGTATAGGCGCTGTCAGCATTTGACTTCGAGGAAAAGCATGCAAGAAGGATACTTGCAGAGATGACCAGTGATAGGCAGAAACAAATTATTCTTTTCAGAAACGTTCTAAACACTGACACCCCGATTATAAAAAAAGCCCCGGTGATATTAAAAACCGGGGCTGGATTTTGGAGCCAATGGTGGGAATCGAACCCACGACCTATTCATTACGAGTGAATTGCTCTACCCCTGAGCCACATTGGCACACTGGCACACTAAAGAAATATACTTGTTTAACCTATTTCTGTCAAGCAAATCACTTTTTATTGTTTTTTTTTATTTGAGTTATAATTACACTATCGGGAGGTAATAGAAGTGTACTCGAAGAGGATCTGCGCTACGGCTTTGATAATGTGTCTGGCAATGTTTTTCTGTTCTTGCCGCAGTGAATCCGAGGTTTTTCCGTCCCTTAACGAGGCACCTACAGGTACTAAACCTACCGAGACAGAGACTTCATCCAAAAACAAGACCGCTTCAAACGGAATAAAGACGCTCAAAGTGGCGCTTCCTTATTCGGATGAGACCGTAAGGTGCCTTGCCGCGATGTTTTATTCCAAGAACAACGGAACATGGGACAGCTCTGTATCAGGCGCTGACGTTAACACTGCGTCACTTGCCGCTACTGCTACAAACTATGTCATTCAGAATGTGGGCGTTACCAATGACGGCGCAAGTCTTGAGAACCTGAACGGATGGAAGCAGTCCGGGGAAGAGCCCGATCTTTTCCTTGCTTCTGACAGCCAGTCGGCTGCTGAGACGGGACTTGCAGATGAGTTGAGTGTTTACGCTTCAAGAAATCAGTATATCGACGGCTCGAAAATGTATGCTGCTTCAATGTCTTCCCAGCTCGAGAACGGAAGGCTTTACGGTATCCCGCATTATTGCGCGGCAACGGTCATTTTCGGCAACAGGGACTATGTCCCGAAGACAGGACGCCTTCAGGCAAAGCACACTCCCGAGGATTTCACGCGTTATCTGGAGCAGACTGCAAGCTCGTTTAAGTGCATCCCGCTGGCATCCGGATATGAAATGATGCCTTATCTGGGTTCCTGTTTCTCTGGTGACCATCCTGTCTCTTACATGATGAACAGCGAATACAGGGCTGACAAAGAAAAAGCCGAGACCGTTATCAGCGCCGCATCCGGCTTTGTAAAGAAGCTTTATGATTCAAAGCTCACTGCCAATACGGGTAAGGGCGGGGCAGACCCCGTTTACTCCAGAAACGCGGCCCTTTGGATCGACTCTTCGGCAAGCTGCAGGACCTGGGAGGAATACTATCCAGAGAAACTTTACTTCCTGCATCTGCCTTGCGACAGCACTTCAAATCCCGGAGTTCCTTACCTCAGACCTTATTCGCTCTGTGTGTCGAAAAAGTGTGAGGACAAGCAGTTCGCAGTTGATTTTGCGTCATTCATCTCTTATGACGAAGACGCGCAGCTGTTGATATACAGGCTTGAGAATATGGAAGGTCTTTTGCCCTTGGTACGCTCGGGAAAGGTATGGAACATGGCAGGCAACGAAGGCGTTTTCGGGGACATGGTATCAGATTTCCGTCAGACGATGGACAACGCCGTTTACTGTCCCGGAAGCTTCGATAATGCACTTTACAGAAAGACTAATGAGTACACCGTATCGTTTTTCGGAAGCGGAAACGACAGATTCAATCCGGAGGCGTGCTATGGCTAATTCGATCGAGCTTCGCAAGATCCATATAAGAGACAGCGCAATACTTCGTACGCGCGGTCTCATGGAAGGTACTCTGGCGCTCATTGAGGATGATATCAGGGCATTCGGACGCGGAAGTTCCGGCGAGGCATTGATCGCACTGAAGAATGACGAGATCTATGCGATGGTCAAGATCTTCAGGCCTGACAGAAGGATGTGCAGGGCACATCTGGAGTTTGTTTTCACCAAGGATGCCAATGCCGATACGCAGAGCGCGATCGTCGACAGGCTTTTGAAATACTGTTTCCTGGAGGAGTTCTATCACAAGGTTACAATCATTTGCGACAGCGGAAATGAAGGCCTTGAGAGGATAATAACCGGTGCGGGCTTCGTTCAGGAGGCGGTTCTCAGGGATGAGGTCAGGAATAAGAAAAGCTTTTGCGATTCGGGTCTTTTCTCGATGCTCTCTTACGAGTATCCGGCATATAACGTCTGCTTTGTGCCTTTTGAGCGCGGCATTGCCATGATCGGAGGCGGAAAAGATTACATAGACAGGGTCAAACTCTTCCACTACGGCCAGATCATCGAGAATGACAAGTTTGCCGAGAACGTGGCAGGCGGACTCGGGCTTTTGGAAGAATCAGGAGCGCTTGCCCGTAATGACGGGCGATACGCGATAGACGCAGAGCAGTTCGAATACCTGCCCGAAGAGGTGGGAAGAGCAGCTTTGCAGCTTACGGAGTACTTTTCGAGCAGCCGTGCGGGTTTTGACATAAACATCGAGTTCTCGGAGGGAACGGATTTCCAGAGGGAAGTCTGGAAGGCCCTCTGCAGCATACCTTACGGCGCTACCGTCAGTTACGAGGATGTCGCAATGACACTTACCGGCGGAGACAAGAGCAAAGCAAGAAAGATAACCAGGGCGGTCGGTGCCGCCTGCGGCGACAATCCGATAGCGGTGATCGTTCCGTGTCACCGCGTCATCGGCAAGGACGGAAGCATAGTCGGTTATTCAGCGGGAATAGATATCAAAGACTATCTTTTGCTCCATGAGACCTTTACGGCTGTCACGCCGCTCGGTTTTAAGGAGGCATAAACATGGCTAAGCACGATAAGACGGAGATCGGTATATCCACGATACTGAATCCCGTGCCTGTAGTAATGGTTTCCTGCGCAGGCAAGGACATCACGGATCCTTTACAGAGACCAAACATAATGACTGCCGCATGGGCAGGTACGGTCAATTCCGAGCCGCCTATGGTATCTGTCAGCATCCGCAAGTCCAGGCATTCGCACAAGCTCATCAGCGAGACGGGAGAGTTTGTCGTAAACCTCGTTTCAAAGTCTCTTTGCAAGCCCTGTGATTACTGTGGAGTCCGTTCCGGAGCAGATGAGGACAAGTTCGCCAAATGCGGACTTACACCCGTCAAAGCATCAGGGCTCGAATACGCTTACGCGGTCAAGGAGGCACCCGTATCGATCTCTTGCAAAGTCAGGAGCGTGACTGAACTCGGTTCCCACGACATGTTCATCGGTGAGGTAGTGGCTGTTACGGCCGATTCCTACCTTACGGACGATAAGGGCAGGCTCTGCCTCGACAATGCGAAGCTCGTAGCTTATAACCACGGTGAGTACTTCCTTCTGGGCGAGAAACTCGGATTCTTCGGCTATTCCGTTGCTTCTCCCGAAGTATTGAAGAAAAGGATGGGCGGAAAATGAAGTTCAAAGGCATTTCCAAGGCATATGAAGGCAAGTTCATAACCTTTTACAAGGCTGAATACGAGACCGAAAAGGGCAATAAGAAAGTCTATGAGATGGTCTCCAGAGACAGTAATATCACCGGTCTCGAAAACGGCATTAAAAACGACAAGTGCGATGCGGTAATACTGATCATTACGACTCCTGACGGATCCAAGATCCTTCTGAACAGGGAGTTCCGCATGGCGATCGGCGGGCCCTGCTATAATTTCCCCGCAGGCCTCATCGATCCGGGTGAAAGACTTGAGGAAGCGGCAAGAAGGGAACTCTGGGAAGAGACCGGCCTTACGCTCGAGACGATAGACGATGTCCTTCCCGTAAGTTTTTCGGCGGTCGGAATAACCAACGAGAAGAGCTGCTGCGTCATAGGAACGGCGACCGGCGAATTTGCGCCCAGCACTTCGGATGAAGAGGAGATCGAGGCAGCCTGGTATGACAGAGCACAGGTCAGGGAACTCCTTGAGAAAGGCGCATTTGCCGCAAGAACACAGGCTTTTTGCTGGTGGTGGGCGAGGCAGGACTGATGTCTGTTATTCGCAAAGAAGATTGACTAATGTTTGGCCCGAAAAGCATTGGGTTTATGCTCATAAGGCAGTAATGCAAAGACAGAGCATAGCATCAGGTTAAGGGCATAAGACCGATGGGATTGAAATAGATCCTGTCGGTCTTTTCATTTTGTAGGGAAAACATCTTATTTCCCGAATAATCCATGTCACGATTGAACACTCCAATTTAATATGCGTGCATCAACAAGCATAATAGCCTACTTTCAGTGAGGCCATGCATTACAGTTCCATACACCGCGACATAAACAGAAGGACGCATCTTATGAGGAATTGCCCGCAATAAGCGGCGGTCAATTCCCCACGATGCTCTGTTGTGTCGATATAAGAGCGCCAAAGACGGCGGCGCTCTCATATCTCCCCAACAGCCACGAATATCTTCGTCAGGTCAGTCGTCCACCGGAAGACTGACCATCCTCGACATTCTTTCTGTCTCTGTCGGGTGTAACACACTACACCTTGCAAGCAAGGAGGTGTGCAAGGGGATTCCCCTTGACCCCTTTTAGACAAGCAAATCTACACGCAGGAACCGCTTCGCCCTGCGTGCAGCTTTACTTGTTCCTCTATACATACGGAACAAACACCCCTGTTTTTCTACACGCTTTTGGGTTGGTAAATATGACGAATAATCCAGTCGTCCCCATTTGGGTACAACTGGATTTCGTTCGCATTTTTATATGTGAAATATCAGAAGGTTCATTTCAAAATAAATAACCCTCTACTAATTAGTAAGGAAAAAGGGCAAAATTGAACGTCAAAATCGAAATTCACCAGAAATTAGATAAAAATAGCTGAAATCTGATGTATAATTACGTTGCTCGGGAAAATCCTTAGAAAGTATTTCTTTGAGAATGAGGTTATCAGGGAGGCGCGTAATTCACGTTATGAGGAATCACTTGAATTGTAGTAGAGTTCGTAAATTATTATCTGTGTTTATCATATTGCTTATGATGGTAAACCTGGTTTCTTGCTCCACTTCCAAGACTTCGGGTTTTATTGTTTTGAACGATTATGTAAAGTTTGATACGACCAGGAACAGAAGAATGGTTTTAAATGTTCTGTCAAACGCATCAAACCCTGATGTTTCGATTGCTTCTATTGATGGCGACGGAATAGAGAATGCTGAATATAAATGGAGTTTCGACAATGAACCTATTGCTAAATACGAGAGTTACAGTGCTTATATGTTATTGTTGGACTTCGATATAGACGAAGGTTGTGTTGTAAGTATAAAGTCAATTGAACTTACACTGAACGGAACTAAGAAAACAGTAACTTTTGCTAATCCGGTTATCTTCAGAAGCAGAGTAGGATCACTTGATGAAAAAGTAGCAGAAGTATTAGAGATTAATCCAGTTGCATTTGCGATGCATTCTGACAAAGTCGGAGAAGTGTACCCTATTAAGTTTGTTGCCCAAAAAGATCTTACGATAGTTGATGTTAGTCCGAACAGCTATCTTACAGCCGTTCCATTGCGATATGATCTGAATGGTAATGAACATGATAATGCTGACGGGCTCTTTCCGCTAAAGCTTTCTCAAGGTGATGAATGTACGGTTTTCCTAACATTTAAGCAAAAAGATGGAGTATCTGTATACGATAATGTTTCTTGTGATTTAGAAGTTAAATACTCTGTTGATGAACCTTCTGTTACGCATACCAAGGTTGTTTCTGTAGAGTGCACCAATGATGTAAATAGCGAATATATTAAAATGGTTCTAGAAAAAAACTAATGGAAGGAATATTAAAACAAAATAATAGTAAGTTAATCTGATCGATGTCTTAATTGCCAAAGAACAATGACTGCTGTATAATGTCATCAAGAAAGAAGTGGCAACGCTTCTTGGGCTGGTCGAAAGACCCGGGTCCACATAACGGCGGGTAAGACACCCGCTTTTTTTTGGAAAAATGAAAGAGTTAAGCATATTTGTTGACGAGTCAGGCGATTTTGGAGAATTTGACCATAGAGCTCCGTATTATATTATTTCGCTTGTTTTTCATGACCAATCGAATGATATTTCCGAAGATCTTCAAACCCTTGAGTCAGAGATGGTTAACATTGGTTGGCCGGAGCATTGCTTCCATGCCGGCCCGATTATCCGTTCCGAAAATGAGTATAAAGATTATTCTTTGGGTGAGAGACAAAGATTATTAAAGCGATTAATGACTTTTACCCGTAAAGTTGAAATCAAAGCAACAACGATTTATGTTGAAAAGAAGAAAGGGTCGGATGAGATTGATATTACCAACATGCTAAGCAAACAATTGGCTGATTTTATTCGCCGGCACCTTGATTTTTTCACCAATTATAATGCCATAAAGCTATACTACGATAATGGTCAAACGGAAGTAACCAAGATTCTGGTTTCTGTTTTTAACACTCTGCTGGATAATGTTGAGTTTAAAAGGGTTATTCCTTCAAACTACAGATTGTTTCAAGTCGCTGATCTTATGTGCACTCTTAAACTCACGGAATTGAAGATGAATAAGCATATTCTTTCAAGATCAGAGATTTATTTCTTTAAAGATGAAAGAACATTTAAAAAGAATTATATAAAGCCGATAGAGAGAAAGATTTTTTAGCAATTAAGGTTGGGAATCTTAGAGAAGATTTTTACGTGATATAGTCATATTTACTTTCCATAAAACGAACATGTTAATTTGCATTGCTTGTGTATATCCGGCTGAAAAGCTATAAACGGAGCATAAGCAATGGAGGTAAAGGAAAAATGCTTAGCGAGAACATCAAGGAATATAGGAAACAAAAGGGATATACTCAGGAAACCTTGGCACAAGCTTTAAATGTAGTAAGACAGACGGTTTCTAAATGGGAAAAGGGTTATTCGGTTCCTGACGCGGATATGCTTGAAAAACTGGCTGATATTTTGGAAGTATCGGTAAGTGATCTTTTGGGTGAACCGGCAGAGCCGCAAGCAAAGTCTTCAGATATCGAGAAAATATCAGCTCAGCTTGCAATACTTAACGATCAGATGGCCAGAGAAGTTGTCAGAAGAAGGCGTAATCTGAGGATAGTTCTTACTGTTATAGCTTCTGTTCTTATTCTGATAATATTAGGTATAGTAGTTTTATTTCACTCATTTGGGGTTGAATTTGGTATAGGTTCCGGAAAAGTTGATAATGTCGAAGTAAGTTATGTGGCTTCATCTCTTTTTTCACAGGAAGATATAAATGAAGCTATCGATAAGATCGAGATGGATTTCATGAAAGACTGGAACGGATGCGAACTTACCAAGATCTACTATGCAGGTGATGAGATCAGCAAAGCTGAGAGTGAGATAAAGGGCGTTGAAACAATAGTTTTACTTTCTGAATTCAAAACATATAAACAGCCGGGAGATAGTTCACTGAATGAAAATCAAACTTACACTGGTTGGAGTTGGATCCTTATAAGAACAAAAGACGGTTGCTGGGAACATGTAGATCACGGTTACGGTTAATACCAATATATTTCAAGTTTATAGACTAAGCCTTAGATAAATGAAGCGAACCCCTGAAGTTGGACAAACTTCGGGGGTTTATATATGAAACTATCTTTTGAATTAAAACTTGAGATTTATGAGAAACATCTAGCGGGATACGGTTTTAATTATTTAGCAGATGAATATCACTTGTCTATTATGTGAGGTGTATGAGATTTGCCGCTTACTGATTTTTACATCTGGTTCTGGCTTGCTTGATATGGTGGATTAAACGGACATTTCTCTAGTCTCTGTCGGTTATACTATTGACAAGCAATATGCAGCCTTCTACAATAAGAACAAATGTTCTGTTTTTTGTAGAGGGATTGAATATGAATGAAGATAGTGAAGCAAGGAAGAGATTGATCAATCCTGATTTTTATGAACCTATCGAGAAGTATGGCGAGCAGTCTTTCGAAGTAAAGATCGGTAATACGGTGTTTCAGATAGAAACACATTACGATTCAAAAGGTCGCGTATCCGTAATGAAGCAGTTTCAGGACTATCTTTTGAAAAATATAGACGCTTCCAAAATGAGAGAGTATTCTGAAGATACTGATGCTATGCCCGGTTGTCAGGAAGGAGCAAAGTAAAATGACAACATCAGATATTCAGGGCAAAGACAATAAAATAACAGCGCTTTACTGCAGGTTATCGGTAGATGATGCAGACAAACAGTCGGATGAGGAATCTAATTCCATCAAGAACCAAAAGCAGATACTTCAGGACTATTGTAAGAAGAACGGATACCATAATACGAGATTTTTCGTTGATGACGGTATATCCGGTACGACTTTCGATCGCCCGGGATTCAAGGAGATGGAAACTCTTGCTGAAGAGGGTAAGATTGGAACGATAATCGTCAAGGATCTGTCGAGATTCGGGCGTGAACAGACTGAAGTTGGGCGTCTTACGCAAATAGTCTATCCTTCTTTGGGAATCACGTTCATAGCGATACAGGAGCATGTAAATACTTCAACCGGTGAAGGCGTGGAGATAATGCCGTTCCATGCAATCTTTAATGAATGGTATGCGGCACAGACTTCCAAGAAGATCCGTCAGGTTTGGAAAACGAAGTCTGAACACAATATGCGCGTATCCCACCATGTTCCTTTTGGTTATGTCCGAGATAAGAATGACAAGGAGAAGTGGCTGATAGACGAGGAAGCTGCAAAGGTTGTGAGGCATATCTTTGAACTGTTCCTTTCAGGTATGGGAACGGTACAGATAGCAGGAAGACTTAAGGAAGAGAAAGTCCTTACACCCAATGCCTATTATGCTTCTATCGGAAGGGGTTATACTTTCGACCTTCCTGATGATCCGTACAAATGGAAGGATTCAACGGTATCTCATATCCTTGATAACAGGAAGTATACCGGGTGTATGGTGAATAATGCTTACTCGACCGTAAGTTATAAAGTTCACAATACGACTCTCATTCCAGAGGAACAGCGGCAGATAATACCGAACTGTCAGGAAGCTATTGTGTCTGAAGATGACTGGCTGAGGGTTCATGAACTGCGTAAAAACAGAAGAAGGCCATTAAAGTCTGGCAAGACGAGCAAATTCTCAGGACTTCTTTTCTGCCACGACTGCGGATCCAAGATGCATTTCTGTACAAGCAGAACCTATGGCCCCAATCAGGATTTTTACAGATGTGCGATGTATAAGAATGGCAAAGATTATTGTTCAGCACATATAATCAGGAATATCGTTCTTGAACGAATAGTGCTCATTGCAATAGGCGATCTGGCAGATTTTGTGCGTTGTTATGAAAGTGTGTTCATGTATATGGTGGGTGAGAGGAATAAGACACTTAAGTCTGAAGCTCTTAAAGCAGAGAAGATGAAGCTTTCTCAGGCTGAAAAGAGGCAGAATGAATTGGATTTCCTCACAAAGCGTATATATGAAGACAATGCTTTCGGGAAGCTGTCAGATGACAGATATGAGAAACTTATACAGTCATATGAGGCGGAACAGAAAGAAATCGACAAGACCATTGCGGAGTTGCAGGCGAAACTGACCAGGACAGAAAGAGAAAGTTTAGAGTTAAGTTATCTTTTCAATAAACTCCGCAATCTGTCGCAGGTGACCGAACTTGATCCTGAATTAGTGAACACACTGATAAAGAGGATCGAGGTTCATCAACGGGAAAACCGTGATGGCAGAAAAGTTGTCAAGGTGGATATCTACTTTACAGCAATCGGCATGTTTGATATACCATCTGAAAAAGAGATCAATGCTATCATGAGACGCATGAACGGCGATAGAAAGACGGCATAGACCCCAATGGATTCAGTACTGCCTTATAAATACAATCTATTTACTTTTCGGGTCAAATTATCTATTATTCTAATGTTTGTTTAAATCTTTAATTAAAGGAGTGTAATTATGGATATTTCACCACTTCAGAAGGCAAGATATGATTATCAGCCCAAGCTTCCCGGAATGCTCAGAAACGGCATTTCCGAGATCTCCGTACAGGAAGGCGCTGCTACACAGAGCGTTGCAGATCAGGATCAGATCAAGGCTCTTTTCCCTAACACATACGGCAAGCCCGAGATCACATTCGTCAAGGGTGCTAACACATCAGCTGCTAAGAAGCAGGTTGTAGGTGTTATCCTTTCCGGCGGTCAGGCTCCGGGTGGACACAACGTCATTTCCGGCCTTTATGACGCTCTTAAGGCAACAAACCCTGAGAACCAGCTCCTCGGCTTCAAGAAGGGACCTGACGGACTTCTCAAGAACGATTACGTCGTATTTGATGACAAGTTCATCGACGCATACAGAAATACAGGCGGTTTCGACATCATCGGTTCCGGCAGAACAAAGCTCGAGACAGAAGAGCAGTTCAACACAGTTGCTAACTTTGCCAAGGAGAACGGCCTTACCGCTATCGTAATCATCGGCGGCGACGACTCCAACACAAACGCTGCTACACTCGCTGAGTACATGGCTGCCAACAACACAGGCATCCAGGTCATCGGCTGCCCTAAGACGATCGACGGCGACCTCAAGAACGAGGACATCGAGGCTTCTTTCGGCTTCGATACAGCTACAAAGACATATTCCGAGCTCATCGGCAACATTGAGAGAGATGCTAACTCCGCAAAGAAGTATTGGCACTTCATCAAGGTTATGGGACGTTCTGCTTCCCACGTTGCTCTTGAGTGCGCTCTTGAGACACAGCCTAACATCTGCCTCATCGGTGAGGAAGTTGCAGCTAAGAAGATGTCTCTTGCTGACATCACAAACCAGATCGCTGATTCCGTTGAGAAGAGAGCAGCTAACGGCGACAACTTCGGCGTAGCTATCATCCCTGAGGGTATCGTAGAGTTCGTTCCCGAGTTCTCTGCTCTCATCGCTGAGATCAACGAGCTGTTAGCAGGCGAGAAGACAGCTCAGTTTAACGCTCTTCCTGACTGGAACGCTAAGTACGAGTTCATCAAGGCAGGCCTTTCCGCTGACGCTTTCAAGGTTTTCGACATCCTTCCCCAGGGCATCCAGCAGCAGCTCTTCCTCGAGAGAGACCCTCACGGCAACGTTCAGGTATCCCTCATCGAGTCCGAGAAGCTCTTCTCCGAGATGGTCAAGAATGAGCTCGCAAAGAGAAAGGAAGCAGGCACATACAAGGGAAAGTTCGGTGCTCAGCATCACTTCTTCGGTTATGAAGGCCGCTGCGCATTCCCTTCTAACTTCGACGCAGATTACTGCTACTCTCTCGGATTCAACGCATTCATGCTCATCCAGTACGGCTTCACAGGTTACCTTTCCAAGGTTTCCAACATCTCTAAGCCTGCTGACGAGTGGGTTGCAGGCGGCATGCCCATCACAAAGATGATGAACATGGAGAGAAGAAACGGTAAGGATAAGCCGGTTATCCGCAAGGCTCTCGTTGAGCTCGACGGCAAGCCGTTCAAGTACTTCGAAGCAAACCGTGAGAAGTGGGCAGTTGAGACTGCATTCACATTCCCGGGCGCTATCCAGTACTTCGGACCCTCAGACGTCTGCGACCGTACAACAGTCACACTCGCACTCGAGAAGGGCTGATACCGGGTCAGTAATTGAATTATCAAGGGGCAGTTCCGCAGGGAGCTGCCTCTTTTTGTTGGTAATAGGTTTCACGGATTATTCACGGCGAGGGGACTTTTCGTGAAAGATACGTGAATCTGAGCCGGAATTCACGAAAAGCTTCACGGAAAGAGGCGTTTTCGTGAAAAAATCGTGAAACGAAGATTCAAAAAAACCGATTGCAGAATAATTGCACGAGACTGGCGGAAAAATGCAAAAAAAGTGCAAATCTGACGGATTTACACTTTTTCGTGCACAAAACAACGGAAAACATGCAAATTATAAGCAATATCGGTTTGTCAGGTGTCGGCAGCGGCTTTAATCTTTAAGAATAGTTACAGGGTATAGTAAAATAATAAGAAGAGAAACGTACCGTTAAAGCAGGGGATAGGATCTATATGGCAACACTGAAGAGTTACACCTGTACAAAGTGCGCGGGAATCCTGATGTTTGATGCTGATCAGGAGATCCTGGATTGCCCTTTCTGCGGAAACAGATACGACATAGTTGATTTTCACGCGGATGAAGTCCTTGACCAGGCTAAAGCATGTCTTAGGCAGGGCTCTTTCCCGGCTGCAAAAGAGAAGTTCAGTCAGATATTGGACAATGACCCTCAAAACTTCGATGCGCTCTTAGGAACTGTGCTGTGCGCTCTCAAACTGGATTCTCCTGAAAGGCTCGAAAACTGCGACAACCTTGCAGGCGGCGATCTGACCGAAGCGAAGAAAGCGGCATTAAGAGCCGAGAGGCTTTCGGTAAATGAGAAAGCGGAATATTTTGCAAGGTTGTTTTCGCTTATCGGCGACTATGAGAAGATCCTCAAATTCGAACGGGAAAAGCGGGAACTGTTATCCGGTGATACCAGGAATGAGCTAAACCAAAAGCTGCTCCGTGATTTTCAGGAGTACCGTTCCGATGAACGCTGGGCGAGCTTCGGGGGAATTCCCGGGTTGCTTAAGATCTTGGGCGGAATAATGTTTATTAATGTTGCCACTTGTTTGGGCATGTGTATATCCCCTGAAGCCGGAATCGTTGCGTTCATTATATGTATTGGCCTCATAGTCTTGTTTTTCGTCTGGCTGTCTAAAAAAGACAAGAAGTTCGATGCGGCTTATGATCCTGCTTTTGAATATAAAAAGAGATTAAATAACAGAATAGATGAGCATGACAGGGCTTATTCGGCAGTTTACCGCGAGATGGAAGAACTTGAGGGTAAGTTTGCACCCGAAGAAAAAGCGGCGCAAAGTGTTTCAGAGGGCGGTCCTGCAACCGTTGCTGATACGGATGCTCCGAAGGATGTCATCTGTGACAAGTGCGGTGCCACGTTGGGTCTTGACAGGAATAAGCACGTTTATCAGTGCGAACACTGCGGCGTTGCATACGGTGTCTCGCTCTTCTTCGGAATGCCGATGGAGAAGGCTTTGAATTCGATCAACACAGGAAAGTATAAAGACGCAGGAGTGAGGTTTTCGAGTGTTCTCATGACCAAGCCTTCTGATTTTGAAGCTCTCTTGGGAAAGATCCTTTGTGCGGGCAAATGGACAAAAGTCAGCACTGTCAGGATCTCCGATGAGATCGATGACAGTGAGCTTCAGTCTGTCAGATCTCTTACAGAAGAGGCCGTAAAGCATGCATCTGACAAGGACAAGCCGTATTTCAGGAAAATGGAAGAACTCGTGTCATATTTTGAGCCGTACCGGGAAAACAGCGAACTTCTTGAATCCCTGAACAGCAAGGTTACTGACATGGAGGTCAGAGCCGATGTTTACGCGACGGCATTTGCAGGAGCCAATTATAACGATGAATTCAAAGCGAAAAGACAGGAGCTCGTCAACAAGACTTTTCCTGTACAGGTTAAAAAGAAACAGCTTGAGAAAGAATTCAAAGAAATACTAAGCAGCCTGGTAGAAGAAAGGGCTGCATGCATTCTCGTCAAATAAGCATGCCGGCGAAAATGCTGACAAGTAAAAATACTTGACACCGCTTCGGCTCTTTGTTATTATTCTGTGGTCGTATTCGGAGGAGAATTGCGCCCATATGAAGGAAAAGTCAATCAGAACAGGCATTTTGCTTGATTTTTACGGGAATCTCCTGACCGACAGGATGCGCGAGGCATGCGAAAGTTACTATTATGAGGACTTATCGCTCGCCGAGATCGCCGAACTCCAGGGCATTTCGCGCCAGGGAGTGCACGATACGATCAAGCGCGCTGAGAAGGAACTTGAGTCATACGAGGATAAGTTAGGGCTCATGGGACTTTTCGAAAAGAACAAAGCAAGGGCACAGAAAGCCCTTGAACTGATAAAGAACGGTGACTGTGACAAGGCCGCCGGAGAACTTGAAGAACTGATAGAGGAAATGTAACAAGGTGTTTGAGAGCCTTTCGTCAAAACTGCAGAACATAACGGCTAAGATGCGCGGCAAGGCACGCGTAACTGATGCTGACATCAAGGAGATGATGCGCGAGATCCGCATGGCTCTCCTCGAAGCAGACGTTAACTACGGAGTCGTTAAGGAATTCGTAGCCGACATGAGCGAGAAGTGCAAGGGCGCTGATGTTACCCAGTCACTTACTCCGGGTCAGGAGATCGTTAAGATCGTAAGAGAATCCCTCACGGAACTTCTCGGAGGCGAAGCGGGTTCTGACAAGCTCTTGTCTTCTTCAACGGGCTTTAATACCATTATCCTTTACGGTCTTCAGGGTGCAGGTAAGACAACTACCGCTGTAAAGCTTGCAAAACTCTTAAAGACGGCGGGAAAGAAGCCGATGGTCGTTTCCGTCGACGTTCACAGACCTGCTGCTGCAGGTCAGCTCAAAGTATTGGCTGACGCAGTCGGAGTTGACTGCTATATCGATCCTGAAGAGAAGGACGCGATCAAGATCGCCAGAGACGGTGAAGGCAAGGCAAGATATCTTCTTTGCAATTACCTGATCATAGATACTGCGGGACGTACGGTAGTTGATGATGAGCTCATGACCGAGCTTAAGGACATCAGCAATACGGTCAATCCCACCGAGAAGCTCCTCGTAGTCGATGCGATGATCGGTCAGGAAGCCGTTAACGTAGCACAGACTTTCGAAGAAGCGATCGGCATGGACGGCTTCATCATGACAAAGCTCGACGGTGACGCAAGAGGCGGTTCCGCGCTTTCGATCAGAAAGCTTACCGGCAAGCCGATCAAATACATCTGTACGGGCGAAAAGGTCGACGCGATCGAGCAGTTCCATGCTCAGCGCATGGCTGACAGGATCCTCGGAATGGGTGACGTCATAAGCCTTATTGAGAAGGCGCAGACCACCATCGACGAGGAAGAAGCCATCAAGTCGATGGAGCGCATGATGAGCAGCGGATACAATCTCGACGATCTGTATTCGCAGTTCCAGCAGATGAAGAAAATGGGTTCGTTAAAGGATCTCGTCGGAATGCTTCCCGGTGCTGCCGGAAAGGTTAACGATGAGGACCTCGATGATAAGATAATCGACCGTCAGATGGCGATCATCTCGTCAATGACGAAAAAGGAGAGAAGAGTTCCTTCCATCCTTAACGCCAGCCGCCGCAAGAGAATTGCTGCAGGTGCAGGCGTTGAAGTATCTGACGTCAACAAACTCATGACACAGTATGAGCAGACCGCAAAGATGATGAAGCAGTTCAGCAACGGCAAGGGCGGCTTCAAGATGCCCAAGGGCTTTGCCAAGCAGGCTGCGAAAATGGGCATGGGAGGCATGAAGGGACTTCCTTCAGACATGCAGCTCCCCGAAGGTATGGAAATGCCGTCTTCGGGCGGATTCGGAGGACTTTTCGGAAGAAAGAACACTGATTCCGATGAAGGAACTTATACTCCGACAGGCAGAAGAGACCGCAAGAAGAAGCGCAAGGGCAGAAGATAAACAACTAAGGTGACTCCCGCGGGAAATCCCGCGTAGATCATAAAAACAAAAAATATTTTCCGGAGGAAAAGAAAATGGCAGTAAAGATTCGTTTAAGAAGAATGGGTAAGAAGAAGGCACCTTTCTATCGTGTCGTCGTAGCTGATTCCAGATACCCCAGAGATGGACGTTTCATCGAGGAGATCGGTACTTATGATCCCATGAAGGCAGAGGACTCTGTTAAGATCGACGCAGAGGCTGCTAAGAAGTGGATCGGCAACGGTGCTCAGCCTACTGATACCGTTAAGTCTCTTCTCAAGAAGCAGGGCATCATCTGAGGTATTTAAAAATGGACGATTTATTGGTTTATATCGCCAGGGAACTGGTGAATAATCCCGATGAGGTCAACGTCAAGAAGACCGAGCGCGGAAATACGGTTATTTTCGAGCTCTCCGTCGCACCTGACGATACTGGCAAGATCATCGGAAAGAACGGCAAGAGGGCTCAGGCCATCCGTTCGATAATGAAGGCGAAGTACCTTAAGGAAGGTAAGCGCGTTATTGTCGATATAGTCGGCTGATACTCTTGGAAGACCTGATAATTACAGGAAAGATCATCGGCGCGCACGGCGTCCGCGGGGAAATCAAAGTATTTCCCCTGACGGATAATGCGCGCCGTTTCCTTTCCATGAAGAAGTGTTATCTGACAGGTGCCAATCTCGAAAACCCGGCAGAGACATCAGTCGTATCCGCAAGACTCGACAGGGGGATCGTACTGGTCACTCTTGAAGGCGTTGCCGACCGTGACAAGGCTCAGGCACTCCACGGCCGCTACATTGCCGTATCGAGAGCTGATGCGGTCCCGCTTCCCAAGGGAAGGTATTATACTGCAGATCTGATCGGAATGACCGTAACGGATGACGAGAAGGGCGAACTGGGTGTTGTCTGTGACTGCTTTGAAGGCGGCAGCGGACATATCCTTGAGATCAAGCGCAAGGGCAAGAAGAATTTGCTCCTGCCGTTTGTCAAAGAGTACTGCTACGAAGTGTCAGTTGAGGATTCCTCAATAAAGTGCAGGCTCCCCGCAGGACTTTACGAGCTTTATGATTAGAGGCTTTACCAGGCTTTAGATTAGAAATACCAATATTGTTATGTTAAAATCTTCCCGGAATAAATAATAAGGGAGGATTTTTTATGGGCAGAGGCGGTGGCGGCGGAAGCTCGCATCACAGTTCACATCATTCGAGCAGCCATTCTCATTCCGGAGGTTCTTCCAGATCGTCTTACAGATCTTCCGGTTCTTCGTACAGGTCATCAGGTTCATCTTACAGATCGTCTTACTCGCACCATTCAGGCGGAACGCATTATTCCGGCAGTTATTCAGGTGGGAGTGCCGGCAGAAGCGGATGCGGATGTTCAAGAGTTTTCGGTATCTTAATGATATTCCCGATATTACTTATCATGTCCATCGTGTATGGGATCTTTGACAGCGGCGATCTCGATACTTTCTTCAAGATCGAGAGATCAACGGTTCAGAGAGAAGCTCTGCCTGCGGATAAATGCAAAACGGTCGACACTTGGTATCAGGACGACTGGGGTGACTGGATAGACGAGAGCGGCGAAGAAGCCTCGCTCAAAGCAGGCCTTCAGCATTTCTATGAGAAGACCGGCGTACAGCCTTACCTTTGGATCATGGGTGAAGAAGGCAAGAACTACATGTCCGAAGGCAGCGTTGAAGAACTGGCCGATGAGAAATACAAGGAATTGTTCGGTAATGACGAAGGACACTTGCTCGTCATCTTCCGTGAATATCCGAATGAATCCAGCAATTACATTGTTACCGCAACGCCCGGACACGATGCCGAGACGCAGGTAATGGACGAGCAGGCAAGAGAGATCCTGCTCGACTACATCGATTACTTCTATACGGATACCGATCTGAACGAGGGTAGGTTCTTCCAGAGAGCGTTCAGCAGGGCTGCCGACAGGATCATGATCAAGCAGCTGTCGACAAAGCAGCTTGCAACTATCGTTATCGTAGTCGTTGTTGTAGTTATCGGCATTATCGTTACCGCTTCCATCATCCGTAAGAAGAAAGTCGCCGTCGCAAAGCAGAAGGCCCTGCAGAAGCAGGCTGAAGCCCAGCAGGCCAAGGCGGTGGCGGCTCAGAAGCAGACCGAGTTCAACCAGCAGAAGTACAACGATGAGCTTGAGACCCAGTATGTTGCCGTGGAGTGCCCCAACTGCGGTTCTACCGGCAACAAGATAAGAAGAGCAACGGTAGGTTACTGCCCGTTCTGTGGTACCGCGATCAAGGTCGATCAGGACGGAACGGTAAAGATCATCAACAGGGAAACCCCGACGCAGACATGAACTTCTACGTAGCGACATTATTCCCGGAGCAGGTTACCGGTTACCTTAATACGAGCATAACGGGACGCGGGATCGCGAAAGGCGCGATTTCTCTGGAATGCATCCAGATGAGAGATTTCGCTCCCAATACCTACGGACGCGTGGACGATACCATCTACGGAGGCGGTACGGGCATGATGATCAGGTGCGAACCTGTTTACGGTGCGTATCAGAAAGCGGTTGAACTTGCAGGGGAGAAGCCCTATACGGTCTTCATGTCGCCCAAGGGCAATGTTTTCAATGAGAAGAAAGCTCATGAACTCGCTTCTCATAAGAACCTTCTTATCATATGCGGACATTACGAGGGAATAGACGCCCGCGTAACAGACATGGTCTGCGATGAGGAGATATCCATCGGAGATTACGTTCTGACAGGCGGTGAGACGGCTGCGATAGTCGTCATTGATGCTGTGGCAAGGCTGGTACCGGGAGTCCTTCCCAATGAGGAAGCGTATACATCTGAGTCCCATACGGGCAATCTCCTGGAGGCGCCTGAATACACGATGCCTGCGGAGTGGAACGGCGTAACGGTTCCGGAAGTTTTGAGGAACGGCAATGACGCGGTGATCGCGGAATATAATCACACGGCAGCTCTCCTGGATACGCTTAACAGGAGACCGGACCTTTTCGATAAGGAAGTTGTCTCTGAAAAAGACTGGGAAAAGATGCTTGCCTTTGAAAAAGGGTTGTGATAAACTTTTTCAGTTTTATCAGGATGGTCCTCTGCCCTAATTCCAGGCACGAACATCTGCAGGAAAGAGAGGAACAGACAAAATGGATTTAGTAAAAGTTATCGAGAGTGAGAATATCAAGAATAACTATCCTGATGTAGAGGTTGGTGACTACGTAAAGGCACACCTCAAGATCAAGGAAGGCGCTAAGGAGCGTATCCAGGTTTTCGAAGGATATGTAATCGCCAGAAAGGGTACAGGACTTTCAGAGTCTATCACGATCCGTCGTATTTCTTACGGCGTAGGCGTTGAGAGGATTCTTCCTGTTAACAGCCCTAAGATCGACCACATCGACGTTGTACGTAAGGGTAAGATCAGAAGAGCTAAGCTCTATTACCTCCGTAACCGTCAGGGTAAGGCAGCAAAGATTCAGCAGAAGCTGTAATTTGCGGAACAACTGCAAAAATGAAAGGATGCCTCAGATATCTGAGGCATCTTTTTTTATTCAAACCTGATCTTGCGGCGGTTGACGTACAAAATATTCATTTTTGCCACTTTCGTAAGTGCGTTTTTGCACTTTTTACGGCTTTGTAAAGAAAATGCACTTACGAAAAAGGGAAATTATCAGTTTTTGTATGTGCATTGCGTTGTAATCGGGCATTTTTCGATGAAAACGCACTTACGAAACAGAGTCTTTTTCTGGTTTTAGTAAGTCATCGATCTTTCCGTCTCTTGAAAACAACCGAAAAAGAGACAGCGATTTTTAGAGGCAACATTATGCTTAAAAAATCTAAAGTTCAGCGGTAGAACTTGACGATGATCCTATTATCCTGCATGAACTTGGCGATCTCGTCCCAGTATTTCAAAGGAATGATGAGTGCGCGTGCTTTATCGGAGGAGAAGACGCCGACGGTAGCCTTGAAAACTTTAATGAATTCGACCTCATTCCACTTGATATTGACCGTCGTCCCGTTGCTCATCTCTACGCCGATCTTTTCTTCATTGAATTCTACTTTTGAATGATCTTGTTTAGAGAACAGTGCATAAGATTCCTTGTAAGCTTTTTTCTCGGTAACGAGCATCAGGATGCCGACTAAGAGCAAGACTCCGGACAAGGTCATGGCTATGACGCTGACCGGACTGAACTTCAGGATCAGTCCGAGAACAAAAGTGATCACCAATGCGCAGCCTCCCCAGATGATATTGCCTATGGCGTCCTTGAAAGGGTCTTTAAGAGGCTTTTCAGGTGCCTTATAGATCTGGCTTCTCTTGAGCGTTACCGCGAAGACCTCATCAATCTCTTCCTTTGTGAATTTCTCGGTGGTTTCAATGATCATAAAAGACCTCTCAATTGTTTTTTATAATTATATCATGAAGCTATGTGTTATTATATTTTCACTGATTTCGAGGTGAGATATGGCAAACAACATCAACTGGTTTCCGGGACACATGAGGAAGGCTCTCAACGAGACCGGCGAGCGATTGAAGCTTGTCGATATCGTTTATGAGACTGCTGACTGCAGGATACCTTTCTCGAGCAGGAATCCGGAACTGGACAAGATAATCGGTGACAAGCCGAGAGTAGTAATCCTCAATAAAGCGGATCTTGCCGATCCGCAGAAAACAGCGCGTTGGATAGATCATCTGACAAATTCCGGCACGCCTGCCGTTGCTCTCGAGAGCACGCATAAGAAGGGCTTTGACAGACTTAACCAGATCACGATGGATCTTATGGAGGAAAAGCTCAATAAAGCAGCCGAGAAGGGCCGTACCGGAAGACCGATAAGGGCGATGGTGGTAGGCGCTCCCAATACGGGCAAGTCAACGCTCATAAACGCACTGGCTGGAAAGAAGGCCGCCGTGACGGGAGACCGTCCGGGCGTCACAAAGGATTTCAAGTGGATAATGACGGGCGGCAGACTGGAACTCATGGATATGCCCGGCGTTCTCTGGCCCAGGATCTCCAGCAAGAGGAGCGCTACATGCCTTCAGGCATGCGGTTCGATCAAAGATGAAGTCACCGAAGTAACGGAGACCGCATACGACATCATGAAGATACTTATCGAGCTTTATCCGAAGCTTATGGAAGAGCGTTACGGCGTACCGCTTGAGTTGGAGGAAGCTGATGAGGATATGGGCTACAGCGATCCTTATTACGATCTTTTCCTCGCAATGGGAAAGAAGCGCGGCTGCGTAATGAGCGGCGGAAGGGTAGATGAGGAGAGGTTTGCGAGAACGCTTCTCACTGATCTGCGCGAAGGACGCATCGGAAGAATAACGCTTGAGGATCCGAATCCTCCGTCAAAAGGTGAATGATCATGGCAAGACTTACTGTTGAGCAGCTTGAGGAAAAGTATGAGGCGCTTTACGCATATGAACGCGAATACCACGCAAAGGGTTATTCCGTAATAGCGGGGATCGACGAAGCGGGCAGAGGACCTCTGGCAGGTCCGGTTGTAGCAGGCTGCTGCATTCTGGATCCCGACGTGAAGATCCTGGGACTCGACGATTCAAAGAAGCTTTCCGAGAAGAAGCGTGAGGAGCTTTTCGTTGAGATAAAGGAAAAAGCTCTTGCGTGGACTGTATGTGAGATCTCCGCGGAAGTCATCGACGAGATAAACATCCTCGAAGCGACGAAAAAGGCCATGAGGACCTGTGTTGAAGAGATCTCCAAAAAGATCAGGCCGGACCTTCTTCTGATCGACGCGGTGAACCTCAGCGGTACCGGAGTTGACGTTGTTCCGATCATCAAAGGAGACGCGAATTCCAACTCGATCGCAGCTGCTTCGATACTCGCAAAGGTAACGAGAGACCACATCATGGTCGAATATGACAAGGTTTATCCGGGCTACGGATTTGCCAAACACAAGGGCTACGGAACGAAGGATCACTATGCCGCGATCAGGGAATCAGGCATGACTCCGATACACAGAAGATCCTTCCTCAAGGTCATTCATTAAAAAATGCCTTGACATTGCCACAGACATTCTTTATTATTACCTCGTTGAAAAGAAGAACATCCGATTCTCACCTCAAGCGCCGCAGGGTTGTAAAGAGGTTAATAGTTTAAAACCTATAGAGGGTTGCCTTATCTTAAGGCAGGGCTGTTATGAGAGAACGGATTTTATCCGTTCTTTTTTTCTGTAGATTTAGAAAACTTAAGACTTAAACGGGAGGTGATTACTATCTCAAAGGCTAACGAGAATCAGTTGATCAATGATTCGATCAAATTTGCGCAGGTCCGCCTTATTGATGCCGAAGGCAACATGATCGGTGTCGTACCGCTTGAAGAGGCAAGGAAAAGCGCAGACGACGCGGGACTCGATCTGGTTTGCATCTCGCCCAATCCTGAGAACCCTGTATGCAAGGTAATGGATTACAAGAAGTTCCTTTTCGAAAAGGGTAAAAAAGAGAAGGAAGCCAAGAAGAAGCAGAAAGAGACCGAACTCAAGGAAATCGGCTTGAAGCTCACAACTGACGTACACGATATCGAAGTTAAGCGCAAAGCTGTCATCAAGTTCCTGAGCAACGGAGACAGAGTCAAGGTCAACATAAGATTCAGAGGCCGTGAGATGGCTTTCCAGAATAAAGGCTTCGAGGTCATGACGGAATTCGCCAAGGGCGTCGAAGAATACGGTTCGATTGACAAACAGCCAAAGATAGAAGGCAGGAACATGGTAATGTACCTGTCGCCGGCAAAGAAAAAATAACCAGGAGGATAAAACACATGCCTAAGCAGAAAACACACAGTTCTTCTAAGAAGAGATTTAAGGTGACAGGTTCCGGCAAGGTCCTTCACAAGCAGGCGTTCAGAAGCCACATTCTTAGTAAGAGACCTACAAAGAGAATGAGACACCTCAGACACAGCGAGGTTGCATCTGACGCTAACGCAAGAATCATCAAGAAGATGATTCCTTACGCTTAATTCGATTAGGAGGACAAGGTCATGTCAAGAGTAAAAAGAGGAATCCGTACAAGGGCTCGTCATCATAAGATTCTTAAGGCTGCAAAGGGTTATTGGGGCCACAAGAGCAAGCTTTTCAAGGTTGCTAACCAGCAGGTTCTCAAGTCTGGTAACTATGCTTACCGTGACAGAAGAAACAAGAAGAGAGACTTCAGGAAGCTTTGGATCGTTCGTATCAACGCTGCTTGCCGTCTCAACGATATGAGCTATTCCAGATTCATGAACGGTCTTAAGAAGGCCGGCATCGAGCTCGATCGTAAGGTTCTTTCCGATATCGCTATCACAGATGCAGCAAGCTTCACTTCTCTTGTTGAGAAGGCTAAGGCAGCTCTCTGATATTCAGACAGCTACTGAATGAGATAACAAGGCGCGGGTATTTGCCCGCGCTTTTCTTATGTCCGTGAATTCTTGCCAAACCGGCCTTAGTAATTTATGATTTCACTAGATTTGGCATTAGTCCCGAAGGGAGAACTTTTATGATCTGCAAACAGTGCGGTTGCGATATTCTTAATGATTCCCGTTTTTGCGAGAACTGCGGAACAAAGGTTGAAGTGACGGTTACGCCTGAGTTTCAGCCCATCCCGGTAACACCTGTATATCCGCCCAATTCCGTATATGCTCAAAACGCGGCAGTTTCCCAACAGCTGATGGTCGTTCCTCAGCCCGTTCCCGTGCAGCCCCAGTATGTTCCAGCACAGCCTTACCAGCAGATTCCCGGCTATGTAACTCCGGCACCTGCTTATAAGCCTTATGCCGAACCTGCGGGAAGCACGAAATTCCCTTTGATCCTGAGGATCGTAAGCGGAGTGGCAACAGGTATTCTTTCTCTTATTTTCCTTTATGCCATGATCTCCGGTGATTTCGAGTCAGACAAGCTTATCGCGGTATTCATGCTATCCGGACTCAGCATCTTTACGCTTGTCTTTTCGCTGATAAAGAAGAGAATGGGAAAGGGTACATTCCTTGGCCTTCTCATTCCCAACATCATTAATCTTTATCTGATATTCTCGATAATCGAATTATAAAACGGCCTTATGCAGATAATAACCAGCCGTGACAATGCTAAGGTAAAACGTCTTGCATCTCTTCACAAGCGCGAAAATGCGAGACGTGAAGGCCTTGTCTTTATTGAAGGCGAGAGGCTTTGCAGAGATGCTTTCGAATCGGGGATAAAGCCCTTTGAGGTCATCGTTACCGAGAAGAACGTTTCATGGGCAGAAGAATACGCCAAAGAAGCCGAGATGACTGTTTTGAGCGAAGACTGCTTTAAGAAGATCGCTTCAACCGTCAATCCGCAGGGCATCGCATGCATTCTAAAACAGCCTGTTTTGGAGAAAGAGATCCCGTTCAGGGGAGACGGAAACGACATATACGCCGTGCTTGAAGACATACAGGATCCAGGTAATCTCGGAACCATAATCAGAACGGCTGACGCTTTTGATTTCACCGCAGTCATCATGTCGCCATCGACTTGCGATCCCTTCAATGAGAAGACGCTCCGTGCCTCCATGGGATCGGTATGGCATCTGCCTCTGGTTACAGCGTCTATGGACGATGCGTTTGCATTTTTCGATAAGAACAACGTGGATTCACTTGCGATGCATCTTAAAGGGGAAGACCTCAATGATGCTGATCTTAAGCTTCCTGCGGCTTATCTCATCGGAAACGAAGGAAGGGGACTTACTTCTGAGACATCAGCTAAATGCACCCGCTTAGTTAAGATCCCGATGCCCGGAAAAGCCGAGTCTCTCAATGCCGCGGCTGCTTCCGCCATAACGGGTTACGTACTTGCATCAAAGCGCAAGTGACTTGTAATCCCTTAATCTCTTAAACAATTTGATAAAAACAAAGACCTCGAAAAAGGTCTTTTTGTTGTAAATATTGAAATTTGCCGTTCATTGCGGGCACTCTCTGCTTTTTATATTTAAAAATGCTATAATTGCAACGCTAATATAAGGAGGATCATATCCATGGGAATGACAATTTCACAGAAGATTATCAAAGAACACCTTTTGTCCGGTGAGATGAAAGCAGGTGAGGAGATCTCCATCAGGATCGACCAGACCCTTACACAGGATTCCACAGGTACCATGGCATACCTCCAGTTCGAGGCTATCGGCGTTGACCGCGTTAAGACCAAGCTTTCAGTTGCTTATATCGATCACAACATGCTTCAGTCCGGTTTTGAGAACGCTGACGACCACAAGTACATTCAGACAGTTACTGCCAAGCACGGCATCAGATTCTCCCGTCCGGGCAACGGCGTTTGCCACCAGGTTCACGTAGAGCGTTTCGGTATCCCGGGACAGACTCTCCTTGGTTCTGACTCACATACACCTACATGCGGCGGTATCGGAATGCTTGCTATCGGTGCAGGCGGACTTGACGTTGCAGTAGCAATGGGCGGCGGTCCTTACTACATCACGATGCCTAAGATGGTTCGTGTCACTCTTAAGAACAAGCTCGGCAACTGGGCAACTGCTAAGGACATCATCCTCGAGGTTCTCCGCATCATGACCGTTAAGGGCGGTGTAGGCAAGATCATCGAGTATGCAGGCGACGGCATTAAGACTCTTTCGGTTCCTGAGCGTGCCACCATCACAAACATGGGCGCTGAGCTCGGCGCTACAACTTCGATCTTCCCCTCTGACGAGGTTACAAGAGCATTCCTCAAGGCTCAGGACAGGGAAGACGCATGGTCTGAGATCAAGGCTGATGACGACGCAGTCTACGATGAGGAGATCGAGATCGACCTCGCAGCATTGAGACCTCTCATTGCTAAGCCTCACATGCCTGACCAGGTAGTTTCCATCAAGGAAGTTGCAGGCCTCAAGGTTGACCAGTGCTGCATCGGTTCCTGCACTAACTCTTCACTCTACGACATGCTCAAGGTTGCAGCGATCCTCAAGGGCCACACTGTAGCACCTGACGTTTCACTCGTTATCGCTCCCGGTTCTAAGCAGGTTCTCAACATGCTCGCTGAGAACGGCGCTCTTTCCGACATGATCGCTGCAGGCGCAAGGATCATCGAGTGCGGATGCGGACCCTGCATCGGCATGGGCCAGTCTCCTAAGACAAACGCTGTATCACTGCGTACAAATAACAGAAACTTCTATGGAAGATCCGGAACAAAGTCCGCTTCCATCTATCTCGTAAGCCCTGAGGTTGCTGCAGTTGCAGCCATCACAGGTGTTGTTACAGACCCCGCTGATTTCGGTGAACCTCCGGTAGTCGAGATGCCCGAGAACTTCATGGTCAACGACAACATGGTCATCATGCCTGCTGAATCAAGCAACGATGTCGAGGTCGTAAGAGGCCCGAACATCAAGCCTTTCCCGGTTAACACAAAGCTCGGTGAAGAGGTTGACGGCAAGGTATTGATCAAGCTCGAGGACAATATCACGACTGACCACATCATGCCTTCGAACTCTAAGCTTCTGCCTTACAGAAGTAACGTTCCTTATCTCGCTGACTTCTGCCTCACGCCTTGTGATGAGGAGTTCCCCAAGAGAGCTAAGGAGAACAACGGCGGCTTCATCGTAGGCGGCGAGAACTACGGTCAGGGATCTTCACGTGAGCACGCTGCGCTCGCTCCTCTCCAGCTCGGAGTCAAGGGCGTAATCGCACTCTCATTCGCAAGAATTCACATGGCTAACCTGATCAACAACGGAATCCTTCCGCTCGTATTCAACGACAAGGCTGACTATGACAAGCTCGGTCTTCTCGACGAACTCGAGATCAAGGATGCAAGAAATCAGGTTGTCGCAGCTTCCAAGGAAGGAAAGCCCGTCATCGTTACAAACAAGACTCAGGGCTACGATTTCGCAACTACTCTTTCCATCTCAGACAGACAGTGCGGCATGCTCCTTGCAGGCGGACTTCTTAACTTCACCAGAGAGCAGCACTCATAAGAGTTATCTCTACAGTAACACCGGTATATCCGGACAGGATGTGATCATATGAATCAGGAACAGAAAGAACAGCTTATCAATAAGATCGCCGATATCGCGAGCGTCAAATCGCATATCAATCCCGATCTGTACACGAAATATAACGTTAAGCGCGGCCTTCGCAACAACGACGGTACAGGCGTTCTCGTAGGCCTTACAGAGGTCGGCGAGGTCATGAGCTACATCGTTGACGATGCCGACAGGATCCCTGTTGAAGGAAAGCTCTTCTATCAGGGTTATGAGATCTCCGATCTCGTTAACGGCTTTTTTCCGCAGAAGAGATTCGGTTTTGAAGAGATCGCATTCCTTCTGCTTACCGGCGATCTTCCCACAAAGGAAGGGCTTGAAAGCTTCAATGACCTTCTGTCCAGCGTAAGAAGACTTCCCGAGAACTTTACCGAGGACATGATCATGAAGGCTCCTTCTCCGGACATCATGAACAAGCTCGCAAGATCCGTTCTCGCGCTATATTCTTATGATGACAATCCTGATTCGACAGACATCCCGAACGTAGTCAGACAGTGCACCGAGCTTATCGCAAGATTCCCTGTCCTTATCGCTTATGCGTATATGGCAAGAAGACACTATATAGAGCATCACAGCCTTTATATCCACGATCCCAAGCCCGAGTACAATACCGCCGAGAACATCCTTTATCTGATGCGTGCCGACGGAAAGTTCACTGAACTTGAAGCAAGGATCTTGGATCTCATGCTCGTGCTCCACGCTGAGCACGGCGGCGGAAACAACTCGACTTTCGTTACACATGCGGTATCTTCCACAGGTTCTGATACATATGCCGTTATAGCGGCTGCCGTAGGCTCTCTCAAGGGTCCTCAGCACGGCGGCGCGTCCAACAAGGCATACGGCATGATGAAGGACTTAAGAGAGCATGTAAGCAACTGGGAGGACGAAGACCAGATAAGGGCATACCTTACATCTATCCTCAAGAAAGAGGCCTTCGACCGCTCAGGACTTATCTACGGTATCGGTCACGCAGTCTATACGCTTTCAGATCCGAGGACCGTCACCATCAGAAAGTATGCTGAGCTCCTTGCAAGAGAGACCGGCAACATGGATCTTTTCAATCTCTATCTGCGCGTCGAAAAGCTCGCACCTGATGTATTCCACGAGGTAAAGAAGAACGACAAGATCGTCTGTGCGAACGTTGACTATTTCGCAGGACTCGTTTATTCGATGCTTGGCATCCCGCAGGAGCTGTTTACTCCGCTGTTCGCATGCGGAAGGATCGCAGGCTGGAGCGCTCACAGAATCGAGGAGATCGTAAGCGGCGGCAGGATAATGCGTCCGGCCTTCAAGTGCGTCAACAAGAGAAGACCTTACGTTCCGATGAACGAAAGGTAACTCTTTATACTTGCGTCAGACTTGAACCTGTGGTAATATACACGGGCAAAAGTCAAACGGCCCCATGGTCAAGTGGTTAAGACGGCGCCCTCTCACGGCGCAATCAGCGGTTCGAATCCGCTTGGGGTCACCAGATAAATGAAGGAGTGTCTGATGCAGGCACTCCTTTTATTTTTGTTTAGTATATAATCGGTGTAATCAGATAAAACGAGAAAGGTTATACCCGATTATGAGTGATCAATGTAAACTTGTTCCCGCAGGTATCTTTGGAAACGGAATGATCCTTCAAAGAGGCAAACAAGCCCGAATTTTCGGTAAGGCAGAAGGTGATGTTACCGTTACGCTCGAAAAGGATGGCTCTAAGGAAGAGTATAAAGCTCCTGCAGCAGGCGGAGAATTCGTATGCGCACTTGGCATTCATGAAGCGGGTACCGGGTATAAGCTGACGGTCTCTAGCGGCACTGAATCGATTGCTTATGAAGATGTCTGCTTTGGCGATGTTTACTATCTCTCGGGACAGTCCAATATGGAACTTCCCGTATACAGGACTTTGGACGTTACCGGAGAAGAAGTCAAAGAGAGCGATTATCCTTATGTAAGACAGTATCTTCTGACGCCGGATTACAGGCTCGATCCCGCAAAGAAGGCAAGCCTTCCCGATGCACCGTGGACCAAAGCCAGTGGAAAGGACTTGATGGACTTCAGCGCTGTTGGTTTTTTCGGTGCGAAAAGGCTCTACGACAAGCTGGGTATCCCGATAGGACTCGTTCATGCGGCTCAGGGCGGAGCTTCGATAGAAGCCTGGATGCCTCTTGACCTTTTGGACGGATTCGGCAATTTCAGAGAGGATGCAAAGCCTTTCATGGAAGACGGCAAAGTCCAGGAATTTCTGAAGAATCAGGATATTACGCAGGCGGCATGGGTAGATACTTTAAATGGTGATCTCGGCAAGGGATTCGAGAACAGGGTCCCTGATGATGCAGCTGATATCGAAGTGCCTTTTATCAGGAATACGGGTGAGGGAGATATCTTTTTCGGAAGTGTCTGGCTCTACCGCGAATTTGAGCTCTCCGAAGACGATATAAAGGATGAGGATGCATTCCTTTATCTCGGCGAGATGGTCGATTCAGACATCACATACATAAACGGAAAACAGGTGGGAATGACAGGCTACTGCTATCCGCCGAGAAAATATCCGTTCTCATCCAAGGTGTTAAGGCCCGGAAAGAATCTCATTGCCGTAAGACTCCTTGTAGAGCACGGCTGCGGCGCATTCCTTCCCGAGCATAAGTATTTTATTAAGTCAGGCGGAAAGAAGATAGACCTGACGGGAACATGGAAATATAAGACAGGCAGCAGGACAAACATAGAGAAAGACAAGTTCTTTATGGCCCAGTGGATCCCGTCCGCTCTGTTCCAGTCTTCAGTGCTTCCGGTAAAAGATCTTGCGCTGAAGGGCATCTGGTGGTATCAGGGCGAGTCCAACGCAAATGATCCCAGAAGATACGATGAGAAGTTCAAGGCAATGGTCTTAAAGTTCAGGGAAGTATTTAATGACGATCTTCCCGTTATCTGCACCGTAATGGCAGATTTCGATGATCCTGCAAACGGCAAGAACGGCGATATCGCGACCGGTTTCCCCGATGACGGACTTACCATCCAGGACGGCTGGAAGACGGTTCAGGAGATGCAGATGAATGCACCGGAAATGGTTCCTTTGTGCGCATCGGTAAGCGCAAAGGATCTGTCCGAACCGTTTGAGCTTCACCCGCAGAACAAGAGCATATTGGGTGCAAGATTTGCAGAGAAAGCATTGCTTTGGGTTTGAGAGGTAGAAAATGTCAGGAATAAGGTTGTTCGGTAAGGATTCGAAAGCTGCGGTATTCGTAAGCGGCAAAGACAAGGGCATATTGAGAGTTGCGAGTTTCCTGGCTCAGGATATCCGAAAAGTATCCGGCTGCAATATCAAGCATGTCAGAGTCGTAAGAGACCTGGACTTAAGTGACGGAACAGCTGAAGGATGCGATTTCGTCATCGTTGCAGGCATATGGAATGAGGATGGCCTTGAGAAGTTGTTCTCTTCAAAATCCATAGTGATCCCGGAAGAGATAAAGAACGGCAGGGAGCAGTTCTTTATCAATTACAAAAACGAAGACGGAAAGCTCGTTGTCTTTATCGCAGGCAGCGACAAGCTCGGCGCCGAATACGGACTTTACCACATCTCGTCACTGTTTGGAGTATCGCCATGGCATTATTTCGGCGATGCGGTGACTGAAAGAAAAGAGGTAATTGAAGCTGAGGAGTCTTGTCTGAAATTTGTCTCCAAGAGACCTTCGGTCGAGTACAGGGGCTTTTTCTTGAACGATGAATGGCCGTCACTCGGTTCCTGGGTAACCAACACTTTCGGTGATTTCAATGAGGATTTCTATGAGAAGGTCTTCGATCTTCTTTTAAGGCTCAAGGGTAATTTCCTCTGGCCTGCCATGTGGAGCGCGGTCTTCAGTGAGGACGGAAGAGCATTTCCTACGGCTTCTGCAGAGCTTGCAGACGAATTGGGCATCTACATGGGCACGTCCCATCACGAGCCTTTGTTCAGGGCGGGAGAAGAGTTCTCTCACTATATGAGCGGCGATAACTCCAAGGGCTACGGAGCTGATTGGAGCTTCTATTCAAATCCGGAAGGCCTTAAGAGATTCTGGGAAGATTCGGTTGTCCGCAATAAGGATTTCCGTTCGCTCATCACGATAGGAATGAGAGGCGAGAGGGACAGCAAGATCCTGGGCGAAGATGCAACGCTCAAGGATAATATAGACCTTCTCAAGCACACCATTACTGCGCAGAAAGAGATACTTAACAGGCACGGTTTAGGTGATTCGGTAAAGGTCCTGGCACTTTATAAGGAAGTCGAGGATTATTTCTACGGCGACAAGGACACTGAAGGACTTGCTAGTTGGGAAGGAATCGAAGACGCAACACTTCTTTTGTCAGACGATAACTTTGCAAACCTCAGAACAGTACCTGACGAGAAGAACAGGGACCGCAAGGCAGGCTGGGGCATCTACTATCACTTTGATTATCACGGAGATCCAATCTCTTACGAGTGGGTCAATTCCACTCCGCTCGTAAAGGCATGGGAGCAGCTGACGACAGCTTATGCATACGGCATCAGAAAGATATGGATAGCGAACGTCGGAGATCTGCGTCCGCAAGAACTCCCGTTGAGTTATTTCATGGAACTTGCTTACGATTTCGAGAAGTGGAGCGAACCTGATCTTACTGACGATTTCCTGCAGGAATGGATCGACATGCAGTTCGGAGATTCATTGAGCGAGGAAGAGAAGAAGGATGTTTTCGAGATCCTTTTCGAATACCCGAGATTTAACGGGGACAGGCGTCCAGAGGCTACACATCCCGATACGTTCAAGTTTGCTGACAGCCTTGAGGCGTTCGAGGAATTAAGACGTGCCGAACAGATTGAAACCGTTTCCGAGAGCCTCGGCATCGATTTTACGACTGACCGCGGCAATGCTCTTTTCGGGCTCGTACAGTTTCCTGCAATGGCATCGGCAAATCTCAGGAAGATGATGATATACGCAGGCTTAAATCAGCTCCTTGCAGGCTTGAACGTTTATGCGGCCAATAACATCGCGGATCTTCTCAAAAAGACGATAGACAGGGACATAGAGCTCGTAAGACAGTATAACGAAGATATGAGCGGCGGCAAATGGAAGGGCATGATGTCTTCCAAGCACGTTGATTTCGTTAACTGGAACGATGAAGGATCTAAATATCCGGAGCCTGTTTATCTCGATTATGCGAAGTGCGGTGATCAGCTGGTCTCCATCAATTTTAACGAACCTGTTATTCTGGGTAATGACGCAGGCGAATTAGTATTCTCTTCGTTTGAAGACAATACTGAGACAGTGATCGTGATGAACAACAAGGACGGTCTGTCTTTCAGTACTTACGCGGAGTGGATCAATATTGACGTTTGTGAGGCCATTTCAGGATTGATGTGCTGTAAGGTGAGCATTGACTGGTCAATGCTGTCAGAGGATTCCGAGAGCACACTTTCGGTAAATTATCATCCGGATCATACTGATATACCCATTAAAGCCAGGGTCTTTGATCCTGCGTCTTACTCCACGGGCACGTTTGTAGAGACGCTGGGATACATAGGCATCTCCGCAGGCTGCTTTACAGATTCTTATGCGCCTGACGGATCCGGCTGGCTGATAATACAAAACTACGGCAAGGCGATGTCGGCAATGAAGCCGTATCCGCTTGCGAAGGATTACAGTGATAATGACGCGCCGTCCCTTTCTTACAGATTCTTCATTAACAACGAAGGGACTTATCACGTAACGTTCTGTTTCACCCCGAACAACAATCCCAGAAAGGACAGCAGGGTAAGGTTCATCGCTTCGCTCGACGGAACTGAAAAGGAACTGTTTATGCTGCCTGAGAACTACGGCATAGGAACGGCACATGATACGAACTGGTGCAATGCAGTCTTGGACAACCAGAGGAAGATAAGCTTTGACGCAGAGCTTTCAAGAGGAGAGCACGAGCTTGTTTTCAAGGCTGTCGAAGCAGGCACGGTCATCCAGAAGATAGAGATAAATTCCGGGGAAGACGACAGCTTCTACGGGTGTCCTTTCACTTATATCAGAAGGTGAGATTTATCCTGATCCGCATTCGCATAACGCGGGTGACAAATTGTCCGCTTAATTAACACGATTATATTTATAATCCGTGTTATAATTCCTTGTTGTCATTGGCGGAAATAAGTATGGAAAAGAATAAGTTCATCAAGATCAGAGGCGCCAGAGAGCATAACCTCAAAAACATAGATATCGATATACCAAGACGGGAGATGGTCGTTATAACCGGACTTTCGGGTTCCGGTAAGTCATCTTTGGCTTTTGACACCATTTATGCAGAGGGACAGCGCCGTTATGTGGAGTCTCTTTCTTCTTACGCAAGGATGTTCCTTGGCCAGCTCGAGAAGCCTGATCTGGACAGTATCGAAGGCCTTTCGCCGGCGATCTCTATCGACCAGAAATCAACTGTATCCAATCCGAGATCCACTGTCGGAACCGTTACCGAGATCTATGACTATCTCAGACTTCTCTACGCGAGAGTAGGCGAGCCTTACTGCCCCAAGTGCGGCAAGCCCATCCGTACGCAGACCATTGACCAGATAATCGACAAGCTGAAAGAATACGAGGAAGGCACCAGGATGATCATCTACGCTCCTATGGTAAGGGGCAAGAAAGGTGAGTTCGGAAAGCTTTTCGACGGATTCAGACGTTCGGGCTTTGCGAGGGTCAAGGTCGACGGCATCATGTATGAGCTTGATGAAGAGATCAAGCTCAATAAGAACAACAAACACGAAATCTACGTTGTAGTAGACCGTCTTGTCATAAAGGAGTCCAACACAACAAGACTTAATGACTCCTGCGAGACCGCGCTTAAGCTTTCGGGCGGACTCCTGCTCGTTGAGACGCAGACCGCTAAGATAAACGGAGAGGGAGAGAAGGAGTACGAGACGAATGAGGAATTCTTCTCGCAGAACCTTGCATGCCCTGACTGCGGAATATCTTTCGGTGAGATCACTACAAGAAGCTTTTCGTTCAACAGCCCTGAAGGCGCCTGCCCCAATTGCTCGGGCATAGGAACGCTCATCAAGGTTGATCCCGAGCTCTGTATAACCAATCCCAAGTTATCCATCAACGAGGGCGCAATAAGGACAGCAGGCTGGAATTTCGATGACCCCAAGAGCTGGGGAAGAGGATTCATCATCGCATTGTCCGAGAAGTACGGTTTCTCACTCGACGTTCCTTACTACAAGCTCCCTGACAGGATCAAGGATATTATCATGTACGGCAACGGCGGAGAGAAGCTGAAGATCGACACGACCAATTCCGTATATCCCAGGGAAGGCGATTACTACGCAGCCTGGGAAGGCGTTGTTCCCAGCGTCAACAGGCGTTGGAGAGAATCGATGTCCGAGGAAGCAAAGGCTTCATATGAGCGATATATGAGCATCGACGTATGCCCGGTATGCGGCGGCGCAAGGCTCAATCCCAACAGTCTTGCGGTAAAGATAGGCGAGAAGAACATCAGTGAGCTTACGAACCTTTCAGTTAAGAACATGATCACGTTCTTTGAAGGTCTCACTTTCTCGAAAATGAAGTCTGAGATATCCGCTCCCATTCTCAGGGAAGTATCGGCAAGACTCAGATTCCTTTACGATGTCGGATTGGATTACATGACGCTATCTAGATCTTCGGCTACTCTTTCCGGAGGCGAAGCACAGAGGATCAGGCTTGCAACACAGATCGGTGCAGGTCTTCAGGGCGTTCTCTATGTTCTTGACGAGCCTTCCATAGGTCTTCACCAGAGAGATAACGACAAGCTGATAAAGACACTTTTCAAGCTCAGGGATCTGGGTAATTCCATCCTCGTCGTAGAACATGACGAAGAGACCATGAGGGCAGCTGATCACCTGATAGACATCGGTCCCGGCGCAGGCGTGTTCGGAGGCAAGGTGGTAGCACAGGGCAGCATAGAGGATGTCATCAACACACCCGAATCCGTTACCGGAGATTATCTGTCCGGCAGGAAGTTCATTCCCGTTCCGTCTGACAGAAGAAAGCCGGATCCCAAGAAGATGCTCTCCATCAAGGGCGCTACGGTAAATAACCTCAAGAATATCAACGTTGATATTCCGTTGGGTCTGTTTACTGTCGTAACCGGCGTATCCGGTTCAGGCAAGTCTTCGCTCATCAATTCGACTCTGGTTCCATACCTCACACACGAGCTTAACGGCGCTCACAAGACGCGCGTACAGTGCGAGAGGATAACGGGATACTCAAACCTCGACAAGATCATCTGCATCGACCAGAGCCCCATAGGAAGGACGCCCAGGAGTAATCCTGCTACCTATATCGGTCTTTTCGATCTTATAAGAAAGCTCTTCTCTGAGACTCCCGATGCTAAGGCAAGAGGATTCGGTCCCGGAAGATTCTCGTTCAATACCAAGGGCGGCAGATGCGAAGCCTGCTCGGGTGACGGCGTCAACAAGATCGAGATGCATTTCCTGCCTGACATCTACGTCACGTGTGACGTTTGTAAGGGCAAACGTTATAACCGTGAGACTCTGGAAGTAAGGTACAACGGTAAAAACATCTCCGATGTACTTGAGATGTCCGTAGATGAGGCTTGCGAGTTCTTCAAGAACCACAACGCCATCTATAAGAAGGTTAGGACACTTCAGGATGTTGGACTTGGTTACATAAAGCTCGGACAGCCCTCAACGACGCTGTCCGGAGGTGAGGCACAGAGGATCAAGCTCGCATCCGAGCTTTCACGCCGTTCAACAGGTAAGACGATCTATGTTTTGGATGAGCCTACGACCGGTCTTCACGTAGCTGATGTACATAAGCTCGTAGAGATCCTTGAGCGTCTGACCGAGAACAAGAATACGGTTGTAGTAATCGAGCACAATCTGGACGTCATCAAGACAGCCGACTACATCATCGATCTCGGTCCCGAGAGCGGTGACGACGGCGGACAGGTAATAGCAAAGGGAACACCTGAGGATATATGCAAGGTAAAGAAGTCCTATACGGGACAGTTCCTTAAGCCTGTGCTCGAGAAGGCGCGTAAGAACGGCCAGTATGCCGATATTTCGGCGTTCATCGACACCGCAAGGCTCGAAGAAGAACAATATGATATAATTACAGGTCCGAGAGTAAGAAGGAAGATCAAGGAACAAGGGACGGAGTAAAAACGACGGAGAATTAGGCAAATGGCACTTTGCAGCATATGTAAGACAAGACACGCAATAGTATTTACGAGCCGTTATGAAGACGGCAAGCGCATTGACGAGGGATTTTGCCTCAAGTGCGCATATGAGTCCGGCATTGCCGGAGTTACCGATATGTTTAAGGCTACGGGCATCAATGCGGATAACATTGATGAGATGAGCGACAGGCTTGAGGAGATGATCTCCAACAACGGCATGTCGGTCGACCCGGGTGATTTCCTCAAGCAGCTTGCCGGGGGAGATCTTGATTTCGACGGAAATGATGACGATGATTCTTATGAGTTCGACGAGGACAGCACGCCCGTAGGCATTTCCGATCCCGAGAAGCCTGACGACAAAGACGGAAAGGGTAAGGAAAAGGAAGGTGACGGCCGCCGTCCGTCTCTCTTCGATAACCTTTTTGGCAGAAGGCCCGGTTCTGAAGGTGATGAGCGTGAAGGCTCTGAGAACGTCAGGGACAAGCGTAAGGGCCGTTCCAGAATGAAGTATCTGAGCGAGTTCGGTACAAACCTTACCGAGCGCGCATCACAGGGCAAGATAGACAGGATAGTCGGACGTGACAAGGAGATCGAGAGATGTATCCAGATCCTTAACCGCAGATCCAAGAACAATCCTGTTCTCATCGGTGCTCCAGGTGTAGGTAAGACCGCTGTCGCCCAGGGTCTCGCAGTAAAGATCGTGGAAGGATCGGTTCCTGATAAGCTCCTCAACATGCAGGTATGGCAGTTAGACCTTCCCGCAATGGTTGCAGGCACACAGTTCAGAGGTCAGTTCGAGAGCCGTATCAAGGGCGTTATCAACGAGGCTATCAAGGCTGAGAACATCATTCTCGTCATTGATGAGCTCCACACCATCATTGGTGCAGGTGATGCAGAAGGTTCAACAAATGCAGCCAACATCTTAAAGCCTGCGCTTGCGCGTGGCGAGCTGCGCATTCTTGGTTCAACGACTACTGCAGAGTTCAAGAAGATCGAGAAGGATTCAGCTCTTGAGAGACGTTTCCAGAAGGTCATGCTCGATGAACCTTCGGTCGAGACATCCATAGAGATCCTCAAAGGCATCAAGGACTACTATGAGAAGCACCACTATGTAACTTACTCTGACGAAGTACTCGAATTTGCTGTTAAGGCTTCGAAGAGATATATCACTGACAGATACCTCCCCGATAAGGCGATAGACCTCATCGATGAGGCAGGTTCTGCTGCAAATCTCAAGAATATAAAGCTCGTTAAGATCGCAAATACCAAGAAGGCACTTGAGGAAGCGAAGACCGAGCATCAGCGCCAGATCGACTCGATGGAGAATTCTTCTCCCGAAGAGCGCGAGCAGGACTATGAGAAGGCTGCAGAACTCAAGGCAAAGGTAGATAAGCTTACCAACGAACTTGAGTCACTCGAGAACGATGTTAAGCCTGACCCGATCCAGGTTGAAGATATCGCAAGGGTAGTAGAGATGTGGACCGGAATCCCTCTCAAATCCATTTCCGAGACAGAGACGGAGAAGCTTGCGCATCTTGAAGAGAGACTGCATAAGAGAGTCATCGGCCAGGAAGAAGCGGTACATGCCGTTTCAAATGCCGTCAGACGTACCAGAGCAGGATTTACCAAGAAGCATAAGCCTACTTCTTTCATTTTCGTAGGACCTACCGGCGTAGGTAAGACAGAGCTTGTTAAGGCTCTTGCGGAAGTCATGTTTGATTCCGAAGAGGCTCTTATCAGGATAGACATGTCAGAATACATGGAACCTCATTCAGTCAGTAAGATGATCGGTTCCCCTCCGGGATATGTCGGATTTGACGATGCCGGCCAGCTGACAGAGCAGGTAAGACGTAAGCCTTATTCAGTAATCCTCTTTGATGAGATCGAAAAGGCTCATCCCGATGTATTTAACTTGCTCCTGCAGATGCTTGATGACGGCGTTCTTACGGACAGCCATGGTCTGCATGTCAACTTTGAGAACTGCATTATCATAATGACGTCGAATGCCGGAAGTTCTGCAAAGGCATCCACGATCGGATTCTTCAACAGCACTCATGAGGCTTTGGAGCAGCACGTCCAGTCAGCTCTTAAGGAGACATTCCGTCCGGAGTTCCTGAACAGGGTGGATGACACCATCATCTTCAAGGCTCTCAAGCCTGAGGAGATCCGTTCGATCGTTGACATCATGATCAAGGATGTCTTCAGTTCTCTCGAAGACAAGCATATCAAGGGAGCGATCACCAAGGCTGCAGGCGACAGGCTTGCTGCCATCGGATACGATGAGAAGTATGGTGCAAGACCTCTCAGAAAAGCGATCAGAAAGAACATTGAAGATCCGCTTTCAGATATGTTCCTTGCCGGAGAGCTTAAGGATGTCGAGTCACTTAAGATCGATTACAAGAAAGACAAGTTCGTATTTGATACGGTAAAGATCAAGGAATGAGAAGCTAAAAAACGAATTAAAAAGGGCTGAACAGAAGTTCAGCCCTTTCTTTTGGTTTGACTTGGTCGGGATCAGTTCCATCCGAAATAACTCTTCTTGTAACCGAAGTATTTAGTCTTGCCGTTTGTCTTAACGTTGATAGTGATAGTGAGCTTCTCACCGGACTTGATGAGAGCATCCTTAGGTGTGCCTACCCACCAGCCGTTACGTACCTTGAACGTGAAGTACTTGGAAGAAAGGCTCTTGATGGGAGCGGTAGACATAAGCTGCAGATCGAGTTCCCTGAGGGACTTCTTGAGGCTTGCTGTCTTGCCTGAATTATTCTTCATTACAACGGTGAAGCTGAAACCTGAAGAAGTACGCTTGAAGCCTGTGATGCTTGTCTTGAAGGCTCTTGTCGCGATACCGGAAGATGATGACTTTTTCTTGGAAGTCGGCTTAGCCGTGGCTTTCGTAGTAGCCTTAGTGGTCGTTGTGGTAGCTTCAGTCGTGGTTTCTTCCGTAGTGGCTTCCGTTGTTGTCTCTGTTGTAGTTTCAGTAGTTGTTTCTGTTGTTGTGGTAGTAGTTGCTTCCGTAGTCGTTGTTGCTACAGCATCTGTAGCCGTAGTTGGCTGGATAGTAGGAAGCGTTTCAACAGGTTTTCTGCCGAATACGGAACCGATCTTATCGAGATTCTGCAGCAGCAGGAGGATGCCGATGAAAGCAACGATGATGACAACGAGAGTGATGATTCCGCCAACTCCCGGATCCTTTGCAGACTTGGATTCTTTCTTGTTCTTGGTCTTTCTGACCGTGACAGGAGAGATGTTCGGCTTCTCATGCGGAACAGAAGAAACTGCATTCTGGCTCTTTTCGACAGCAAGGGTTCTTCTTGCGTCTTCTGGTCTGATGGAATCGATTGCAGCTCCAGTAGGTGCCGGCTTTGAAAAAGCGGGGGCACTCTGCTTGGCCATTTCTCCGGGACGCTGTCCTACAGTTGCTTTATCATTAGCGGGTGCTGCTTTCTCAGCCTGAGCAGCCTTGGCGGCCGCAGGTGCCTGATGAGCAGCTGCCGGAGGTGTATGAGCAGCGGGAGCTGCCGGTGCGGGCTTTTCAGCCTGAGCAGCTTTTGCTGCTGTAGGAGCCTGATGAGCTGCTGCCGGAGGAGTATGAGCAGCGGGAGCAGCGGGTGCGGGCTTTTCTGCCTGAGCAGCCTTTGCTGCTGCAGGAGCCTGATGAGCTGCTGCCGGGGGCGTATGAGCAGCGGGAGCAGCCGGTGCAGGCTTTTCAGTCTGAGCAGCCTTTGCTGCTGCAGGAGCCTGATGAGCTGCTGCCGGAGGTGTATGAGCGGCGGGAGCAGCCGGTGCAGGCTTTTCGGTCTGAGCAGGCTTTGCTGCTGCGGGTGCCTTGGGAACAGCGGGCCTCGGAGTGGGAGTGGGCCTTATAACGAAAGGAGAAGGTGCCTTTTCCTCTTTGCGCTCCATCTCGGGGATCTCAGGGAGCTTATCTGATCCGAAAGCGTTAACGCCTGAAGACACCTTGCCGTATGTCTTTACCTCAGGCTTCTTTTCAGCTCTGGGGATATCAACGCCTTCAGCTTCGGGCATCTCGGGACGCTTGGCATTTGCAAAAGGACTCTTGTTCTTGTCATGCTCGGATGTAGCGTAATCAAGATTGTTTCCTGACTTGAAGAGTTTCTCTTCTTTCTTCTGTTCAGCTTCGGAAAGTTTTGACTGAGCCTTGCCGGCGCTGCCGAAAACAGGAGTGTTTGTCTTATCAGGACCGTTGGATACATCATCAGAAGGCTTTCTGTCGAATGTTCCGCCGTTCTTGGGGAATGCGGGAATGTCAGAATCATCCTTTTTCTCGGGAGCAGCAGGCTTTTCTTCTTTAGCTACTGGTTCTGCTTCCTTTGCCTTGGGTTCTTCGGTTTCAGGAGCAAAAGAGGGCTTGGCTGCTTCACCGTTATCAGAGATGGGCTTAAAAGCGGAGATCGTATCATCAAGAATAAAGTCATCGAACTCATCCTTGAAGCTGTCGAAATCCTGATCAAAGCCATTCTGGCTTTCTTTCAGTTTGTCAGATACGGAATTGGCTGGATCGCCGGGTTTGAACTGAACGGCAAAAGAAGATCCTACAAAATCATCTTTGTCGTTGTTCGGTTTGTTTAACCCGTTTCCGAAATTGTTCTTCTTATTCAGGTCATCCGGATCAAATGGCATAATTGTTTCCTCTCTATTTCAAATATATTCTTATTCTATCGATAATCGATTTTCATTCAATAATATACCAAAGAAGTTCAGATTAAGTTTAGATTACAACTTAAGCGGTGAATCTGACAGAAAAAGCCGTGCCTTGACATTAATAGAGTCGCGTGTTAGTATCTTGTGGCATTTACGGATAGGCTCGTGTGGCGGAATTGGCAGACGCAACGGACTTAAAATCCGTCGGAGTAAAATCCGTACCGGTTCAAGTCCGGTCACGAGCACCATTTATTCCGAATAATGCAATACAAATCAATATCGCGGAGTAGAGCAGTTGGTAGCTTGTCGGGCTCATAACCCGGAGGTCGTGTGGTTCGAGTCCCACCTCCGCAACCATATCAGGACAATTGCTTCGGCAGTTGTCCTTATTTTATTTTTTGTAAATTAAAGAGTATAATATTACATTGAGTTTTTCCGACTACTTTTAGAGGTGAGGACTTTATGGCAAATCTGAGAAATGATCGCGCTCAGGAGAAGGGCAATGTTGTTGACCGTCTTGTGCGAATCGTTATTCTTACAATAGTATCTTTTATCGTGTCTATCGCGGCTGTTTCGTTCGCGGTTCACCATATGAGACTTCAGTTTGAAGGTGAGTTCAAGAGCATCTCTGACAAAAAGATCAGTCAGGTTTGTGATGTTGCCAAGATCTGCATCGACGGTGACGATTTCACATCCGCAACGGTAAATTCACCGCTTAAGTACGGTTCGATCCTGAGCCTCATGCTTGCAGATACCACCAGCGAAAATCTGTCGGCTGAAGGCTACGGTCTTTTCGCTTACAAGGATGGTCAGCTTTCACTTCTCGTCAGCGAGGGAGTAGGGGATACTTCCGAATTCGCAGTTGCAAACCGCGACATCTCCACCTGGCTCAACGGTAAGTACGATCCTACAACCGTTACCGGACAGAACTACGAGAGCATCATCGTTCCCATCACCGACAGCACAGGCATGTGTGTCGGAGTTTTCGAATACAAGTGCACATTTGACGGACTCTATGATCTGGGCAACAAGCTCGAGGGAAGAATACTTACGGCTGTCATCATCGCAGTCGTGATCGGTGTGGTCATCTTCATTCTTCAGGAACTCCTCATCAAACTTCTGCATAGAAGACAGGGCAATTCAGGCGCTCAGGTTTCCGAGTCAGCAAAGGCACGTGACAAGAGGATCATCTCATCTGCGATCGGTTATTGCTTCGCGATCATATTGGTGGTTCTCCTCGTAATGTCACGTCAGCTTTCTTCCGTATATATCACGACTCTTGAGAGTGAACGTGCAGACGCAATGCAGAAGTGCGCAGTTACTTCAGCAGCGGCACTCAGTTATACGCAGGTTTCAGAGAACATGTCGTACATGCTCCCGATCTATTCCTACGCTGAGAACAAGCCTTATATGATCTCCGTCTATACGATGGCCGGAGACTCATTCCTCAGGCTGTATTCTTCAACGGTTGAGGGAACATCCAACGAACAGTTCTATCTGACCGGAGTAGGTGACCAGTACATCAACTGCTTCCAGCTTCAGGAGACGGCTTTCACTTCAAGGACTGAAGCAGGCAAGTCTTATGTTTGCGCCATCGCTCCTATCATTTCTTCCGAGAATACCGTATCAGGCATATTGGAAGTCATGATGCCCAAGGCTGATTTCCAGTCTACTTTGAACGGCATGAGCCTTTCATGGATATTCACGATCTTCTCGATCGCCATCTCGATGGGTATTGCGATCTTCGAACTTAACCTCATCATATCCACAATGTCCCAGGGTATTTCCGGAAACACTCCGGTACTCGTCATGTACGGCGAAAATGCCAACAGATTCCTTTCGTTCTTCGCGGCTTTCGGATCCATCATGCTTCCGATATGTTTTGCGGATTATTTTAAGGACACTCTGTCGGATATGCCGCGCTATGTGGTGCATGCTCTGATCGCAGTCGCACTGCTCCTTTATATCTGGGGATTCTTCGGATTCTCTTCTATCAGGCTTGAACTCAAATCAAAGCTTACGAGCCGTGTTGCATTGATCTTCGTAACCGGTGCGGGATACTTCCTCGCTCTTGTTGCGGGCATCATCAATATCCCTTACGTAACAGCAGTCATAGCGCTTCCTGTCGGTTTCTGCTTCGGAATGCCTTTGGACTTCCTCAGAGATTACAGGATCAATGCGGGCAAGTTGGGCTACAAGGACTACAGTGACAGGATAATCCACAACGTTCAGAGCACTTCGTATTTCCTCGGTGTTTCCGTAGGAACGGTTATTACGGGCATTTGCTATGAGCGTTACGGATTGCTCATCGTTTCCGTTATCAGCGGCGCTGCTCTGATCCTCACGGCTGTCGGAATGATCTATTTCATGCAGAACAACACGATCGTCAAGGAAGCTCCGCTTACTGTCGGAAGCTGGCTCAGAGTGCTTTCTGATTCAAGGGCAGGGAAGTTCCTCAATTCCTCGTTCCTCATGCTCGGTGTATCATTGTCTTTCATGCTCGTGTTCATCCCGAACTTCCTCGGAAATGTCGGTATCTCACTTGCCACGGCGTCATTCTATTTCCTCGTATGCGCTTTCTCTGCATGCGCGGTTTGCATGTTTATCAAGACTCATTATGAGCACATCCTGACATCCAAGATCAGGGTTCTTATCCAGAGCGCTTCAACGGTTCTCGGACTTCTTGTTTTCGCGCTTCTGCCTTCAGCAAAGACACTTGTCTTAACATCTGCTTTCCTCGGCATTAGCCTTGGCATTCATGATTTCTATTACATCTATGCTCTTTACCTTATCTGCAGCGGCAGGATAAGGACCAACCTCAGAAAGTGCGCAGAGTATGCTTTCTATCTCGGCTTCGGACTGATCGTGCCCATTGCGATGACTGCGTTCATGGTAAATAACGTCAGGATCGTTATGATCATCATCACGGTTCTTGTTGCACTTATCTCGTTCGTTTATCCGGCGTCCGCATATTCTTCACAGCTTGATGAGAGCGATCCTTCGCTCAAACCTGAACCCAGAAGGGCAAGAAGGAATAATCCTCCCATGGGCAATCCTTATGGAAGACCTGTTTCTGCTCCGGTAAATGCTCCCGTTCCGGGTAATAATCCTGCGTATGGAGCTTCGTCTCCTTTCGGTGAACCCGAGCCGCCCGTTCAGCCGCCTATGCATGAACCCGGCCCGCAGCCTTATGCTCCCGTGCAGCCTCAGCAACAGCCGATGCCTGCGCCTCAGCAGCCGCCGATGCCTCAGCAGCAGTATCAGCAGGCACCAGTGCCGCCCATGCCGCAACAGCAGTATCAGCAGGCACCTGTACCGCCTATGCCGCAGCAGTATCAGCAGGCTCCGGTTCCGCCTCAGCAGCAGTTCCAGCCTCAGCAGTATCAGCAGGCACCCGTACCGCCCATGCCTCAGCAGCAGTATCAGCAGTACCCGCAGGCTCCTGTACAGCAGGCATATCAGCCTCAGCCCGGCCCGGATATGTACGGACAGAGTCCTTATCCGCAGCAGCCTGCAGATCCTATGGCTTTCCTTAACGATAACGATCCCGGAAATGGAGGTTTCTGATCATGTCTGATGAACTTTGGAATGAGAAACTGACACGAGAGAATCTCAAGGATTTCTATGAAGCAACCGTTGATATGGTATATTCGTCCGTCTTCGGCATTACGAAAGAACCCACAAGATGTGAGCGCGCCATAGTCAAATCGTATCTGGATATCTACGCAAAGCGTATGTCTATTCCCGGAGATCGCGTAATCTATGATTTCGGTGATCTCCTGCTTGAGAATGCAAAGACTATCGTAGCCGAGTATCCGCTTCCGGCAGATCTTACTTTCGAAGAGAGAAAGCTGGATGAATATACCCGTAATTCCATGATCGAAAAGATCATCACCAAGATCGATTCGAAGAGCTACAAGATGGCTGAGTTCATCTCAACGGACGTTAAGAAGACTAAGAGGACCAAGCAGCTCAATAAGGTAAGCAGCTTCTTCCAGGTAACTCCGCTTCTTGTGTTCGAGGTCCTTATCCTCGCGGGAATCGTATGGTTCGTTGCTTTTGTGGCGGTAACGCTTCCTTACAGGAATTCGCCGCTTATCAAGGAACGTAACATCTACGAGAAGTCGTCTATCCAGCAGCAGTATATTGCCGCGATCCAGTTCTATCCGATCAGGCTCAGACTTCCTGCGGGCAGCAATGTTCAGCAGCAACAGCAGGGGGATCCTAACGTCACTTCGACTGAGACTGCGGCTACAACGGAGACGACAGAGGTATTGGCTCCCGTCATCAATCCGACTTCGGAAGCAGTTATTTCCGCCACCAGCGGCTGATCAGGATTTTTTACCTGAATTCTTTTCGGGATCGAAGCTCGCCAGAGGATTGCTGTCTACAGCTCTCTGGAGAGCTTCTTCATCTACGTGGGTATAGATCTGAGTGGTTGATACACTCTGGTGTCCCAGAATCATCTGAAGGTTTCTTATGTCGACATGCCCGTACTTATACATGAGCGTAGCTGCGGTATGCCTGAGTTTGTGTACTGAATAAACGCGCGTGTCTATGCCGGCTTCTTCGAGAAGCCTCTTAATTACGATCTGTATCATGTCATCCGAGATACGCGTTCCTCGCTTTGATACAAAGAGGGCTTTACCTGCTTCGGGTTTGATCTTGATGGATTCGCGCTCTGCAAGCCAGTCGTCCAAAGCGGCCAGGCAGGAATCGTTGAGATATATTGTTCTCTCTTTATTACCTTTACCGATAACGGTAAGGGTGGTTCCTCTGATGTCATTGGTATTGATTCCGCGAAGTTCCGACAGACGCATTCCGCAGTTGAGGAAGAGTGTCAGCATGCAGTAATCGCGCACGTTTGATTCCTTGGGAGACTCGTATGCCGTCGTCAGAAGCTTCTGGCTCTGTTCAAGTGTCAGATACTTTGGATTGCGCTTGCCGATCTTTGGTGTCTCGAGATCATAGGCGGGATTGCTGTCTATCAGACGTTTTTTCGAGTGAAGGTATTTATAGAAACTCTTAAGGGAAGCGACATGTCTCGCACGGGAAGCATTGGACTGCTTTCTGGTTCTCGAAAGCCAGATTATGAAGGCGAGCAGGTCGTCCGTCGTAACTTTGTTGAGAAGGGGAACGTCAACGTCTGATACGTCGATCTCTTCAAAAGAGACATCAGAGGGAACCATCATTTTGTCCTGCTTATAGAACCTGCAGAAGCAGATTATGTCGTAGGTATATTCTTTGACGGTGAGCTCTGATCTTCCGAGCGCGGCAAGCATGTAATTGCAGTACTGATCAAGTACGGGAAAGGTCTGCACTCGTTAATATCCCCCGGGTTGTTTATCTTGCTATATTTTATCACAGGGTATTTACCGTTTTTTGTAGTGGGTGTACTTGTTATAAAAAAGTCATTGTGTTAATATTGTGCACGTACCAAAAACAATTGTACGTGATACACGGACAAAATTCGAAATGAAAGTAGTGAAAAAGAGTATGGAAAAGAAGTTAAGAGTCGGCGTTATCGGTGCTACGGGTTATGTAGGACAGCGCTTTATTACATTGCTTGAGAACCACCCCTGGTTTGAGTGCGTAGCTCTCTGCGCATCTCCCAGTTCTGCAGGCAAGACCTATGAGGAAGCTGTTGCAGGCCGTTGGAAGATCGATCTGCCGATGCCTGAATACGTTAAGAAGATGGTCGTGTACAGTACGGAAGATATAGAAGAGTACTGCAAGCAGATCGATTTCACTTTCTGTGCAGTCAACATGAAGAAGGATGAGATCAAGGCCCTCGAAGAGAAGGTTGCAAAGCTTGAGACACCTGTTGTTTCAAACAACTCCGCAAACCGTTGGACAGAGGATGTTCCCATGATCATCCCTGAGATCAACAGCGATCACGCAGCTCTCATCGATGCTCAGAGAAAGAGACTCGGAACAACAAGAGGATTCATCGCAGTTAAGCCTAACTGCTCCATTCAGAGCTATGTTCCCGCTCTCACGCCTTTCCTCAAGAACGGCATCAAGGCTATCAATGTCTGCACATATCAGGCTATCTCCGGTGCAGGAAAGACTTTTGATATCTGGCCTGAGATGGTCGGAAACGTAATTCCTTTCATCGGCGGTGAAGAGGAGAAGTCTGAGAAGGAACCCCTCAAGGTCTGGGGTAAGTTCGCAGGCGACCACATCGAGATCGCTGAAAAGCCCCTTATCTCCGCACAGTGCTACCGTGTAGCTGTTCAGGAAGGACATACTGCCGCAGTATCAGTTTCTTTCGAGAACAAGCCTTCCATCGAAGAGATGATCGACGTTTGGAACAACTACGAGAGCGAAGCTGTCAAGCTCGGTCTGCCTTCTGCTCCTAAGCATTTCCTGCAGTACATTGCAGAAGACAACCGTCCTCAGCCTAAGCTCGACGCAATGTTTGAGAACGGAATGGGTGTATCTGTTGCACGCTTGAGAGATGACATCATCTTCGATTACAAGTTCTGCTGCCTCTCGCATAATACGCTCAGAGGTGCCGCAGGCGGCGGTATGCTCACAGCCGAACTTCTGACAAAGAAGGGTTACATTACTGCAAAATAAGGCTTTTTGGCCCCGTTAGCCGTGCGCAAAAATGTGCTTGACTAACGGGGTCAATATTTATATACTATTCAAGCGCTTGAAACGCACCGCTTGTGTAAACGTGGGCCTTTAGCTCAGTTGGTCAGAGCATCCGGCTCATAACCGGCGGGTCCTGGGTTCGAGTCCCCGAAGGCCCACCAACTACACAAACAACTTAATACATGGGAAGATTCCCGAGCGGCCAAAGGGAACAGACTGTAAATCTGTCGTCACTGACTTCGGTGGTTCGAATCCACCTCTTCCCACCACATAGGGTTTGCCAGATTTGGCAGACCCTTTTGTTTTGC